>NZ_JAVDWH010000001.1:0-1409120 GCF_031457275.1 Aeromicrobium panaciterrae
TCCAGACCGTCGATGGAGTCAGACCTCGACCACGAGATTCCCAGACCTGACGGTCCGACCAACGGCACCAACCTCCGGGCACTCTGCCGAAGGCATCACAACATCAAAACCCATCAGATCGCCGAACCAACCGACTTCACCATGCGCGACCAAGCCGCCTGAAGCTCTAAGAGCGCTTCGCGGGGGACTTCTTCGCGGCTGTATTGGCGGGTGCCTTCTTCGCCGGCGTCTTCTTGGCTGCTGCCTTCGCGGGAGCCTTCTTCGCAGGAGCCTTGGCTGCTGCCTTCGCGGGAGCCTTCTTCGCAGGAGCCTTGGCTGCTGGCTTCGCGGCTGCCTTCTTGGTCGTGGCCTTCTTGGCGGCCGCCGTGGCCTTCTTCGCCAGCGACAGCGACTTGCCCTCGCCGTACTGCTGCTCGAGCGCGCGCACGGTCGTCGGGTTGTTGGCCATGACCAGCGGAGTCTCACCGACGATCGCGTTGTGGCTGCCCCAAGCGAGGTACTTGGCAGTCAGGTTGATCATCGTGGCGAAGCGGTTGCGGTTGCCGAGCAACGTCGCAACGTGGAGCGCCACCCAGATGAACCAGGCCGGGAAGCCCTTGAGGCGAGGCAGGCCCTTGATTTGCGCGATCGCAGACGCGCGACCAATCGTGGCCATCGTGCCCTTGTCCTTGTACTTGAACTTCTTCATGCCCTTGCCGTCCTGGGCACGGTCAATCAGCTTGGCGACGTGCTTGCCGGCCTGGATCGCCGGCTGCGCCAGCTGCGGCAGCGGATCGGGGCTGATCGCGACGTCACCGATCGCGTAGACATCCTTGAGACCCTCGACATCCCAGTCGTCACCGGTCACGATGCGACCGCCGCGGCCCTGCGGGAGGTTCCAGTCCTGGATTGTGGCGTGCGCGGTAATGCCGCTGGCCCACACAACGATGCCTGCCTGGAGGAACTCCTCCTTGTCGCCCTTGGCGATCACCACACCATCGCTGCGTACTTCCTTGACCGTGGTCTCGAGGCGCAGGTCAACATCGCGCTTCTCGAGAGCCTTGCGGGCGTACTCGCGCAGGTTGGGGTGGAACGGAGCCAGAACGTGGGGGCCCATCTCGATCAACGTGATGTGCATCTTCTTGGGGTCGAGCTCGGGGTAGGTCGTCGGCATGTCGTTGTTGCGCAGCTCGGCGAAGGCGCCAGCCGTCTCAACGCCGGTCGCGCCACCGCCGACGACGATGATGCGCAGGTCCTCGTCGGTGCGGTTGATCACGGCGTTCTCGAGCGCGGCAAACATACGGTCACGAACGGCAAGTGCCTGCGAGCGCTTGTAGAGCGGCATCGCGAACTCTTCAGCACCGGGCACGCCGAAGAAGTTGGTCGTGACACCCGCGGCGATGATCAGGTGGTCGTACGAGACGGTAAGCCCGCTCTCGAGGCCCAGCGTCTTGTTGACGTGGTCCATCGTGAGGACCGTGCCCTTCATGAAACGCACGTTCTTCTGCTTGGCGCGGATCGCGCGCAGGAACCAAGTGACGTCGCCGGGGTTGAGGCTGGCGGTCGCAACTTGGTAGAGCAACGGCTGGAAGGTGTTGTACGTGTGGCGGTCGATCAGCGTGACGTCAACGTTGGCTCGCTTCAGCTTGCGGACGGCTGCGATTCCACCGAATCCGCCTCCGACTACGACTACGTGCGGACGCTGGGACGGGGAACTCTGGGCCATGACTTCAGTTTATCGGTGAGATGTCAGTGCACTGAAATCCGCGGGTGCCCTATGCGCCCTGGGGCTGCCTGCGTCGCAGTTGGACCAGCACGAACACGGCCGCGGCCGTCCATGGCCAGCCCACTCCGACGAACACAAATGACACCGGAACGGACACCGCAGCGAGCACGATCGTCGCGGTACGCGCACGCGGAACACCCCGCAGCATCAGTGCCGCCGCTGTGCACGCCAGGACCGCGAGAACCCCACATACGACGAAGAAGATGAACATCCAGGTGACGAAATCCGATGGAGCGATCCCGTACTCGTCAAGCATCTTCTTGGTCGATCCCTTGGAGAGGGAGTCGACATATGAGTCGCGTGCCGTCACGTAGATCAATGCGTAGTACACGGAGAACATCAGGACCAGCCACGACGCAATCAGCGCCACCAGACCGGCGATGCGTACGGACTTGGGCTGTTCCAACGGAACAGCCGGAGCAGCGACAGGACCTGCAATCGGCGAACCGGGCACCGGAGGAACCGCGGGGCGCACGACGCCGTTCTTTGCGTCGAACCACGCTCGGGAATCCGGCGACCACAACTGGGTCGCGCAGACGACGGCGAGCACAGCAGGCAGCATGCCTGCCAACCCACCAATACCGATGAATCCCACAAACGCGAGCCCACACATCACGGTCAGGCTCACCCGCGAGATTCGGTCGCCGCGAGTTGTGAACACGGCGAACACCACTCCGGCGATGGTCAAGACCACCACGGCGTACGCCGCACGGCGCAGCCACTCAATGGCTTGGGAAACCGTGAGGTCAACGCCGTCGAATGCTGGATCGTCGAGCACGTCCCGAACGCCATCCTGCAGCTCGATCGAGCCCCAGTTGGACAGGGCTGAGGTGACGCTGCCGAAGACGATCAGGCTGGTCAGCCCGATAAAGATGCAGGCCATCGTCACGGATGGGGGTCTGCGCAGCTCGCTCACCCGTTCATCCCACCACACCGCCCAAGTGGCTCAAAAAAAAGATCCTCGGAAAAGTTGTAAGGACCTGTGGGGTCTGTGGCTCCTACCTACAAGCAACACCACAGACCAACTCAAAAACACACCACCAAAAACACACCACCAAAACCACACCACCAAAACCACACCACCAAAACCACAGGAGAAATCATGAACCGCATCATCCGCAACCTCGTCATCGCAGTCCCGCTCGCCACTGTCGGTTTCACCATGGTCAACGCGACCGCAGCCACTGCTGGTCCCAACGACCAGGACCTCCCCATCGTCATCAAGCCCAAGGGTGGAGACCCTGAGCCCAAGCCAGACTTCCCCATCAAGGACGCACCCAAGCCGAACAAGCCCAAGCCGCAGCCCAAGCCGGCCCCGAAGCCGCAGGTTGTTGTTCCCCAGGCTGACGTCGTTGAAGAGAAGAAGGTCGTCAAGGTCATCAGCGCCAAGGGTTCGCCTGACTCGATCGATCGCAGCGAGAACCTCTTCGTCGCCGGTCCGGCCGAGACTGAACTGGTCGCCGATGACAGCGACAACAGTGGACTCGACATCACCTGGCTGCTCGTCGGCGGCGGAGTCGTCACCGCCTCGGGTATCGCGTTCGCAGCCCGCAAGCGCGCCAATGCTTGATCTTGGGCAAGCCTGAACAACCCAAAGGAAGGGCCCCGCACCAACACGGTGCGGGGCCTTTCGCTTGTGCTCAGTAGCCGGTGAAGTAGTCCGTCTTCACGCGCTTGCAGCGCTTGACCAGTCCCGCGCGTACGGCGTTGACCATGGCGGGAGGTCCCGAGATGTAGGCAAGCCGTCGATCCAGATCCGGCACTGCTGTCGCTACCAGGTCGACCGATACGAACGGCGCTTCAACGTGACGCCACAGAGTCGGTAGCTGTTCCGGGGCGACTGGTGACACGATCACAACCCGGAATCCAGCCAGCACGTCGGCGTACGGGATCTCTTCTGGTGACGTGACGCCGTAGACAAGCACCGCATCGCGCTTCGGCTCGTGAAGGAGTTGGCTGATGAACGGGGTGATGCCGATGCCGCCGGCGATCAGCACCACAGGAACGGATGGATCCTTCGGAAGTACGAAGTCGCCGCCGACACCGGTGGCGTGGATGCGATCGCCCGGCTTGAGATCAACCATGGCCCGCTTGAAGCTCGACGACTTCTCGGGCACGCGGAGGGCGAAGGTGACGTTGCCATCTGCACCCGGCGGCGAGGAGATGCTGAACGAGCGCCGCAGGCCTCTGCCGTCCGAGCCTTTGTGCGGGAGGGTCAGCTCGGCGAACTGACCGGGCCGGAACGCCACAGGCCGCTTCGGCTTGAACGTGAACTCATGCGTCTCAGGGGTCAGCTGGCGCTTGGCAACGAGGTCGAGGGCCACGCCACGACGACGAGAGAACGCGAAGGCGACCAGGTTGCCGACGAGCAGTGAGAGTTCCTGCGGCTGACCCATGGCCCAGCCCAGGTCCGGCGGAGTGTCCGTAAGCAGCGTGATGTAGCTCGGGTACGCGAACACCAGCGCCACAACCGCCGCGACGATGAGTTGCTGTTTGCGACGCGGCGGCAGGGTGAGCGGCTCGCTCAGCATGAAGCCGGCCAGGAAGATGACGGGATAGGACTTGAACGTTGATTCGATCGCATTGCCGAGGCCCGGGGTGCGGTCATTGAGTGCGACAACGGTCAGCACAGCTGCGAGCAGGATGAACAGCAGACCGACATCGATCCGCCGCGTACGCCACAGGACCAGGAACGCGCCGACCACGACGAACGGCAGCATCTTGTCGCTGGCCGCCGACTGCCAGATCGCCGTCGTTCCGAAGTCGCGGCCCGCAATCTGCTGCGCCGCGTACACAATGAACGCGCCCGCGGCGGCCGGGTTGAAGATGTGTCGCCCGCGCCAGGCAAGCACGTACTTCGAGAGATTGGCGAGCGCAGCCGCGGCGGCCAACCACAGGTAGCTGTCCACGTCGGTGAACAGCATCGGCACGAACAGGAAGAACAGCAGCAGACCGGTGATGATCGAGGACTCGCTGTGCGGCTTGATGCGCCAGATCAGCGCGAAGATTCGGTTGGACCCGTACGAGACCACCAGCAGCACGGCGAGAGAGATGAGCTCGTGCTTGACCGAGACCCCGTCGATCACCCCAGTCGCCGAGAAGAGGATGTAGATCGCCGCCAGCACGCTGAGCACGATCGTGACGAGGCGATACATCGTCACCCGCCCGAGCTGACGGTCCAGCAGATCTCTGACCTTGTCGATCATGCGAACACCTCTCCGGGGAACTCCGGCGACCACTCGACGCGGCCGTCGGCGTGCATGCGTACAAACTCGTAGGTGAAACGTGGCATGAGCTGGGCTGGTTCGGCAAGGAACAGCGCGGTGGCAAGACCGTCGGCAAGCATGCAGGAGTCAGCAATTACCCACGTGGCGATGATGTCGCCAGTCGGCCGACCCGTACGCCCGTCGAGCACGTGATGCAAGCCATCGCCCCACGCGCGACGGTTGGTCGCCGACGCGCACAGCGCCTGACCCGCGGCGAGCTCGGCCACACCGATCGCCCGCGATGTGTCGGCTGGATGCTCCAGCGCGATGCGCAGCGCTTTGTCCGATCTGTGGAGCATGTCGCCGCTGCCGTCGACCGTGTACGAGTCGACGCCCGCGCCCTCGAGAACGTCTCCGAGCAGGTCAACCAGCAAGCCCTTTCCGGCGGCGCCGACATCGAGCAGCACGGGCGAGAGGTTCGTGAGGAACGGGCGGTGCCATGCAATCGCATCCCACGACGGAACAGGTGCCGGATCGGCTTGTTCGGTCAGCGAGTAGTTCGCGTCATAGCCAAGATCAGCCAGCGCTCGCCCGATCAACGGCGTGACCGCCCCGTCGGTGATCTCGTACAACTCCGCATAGAGGCGAAGCAGCTTGTCCGCCTCGTCCGGAAGCTCCCACGTACCGCCTGATCGGGCGATCTGGCTGACCAGCGAGTCGTCGCGAAAACGCGACCAGGCGGCATCGAATGACTCGATGCGCGCCGTGATCGCGTCGCGTGTCTCTGGAGTGAGCGGCGAGGCGGTGTCGATCTGCCAGGCCGTGCCTATCGCCTCGAACTGCCAGGCGTCAGGCGGTGGCATCAGCCTTGATCTGTTCGATCGCTTGGTTGAAGCCCTGCGAGGTCAGCGATGATCCGGAGACCTTGCTGATGTCGAGCTCGTCGATGCTCTTGCCGACCGCCGCGGGGGCGATTCCACTGGCGAACTTCTGCTGGAAGCCCTTCGACGTGCCGTTCGTAGCCTCGGGAGTGACCTTGACGACGGAGATCACGCCATCGGCGAGCGTGACCTCAACCTTGACCTTCGACACGCCGGCCGGGTTGGAGTACTCGGCCTCGGCCTCGTAGACACCGTCTTTGTACGTGCCGGTGGACGAAGTGCTGTCAGTGGCGGTCGACGACGTCGCGGACGTAGTTGGAGACGTATCGGCGGGATCACTACCGCCGCCGCACGCCGCCGTGAGCAGCAGCACCGACGCCGCAGCCGTCGCGGAGAGGAACTTCTTGTGAGTGGGGAGCTTCATCGGTCGGACTCCTGGGTCGTGGACTGATCGGTGACGTTTCATTGGGTAGAACGAGAGTGCTCTGGGGTGAGTTCCTGCTTCGCCATCTTCACAGGTTGGCCACAGCATGGGTAGCGGCGCGGAATCCGCCCATGCCGTGCACACCCGCGCCGGGAGGCGTCGACGCCGAGCAGAGGTAGAGCCCCTTGATGCCCAGCGAGTATGGATTGGGCGACAGTCGCGGACGCATCACGACTTGCCATGCGTCGTTGGCGCCGCCAGCGATGTCACCGCCGAGGTAGTTGGAGTTGTGCGCTTCAAGCTGCGCCGGTCCACTCACGGCCTGCGCCACGATGCGCTCGCGGAAACCTGGCGCGAACCGCTCGATCTGCGCGATCAGGGCTTCGGTCGCATCGCCGGTGTAGCCCTGCGGCACGTGCGCGTACGCCCACACGGGGTGCACGTCGCCGACCGAACGACCCGGATCGGCGAGGTACTGCTGACATACGAGGAGGAAGGGGCGTTCCGGCATACGGCCGGCGGCGACTTCCTTCTCCGCCGCGTTGAGCTGCTCGAACGTGCCGGCAACATGGACCGTGCCAGCCTTGCGTGCCCACTCATTGGTCCACGGGACGCCGCCGTCGACGGCGAAGTCGACTTTGAAGACACCTGGGCCCCGACGCCACTTCTTGAACGGGCGCTGCACCCGTCCCGGCAACTCATCGCCGACGATCTTGAGCACGCTGTCGGGGGTCGTGTCGAACATGACGATGTCGGCCTGGGGTCGTTCGGTCACCCGATGACCCGTCTCGATCTTGCCGCCGTGCTGCGTGATCTCGGCAGCCAGCGCGCTCGCAATCGAAGCAGAACCACCCTTGGCGACAGGCCACCCATACGCATGGCTCGTCATGCCAAACATCAGTCCGAGACCGCCGGTGGTCGGCTTGTTGAGCGGGTGGATCGCGTGCGCTGCGAGTCCGGCGAACAGGCCACGAGCTTCATCCGTCTTCCAGCGACGCGCAATCCACGAGGCCGGCTGCATCGCGCGTGCACCGAAGCCCGCCAGCATGAACGGGTGCTTCGGTACGTGAACGATCGGCCGGAACAGCTCGTCGATCAGCGCATCACTGTTCTTGACCAGCGGGGCGTAGAGCTTGCGCCAGGCATCGCCGTCCGCGTCGAGCATCTCGGCGGTGCGATCGAGGTCGCGAAACATGACGCCGGCACGACCGCCGTCGATCGGGTGCGCGGCGTCGACTTCGGGCCACAGCCACTCGAGTCCGTGGCGCTCCAGCTCGAGCGACCGGAAGAACGGTGACGCCACAGCCGTCGGATGCGTCGCCGAGCAGATGTCGTGCACGAGTCCGGGGATCGTGAGCTCTCCCGAGCGCATCCCTCCACCGATCTCGTCCTCGGCTTCCAGCACCGTCACGCCGACACCGGCGCGCGCGAGCACGACACCGGCGGCAAGCCCGTTGGGGCCGGAGCCCACGACGACGGCAGTAGTCATGTGTTCGAGCCTACGGGCGGTGCACGTTGTTGAACGGCAGGGAGCCGTCCCACGGCTGCCGAGTCAGCATCTCGGCGACCTCGACCTCACCGGTCTCGATCACTCCGGTTGCCGCATCGACGATGCGGTAGCGCTGGACCGGGCGGAAGAACGGCGGCGACTCCATCATGATGACGCGCAGTTCACCCGGCTCGAATTGGCACTGGTCCTGGATCGCGGCAAGCAACGCTTCACCGTGCAGGTGGCCATCACCGAAGTTCCAACCGATCGCCGATCCGGCCACCATCTCGCCGTCAAAGATCGTCCGCTTCTCGTGATCCTCAGCCGCGTGCGGGTAGAGCCCCACCATGGCACGCCCGTGCGTATGGAGCCCACGCCAAGCGCCCAGCTTGCCGATCATCAGGTCGACCGTGTCCTCGTCGTACAGCTTGGCCAGCTGGCGATGCGGGAGCTGTGCCGACTTGGTGACCTTGGCGGCGTACGTGTCCTCGGCGCCTTCGGCGAACAGCCAGACCGACGTTGCCCACGTACCGGCGTAGTAGCGCATCGACGGCAGGAACGAGAACAGGTCAGGACGCAGGTTGCCGGCGACGATCGTCGCGACCACCAGGGCCAACAGCCCATACGGCAGGAAAGGCTCGGTGACATCGGTGAATCCGTACTCGGAGTAGCGGCCGAACAAGAACACGGCGCCGAACATCATCAGGACGTTCCACTCCAATGGCACACCCATGGGGATCGCGCTGAGAATCTGCAGGTGGAACAGGATCATGATGATCAGCGCGATCGTGGTGACCCAGCCACCGCGCGAAAGCAAGAGGATCAGTGGCACGCCGAACTCGATGACGGTGCCACCGTGAGCGAGCGCCCGGGCGAGCAATCCGGGTCGGACGTCGAACTCCGCATCGCGCCAGAGCCGGCGCTTGACCGCCTTGGGCACCAGAGGTGCGTTGCTCATCATCGTGGACACGACGAACGGGAAGTGGCCGTTGAGCTTGGACGTAGCCGCGCCCCACCAGATCGCAACCATGAGCAGCTTGGCGGCCACGATCATGTCGACGAACGGGAACAGGAACACGATCGCCGTGACCCAGTAGTGCTCTGAACGAGCCGCCAGGAAGATCGTCTTGTCGCGGAGTCCCATGATCGGCAGAACGATCAGCAGCGGCAGGAAGCGGGCCGGTTCGATGAGGTTGAAGGCGTCGTCGCCCAGACCGGTCACGGCCCGATCCGCAGGCGAGAGCAGTACGTACACGGCTGCGGCAATCACGCCGAGATAGAGCACAATGTCGACGATCGTGCGGCGCGAACCCGCCGTACCGCGTACGACGTCGGGCCACGGAGGCTGACGGATCGTGCCGGGGCGAAGCCAGTAGAGGAACGTGCCAAGCGGTGGCAGGAAGCGCATCGTCAACGGGCCGAAGCCACAGCCAAAGCCGAGGACTTCGAATAGCAACGTCCAGATGATGACCTTCTGGAAGACGACCGGCTCGAACCACCAGTCGCTCACGTTGCCGAGTCCGCCGATGCCGGGAGTAGAGGCGGCGAACAGCAGGCCGCCAAGGATGTAGAGGCCGATCTTGAGCGTGTAGAGGATGTAGATCGCGTACGGCGTACCGAATCCGTAGATCGCCCAGTGCTGCTGCAGCGCCTTGGTGCGCTCAGCCCGCGACTTGGCTCGCCATTCGTCGACATCAAACTTCGGCAAGGTGGGCGAGATCAGACCCATGACGCTCCTTTGACGATGCAGCCCCCGGCTCCGAACCCTACAAGGTTCTGTGACTCATGCCACATGGATCGCGTTCGCATCGCAAGACACTTTGAGAGAGGCTTGAACCCGCCACTTAGGCTCGCCTAAGAGCTAGCCCTTTCTTCCCAGGAGTGAGCATGACCAGGCAGTTGCGTGTCGCCGTGATCGGCGCCGGTCCCGCAGGTATCTACGCCGCGGACATCCTGACGAAGTCTGAGGTCGACGTCACGATCGACATCATTGATCGCGACCCCACGCCGTTCGGCCTGATCCGCTACGGCGTTGCGCCGGACCACCCGCGCATCAAGGAGATCATCAAGGCGCTCAAGCGCGTGCTCTCCCACGACGGCATCCGCTTCTTTGGCAACGTCAACTACGGCGCCGACCTCAAGCTCGATCACCTGCAGCAGTTCTACGACGCGGTCATCTTCGCGACCGGCGCTCGTGCCGACCGCGATCTCGACATCCCCGGTATCAACCTCAAGGGCTCGTTCGGCTCAGCCGACTTCGTCTACTGGTACGACGGCCACCCCGACGTACCCCGTGACTGGCCATTCGACCCTGCCGCCGAGTCGGTCGCCGTTCTCGGCGTCGGCAACGTTGGGCTCGACGTCGCCCGCATGCTCGCCAAAACAGCCGACGAGCAGCTCGTCACCGAGATCCCGGACAACGTCTACCGCGGACTCAAGGCGAATGCCGCCAAGGACGTCCACGTGTTCGCGCGTCGCGGTCCTGCCCAGGTGAAGTTCACCCCGATGGAGCTGCGCGAGCTGTCGCACTCCCCCAACGTCGACGTCATCGTGCACCCCGAGGGCTTTGAGCTCGACGAGGGTTCGATGGAGGCAATCCGTGGCTCGAAGTCGGTCAAGCTCGTCGTCGACGTGCTGCAGAACTACCTGGCCAAGGAACCGACCGGCGCCGACCACCGCATCCACATCCACTTCTGCCAGAACCCCGTCGAGGTCCTCGGCGAGGACGGGAAGGTGATCGGACTGCGTACCGAGGTCACCGAGCTCGACGGCACCGGCAACGTACGCGGAACCGGCGAGTTCAAGGACTGGCCCGTGCAGGCGGTCTACCGCGCTGTCGGCTACCGCTCCGACAACCTCGCCGGCCTGCCGTTCGACAACGGCACCGCCACGGTTCCCAACGACGGTGGACGCGTCATCGACATCGACGGCGAACCGCTGCCCGGCGCGTACGTCACCGGTTGGATCAAGCGCGGACCCGTCGGCCTGATCGGCCACACCAAGTCCGACGCTGCTCACACGATCGAGCTGCTGCTCGCCGACATCGACAAGCTCGTCGCACCCGAGCAGCCCGAGCGCGAGGCAGTTGATCGCTACCTCGACGGTCGCGGCCTCGAGTACACGACGTGGGACGGCTTCGAGAAGCTCGAAGAGCACGAGATCGCCCTCGGCGAAGCAGTCGGACGTCCGCGCATCAAGGTCGTCCCCCGCGACGAGATGGTCGAAATCTCCCGCGCTTAAGCCCGCTTGGGACTAAGCCCTCTTGGGGAACTGGCTGAAGTCGGGCTTGCGCTTGGCCTTGTAGGCCTCGCGACCTTCCTGCGCCTCGGCGTTGCCGTAGAACAACAAGTTGGTGTCATGCGCCAACTGCTGGATGCCGGCATAGCCGTCTTCGTGCGCGTGGAAGCTCGCCTTGCTCAACCGCAACGCGTACGGGGAGAGCTCGAGCATCTCGCGGCACCACTGGATGGTCTCCGCCTCGAGCTCGGCGAGCGGCACGACCGTGTTGACGAGGCCCATGTCGAGAGCCTGCTGGGCGTCGTACTGACGGCACAGCATCCAGATCTCCTTGGCCTTCTTGGGGCCGACGAGGTCCGACAGAACGCTGGCGCCATAGCCACCGTCGAACGATCCAACCTTGGGACCGACCTGGCCGAAGACGGCGTTGTCTGCAGCAATCGTCAGATCGCATACGAGGTGCAGCACGTGGCCGCCACCGATGGCCCAACCTGCGACCTGGGCAACGATCGGCTTGGGCATGCGTCGCATCTGAACGTGCAGATCCGTCACGTGGAAGCGCCCGACCGCGTTCTCGTCAGTCTTGTAGCCGCTGTCACCGCGTACGCGCTGGTCTCCGCCCGAGCAGAACGCCTTGTCGCCCTGGCCCGTGAGGATGACGACGCCGACCTTCTCGTCCTCGCGTGCAACCGTGAGAGCCAAGCCGATTTCGATGATCGTCTGCGGGCGGAATGCGTTGTGCACCTCGGGCCGGCAGATCGTGATCTTGGCGATGCCTTCGGGCGACGTTTCGTACGAGATGTCCTCGTACTCTCCGGCGGCGGTCCAGGTGACAGGGGCTGTGGTCATCCCGCCACTTTAGTGAGGCCTTAGAACCGCTCGGTCACCGGCGGAGGACCTGGACGTGGCAGGGTCCGCCATCCTTCGGGGCTGGCACCTTCACAATCACGAACTTTGCCGAACCACCCGCCTGGATGTTGGCAAGCTGCTTGGTCTTGGCCTTCTCGTCGCTGCCCGCGGCCTCACCGATGTAGACAGTGACCTGATAGGTCGCCTGCTTCTTGCCGTCGTTGGCGATCGTGCCCGACGCTCGCCACCTGCCCTTGGTGTCCTTGGCGCACCGGAAGAGCGACAACGCCTCGGGCGCCGGCGTACCTGTCGGCGCGGCAATCGTCGCCTTGGCGGTTGCCTTGGTCGCCGTCGCAGTCGCCTTCGGCTCGGGCGTCTCGCCGCCACCACCACAGCCCGCGAGGACCAGGAGCAGGGCGACTGCGAGCGTACGCATGTCTCATCTCACCACGCCGGATCGCACCGAACCCCGCGCGACACGAGTGCTTGTTACCAGTGACCGCCCTTGAGGATGCGAGCCAGCGTCAGCTGCTCGCGGGTCGCGTCCTTGGCGGCGTCGTCGCCGCGTGCCGCTGTTGAGTCGGGGAACAGCTTGTACGCGCGGTTGAGCAGTCGGAACGCCGCGTGTGGTGCGAGCGCGTGACCGATTTCGCCCGCCGTGCCTCCGAGGGTATTGATCTCGTGCGGCTTGTCGCGGATCGCCTTGAGCACCATCTCGGCAGCCTGCGCCGGGCTGATCGCCGGGAAGCGGTCATACAGCTTGGTGGGCGCGATCATCGGCGTACGTACGAGCGGCATGTGGATCGTGGTGAAGGTGACGTTGCGGTCGTACAGCTCCGAGCTCACGACCCGCGTCCACGCATCGAGGGCCGCCTTTGATGCGACATACGCCGAGAAGCGAGGCGCATTGGTCTGCACACCGATCGACGAGACGTTGATGATGTGACCCTTACGGCGCTTCGCCATCGCGGGGGTCAGGCCCATCACGAGTCGGATCGCGCCGAAGTAGTTGAGCTGCATCGTGCGCTCGTAGTCGTGGAAGCGGTCGTACGACAAACGCAGTGAACGACGGATCGATCGGCCGGCGTTGTTGACCAGGAAGTCGATGGCTTCGAAGTCGGTGTTCAGGTTCTTGACCAGCTCATCGATGGCGTCGAGGTCAGCGAGATCGCACGGGTAGGCGTCGGCACTGCCACCACGAGCACGGATCTCGGCGACAGACAGCTCGAGCGCCTCCACACCTCGCGCCACCAGGATCACGTGGGCGCCGAGTGCTGCGAGCCGCAAGGCCGAGGCCTTGCCGATGCCGGACGTCGCACCGGTGATGACGATGGTCGTCCCCTTCACCGCAGCACGCGTTCCGCGGTCGGCGCGGATTGTCGGGTCGAGGTTCTGCTCCCAGTAGTCCCAGATCGCCGAGGCGTACGACTCGAGCGGCGGCACTTCGATGCCGGACTCCGCGAGTGCAGCTGTGGTGGCAGTCGCATCGAACGTCGTCGGCAAGTTGAGGTGGGCGAGCACTTCGGGCGGTACGCCGAGTCGGCCAGTCGTGGCCTGCGCAATCGCGTGACCCGGGCCCGAGTCGACGACCTTGGCGACGACCGAGCTCAAGAACGTGTCGGTGACCCGGTCCGTCACTGCGTTGTCGATCGACAGCTTGATCTGCGGCGCACCCGCGGCCCCGGCCAAGGTCGCCATGACGTCGAGGTTGGACTGAGGTGTCGGGTTGACCAGGTGGAACGCGCGGCCGTCGAGTCCTGGCTGGTGAGCCAGCTCGTTCATCGCCTTCGCGACGAAGTCGACTGGCACGATGTTCGTCTTGCCGAGCCCCGCGGCGGCGAGCGGCAGCCAGGCCGGCAGATGGTCGCGGAGTCCCTTGAGCAGCGGAAGGAAGTAGTAGGGGCCGTCGATCTTGTCGATCTCGCCCGTCTCGGAGTCGCCGACGACGATCGCGGGTCGGTAGACACGCCACGGCATCGTCGCGGTGTCACGTACGAGCTTCTCGGAGCCGAACTTGGTGCGGTGGTAGTCCGACGGGAAGCCCTGGCCCTCGTCGAACATGTCCTCGGTGAACCGGCCGTGGAAGTCGCCGGCAGCGGCGATCGACGAGACCTGATGGAACGTGCCCGCGTTGACTGCCTCTGCCAGCTCAAGCGCATGGCGCGTGCCGTCGAGGTTGAGTGCATCGTTCTCGCGCTTGGATGCGGTCATGTCGTATGACGCCGCGAGATGGAAGACGTGCTTGATCTTGCCGGTGTTCTCGGCAATCCAGTCGTCGCTGACACCCAGGCGCGACTCAGTCAGCTCGCCGGAGACGATCTTCACCCGCGACGAGCGACCCCACTGGTAGGCGAAACGTTCAAGCTTGTCCTCGGAGCCGGGACGGACGAGTACATGGATCGGGCCCTTGCGGGTGGCGACGAGATCAACCAGAAATCGGCGGCCGATGAAGCCTGTGGCGCCAGTGACGAAGTAGGTCATCGGATCACCGTAGGGTCTTTTCGCTGTGACGGGTAAGAATGAGAGCACCGTTACATCGACGATGTCACTTTCCGGAGGCTGCTGTGTTCTTCCCGCTCACCGTGAACGACTTCCTCGATCGCGCGGTGACGGTCTATCCCGACCGCATCGCCGTGATCGACGAGCCCAACCAGCCCGCCGAGTCGTGGGGCGAGGTCACGTACGCCGAGCTCGGCCGTCGCGCACGTGCGCAGGCCGCGTCACTCGACGAGATGGGTGTGCCGGTCGGCGGTCGAGTGGCGATCGTGTCGCAGAACTCCGCGCGGATGCTGACATCGTTCTTCGGCGTCTCCGGATGGGGTCGAGTGCTGGTTCCGGTGAACTTCCGGCTCGCAGTCGCTGAGATCCGCTACATCGTCGAGCACTCCGGCGCCGAGGTGCTGATGGTCGACCCCGACCTGCGCCATCTGGTCGACGAAATCGAGTGCAAGCGGACCTTCGTGCTCGGCGAAGACGATAACGCGATCTGGGGCTCGACCAACGAGCCCGAGCCGTGGGCCGGCGATGAAGGCGCGACAGCGACGATTAACTACACGTCAGGCACCACTGCGAGGCCCAAGGGCGTACAGCTCACCCACCGCAACAACTGGCTCAACGCAGCAGTCTTCGGCTGGCAGGCCTCGGTGTCGGACCGCGATGTCTATCTGCACACGCTGCCGATGTTCCACGCCAACGGCTGGGGCATGCCGTTCACGGCCACCGCAATGGGCGCGACTCACATCGTGCTGCGCCAGGTCGACGGCACCGAGATCCTCAAGCGCATCGAGAAGCATGGCGTCACCTACATGTGCGCTGCTCCAGCAGTGGTCGCCGCGGCACTGGACGGCGCCAAGACCTGGGAAGGCGAGATCCCCGGACGCGACCGCGTACGCATCATCGTCGCTGGCGCTCCCCCGCCGACTCGCACGATCGAGCGCGTACGTGAGGAGCTCGGCTGGGAGTTCATCCAGATCTACGGACTCACCGAGACGGCACCGCTGCTGACGATGTCGCGCATGCGTGCCGAGTGGGATGACCTCGACCCGCACCAGCAGGCCCTCAACCTGGGTCGCGCTGGAGCACCGGCCGTCGGCGTACGCATGAAGATCGACGAGCACGGCGAGGTGTTGGCCCAGTCCAACCACAACCTCGCGTCCTATTGGGACAACCCCGAGGCCACCGCCGAGGCGCAGGCCGGCAACTGGTTCCACACCGGCGACGGTGGCACGTTCGAGGACGGCTACATCTCGATCGCCGACCGCAAGAAGGACGTCATCATCACCGGGGGCGAGAACGTGTCGTCAATCGAGGTTGAGGACGCACTCATGTCACACCCCGCGGTCAGGGAGGTTGCCGTCATCGGCATCCCGGACGAGAAGTGGGGCGAGCTCATCACCGCGTTGATCGTGCTCGATCCTGACGAGCCCACCGTCGACGAGGCGGGGTTGATCGAGCACTGCCGTCAGCACCTGGCGGGCTACAAGTGCCCCAAGCGCATCGAGTTCCGCGACGAATTGGCCCGTACGGCGACCGGCAAGCTCCAGAAGTTCAAGCTTCGCCAGCCGTTCTGGGACGGCCACGACCGCCAGGTCAACTGACGGCTGGTTCGGTTTGAGATACCATCGGTATCTCGCCATCTGACGAACATTGCCGCGAACGGACTCCCATGACCACCCTGCACGACTCGTTGACACTCCCCTGCGGCCAAGTACTCCCCAACCGACTGATGAAGTCGGCGATGAGCGAGGTGCTCGGCGACAAGAACCACGCGCCGACGCCCAAGCTCGACCAGCTCTACAGCACCTGGGGCAGAGGCGGCTACGGCCTCCTGGTCACCGGGAACGTCATGGTCGACCGCACCCAGATCGGCGAGCCGGGCAATGTCGTGATCGAGGACGAGCGCGATCTCGACGCTCTGTCACGCTGGGCCAAGTCCACCCAGGACACCGGCACCCCGATCTGGATGCAGATCAACCATCCCGGCCGACAGGCCAACCTCGCCGCGGTGCGCCAGCGCCCCGTTGCCCCCAGCCCGATCGCCGTCAAGATCCCCGGAGCCTCAAAACCACGTGAACTGACGAACGCAGAGATCGAGAACATCATCGATCGGTTCGCGACTACCGCTGCTGTTGCAGAGACCGCAGGGTTCAACGGCGTACAGGTGCACGCCGCTCACGGCTATCTCGTCGCACAGTTCCTCTCGCCACTCTCCAACGTTCGCGACGACGAGTGGGGAGGCGACCCCGAGCGTCGTATGCGCTTCGTGCTCGAGGTCGTCCGGCGCATCAGGTCTCGCGTGTCGCCCGGCTTCGCGGTGGGCATCAAGCTCAACTCCGCAGACTTCCAGCGCGGCGGGTTCACCGAAGAGGAGTCCCGCGACGTCGTCGCCGCCCTCTCCACCGAAGGTCTCGACCTCATTGAGGTCAGCGGAGGCAGTTACGAAGCCCCAGCCATGATGGGTAGCGCCGCCAAGAGCACCCGCGACCGCGAGGCGTACTTCCTGGAGTACGCGCGCGCCATCCGCGACGTCGCCGGCAGCATCCCGCTCGCCGTCACCGGCGGCAACCGCACGCGTGTGGCAATGGAATCCGCGCTGGCCTCAGGCGATTGCGACCTGATCGGCCTCGGCCGTCCGACGGCAACTACGCCGCATGCTGGCAACACCCTCCTCGAGTCCGACGAGTCACGGATCGAGTCGCACTCTGTCGGCTACAAGGGCGGCTTGCTGGGCAAGGTGGTGGACGTGAAGGCCATCAACAGCGCCGTGGACCTCGCCTGGCACGAGGACCAGCTGCATCGCATCGGCAAGGGCAAGGAACCGGACGTCACGCGCGGCAAGGGCCGTACGACAGCCGCCCTGATCGCTCGCAGCCGTCGCGGCGCGTTCACCAAGAAGCGTTCTTAGACACCGCCGCGCAGCTGCGCGGAGAGTGGACAGTCGAACGGGTCACGCGCACGAAGGCCGACGTTGTTGAGGTAGTCGACGACGATCGCGTACGAGTGGAAGAGCCCGACCTCCATGTAGTTGATGCCTTCGCGCTCGCAATGTGCGCGTACGAGTGGCTGCGCCTTCTTGAGGTTGCAGCGCGGCATGCTCGGGAACAGATGGTGCTCAATTTGGTAATTGAGCCCGCCCATTGCCCAGTCGACGACCGGGTTGCCCTTGACGTTGCGCGACACCATGACCTGGCGGCGCAGGAAGTCGAGCTTCATCTCGGGCGGGATCAGCGGCATGCCCTTGTGCGCAGGCGCGAACGAAGCGCCGAGGCAGAACCCGAACACCGCCATCTGGATCGCGAAGAATGAGAGCGCCTTGCCGAGCGGCAGGAACGTCAGCAGGATCGCAACGTAGACCGTGAGTCGAGTGACGACGAGGAACAGCTCCGTACGACGCCATGGCTGGTTGGAGCTCTTGTCGCGGGCGGCGCGAATGCTCTCAGCGTGCAGGTTGAGGCCTTCGAGCGTCAGCAACGGGAAGAACAGCCAACCCTGACGCTTCACGAACCAGCCGGCGAACCCGCTCGTACGTTGCGCGACGATGTCGGGCGTGAACGCGATCGCGCCGGGACCGATGTCGGGGTCGTAACCCTCGAGGTTCGGACCCTTGTGGTGCATGGCGTGCTTGTTGCGCCACCAGGCAAAGCTCAGCCCAGCGAACGCGCCGGCCAGGATTCGCGCGGTCCACGAGTTCCATTTGCCTGACGTGAACATCTGGCGGTGCGCGGCATCGTGACCGAGGAATCCGAACTGGGTGACGATCACGCCGAGCGCTGCAGCGAGGATCAGCTGGAACCACGAGTTGCCGAGCAGGAAGAAGCCCACCCAGATGGCGAAGAACGCAGCGACGTGCGCGCCGATCTGCAACCAGTAGTAGCCGTGCTTGCGCTCGAGGAGCCCGGCGTCCTTGACGTCCTGCATCAGCTCGGTGAAATGGCTGACGTACTGCTCGTTCGGAGCGGGTTGTTCTTGGATTTGTTGCGTCATGTGCGGCCCCTTCCCTACGGACCGTGCATCGCATCGTCGCGGCCTACCGCCGCGGACTGACTACGCGCTTTCAGCATGGCACAGCGACGGCAATGTGCGACTCCGGGAACCCACCCAGTTTGTCCCCGACGCTCATCCAAGGACGAGAAGCAGATCTCCGCCTTCGGCCTGACGGGTGTCGGTGATGACGAGTCGCGCAACGGTTCCGGCCTTGGGAGCGGTGATTGCGGCTTCCATCTTCATCGCCTCGATCGTGGCGACGGTCTGCCCGGCTTCGATCTTGTCGCCCTCGGCCACTGACGGGCTGACAACGCCGGCGAACGGTACGGCGATGTGCTGGACGTTCGAGGTGTCTGCCTTCTCCGACGAGGCGACCTTGGAGTCGACCGACCGGTCACGCACCTCGATCGGACGCAGCTGGCCATTGATAGTGCCGAGCACATTGCGAATGCCGCGCTCGTCCGCCTCGCCGATGGCTTCGACGCCGAACAGCAACAAGTTGCCCTCGGAGATCTCGACCTCGGTCTCCTTGTCGGTGCGCAGCCCATAGAAGAAGGCTCTGGTCGGCACGACCGACAGGTCGCCGTACTGCTGACGAGCCGTGTCGAAGTCATTCGTCGGACCGGGGAACAGCAGACGGTTGAGCGTATGGCGACGGTCGACTTTGAGTCCGTCGCGATCGGCGTCGTCGAGCTCGGTGACGCGCACCTTGGTCTTGCGGCCCTCGAGCGCCTTGGTGCGGAACGGCTCGGGCCAGCCACCGGGCGGATCGCCCAACTCACCGGACAGGAAGCCGATGACGGACTCGGGGATGTCGAAGGACGCGGGATCGTCGGCAAACGCCTTGGGATCGGCGCCCACTGCGACGAGGTGAAGCGCGAGGTCGCCGACCACCTTCGACGACGGCGTCACCTTGACGATGTTGCCCAGAATGTCGTTCGCGGCGGCGTACATGTCCTCGATCTGCTCGAACTTCTCGCCGAGTCCCAGGGCGATGGCCTGCTGACGGAGGTTGGAGAGCTGACCGCCCGGGATCTCGTGGCGGTAGACGCGACCCGTCGGTGCCGGCAACCCGGACTCGAATGGCGCGTAGACGCGGCGTACGGCTTCCCAGTAGGGCTCGAGTGCATTGATTGCGTCGATGTCGAGGCCGGTCTCACGCGGCGAGTAGTCAGTGGCGGCGACCAGCGCTGACATAGACGGCTGGCTCGTGGTCCCGGCCAGCGCGGCCGAGGCGACGTCGACCGCGTCGACACCTGACTCGATCGCGGCGAGCAGTGTCGCGAGCTGACCACCAGCTGTGTCGTGCGTATGCAGGTGGACTGGCAGGTCGAAGCGCTCCCGCAACGCGGTCACGAGCGTACGAGCTGCGGGAGCCCGCAGCAGTCCTGCCATGTCCTTGATCGCGAGCACGTGGGCGCCGGCTTCGACAATGCTGTCGGAGAGGCGCAGGTAGTAGTCGAGTGTGTAGAGCTTCTCGGCCGGGTTGGACAGATCGCCGGTGTAGCAGAGCGCGACCTCCGCGATGGTCGTCCCGGTCTCGCGTACGGCTTCGATCGCCGGCCGCATCTGGTCGACGTCGTTGAGTGCATCGAAGATGCGGAAGATGTCGATGCCGGTCTCCGCCGCCTCTTCGACGAACGCGTAGGTGACCTCCGTCGGGTAGGGCGTGTAACCGACGGTGTTGCGTCCACGCAGCAGCATCTGCAGGCAGATATTGGGTGCCGCTTCCCTCATCGCCGCGAGGCGTTCCCAAGGATCTTCCTTGAGGAACCGCAGCGCCACGTCGTACGTCGCCCCACCCCACGCTTCGATCGACAACAGCTGCGGAATCATCCGCGCCACGTGAGGAGCAACGGCCACGAGGTCGTGCGTGCGTACGCGGGTCGCGAGCAGCGACTGGTGCGCGTCACGGAAAGTTGTGTCGGTGACACCGACGGTTTCGCGCTCACGAAGTGCAGCCGCGAACCCCTCGGGACCGAGCTCGGTCAACAGCTGCCGCGACCCGTCCGGAGGCGACGCCGCGAGATCGATCTTCGGGAGCTTGGAGCCCGGGAAGACCTTGGTCGGCGATTTGCCGTGCGGCTTGTTGACCGTCACATCGGCGAGCCAGGACAGGATCTTGTCGGCCGGATCGGTCGTAACCTGCGCATCGAGCAGCTCGGGATGCTCGTCGATGAAGGTCGTCGTCACGCCGCCGTTGCGGAAGTCCTCATTGGCCAGCACACCCTTGAGGAACGTGATGTTGGTCGAGACGCCGCCCACGTGGAACTCGCCCAGCGCCCGCTCCGCCCGGCCAACGGCTGTTGCGAAGTCTCGGCCGCGACAGGTCAGCTTGGAGAGCATCGAGTCAAAGTGCGCGCTGATCGTGGCACCTGTGTAGACCGTGCCGCCGTCCAGTCGTACGCCCGGTCCGCCCGGCGACCGGTAAGACGTGATCTGGCCGGTATCAGGCCGGAATCCGTTCGACGGATCCTCAGTCGTGATGCGGCACTGTAGGGCGAAACCGCGGGCCTTGATGTTCTCCTGCACGTCGAGCTCGAGATCCGCGAGCGTCTCACCAGCAGCGATGCGCATTTGAGCCTGCACGAGATCGACGTTGGTGACTTCCTCGGTCACGGTGTGCTCGACCTGGATGCGCGGATTCATCTCGATGAAGACGTACCGGCCGTCCTTGCCGAGTAGGAACTCAACGGTGCCAGCGCACGAGTAGTTGATCGACTCGGCGAACCGTACGGCGTCGGCGCACATCGCTTTGCGAATGTCGCGGTCGAGATCGGGAGCGGGCGCGATCTCGACGACCTTCTGATGGCGACGCTGCACTGAGCAGTCGCGTTCGCGGAGGTGGACGACATTGCCCTGCTGGTCGGCGAGGATCTGGACCTCGATGTGCCGGGCGTCGACGACGGCTTCTTCGATGAAGCAGGTCGGATCGCCGAACGCGCCATCCGCCTCACGCATCGCGGCTTCGATCGACTCGCGCAGGATTGCGGGATCGTCGACGCGGCGCATACCGCGACCACCGCCGCCGGCGACGGCCTTGACGAACAACGGGTAGTTGAGGGTGTCCGAAGCCGACATGAGTTCGTCGACGTCCGCGGACGGATCGACCGAGTTGAGCGTCGGCACCCCGGCGGCCTTGGCGGCAGCGATCGCACGAGCCTTGTTGCCGGTGAGCTCCAGCACTTCCTTGGCAGGACCGACGAACGCGATGCCAGCGTTCTCACACGCTTCGGCGAGGTCCGGGTTCTCCGACAGGAAGCCATAGCCGGGATAGATCGCGTCGGCACCGGCTTTGACGGCCGTCTCGACGATCGCCTGCGGATCCAAGTAGGCGCGGACGGGGTGCCCCGCCTCGCCAATCTCGTACGCCTCATCGGCACGTACGCGGTGCTCCGAGCCACGGTCCTCGACCGGGAAGACGGCGACAGTTCGCGCACCGAGCTCATGTGCGGCGCGGAATGCACGGATCGCGATCTCGCCGCGATTGGCCACCAGGATCTTCTGGAACACGGGACCATCCAAGCTCGGAGTGAACGGAGCTCCAACCTATCGCCCCAATGTCACGGCCACATTGCGCCGAGCATGACGTCAGATCTTCGGAGGGTCCGGGTGGATGCTGCGGGTCTGGGAACGACGGTTGGCACGCTTGATCCAGTCGCTGACGTAGATCTTGGGCAGCATCTTCGAGACCGAAAGGGCCATGTACATGACCGTGTTGATGGCGACGAAGGCCGCCAACACAGCGAACGCGTCGGTGTGCAGTGTCGATTCAGAGAACAGCAGACCAGTCGGCAAGCTCATGCTTCTTCACCGACCCTCTTCAGGTGTCGCCCGGGAATAGCTTTTGCCTCGGCTTGCCAGGCCGCCTGGCGCCTGAACGCGATGTCGAAGATTCCCTTGACGTAGACCACGTTGAGGAACACAGCGAAAATCAGCTCGGGGAAGAGCGTCAGGCCGAGTATTCGGGCAGACCAACCTCCGCGCCACACCGTAACCACTCGTTCGAGAATGAACACAAGCCCGATTCCCAGCCAGAACGGGAACCACACCCAGCTGTCCAGAGACACGACCATCAGGAAGATCAGGACGAAGTAGGTGCTCAGCGCAATCACTCCGTAGCCGATGCCGAGCTGCTGCAACCAGTAGCGCAGCGTCTGCCGGGTCACTCCGTAGGCACCGAGGTTCTCGAGGGCACCGCGCTGCCAGCGCAGGCGTTGGACCCACAGCGCCTTCCAGGTCGGCATCACCTCAGTGACCACCGTGCACTGCTCGGGGGAAATCATCAGCGCGCCGAGGGACTTCAACGCAATGGTCAGCTCGTTGTCCTCAGTCAGCGCTGCGGTGTCGTAGACCTGTCCATGGGTTCCAGGGATACGCTCACCGCGGCTCGCAGCGACCGTCGCGAGTGCCCGCGGCCGGAAGACCGACGCGGTTCCAGTCAGGACGAAGACCCGTCCCCGCCTGCGCCGCAGCTCGCGCGCGTAACGGATGTATTCGTTGCGTTGGAACTGGCCCAACATTCCGCTGCCCTCTTCGCCGTAGAAGAGGCCTCCGACGGCCATCAGTCCGCGGTCCGCCGTCATGCGACGAACCACGTCCTCGAGGAAGCCGTCGTCAAGAGTCGTGTCCGCATCCATGATCATCACGACGTCGTTGTCGCCCTGCCCTGGCAACAGCGTCTTGAGCACTTGGTTGAGCGCGCCGGCCTTCTTGTCGGTGTTGCCGACCGACTCGACCACATCGACGCCGGTTGCACGCGCGATCTCAATGGTGGAGTCGGTGCAGTTGTCGGCGACCACGATGATCCGCTCGGGTCGATGTGACTGCGCCAGCAATGAGTCGAGTGTCGCTTGGATCAACAATTCTTCGTTGTGTGCCGGAACGAGCACGGTGACCGTGACTGGTCCTGCATAGACACCGAAGGTCTCGGCCATCACGATCTTTGGAGCCAGCGGCATGGCTCCTTGGTTCTCGGATCGGCGAGCGCGATTGGCAATGCGGCGCTCGATCACTGCCACACCTGCCGCGAAGAGGAGCGCCAGTCCACATGCGGCCAGGACCACCCGCGTCGACGGGGCCTCCGTGTCATACGCGACACGCCAGAGACCGAAGAGCACGCCGTCCCTCGGCTTGTCGCCCGACTCCGGTTCGGAGGCGGCGACCGCGAACCACAGCAGTGTGGCACCGCCGAGCGCGAGCCCAAGGATCACCAGTCCAACGGATCGTTGGAACCTGCCCATCAAGTATCCCCTTTGGCTTGAATCGCGTGCCGCCAATCTATCGGTGAGAGGGGTCGTCGGCTTCCTGAATGAGGTCGAACGTGCCAAGATCTCGCATCGCCGTGCAGGCTCGCTCGACCATCGCCGCGAACATGGCGTCACCACGCTCCGTGCGGGCGCCGTACGCGCACCCGAACACGCTGACCAGTGGTCCCTGGAGCATGGCGAAGCGGTAGTCGTCCCAACACGTCTCGAACGGATAGTCGCTGACGCCGTATGCCAACAACGCCTGGTGATAGGCCGCAACGATCGACCGTTCGTGGGCTCGCCGATCGTCAATCGTAAGTCCGGTGCCAACCAGGTAGGCGAGGTCGCGAACCGGTAGGCCCAGACTCAGCGTCTGCCAATCGATGGCCGTGACGGGAGGCCCATCACTCCCCGCCGCCGCGAACAGCAGATTGTCTAGCCGATAGTCACCGTGGACGATCCCGAACCGTTCGGCCTGCCGTCCAAGCGACCACGCCTCTGACACCTCGACGCAGCCGAGCAACGTCTCGCGGGTCTCGGCGGAGATCGCGTCGCCAAGTTGGTCGAGGAACGTATCGGTCGCCGGACCATGAACCGATGCCAGCAGGCTCGCGTCGTCGGGTCCCGACAGGGTGATCCAGCCCAGGTCGTTCAGGGTCGGGTCGTTCCACCGAGGACCGTGCAAACCAGCAAGGTTCACCGCTGCGTCGCGCGCCTGTTCGGGCGTACATCCTGCGATCTGATCGCCCTGCTCAGCCGGCGCCATGTCCTCGAGGAGCATCGAGAATCGCCCGTCGTCGTCGACCGATGTCGCCATCAGGCATTGCGGAGTGCGGATGTCCACGGTGCTCAGCAGTTCGGTGTAGAAACGGATCTCGCCCCTGTACGCGCCGGCAACCATCTGGCGCGTGCCAGAGTCTCCAGACGGCAGCTTCAGCAGGACGCTTGATGGCAGAGCCGGGTCACCCTGAAGCGTGATCCGATGGCACGAGCCCATCTGGCCCGTGCCGACCGCAACCACCTCGTATGCGGTGACCTCGAGGCCGAGTGCCCCACTCAGCCACGACGTGCTCAGCTCGTCGGGCGACTCAATGATCGTGGTCATGTCAGGCCCGGGTTGGTGGGCAGGCCGGCAAAGCGATCCGCAGGGCGAATCGCAGGGCGAATCGCAGCCCAGGCCTCTACGACCGGAGCAAGTTCCGAAGGTGTTGCGCCATGCAGGATCACACTGTCGGCACCCGCATCGAACTGGTCGAGCACCCGGTTGGCGCACGTCTCCGCATTTCCCGTTCCAGAGGCAGCGAGCCAGTGTGCCGGCAGGACCTCATCGCGCAAGTATGTGAGCTCCTCGACGGTTCCGATCGCATCGAACGCACCCGGATACCCCTGCACCAGCGGATCGTTGCGGAAGCGTTCCAGATCGGCTTGATCCCACCGGTTCGCGTCGACCAGGACGCCGCCGTAGCCCTGCATGTATGTGGCGAGCCGACCCACGAGCTTACGGAGCCGCGCCTCTTCCGGGATCGAGTCCTCCACCGTCGCGAGCACAGACCAGACCCGTACGGAGGCGGGATCACGACCGGCGCGCTCTGCGCTGCCTCGAATGGTCGCCACCGAGCGAGCAAGAGTCTCGTCGCTCAGGAACGTATGCAGAACCACGGCATCAGCAACGCGGCCAGCCAGCTCGAGCGTCTTGTCCCCAATCGCAACCAGCATCACCGGGATGTCTTCGTCGAAGGACGAGTCCTGGTTCAGGTACGGGAACTGGCCCGCAGGTCCGTCATGACCGGCTACTGCTTCACCGTGCCAGAGACGCCGGTAGATCCCGATCGAGTCCTCGATCTGAGCACTCGTGACCTGCGGGACGCCCATCAGGTCGAACAGCATCCCGAACCCACGGCCGAGCCCGAAGGCATACCGGCCACCAGACATCCGGTGCGCGGTGGCAGCCATCGTCGCGGTGATGAGCGGGTGGCGGGTGTTGTGGTTGGTCGCCGCTGTGCCGATCCCGAGTGTGGTGGTGGCCGCGATGGCTGCACCCGCCAGCACGCCGGCGTCCTTGGTCGCGAACCGCTCTGACAAGAACATCGAGCCGATCCCCAGCTCCTCCGCCAACCGGGCCTCGTCGATCAGATCGCGAGGCGTCGCGGAGTGTCCCGCAAGCCCGTAGCAACCCAGCTCAGGGAACCGTTGGCCGTTCATCGCGACCCGTCCAGGAGTCCTTCTGCCTCGAAGAATGCCACCAGGTCACGGATCGTTTCTTCGGTCGGACGCGGCTCGTACCCCAGCTGCGCAACGGCTTTGGAGCGATCGACGATCGGACTCATCGCGAGATTCTCGAGAGCGGCTGGCGCGAACGACTCCGAGCCGAACCTCCGGGTGATCGGGTCAACCAAGGGTGCAATCGCGCGTAAGGCCCCGATCGGGATTTTGATGCGCGGTCCGCGCTGGCCAGTGAGCTCGGCGGCGAGCACCTGCGCATCGAACAGATTGTGGCGACGCCCGCCGAGCAGGTAGTTGTGGCCCGTGAGGCCCTTGTCGGCCGCGAGGAGGAATCCCTCCGCCACGTCGCGCACGTCAACCATGTCGAACTCGGTCGGCACGCTGGCCGGCAGCTTGCCGAGAGCTGAGTCGAGCAGGCCCTGGTTCATCCGTGACAGCCTGGCGGGGTTGTCGATCGGACCGTAGATCCCGGTCGGGTTGCAGCTAAGCGCGTCGAGACCCGCGTCCACGACCTTGAGCAGCTCGACCTCGCCGAGGAACTTCGAGCGGTGATAGACCGGCAGACTCGGATCCGTCGCCCTCTTCGAACCCTCGTCGACAGTGCCGTTGCGTTCGTAGTCGAACGACGCCAGCGAGCCACAGTTGACCATTCGGCGAGCTCCGACCCGCAGCGCAGCGCGCGCCACCGAGCCGACGCCGTAGATGTTCACCCGCTCTGCCAGTGGATCCTTCTGGCGGAGGCTGATCACCGCGACGAGATGGTGGACAATCTCGACACCGTCGAGCGCGACAGCCACTGCCTCCTCGTCGAGGATGTCGACCGACTCCCATCGAATCGTGCCGCTCGAGCTCTCGGTGACGTCCACAGGGAGCGCACCGGGAACACGGTCGATGGCCACAACGTCGTGGCCATCCCGAAGCAGTGCAGTGACCAGGTTGAGCCCGAGGAATCCGGCAGCACCGGTGACAGCGACCCGCATCAGGAGACGCTCGAATAGGACCGGCCGCGCTCTTCCCGCACCCAGAGCGGATCGGTCGTGTCAGTCCCTTGTACGCGCAGCTCGCGCTTCAGCACCTTGTTGGTCGCGGTCGTCGGGACCTCGGTGGCGAGACGTACGTAGCGGGGCCATGCCTTCGTCGAGAGGTCCGCCTGATCAGCAAGGAACTTCTCGAACGCGACCGCGTCCAGCGTGGCGTCATCGCGCAGCACCAGAGTGGCCATCAGCTGGTCGCCGACAAGCGGATCGGGCACGGCATAGACGCAGGCCTGGCTGATGGCTTCGTTACGGAGCAGCAATGCCTCGATCGTCGCGGCCGCAAGGTTCTCGCCGTCGACGCGAAGCCAGTCGTCGGTCCGCCCGGCCAGGTAGATGAACCCGGCCTCGTCCCGATAGCCGAGGTCGCCAGACCAGTACATGCCTCCGTCGAGTCGGGCCGAGGTCGCCGCATCATCGTTGTAATAGCCGCTGAAGAAACCTGCGCCTTGGGTGTTCACGAGCTCGCCGACACACTCGTCGAGGTTCGTGACCGCGCCGGTCGAGTCGAATGTCGCGGGCGGGCACTCAGTACGAGTCTCTCGGTCGTAAACGGCGACGCCTTCGAATGGCTGGCCAATCGAGCCGAGCGGAGTGTCATCGGTACGCGTGATGATCACGGCCGTCTCGGTCGATCCGAAACCGTCCCACACGGTGCAGCCGAAGCGTCGTCCGAACTCTGCGATATCGCGGTCAGAGGCCTCATTGCCGAAGGCCGTGCGCAGCGGGTTGTCTGCGTCGTCGGGCAGCTCGGGCGTGGCCAGGACGTATGCGAGCGGCTTGCCGACGTAGTTCATGTACGTCGCGCCGAAGTGACGGATGTCCTTCAGGAACTGGGTCGCGCTGAACTTGCGCGCCAGCGCGATCGTTGCGCCTCCGGCAAGCGCCGGAGCAAACGACGCCATGATCGCGTTGGAATGGAACAGCGGCATGGCGCAGTAACAAACGTCCTCGGGTGTCAGCGCGTACTTCTCGGCCAGCACACTCCCCGACATCACGACCATGAAGTTGCTGACCTGCACCGCCTTTGGGTCACCGCTGGTGCCCGACGTGAAGATCAGCATGAACGTGTCCATCACGCCGACTTCTGGGAAGCCGTCGATGTCGCGGGGCGCCTCGGCAACCAGCTCTCTCCACTCATCGCTGTCGGTGTCGATGATTCGCGCTCCACCGAGATCCAGCCCGTCCAACAGCGGGAGGTGCTCCGTGTCCGTCAGCAAGACCTGACAGTCGGCCCTTCGTACGTCGGCCGCCAACGACTCACCGCGTCGGGTCGCGTTGATGCCGGCCGTGACGTGGGCCCCGATCGCTCCAGCAAGAAGGGCGCGGATCATCTCGGGGGTGTTCTCCATCAGCACACCGACGTGGAGCGGGCGATCCGGATCTGCCCAGCTGCGCAGCACCCGGGCTCGCGCCGCTGCGTCGCCAACCGTCTCGGCCCACGTCCATGAATCAGACCCGAACGCGAGACCGACGCTCTCGCTCTCAGCGAGCGAGCGTACGAACTGCTGAACGGTCTCAGCCATGAGCGAGGTCCTTTTCGCGAACAGGAGCGAGGTGTCGAACGAGGAAGCTGACGGCGTGCTTGACCGCTGGACCGTGGAACGGCTTTCCGGGGAAGACGTCGAAGTGGTCGCCGGGATAGTGCCGGACCTCGGCCTGGGCAGCGAACGCCGCCTTCGCCGAGGAGTGCGGCGGAGCGCTCTGATCAAAGTCTGCGATCTGCACGAGCACGGGGCAGGTGAGGGTCGCAGCAGCCTTGGCTGGCGCACGACTGCCGAGCTCAAGCGTGACGTCGGCGGCGATCTGGTTCAGCCAGGTCGGTCCCGCGATGCTCAGATAGTCGTCGAGCGCGCCTGGCAGCGTGAATGCGCCGACCTCTCCGGGCCGTGCCACAACCGGGATCATGCGCGCACCACGCCCGCGGGCAGTGGAGACCTTGCTCGCGATGCCGAGTCGGGTTGCCCGAAGCAGCTCTCGCTTCTTATGGACCTTGGTCGCGTGGACCCCGGCGGCGATCCCGTCAACCATCGGGATCAACGCGACGACCGCAGCGATGTCGTGACGGCCAGCGGCAGCCGACAACACGTGGCCGCCCGCAAGAGACACGCCCCAGAGGACCAGCCGGGACGAATCCACGCCAGGAAGCTTGGCCGCCGCAGTCAGCGCGGCGCGATAGTCGTCCACCTGACCCGCGAGTGAGACAGTCTGCCGCGGCATCCCCTCACTCGCACCAAAACCCCGGTAGTCGAACAGGACGACGTCGAGGCCCGCCTCGGCGAACGCCTCGGCGAACGGCGACAGACCGGAGTCCTTGGTCCCGGCAAGACCGTGCGCCATTACGAGAGCCGGGCGACCGGCTTCGGTGGCGAGCTCATCGTGTGCCGCGGGGTAGTGCCACGCCGCGCACTGGACCCCCTGGGATTCAAAGGTGAGGTTCTCGGGGCTCATCGCTGCTTCTTCCTGGTCTCGGCTCCGTAGATACTTTGGAGCCAGATGAACGTCAGTGCTTCTATGTGTTCGTCACGGGGTGGACCAGAGCCGAGCGAGTGACGCTCCAACGCGTGGTCGTTGAGGTCGAGCAGTACGGAGGCGAGCGCTTCGGAGGATGGGCCTTCGGATGCGCGCCCGGCCGCACGCTCGGTCGAGATCATGCCGGCGATGACGCTGGCAAAGTCGGCACGCCCGGCGTCCCACATCTGCCGGACCGTCGGGCTGGCGGCACGCGCCTCCAGCAACGCCCGATAGGTGTGCGGGCTGCCGTCGACAGAGTCAAACAGCATCTTGAGAGCGGAGTGGATGCGCTCCTCCGGCTCACCCTCAGCCTTCACGAGCACTTCGTTGACCTCGGCGGCCGCGTCATACAGGTCCTGCATCAAGGCCATGACGGCAATCGCCTTGGACTCGAAGTAGAAGTAGAACGCTGAGCGGGTGACACCCGCGCGCTTCGAGATCTCGACGACGTTGATCTCCTCGAGAGACTGCTCGCGAAGGAGCTGGTCGAAGGCTCCGAGCAGTGCGTCCCGACGGTCGTCACCGCGGTTCGGTCCACGGCGGTCGACGAGGCGGTTCCAGGCATCTTCACCTGGCCGTTCCGGGGCGCCCTCGGTCATGCGCGTACCCCGGGCTTGGCGCGGCGGCGGCCAGCGGGGATCTCGCGGGCACGTATGTCGTGCTCGTAGATGAAGTAGTCGACCTGCTGCGTGTGTCGGGCTGTCTTGAGCACGTGACCGATGTACTTCTCCTCGTCAGTCTTGATGGTCTGCTCCATCTCGCTGATGCTCGGGAGCGCGTACTCGCCTGCGAGATGAGCTGCGACGAGACGGGCCTGCGACTCGACGAACGGGAACAGCGTTGGCGTCGACTGGGCGAACCCGACAAACGAGAGATCGTCGATCCCCGGCTTGTAGATGCGCTTGTAGAGCGGGAGGTGGTTCTCGGGTGCGCTGATGAAGTCAGGATCGAAGAACGGGAACGTGATGTTGTAGCCCGTCGCGTAGACGATGACATCGAAGTCGGCACTCGTACCGTCCTCGAAGTGGACGGTACTGCCGTCGAGGAACGCGACGTTGGGCTTCGGCACGACATCACCCGAGCCGAGACGAAGCGGCAGCTCGACTGACTGGGTCGGGTGTGCCTCGAAGAACTTGTGGTTCGGCTGCGGGAGTCCGTACAGCGAGCTGTCCGAGCCGTTCATGAACTGCATCTTCTGCATCACCTTGCGCTGCCAGGCGAGCGGCAGGTACGGCGTCGTGCGGTACATCGTGTCGGCCGGCTTGCCGTACACGTACTTCGGCACGATCCACGCGCCAGAACGCGTCGACAGCGTCACCTGGGTCTGCAGCGACTTCGATGACAGCTCGACGGCGATATCGGCTGCGCTGTTGCCCAAGCCGACGACAAGGATGCGACGGCCGAAGAAGTCGATCGGCGACTTCGGATCGATGTAATGGTGCGAGTGCATCGACTCACCGGTGAACTCGCCCGGGAACTCAGCGAAGCGGGGATCCCAGTGATGTCCGTTGCCGACCACCAGGTGCTCGAAATGACGGGTTTTGCCGGCCTGGTCGAGGATCTCCCAGCCGCCACCCTCCAGTCGCTTGGCGTGGGCAACACCGTTGGTGAACTCGATGTTGTCCTTGAGGTCGAAGGCCTCGGCGTACAACTCGAGGTAGTCCTTGATCTGCGTGTGGTGCGGGAAGTCCGGGTACTCCTTCGGCATCGGGAAGTCCCGGAACGAGAGGCGCTCCTTGGAGGTGTCGATGTGGAGTGAGCGGTACGCACTGCTGTGCCCGTTCGGGTTGCCGAAGGCCCAGTTGCCGCCGATGCGATCCGACGACTCGAAGCATGTGTAAGGGACGCCGTAGTCGCTCAGCATCTTGCCGACGGTGAGGCCGCTGATCCCAGCGCCGATGACCGCAGTTGTAGGGCCGACCATGGAGTCTCCTGAAGTTGGGGGCTTGCAATCGGTGGTGACGTAGGCCACATTAGGTCTACGTTTGACACGTGTCAATCCATGCAGACAAGCGTCAGGAGATCAGATGAGCGGGCCGGGCAAGACCACAGTCGTGATTGGCGGGGCATCAGGAATCGGCCTTGCTACCGCCCGCGAACTACTCGCGCATGGCCACTTCGTGGTGATCGCCGACATCGACGGCGAGGCAGCGACGGCGCGCGCCGCAGAGCTCGGCGGTACGAGCGAAGGCGCTTCCGTTGACGTCAGCGACGAGGCATCGGTCGCGGCACTCTTCGACGGCGTTCTCGAACGTCACGGATCATTCGACGGCGTCGTGAACTGTGCCGGTGTCAGCACGCTGAGCCTGGTCGTGGACCACGATGTCGCCGAGTTCCGCCGCGTGGTCGACATCTGTCTCACGGGCGCCTTCATCGTCCTGAAGCACGCCGGATCGCGCGTCGCCGACGGCGGTTCGCTCGTGACCCTGTCGTCTTTGAACGCCCGGCAGCCGGGCGTCGGCCTGGTGGCGTACTGCTCTGCGAAGTCGGGCCTTGAAATGCTCACGCAGGTCACCGCTCTCGAGCTGGCAGGCCGCAAGATCCGGGTCAACGCCGTCTCGCCCGGCTTGGTCGTCACTCCCCTGACTGCTCCGGCCATGGACATCCCCGGCATCAAGGATGACTACATCGCCAACACGCCTCTCGGTCGCAGCGGCGAACCCGAGGAGATCGCAGCCGCCATCCGGTTCCTGCTCTCCGACGACTCACGATGGATCACCGGTGAGAACCTCGACATCAACGGCGGAGCGCACATGCAGCGATACCCAGACATTCACGGCCACGTCATGAAGGCGTTCGGATGAGCCGCGATACGTACGCCGGCAAGATCGCGATCGTCACCGGTGGCGGATCCGGTATCGGCGCTGCCCTCGGGACAGCGCTCACCGCAGCTGGTGCCACCGTGGTGCTGGCAGACCTCGATCTGGCGGCTGCCGAGAAGGTGGCTGCCGAGCTCGGCTCAGCAAGCGCCGTCGAGCTCGACGTCACAGATGCGGCCGCGGTTCAGTCCGTCGTCGATGCCGTTGTTGCCGAGCATGGCCGCCTCGACCTGATGTTCAACAACGCCGGGATCAGCCTGCTCGGAGAGACCCAGGACCTCCCTTTGGACCAGTGGAATCTGATCATCGACATCAACATTCGAGGAGTCGTGCACGGCGTCGCCGCGGCATACCCGCAGATGATCAAGCAGGGCGGCGGTCACATCGTCAACACCGCTTCTATGGGTGGCCTCATGGCAGCGGGCTTGCTCACTTCGTACGTGATGACCAAGCATGCAGTCGTCGGTCTCTCACTCGCCCTTCGCTCTGAAGCTGCGGCTTACGGGATCGGCGTCACGGCCATTTGCCCTGCAGCCGTCAACACGCCGATTCTCGACAAGGGCCAGTTCGGCGTCGTTCGCGGGCGCGACTATTTCCTCAAGGGGCAGGGCATTCGCAAACCAGTCGATCCGTATGAACTCGCAAAGCAGGTGCTGAAGGCGATCAGCAAGAACGAAGCGATCGTGATCGCGCCGGTTCAGGCTCGCATTGCGCACCGGCTGCAGCGTCTCGCCCCGAAGTTCACGCAGAAGCAGTCGATCAAGTTCATCGCCAAGCAACGCAAGTGGGCTGACGAGTCCTAGTCAGCGGCGGCGCTTGGCCCAGACGGTGACCTGTTGGCCCGCGAACGGCACCGGCAGGTTCTGCACCTGCCCGGCGGCAGCCAATGCGAGCTGGAGTTCGGCGACGCGCTGGCGCAGCGCGTCGACCTGGTTCTCAAGCTCGATGACCCGGCGTACACCTTCGAGGCCGAGGCCCTCGGCGGTGAGCCGGGCGACCTGGCGCAATAGTTCAATGTCGCGCAACGAGTAGCGGCGGCCACCACCACCCGTACGTCCGGGGACGACGAGCTCGAGTCGGTCGTACGTACGCAACGTCTGCGGGTGAAGGCCAGACAGCTCAGCGGCAACGCTGATGACGAAGACCTTCGCCTCGGGTCCCGGCGGGACGAATGACGAGTCCATCACTTCGCCCCCTCGAACAATCCGTCACGCGGCGAGGTCGAGCCACGTGAGTCGCGGAGCGCCTCGACCGCAGCCTTGGCTTCATCGCTCAAGGTTGCCGGAACCTGCACTTCGACGGTGACGAGCAGGTCGCCCTTGCCGCCGGCGCGCTTGACGCCACCCTTGCCGGTCGCGCGGAACGTACGACCGTTGGGCGTGCCTGCTGGGATCTTGATGCGTACCGGCGGACCGTCGAGAGTCGGAACCTGAATCTCGGCGCCGAGCGCTGCCTCGTCGAACTCGACCGGAACCGAGATCGTCAGGTTGTCACCCTTGCGACCGAACAGCTTGTGCGCCTGCACGTGGACGAGGAGGAAGAGGTCACCAGCAGGTCCGCCGGCTTCACCCTTGCCACCCTTGCCCTTGATGCGAATGCGCTGACCGTCCTTGACGCCGGCTGGCACCTTCACCTGCAAGGTGCGGCTCGACGGCGCGCGGCCTGAGCCACGGCACGTGTCGCAGGAGTGCTCGACAACGAGACCGCGACCGCGGCACTGGTCGCACGGCTCGGTCATCGCGAAAAGTCCCCCAGCGGTACCGGTCTGCGAGCCGCTGCCTTGGCACTTCGAGCACACCTTGGGGGTAGTGCCCGGCTTGGCGCCGGTGCCATGACACGTCGGACACGGCTCGTCGCTGGTCAGGCGCAGCGGAAGCGTCGCACCGTCGACAGCTTGCTGGAAGGTGATCGATGCCTCGGTCTCGAGATCATCGCCCTTGCGAGCGGCCGACTGGCGACCCCGGCCGCGTCCGCGACCGCCACCACCGAAGAGTCCGCCGAACAGATCGCTGAAGTCGGGCTGGCCACCAGGCCCGGGCTGGCCGTAGCCACCTGCCGCACCCTTGAACTGCCCGAACATGCTGCGCTGGTCGTCGTACTCCTTGCGCTTGTCCTTGGACGAGAGCACGGCGTACGCCTCCGAGATGCCCTTGAAGCGATCTTCGGCGGCCTTGTTGCCTGGGTTGGAGTCGGGGTGGTTGTCACGCGCGAGCTTGCGATAGGCCTTCTTGATCTCGTCTTGCGACGCATCCTTCTTGACGCCGAGGACTTTGTAGAAGTCCTTGGTCGACCAATCACTGGCTGCCATGTTCCACCCCTCCTCTCAATTACTCGTCGGGTGCTTCGTCGGTCAGCGGTGCTGCCGATTCTGCTGCAGGTTCTTCGGTTGCCGGCTCGACCACGCCGACAGTTGCCGGGCGAAGCACCCGGTCACCGTGGCGGTAGCCAATACGCAGCACGCTGTCGATCGTCGTGGTGTCGACCTCAGCGGACTCGCCGGCATGGAAGACCGCTTCGTGCACCGAGGGATCGAACGCTTCGCCCTTGGCACCGAACGGCTCGAGGCCATGCTTGGCCGCGAGCTGGTGAATCGCGTCGGCGACGGCCTTGAAACCGCCCTCGAGCTCACCATGCTCGTCGGCACGACCGATGTCGTCGAGCACGGTCAGCAACGACTGCAGGACAGCCGTTTCGCCCTGCGCTCGTACGAGCTCACGGTCGCGGTCAACGCGTCGCTTGTAGTTGACGTACTCGGCCTGGAGGCGCTGCAGATCTGCCGTACGTTCGGCGAGCTGCTGCTCCACCGTCGGTGGCTCGGGCGGGGCGGGAGCCGGCTGAGTTTCCTCAACCGGCTCCACGCCCTCCTCGGGGACCGAGCCGTTGGGCTCGGTCACTTCTGAGCTTCGTCCTCGTCGACGATCTCGGCCTCGACGACGTCATCGTCATCGTTGCCGGCGTCGTCACCGGTCGGGGCGTTCTCCTGGGCCTCAGCCGCGGCCGCGGCGTACATCGCCTCGCCCATCTTGGAGCTGGACTCACCGAGCTTGGCAACGGCAGCCGCAACGGCGTCCGAATCCTCGCCCTTGAGCGCCTCGTTGAGAGCATCGAGGTCAGCCTGCACCTCAGCCTTGAGGTCGTCGCCGACCTTGTCACCGTTCTCCGCGAGGAACTTCTCGGTGGAGTGCGACAGCGACTCGGCCTGGTTGCGGGTCTCGACAGCCTCGCGGCGTGCCTTGTCCTCTTCGGCGTACTGCTCAGCGTCCTTGACCATCTTGTCGATGTCGTCCTTGCTGAGCGCGGAGCCGCCGGTGATCGTCATCGACTGCTCCTTGCCGGTGCCGCGGTCCTTGGCGCCCACGTTGACGATGCCGTTGGCGTCGATGTCGAACGTGACCTCGATCTGCGGCACACCACGCGGAGCCGGCGGCAGGCCGGTGAGCTCGAACGTAGCCAGCAGCTGGTTGCCAGCCGCCATCTCGCGCTCGCCCTGGTAGACCTGGATCGCCACGGACGGCTGGTTGTCATCGGCCGTCGTGAAGACCTCGGACCGCTTGGTCGGGATCGTCGTGTTGCGCTCGATGAGCTTGGTCATCACGCCGCCCTTGGTCTCGATACCGAGGCTCAGTGGAGTGACGTCGAGGAGCAGAACGTCCTTGACCTCGCCCTTGAGAACGCCGGCCTGGAGGCTGGCGCCGATGGCGACGACCTCGTCAGGGTTGACGCCCTTGTTGGGCTCCTTGCCACCGGTCAGCTCCTTGACGAGCGTCGCGACGGCCGGCATACGAGTCGATCCACCGACGAGGACAACGTGGTCGATCGCGCTGAGCGCGACGCCTGCATCCTTGATGACGCTGGTGAACGGCTTCCTGGTGCGCTCGAGCAGATCGTGCGTGATCTTCTCGAACTCCGAACGGGTCAGCGTCAGGTCGAGGAACACGGGGTTCTTCTCGGCGTCGACGGTGATGTACGGAAGGTTGATCGACGTCGACTGGCTCGACGACAGCTCGATCTTGGCGCGCTCAGCAGCCTCGCGGATGCGCGGCATCGCCATCTTGTCCTTGGTCAGGTCGAGACCGGTGTCGCTCTTGAACTTCGCAACGATCCAGTCGATGACTTTCTCGTCCCAGTCGTCGCCACCGAGGTGGTTGTCGCCGCTGGTGGCCTTGACCTCGATGACGCCGTCACCGATCTCGAGCAGCGACACGTCGAACGTGCCTCCACCGAGGTCGAACACGAGGATCGTCTGGTCATCGGCCTTGTCGAGTCCATAGGCGAGTGCTGCTGCGGTGGGCTCGTTGATGATGCGGCTGACGTTGAGTCCGGCAATCTCGCCGGCTTCCTTGGTCGCCTGGCGCTGGTGGTCGTTGAAGTAGGCCGGCACGGTGATGACCGCATCGGTGACCGGCTCGCCGAGGTAGGCCTCAGCGTCGCGCTTCAGCTTCTGCAGGATGAAAGCAGAGATCTGCTGCGGGTTGAACGACTTGCCGTCGATGTCGACGTTCCAGTCAGTTCCCATGTGGCGCTTAACCGAACGGACCGTACGGTCAACGTTGGTCACGCCCTGACGCTTGGCGACTTCACCAGCGAGAACTTCGCCATCCTTGGCGAATGCGACGACCGAGGGGGTCGTGCGCGCGCCCTCGGCGTTGGCGATGACGGTGGGCTCGCCACCTTCGAGTACGGCGACAACCGAGTTGGTCGTCCCCAGGTCAATTCCGACCGCTCTGGCCATGGTGTTTCCTCCTGTGGGGGTGGTGCATGTGATGTTGCAAGACTTGAGTCAACAGACTTGAGTCTGATGTTATCAACCTTGCTCAAGCACTCGGTATTCCGGGTCGATCAGAAAACTTTGGCCTCGAGTGCCAGTAGATTCACTCGCATGATTTCTCGTGCTCTGGTTGCGTTCCTGTTTGCCGTCGTGACCCTTGCCGGTTGCAGCAGCAGCGAACCCGATGCGAAATCCAAGAAGCCCTCCAGCAGTTCGACCTCTGTGGCGGCGCCTGCAGAGGGTGACACCGTCACCACGGACGACTACACCTACAGCCTTCCGAAAGGCTGGGAGGAGCCTCGCGGCGAGACGCCTGGATTCGACTTCCATTCGGTCGCGACCGACGTCGGCGACAAGGACGGGTTCGCCGACAACATCAACGTGATCCGCGTCGGGGAAGCGCCATCTGACGATCTCGGCCAGTTCGAGGACGAGAGCGTGAAGGAACTGACGAGGCTCGGCGCGAAGGAGATTGAGGTCCTGCCGCCCGAGTCGATCGACGACGCCAAATCAATCCACATCACCGCGAGGACGAGCTTCAACGACGTCGAATACCGCACCAATCAGTACGGCGTGGTTCACGACGACATCGTCTTCATCGTGACCTTCTCCTTCAGCGTCGACGTCACCCCCGAGGAGCAGTCCGACACCATCGAGTCCGTGCTCGCGACCTGGAAGTGGGCCGCCTAGCCGCGCTGGCGGGCCGCTTCGTAGAGGAAGACCGTCGCGGCAGTGGCCGCGTTGAGCGAGCTCGCCGAGCCGGAGATCGGAATGCGGGCGACTGCATCGCAGGACTCTCGCCATCCAGCGCTCATGCCTGAGGTCTCGTTGCCGATCACCAGCAAGGTCGCGCCAGTCAGGTCGTGCGCCGCGATATCGACTTCGCCCGACTCGTCGGTGCCAACGACGTTCAGCCCTGACTGCCGAGCCCAAGCGAGGACTTCGACGTGGCTGCGCTCGCGTACAACTGGCAACGCGAAGAGCGATCCGGTCGACGCGCGCACGGCACGCGGATCGTACGGATCGGCAGCATGCCCAGTGACGATCACTGCGCCTGCGCCGAACGCATCGGCGGCTCGAATCACCGTTCCGATGTTGCCCGGGCTGCTCGGCCTATCGAAGACCAGCCCAAGGAAGTTGGGCCCGACCGAAATGCGTGACAGATCATCGGCCGGCATCTCAACCACCGCGACAAGCTCGGCCACTCCGTCATCCTTGCCGCTCAACTCGGCCAGTAGATCGCTCGACATCGCCACGTGATCGGTGGCTACCGACCGTACGATCCCGGATGCCCAGTCCGACAGGTCGCGGTCGGCGTCATGAAGCAGCGCGCGTACGGGCCAGCCATGCTCTATGGCCAGGCTGATCGGCCGCACGCCCTGCACCAAGAACTCCCCCGCACGCTGTCGCTTGTTGCGGTTGGCGATCAGCGCTTCCCACTGTTGGAACTTCGCATTGCGTTTCGAGATCTGGTGCACGTCTAGCAGTCTGCCGCGCGGGCAAGCAGCAGCGCGCGTTCTTGCTCGTTCTGGGTGAGCGAGGCAGCCCGCTCGAACTCGACGCGTGCCTCCTCGCTGCGTCCCAGTTTCGCCAGCAGATCGCCGCGAACACTCGGGAGCAAGTGGTACGAACTCAGCTCTGGCAATTCCGCGAGCTGGTCGATCAGGGAGAGAGCGACGTCAGGTCCGTGTGCCATCGACACAGCCACCGCCCGGTTGAGCTCGACGACAGCCGAGCCGGTGATTGCGGCCAAGGACTCATACAGCGATGCGATGCGTGCCCACTCGGTGTCCTCGGCGGCACGGGCTCGCGCGTGGCACGCAGCGATCTCACCCTGGAGTACGTATGGGCCCGGTGACCCACCGATAGCCGTGGCCCGCTCGAGCGCTGCCAACCCTCGCCGGATCAGTAGCTGGTCCCAACGGGAGCGATCCTGATCGAGCAGGAGCACCGGTGTTCCGTCGGGCCCGGTGCGAGCGGCGGTACGAGAGAGCTGCATCTCCATCAGTGCCAGCAAACCGAGCACCTCTGGATCATCTGGCACGAGACCGACCAGCAGTCGACCAAGGCGTACGGCTTCCTCACTCAGCGCGGGACGCATCCAGTCCTCACCCGCGGTGGCCGAGTAGCCCTCGTTGAACAGCAGATAGATCACCGCGAGCACGGCCTCGAGGCGCTCGGCACGCTCGTTGTCGGCGGGCTCCTCGGTCGGCGCATCGACATCAGCAAGCGTCTTCTTGGCGCGGGTGATGCGAGCGCCGATCGTCGCCTCGCTGGTGAGGAACGACCGAGCGATCTCGCTGGTCGTCAGTCCCGCGACCAGTCGGAGCGTCAAGGTCCGCCGCGCATCGTCGCCGAGCACCGGGTGGCAGCAGATGAACATGAGCCGCAGGACGTCGTCCTCGACATGGTCCACTGCAGTTTCAATGCCAGCCACGACGTCCTCCTGCCCTTCAGCGAGTGCTCCGTATGCGCGGTCCTGGCGTTCGCGACGGCGGAAGCCGTCGATCGCTCGACGCTTCGCCACGGCCATCAGCCAGGCGGCGGGGTTGTCAGGTATGCCGGACTCAGGCCATTGCGAGAGAGCGGCTTCGAGGGCATCCTGCGCGAGATCCTCGGCCAGACCGACATCGCGAGTGATGCGTACGAGAGCGGCGACGAGCTTGGTCGACTCCAGCCGCCAGACGGCCTCGACCGAGCGGTGGAGGTCGGAGTCGGTCATGCCGCCACGACCGCTAGGCAAGGCACGATACGGCCGTACCGGCATGACAGCCTAGATGTGCCTTCGCTGCGCTCGGTCATGACAACCGATCCAACCACCACCGCAGCGGTTGGTCACTCCGGGTCGCTGAGGCTTCCCGCGACCTGTCGCAGCTCGGTGAAGAACGAGTCGGGGATTTCCGGCCAGTTCGCAACGTGCAGCTCGACAAAGCCGCGGGTCCAAGCCTCCGCGTCTTCACGCGTCGGCGCGTCGATCATGATGAAGCCGCCGACGACCTCCTTGGCCTCGGCGAACGGACCATCGATCGTGGTGATCTTGCCGCCTCGGGGAACGACTCGGATCGACTCCGCCGTCGGCGCAAGCCCTGCGTCTGTGACGACGCGTGCGTGCGTCTCGTCGGCAACGTGAGCGACCATCGCGTCGAGCAGAGCCTCCGGGGGCGCTTCCGTGACGTATTCATCGAGATGGATCAGCACGAGGTACTTCATGTCAGGCCTCGCCAACTACATCTGATTCGGCGTTGGGGCCGAAGACCTGGCGGACGACACTGGTGCCCTCGAACTCGGGCCAGGTGTCGAGGTGAACCTGCATGAAGCGGCGCGAATACTCGATCGCCTCCTCGCGGGAGCGTACGTCGTACATGCCGTAACCACCGATGACTTCCTTGGCCTCGGAGAACGGCCCATCGGTGACCGTGATCTTGCCGCCGGCCAGCCGGATGTGCGGGCTGGTGGCGATGTCAGCAAGACCGCCCTGGTCGACGATGACGCCGAGCTTGACCATCTCTTCGCCGAACGCGCCGATGGCCTCGAACAGCTCGGGAGGCGGAGGGCCCCACGGCTGCGCCGGATCGGACTCGATGTAGCTGAGGAATCGCATGATGTCTCCCTTGTCAGTGGCAGGCCCTCTGTGGGTCAGCCTTCACCACTACGTCGACCGGAGTCGAGCCAATTCGACACGGTCCTCAAAGTTTTTCAGCGGAGTGCGACGACAATGACCCCGACCGCCACACCGACGATCAAAGAGCCGAGCAGCACGACCAGCACAGCCGCACCGCCGAACCCCGGAAGTGGGTGCCCCAGCCGAAGTGCCCGTTCTGTCGCCCGCCAGCGCCGCCACGACTCAGCTACGGCGACTCCGGCAGCCAGCAGCAGGACCAGAGACGCCACGACCTTGACCCAAGTGTCGAGGTCGACTGCGGGAGTGTGGATTGCCACTGCACCCGCCAACAATGCGAGCGCGGTACGCGTCCAAGCGAGGAACGTGCGCTCATTGGCGAGAGAGAATCGCGGATCGGGGTCCCTGCCCTCGTCGTAGATGTCGCGCGGGAAGCGCTCGTTGGTCACACTGACACCGCGGCGTGCTGATCGCACATCGTGTCGGCGGCCAAGCACGACTCGCAGCGATTCATCTGGCGTACGCACGAGACGTCGCCGCAGTCGGCGACATGGTTCGACGGTGTTTCGCACCGATCGCAGGCGCCAACCAGCGCAGTGTGATCGGAGAAGTCCATCGTGATGCGGTCGTCGAACACGTACAGCGACCCCTCCCAGAGGCCGTCGTCACCGTAGGCCTCGCCGTATGTCGCAATGCCGCCGTCTAGTTGGTAAACCTCTTGGAACCCGCGGTTCTTCATCAGCGGAGTCAGTACTTCGCAGCGGATGCCGCCGGTGCAATAGGTCACGACGGGCTGGTCCTTGAGGTGGTCGTACGCGCCACTGTCGAGCTGCGCAATGAACTCGCGAGTCGTCTCGACGCCAGGGCGAACGGCGCCGGTGAAGTGGCCGACATCGGACTCGAACTTGTTGCGGCCGTCGAAGAACACGACATCCTTCGACTCGACCAGCGCGTGCAGCTCGGCCGGGGTGAGTTTGGTGCCACCACCGACGATGCCGTCATCGCCGACCTCAATCTCGTCGGGCGCACCGAACGTCACCAGTTCATCTCGCACCTTGACGCTCAGTCTCGGGAAGTCGGCGGTCGTACCGTCCTTGAGTGCACGACCCTCACTCCACTTGAAGTCGATGTCCTTGAAGGGCGCGTACGCCCTGGTGCCACGTACGTACTTCTTCATCTCGATGACATCGCCACCGAGCGTCGCATTGATGCCGTGGGACGAGATCAGGATGCGACCACGCAGACCGAGCGAGCTTGCAAGGGTGTGCTGCCAGAGGCGGATCGCCTCAGGGTCCACCAACGGAGCGAAGGCGTAGAAGAGAAGGACTTTGGGCGTGGCCACCGGGCAATTCTAGGCGCGAATGCTCAGTCGTCGTCCCACGCCTTGTTGGGTAGTTGCAGCAGGATCAGCGGAATCGCACCCAGCGTGAAGTTGCGGATCGCCGCACTCAAACCGTTCCAGGTGTCCGACTGCCACATCGAGAAGTACTCGCCACCGACGGCAATGAACCCGAAGCCGAACAGGAACAGCATCATCAGGATGCCGAGGCTGGAGACCTTGCGGGCGTGGCCCCAAGCTCCGGACTTGAACGCCTTTATCAGAAGCACCGTGCCCCATATGCAGACGAGGGCCGTCAGCGTTTCGAAGGCGATGATGCCGATGTAGCCGATGTCCTGAAGCGTGTCGCTCTCGATCGCGCGCCACATCACGTCCGGATCGTTGAACGTGGTGTCCATTTCGAGCACGTGATGGACGAAGGCCTGGTTGCTGTCGAAGTCGGTGATGTTGCCGATGGCAACGAGAGAAATGTATGCGGCCACAGTGCCGGTAAGAACTGTCACGATGCCCTGGAGAGAGCCAAGCTTGTCGATGAGCTTGTTCATGGGAGCCCCTTTCGCTCAGTTCGAGCGTGGTCCCTCGCGATGCGATAAGCAACGAACCAGACGGTGAACGATTCGCGTGTCGCCTACGCTCAGTTCGTGGCCGAACTGCACGAGCTCGATGCGATTGCCCAGTCCGAGGCGCTCCGTGCTCGCGACGTCTCGTCGGTCGAGCTGGTCGAACACCACCTCGATCGCATCGCCTCACACTCGGCAGCGCTGGGGGCCTTCATCACCGTCACGGCCGAGCAGGCCCTCGAGCGAGCCGCGATCGCCGACGCGAAGCTCACCGCTGGTGACGCGCCGGCGTTCACTGGAGTGCCGATCGCGATCAAGGACCTCACGTTCACCCGCGACATCCCCACCTCCATGGGCTCGGTCGCGATGCGCGACTTCGTGCCGCCGGTCAACGCGTACGTCGTCGACCTGATCGAGAAGGCCGGCTTTGTCAGCCTCGGCAAGACCAATACCCCGGAGTTCGGTCTCTCGTCCTACACCGACAACGACCTCATCGGGCCTGCCCGTACGCCATGGGACACCTCGCGCAACGCCGGCGGGTCGAGTGGTGGAGCCGCAGCAGCGGTGGCCGCCGGACTCGTGCCGCTCGCGCAAGGAAGCGACGGCGGCGGATCGATCCGCATCCCGGCGAGCGCCTGCGGCATCATCGGGTTCAAGCCGAGCCGCGGTCGAGTCAGCGCCGGACCGCTCGGCAGCGACTGGAGCGGCCTGGCCGTTGATGGGCCGCTGACGCGTACCGTCCGCGATGCTGCCGCGTTGCTCGACGTCCTCGCCCACCCGATGCCTGGTGACATACGCCCTCTCCCCGATCCCGCCATCCCGTACGCGGAGTGGTCGCGACGCGAGCCGGGGAGCCTGCGTATCGCTCGCTGGTCGGCCACACACCTCGAGGGCATCGAGCCCGGACCGGACGCATTGGCGGCTTTCGATGCGGCGGGCGCGCTGCTGGAATCGTTGGGTCACGAGGTCGTAGACATACCCAACCCGTTCCCCCAGGCACTCGAGCCGCAGTTCAACATCATCTGGTCGAGCGGCATTGCTGGCGTACCCCTTCCGCCGGAGGCCGAGGCGACGCTGCGCACGAACACGCGCTACTGGCGTGCGCGAGGAGCGACGGCGTCGGCGATCGAGCTCAGCCAAGCGATGCAGTTCCTCGAAGCAACGACGCGTGAGGTCATCACCGGTCTGCAGTCGTACGACGCCCTCCTCACCCCGACACTCGCGTTGCCTCCACAGCCCAACGAGTGGTTCAACGAGTCTGGCGATCCGATCGAGGACCACCACCGAGAACTGCTGTTCACGCCGTACACCGCGCTCTACAACATGAGCGGGCAGCCAGCCGCCAGCCTGCCGCTGCATTGGAGCGCCGAAGGACTGCCTATCGGCGTGATGCTCGCAGCGATGCCGGGACAAGACGGCGCTCTGTTCAGCCTGTGTGCCCAGCTCGAGGCGGCCGCTCCGTGGGCCGACCGTCGACCAACACTCTGAGTCAGGTCGAGCTCAAGCTGGTCAACCGACGCTAAGGACCAAGGTCCCTCCGAATCAGGCGCAACGACCGTGGGGAGTCGGCACCTCAGACGACAGATTGGGATCAGCGGGCCCGCCGGAACCGCGACGGAGAACTGATCCGCCGACCCCCGACCGCGGGAACTGGCGGGCCCGCGGTCCGGCCGCCCTACGCGGCGCCACAAAACGGAAGCCCTCTCCCATGGACGCACTGGACATCGCACGCTGGCAATTCGGCATCACGACCGTCTACCACTTCTTTTTCGTACCAATCACGATCGGCACGTCTTTCCTCGTCGCCGGTATGCAGACGGCTTGGTTCCGTACCCACAAGGAGAAGTACCTGCGACTGACGAAGTTCTTCGGCAAGCTCTTCCTGATCAACTTCGCCATGGGTGTTGCGACCGGCATCGTCCAGGAGTTCCAGTTCGGGATGAACTGGAGCGACTACTCGCGATTCGTCGGTGACATCTTCGGCGCTCCGCTCGCGATCGAGGGTCTGCTGGCGTTCTTCCTGGAGTCGACCTTCTTGGGCCTGTGGATCTTCGGATGGGACCGACTGACGCCCAGAGTCCACCTCGCCACCATCTGGATCGCCGCAGTCGGCACATTGCTTTCTTCGTACTTCATCCTCGCCGCGAACTCCTTCATGCAGAATCCGGTCGGATTCGAGTTCAATGCCGAGAAGGGCCGAGCCGAGCTCACGGACTTTGGAGCGGTGTTGACCAACAAGGTCCTACTCGCGACTGTCCCTCACCAGATCTTCGCGTGCTTCATGGTCGCCGGCGCATTTGTCGGCGGAATCGCCATGTGGCAGATCATGAAACACCCTGACCGCGACGCCGAGGCATTTCGTACGGCGTTCCGCCTTGGCGCAGTGACTCTGATCGTTGCCGGTCTCGGCACGATCGTCTCCGGTGACTACCAAGGCAAGATCATGACCGAGGTGCAGCCAATGAAGATGGCGGCCGCCGAGGGCCTGTACGAAACCTCCGAGCCAGCTCCGTTCTCGATTTTGACGATCGGCACACTGGACGGCTCAAAGGAGGTCTACAAGCTCGAAGTTCCTCGACTGCTCTCCTATCTCGGCACCGGAAGCTTCGACGGCAAGGTCGAGGGGATCAACTCTCTCCAGGCTAAGTACGAGGAGACATACGGCGCCGGCGACTACTCGCCCAACATCCCCATCAGCTACTGGACTTTCCGCATCATGATTACGTTGGGCGGCCTCGCTATGGCGGCAGGTGCGTGGATGCTGTGGGCCACCCGGCGCGGGCGAGTTCCCAGCGGACGCTGGCTTCTTCGCACGGCGATCGTGCTTCCGCTGCTACCGCTCTTCGCCAACTCCTTCGGCTGGATCTTCACCGAGATGGGTCGTCAGCCGTGGATCGTGTTCGGGCTGATGCCCACCTCTGCGGGAGTCTCCCCTGGCACGACCTTGGCCGAGGTTCTCACCTCGCTGATCGCTTTCACGGTCATCTACGGAGTCCTGGCGATCGTCGAGGTCAAGCTGCTGCTGATGTACATCCAGCGCGGCCTTCCTGAGATTCCGACCGAATCTCCCGGGGACGACGACATCGACGCACCCCTCGCCTTCGCCTACTGATCGGACCTGACTCATGGAACTCACCACCTTCTGGTTCATCCTCATTGCAGTGCTGTGGATCGGCTATCTCGTGCTCGAGGGATTCGATTTCGGCGTCGGCATGCTCGTCGGGGCGCTGGCCCAGGACGACACCGAGCGCCGGGTACTCATCAATACGATCGGTCCGCTCTGGGACGGAAACGAGGTCTGGCTGCTCGTTGCCGGCGGCGCGACGTTCGCCGCCTTTCCCGAGTGGTACGCCACCTTGTTCAGCGGGTTCTACCTTCCTTTGCTGCTGATCCTCATCGCTCTCATCGTCCGCGGTGTGGCCTTCGAGTTCCGCGGCAAGCGCAACGAACGCGCTTGGCGACGCAACTGGGACATTGCCATCGTCGTCGGCTCTGCAGTGCCCGCACTTCTCTGGGGAGTCGCGCTCGCCAACATCGTCCGTGGCGTACCGATCGACAAGAACCACGAGTATGTCGGGACGTTCTTCGACCTCCTCAACCCGTACGCCTTGCTCGCCGGCGTCGTGACGTTGGCCGTCTTCTTCGTCCACGGATGCTTCTTCGTAGCCCTTAAAACGGTCGGAGACATCCGTCACCGCGCAACCAAGCTTGGGGTGAAGGTCGGAGTCGGCGCCGCTGGTCCGGCAGTCGCATTCATCGTCTGGACTGGGATCGATCAGGGCGCGTTCGCCGTCTGGCTGTTCGGGCTCCTGGCCGTGATCTCGTGCGTCGCCTCGCTCGCACTCGCACTGGCCCACCGCGAGATGCTCGCGTTCATCGCGACCAGTCTGACGATCGCGTTCGTCGCGATCATGCTCTTCGTTGGGCTGTTCCCCGATGTCATGCCGTCCTCGCTCAACAGCGCCTGGAATCTGACGACCACGAATGCCTCGTCCACCCACTACACGCTGGTGATCATGTCGTGGGTTGCCGTGATCTTCACGCCCATCGTCCTGATGTACCAGAGCTGGTCCTATTGGGTTTTCCGCAAGCGCATCGGCGTCCAGCACATCCCAACCGAGGTGCTGGCTCGGTGAAGCCGCTGGACCCGAGGCTCGTCGGCCGATCCCATGGCGTACGGTCGCTGCTCGTTCTCACTGCGGGCCTCGGACTGGCTTCGGCCGGAACCGTCATCGCTCAGGCTGTCGTCATCGCCACCCTGGTCGACCAGTTGTTCTCATCTCGGCCGTTGACCCACACCGCGTGGGCTCTGGCCGGAGTTTTCCTGGTTCGTGGACTGCTGCACTGGGCCAATTCCTCGGTTTCCGAACGCGCCGCGGTCACAGTCAAGGCCGAGTTGCGCCACGAACTGGCGAACGACCTTTTGGACGCTCGCCGCCTTGGTCCTGCGCCGGACCCAGCTGCGGTTACGGCCATCATGGGTCCCGGCTTCGACGCATTCGACGGGTACGTGTCTCGGTTCCTCCCACAGCTGGTGCTGGTCTGCCTGGTACCACCGGTCGTCATCGCGACCATGTTCTTCGTCGACCCTGCGTCCGCCGCGATCGTCGCCATCACCCTCCCCCTCAGCGTCGCATTCATGGTGCTCATCGGACTCATGACGCGAGACAAGCTCAGCCGACGCTGGGAGTCATTGGAACGACTCAGTCTGCACTTCGCACAGGTCCTCGACGGTCTGGTCGTGCTCAAGCTCTTCGGTCGCCGCCAGGAACGAAACCTGACTGCCGTAGGTCAGCGGCACCGCGATGAGACGATGCGCTCGCTTCGGCTGGCGTTCCTGTCCTCGCTGGTACTCGAGCTTGTCGCCACCCTGTCGGTCGCGTTGGTCGCGGTCAGCGTCGGACTTCGCGTGGTGGACGGAGGCATGGATCTTCGACCGGCCCTGATCGTGCTGCTCCTGGCACCCGAGGCATATCTGCCAGTACGTCAGCTCGGCATGATGTTCCATGACAGCACCGAAGGCGCAGCCGCGGTCACCGTGGCGCTCGACCTACTGGACCACGACCGACAAACCGGGGGCCAGAACGCGCCCAGCCTTCGGACGTCGACCATCCGGCTTAGCAACGTGTCCGTCCAGCACCCCAGCCGTTCGACGCCCTCGCTGGTGATCGATGAACTCGAGATCCACCCAGGCGAGTACGTCGCGGTGGTGGGACCCACAGGGTGCGGCAAGTCGACCCTGCTGGACGTGATGCTCTCGTTCATTGTTCCGACCGCAGGACACATCACCGTTGCGGGCACCGACCTGCGCGAGATTGACCCTGACCAATGGCGTCACCAGATCGCATGGGTCCCGCAGGTCCCAGGACTGATCGCCGGAACCATCTCCGACAACGTTCGACTTGCATGCGCCGTCGCGAGCGATGTGAACGTCCGCCAGGCGCTGGACGATGCCGGCGCCGCCGACCTCCCGCTGTCGCGCACCGTCAGCGAGGCAGGAAGCGACGTGTCTGCTGGCGAGCGACGACGCATCGCCGTTGCTCGCGCACTGCTGCGAGTTCGCGTAGGCGGTGCACAGCTCGTTCTTCTCGACGAGCCCACCGCCGGCCTCGACGACGACCGCGAGGCATCCGTGCTTGCCTCACTGGCCGCGCTCGACGCCACCGTCGTCGTCGTGGCACATCGGCAGGCGACCATCAGCGCAGCGACTCGAGTGATCAGGGTGCAGACGCCGACAGCCGTGATCGCATGAACCGTCGACTTGTCGCGGGAGCCGTCCTGGGGAGCGCTTCGCAGCTCAGCAGCGTCGGACTGCTGCTCACGTCGGCCTGGTTGATCGTGCGTGCCGCCGAGCACCCACCTGTGCTCTACCTGATGGTGGCAATCGTTTCGGTCCGGTTCTTCGGCGTCGGTCGAGCTGTCTTTCGCTACGCGGAACGACTGTTGACACATCATGTTGCGCTGAGTCGCATGATCGACGACCGAGTTCACGCCTACCAAAACCTCGAGCGCTCCGCGCCGACCGGCTTGCCCCGGCAGCGCCGCGGAGACATCATCAGCCGCGTCGTCTCCGACGTGACGACGTCTCAGGACGCTCTCCTCCGAATCAGGCTTCCGTGGATCTATGCGATCACCAGTTGTGTTGTGGTGACAGCAGTCGTCGCCTGGATCTCGCCCGTGGCTGCACTCGTCATCGTTGGTCACGCTCTCGCGTGCTTCACCATCGCGCGTCTCGGAATTGCCACGGCGGTTCGGGGAGACTCGATCGACGCGTCGAAGGCTCGCAGCACGATGTCGGCCGAGAGCGCTGTTCTGGCATCCACGTCACGCGATCTTGTCGCGTACGGCGCGGCCGCACCGTTCACTCGACGCTTGCATGAGGCCATCGACCGTCAGGCGCGCAACCAGCTCCGCACAGGCTGGTTGGCGGGGATTGGATCCGCCCTGGTGCTGGTCTCCACAGGTGCCGCCACGGCAACGATCGCCTTCGCGGCGGGTGGGTTTGCACCCGTCATGGCCGGTGTAGTCCTCCTCGCCCCCGTCGCGCTGCTCGAGCCTCTACTCAGTGTGCTCGAAGCTGAACGCCTCCGACCCGCCGTGCAAGCTGCCCGCCAGCGTCTAGCCCAACTCGACGACCTGCAGGCTCCCGTCATCGACCCACCGGCAGCAGTTCCACTCCCCATTAGCAATGAGCTTGTCCTGCGCGGAGTTGTCGCCGGATGGGACTCGTCTCTGACACGACCGGTGTCGGTCAAGCTGACATCAGGTCACATCGTTGGACTCAGCGGCGTCAGTGGCGTCGGCAAGTCGACTCTTGCGCTCACGCTGGTCAAGTTGATCCCCCCGCGTTGGGGAAGTCTGGCTCTTGGCGGGATCGACTATCGCGATCTCGACGGCCACGACGTACGGGCCAGGGTCGGTCTCTGCGGACAAGATGACGTCCTGTTCGACACGACGATTCGCGAGAACCTCAGGGTTGCAGCGCCGGACGCTGACGATGACGCCATGCAGTCCGTCCTCACTCGAGTAGGTCTGCGCCCGCTGCTCGAACGTATGCCTGCCGGACTCGACACGGTCATTGGCAACCTCGGCAGCTCGCTCAGCGGAGGTGAGCGACAGCGACTCTCCATGGCGCGTCTGCTGCTAGGCCAGCACAAGGTCTTGATCTTCGACGAACCGACCGAGCATCTCGACCGAGAAGCAGCGGCGCAGATGATCGCCGACATCCTGTCGCTGAGGCGAGGTCACGCGATCGTGCTGATCTCCCACTCGGCTGAGGTGCTCAACGCCTGCGACGAGGTCGTCAGTGTCGTCTCCCCCTTCGACCCATCCCCAACAACCGATCATCCGGGTGAGCCAGTTCTCACCGCGGCAGCCCAAAGATCCTAAAGTTGAGTGGAATGGACTCAACTTTGGGGACGTTGAACAAGATGACGCACACCCTTTGAGGAGGACCAGATGGATCTCGCCAAGTTCACCACTCGCAGCCAGCAGGCGCTCGGCAGCGCAATTTCGTCAGCAGCCGCTTCCGGACACCCCGCCGTGGAACCTACCCACCTGCTCACTGCTCTCCTGACCCAGGACGGCGGAACCGCTGCCCCACTCATTCAGGCCGCCGGCGTAGATACGCAAGCAGTTCTGAGCGGTCTGAAGACCGCCCTCGACGCCTTGCCATCTGCACGTGGCGCAAACGTCCAGAACCCGGGGCTCAGTCGTGCGACGCACGAAGTCCTCCAGCGCGCCCAGGACCTCGCCGATCAACTGGGGGATGACTTCGTTTCCACCGAGCATCTCGTTGTTGGCGTGGCAACCGTTGACTCTCCCGCCAAGACAGTCCTGAACGACGCGGGAGCCACAGCCGATGCGTTGCAGGCAGCGTTCACTGCCGTGCGTGGCAACGCCCACGTGACGAGCGCTGACGCAGAGGACACCTACCAATCTCTCGAGAAGTACGGCGTCGACCTGACCGCTGTGGCCCGAGAGGGCAAGCTCGACCCCGTCATCGGCCGCGACAGTGAGATTCGCCGAGTCATCCAGGTCCTTTCGCGACGCACCAAGAACAACCCCGTCTTGATCGGAGAGCCCGGCGTTGGCAAAACCGCCGTCGTCGAAGGCCTCGCCCAGCGCATCGTTGCCGGTGACGTTCCGGAGTCACTTCGCGGACGTCGACTGATCTCTCTCGACCTCGCGGCGATGGTCGCGGGAGCCAAGTACCGAGGCGAGTTCGAAGAGCGCCTCAAGGCTGTGCTCACCGAGATCAAAGAGTCCGAGGGCCAGGTCATTACATTCATCGACGAGCTTCACACCGTCGTGGGCGCCGGAGCAGGCGGAGACTCGTCAATGGACGCCGGCAACATGCTCAAGCCCATGCTGGCTCGCGGCGAGCTGCGAATGATTGGTGCCACAACGCTCGACGAGTACCGCGAGCGCATTGAGAAGGACCCAGCACTCGAGCGTCGCTTCCAGCAGGTCTTCGTCGGCGAGCCGAGCCCTGAGGACACCATCGCAATCCTGCGTGGACTCAAGGAGCGCTACGAGGCACACCACAAAGTCTCGATCTCGGATGCTGCCCTCGTCGCGGCGGCGACACTGTCCGACCGCTACATTCCGGGCCGCCAGCTGCCCGACAAGGCCATTGACCTGATCGATGAAGCCAGCAGTCGGCTCCGCATGGAGATCGACTCGAGCCCCGTCGAGATCGATGCACTACGCCGAGCCGTCGACCGCTTGCGCATGGAGGAACTGCATCTCGACAAGGAGTCGGACGCGGCAAGCAAGGAACGCCTCAAGAAACTGCGAGTCGAGCTCGCCGACAAGCAGGAGGCGCTGCGTGCGCTCGAGACCAGGTGGGAGCGCGAGAAGCAGGCACTCAACGCCGTTGGCGAGATCAAGGAACGTATTGACGAAGTCCGAATCGCGGCGGCACGCGCCCAGCGCGAAGGAGATCTCGAGACCTCAAGTCGACTGTTCTACAGCGAGATCCCCAACATGGAGAAGCAGCTTGAAGACGCCCAGGCGGTCGAGGCAGCACAGGACGGCGAGTCGATGGTGCACGAAGAAGTCGGCGCCGATGACATCGCCGAGGTCGTCGCCTCCTGGACCGGCATTCCGACCGGCCGCCTCCTTGAGGGCGAGACCGGAAAGCTCCTCCGTATGGAGGACGAGTTGGGCAAGCGCCTGATCGGTCAGACGACGGCCGTCGCAGCGGTGTCCGATGCCGTACGTCGCTCACGTGCGGGAATCTCCGATCCTGACCGGCCCATGGGCTCGTTCCTGTTCCTTGGACCGACCGGCGTGGGCAAGACCGAGCTCGCCAAGACGCTGGCGGAGTTCCTGTTCGACGATGAGCGAGCGATCGTTCGCGTCGACATGAGCGAGTACTCCGAGAAGCACAGCGTGAGCCGATTGGTCGGTGCACCTCCCGGCTATGTGGGATACGACGAAGGCGGTCAACTGACTGAGGCTGTACGCCGACGCCCCTACTCCGTGGTCCTCCTCGATGAGGTCGAAAAGGCACACCCCGAAGTGTTCGACATCCTGCTGCAGGTGCTCGACGACGGACGGTTGACCGACGGCCAGGGACGTACGGTCGACTTCCGCAACGTCATCCTGATCCTGACGTCCAATCTGGGTTCGATGTTCCTCGCCGACTCGGCTCTGGACGACGACGCCAAGCGCGACGCGGTGATGAACGTGGTTAAGACCTCGTTCAAGCCCGAGTTCCTCAACCGTCTCGACGAGATCGTGATGTTCGATCCGTTGGGTACCAAGGAGCTGGCACACATCGTCGACCTCCAGGTCAGTTCGCTGGCTAAGCGCCTCGACGCGCGCCGGATCACGCTGGATGTGACCCCCGCCGCCCGCGAGTGGCTTGCGGTGACCGGCTGGGATCCCGCGTACGGCGCACGCCCGTTGCGTCGTCTTGTGCAGCAGGCAATCGGCGACAAGCTCGCCCGGATGCTGCTCTCAGGCGACGTGCACGATGGCACCACAGTGACTGTCGACCACGAGACCGACGCAGACGAGCTGACGATCAGGTCCTGATCGTCAGCTTGTCTAGGCGCATCGCTCGCTAGTACGTGGCAGGAACGACAGCCACCGGGCATTTCGCCTTACGTAGAACCTCGATGGCAACAGGCTGTGAGAGCGGGAACGAAATCACGTGGTCGTGGGGACGACCGACGACGACGAGTTCTGCATTCCGGGTCGCGCGAGCAATCGTCTCCGCCGTGTCGCCAATCGCGTCGGCTTCGAGCACGGCGACGTCTGGGTAGGTCTCACACCAACCTGCCACCACTTCGGCGACGTTGGCGCGCGCTGCCTCGACGTCCACCCCAAGTGTTCCGGGAGGCGTGCAATGAAGGACATGGAGGACGCAGTCGCGCGCGTTCGCCTCCTCGAAAGCCAAACGCACCGGCCCTGTCGCGGCCGTGTCCCCGTCGAGCGTAAGTACGACTTCACCGCCGGGGTCGACCGGGAATTCCAGCTCAGGTACAACGATCACCGGGCACAGCGCATACCGAGCGAGGTATCCGGCGATCTTGGTGCGCAACAGCCGGTCGTACCAGGGCACGTCATCGGAACCGAGAACCATCACGCGCGCAGATGCCGCCTCAAGCGAGAGTGCGTCGAGAGGAATATGGCTGGACAACACGAACTCGACGCTCAGTTTCGGGTCGACCTCGTCCACAAGCAGCTTGGCAGCGTCCAGCACGGCCTCGCCGACCGCACGAAGCTCGCGGACGATGCGATCCGGCACAGGATTGAACTGCGAAGCCCGCGCAGGTACGCCGTAGGCATACACAACCCGCAGAGGTGCACCAAACGCACGCGCCTCACTGATTGCGAATCGCAGCGCGCTCGGCTGCTTGTCGGCAATGGCTACGACGACGGGTGGCGTGGGGCTGCTCATGGCTCCTCCTGAGGCGTGTTGTATTCGAGCATCTGCCACCCCGGTTGGCGACGAAATGGTCACGCGACCATGATCAGGGGGACAAAGGTCCCGCATCTGCCGGCGCGAAGCATGCGGACCATGGCGGGCTCGGCGGACCAATGCAGGCGTACGGTGTGGACTAGGAGCACCGATTGACAATGAGGAGGGACATGGGCGCAAAGCGTCCAAGCCCTGACGGCCCGCAGCTTGAGTCCGAGGTCTTGTTAAGGCAGTTCGTCGAGCAGGCTGGCGAAGTCATGAGCGCGCAGGCGCGCCTCCGAGAGCTCATCCGGGTCAACAATGACCTGACGAGCAACTTGGATCTCCCCACGCTGCTGCGCCGCATCGTGGAAATCGGCGTCGACCTGATCCAGGCGCGCTACGGCGCGATGGGCGTGGTCGGCGACGAGCGACGTCTTGAGCAATTCATCCACGTCGGTATGGCGGACAACATCGTTGCCCAAATTGAACACCTGCCAGAGGGCAAGGGGCTTCTCGGCGCACTCATCGACGACCCGCAACCGGTGCGCCTCGCATCCATATCTTCAGATGCAAGATCCAGCGGATTCCCGGCCCATCACCCACCGATGGACAGTTTCATCGGAGTACCGATTCGAGTGCGCGAGAAAGTCTTCGGCAATCTCTATCTGACTGACAGCAAGAACGGCCAGTTCTCCGCGGATGACGAAGAGCTCGCGCAGGCGTTGGCAGCGACAGCAGGCATCGCGATCGAGAATGCCCGACTGTTCGAGGATTCTGAGTACCGAGCCCGCTGGTCGACGGCTCTGGTCGACGTGTCGCGCCGACTCATGTCGGCCGACGAGGGAGACGAACTTGACGCACTGATCGAGCGACTCCGCGATCTGGCACAGGCAGACCTGGTGAGCGTCGCGTTGAGCCCAGGGTCAAGTGACGAGCTCATGGTTGAACGAGCAGTCGGTCTTGGCGCCGACTCTCTGCTCGCCTCTACCTTCGCCGTGGAAGGGACCTCTGCAGCCGAGCCGATGCGCACCGGCGAGCCGGCCATCGTTGGCAATCTCTCCCTGCACCCAGCGCACGGATTCGACGAGCAGACTCAGCTCGGCAACGCGATGATCATCCCGTTCAGCTCGAGCGAGACCGCTACAGGCGTGCTGTGTGTAGCTCGCACAAGCGACAGGCCTCCGTTCGCTCCACGAGACCTCGACATGGGGGTGTCCTTCGCTGGCCACATCAGCCTGGCGCTGGATCGCACAGAGATTCACCTGACGCGTCGGCGTATGGAACTGCTCGAGGACCGCTCCCGCATCGCACGCGACCTCCATGACCATGTCATCCAGCGCCTCTTCGCGACCGGTCTCAACCTCCAGGCCACGGCGGCCGGAGCCGACGCTGGCACGGCCGACAAGATCATGGATCAAATCCGAGAGATTGACGGCGCCATCGCCCAGATCCGACAGAGTATTTTCGCCATCAGGCGCGATGCCGAATCCACCTCGGCAAGCCTCCGGGCGCGGATCCTCGAAATTGTCGACCGCTCAGGCGATCAGTTGCCCAACAAGCCGCGCGTCACCTTCCTCGGACCCGTGGACCTGATGGCTGACGCCGCGCTCACCGACGACGTGTCGGCCGCGGTCACCGAGGCTCTTGCCAACGCAGTACGCCACGCTGAAGCTACCCACGTGCAGATCAGCGTCTCCGCGATCGCTGGCAGGGTGACGATTGAGGTCATTGACGACGGGGTTGGACCCGGCAAGACCCCACGTCTCAGCGGTCTGGCAAATCTCCGAGATCGGGCCGAAGCGCGTGGTGGAACTTTCGAGATTCTTCAGGCCGCGGGCGGCGGAACTCGTGTCGCATGGTCTGTTCCTGTGTGAACATGCATTCCCTCGCCCGGTGGGACGATCGAGAAGATTCCTGCAATTGGTCCGGCAACGCGTACCACCTGGCCAGTTGAGTTCACCTCGACCAACAAGCACTTAGTGTGTCGTCGCAGCCGTGCCAGCTGAGGATCGGAAAGACGTTCGATCACGGAATCCGACACTTCAACGACCAACATGTCGGACTTCTCGGTCGCCACGACCAGTCTGTCGCCGGCAGGACCCAGCAGCTCGACGACGTCGAGCGGGACCTCAGACGACGCTTCCTCCATCCGTGCAGGAGCCACGTCGATCGTCGCAGGACGTCCCAGCGCAGACCGAAGCGCATAGGCAAGCGCACCCTTGTAGCGCCCTTCGAAGATTCCGACGGTGATATGAGGGAGTGCGAACTCCTCTCGCTGCTCGTCAGACTCGTCTTTCGTGCTGGCCGCGCTAGTCCCCCTACTGACGTCAATGGTCTCGTTGATGGTCATGTCTCGACGCTAGCCACGAAGATGCGCCGGGCTGAGTGCCAAAGGTCCTCGCTCAGGCGGACGAGTGACCCTGAAAGGCCGCGCACGACGAACGCCACACTGAACGGGTGATGACGACCGTTTGGGCAACTCAGGCGTGCCATGAGTGACCTCGCCGCGTGGTTGGTCAGCCTTGCTGGCTGTCTCGTGCTTGCATGGGTGCTCCGTGACATCTTCCGAACACTCGCCCGGCCCGGAACTCAGGGATTCGTGAGCAGGGCTGTGCTGAGGCCGATCTGGAAGATATCCAGGCATCGCCGACGTGCGTCGCTTGCCGGGCCTGTCGCGATGCTCGGTGTCATCGCAGTCTGGGGTCTGTTCGCCGCCCTCGGATGGGCTCTCATCTACTGGCCACAGATTCCGTCAGGATTCACTTTCATCTCCGAGCCGCCGCGCGGGCTGCTGCAGACCTGGCTCGAGTCTGCGTACATCTCCCTAGTGAACATCTCCACATTGGGCCTCGGCGACGTGGTTCCCAGCAACGGCTGGCTGCGGATAGTTAGTCCTCTGGAGGCGCTGTTTGGGCTCGCCCTGCTGACAGTTGCCCTGTCCTGGGTGATGCAGGTCTACCCGGCACTGACGCGCCGGCGAACTCTCGCGGTACGACTCAACCTTCTCCGGCGAGCGAGAGCACGCGAAACAATCGCGGAGCTCGATGCGGCAGCGACAGTGCAACTTCTCGAATCGCTCACTAAGAGCGTGATTGACGTACGAGTAGATCTTGAGGAGTACGCGGAGATCTACTTCTTCAGGGAGGACGACGCCGACGCGTCGCTACCCGCAAACCTCGGATATGCGGTCGAGCTACTCGAAGCCGCCGGGAGTTCGAACTCGCCTGCTGTGCTGTTGGCGGTACGCGTACTTGCCGCCGCCCTGGACGACCTTGCCGAATCCGTTGACGCCAAGTTCCTTGACCTCAGCGGCAGCCGGGACGAGGTGTTCAGCGCCTATGCCGCCGACCACGGTCACAGCCACCGGCAGGCGTAGGACCAAGGTCCTGGCGAGTGGTGCTCAACGACTGTGTGTTCGCCCTTCAACTCTCGAAATAGTGGAATCAGCGAGCCCGTCGGAGCCGTGAGGTGGCAGGACCACCAACCCCCCAGACGCGGGGAAGACGGGCACGCCGCGAAGGCGGCCGCGTATGAAGGGAGCAGGACATGAGTGCACGTGACGTGATGGTGGAGGGAGCTGTCACGCCGCAATCACGACGTCCGCTGTTCAGGATCGTCGATGATGCGCCGATGAAGTTCGGTGGTCAGGACATGGATGGCGCGGGTCAGTTCCGTGTTTGTCTTGAGCTCGAGCTCCTGCTCGACGAAGTCGTGGTCCGCCTTCGCTCTTTGGAACTCGGCCTGGCGGTTCTGCCCGATCATGACGAACGTCGACAGGAAGATCGCTTCCAGCGAGACCACCAGCGTCAGAGTCGGCCACGGGCTCGACTCCGCAAGCAGCATCCACAATGCGAACGCCACGACGTGCGCATACACGAATGGCATGGACCCCGCGAACGTCGTGATCGCGTCCGCGAGACGCAGCTGAACGTCGGCCGTACGGCTCTGATGAAAGGCCAAGACAGCCGGGTGTCCCCTGTCTTCACCACCAGGAATCGATTCGCTCATTGCACTCCTTCGTCGCTCACGAGGTACGACTGCGCCAAGTATGCGGTCCGTCGCGTAACGACGGCGGACACCGACCCGAAAGGGCTGTCATGACAACTCACGAGGACCTACGGCGAGGCAAGATCATCGACATACCTGAAGACGAGTGCAGGTTCCTTCTGACGACCACAACGGTCGGCAGAGTGGCATTCGTCAACGACGAAGGCCAACAACTCGTGCCGGTCAACTTCGCCGTCATCGACGGCGTCGTCTACTTCCGCACAGTGTCCGACGGATTCCTGGCTCAGCTGGCACGCGGACACGATGATGTGGCATTCGGCGCCGACCACCACGACGACACGTACCGCGATGGTTGGAATGTCACGGTCAAGGGACCTGCGTTGCTGGTTGAGGACCGCGCAACGATCAACATGGTGCTGAGCCACGGCCGCCTTCGACCCTGGGCTGGCGGCGTTCGCCCCCTCGTCATTCGCATCTCGATCAACTCAATCGCCGGACGCCGAGTCTCCGGTCACTGACCCATCCAGTACGACACATCAAAGGACTCGACATGCCAAACGACTTCTTCGGACTTCCACTCCACCCGTTGATCGTTCACGCGACCGTGGTCGTGGTTCCGCTCGCTGCGCTCCTGGTCCTGCTTGCCACGGCAAACAGCAAGGTTCGGCGATGGGCCGGGCCCCTTCCGCTGGCTGCCAGCGCGCTCGGGGTCATCCTCGTACCTCTGTCGACGTCGACCGGAGAGACGCTCGAAGAGCATGTAGCCGAGACGGCACTGCTCGAGAAGCACACCGAGATGGCCGAGGCCCTGTTGCCCTGGATGATCGCTCTTGCCGTGGTCGCGCTGGCGAGCTACGTTCTGCACCGGCGCAACGGGGAGACACCGGCCACCAGCCGGGCGATTCCCACGATCCTCGTCGTTGCGGCTCTCGTCGCCGCAGCAGGAACCACTGTGCAAGTCGGTCGGATCGGTCACAGCGGCGCAGAGGCCGCCTGGGACGACGTCAACATGAACTCCAACGGCCGAGAATAGGCGGCCGATCAACCGCGTCCCGGTACCCCCGTCGGCACATCCGAAACGACACGGAGATGACGCGGAGAAGGGCCGGATGCCGGATCTGAACCAGGCGACTCATACTCGATTCCCCGTACGCGATTGGTCACCAATGTGCCTGATTCGTGGGCGAGTACCGCATCAATCTGCGTCAAAGAGCCGATCACACAGTCGCCTCTCCCCCCGCGAACAAATTGCTGAGCGGCCGCAATCTTTGGACCCATCGAGCCTGCGGAAAAGGAGATCGCGTCAAGAGCATCAGGGTGTGCGCGAACGATCAGGCGCTGGGTGGGCTTGCCCCAGTCGACGTACGCACCGTTGACGTCGGTCGCGATGATCAGCTCGTCTGCGTTCAGGTCACGCGCAAGCACCGCGCTCGCGAGGTCCTTGTCGATCACCGCCTCAACGCCGGCCATCACGTCGGCAGCGCTGTCGAAGGTTGTTGGAACACCTCCGCCGCCCGCACAGATCACCACGCCACCTTCACGCAGCAGCCACTCGATCGGCTTTGTCTCGAGGATGCGGATCGGCATTGGCGAGGGCACGACCCGACGTAATGAACCTCCATCGGCCTTCATCACCCACCCGTGTTCCTGAGCGAGCACGGCCGCCTGCTCCATGTTGTAGATCGGTCCGACAAACTTCGTCGGGTCTTCGAACGCCGGATCCCTTGGATCAACGACTGTTCTCGTCACCAATGTGGCGATGACCCGATCGTTGCCGATGCGGTTGCCGAGCTCTTGCTCAATGAGGTACCCAATCATTCCCTCGGTCTGGGCGCCCAAGACGTCGAATGGGTAGGCGCTGACATCGTCATACGCAGCAGCCTGCAGCGCAAGCAGACCGACCTGCGGGCCATTTCCGTGTGAGACGACGAGCTCGTGGTCAGCCGCGATGCGGGCCAATGGTCCGCAAGCGGTAGCGATCGATGCGCGCTGATTGGCGATCGACATCGGCTCGCCGCGCCGAAGGATCGCGTTCCCGCCGAGTGCGACGACGACCCGCATTAATCCTCCAAAGTGGCCACGAGCATGGCCTTGATGCTGTGCATACGATTCTCCGCCTGATCGAACACGATGGAGCTGTCGGACTCGAACACCTCATCGGTGACCTCGAGGCTCACCCGACCTGTCTGCTTAAAGATCTTCTCGCCGATCTCCGTTCGGCGGTCGTGGAATGCCGGGAGGCAATGCATGAAGGCCGTGTCCTTGCGACCGCTCAGGGACATGAGATCGGCGTTGACCTGGTAGTCGTTCAGCAGTTCGAGACGTTCCGTCCAGACCTTTTCAGGCTCGCCCATCGACACCCAGACATCGGTGTAGACGAAGTCGACGCCCTCAAGGCCGCGACGAGGGTCGCTGGTCTGGAGGATCGTTGCCTCGGTCTCACGAGCGATCGCGGTCGCCGACGCCATCACCGACTCTGAGTTCCACAGGGACTGCGGACCCACCATGCGAACATCCATTCCGGACATCGCGCCCGCGACCAGCAGGGAGTTGCCGACGTTGTTCCTCGCATCGCCGACATACGCGAACGAGATCTTGTCTGCGGCCTTACCGGAGTGTTCGAGCATCGTGAAGACATCGCACAACGACTGGGTCGGGTGCCAGGTGTCGCTGAGACCGTTCCAGACCGGTACGCCCGATGAGCGCGCCAGATCCTCGACGCTTGCGTGCGCAAAGCCTCGATACTCGATCCCGTCGAACATCCGTCCGAGCACACGACCGGTGTCCTTGACGGACTCCTTGTGGCCCAGCTGAGAACCGGTCGGATCGAGGTAGGTGACATGAGCGCCCTGGTCATGAGCCGCCACCTCGAAAGCGCACCGAGTGCGCGTCGAGTTCTTGGCGAAGACCAAGGCAATGTTGCGACCGACCAGTCGTCGGATCTCGTGCCGCGACTTCTTCTCAGCTTGAGCTCCTCTGTGAGCAGGAGCAGTCCGTCCCACTGTTCAAGAGTGAGGTCGAGCTCCTTGGTGATGCTCTTGCCTTGGAGGCCGAGATGGGTGCGGGGAAGCTCGAAACCGAGCTCCGGATCAAGCAGCGTCATGACGACACCGCCTCTCTGACGATGGGACAGGTCATGCATCGAGGTCCACCACGCCCACGGCCCAACTCTGAGCCGACGACCGGGATGATCTCAATGCCGTTCTCGGTGAGGTACTTGTTCGTGAACGAGTTGCGTTCGTAGCCCATGACGACTCCCGGCTCGACCGCCAGGAAGTTGGTCCCGTCGTCCCACTGCTCGCGCGCTGCGGTCATGCGGTTCATCGGAACCTTCAGTACACGCAGCTTGTCGATATCGAGCGCATCAGCGATCGCCGAGAACAGCTCGCGGTTCTCCTTGACCTCGTAGTGGCCGACGTGGCCGACGGGGGTCAAGGTGAAGGAACGCAGCTCATCGGGCAGGTACGGATAGACACAGAACGCGTCACGGTCGACCATCGTCATCGCGGTGTCGAGATGCATGAACGCCCGCGTCTTGGGCAGCTCAACCACGATGATGCGCTCGGCCGTACGCGTCTCGAACAGGCGTTGGGCCAGCATCTCCACTCCCTGCGGACTGGTGCGCTCCCCCATGCCGATCATGACTGCACCATTGCCGATCACGGTGATGTCGCCGCCCTCGACCGTTGCCGGCTCGTGCTGCAGCGAGTCATTCCCGTACAAGAACGTGAACTCCGAGTCGCGGAACATCGGGTGATAGTTGTAGACCACCTGCGAGTTGATGGTCTCGCGCTTGCGGGCCGGCTTGGACATCGGATTGATCGACACCCCGCCGTAGATCCATGCCGAGTTGTCGCGCTGGAACAGATGGTTGGGCAGAGGCGTGAGAAGGAAGTCCTCGTCGTCGAGGTACTCCATCAAGAGGCTCGAGGCGTGCAACAACGGCGCGATCTCGCGCTTGAGGACACCGCCGATCAGCATGTCGGCAAGGTCGACTGCGGCGGTGCCACCGACCAGAGCGTCCAAAGGCGCATCGAGTGCCGGGCCGAACCGGGTAGCGGTCGTCAGTTGGTCCTGGAGAAACTCCCGCGCGCCAGGTTCGTCGAGCGCTGAGGCGAGCAACTCCTCAAAGTGGTGGACCGTGGTGCCACGCGCCCTGAGCTGAGCGACGAATCCATCGTGCTCCTCTCGCGCGCGCTCGGCCCACATGACGTCATCGAACAGAAGCTCATCAACGTTCCCTGGCGTGAGCCTCGACAGTTCGCTTCCGGGACGGTGCACGATGACCTCGCGCAACGCCCCGACCTCCGAGTCGACATGGAACATGTCAGGCAACCGTCTCGTCGTACGCGGGAACCTCGAGCGGCGCTGTCATGTGGCCACGCTGAGCGAGGTAGACCGGTACACCGAGGAGCAGCGCGCCACCGGTCATGAGGAACGGACCCCAGACGACGTACCACGAGGCATCGACGTTCTTCGAGTAGTAGATGAACGCGATGGCCGCCACCAACGATGCTGACGCCACGACGACGTCCCGTACGAAGTGCGCTGCGTTGCCGACACTGCGGTCCTTGAACCGCCAGACGAGCTGCGCCAGGGCAGAGAATCCGAACGGGATCGCGGCGGTGATACCGGTCATGAGGACCAGCGTCGTGAAGACCGTGGCTCCGTTCGCGCCCGAGAAACTGATCAGCACTGCGATCGAGGCGAACAGGGTCGACGAGACGATTCCGAAGACGGGAGCGCCGTTCTTGGCGAGCACGGCGAACTGCTTCGGGAAGAGCCCGTCCTGGGCTGCAGCGCGAGGCATCTCGGCGCAGATCATGGTCCAGCCGTTCAGCGCGCCGATACCGGAGATGATGACCGCAATCGCGACCAAGTCTCCCGACCAGGTTCCGCCGAAGATCGTGTTGGTCGCCACTGCGTAGGAGGCCTTGTTCTCGTCCAGGGCGAGGGCGGTCGTGGGCAGGATGCCGAAGACCGCGATGAGCGACAACATGTACACCACTGCACTGCCGAGCGTCCCGAAGACTGTCGCACGGGGAACATTGTGTTTGGGGTCGCGCACCTTCGCTGCGGCAACGGCGGCCGTCTCGACACCGAGGTAGGCAAACAGGCAGATCGCCATCGCGCCACCGATGGCTGACATGTTGGTGTCGCCGCTGGTGTTCCACGGCGTGAAGTTCGCCGAGCTGATGAAGAACAGTCCAACCGTGGCCAAGAAGACCAACGGAAGGAACTTGAGCACAGTTGTCACGACCTGAAATGCACCGACATTGCGGAGACCGGTCAGGTTGACCGCAGCAGGGATCCAAAGGCCGACGAGAGCAATCAGGATGCTGGCAGTCGTGCTGCCACCCTTGTTGATGAAGTGCTCAACGTAGTAGACCCAGCCCACTGCGATTGCGGCGTTGCCGGCCCACGCCGTGATCCAGTACGACCACGCGTTGCCGAAGCCGACACCGTTGCCAAATGCGGTGCGCGAGTACGCGTACGGTCCGCCGTCAGCAGGAATACGTCGGCTCAGTGCGGCGAACATGAAGGCAAATGCCAGCGCGCCCACGGTCGCGACCGCCATGGCCACAAGGCTGATGGGGCCATACGAGGCGAGTGAGTAGGGAAGGCTGAAGATCCCCACGCCGATGATGCTTCCGACGATGAGCGCCGTCGATTGCGACAGCCCCATGTAATGGTCGGGAGTGCCGGCTCGTTCAGTGGACTTCGGGGGTTCGATCAAAGTGGCCATGGTTGCTCCTGGTAGCGATGTATAGGACCAACACTGTCCGCGTTCGACGTGATCCTTCAGGGGCTGATGCCCTGACCCGGTGTGCCTTTGGTCCCACGTAGGACGCGGGAAGGATTGGCGCCGAGTTCAGCCGCGATGTGGTTCGACCACGCGTCGACGACTGACCAGTCGCGATGATCTCCGGGCAGGGCGTGAACGCCTTTGACCACGATGCGCTCGATGAAGCTGAGATGAGTGGTGTCGAGCTTGCCCCCGAACACCATGTGCTCATCTGCCTCACCCAGGGCAGCCAGGGCATCGGCCGAGATGACCTGGGCGTTCTCCGATTCGATTTCGGAGATTGGGCCCGTGCTGAACAGGAACAGGTCTGTGGGCGGGTTGTCTCGCAGGTAGTCCAAAGCCTTCGCCGCTGAATGCATCCAGTGGCCGTAGTAGATCGCGCTCCCGAGGACAACGGCGTCAGCATCGTCAAAGACCCGGAAATCGCAAAGCTCCCCACGGATCACGTGCCAGTGTTCGGGCAGTGCCAACGTAAGCGTCGCGGCAATGCGGTCGGCGATTTCGCACGTTCCACCGTGCCGGCTCGCGGCAGAGACAACGAGAGTCTTGACGGGTGACGGGCCACTCATCTCAGGCGCCCGGGTAGTCAGCCGGAACCACAGCCACGGCACAGCCTGCGTGACGCAGCAGGTTGAATGCCAGCGCTCGAGAGATCGCAAACGGCATCGTGCCCTGATGCGGCCGTCCCACGACGACCAGCTCGGCCCGATCCGTGAGGCCGGCCACCACATCTTGAGGGTCGCCTACCCCGAAGGCAAGTTCGACGTCCACATCGGGGAATTCGGCCCGCCACCCGGCCAGGATCTCGGACATGTTGGCTTGAAGATCTGCCACGTCCCCCACCATGGTCGCTGGAGGCACTGCATGGATCACATGCAGCGTGGTGTCCCGAGCGCTGGCTTGCTCGAAAGCGAAACGCAGCGGGCCAACCGCGGCAGTGTCTCCGTCGAGGGTCACGACCACGTGGCCGTCGGGTGATTCACGATCGTGAGATTCCGGTACGACAACCACCGGGCACGGCGCATGAAGCGCGAGGTAACCGGCGATCTTGGTACGTAGCAGCCGGGCGTACCACTGAACGTCGTCAGCTCCCAGAATCAGCATGCTCGCGTTCGCGGCGGCGCGTTCAAGCGTGTGGATCGGCTCGTCACCCGACAGGATGAATTCAGCATCGGGATTCCCGAGCTCTACCTTCACGAACTGCTTGGCATCTTCGAGTACGAACTGACCCGCAGCCTGCATCGAATCCGAGACATCGACCCCGGCAATCAGTGCTGTTGCTAAGTCGGTAAGCCCAGTTGCGTGGATCACCTGCATGCCTGCGTTGGCGAGACGCGCCTGCCGCGCCGCAAATCGCAGAACTTCTGGCTGCTTTCCGGCGACACCGGCCACGACGGCCGGGGTGACGATCTTCATGAGTCCTCCTGGAGCGAGTGCATGCCTCCACGATGAGACTCAAGCGTTCCGGCCGACATGGCCTCCCGACCACGATTCTCGGGACCAAGGTCCACGGGTCCAACGATCAGGAGCAATGACGTCTGCGCGTGACTCACCGCGCGATCGTCAGTTGTCGTCGAGGATGCGGCTAGCGAAGACGGCAGCCTGTGTACGGCGTTCCAGCCCAAGCTTTGACAGCACGTTCGACATGTAGTTCTTGACCGTCTTCTCGGCAAGGAACAGTCGTTCACCGATTTGACGGTTGGTGAGGCCTTCTGCGACCAGCTCGAGGATCCGCCGTTCCTGAGCCGTGAGCGATTTCAGCTCCTCCGGCTCTCCGGGCGCACCTTCCCTCAGCCGCTCCATCACCTTCGCCGTCACGCTGGGGTCGAGCAGAGACCCGCCTGCCGCGACATGGTGGACCGCGGCAATGAGGTCCTGGCCCGTCACTTGCTTGAGCACGTAGCCAGCCGCACCGGCCATGATCGCCGCGAACAGCGCCTCGTCGTCGTCAAACGAGGTCAGGATGATCGCCTTGATCTCAGGGTGCGTCGACCGAATCTGCCTGCAGACCTCGATGCCACTGCCGTCCGGCAGACGAGCGTCCAGAACCGCGACGTCCGGCTTGAGTGCGGGGATACGCGCCAAGGCTGCTGCCGCTGTGCCGGCTTCACCCACTACTTCGATGTCGCCAGAACTCTCGAGCAGATGCTTGAGACCCGTACGCACCACCTCGTGGTCGTCGAGTAGGAAGACGCGGGTCGCCATGGATTCTCCTTCGATGCTGGGTCTCACCATTATGGAAGCACGGATCTAGGCGATCGAGGGCCGAAGGTCCCAATGCTTTCACCCACGCAACGACCGATTCATCTCATTCACGGTGTTGGACCGGGACTACCGCCACCGGACAGGCGGCGCGAGCGATGACAGCTCGTGCCAGCGAATGCGAGGCGAGCCTGATGGGTTGGACGGTGTGGGGCTGGCCGAGGACAAGCAGGGCCGCGTCTTGCGCCGCGACCATCGCAACGTGCTGGCGGCTTCCATGGTCAACCACCATCGTCACGGGGACGTCTCGGTAGGTCTCGGCCCATTCCTCGACAACGTCCTTCGTCGAGTGCCACCGCTCATAGTCGTACGGGTCTTCGGCGGCCACGTGCACGATCTTGACGGGTGCATCGCGTGTCACTGCCGCATCGAACGCAAACGTGAGGATTGCCCGGGCCGATTGGGGGCCGTCCACGAACGCGACGATCTGCTCTCGGCCCTGAACTTCATGCCAATCCCTCGGCACGATCACGACTGGACAGTGCGAGTACTCGGCCAAATGGTGTGCTGACCGACCCTCATAGAGACGGAAATACCAAGGCTTGATCGGATCCTGGCCTATCACCATGAGTCGCGCAGTCTTGCTCTCGCGCTCCAGCACGTTCGGCGGCACCCCGCGAGAAAGTACGCACTTCACGTGACCGGGCCCCCCGTGTGTACGCACGTGGCTCTTCGCTTGGCGAAGAATGTCCTGGCCATCGAGTCGAAAGGCAGCCGGAATGTCATATCCATACGGCGACCCGAGCGCATTGGGAGGGACTGTGTACGCGTGCACCAACCTCAGATCGGCACCCAGACGTTCGGCCTCGGCAGCTGCGTATTCGAGCACGCTGAACTCATGGTCGGTGACGCCCACCGCAACTGGGAGTTCCCGCCCGGTCTTCATCGCGGTTCCGATGTCTTCATCAAGCTCTCCCGGGTCGACGTTTCCATGCCTCAACCGTGCGTTCTGATTCCCGATGGGGCTTAGGGTCCGATCGCCTCGATCTGAAGGACCTTGGACCCGTTGGCACATGCGATTCGGCCAGCGCATGGCGGGCCAAACTTGCCGATCTGGTCGCTTCGGTGTCCTGCGTGCTCATGCGCACACTGATCTCGTCGTGATCGGAGTGGAGCTCGACGCGGTAGCCAGCATCGCGGAATACGTCGATCATCGGATGATTGATCGCCAGTACGTCAGCGACGAAGGTCTCCACTCCGCAATGCTGAGCGTCCCTCGCGGCACGCTCCAGAAGGAGAGTTGCGGCGCCCAGGCCGTGAGCCTCATCTGCAACGAGGAAGGCGATCTCAGACGTCGTCGGGTCGCACACCTCAACATCTGCGATACCGAGGATTGCCCTGTCGCGAACCAAGACATATGTCGTGACCGCCGCAGACCTGTCGAAGAGATGATCGACATGCCGCGAGACCACAGCACGACCCAAGGTGAAGAAGCGCGTATACGCACTTTGATCGCACACCGAGGCAAACAGCTGTGTGACGGCAGGCCTGTCGGAATCACGAAGACGTCTCACCAGCGCGCGGCTTCCGTCCAGCAGGAGAACGTCATCAACTTTCTGCTCTAGTCGCGTGGTCATGCTCCTACCGTCCAGCCGGCGGTTGGCTGACACAACGGCCCGACGGACCAGCCAACAGGGACCACCGGCCCTACCAAATGGTCGAACGGTAGACGTGACAGTGGGGACGGCCCTCTCGGAGGCCGCCCCCACCGTGCTTTCAGGAGATCCTGGGAAGGATCAACCGCTATGTCACCAGCTACTCGTCAGCTCGATATTTCACTGAGTCGTACCGGCGACGCCGTCGCAGAGAAGGAGTAATTCTCTGAACGACCTGAGTGATCCGACGATGGGCACTCCCATGCCGCTCGCCACTTGCGGATTCACCCGTGAATTGAGCCCCACTGCTGACAGCGGGCGTCACCTGCTGCGATCGCAGGATGCTGACGCCGCAGACCAAGAACAGTGCAGCAAGGAGCGCGAGCAGCCATGAAGGCCCGCCCGTGTCGGGTAGCAACGGCGTTCCCACCGTCACAGCACATGCCTCGACCGCGACCGGTGTCTTGGTCGTCGCATTCACGACAACCGGTTCACCGAGCGACCAGGTTCGAGTTGCCGCATCAAGCACCCAGTTCGTCGTCGATGTCGACGTGATCGTGGACTTGAATGCGTCACCACACTTCTGGCTGTCGCTCGTCGTCACCGTTGCCGCAGGCTCCGGCGGTTCTGGCGGTGGGCACTCCTCCTGCGTTGCGTCTGCAACGTCGGAGCTGGTTGTCACCCATGGGGTCCAACCGGTCTGGGCCCACGCCCACGTGGCCTCCGTGAAAGCAAAGATGCCCTCGCGTGACTGGTGATCCGTCGTCGTCGTGAAGTTCTCACAATTTGGTGTGTTGACGACGTCTCGTACTTCAGCGAGTGAAGCTGGCTCCGGTGGCGCGTCACATTCTTCAACGGTGACGTGCCGAGAGTCAGTCCCGGTCACTGCCCAGGCACCCGGAGTTCCCGGTACCCACGAGTTGGTTGCCTCGACGTAAACGAACGGAATCGACCGAGCCGAATGAGTCGTCGTGACCAGCAGTGTTTCGCAGTCCGGCGTACTCACATCGTCCTTGGTCTCGACCGTCGCAGGCGGCTGGGGAGGAATCGGCACGGTGCCACAGGGACCAACGGTCCCTGATTCTGTGCTGCTGAAGCCACCGTCGAATGCCTGAACAGTTGCCGACCACGAGGTCGACGCTCCGCCCTGTGGTACCGGGATCGTCATGTTGAGGGTGTCGCCGAATGTTCCGTTCGTCGTCGAGCCCCCGATCGTGGCCGTCCAGGTGTTGGCCTTCGTGTCGTCGTAGTTCGTGCCACCGAGGTGAACCCCGGAACACGAAGCACTGATTGACGGCACGTGGGCCGATGCGGCCCCCATCCCGCCAATCATCAATCCGCCAAACAGCGTCAGGACTATCCCCAACGCACTTGATCTCTTCATCTCGTCCCCTTCGAATGACTTCCCGCACGCCGATCGGCGTGCGGTCCGCGACAGAGACGACTGCCGAAGTGTGAGGGGAGGTGTGGCGCGCTGTATTCGTCAGCTGCCACCCAGAGCAAATCGGCATCGCCTGCCTCAGTGGTCGACACGAGCACCAGCACCTGATCGTCAACCAGTCGGCCGAGGATCGCCCGCCGGCTCATCAGCGAGTCATTCCGCTGGGGCAGGAGGCGCCCACCATTTTCAGAAGTGGGGACACACAAAATGACAACGTGGGCGAGCTCCACCAGCCGTGGGTCGACGCTCAGCTGGAAGTCCGGTGCAAGAAGCGCAGCCTCCAGCCTCAGGCGATCCTCCGGGTCGAGCACGCTCACTCCCGCGCCGATGGCAATCAACCGCGTCGCAGATTCGTCGAGCCCAACGACTCGACTCCCAGACGCATGGCGCCCCAAAGCTATCCGCAGGCCGATCGGACCCAGGCCCACCACGGCGTAGTCGTAAGCGCGTTCCAGCCGTGACTCACCGAACGAGTCGGTCACGGGAAGTCGAGGAATCATGGCGGGGTGACGCCGCCTTTCGGTCGCCGGGCTGCGTGCACGAATCGGCGCGCTAGTCCAACCGTCGCGGGTCCGCCAGACCTCGAGCAGGCGATGCGGGAAGTGCTACGGGAACCACGCGGGATGTGTGCGGACTGCTGGCGGACTCGGCGGAATCCGCAAGTCCGACGCCTCGCTCAGTAGCGACCAGCCGGAACATCCCAGCCGATGAGGAGTGCCACTTTCGTCACGCGGCTGGAGTTACGTGACCTTTTCGGTCAGTTCCGACATCAGGCGCATCGTCGTAAACCCGGTCTTGTAGCCCGTCACCCGCACCGAGATCTGCTTGCCCTTCCGGTACTTCGAGATCGTGTACGTCTTGCTCGTCGCCCCGCTGATCGCCACACCGTCGGCGTACCAGCGATATTTGAACGAGGTACCGGATGTCCACGTACCTCGCAGCGCTGTCAGGGTTCGGCCCACTGTGACGGTGCCGCTGATCCTGGGCGTCACGGAGATGAGAGTGCCAACCTGCACCTCAGCTGCTTCCGACGTGTGCGAACTGCTGCGGAAGCCGGGCTTGTCGCCCGTCACGGTCACGGACAGGTTGCGCCCGAAGTAGGCGCCAGGCACGACGTACGTCTGGCCAGTCGCCCCCGAGATCGGGTTGCCGTCGACTCGCCACTGGTACGTGAACGTGACGCCGCTGGCCCAGGTCCCCTCGACGGCCGTCACCGTGCTTCCACTCCTCGGAGCCACACCGTCCGCGAACGTCATCTCGGGCACTGCTGATGGCGACACCGGATCTGCTGCCAGCTCCAGAGTCACTCGTGCACCGGTGGAGCCGTTCAGCGAGTCAGCAATTACGCGGAGCCCGCCAGACGAGCTCGTGAACGATGCGCCACTGGACAGATAGGCGAAGTCGCTGGAGCCCTCGCGCTCGGTCAGCACCTTGGTCTGTCGACCTGGGGTCTGCGCTGTGTACTGGGTGATGACAACCCCCGGCGCGTAGCGGAACGAGGAGAGTCCGCCTCCATTCGAATAGAAGGTGGAGCCATCCCGGCCCGTGCCCGAGCGGTACTCGACGAAGTACTCCGCGGACGTGAGCGGATCGACGACCCTCAGACCGCGTCGCCCAGAAGAGTCAGATCGCGGCTTCAGATCCACTGTGGTCACACCACGGGCCACCACGTCACTCGTCGTGTCGCTGAGGCCGAGGAATCGGCGAGCCACCGTTTCGAGCGCTGGGGGCGCATAGTCGTTGATCGCAAAACCCATCACGCTGAACGCGTTGTAGTAGCTGAACGTCGAACAGGACGACAGGCACTGCTCCAAGTTGGCATGACCCAGACCGAAGTTGTGCCCGAGCTCGTGGGAACCGATCTGCGTCGCCCCTGTACCAGCCGACACGATCACCTTGCCGCCGTCGTTGATCGACGTGCCGACGGTGCCGATTCCGGCAGCTCCTGCGCAGTCGGCAGGCACCATGACCATCAGATGGTTGCCGTTAGCGCCGAAGGTAATTCCTGGGTACTTGCTCGCCGCCTCGTCCCAGATCGCATTGTGACCTCCAGCCAGACCACAGTTGTCTGAGGCGGTGACGGCTGACGCGTACGTCTTGGTTCCAGCGACGGAAAAATCGGTGATCGCGCCGGCAGACTCCGTCAGCCAGTAGTTCCTCATGGCGGTGATCGCGCCCGATGTCGAAGCGACGGCACCGCGATTGCTCAGAATGGCCACATACACGCGATGCGCACTGGGCGTCACGGCAGCGGCTGCTGGCTCGGAGACGGTCGCGCTCGCGACCGGCACGGGTGACTGCTGCTCGGAAGCAAGATCGAGCGCGGTCTGACCGTCGTCGCTCTCCGCATCAATCGTCTCGCCGGGGCTGACGGCGACTCCTTCATCCCGAAGGTCGCTCGCCAACTCACCCGTCACTGCGATCTCACCCTGGAATTCGCCACCGTTCGGGGCCGACTTGCCGAACGATGCCGGCACCGGGATGACACCGCCATCCTCCATACGCACGCCGTACTCGTACGTGGCGCCACCGTTCTCGCCGAAACCGTCGATGACGGTCGTCTCGAGGGTTCCCTCAACGTCTAACGTCGCAGCGTCCGCGTAGCGGGGGTTGTCGTACGAGAGGTCACTGTCAGATCGAAGTTCAGCAGATGCGGCAGAAGGCGCCATGAGCGCTCCAGCCGCAAGGATCGCTATCGCCGCTGGCAATACAACCAAGCTTCGCGAGTTCATCTCGGCTCCCTCAAGCTTCAGATCCGCTCGCAATTTGCGGGCGTCCGCATCCCCTCCGCACATCCTCCGCAAAAGAATCCGCATTGTTATAGCCCGAAGGGACCATTCATAACTAGTCCGGCTAGTCCCAAATGGGGGTGATGTGGCGCGCGCGACCAAAATCCTTGAGATAGGCCTCTTGCTGCCGAGCCAAAGTGGGAGGAGGCTTCAGGTCAGCAATTCCGTCAGAACGGAGGGCGAATCAGTGATTCCAGAACCGATCATCACCACGATCATTCAGGTGAAGGATGGACCGAGTTCAGTCGAGTTCTATCGAGACCGCCTCGGCCTCAGCCACAAAGGGGCAAACGCCGAAGGCCAGGAGATGTTTGCTCTCGCCGGCGGCGCATTGCTTGCACTCTCGCCGGGACCAGACGCAACGCCGACCGGTCGTACCGAGATCTCGTTCGAGGTTTCGAACATCGAGAGCGAGATTGCCGAACTCCACGGCAATGGAGTGGAGTTCGCCGACTACGACCTGCCGGGCCTCAAGACCATCGACCACATCGCCGTGTCAGGCTCGATGAAGGCGGCCTGGTTCGAGGACCCGGACGGCAACGTCCTCTGCCTCCACGAATCGCTCTAGGTTCGGGCAGTCATCACGATCGGGTCACCCTCGGTGATCGCGATCGTGTGTTCGACGTGCGCTCCGCGCGAGCCGTCGGCGCTCCGAATGGTCCACCCATCCGGGTCCATGACGATCTCATCGGTCGTGTGCAGGAACCACGGCTCGATGGCAATGACGAGGCCCGGCTGAAGCGCGAAGCCACGGCCCGGCCGACCGTCATTGGGAACGTGCGGGTCACCGTGCATCGTGCGACCCACGCCGTGGCCGCCGAACTGGGTGTTGACCAGCAGCCCGTGCGATCGACCCACCTCACCAATCGCGGCTGAGATGTCGCCGACCTTGTTGCCAGCGCGGGCGACGGCGATGGCGGCATCCAACGCTTCTTGCGCGTGCGCGATGAGCTGTACGTCCTCGTCGCGCGGAGTGCCGACCGTGACGCTCACCGCGGAGTCACAGACCCAACCGTCGACCGAGACGGCGAAGTCGAAGCTGGCGAGGTCGCCGTCCTTGAGCTTGTAGTCATGCGGCAGACCGTGCAGAACCGCATCGTTGACCGACGTGCAGAGCACCTTGCCGAACGGCATGGCGCCGAAGGACGGGTGGTAGTCGATGTAGCAAGACTCAGCTCCACGCTTGCGGATCATGTCGTGAGCCAGGGCATCAAGCTCGAGCAGGTTGACTCCGACATCCGCTGCTTCGGACAACGCCGTGAGTACTTCGCCGACGAACTTCCCCGCCGGTCGCATCTCGTCCAGCTGGGTTGGGGTGAGGAGCTCGATCATGAATTGTCTTCCTGAGCGAAGATGCTGATCCGGCCGAGGAAGTGAGCCAGAGTCACTGCGGTCATACCGGCAGCGGCCATGATCGTGTCCCGGAAGATCACGTCGGGACCAGAGCTGAAGATCGACGCCACGAGGAGCGCGCCACCGAGGAGCCCCAGGGCGGCTGCGGCGTGCGTGACTGGAACGCGCACCTTGGCAGACTCCCAGTGCACGTAGTAGACGCCGGCGAGCAGCCCGGCCGCGGCAATCACGAGAACACGGAGTCCCGGAAGGGCACCCGGCGACCAGTCAACGTCCGCGACGACGTCAGCGGCAAACAATGCCAGCACCACGAAGGTGGCCAGGAATGACAGCAGGTGCCAACGAGTCTTCACGCACTGAGTCTATGTGGGGCGTGAACTCGAGAATTTCGGGTGATGCCGACAACTATTGGAACCTGCTGCGCATCTCTGTAGGTGACGGCGGCTCCATGGGGGGCACCCGCACCGAGAACCAGGAGATCTTCATGAAGCAGCAGACATCCAGGTGGATGCGTCAGGAGGACAGAGGCATGCTTGCCCGTATGACCTCTTCCACTCTGCGTCTCACGTTGGCCGGCGGCCTGATGGCCAGTGGACTCACGCTGGCACTCGCTTCCCCCGCAGCAGCATTGACCTGCTCCTCGGGCGTCGAGGGAGACGTGAACGGTGACGGCCGCGCAGAAGTTGCGGTCAGCGAGGCAGGGCGTTCGTACGGCAAGGGCGCTGTGCACGTGTTCTACGGTCGTACGACTGGACTGGTTGCCGCCGCATCCGGCACCGCCTTGGACGACCAGTACATCGATCAGGAGACGTCCGGCGTTCCGGGCGCAGGCGCGGACTACGACCGATTCGGCTCCGCCTTGGCTTTCGGTGACTACAACAAGGACGGTTGCGCCGACCTCGCTGTGGGCGCTGACTCGGACGGTGACGCGGGCACCATCTTCGTCTTCTATGGATCCAAGACGGGCCTGAAGACGACCGGCAGCGTGCGCCTCAGCAATGAGCAGGTGCTCGGCAGCGCGCCGGGAACACCCAAGGATCAAGGCTTCGGTTCGATCCTGGTCGCAGCTGACCTGAACGACGACGACGTGACCGATCTGGGGATCGGCGTGCCGTCGAAGTTGGTTGGCGCGGAGGGCCGCGGCACCATCGCGGTGCTCTTCGGCGGTACTGGCGGACTGGGCACCGCAAACAAGACCGTGCTCGATCGAGCCAGCGTCGGAATGGCTGCTGACGACTTTGAGGTCGGCAAGTCGCTTGCCGTCGGCGACTTCGATGGCAACGGCATCCAGGAGCTCGCGTTCGGCCTGAACGAGGGCAAGCTTCAGATTCTTGAAGCCGGCGCTGGCGGTTTTGTCGCAAGTCAGGGGCCGCTCTCCGGTGAAGACGTTGGGGTCGACGACTTCATCGCTGACGTCGACGGCGAAGGCGACAAGTGGGTCTTCGGCGACATCATTGCCGCAGGCGACGTGGATGCTGACGGCGATGACGACCTCGCCACCGGTATGCCCGCCAAGGGCAACGGTGGAACCGTGGCGCTCGTGAAGGGTACGTCTTCAGGTCTGACCGCGACTGGTGTGGCGAAGTGGGGCCAGGGAACGATTGGTGTGGTCGGCACTCCCGGAGACAGCGACTCCTTCGGGGCGGAGCTCGCGATGGGCAGGCTGGATGCTGGGCCTACCGACGATCTGGCGATTGGAGTTCCGTTCGACGAGATCAATGGCAACGGTGGAGCCGGTTCCGTGAACATCCTGCTCGGCGGCCCGACGGGTCTGTCCTCCGCTGGCGAAGGTGGCGCTCGCTACCACCAGGACACAGCGGGCGTACCCGGCACAGCCGAGGACATCGACGTCTTCGGCCGAACCGTGTCGATCGCGAACGTGCAGAGCAAGACCCAGGGCAGTCTCATCATCGGTGTCCTGCGGGAGAAGATCGGCACGATCGAAGCGGCGGGCCAGTTCCACCAGCTCTCGATCATGGCTGGCGGACCGAAGGGCACCAACAGCACCGCCTTCAACCTCGACAGCGTTGGGGTCAGAGGGGATTCACGCAAGGGGGCCGAGTTCGGTCGAGCACTGAGCGGCTCGGGGCGCTTCTACTAAAGCCGGAGTGCAGTCAGCCCTCGAGAGACGCCCGGAAGCGTTGCATGCCACTGATCCAGTGATCGGTGTCTGCCGCCTTCCGGGCGTACATCGTTCCCACGTCGGGGTGTGGCAGCGCGAAGAACCGGCTCTCCGCGATCGCCTCAAGTAGTACGTCGGCTACCGCAAGCGGCTCAAGGGTCTCGCCGGCACTGGTCACCGACTTCATGCCGAGCTTGCCCTCGTCGCTGGCCGTGGTCTCGCCGCCGAGCAACATGTCGGTGCGTACGCCCATCGGGCACAGGCAACAGACTTGGACACCCAGATCGCCGTACGTCGCCGCCAACCATTCGGCGAAGCCGACCGCTGCATGCTTGCTGGTCGAGTACGTCGGCGAACCAAGCTGGGTGAGCAGACCAGCCGCTGATGCCGTGCTGACGAAGCAACCAGCACCGCTCTCGAGCCACTGCGGCACGAGCGCCCGAGCCGCGTGAACGTGCGCCATGACGTTGACGTCCCACGAGCTCGCCCACTCTTCATCCGTCGCCTCGAGGCCAAAGCCACGGAACACCCCAGCGTTGGCGACAAACAGATTGACAGGATCACCAGCAGCGGCGATCAAGGCGGCGACGTGTGCAGGATCTGAAGCGTCGCCCGCGACATGGGCCACGCGGCCGGGGTGGTCGCCGTCGAGACGAGTTGCCGTTGCCTCGAGTCGAGCAGCATCCAGATCGCCGATGACGACCGAAGCACCCGCCTCCAGCAGTCGCTGCGCGATCGCCTCACCGATGCCACTGGCAGCACCAGTGACGACGGCGTTGGCGGTGCTGACGTCCACGGTCAGCGGTGTTTCTTGAGCTCGGCGCGAGCCAGCGAGTTCTTGTGCACCTCGTCAGGTCCATCGGCGAAGCGCAAGGTGCGCATACCGGCAAACCACTCGGCCAGCGGGAAGTCCTGACTCAGGCCGCCTGCACCGTGCACCTGGATCGCCTTGTCGAGAATCCAACCGACGGTTTCCGGAGTCGCGATCTTGATGGCCTGGATCTCGGTGTGTGCACCGCGGTTGCCGGCCTTGTCCATCAGCCAAGCGGTCTTGAGAACCAGCAGGCGGAGCTGCTCGATCTTGACCCGCGACTCCGCGATCCAGTCGCGTACGACGCCCTGGTCAGCGATCGGCTTGCCAAAGGCAACGCGCTCGGAGGCGCGCTGGCACATCATTTCGACGGCACGTTCAGCGATACCGAGCGAACGCATGCAGTGGTGGATGCGGCCTGGTCCGAGACGAGCCTGAGCAATGGCAAAGCCTTCGCCTTCGGCGCCGATCAGGTTGCTGGCGGGCACGCGTACGTCGTGGAACTCGATCTCAGCGTGACCACCGTGGTCGCGATCGTTGTAGCCGAACACGTGCATTCCGCGCTTGATGTCGAAGCCAGGGGTGTCTCGCTCGACCAGGATCATCGACTGTTGGCGGTGGCGCTCGGCCGACGTATCGGTCTTGCCCATCACGATGAAGATCTTGGCGTTGGGGTTCATGGCGCCGGTGATCCACCACTTGTGGCCATTGATGACGTAGTCATCGCCGTCCTTGACGATCGACGTCTCAATATTGGTGGCATCTGACGAGGCCACCTTCGGCTCGGTCATCGCGAACGCCGAGCGGATCTCGCCAGCGAGGAGCGGCTCGAGCCACTTCTTCTTCTGGTCGGGAGTGCCGAACATGTGCAGCACTTCCATGTTGCCGGTGTCGGGTGCTGCGCAGTTGACCGCGGCCGGAGCAAGTTGGATGCTGCGGCCAGTGATCTCCGCGAGCGGCGCGTACTGAAGGTTGGTCAGCCCGGCACCGTCGTCGCCGGGAAGGAAGAAGTTCCAGAGCCCGCGCTTCTTGGCCTCGGCCTTCAGATCTTCCAGGACAGCAGGCGGGGACCAGGAGTCCTCCTTGATGGCGGCCTGCATCTGCTCGTGAGCGAGCGGCTCAGCCGGATAGACGACCTCGTCCATGAACGCCTCGAGCTTGCCGATCATCTCGACGGTCTTGGCGTCGTATTCGAAGTCCATCAGCTTGCCGCAGCCATCACGTAGACAACTTCTGCGACGAGGGCCGGCTTCTCGACTCCCTCGATCTCCATGACGAAGCTGATGATCGCCTGCGTGCCGATCGCGATCTCGTTGGTCTCCTTGAGCGTCGCGACTCCGCGTACGCGCGAGTCCACCGGGACGGGCGTCGGGAAGCGGAGCTTGTTGGCTCCGTAGTTCATGCCAAACGCCAGGCCCTGGATGTCATAGATCTGCTCGGCGAGGACCGGCAGAAGCGAGAGCGTCAGGTAGCCGTGGGCGATGGGCCCACCGAACGGACCCTTGGCCGCTGCCTCGACATCGACGTGGATCCACTGGTGGTCTCCGGTCGCGTCAGCGAACGCATTGATCTGAGCCTGGTCGATCGTGTGCCAGTCACTTGCACCGATCTCTTCACCGGCGATTGCCTTGAACTCGTCGAGACTCTTGAACACGCGGGCCATGCGAAACCTCTATCACTGTGCTTGAACGGGAACTAAGCGCTTGCTTAGTTCGCACCCTAGTACGGCAACAGGGCGCCGCGCCAGAGCCTCAGCGCACGAGCTCGGAGACTCCCGCAACGACCAGCAGCACGATCGAGATGACATCGGCTCGGACGACTCGCTTCATGGAGTCGTTGATGCCGGGGTTGCTGCCCGCGATCGCGAGGAACGCGACATCGCTGACGAGGACCGCGCCAATGACATATGGGCGGGCTTCGCCGCAGAAGATTGCCGCGATCAGTGCCGCGCCGAGCAGCCCGAACAGAACAGCGCGGTGCACCAGTAGGACTGTGAGGTCAGGTCCCTCGACTTTGACGTCGTACATCCGGGCAACGTGCGCTGGGCCGAATGCGCCGACGAGTGGCAGCAGATGAATCAGGGCCGATCCGGCCAGGCAGACGATGATCACGGTCTCCATCGCCTCATCGTGTCAGATCAGGAAGCGGGCAACGATCGCGACAGCGCCGAGCAACGCTGCGACGAAGAGGCCCGCGAAGTCGAGGCGCGTCCAGGTGGCTGGTTCGGCCCAGGTCCGGTCGTGCGCTGTCGCGAATCCGCGCGCATCCATCGCGATCGCCGATGCCGAGGCACCGCGCATCGCCTGAACCAGCAGCGCGAACGAGATGTTGGCGGCGTACCGACCGTTGGCGACCGGATTGCGCTTTGGCCCGAAGCCACGGACCCAGCGCACGCGTTCGAGCTGCTGCCAGGCCAGGCCGAACCCTGTGAACCGCTGCAGCGCTGCAGCGAACGCGGCGATCATGCGCGCCGGGAAGCGCAGCGTCTGGGCGAGGTAGTCGGCGAGGCGGGACGGGTCCACATACCCAGCCATCACGGAACCCGGCCAGGCGAGCACAACGATGCGAGTACCTGCGGTGATCGCCTCTTCGATGTCGTGGCCGCCGAGTCGCCAGGTTGAGTAGACGATCGTGACGGCGGCGATCGCAGTGAAACCGAGGCAGGCCAGCGGATAGCGCCATCCCGGAAGCAGGAGCACGGCAGCGACCACGTATGCGCCGAGGGCTATGAGCGCGACCGGAAGGCTGCGGATCCAGAACGAGCCCAACAGGGAGAACAGCCCGACCGAGAGTTGCACCAGCGGGTTGATACGGAGCACCCAAGACCTCATACGAGCCGACCCTCAGTCATGCGTCGCTCCGCGTCGATCGGCAGGTCGGCGTCGTGAGTCGATACGGCGACCGTCGCGCCTGCCCGACTGGCTGCCGTGACCCATCCGACAACGGCAGCCCACGTGCCCGGATCCTGCCCGACCGTCGGCTCGTCGAGCAGCATCACGCCCGGACGATGCGCAAGTGCAGCAGCGAGTGCCAGACGACGTTGCTCGCCGCCGGAAAGCCGGTACGGGTTGGCGCCGCCGAGGTGACCGAGGCCGAACACCTCCAGAACGGCGTCGACATCAATCGCACGGCCGACTTTGAGGCTCGTCTTCGCGACTTCGTCCGAGACGGTGGAGGCAAGGAATCCGTGCTCCGGGTTCTGCGGCATCCACCCGACGGCCTCCGCAAGGCGCGGCGAGCGCCAGCGGCGAAGGTCAGGCGACACCGTCCCGGAGGCGGGCTTGAGCAGTCCGCCAAGTACCGCGATCGCGGTGGACTTGCCGGCCCCGCTCGGCCCGGTGAACGCGGTGACCGCGCCCGGATCGAGCGTCGTGGTGAAGTCGCGGAGCGCCTTCGTACGCTGAGTGCCGCGCAGCGTACGAGTGACGAGCTCGACTGAGACGTCCCGTGCCGAGATGCTCAACGGCTCAGCTGCCGGAGTGACCAGTGCAGCCGGTACATCGAGCAGCGTTGGCTTGGGCATGTTCGGCATCCACACGCCGTCCGGACGGGGACCGGCGAGGAAGGCCTCCACGGATCCGTCGCTGACGACAACGCCACCGGCGCCCAGGACGATCACGCGGTCGACGTGCTCGAGCCACGGCTCGATGCGGTGCTCGACAACGACCAGCGTGCGGTCGCCGGCCGCGCCGACGATTGCATCGCGAACCGAGGCAGCGGTCGGAGCGTCAAGCATCGACGTCGGCTCATCGAGCAGAAGCAGATCCGGCTGCATCGCGAGCACACCGGCGAGGGCGAGACGCTGCTGCTCACCACCTGACAGCGCCGACGTGAAGTGGTCACGCCCGTAGGTCAGGTCGACAGCTTCGAGTGACTCATCGACACGAGTCCAGATGGCGTCACGATCGAGTCCGGCATTCTCCGGTCCAAACGCGACGTCGCGGCCTATACGTTCTGCGACGACGGCATCGGCGGGATTCTGCAGAAGCAGGCCCAGACGCCCGCCTACCTCGGCGGTACCGCTGAGTTCTCCGGCGATCGTGCTGCCCAGCGCGCCGGCGAGGGCGTACAGAAGCGTCGACTTGCCGGCACCACTCGGGCCGACCAACAGCACCCGTTCGCCGGGCCCGATCCTGAGATCGAGCCCGGCGACGACGGGATTGCGTCGCCCAAGTGGGCGCCACGTGAAGCCAACGAACCTGGCTTCACCGAGTTGCATCAGCCCCTCAATCCACCAGCGCAGCGTCGACCTGTTCGCGCCCGACCGGGAAGGCGTCGAGCACGCCTGCCTTGGCCAGCGCCTGCACGAGGTAGAACCCGCCGAGTCCAGCGACGACGATGCCGGAAATTCCGAAGAAGCCCAGGTAGGCGAGCTTGTAGTCCCAGTCCCAGTCAACCCAATAGGCGTTCCACTCGTAGACCGAGGCGAATGTCGCGGCAGCCAGACCAGTCAGGGCGGCAACGACGACGCCTGAACGCTTGTAGAAGAACAGCAGGAAGGTCAGCTCGGCGCCGAGGCCCTGCCAGAAGCCGGACGCGAAGACGCTGAAGCCCCACTGCGTGCCGCCGACGATGAATGTCGAAACCGCAGCAGCGAGAAACTCGGTGGCGAATGCCGCGCCGGGCTTGCGAACGATCAGGCCGCCGACAACGCCGGCCATGAGCCAGACGCCAGCCAGGAGGCCCGAGCTGGGTGGGAACGAGAAGATGGCCAAGCCGCTGAGCGGCTCGTAGAGCTTGCCCCAGCCCCAGAAGATGACGCCGAAGGCGACTCCCAGGGTGGCAATGGTGACGAGGTCGATCGTGCGATAGCGCACGTCAAGACCCCTCTTGGACGTGGTTGCAGAACTCATCGTGACTCCCTTCGCCGGTACTAACCGGTGCAGGTTCAAGGGTCTGCGGCGGATCCGCACTCTCAGCACCTCTGCGTGGTGCTCCCCTGTCGTGTAACCACGAGCCTACCCCCGGCCGGAGCCCCAGGGCCCCGCCGGGGCAGTAGCTAGATCCGCTTGGTGAGACCTGCCGCGCCGCCATCCTTGGCGACGGTTACCGAGCAGCTGCCCGTGCGATCTGCGGCCGAGCCAGTGGCGACGACGGTCTTGGAGCCCTCGGCGGCGCCAAGCGAGATCGTCGCGGTGGCGGCGAAGAACAACGGCGCCTTGCCCGTCGCCAAGGTGGTGTCGTCAACGCTGACAGTGAACGCTTCGCGCCACTTCAGACCACTGACTTTGACCTGTATGGATGCGCCTGGCATCGCGAAGCCGGGCGCGGTGACCTTGAGGGACTTTGCGGGTAAACGACTAGCCATTTCCTGACCTCCATCTAGTCCCTCCGTGAGCGAGCGTATCGGCGCAGAGCCACCGAGGAGCGAAATCGCGAATTTCACTCGGAAACCAGTCTCAAATCCATCGAAAGGTTCTCTCAAGGGGTGTTTAGGACGGTGGTCTCACCAGCTCGACCAACCCCACCAAGGAGAACCGAAATGACCACCATCCAGAACATTCAGACTCCCAGCCTTCACATCAGCTCCGCTGTGATCCGCAAGGCAGCGGGCACCACTCTGGCTCTCGCCGTCACCGCCGCCGTCGTGTTCGCCGTCGTCAAGTCCGACCCGGCCGAGACCCTCGGCACCGTCATCTACTGGCTCGCATCGATGTACTTCCTCGTGCTCTGCACCTCCATCGTCGGAATCGCCGCTCTCGGCGTCGGCGAGAACGCCAAGGAAGCCCGCAAGACCCAGTACGACATCCACTGACTACGGGGTCCTCGCCCACTAGAATTTGACGTGGGCGGGGAAGCTCAGGAGTCGCGATGGCACAGCCCGAACAGCCACCCGTGGGTGCGTTGCTCAGGCTTGTTGCGTCCGGGGCAGATGTTGACGCCATTCTCGTGGCGTTCTCATCTCTTGGGACCGTGCCGATCGAGCAATTGTCGGCCCGCCAGTGGGAGACCCTCGCCGAAGCCGTCCGCCGCGAGGACGACACCTACCCGGCAAATCTCGCGTGGCGCGCTGCGTACGGCCTGCGCTACCTCGGGCACACCGAACGGTCCTTCCACTTCCTCACCAAGGCAGATCGAACTGAGCTCGATGACGCCGAACGCGCCCACTTCTGCGCTGCCTGGGCTTCGAGTGCCTGGGGCTCGGGTGATGAAGAAGCCTGCGAGTCGCTGACCGCGGAAGCGTACGAAGCGGCCGAGGCCAGCGGAGATGACGGTGCCCTCGCGGCGGCTTGGGAGTCACGGGCGCTGCTCGCAGCGATGCACGCGGACTCGGCCGAGGATCGTCGCGCACACGAGCGGGCGCTCGAACATGCTCTCGCTGCAGGCGCAGACCTCATGGCGTCCCGTGTGCACAACAATCTCGGATCACAGCTGTTTGATGAGTCCCGGTACGCGGAGTCGCTCGAGCAATTCGGCCACGCACTGCGTCTCGCCGAGGCCACCGGACACCTGTCATCGATCGCACTGGTTCGGCACAACTTGGCCGACGTGATGCTGAACCTTGGCCGCCTCGATGAGGCGCTCGTCGAGGTGGAGGCAGCGCGAGCACTCTGGAACTCGGTCGACTCGCCCATGATCGGCGCGGCTTGGCAGGTCCTCGCCGACATTCAGCGGGCACGCGGCAACACTGCCCAGGCGACGATGGCCTACCGCGAGGCCGCGGCGGTCGCTGAGCAGGAGAACGAGACCCAGACCCTCGTGCCAGCTCTGGTCGGAACCGCACTGATCAGCGTCGAGACGGATCCAGAAGAAGCGCGGCTGATCGCCAAGCGCCTCCTACAGATCCCGCTGGGCACCGGCCGAGTCCCCGCCCTGACGACCGCAGGTTGGATCGCGCTGCACGATGGCGATACCGAGTCCGCAATGGCGTTTGCGGCGGAGGCAGTCGAGGAGTCCTCGCGCCGGCAGGCTCGGGCCGCCCTGGCGGAGTCACTCGAGTTGTCGGTGCTCGCCGGTGGGATCGGTGACAGTGAAGCCCGGCTCCGCGAGGCCGCGTCAATCTGGGAGGAGATCGGCAACCCGATCCGTCTTCAGGTCAACGCGATTGTGCACGCCCACCTCTTCGGAACCCCGTTCACCGAACGTTTGGCTCGCGCCACCCTCCGATCGCTCGGCGTGCAGGACGACGCGTACGGCATCGCCGGCCCCTTGCACGCGTTGAGAAATGACCAGGACGACGTACCGGTACGCATCCACACGCTCGGAACGTTCGTCGTCTATCGATCCGGCAGAGCGGTTGCCTCGTCAGAGTGGCCATCCCGCAAGGCTCGCGACATCCTCAAGATCCTCGCGGCACGGGGCGCGAGCGGCATCCGACGTGACGAGATTGCAGACATGCTGTGGCCCGATGACGATGATCCGGGCAGCAAACTCTCGGTCGCGCTGTCACATCTGAAGCGCGTGCTCGACCCGGACAAGCAGTTCGACCCCAGCTACTTCATCATCGCCGACCGCGCCAGTATCCGGATCGACGTCATCAACACCTCAATCGACGCGGTCGAGTTCAAGGGTGCAGCCGCCGAGTCGCTCGCAGCGCATACGTCCAAGGATCCTGGCGCAATCGAGATGCTCGAGGCTGCAGCGGCGATGCATACCGGCGACTTCCTCGCCGACGACCTCTATGAGGACTGGGCCTCGGAGGCTCGCGACGAAGTGGAGGCTCTCGGAAGCGATGTCGTACGCGTTCTCGCCTTCGCCCTCGCCAAGACCAGCGATCCGCAACGGTCCGTCGCGTGGTTTGCGCGACTCATCTCTTACGACCCGCACGATGAGCCGACGTACGAGGCGCTGATCTGGGTGCTGGCCGAGGCGCGGCGCCATGGCGAGGCCAGACGCTATCACCGTATGTACGAGATGCGCATGCGTGAGCTGGACGTGCCAGCCCAGACGTTTGAGGACATGACCGGCTGACACCCTCCGCGTTAACGTGGCCAGCATGAGCACCGCCGAGGACTTCCTCCTGATCGCAACTGATCCGGTGAGCGGAAAGCCCCTGATCTCGTCGCCGCAGGCCGACCCAGTGTTCGGTGGCGCCTTCCTGTTGGACCTCGTGACGGCCGGCCGACTCACACTGGAGGGCGAGGGACGCAAAGCCCGCGTCATCATTGCCAATCGCGCGCCCGTCGACGATCCCCTCACCGAGCTGGCATTCGACCGCATCCGCAATCGAGGCATGCAGAAACCGCAACATGTCGTCACTCGACTCGGCAAGAACGGACGCAAGGATCTCTACGAATCACTCGCTACCAAGGGACTCGTACGTTCCCGCCAGGTCAAAGCGCTCGGCATCTTCCCGCTGACTCGCCACGACATCATCGACACCGCCCGCCGAGATGACCTCCTGACTCGCATCCGCAGCGCGCTCCTTCACGACCAGCCGACCGACGCCCAGACCGGGCCATTGATCGGACTGCTGTCGGCTGCCGACATGGTCAGGATCGTCGTCGACAAGCCAGACCGCAAAGCTGCCAAGGCCAAAGCCAAGGTTCTGGCTGAGGGCGACTGGGCCAGCGAGGGCGTGCGCAAGGCGATCCAGGCTGCACAAGCCGCCATCACTGCTGGCGTAGTCGCTGCGACATCAGCGGCCGCGTCCGGCAGCAGCTAGTAGATGGCGTGGGCCAGAATGGGCCCATGTCAGTTCGCACACCTGATCCCAACCCGGGTTGGCTCCCGGAGTTCGCGCTCGATGAGACTCGGGCAAGGGTGCCGATCTTGTACGTCGAAGCCGTTCCCGTACGCGTCGACGCCCTCGGTCAGGTCGAGAGCATCGGCATCCTGCTCCGCGGCTCGTCCACCACGGGTGTCATGACTCGCACGCTTGTGTCGGGTCGCGTCATGCATGGCGAGTCCGTACGAGAGGCCTTGATCCGCAATCTGCTCAAGGACCTCGGTCCAACGGCGTTTCCCCAGCTTCCGGCGAGCACCGTCCCGTTCTCCGTGGCTGAGTACTTCCCGCTGCCCGGAGTCACACCTCTCTATGACGAGCGTCAGCACGCAGTCGCGCTCGCATACATCGTTCCGGTCACCGGCGAGTGCAACCCCCGACAGGACGCACTCGAGTTGACCTGGCTGACGCCTGAGGAGGCCGCCAGCTCGGAGCTTCTCGACGAGATGGAGGGTGGCCGAGGATCGCTGCTCAAGGAAGCTCTGGCGTCAGTGGGTGCGCTGCCGCGATGACCTCCCTGCTCGTCCGACGGGCGTTGCCCGAGGACCTTGAGGAGATCCTTGAGCTGCAGGCCCAGGACTCGATGCACTACTACGACGAGCCCGCAGAGGTCACCGCCAACCAGCGAGCTGCGTTCGATGAGATCGACGCCGACGTCAACCAGGACCTGCTGGTCGGTGAGCTGGACGGCGAGATCGTGTGCACCGCCCAGGTCACCTGGATGCGAGTGCTGTCAGCTGACGGCGGCCTCTACTGCCAGGTCGAGGCCGTACGAACAGCAGAGGACATGCGCGGCCGAGGCATCGGCGCCATGCTGATGGAGTCAATCGAGGGCGAGGCACGCAAACGCGGAGCCGCTCGGATTCAACTGACGTCCAACAAGGAACGTACGAGGGCGCACGCGTTCTACGAAGGGCTCGGCTACGTGCCCAGCCACGTCGGCATGAAGAAGTACCTCTGACGCCCGCGGCGCCCAATCGCTGGCTGATGCTGGCGGTCGGGATGATCGCTCAGATTGCCGCCACGGTGTACGTCAACGCGGCGCCGTTCCTCATTCCCTACCTGCACCTTGTCCAGGGCTTGTCGCTGGTCGAAGCCGGATTCATCGCCTCGGCGCCCCTGGTCGGCACGACTCTCACGCTGATCGCGTGGGGTGCGATCGTCGACCGCATCGGGGAGCGCACCTCGATGACGATCGGCCTCGCCCTGCTCACAGCCGCGTCTGCAGCCGCCGCGCTCAGCACGTCGTACGTCTGGATCGGCGTGTTCCTCCTGCTCGGCGGCATGGGTGGCGCCTGCACCAACTCGGCGAGCGGTCGCGTCGTCGTTGGCTGGTTCCCGCCGCACCGACGTGGCACTGCGATGGGCATTCGTCAGACTTCATCGCCGCTCGGCGTCGGCATTGCGGTCCTGATCGTCCCCAACCTCGTCGACGCGGAGGGACTGCGTACGACGCTGCTGGTCATTGCCGCGTTGTGCTGCTTCGCCGGGTTGCTGGCGGGAGCAGCGATTGTCGACCCACCGCGGCCAACCCGCTCCGAAGCCGAGGGACTCGGCCACCTCGTCAATCCCTATACGCGCGATCTGCGCCTGTGGCGGATCCACGCGGCCTCGATGTTGCTGGTCATCCCGCAGGTCACGGTCTGGACCTTCGCGCTCGTATGGCTGATCGACGAGCGAGACTGGTCAATCTTCGAGGCCACTCTGCTCGTCGGAGCGACCCAGCTGCTCGGCGCGGCCAGCCGCATCGCCGCAGGCGCCTGGTCGGATCGCGTCGGCAACCGACTCGGCCCCATGCGTACGGTCGCCGTCGCAGCCGCGGCGTCGATGCTGGCGCTCGGATTGCTCGAGGGCACGGCACTCGCAGTGACCCTGATCGTCATCGCCTCAGTCATCACGGTGGCCGACAACGGGCTCGCGTTCACGTCCGTCGCCGAGATCGGCGGCCCCTATTGGTCCGGCCGGGCGATGGGCACGCAAAACACCGGCCAGTTCCTCGCGTCCGCCGCCGTACCGCCTGTCATCGGCGCGATCATCACCGGTCACGGGTACGGATGGGCGTTCGGTCTGGTGGCCCTGTTCCCCCTCATTGCGATCCCGCTGATCCCCGTCCGAGGTGAAGCATCACCGAGGTCACACGACCATGACGCTGCCACCAGAGACGATCACGGGTAGTCTCAGGTCGAACTTAAGAGCAATCCCTGCAGGTAGGAGTGTCTGATGTCCGTTGTGCTGGTGCTGGGACTGTTGATGAATGCGATCATCTTGCCGATCGCAGGCAAGCGAGTCTTCTTTCTCTTCAAGCTGATCACCAGCGGCCAGCCCGCACCTGATCGCGTCGAGGGCGTGACCAGTCGCATCGGCTCGTCGATCAAGACGCAGGTCGTCGAGGTCTTCGGCCAGAAGAAGCTCCTCAAGTGGTCCATCCCCGGAGCCGCGCACTTCTTCGTCTTCTGGGCGTTCCTGATCCTTGCGACGGTCTACCTCGAGGCCTACGGATCGCTGTTCAAGCCCGGCTTCGCCATCCCGCTCGTCGGCAGGTGGGACGGACTCGGCTTCCTGCAGGACTTCATCGCCGTCATGGCGCTCGTCGGCCTCGCCACGTTCGCCATCATCCGCATCAAGAACGCCCCGTCGCGTCTGGGTCGCAAGTCACGCTTCTCGTACTCGCACCTCGGCGGCGCCTGGATCGTCCTCGGGATGATCGTCCTCGTCGTCGCCTCGATGCTGATGTTCCGCGGAGCGGGCGTCAATACCGGTCAGTTCCCGTACGGCAAGGGCGCATTCGCCTCGCACATCGTCGGTGGCTGGCTCGATGGCTTCAGCGAGCACACCAACGAGGTCCTCGAGCACGTCGGCCTGCTGCTCCACATCGGCATCATGCTGGTGTTCCTGATCCAGGTGCTCAACTCCAAGCACCTCCACATCTTCCTGGCGCCGCTCAACGTGCTGTTCAGCCGTCGCCCCAACGCTCTCGGCTCGATCAAGCCGATCATGATCAACGGCAAGCCCCTCGATCCGGAGACGATGGAAGACCTCGAAGAAGAAGACTTCGAGAAGCTCGGTGTCGGCAAGGTCGAAGACTTCAGCTGGAAGGGCATGCTCGACTTCGCGACCTGTACCGAGTGCGGTCGTTGTCAGAGTCAGTGCCCTGCATGGAACACCGAGAAGCCACTGAGCCCCAAGCTCCTGATCATGGGTCTGCGCGATCACGCATTCGCCAAGGCGCCCTACACGCTGGCCAAGGATGACGCCGCCCGCGAAGCGTTGCCCGACAAGGTCAAGGCCGAAGGCGAGCGCGCACTGGTCGGACCGACCGAAGGCGATGCGTGGCACCCGACGGGTGGCGCGGTCATCGACCCCGACGTCCTGTGGTCCTGCGTCTCCTGTGGTGCCTGCGTTGAGCAGTGCCCCGTCGACATCGAGCACGTCGATCACATCATGGACATGCGCCGCTACCAGGTCATCGTCGAGTCGAATTTCCCCGCCGAGCTGACCAACATCTTCAAGGGCCTCGAGCGCAAGGGCAACCCGTGGGGCATGGATCCCAAGGGTCGTATGGACTGGGCCAAGAACCTCGACTTCGAGGTCAAGCAGGTCGGCGTCGATGTCGAAGACCTCGACGAAGTCGACTGGCTGTTCTGGGTCGGCTGCGCCGGCGCTTACGAGGACCGTGCCAAGAAGACGACGCAGGCTGTCGCCGAGCTGCTCGACATGGCCGGAGTGACCTTCGCGGTCCTCGGCGATGGCGAGACCTGCACGGGTGACCCCGCCCGTCGTGCCGGTAACGAGATGGTGTTCCAGCAGCTGGCAATGCAGAACGCTGAGGTGTTCAAGGAGACCAAGGTCAAGAAGGTTGTCTCCACCTGCGCCCACTGCTTCAACACGCTCAAGAACGAGTACGCCGAGTTTGGCGTCGAGCTCGAGGTCGTGCACCACACACAGTTGCTCAACCGCCTCGTACGCGAAGGCAAGCTGACCCCGCTGGCACCCGACGCGGAGACCGAGAAGAAGAAGATCACCTACCACGACCCCTGCTTCATCGGTCGTCACAACAAGGTCTACGAACCCCCGCGCGAGCTCCTCAGCGTCATCCCCGGAGCCGAGTTCACCGAGATGCCCCGCAACTCGGAGAAGTCGTTCTGCTGTGGCGCCGGTGGTGCCCAGATGTGGATGGAAGAGACCATCGGTTCGCGCATCAACGTCAACCGTACGAAGGAAGCCGTCGCAACGGGCGCCGACCAGATCGCGGTTGCCTGCCCGTTCTGCCGCGTCATGCTGTCGGACGGCCTGACCGCTGAACAGAGCGAGGGCAATGCTCGCGAAGACGTCGAGGTCCTCGATGTCGCGCAGATGCTGCTCGCCGGTGTGAAGCGCGCACCGGCCAAGGTCGCCAAGCCGAGCCAGGCCGACGACGCAGCTGTCGTCGCCGAAGCGGAAGCCGCTACGGCTGCCGCCGTGGTCGAGGAAGCCGCACCTGCTGCCGAGGCTGTTGAGGAAGCCCCTGCGGTCCCCGACGTACCTGCCGGCGACAAGGAAGAAGCCGCCTGGGACAACGTGGGTGCCGTCAACGCCGACGCCGCTCCTGCTGCCGAAGCTCCGGTCGAGGCCGAGCCTGAGCCTGTTGCCGAGCCCGAAGCCACGGCCACAAGCGATGTCCCTGACGAGATCGTCGCTGTTGAGGATGCGCCGGCGGCCGAGGTCGTGTCGGAAGACGCGGCTACGCTGAGCGATGCGAACCCCAGCGGTGCAGAACTCAGCGAGACGGCTACCCACGCCGCTGACGTCGATACCCACGCCCAGGTGACCGATGAGGACGCCGTCGAGGAATGGGTCGAAGAGGGCGGTACGCAGACGGACAAGGACGACGAGACGAAACCCTGAGTCGTGCGGACGTAGTTCAATTGCAGAACGTCGGCCTTCCTGGTCGAAGACGTTGGTTCAAATCCAGCCGTCCGCTCCACATTCTCAAACGGGTCCAGCACATGCTGGGCCCGTTTTTGTCTGCCCTGGCAGGGATTTGACGGTCGTGACATCACTTTGACTTGATTCTGACGCCAGAGTGGTGTCATAGTGGTGTCATGAACCTTTCACAGTACGTCGACGAGATCCACCAGGCGATGCTCGTCGCCGCCGAGAACGGCGGAGAAGACACCAAGTCACTGGAGTCGACCGCACGCCTGGTCCTGCTCGACGCCCTGTCGGCAGCGGCGAGTGAGATCACCAGCGAACTCGCCCCGGGCTCGGTCGACGTACGTCTGCGCGGACGCGATCCCGAGTTCGTCGTGACACCGGCACCGAGCAGCGAGTCCTTCGAGGACGCCCTGCCGGCTGCACCCGTTGCCCCCGAAGCAACCGACGACACCAGCACAACTCGTACGACACTCCGCCTCCCCGATCAGCTCAAGGGCCGCGTCGAAGAGGCAGCCAACCGTGAAGGCCTCTCGGTCAACACCTGGCTGGTTCGCGCCATCTCGGGCGCGCTTGAGCCAACCAGGCGTACGACCACCATCACGGGCGGCAACCGACTCAGCGGGTGGGTCAACTGATGTCCACCCTCAACCTTCAGGAGAACACCATGAGCACCTTCCCAACACCTGAGCCGATCGACGTCACGATCGACGTCGCCGTCGGCAACGCGACCTTCATCGCGAGCGACCGCACCGACACGGTTGTCGACGTCCGACCGACCAACCCGGCCAACAAGTCCGACGTCAAGGCTGCCGAGGAGACTCGGGTCGAGTTCGCCAACGGCAAGCTCGAGGTCCATGCCCCGAAGGGCTGGAAGCACTACGCCTCGTTCAAGGGCAACTCGAACTCGATCACCGTCACAATCGAGCTGCCGACTGGCTCAACCCTTCATGGCGATTCGGCGATGGGCAACTTCGTCGCTGAGGGCAAGCTCGGCAACGTCCGCCTCAAGACCGCGATGGGCAATATCGAGCTCGACCGCACCGCGGCTCTCGTCGCACGCTCCTCTTTCGGCAACATCACGGTCGAGGACGCCGACGGACCCGCAGAGATTCACACCTCGTCGGGTGACCTCACCATCCGCAAGGTGGCAGGCAAGACTCAGGTCAAGAACTCCAACGGCACCACGAAACTCGGTCAGATCGGTGGCGACCTTCACGTACGTTCGTCGAACGGCGACATCACGATCGACAGCGCCGACGCGTCCGTCGACGCCAAGACCGCGAACGGCACGATCCACGCCGCCAACGTCGCCCGCGGCACGGTCACCCTCGCGACAGCAGCGGGTGATCTCGAGGTCGGCATCCGCGAAGGCACGGCAGCTTGGCTCGATGTCAGCTCGTCCTTCGGCAACGTCAACAACACGATGGCGGCCACCGACGGGCCTCCCCCATCCGGCGACACCGTCGAAGTGCGCGGCCGTACGTCGTTCGGTGACATCACGATCCGCCGCTCCGCGGCCTCGGCGTGAGAGGAATGACCATGTCTGCCATCAGCACCACAGACCTGCGCAAGTCGTACGGCGACAAGCTCGTCCTCGACGGCATCGATCTTGAGGTTGAGGAGGGCACCGTATTCGCCCTCCTCGGGCCCAACGGTGCCGGCAAGACGACCGCCGTCCAGATCCTGTCGACGCTCATCAACGCCGACGGTGGGTCCGCCTCGGTAGGCGGCCATGATGTCGCCGCCGATCCCAATGGCGTACGAGGGGTGATCGGCGTGACCGGTCAGTTCTCAGCCGTCGACAACTTGCTGACGGGCGAAGAGAACCTGCGACTGATGACCGATCTGCGCCACCTCGGCAAGGACGCGGGCACTGAGCGGATCGCCGAGCTGCTTGGGCAGTTTGACCTTGTCGAGGCAGGAGCAAAGCACCTCGCGACCTACTCCGGTGGCATGAAGCGCCGCCTCGACCTGGCCATGACCTTGGTCGGCAGCCCGAAAATCATCTTCCTGGACGAGCCGACGACCGGTCTCGACCCACGCAGCCGCCACACCATGTGGCAGATCGTGCGCAAGCTGGTGTCGGAGGGCGTGACGATCTTCCTCACGACTCAGTACCTCGACGAGGCTGACGAGCTCGCAGACCGTATTGCCCTGCTCGACGGCGGCAAGATCGTCGCCGAAGGTACGCCGGCTGAGCTCAAGCGGCTCATCCCCGGCGGCCACGTCACGCTCCAGTTCGCTGACGCCGATGCTCTGAGCTCGGCTGGCAACGCGCTCAACGCAGCGACCTCCGACGCTGATGCCCTGACTCTCGATGTCGAAAGCGATGGCAGCGTTCGATCGCTGCGGTCGATCCTCGATCAGCTCGACGAGACAGGCGTGGAGGTCGAGAACCTCACGATCAACACCCCCGATCTCGACGATGTCTTCTTTGCCCTGACGGGCTCCGCACCGAAAGGCGAACAGTCATGAGCACGATCACTCACACCCTTGTTGATTCACGCACGATGTTGCGTCGCAACCTGTTGCACGCCAAGCGCTATCCGTCATTGACGCTGATCGTCGCGGCGCTTCCGATCGTCTTCCTGCTGCTGTTCGTCTTCGTCCTCGGTGACACCTTGGGTGCGGGTCTCGGCGGTGGCGGCGGTCGGGGCGACTACCTCAAGTACGTGATCCCCGGCATCTTGGTCATGGGTATCGCCGGAGGAGCGCAGGGCACCGCGATCTCGGTCGCGATGGACAAGACCGAAGGCATCATCGCGCGGTTCCGCACCATGGCAATCTCGCGAGCTGCTGTCCTCACAGGACACGTACTCGGCAGCCTGATCCAGACCGCAATCGGCATCATGGTTGTCGTCGCCGTCGCGCTTGCAATCGGCTTCCGCCCCAGCGCCAACCCGATGGAATGGCTCGGTGCGATCGGCATGCTTGCGCTGATCACCTTCGCGCTGACCTGGCTTTCGGTCGCGATGGGCATGTGGTGCAAGACGGTCGAGGGCGCAAGCAACCTGCCGATGCCGCTGATGCTGCTGCCGTTCTTCGGCAGCGGATTCGCACCCACCGAGGGGATGCCTGCCGGTGTGCGCTGGTTCTCCGAAAACCAGCCGTTCACGCCGATGATCGAGACCCTTCGCGGCCTCCTGACAGGCACACCGATCGGCAATGACTGGATCTACGCCATCGGCTGGTGCCTCGTCATCGCGGCGATCGGATACGCCTGGGCGCTCAAGTCCTACAGCAAGGACCACACAAGTTAGCCTGCGTTCATGACCAGGTGTCCGTGCCTCAGCGGGCTCACGTACGACGACTGTTGCGGGCGGCTGCACTCCGGTGCAGCCGCTGCTCAGTCGGCTGAGCAACTCATGCGATCGCGATTCAGCGCCTTCGCCGTCGGCGATCCCGACTACCTGCTCGCCAGCTGGCATCCGAGCACTCGCCCGGCCGAGCTGGAGCTCGACGCAGACCGGCGTTGGTATCGGCTCGACATCATCGCCACCAGCGGCGGAACGCCCTTTGAGACAACCGGCGTCGTGGAGTTCGAGGCGTACTACCGCTCACCACAAGGAGCTGGCAGCCAGCACGAGGTCAGCCGCTTCGTCCGCGAGAACGGTGCCTGGTTGTACGTCGACGGCACTCGCTAGCCAACGACGAGCGGGACACCTGGGCGGTAGGCCAGGTGCACGTACGACGGGGCGTTGAGCACGGCGAAGTCCGCCTTCGCACCAACTCCCAGATGTCCGACATCGTCGAGGCGCAACGATGCGGCGCCACCCTTGGTCGCCGACCAAAGCGCCTCACGCGGGCTCATGCCCATGTCGCGCACAGCGACGGCAATGCAGAACGGCATCGACGACGTGTAGGAGCTGCCCGGATTGCAGTCCGTCGCGAGCGCCACCGTCACGCCCGCGTCGAGGAGTCGGCGGGCATCCGGATAGGGCTGCCGAGTCGAGAACTCCACGCCGGGCAACAACCCCAGAACGATGCCTGAGTCGACCGCGGCAGCAATGTCTGCATCGGAGAGGAAGGTGCAATGGTCGGCCGCCGCACCAAGCTCTGCCGCAAGCTGCACACCGGGGCCCAGGCCGAGCTGGTTGGCGTGGATCCGAGGCAGCAGTCCCGCAGCGATGCCGGCCTCGAGCACGGCGCGTGACTCATCGGCACCGAATGCGCCGTCCTCACAGAACACGTCGATCCAGCGCGCGTACGGGGCGCACCGCTCGAGCATTTCGCCAGTCACCAGCGCGACGTACGCCGCGATCTCCGTCTCGGCGGGCACCACATGCGCTCCGAGGAACGTCGTGTGCTCGGTGAACTGCTGCGCGATCGCCAGGGATCGTGCCTCGTCGTGAGTCGTCAGCCCGTAGCCGCTCTTGATCTCGACCGTCGTCGTGCCCTGCGCTCGCATCTCGGCGAGATGTCGCGCGACGTTGGCGGCGAGCTGCTCGTCGGTGGCGGCCCTGGTCGCGGCGACAGTCGTCCGGATACCGCCGGCTTCGTAGGCCTGACCGGTCATCCGCGCCTCGAACTCCGCGGATCGATCGCCGGCGAACACCAGGTGGGTGTGCGAGTCGACGAATCCAGGGATGACGGCTGCTCCCCCGACATCGCGTACGGCATCCGCTGCTGGGGCCTCGTTGCGCTGGCCGAACCAGGCGACTGTGCCACCGTCGACGATGAAGGCAGCGTCGTTCAGGAGCGGGCGCTCGTCATCCCAGGTCACGAGCTCGCCGATGTTGGTGACCAACAGGGTGCTCATACGCGGTCCCAGCACGCGTCGATCGCCGATTCGAGCAGATCGGCGATGTCGGTCGGGTCTCCCTCGACGTCTGCGGCCGTGGCAGCCCACAGGAGTTCCTCGGCGCCGGCCGTACGAATCGTGTCGGCGATCTCGATCGTGTCGGGTACGACGAAGCCCAGCGACTCATGTCCCGTGGTCGTCGCCGCGAGCCACAGTTGATCAGCGGTCCATGCACCGCGTATGCCAGTCGACAGCCGTTCGTGCATCTCGACGGCACGAGCCTCGGCGAACATGTCGATCACGGTATTGCTGTCGGAGCCAAGTGTCAGCCTCGCGCCAGCATCGCGCAGCGCGACGCTGGGGCCGATGCCATCGGCGAGCTCCGCCTCGGTGGTCGGGCAGAAGCACACGTATGAATGTGCCGTGCCGAGCATCACGACGTCGTCAGTGGTGAGGTGAGTGGCGTGGACGGCGGTCGTGCGCGGAGTCCAGACACCAGCTTCGGCGAGCAGGGCGACCGGCGTCATGCCTGTGGCGGCGATGCACTCGGCGTTCTCGGCGGGTTGCTCGGACACGTGCACATGCAGGGGTGCGTCCGACATGGCGGCGGCGACGGTCGCGAGCTGGTCGCGGGGAACCGCGCGTACGGAGTGGATCGCTGATCCGATCACCACGTCGTCCTCGCCGGCGTACTTGCTGGCCAGCGACTCGACCCGAGTCGCCCACGCATCGGCGGTGCCGTCGGTGAATCGGCGCTGGACACCTTCCGGCGCTTTGCCAAAGCCGGCCGCGAGGTAGCACGTGTCGAGCAGGGTGATCCGTATGTCGGCCTCTCGCGCTGCAGCGATCAGCGCCTCCCCCATCGCATTGGGCTCGTCGTACGGCCTGCCGTTGGGCTGGTGGTGGACGTAGTGAAACTCTCCGACGCTACGAATCCCGGCGAGGTTCATCTCGCAGTACGTCGCCCGCGCCAGCTCGAACAGCAGGTCCGGGTCGAGCACCCCGGCCAGCGCGTACATCTGATCGCGCCAGCTCCAGAAGCTGTCGGCCCCCGTCACGCGCCCACGCAACGCGCGATGGAACGCGTGGCTGTGGCAGTTCGCGAATGCGGGGACTGCTGTCACGTGGCCAACTCACGTACGACGGCGGCGAGGGCGACGATCCCGGCCTCACAGTCAGCGTCCTCGGCGAACTCGGCGGGTGAATGCGAGACGCCGGTCGGATTGCGTACGAAAAGCATCGCCGTCGGGATGTGCGCACTCAGCACTCCGGCGTCGTGGCCAGCGCCAGTCGGCAGCACCGGCGCATCGAGCAGGGTGGCCAGGCGATCGCGGAGCGCGGCATCGAAGTCGACCGCTGGGCTCACCGACTCCGTGGTCAGCTCGACTGTGGTGCCATCGAGTCCTGCCTCAGCCTGGGCTGCAGCGATCACATTGTCGACAAGTCGATCCAAGGTGGCTTCGTCGGCAGCACGCGCATCGAGCCAGGCGCGGACCCGCGACGGTATGGCGTTGGTGCCGCCGGGCTCGACCTCGAGCCGTCCGAAGGTCGCGCGCGCACCAGCATCAGAGGCGAGGCGGCGAGACGCGAGCACAGTGGCAGCGTAGGCCTGCATCGGATCGCGGCGATCCTCCATCACCGTCGCGCCGGCGTGATTGGCCTCGCCGCAGAAGTCGAGTCGCCAACGCCCATGCGGCCAGATCGCCGAGGCAACGCCAACGGCATCGCCGGTATGGACGAGCGAGCGGCCCTGCTCCACGTGCAGTTCGACGAACGTACCGATCTGGTCGAGCAGGTCTGTCGTGCCGACTGCCTGCGGGTCCCGACCCCGAGCTTTCAGAACCTCGGCCATCGTGACTCCGTCACGATCCTTCTGGGCCAGAGCCCGATCCGCCGAGAGTGCCCCGGTGATCAATTGCGAGCCAGCGCAGGCGATACCGAAGCGCGCCCCCTCCTCGTCGGCGAAGTTGCCGATCACTACCGGTCGGCTCGGGACGACGCCCTCATCCTTGAGTCTGTCGACGGCCGCGAACGATGACACAACGCCGAGCGGACCGTCGTACGCACCTCCATCCGGGACGGAGTCGAGGTGCGAACCGATCAGGAGTGCGTCACCGCCACTGCCCCACCAGGCGAACTGATTGCCGTTCCCGTCCTCGACGAGCTCCAGGCCGCGTGCGGCCGCCTCCCCGGCGAACCACTCGCGCAGCTCCATATCGGCGTCGTTCCACGCATACCGGCGATAGCCGCCAGTCGACGGATCGCGCCCAATGTCGGCGAGGTCGGCGATGGTCATTCGCTCATCGGGACGCGCAGGCCCCGCTCCTTTGCCACTTCGGCTGCCCGCTCATACCCAGCATCGACATGGCGCATGACTCCCGTACCCGGATCGTTGATGAGCACGCGCTCGATCTTCTGCGCAGCCAGCGGAGTGCCGTCGGCGACGATGACTTGGCCCGCGTGGATCGAGCGGCCGATGCCGACACCGCCGCCGTGGTGAATCGAAACCCAAGTCGCGCCTGATGCCGTGTTGAGCAGCGCATTGAGCAGCGGCCAGTCAGCGATTGCGTCAGAGCCGTCGGCCATGGCCTCAGTCTCGCGGTATGGCGACGCGACCGAGCCGGAATCGAGGTGATCGCGGCCGATCACGACAGGAGCACTCAGCTCGCCTGACGCGACCATCTCGTTGAAGCGCAGCCCGGCCAGGTGACGCTCCTTGTAGCCGAGCCAGCAGATGCGCGCGGGCAGACCCTCGAAGTGAACCTTTTCCTGCGCCTTCGTGATCCAGCGCGCGAGGTGCTCGTCCTCGGGGAAGAGTTCGAGGATCGCCCGGTCCGTCGCAGCGATGTCAGCCGGATCGCCCGAGAGGGCAGCCCAGCGGAACGGTCCCTTGCCTTCACAGAACAGTGGCCGGATGTACGCCGGTACGAAGCCGGGGAACTCAAACGCCCGCTCGAACCCACCGAGGCGAGCCTCTTCGCGGATCGAGTTGCCGTAGTCGAAGACCTCGGCGCCGGCGTCCATGAAGCCGACCATGGCGCGTACGTGCTTGGCCATCGACTCACGCGCCCTGAGCGTGAAGCCCTCCGGATCACGGGCGGCTTCGGCATGCCAGTCGTCGACGCTGATGCCCTCAGGCAGATAGCTCAGCGGATCGTGTGCACTGGTCTGGTCGGTCACGATGTCGATCGGCGTGCCGCGCTCCAGCAGCTCGGTGAAGATCGTCGCGGCGTTGCCGAGCACGCCCACCGACAGTGCCCGGCGCTCGCTCTTGGCCTCGACAGCGCGCTCGACGGCCTGGTCAAGATCGGTCCAGTACTCGTCGAGGTAACCGTGCTTGACCCGTCGCTCAAGTCGCGTCTCGTCGACGTCCACGACCAGCGCGACGCCATCGTTCATCGTCACGGCGAGCGGCTGCGCTCCGCCCATGCCGCCGGCGCCGGCGGTGAGAGTCAGCGTGCCCGCGAGGGATCCTCCGAACCGTTTGCGAGCGACGGCGCCGAACGTCTCGTACGTGCCCTGCAGGATTCCCTGCGTGCCGATGTAAATCCACGAGCCGGCCGTCATCTGTCCGTACATGGTCAGACCCTCGGCCTCGAGCTTGCGGAATTCCGGCCACGTCGCCCAGTCGCCCACCAGGTTGGAGTTGGCGATCAGCACCCGCGGCGCCCACTCGTGCGTACGGAACACACCGACCGGCTTGCCCGACTGGACCAGCAACGTCTCGTCGTCGGCGAGAGTCTCGAGGGTGCGAACGATCGCGTCGTACGCCTCCCAACTGCGCGCTGCTTTGCCAGTTCCGCCATAGACGACGAGATCCTCGGGGCGCTCGGCCACCTCAGGATCGAGGTTGTTCATCAGCATGCGCATGGGCGCCTCGGTCTGCCACGACTTCGCAGTGATCGTGGTGCCGCGGGCTGCGCGAACGGTGGGTCGGTTCATGAGATCTCCTTCTGGGCTGCTTCGAGGAGGGCGCCGGAGCGTACGAGTTCCGTGGCGGCCTCGAGGTCGGGGGCGAGGAAACGGTCAGGGCCGGGGCCAGCGACTCTCGTGCGCAGCAGCGCGATCGCTGCTCCGGTCGCTGGGCCGGGTGTCAGAGGCGCTCGGAGGTCGATGCCTCGAGCGGCCGTGTAGATCTCGATCGCAAGCACACGGGTCAACAGGTCAACGGACGTACGCAACTTGCGTGCCGCGGACCAGCCCATCGACACGTGGTCCTCCTGCATCGCGCTCGACGGGATCGAGTCGACGCTCGCGGGAGCCGCCAGTCGCTTGAGCTCCGAGACCATGGCGGCCTGCGTGTACTGCGCGATCATGTGACCCGAGTCGACCCCGGGATCGTCGGCGAGGAACGGTGGCAGTCCCTGGTTGCGCGACGCGTCGAGGAACCGGTCCGTGCGACGCTCGCTCATGCTGGCGACATCGGCGACCGGGATAGCGAGGAAGTCGAGTACGTACGCGAGCGGTGCACCGTGGAAGTTGCCGTGCGACTCGATACGCCCATCGTCGAGCACAGACGGATTGTCGATCGCCGCTGCGAGCTCGCGGCCAGCGACGGTCGCAGCGTGCGCGAGGGTGTCTCGCGCGGCGCCGTGCACCTGTGGGGCGCAGCGCAGCGAGTACGCATCTTGCACGCGTCCATCTCCGACGCGGTGGCTCGCCACGATCGGAGATCCGGCGAGCAGCGACGCCATGTGGGCGGCCGACTCGGCCTGTCCCGGATGCGGGCGGAGAGCCTGCAGATCGGCGGCGAGCACGCGATCGGTGCCCATCAGCCCTTCGATGCTCATGGCCGCCGCGAGATCAGCGGTGTCGAGAAGTTGACGCAGGTCGTGCAGCGCGAGCACCAGCATCCCGAGCATGCCGTCGGTGCCGTTGATCAGCGCGAGCCCTTCCTTCTCGGCCAGCTCGATCGGTGCGAGACCGTACGACGCCAGCGCTTCGCCGGCGGGACGAATGACGCCGTGGTCCTCGACCTGTCCCTCGCCCATCACGGCGAGCGCGCAATGTGCCAGCGGCGCCAGGTCGCCGGAGCAGCCGAGGCTGCCGTACTCATGGACGAGCGGTGTCAGACCGGCATTGAGCATCGAGGCGTACGCCTCCGCCGTCTCGACGCGTACGCCGGTGTGGCCCGATGCCAACGTCGACAGCCGCAGCAGCATGAGAGCGCGAACGACCTCGTTCTCCACTCGCGGCCCAGTCCCCGCAGCGTGCGAGCGGATCAGGCTCTTCTGTAGCTGCGTCCTCAGCTCGGGCTCGATGTGCCGTGTGGCCAGAGCTCCGAAGCCGGTCGAGACGCCATAGACGGGCGTGTCCGACGCAGCCATCTCCTCGATGACGGCGCGCGACTTCGCGATCGCCTCACGCGCTTCGGCACTCAGCTCGACCAGCGCGCCCTCGCGCGCCACGCGTACAACATCTTCCGGCGACACAGCGCCGACGCCCACCACAACAGTCATATTCCATAGGACTCCACGAGGGCAGCCCGGCGCTACGGGCTGAGCGACAAACTAGTCTCGGATACGAGACACTGAGGCTATGACCCGACCGGTTCCCGCAGCGACGACCACCCTGCGCGTGCTCCGCTTTCTGTCCTCGCAACCGGTCCCCGTTTCAGCGGCCAGGATCGCGTCCGCCGTCGACCAGCCGCGGTCGTCGACCTATCACCTGCTCAGCGCGATGACCGACGAAGGATTCGTCATCCACTATCCCGACGACCGCACGTGGGGCCTCGGCATCGCGGCATGGGAGGTCGGCCATGGCTTTGCCCGCCAGGAACCACTCGCCCGGCTCGCCCGGCTCCCGTTGGCGCGACTGGTCGATCAGGTCGGCCAGTCTGCCCACCTCGTCGTCCTCCAAGGCGCCGATGTCCTCTACGTCATCGAAGAACGAGCGCCCGGCCGACCTCCGCTGGTGACCGATGTCGGCGTACGTCTGCCCGCTCACCTCACCGCGTCGGGTCGCGCAATCCTGGCTTCGCTACCCGCAGCGCAGGTACGAGCGCTCTACCCGGACAAGGCTGCTTTCACCTCGCGTACGGGCACCGGCCCCAGCTCCTTGAGCGAGCTACGTCGATTGCTGTCCGCCACCCGACAACGTGGATTTGCCACCGAGGATGGTGAGGTGACCAGCGGCTTTGCGTCAATCGCGGCACCCATCACCGCGGGGACGATCCATGCAGCGGTCGCTGTCACCTGGGAGGCCCGCACGCCAATCGATGGTCTGGCCGAACCGGTGGCCGCAACCGCAGCGGAAATCTCCCGAAGACTTCGTCACTGACGTGACGTGACCTGAGCGACATTCGCGTCGTTGTTACTGCGAAGTAGGACGGATGTCCCACTTGTCAGTCAAGGGAGCACCATGCGTTCAGCACGTCCGTACCTCCTGGCCCTCCTCGGAGTTGGCCTCGCCGCATCAGCCCTGGTCCAGCCAGCCCAAGCCGCGGACCCCACGTACACCGTGCAGACGCTTCATTTCGCCGTGAACACCGGCGCCGACAACAGCGTGCCGTGCAAGATCATCGGCGACCTCTACCTCCCCAAGAGCGCGACGGCCACCAAGAAGGTGCCGGCAATCCTGACGACCAACGGCTTCGGCGGATCCAAGGACGATCAAGCCGGGGTCGGACGAACCTTCGCTGCGCGCGGATACGCCGTGCTCTCCTACTCCGGACTCGGCTTCGGCGGATCCGGCTGCAAGATCACGCTGGATGACCCCGACACCGACGGCAAGGCCGCAAGCCAGCTGGTCAGCTACCTCGGTGGCAAGACCGGTATTGCTTTCACCGATGCCGACCACAAGGTCGCCGCTCCGGCACTCAAGGTCGTCAAGCGCGACTCCACGGATCACACCGGCAAGAAGTCGACCAACGACCCACGCGTCGGCATGGTCGGCGGCTCGTACGGTGGCCAGATCCAGTTCGCCGCCGCCGGCGTCGACCCGCGCATCGACACCATCATCCCGATCATCACGTGGAGCGACCTCTCGTACTCGCTGTCGCCCAACAACACCTCGCAGACCTCCGGAGTCCAGACTTCGACGCCGGGCGCCGCCAAGCTGGTCTGGGCCCTCGGCTTCACGGGCCTCGGAATCGTCAACGGACTGCAGAACGCGCAGGTCGATCCCTCGCGCCTGATCCCCTGCCCGAACTACGCGACCTTCGTCTGCCCCGCCGTCGCGACCGCAGGCCTGCTCGGCACGGTTGACGCGAGCACCACCAAGGACCTGCGCCACGCCTCGGTGTCGAGTTACTTCAAGAAGATCACGGTCCCGACCCTCATCATCCAGGGCCAGAGCGACACGCTCTTCAACATCAATGAGGGCGTCGCCAACTACAAGGCGCTCCAGAAGCAGGGCACGCCAACCAAGATGATCTGGTTCAACGGAGGCCACTCCGGCCCGGCTGCGCCAGGTGAGCTCAACATTGGCAACCCGAATCCTGCGACGGAGCATCTCAGCAAGAACATCGCCAACTGGTTCGACCACTACCTCAAGGGCAAGGACGTCAGCACAGGACCGGAGTTCTCGTACTTCCGCGACTGGGTGAAGTACACCGGCATCGCGACTCCGGCGTACGGAACTGCGTCGTCGTACCCCGTTGGCACTGCCACGAAGTACTACCTCTCCGGCACTCAGCTCACGAAGTCGAGCACCGGCATCACCGCGGGGACGCAGTCGTTCATCACCCCGCCCGCGGGGCTCCCCACGTCGACCGATCCCACTGACGTCGTCGCCGCCCCCTTGCCCGAGTTGGATCTGCCTGGCACTTCTGCCTCATGGTCGACTCCGACGCTGACGAAGGCTACGAACGTCGTCGGTCAGCCGAAGCTCACAGTCAAGGTCAGCGCCCAGCTCGCCGAGGCGACGCAGGCAGCCGGCCCATACGGCTCGCTGGTTCTGTTCGTGAAGATCGCGGACGTCGACGCGGCCGGCAAAGCCACGATCATCCGCAACCTGGTGGCGCCGGTACGAGTGCCCGACGCATCCAAGCCGTTCACAGTGACGTTGCCGGGCTTCGCGCACCAGTTCGCCAAGGGCCACACGCTCAAGCTCATCGTGGCCGGCGGCTCGACCAACTACCGCGGCGGGCTGATTCCCAACGCCGTGACGATCACGACCGGCACGACTGGTCAGGTTCTGACCCTGCCGATCGTCAACTAGTACCAAAGCGAAAGTGCCCGGTCTCGTCAGAGGCCGGGCACTTTCGCGTGGGTAGGTTGGTGGCATGGTCCCGGGCAGCGAGCAATGGCGTGACGAGCAGCGCCGGGCGATCTTGGCGTTCGCTCGCCGATCGAAGACCGAGGGCGGCTTTGGCTGGCTCGACAACGACGGCGGCCTCGATACTGAGGCGAACCTGCAGCTCTGGATCACGGCACGCATGACGTACGTCTTCTCGCTCGCGCATCTTGCCGGCGAGCCCGATGCGCTCGAACTCGCAGAACACGGCGTACGAGCGCTGGCGGCCTTCCACGATGACGTCAACGGCGGCTGGTACTCCGAGCTCGATGCCACGAGCGCGCCAGCTCAGACCGGCAAGTTTTGCTACGAGCACGCCTTCGTATTGCTGGCGGCATGCGCATCATTCGCTGCGGGGGCGAGCGGTGCCGAGGCGCTGCTCGACGAGGCGACTCTGGTGCACCGCACGAGATTTTGGGACGCCGATGCCGGACGATGCCGCGAGGAGTGGAACGAGGACTGGACCGAGCTCGATGGCTATCGCGGAGCCAACAGCAATATGCACAGCGTCGAGGCCTACCTCTTCGCCGCAGATGTCACGGGGGACGCCTCCTGGCGCGACCGCGCACTGGCGATCTGCGAGCGCGTGATCGGCATCCATGCTCGAGGGCACCAGTGGCGCCTACCGGAGCACTACGACCACGACTGGACGCCGATAGCCAACTACAACGTGGAGAAGCCTGCGGACCCGTTCCGCCCGTTCGGTGCGACGCCCGGCCATGCTTTCGAGTGGTCGCGACTGATCGTCCAGCTCGCCGCCAGCCTCGACAAACCACGACCGTGGATGCAGGAGGCGGCCGAGGCGCTGTTGGCGCAGGCCGTCTCCGACGCCGTCGATGACGACGCACCCGCGATCCCCTACACAACTGACTGGCACGGCTCACCCGTCGTCGAGGAACGCTTCCACTGGGTCATCGCCGAGGCGGTTCTCGCCGCGGAGGCGCTCCATACGTACACCGGCGACACCCTCTACGAAGGTTTGGCTCGACGCTGGTGGTCCGAGATCGACGAGTACTTCGTCACTGAGCACGGCTGGATTCATGAGCTCTCGGCCACGATGGGGCCGTCGGCTCGAACATGGCAGGGCAAGCCCGATGCGTATCACGCCTTCAATGCCGTGACCCTGCCCAGCCTGCCGCTGGCGCCGTGCCCGGCGAAGACGATCGAGCGGCTCGCCGTATGACAATTCTGGTCATTGGCGAGGCACTCGTCGACATCGTCGACGGCTACCCGCATCCCGGCGGATCACCGTTCAATGTCGCCGTCGGCCTCTCCCGCCTCGAGTGCGAAACGGTGCTGGCGGCTCAGATCGGGAACGACTCGTACGGCACGATCCTGCAGCGCCACCTGGCCGAGTCCGGCGCCACACTCGCTCTCCTCGACCCGGTGCTGGAGCGTACGTCCTCCGCCACCGCGACGATCGGCGAGGACGGCAGCGCCTCGTACGAATTCGATCTGACCTGGAATCCGGAGGCCATGCCCGATCCGGCGGTGTTCGAGGCAGTGCACATCGGATCGCTGGGTGCGGCGTTGATGCCGGGTGCCAACCGCGTTGCAGAGCTCATCGCCACGGCAGATGCGATGGGACTCGCGGTGTCGTACGACCCCAATGTCCGGCTGGCGGTCGAGCCCGACCCTGCGTTCTGGCGTGAGGTGTTCGAGACCGTCATCCCGTACGCACGGATCGTGAAGATGAGTGACGAAGACGCCGCGGTGCTCTTCCCTGAGGAGGCACCGGAAGACCTCGCCAGGCGGCTCGCGGGCGAAGGCAAGCTCGTGGCAATCACGCTCGGCGGCGCCGGTGCAGTGGTCGCGGGTGGTCGCGAGGTTGGCGGAGCGGACGCGCCCTCCGTCGCAGTCGTCGACACGATCGGCGCCGGCGACTCCTTCATGGCGGCCATGCTCTCGTGGTGCGCCGCGTACTCCTGGCCAGCAGGCGATCAGCTCGATGACACCGAGCTCACCGATCTCGCGGAGTTCTCGGTCGCAGCGGCAGCGATCACCTGCTCCCGGCCGGGTGCTGACCCGCCGCGACTCAGCGAGCTCTGACCGGGCGAGCTCCGCGTACGGCAACACACTCGGCGGCAGCGTTGGCGCCAGCGGCCAGGGCTTCGGCGGCATCTCGGCGCTTGGTCCACACGCTGAGGAACCCGGCACAGAACGCATCGCCGGCACCGGTCGTGTCGACGACATCGGTCGGCACAGCCGCGACCGAATGATCACCGAACGTTGCGCCCTCCGAGCCTCTCGTGACTACGGCATTGCCCTCGATCTGGAGGAACTGCTGCTCGTCGTCGTTGGGGAACAACAGATCGGCATCCGAGACCCATGAGAGGAACTCATCTCGACCGGCTGCCTGAAGGAATCCCAGTGAGCTCGGATCGACGCTGATGCCGATGGCACGGCGACGCGCCTCAGCCATCAGCTCGATCACAATCGGGCGCACCCCGACGTCGAAGAACGAATAGCCCGTCAGGTGCAGCCACTCGATCTCGTTCCACACGTCTGCTGGAAGGTCCGTCGCTTTCAACGTCGTGTTGGCGGCCCGGTCGACGTACATCGTGCGATCAGCGGCGGCGTCGAGGGTCAGCACGATCGTTGCCGTCGGCAGCTCGGCGTCCGCATAGATGCGCGCATCGACTCCGTGGGCCGAGAGCGCATCGACATGGCGAAGGACGCCATCAGCGCCGGCCTTGCCGACGAAGCGTGCGTACGAACCGAGGCGACCGAGCCAGGCAGCAACGTTCGCTGCCGATCCACCAGGGGTCATGCGGATCTCGGACTCGGTGTCGCTGGCGGCGTTGATCGTGCCGAGAGGACGTACGCCGATGTCGTCAACCACATCGCCGACGACCAGGATCATCGTGAAGCCCAGGACAGTGCGATCTCTCCGGCCACTCGGATGTTGTTCTCAGCGATCTTGAGGTTCACGGCGAGGCTCTTGCCGCCAGTCAGCTCCACGATCGTCAGCAGAAGGAAAGGGGTGACCTCTTTGCCGGAAAGGCCCTGCTCGTCGGCCAAGCGCAATGCTTCGGTGAGCGCTTTGTCGTGCACGGCAGGATCGAGCTGCTCGGATTCGGGCAGCGGGTTGGCGACGAGGATCGCTGCGTTCTGGCTCAGCGCGTCGCGCGATGCCATGACCTCAGCGACACCGGAGGCGTCCGCGACCGACCAGTCGAGCTGCTCTCCGGAATCGGTGAGCCAGAAGCTCGGGAACTTGTCCGTGCCATATCCGAGCACGATCACGCTCAGCGACTCCAGCCGCTCGAGCGTCGCGGGGATATCGAGGATCGACTTCACGCCGGCGGAGACGACCGTGATCGGCACCTCCGACAGCACCGTCAGGTCGGCGGACTCGTCGAATGTCTCGGATGCGCCACGGTGAACGCCGCCAAGCCCACCCGTGGCGAACACCCGGATGCCAGCGAGGTTGGCGATGTACGAGGTCGCGGCCACAGTCGTCGCTCCGCTTCCCTTGCGAGCCAGGGCGATCGGCAGATCGCGCACGCTGAGCTTGGGGATGTCTTCCGACGCAATGCGTACGAGTTCTTGGTCCGTCAGCCCGGCCTTGAGCTGGCCGTCGAGCACCGCGATCGTCGCCGGTACGACACCCATGCCAGTGAGGATCGCCTCGAACCCGCGCGCCGCCTCGAGGTTGTCAGGCCGCGGAAGCCCATGGGAGATGATCGTCGACTCCAACGCGACGACCGGCTGCCCAGCATCGAGCGCGGTTTGAACGGCGGGCGAGATGCTCAGCGGCAGCGTCACTGCTAGATCTCGGTGCGGTGGAAGTTCGCGTGCGAGCGCGACGCCGTCGGGCCTCGCTGGCCCTGGTATCGCGAACCGTACTTCGCCGAGCCGTATGGGTTCTCAGCCGGCGATGTCAGGCGGAAATAGCAGACCTGGCCGATCTTCATTCCTGGGTAGAGCTTGATCGGCAGCGTCGCCACGTTGGCGAGCTCCAGAGTCACGTGACCCGAGAAGCCGGGGTCGATGAAGCCGGCGGTCGAGTGGGTCATCAGGCCAAGGCGGCCGAGCGACGACTTGCCCTCGAGCCGAGCGGCGATGTCGTCGGGCAGCGTGACCAGCTCGTAGGTGGAGCCGAGCACGAACTCGCCGGGATGCAGGATGAACGCCTCGTCGGTGCCAACCTCGACCTCGCGCGTCAGATCGCTTTGATCGACGGCCGGGTCGATGTGCGGGTACTTGTGGTTGTCGAAGACGCGGAAGAACTTGTCGAGACGCACGTCAATGCTCGACGGCTGGATCATCCCCGGGTCAAACGGGTCGAGCGCAATGCGCCCAGCGTCGATCTCGGCCAGGATGTCGCGGTCTGAGAGAAGCACGAGAGAAAACTAACCTATTCTGCTCAGTCGGCCGCCGAGCGCACCGAGGATTGTGCCTACCACTGCAGTGATGATCACCAAGGTCCACGGTGCACTTCCCAGCGAGACCTCATCCGCACGATCTGTGAGCGATCGAATGAAGAGGATCGATGAGCCGAACAGGGTCCCACCGATCACGCCACGGATCGCGCCCGTACGAGGTCCGACGTGCTCCATACCTGCGAGGACACCACCGATCGTGGCCACAACCTGGGCGATCAGGTAGCCCACTGCCGACACTCCCAGCAGCCAGCCGGCGAGCGATCCGAAGAGCACCGGAGCGAATACCGCCGCGAACACCTTGCTGAAGACCGGCTGCTCGCTGAACGGTCGGATGATCTGACGCTTCGCTGAAGTCATTGGCGTACCTTCGCACACCGTCGACTCAGTGGAGGTGCTTTTAGGACGCGGGCACCTCTTCCGCCGCATCTGGCGGCGCGAGTGGAACTTCGACCAGATCGGACCGGACCTTCGTGCCGGACACGTAGCCGAGTACAGCGACGGTGACGACCACGGCAAGCGTGCCGAGCGTAAATGTCTCGAACTTGGCCATGCTCATGCCCCAGTTGTCGACGAAGTCGTAGTCGAGACCCAGCAGTCGGTCGAGTGTTCCAGGGAAAACCGCCGTCCACGAACCGAGCACGACCCAGAAGGTGATGAGAATGACGCTGCCGAGCATCAGACCATCGCCGCTCGCGCCGAGGCGGTACGGGCGAGGCACATCAGGGTGCGAGCGACGCAACAGATAGACCGCCGGGAACATCAGGATGTAGCTGATGAGCGTGGTCGATATCGCGATCAGCAGCACCACCTCGAACGTTGCGGCGCTGCCACTGTTGAGCAGCTTGATGGCAGCGAACGAGAAGGCAGTCGCAGCAACACCACTGAGCAGGTTGGCCCGAAGGGGCGTACCGAGCGTCGGGTGGAAAGCACCGAAGTACGGGAAGAACGCGCCGTCGGCCGCTGCCACCGCAAGGACGCGATCGCCGCACATCATCCACGCTGCACCCGAGTTGGCGAGCGTCAGGATGAACAGGAAGCAGGTGATGCCATACAGCGCGTCCTGGGCTCCGCCGTAGATCGAGTAGCTCTCCTTGACTGCGTCGAGGAACCCACCCAGTCCGGTGATGGCCTCGCTCGGCAGGACGAGCAGGACCAGGAAGATAGGAGTCAGATAGCAGAACGCAGCCAGCAGACCCGACTTGAAGATCGAGCTCGGTACGTCCTTCTTCGGGTCCTTCATTTCTTCCGCGGCGCCGTTCTGCCCTTCGAAGCCGACGAAGCTGAACAAGATCAGAGGTGCGATGGCCAGCAGGCCCGCGCTGCTCGGCTTGAGGTCGCCTAGCTTGAATCCTTCGACACCATTTTTGATGCCGTAGGCGATGACGGTGATCGCGAAGATGACGACCAGGCCGATCTTGAGCATGGCGCCCAATGTCGGGATCCACTTGCCGATCTTGAAGCTGATGATCGCGCTGGAAATCGTGAGCCAGATGAAGAGGAACTTGAAGGCGTAGTCCCAGAAGCCGCCACTGCTGATGTTGGAGATGCCGGACGACCACGCCTCGGTACCGACGAACGCCAGCGAGCCGCCCACCCAGAACGGGTTGGTGATCCAGTAGAAGATCGTGTTGAGGCCGGCCCAGAACCGGCCCATCGTCATCTTGACCCATTCGTACGGGCCACCCTCGGCGGTGAACGCGGAGCCGACTTCGGCCATGACGAGGCCATACGGGAGGAGGAACAAGAACACGAGAACCAAGGTCCAGGTGAACGCTTCAGCGCCATACGACGCGGCTTGGCCGATGAGGTCGAGTCCGACGATGACCGCGACCGTGAAGAACACCATGTCGAATCCGCTGAGGGTCTTGACCAGGTGCTGCTTCTGCTCTGCGGCGTACGTCGACTCGGTGGCAATAGGCGCTTTGGGCTTGTCCATGACCCGACGCTAGACCCACGACGGCCACCGCGCCATGGTTTGCGGGCCACTGATTCGCTCGCACCATCAGGTTTTACACAACTGAAACCGTTGCCCCGAGGCAGTTCCTCGACGATTCTGCGCAGCCACCCTGTTCGCACGGAGACTCCGGTTGAATGGGGACATGCGCGCTGTCCTCTGCCATCAGGGCAACCTCTCGGTTGCCGACATCGACACTCCCGTACCCGCCAAGGGGCAACTGCTCCTTGAGGTTCAACGTTGCGGCATCTGCGGATCCGACCTCCACGCCCGTGTCCACGGCGACGAACTGGGCAAGGTGATGGTCGAGTCCGGCTATGACGACTTCATGCGGTCCGACCAGAACATCGTGTTGGGCCACGAGCTCTACGGCGTGATCGCCGAGCATGGACCGGGCAGTCGCAAGAAGCTCGCCGTCGGTACGCCGGTCGTCTCACTTCCGTTGCTGCGCAATCCCGGCAGCGTCGACACTCTGGGCTTGTCTGCGAAGGCACCGGGTGCGTACGCCGAGCACCTCCTCACGCAGGAGAACCTGACGCTCAAGGTTCCCAATGGACTGTCCCCCGATGTCGCCGTACTGACTGAGCCGATGGCCGTCGGCTGGCATGCCGTCGCTCGCGGTGAGGCGTCCAAGAAGGATGTCGCCGTCGTGGTCGGCTGCGGACCGGTCGGTCTCGCGGTCATCACGATCCTGAAGTCGCGTGGCGTCCGTACGATCATCGCCAGCGACCCGTCGCCAGGACGCCGAGCACTCGCCACCAAGGTGGGCGCAACAAGCGTCGTTGACCCGACCGAGGGTTCACCGTTCGCGACCGCCAAGGACCACAAGCACTTCACCACGGTGCCGGACACCTTGGGTGCGGCCATGGATGCGATCGATCAGATGTCGAAACTGCCCGTCGGTTGGTGGCACGCCTGGCGCGCCGCCGACAAGATCGGCGCGACCAATCCCAAGGCTCCGGTCGTCTTCGAGTGCGTCGGCAACCCCGGGATGATCGACAGCATCATGGCGGGGGCGCCCATGTTCTCGCGCATCGTTGTGGTTGGCGTCTGTATGGGGGGCGATCAGATCCGTCCGTCGATGGCGATCAACAAGGAGATCGATCTGCGCTTCGTCATCGGCTACACGCCTCTGGAGTTCAGGGACACCCTGCATGCTCTCGCCGAGGGCAAGGTCGATCCGTCGGCGATGCTGACTGGCCGGGTAGGACTCGATGGCGTGGCCAACGCCTTCACCGCACTCGGTGATCCGGAGACTCACGCCAAGATCGTCATCGATCCTCGCCTCGACGGCTCGGAGGTGAACCAGGCTTGATGGCGTTCACGATCCGCGAGGACGACCTGTCAGGTACCGACATACGTGTCCTTCTGGAAGCTCACCTTGCTGACCTTTCCCAGCATTCGCCCGCGTGCAGCGTGCACGCCATGCCTGTCGACCGGCTTCGCGAACCCGATGTCACGTTCTGGTCGGTATGGTCCGGCGATCGCCTCGTCGGCTGCGGCGCGCTCAAGGAGATCGACGCGACGCACGGCGAAGTGAAGTCGATGCGCACGGTCGATGATGTGAAGGGCCAGGGCGTCGGCGCGCTCATGCTCGATCACCTGCTTGCCGAGGCGAAGCATCGCGGCTATGCGCGGGTCAGCCTCGAGACCGGCAGTAACGAACCCTTCCAGCCCGCCCTTCGTCTGTACGCCCGGCACGGCTTCGAGGAGTGCGGCCCGTTCGCCGACTACGCCGAAGACCCGTGGAGCGTCTACCTGACCAAGGTCCTCTAGACCGCCTGGTGCGCGTCTGAGACAGCCCGCGCCTCGTCGCGCAGGGCTTGGACGACGAAACGTACGGACGGCCGCTCGAAGCGGTCCGGCCGCAGCAACGCCGAGATCTCACGCTTCGCTCGAATACCAACCAGCGGCCGTGTGACCAGACCGTTCCCGTGCTCTCGAGTCGTAAACCGCGGCAGGATCGCAATCCCGTGACCAGCGGCCACCATCGACTCGACGATGCCGTTGTCAGCAATACGCTGCGCAATACGCACCGGCTCACCTGTGCTGGCGACTACCTGACTCAGCACCCGGTCGAATGGGTAGTCGTGCGGCGCCCCAATCCACGTCTCGCTCACGACATCCTTGGGTGACAGGCTCGGCTTCGATGCCAGCCGGTGATCCTCAGGTAGCGCGACGTCGAGCGGCTCACTCATCAGGGGGATGACCTGCAGTCCGCGCTCATGCCAGCTCGCTGATGTCGTGGGCGAATCCGCGATGACGATGTCGTAGTCGGGCGTCAGGTCGGCGAACTCGAACTTCGACACGTCCAGATCGGTGCACACCAGATTGATGTGTGGCTCGTCAGCGAGACGGGTCAACAAGCCGGGCAAAAGCATCTCGCCACCGCTGGCAAAGGTCGTCAGCGTGACATCGCCGGCGGGCTGCTCCATGAACTCTCGCCACTCGGACTCAGCCTTGGCGATGGCGACCGCGATGTCCGTCGCTGTCTGCGCGAGAGCTCGACCAGCGGCGGTCAATGCGACACCTCGACCGGACGGCTCGAGGAGGGCCACTCCTGCCTCTTTTTCCAGCACTTTCAGCTGTTGGGAGACCGCCGATGGCGTGACTCCTGTCACGTCCGCAACGGCACCCACCGTGCCCCTCTCGGCCAATTCACGCAGGAGCTCAAGCCTTTTCACGTCCATGTAGCCAGACTACATGTTACGTGTAGTTTTGTTAGATTGTGCTTGATGGTTTGGAGGATCATACTGAGAGTACGAAATCCACCAAGCCTTTGAAGGAGGCCAGCAATGATCATCACCGCAATCAGCGCAGTCGTCATCGCCGTGATCGGAGTTGCCGCCACCGCACGCACCGTCAACCACGACGGTTTCGGTCGCATCCCGACGCAGCTTCGCTGAACACCAGATCGCTTTAGAAGCGAAGAGAGCCGGCTACCCCACGAGGGTGGCCGGCCTTCTTGTTGGACCAGCGCCGCGTTTGTCAGGAGATGGCTGCTGCGATCCGATGCACGGCTGAGATGTCTGAACCGGTCGGAACCAGCTGCACCTCATCGGTGCCGATGTCCTCGAACCGCTTCAGTACGTCGAGCAGCTCGGCTTCCGTACCGGCGAAGCCCGCAGCTGGCGCCAGGGCGTCGACCAGGTCCACCGGCAACCAGTTCATGTAGTGCCTGAGGTGGCGGTGCATCTGGACGCGGGCGCTGCCGTCGCCGTCGTCGAGCGCGAACCAGAACGAGGTGGTGAGCCGCGGCGCAGGCCGTCCCGCGTCGCTCCACGCCGTACGCGCGACGTCGAACAGCGTCTCGGTGCGCGCAAGATCCAGATCGAGCTCGAACCCGGCAAGCCCGTCTGCCCACACCGACGCACTCTGAATCGTCTTCGGCCCAGTCGTGCCGACCAGGATCTCGGGGCCTCCGTGCTGCACAGGCGCCGGACCCACCGGTCGCTGCGCCTCCGTGACCTTCTCCCCCGCCCAGACGCGCTTCATGACGGCAACCCGCTCGGCCATACCCGCCATAGTCTTGCTCGACATGGGAGCGCCGACGGCGCGGTAGTCCTCGTCGCGGCCTCCAACGCCGAAGCCAGCCGTGAGCCGGCCCTTGCTGAGGACGTCGCCCGTTGCCAAAGCCTTGGCCAGCATCACCGGCTCATGCAGCTGCGGGACGATCACCGTTGTCACCAGCCGGACTCGTTCAGTCCAGGCAGCCACGGCGCCCAGGAGCGTCAGCGTCTCCGGGTTGTCGAATGCCATTCGCTCCCCGAAGCAGAGCGAAGAGAAGGGACCTGCGTCGATTGCGCGGGACCAATCCTCAAGGGTGTCGGGCCCGAGGTCCGGTTCCATAATCGGCAATGTCATCCCCAGCTGCATGAGGGACATGCTGGCAGACGGATCGTGTGACGCTCACAACACGGCCGCCGCAGGGCCTTCACTTGTCTTTGACCCACCTCGGGCGGATACTTAAGTTACTACCCAGTAGCACTTTCTGAATCAATACTGCCTGAGCACGTACAGCCTGCGCCCAGCGCGGCCCTCACAAGGAATGGCGTCAATGAGCCACTACAAGAGCAATCTGCGCGACACCGAGTTCAACCTGTTCGAACTCTTCAATCGCCAGGAGATCCTCGGCACCGCCCCGTTCGACGAGGTGGATGTCGACACCGCCAAGAGCATCATCAGCGAGATTGAGCGCATCTCTCGCGAAGACCTGGCCGCATCGTTCGACGACTCCGACCGCAAACCCCCGATCTACGACCCGGCCGCCAAGACCGTCGTCATGCCCGACTCCTTCAAGAAGTCCTACAAGGCGTGGATGGATGCCGAGTGGTGGCGCCTGGCCCTTCCCGAGGAGCTTGGTGGACAGCGTTCGCCGGCCTCCCTCGTCTGGTCGACCGCTGAGTACGTCCTCGGTGCCAACCCGGCCATCTGGATGTTCGCCTGTGGCCCCGCGTTCGCCCGCATCGTCTTCGAGAACGGCATTGAGCGCGACAAGAAGATCGCCCAGTTCATGGTCGACAAGCAGTGGGGCGCCACGATGGTGCTCACCGAGCCTGACGCCGGATCCGACGTCGGCGCCGGTCGTACCAAGGCAACGATGAACGAAGACGGCTCCTGGAACATCGAGGGCGTCAAGCGCTTCATCACCTCGGCCGAGCACGACATGGCCGAAAACATCATGCACCTCGTCCTCGCTCGCCCCGTGGGCGTCGAAGGCGTCGGCGGACCCGGCACCAAGGGTCTGAGCCTGTTCCTCGTACCGAAGTTCCACTTCGACCACGAGACCGGCGAGCTGACCGGCGAGCGCAACGGCGCCTATGTCACCAACGTTGAGAAGAAGATGGGCATCAAGGTCTCCACGACCTGCGAAGTCACCTTCGGCGACGGCGCACCGGCCCAGGGCTGGCTGCTCGGCGAGGTCCACGACGGCATCAACCAGATGTTCCGCGTCATCGAGAACGCCCGCATGATGGTCGGCTCGAAGGCCATCGCGACCCTGTCGACGGGCTACCTCAACGCACTCGACTACGCCAAGGAGCGTGTCCAGGGTGCTGACCTGACGCAGTCGGCGGACAAGAACGCACCGCGCGTTGTCATCACCAACCACCCCGACGTACGCCGCTCGCTGCTCACGCAGAAGGCGTTCGCCGAGGGCCTGCGCTCGCTGATGATCTACACCGCGACCTTCCAGGACAACATCCTGATCAAGGAGTCGACGGGTGAGGACGCATCGCTCGACGAGGCGATCAACGACCTGCTGCTCCCGATCGTCAAGGGCTACGGCTCGGAGCGCTCGTGGGTCCTTCTGGGCACCGAGTCGCTTCAGACGTTCGGTGGTTCGGGCTTCCTTCAGGACTACCCGATCGAGCAGTACGTACGCGACGCGAAGATCGACACCCTGTACGAAGGCACCACCGCGATCCAGGGCATGGACCTGTTCTTCCGCAAGATCGTGAAGAACAAGGGCCAGGCGCTCGGCTTCCTCTCCAATGAGGTTCAGCAGTTCGTCGAGAGCGAAGCCGGCAACGGTCGCCTCAAGGTCGAGCGCGAACTGCTCGCCAAGGCTCTCGAGGACGCACAGGCGATCGTCGGTGCAGCATTCGCCGACCTCATGGCGTCCAACCCGGCCGACGAGAACGGCGACATCAAGAAGATCTACAAGGTCGGACTCAACACGACGCGCCTCGTGTACGTGCTCGGTGACCTGGTTGTCGCCTGGCTGCTGCTGCGCGGCGCCGAGGTTGCACTCGAGAAGCTGGGTGGCGACGTATCCGCCGCTGACAAGAGCTTCTACGAGGGCAAGGTCGCGGCTGCGAGCTTCTTCGCTCGCAACGTGCTCCCGCTGCTGGCTGGAGAGCGCGCCATCGCCGAGAACATCGACGACTCGATCATGGATCTGGACGTCGCGATCTTCTGATCACCTCACGCATTGACGAGGGCCCTCACCGGCAACGGTGGGGGCTTTCGTCTGCCGCGGGACCTTCGGCACTGTGACAACGCCTGAGACCTGACTACGCTCGAACGTCATGTCTCGAATCACGTGCCCCATCCTCCGTACGAAGGTCACGACCGCCGAGGAAGCCGTTCTCACCATCGGCCCGGCGGACAACGTCGGCTTCAGCGGCTTCACTGGTGCGGGATATCCCAAGGTCGTCCCACGCGCACTGGCTGACCGCATCACCGAGGCACATCGCCGCGGGGACGAGTTCAAGATCGGACTCTGGACCGGCGCCTCAACAGCCCCTGACGCGGATGGTGTCCTCGCGGAGGCCCGCGCCGTCTCGACGCGACTGCCCTACAACAGCGACCCGACCATGCGCAGGCTCATCAACGCTGGCGAGGTCGACTATGTCGATGCGCACCTGAGCCACTCGGCACAACACATGTGGTTCGGCTTCTACGGCAACCTCGACGTCGCGGTCGTAGAGGTGACCGCAATCCTCCCGGACGGAAAGCTCGTGCCCAGCACGTCGGTCGGCAACAACAAAACCTGGCTCGATCACGCCGATCGCGTCATCCTCGAGGTCAATCACTGGCAGCCGCGCGAGCTCGAGGGATTCCATGACATCTACTACGGCGCCGCACTGCCGCCTCATCGCCGACCCATCGAGCTGACCGAGCCGATGCAGAGGATCGGAGAGCCGTACCTTCGCATCGATCCCGCCAAAGTCGTCGCCGTCATCGAGACAGACCATCCTGACCGCAACGCGCCATTTGCTCCACCGGACGAGACCTCGGCGGCAATCGCCGCACACGTACTCGAGTTCCTGCGGCACGAGGTCGCGGCCGGTCGTATGCCGCCGTCGCTGCTGCCGATTCAGTCAGGTGTCGGCAACGTCGCCAACGCCGTGCTCGCAGGCCTCGACGGCAGCGAGTTCACCGATCTGGTCGCGTTCACCGAGGTCATCCAGGACGGGATGCTCGACCTTCTCGACAGCGGCACTCTGCGGGCAGCGTCGTCGACCTCGTTCGGCCTGTCTGACGAAGGTGTTCAGCGATTCATGTCCGACATTGACGCGTACAAGGGACGGATTCTGCTCCGCAGTGAAGAGATCTCCAATCACCCCGAGCTCGTACGACGCCTGGGCGTGATCGCCATGAACGGGATGATCGAGGCCGACATCTACGGCAACGTGAACTCGACCCACATCATGGGCAGCGCCATCATGAACGGCATTGGTGGCAGCGGCGACTTCGCCCGCAACGCCTTCCTGAACTTCTTCCTTTCGCCGTCGACGGCCAAGCGCGGAGCCGTCTCCACCATCGTGCCGATGGTCAGCCACGTCGACCACACCGAGCACGACGTCAACATCATCGTCACCGAGCAAGGTCTCGCGGACCTTCGCGGACTGTCGCCCCATGACCGTGCACAGCGGGTCATTGCCAACTGCGCCCATCCCAGGTTTCGCGACGCACTGCTCGACTACACGGAGCGCGCGTGGGCGGCCCATCCGCACGCCCGGCACACGCCACACCTGCTTGGTGAGGCGTTGAGCTGGCACGAGCGCTACCTGGAGACGGGCCAGATGGGGACCTAGGTCCCCGAGTCCCCTTGTCCTCTGTGGGAAAGTGACTCCGTGAAACCGACCAGCCCGCTTTGGTACCTGACGGCCTTCTTCATCGCCCTTGGCGGCGCCGTCATCTCGATCATCGTGGCGGCGGGTGCGTGGGATCCCGTACGTGAGGCATCCGTGACTCCCATCGGTGAACGCGTCGACGGGACCGGCAAGAGCATCGCGGTCTATACCGACATCGTTCAGGCCGATCGTGACGTCACGTGCCGCGCCACCGGGCCAGGCAAGAAGGTCACCCCGATCCCCGAAGCCAAGCTCGCCCTCACGGTCGACGACGGCACCGATCAGTGGCACCTCATCGCGATGCTCAATGAGGGCAGCAAGGGCCAACTGATCACGTGCACGCCGAAGGATCGCCGAGTCGACGATGCGACGTACACGTACGCCGCCGTGACTGGGTTCGCGTCGAAGGCCAACACGGCCAAGGGGATCTCAATCCTGACGACTGCGATCGGGATCGGACTTGCCGGCTACACGTTCTATACGCGCCGACAGCAGCGCAAGGGTCAGCCTGGCATCGTGCCTACTGACTCAACACCTTGACTGTGCCTCGTACGTCGGCGTCGAACTGGGCATAGGTCGCCTGCATTTTGAGCGAGCCCTTCTCGTAGAAGACTGACGCACTGGCCTCGTTGTACTTCGTGAACCCGATGGCCTTGAAGTAGTTCTCCCAGTAGAGCTTGGCGAGATCGACCGTCGAGTTGCGAACGGTGTACTGCGTGATGCCGGGCGCCATCTCCTCGACCTCGGCACCCGGCGGGAACACGATGTCGGGCACGCCAGTCCCGGCGTCAGAGTCACCGCCTGTTGGCTCGCTGGTCTTGATCGTCGGGGAATCGCTGTCCCCGGAGCTGCCGTCAGACCCTCCACAAGCAGTGAGCACGAGCAGGGACGCGGCGACTGCCAGAAGTTTCCTCATCCTGCAATGTAGGAGTGCCGAGGTGCACCCGGCAAGACACCCGTAAGTTTCTCCCTATGACCTGGAAAACCACTGACATCCCAGACCTGACGGGACGACGCGCCCTCATCACCGGCGTGACCGGCGGGCTGGGCGTCAACACCGCCATCGAGCTCGCCCGTCACGGCGCCTCGCTCGTCGTTACCGCACGCGATGCCAAGAAGGCCGACGAGGCACTCGAGCACATCGAGAACGAAGCTCCGGGTTCCAACGTCGACGTGATCTCCCTGGACCTCGCCACCCTCGCGGACGTCAAGCGTGCTGCAGACGAAGTCTCAGCGGCGTACGAACACCTCGACATCCTGGTCAACAACGCCGGGATCATGTTCCCGCCCAAGCCATCAAAGACGGTCGACGGATACGAGCTGCAGATGGGCACCAACCATCTCGGGCACTTCGCCCTCACGGCTCACCTCTGGCCCCTGCTCGTGAAGTCCAAGGCCCGCATCGTCTCGGTGTCGTCCAACATGCACAAGGCAGCCGACGGAGTCGACCTGCGTACGTTCACGCCTGAGGGCTCACCGCGTCGCTACAAGCGCACCCAGGCGTACGCCGAGTCGAAGGTCTCCAACCTATTGTTCGCGATCGAACTCGACCGTCGAGCAAAGGCGGCCGGCATCGACGTCGTGAGCGTTGGCGCTCACCCGGGGTACGCCTCGACCAACATCACCATGACTGGACCGTCTGTCGGCGGCAAATCGCTCCAGGCGATGGGCATGCACCAGGTCTCCAAGGTCATCGCCCAGTCGGCCGCCGCCGGAGCGTGGCCGCTGCTGATGGCCGCAACTGACCCTTCATTGACGGGCGGCGAGTACCTCGGCCCCGGCGGCCCGGGCCAGTGGCGCGGCCGCCCCAAGCTGGTCGGGACTTCACGTACAGCTCAGGATGCGGACCTCGCGAATGCCCTCTGGGCAGCGTCAGAAAGCGCCGCCGGAGTCGAATTCAGCGTCTGACCACAGGTAGTGGGATGGCCCACAAAAGGTGGGGTTCGACCGCAGGTTGACGTAACGTCGAATGCCTGATGATCCGAGAAATGACGCACAGCGACTTTGACAGCATCGTCCACCTCAACCAGAACGCCCTCGAAGGCGTCGGTCCACTCGACAACGAGAGCCTGTCTCTCCTCGTCAAGATGGCCGACCAGGCCCTCGTCGCAGACCATGACGGCGACATCGCCGGCTTCGTGATCACCCTTCCACCGGGTGCGGAGTACGACTCGAGCCGCTATCGGTGGTTCGAAGACACCCTCGTCGACGACTACGTCTACCTGGACCGCATCGTCGTCTCAGACGAGCATCGCCGGGCGGGCGTCGCCTCCAGCCTGTACGAAGAGGTCGAAGGCGATCTGCCCATCGCCCTCGAGGTCTACGAGACCAATGACGTCTCGCTCGCCTTCCACGAGAGCCGTGGCTTCGAGGAGATCGGCGCACTGACCGATCACGGCAAGACCAACCTCATGCTGGTCCGTGAACCAGAAGTCGACGAGTCCGCCGCCTAGTACCTGTTGACGGTCTCGGTCAGCAGGCCCCATGCTCGGGCGCATGCTGCGTACCCCTGACGAGCGCTTCGTCGACCTCCCCGACTTCCCCTTCGCACCGCACTATCGGGAGTGGGAAGGGATGCGCCTGGCGCATCTCGACGAAGGGTCCGGCAGCACCATCGTGCTGCTGCACGGAGAGCCGACGTGGTCCTATCTGTGGCGCACGACGATCCCGCCACTCGTCGAGGCTGGTTATCGCTGCATCGCCCCAGACTTGCCCGGGTTCGGTCGGTCCGACAAGCCTGCCGACGACTGGTACACGTACGACCGGCTGACCGCCTCGGTTGTCGCACTCTTCGAAGAGCTCGACCTGACCGATGTGACCCTCGTGGTCCACGACTGGGGCGGGCCCATCGGCCTGAGGGTCGCCACCACCGAGATCCCCGAACGCATATCGCGGATCGTGATCATGGATTCCGGGCTGTTCACCGGCCACCAGAAGATGGGCAAGGACTGGCAGGCGTTCCGCAACTTCATCGATGCCGAGCCCGATATGCCGATCGGCTTCCTGGTCAACGGCGGCTGCGCAACTGAGTTGTCACCCGAGGTGATTGCTGCGTACGAGGCTCCGTTCCCGACCGTGGACCACAAGGGAGGTGCGCGGAGGCTTCCTGCGCTGATCCCTCAGACGCCCAACGACCCCGGTGCCACGGAGGGACGCGCTGCTGTCGAGGCACTCACGAAGGACACCCGTCCGATCCTGCTGCTCTGGGCCGACTCCGACCCAATCCTCCCGCTCGACCCCACGGGCCGAGCGATGGAGTCAACGTTCCCGGTTTCCGAACCCCTTCGGGTCATCGCCGGCTCGAGTCACTTCGTTCCTGAGGACCAGGGACGGATTGTCGGCGATCACATCGTCGAGTGGTTGGGTCGCACGCTTTAGGTGTGCTTCCTCGTGGGCCGTCACCGGGCTGCGACGCTCCCAGGCGATGACCACACCGAACGCTGCCAAGACGATGATCCAGCCAACGACTGCGTCGAGGACCCAGTGGTTGCCGGTACCGATGATGACGATCGTCATCATCGCCGCATAGGCGAGTCCGAGTCCCTGCACAAACTTGGGAACGCCGGCACGGATGAGCACGAGCGCAACCCACAACGCCCATCCGGCGTGCAGTGACGGGAACGCCGCGAGCTCGTTGGTCATGCCTCCCAGGCCCTTGGGTGCTGAGGCGTCAGCTCCCCACCAGCCGGCATAGGAGTAGAAACTCATCACGTCGACGTACATGCCCTCGATCAGCCTCGGCGGCGCCGTGGGCATCACGAGGTAAAACATCAGGCCGATGATCGTGGCCAGGGCGAGTGAACGTCGAGCCGTGACGTATTCGCTTGCGCTGCGGCGATAGATCCAGATGAGTACGACGACCGTGACGATGTAATGCGTGGTGGCGTACCAGTAGCTGCCGAACACACCCAGCCAGTCGTACTGGACAAACTTGTCGTTGAGCCAGGATTCGCAGTCGATGCGCCAGGACTTCTCAAACGTGAGGATGTCGAGGGCGTGGCCTCGCGCCGGTGCGAAGTCATTGGAAGCCAGCAGCCGCGATGCGCTGTAGGCGACATAGAGCACTGCGAGGAAGGCGAACTCGATGGCTCCACGCTTGATCCGGTGGGCCGAGAAGACCCAGGAAAGAGGTGATTGGCGCGCAGAAGGCCGAGGTGATTCGCTCATGGCACCTCCAGCGTCTTGCGCAGAGGCGCCGGGAGTGTCGCCTCTTGGGATATCTTTTCGCCCCCGGATAACAGGGGCAACCAGAGATGCCCCTGATTTCTTCCCTCAGACGCTACCTGCAATTGGCGACGTTTTTTGAAGATGTTCTTGACGATTTCACGGGCGAACGTCCAGCGATGAGATGGACCGAGGAGGTTTGGGCGCATTGTGGGCCACCTTCGAACCTCCTTGGAGTCGTTGTCTGGCCATCGTTGGCGTTGCCTTACCGCGCGTCTGTCTAGACTGCGGGAGTGATCTTCCGACGGGTGGCTGAGGGGCGCCCCTATCCGGAACACGGGTTGAGTGCGGGCCAATGGGCCGAGATCGCACCGTCTCAGGTACGTCTCGACGACCTCACCACCACCAAAACTCAGCTCGATCTGGAACATCTGCTCGACGATGACTCGACGTTCTTCGGCGACCTGTTCGCCCATGTGGTGAGCTTCGAGGGCGAGCTGTTCCTGGAGGACGGATTGCACCGCGCGCTCCGTGCGGCACTCCAGCAGCGCAATATGCTCCACGCCCGGGTTCACTCCATCGGCAAGACGACATGACACCACGCAACCTCACCCTCGTCGGCTCAGCCGTCGTCTTCGTGGTCGGGCTGATCGCAGGTTTCCAGATGCTGCTCGCCAAACCGCCCGAGCCCACAGTGGCGGCGACCTGCGAAGCGCGCACCGTCAAGGCGGGCGACAAGCTCACCAGCAACCTGATCACGGTGAACGTCTTCAATGCGAGCAAGAAGTCAGGACTCGCCAACCGCGTCAACATCAACCTTCAGCGCAATGGCTTCCTCGGCGGCGAGATCGGCAACAGCAACAGCGGCGCCAAACCTGCCCCAGTCACGATCCTCACGAATGACCCGAACGATCCACGGGTCGAGCTCGTCGCTGCTCAGTTCATGAACAACGTGGACTACTCAGTGCCCGACATCGCCGTAAAGGAAGGTGTCGTGATCGTGATCGGCGACGGCTTCACGAAACTCAAGGGCAAGCCCGTACGCAGCATCGTCGCTTCGACAGACGTGACGACGTGCGTGCCTATCGTCGCGCTGCCCTAGCTTTCGTCTTTGCCCCACCCGGCGAGACGGCCGTGACGGCCAACGTCACGTAGTCGCTTCTCGGTCCGCTCGCGCACTGTACGTGCGGCGACGATCAAGAGGTCGTCATGCACGGAGAGTCGATCAGTGCGGTGTGGCACGAACGTCTTGCCGTCGCGTACGACCAAGGACACCGAGGCACCGGTCGGCAGCCGCAGCTCGCCGATCTCGACGCCCGCCAGCTTCGAACCCCGCGGAACCCGGATCTGGAGAAGATCGGCCGATACGCGCTCCAACGGCGCGGCTTCGACCTCGACGTCCCGCGCCTCATCTGAAAGCACGCCACACCAGGCCGCGAGTTGTGCGAGCGGCGCGGCCTGTAGCAGCGTGTAGGCCACCACGAATACGAAGACGATGTTGAACAAGTCATCCGCGCCCGGTACGCCAGCGGCGAGCGGGATCGTCGCCAGGACGATGGGGACGGCACCTCGAAGCCCAGCCCAGGCGATGAACGACTGCTCACGCCACGGCCGATCGAACACCACAGCACACACTGCGATCGACAGCGGGCGAGCGATGAACGTAATGAGTGCGCCCGCCGCCAGTCCGGTCCAGACGTGCCACCACTCGAAGCTCCCCGGATCAGCGAGCAGCCCGAGCATGACAAACAGCCCGATCTGCGCCAGCCAGCCGATGCCCTCGACGAACGATTTCGTGGCCGTACGGTGAGGCAACTCCGTATTGCCGAGAACGAGCGCCGCGATGTAGACCGCCGCGAATCCGCTGGCATGCACCATCGCGGCCGACGCGTACGCGAGCACCGTGAACGCGAAGACGACCAAGGGATAGAGGCCCGACGCCGGCAGCGCGACTCGTCGCAACAGGCTGGCGCCCACGCGGCCGATGACCACACCGAAGATCGCGCCGACCACAAGCTCGAACACGATCAGGCCCGTGAACGCCCACGCACCCTTCTCGGCAAGGTCGCCGGCGCTGATCGCCACGACGAGTACGACGATCGGCGCATCGTTCAGCCCCGACTCGACCTCAAGGGTGCCGGTCACCCGGTGCTTGAGCGGAACCGCTCGGAGGACCGAGAACACCGCAGCGGCGTCGGTCGGGGTCATGACCGCGGCCAGCAGGAACGCCAACTCCCAGTCGAGATCAAGTAGGTAGTGCGCCCCGAGACCGACGACGACGACGCTGATGGCCGATCCGAGCGTTGCAAGCAGCAGCCCGAATCCCATCGACGGACGGATGTGCTCCCATTTCGTCGACAAACCACCTTCGGCGAGGATCAGCACCAGCGCAGAGAAGCCCAGCACCAAGGCCAGGTCGGCATCGTCGAATGGGACCCCGAGACCGGCATTGCCGAGCAGCAGTCCCAACGCCAGATAGACGAGGAGTGAGGGAAGGCCGGCTGTGACGGAGAGTCGCACGGCCAGGATCGCCAGGATCAGGACGCCAGAGCCGATCAGCAGCAGCTGGTCGAGCTCGTGGACATCCACGCGGGCCTCCCTGGACTCGACGGAACACGATTCTATCGGGCGACCGCGTGTGTCCCGACCAACGCTCAATCACCGCGTACGGTTGGCCCGATGGACCGGCGCCAAGTGCTCAGCCTGATGGCTCTTGCTGGCCTCGCCGCCTGCGCACCATCGAACACGAAGGGGCGATCGGTGGAGACCATCTCGTACGGCGACGGCGCGTCACAGTTCGCCGAGCTCACCCGCGCACAGGGCGCCTCCAAGGGCGTTGTCGTTGTGATCCACGGCGGCTTTTGGAAATCGCTGTACGACCTCTCGCTTGGCCGACCCCTCGCGGCATCGCTCGCCAGAAATGGCTGGGATGCCTACAACCTCGAGTACCGACGCGTTGGCAATGGGGGCGGCTGGCCCACCACGTTCGACGACGTCAGCGCCGGCATTGATGCACTCGCCGGTGTTGACGGTCTCGACACTTCCACGGTGATCACTCTGGGGCACTCTGCCGGAGGTCATTTGGCTGTTCTGGCGGCCGGCCGTACGAACCCGACGGTGCCGGTGACTGCGGCCATTTCCCAGGCCGGCGTGCTCGACTTGGCGGCGGCCAACGAGGACGACCTCGGATCCAGCGCCGTGAGGGCATTCATGGGTGACAACACATACGCACAGGCCGACCCGATGTCACAGATCCCGCTTTCGGTGCCGGTCAGATGCGTCCATGGCATTGAGGACGACATCGTCCCGATCAGCCAGTCAATCGGCTACGTTGAGCGGGCGAAGAAGGCCGGTGCAGATGCCGAGTTGATTCGCGTCGAAGGCGATCATTTCGTCGTCATCGACCCGTCGTCGCAGGCTTGGTTGCGCACGTTGAAAGTCCTGGAGGCCCTGTGATTTACGGATTTGTGGTCAGCTTCTTCCGTCTGTTCAATCTGGTCACCGGGCACAAGACGATCCGGCTGGGTGAGCGTCGGCTCCCCAAGGGGACTGGCGCGGTGTTGGCCATCAACCACACGAGCTACGTCGACTTCACCTACATCGGGATCGACGCCAGGCGTCGTGACAAGCGATTCGTGCGCTTCATGGCCAAGATCGAGCTCAAGAACAATCCCGTCATCAGGTTCCTGATGTGGGGGTGCCAAGTGATTGCCGTCGATCGCTCGGCGGGTGCTGACGCCTATCGCGCCGCGGTCGACGAGCTCCGCAAGGGCGAGATCGTCGGCGTCTACCCGGAAGCGACCATCAGCCGCAGCTTTGAGATCAAGACCCTGAAGTCCGGCGCCGCGCGAATGGCGATCGAGGCCGACGTGCCGATCATCCCGTGCATCGTGTGGGGCTCGCAGCGCATCGCAACCAAAGGACTACCGCGCCAGCTCGGACGCACCAAGACGCCTGTGATGGTCCTGATCGGCGAGCCGATCCCGCCGTCAGGCTCTGCCGACGAGCTCTCCACTTCCCTGCATGCCGCAATGACGGCGTTGCTACATGAGGTGCAGGACGCATACGGGCCGCACCCCAAGGGCGAGAACTGGGTGCCGGCACGCCTCGGCGGCTCGGCGCCGACGCTCGATGAAGCCAACGTGATGGACCAGCAGCGCGACTAGGCCGACCCCATCAGTGACGCCTGCGACTCTGCATGTGTCTGTCATCCAGGACGGGCTTTTCTGCTCTCCCATATGAGCAAACCGATCACGGTCGACCTCGCGGCGTGCTTCACTGAATGTGGGAGTCAAGGACACATCGAGAGATGCGTACTTGGATGAAGCACGGGTCGTTTGGGCGACCCGTGATGTTGAGGGAGTAAGAACGATGAACCGATCGCTTTGTGGACTCGCGACGGCTGCCGCCGTCGTGACTGGCGGTCTGCTGTGCGTATCGCCAGCTCAAGCGGCAAATGACGTCACGATCAATCTCGTCGCTGTGAACGATTTCCACGGCCAGATCGACGGCAAGGTTGTCCAATGGGCGGCGACAGTCGAACAGCTGCTCGGCGATGGCTCAGCCGACAACACACTGCTCATCTCGGCCGGAGACAATGTCGGCGAGTCCGCGCCCGCATCCAACGCTCAGGACGACAACCCGACGATTGATGTGCTCAACGTTCTGGGTGTCGACGCCTCGGCCGTTGGCAATCACGAGTTCGACAAGGGCTACAACGATCTGGTCAACCGCATCATGGCGCGGGCCGACTTCCCGATCCTCGGCGCCAACGTCACGAAGTCCGGCGGAGCGCCCGCGCTGGATGCCTCCACGATGTACACCGTCAGCGGAGTGCGGATCGCCGTCATCGGCGCCGTCACGGACACCACGCCAGAACTCGTCGAGCCGTCGGGCATCGCAGGGTTGACCTTTGGCGATCCCGTGGAAGGGATCAACGCCGAGGTTGACCGGCTCAACGCCTTGCCGTCGTCCGAGCAACCTGACGTCATCGTTGCCGCCATCCACGAAGGTGCTCCGTGGGGAACCTGGACCCTTGAGCAGGCGATGCAGAGCAGCAACACCTTCACGCGGATCGTCGAGGACACGTCGCCTGATGTCGATGCGATGATCATGGGCCACACGCACAACGCGTACGTCTACAACGCGCCGGTTCCTGGCGATTCAGGCCGCACCCGTCCCTTGATTCAGACGGGCTACCACGGACAGAACGTCGGCCAGATCAAGTTGACCGTTGACGCCGACACAGGAGATGTCAGAGCGCACACCGCACGAAATGTCGAGCGCGTCACGACCTCGGATGACGATCTGATCCCGACAGATCCCAAGCTGGCCACCATTGCTGAGATCCGCGACGACGCAGTCACATTCGCCGCTTCCAAGTCGGAAGCAGCGACAGCCGCGAAGCAGGAGTACGACGCGGCGGTCGTCGCTCGCGACGAAGCGTATGCCCATGCCGCCGACCTGAAGGACCAGTACGAAGCGTCTGTGGAGGAAGGCCACGACGTCTACGCCACCGCTTCGGCAATCAAGGTCGACTACGACGCAGCTGTCGCCGAAGGCAAAGCCGCCTACGCCAACGCGGCCTCCATCAAACAGAAGTACGACACGGCCGTCGCTGAAGGCAAAGCCTCGTACGCAACAGCCACCACCATCAAGCAGGCCTACGACGCAGCCGTACTGGAGGGTCGAGCAGCCTACGCAGCAGCCGGTTCGATCAAGCAGGCCTACGACGTGGCCGTTGCCGAGGGCAAGGCTTCCTACGCCAACGCAGCAACGATCAAGCAGGCCTACGACACCGCCGCCGCTGAGGGCAAAGCCGCCTACGCCAACGCAGCAACGATCAAGCAGGCCTACGACACCGCCGCCGCTGAGGGCAAAGCTGCCTACACGCTGGCTGCAGCAGTCAAGCAGGAGTATCTGGCCACTGTCGCGCTCGGTGATCCGGACTCAAATCTCCTGTTGCCTGGCTTGGCCCAGAAGTATCTGGACGCTCTGGCGGCTGGCGACGCGGCCTACGCCAGGGCTGCCGCGATGAAGACCGACTACGACGCCGCCATCGCCGCAGGCAAAGCGGCCTACGCGCGCGCCAACGGCATGAAGACCGACTACGACGCCGCCATCGCCGCAGGCAAGGCCGCCTACGCGCGCGCCACCGGCATGAAGACCGACTACGACGCCGCCATCGCCGCCGGCAATGCCGCCTACGCCAAGGCTGCCGGAATGAAGTCGGACTATGACGCTGCCATCGCGGCTGGCAAAGCGGCCTACGCAAAAGCGTGGGCGTTCGCTCCGGAGTACGACGCCGCCATCTCCGCGGGCAAGGCCGCCTACGCCGAAGCCGCGACCATCAAGGTCGACTACGACGCCGCCGTGGCCGCGGTGAACGCGGCAACTGCGAAGACCTCAGCCCTGAAAGAGACGTACGACGCGGCCGTGGCCGCATTGAACGAGGCTCAGGCAACGGTGTCAGCGCTGCTCGAGACACTCCTGAGCCTGCTGTGAGGTGCGGTACCGGGGGGCGTGCGGTGCAGCACTCTGGAGGGCTCGACTCCGAACGCAGTGTCTTGGGACTGATTTTCGCGAAGCGGTTGTACCGATTCAGTGGTTGCATCATGCTCATGTGATCGAGGTCGCCTCCCTCCGGGGTTGCCAAAGTGTCACTCTGGTTTACAGTTTGAGTGAACACTTGTACACCGAAGGAGTGGACATGACTGAACCACTGATCCAGCGGTCGCCGGCCCTGCGCGGCCTTCGCCGCTTTGGGAAGGCTCTCACCACCCCGCTTGCGCCTGACGACTACCTGGCTCTGATCAATCCGCTCTGGTCGCAGCGTGAGCTGCGCGGCCGGATCGAAAAGGTCGTACCGATCACCGATCGAGCCGCAACCCTCGTGATCCGCCCTGGATGGGGCTGGTCGTTCAACCATGCTCCTGGCCAATACATCGGAATTGGCGTCGAGATCGACGGCAAGTTCCACTGGCGCTCCTACTCGCTCTCGTCTGTTCCGCTCGTCGAGGGCAAGACCGTCAGCATCACGGTGAAGGCCATGCCCGAAGGGTTCCTCTCAGATCACCTGGTCAATGGTCTCGAGCCCGGAACAATCGTTCGCCTTGCCTCACCCCAGGGCGACTTCGTCCTCCCCGATCCTCCCCCAGCGAAGATGCTGATGCTTGTTGGCGGCAGCGGCATCACCCCGGTCATGTCGATCCTGCGAACCATGGATCGCCGAGGTTCCATACCCGATGTCGTTCTCGCATACTCGGCGACGACTGAGGACGACATGATGTTCGTCCACGAGCTGCGGGTTCTGGCGCTGAGGTATGAATCCTTTACGTTCTACGAACGATTCACCGATGCAGACGGGCTGCTCACAGCTGACCAGCTCGACACGGTCTGCCCGGACTGGCGCGAGCGCGAGGCCTGGGCCTGCGGACCGGGACCGATGCTCGACGCGTTCAGCGAACATTTCGAGTCGGAGGGACGACTCGACCACCTCCACGTCGAGCGCTTCACGCTCAACCTCGCGAGCGGCGGCGAGGGCGGCACCGTCACCTTCGGTGTCGGCGGCCCCACCGTCGAGGTCGACGGCGCCACGACGCTGCTCGAAGCCGGCGAGAAGGCCGGCATCAACATGCTCTTTGGTTGCCGTATGGGTATCTGCCACACGTGCGACGTACCTCTTGCATCCGGCAGCATCCGCGACCTGCGCAGCGGCAACGAGCACAGCGAACCGAACGAATACATCCAGACCTGCATCTCAGTCGCCGCCGGTGACTGCACCCTGGCCATCTGACCTCAACTCCCGAAGGGAACGCACATGGCATACGCCGACGTACGTGAATACACCCACCTGACCGACGATGAGGTAGACGCGATTGGCGCCGAGCTCGACGCCATACGCGCCGAGATCGAGGCGTCCCGCGGTCAGGCTGACCGCGACTACATCCTGCGCGTCATCACACTTCAGCGCCGCCTTGCCGCCGCTGGACGCATCACCCTGTTCGCCAGTTTCTTCCCGCCTGCCTGGCTGCTCGGCACCGCGCTGCTCGGGTCCGCCAAGATCCTCGAGAACATGGAGCTCGGGCACAACGCCATGCACGGCCAGTGGGACTGGATGAACGACCCCGAGATCCACTCGAGCAACTGGGAGTGGGACACCACTCAGCCGGCCGAGCAGTGGAAGCACTCGCACAACTACATCCACCACCAGTTCACCAACGTTCTCGGCCACGACAACGACATCGGCTACGGCATCCTGAGGATGTCACGTGACCAGAAGTGGCACCCGGCCAACCTCGGCCAGCCCGCCTACAACGCACTGCTCGCCCTGTTCTTCGAGTGGGGTGTGGCGCTGCACGACCTCGACATCGAGGCGATTCGCAAGGGCGAGAAGGACATACCGCTACTCAAGAAGCAGCTGCGCCAGATCGGCAGGAAGGTCGGCAAGCAGTCCCTCAAGGACTACGTGATGTACCCGCTGCTGACCGGTCCTTTCTTCCTGCACACGTTGACGGCCAACTTCACCGCCAACATCATCCGCAACGTGTGGACGCACGGCATCATCTTCTGCGGTCACTTCCCCGACGGGGCGGTGCACTTCACCGAGGAAGAGCTGGAGGACGAGACGCGCGCGGAGTGGTACCTGCGCCAGATGCTGGGCTCGGCCAACTTCAAGGGCGGCAAGCTGCTCCACATCATGAGCGGCCAGCTCGGCTACCAGATCGAGCATCACCTGTTCCCCGACCTGCCCAGCAACCGCTACGCTCAGATCTCGGTCAAGGTCCAGGACCTCTGCAAGCGGTACGACATCCCGTACACGACCGGACCGCTGTGGAAGCAGTACGGGCAGACTCTCCGCACCATCCTGAAGTTGTCGCTGCCCAACAAGCGCACCGAGGACAACCCGGCACCGCTGTCTCCGCGTCAGTCCCGGCGCCTGCGTGATGACGAGCGACAGAACCGACGCTCCGAGCTCGGCAAGTGGTCGGGCGCGGCGTGACCTCGCTGCTCGACACCCGGCCGACCTCAGGTGGGCTGCCGGTGCCCTTCGCGTGCGAGGACGACGACGGTTCGCTCGACCATTCCTCGGTGGTCAAGCGCCGCGCGATCCGCTGTGCGCTGAGCCGCATCTGCGGCATCTGCGGTGAGCCGCTGACGCGACCCGTCGCGTTCTTGGGCCCCGAGGCCGAGTGGCGAAGCGGGCTCTTCACGTTTCCGCCAACGCATCACGCCTGCGCGACCGAGGCACTTAATCTCTTCGCACCGCTCGGAGGCAAGCACCTCGGGCAGGCGGAACCACCACTGCAGTGGGCGCTCGTCGCCACCGGTGGTTTCGACCTCATACGTCCGACGACGCATGGCGGGATCATTCAGTTTCGGCCGAACTCCGTCATCGACTCAACCATCGTCGGCTGAGGTTTAGTCGACGGGCGTGAGCAGGAAGATCGGGATCAGCCGATCCGTCTTGACCTGGTATTCCGCGTAGTTGGGGAATGCCTCCACTGCACGGTCCCACCAGACAGCGCGCTCGTCGCCATCAAGCTCACGTGGCGTGTAGTCCTTGCGGACAGCACCGTCCTTGAGCTCGACCAGTGGCGCATCGACGAGGTTGTAGAACCAGCTCGGATTGTCGGGCGCCCCACCCTTGGAAGCTACGACGAGATACTCGCCTTCGTGCTCGACCCTCATCAACGCAGTCGTACGGATCTTGCCGCTCTTTGCGCCCAACGTGTAGAGCAGGATGATCGGTCGACCCAGGATCGAGTTGCCCTTCTCGCCGTGGGTGCTCTCGTAGAGCTCGGCCTGCTTGCGGGCCCAGTCGGACGTACTCGGTGCGTATTCTCCACTCAGCGGCATGCCATAAGCCTCGCAGAGGACTCAAAATGTCATACCCCGCGATAACAATGGACTTGTCGCCGCAGGTCAGGGGGACCGCGGCAAGAGGGATTCGAGGACACCATGGACTGCAGGATCGAACTCATCTTCGTGCCGGTCACCGATGTCGATCGGGCGCGTGATTTCTATGCTGATCAGGTCGGATTCAACCTTGACCACGACATCCGCGTAGACGAGAACATACGTTTTGTGCAGCTGACGCCAGTCGGTTCTGCCTGCTCAATCGCGTTCGGCGACGGCATGGGCAGCGGACTTGCGCCCGGCCAGCAAGACAGCATCCAGGTCGTCGTCGCCAGCGCTCAGGCCGCCCGCGACGAGCTGATCGCCAAGGGTGTCGAAGCCACCGAGCTCGACGTACAGCCGTGGGGCACGTTCACGAGCTTCGCCGACCCGGATGGCAACCGCTGGCACGTTCAGGAGCTGCCTGTCCGCTAAGGCAGACTGTCTCCGTGACTTCGGAGATGCCTGCAGACCTGCTTGCCCATGCACTGGAGGCCAAGGGCTTCATGCCCGAGGATGAGGGCGCCTTCCTGCATCGCGTCGCGCGTGAGCGCCTCCTCCACGGGCCGGCACTCGAAATCGGTACGTACTGCGGCAAGTCCGCGATCTACATGGGCGCCGCGGCACGCGAGGTTGGTGGCATCGTGCTCACGGTCGACCACCACCGTGGCTCGGAAGAGAACCAGGCTGGCTGGGAGCACCACGACTCCTCGCTCGTCGACGATGAGTTCGGCCTGATGGACACGCTGCTGGTGTTCCGCAAGACGATCGCCCGGGCTGGGCTCGAGGATCAGGTGACTGCCGTCATCGGCAAGTCGACCAGCGTTGCGACCTGGTGGCATACGCCGGTCAGCTTGTTGTTCATCGACGGCGGTCACGCCGAAGAGCACGCCCAGAACGACTACTCAGGATTTGCGCACTGGGTCATGCCGGGAGGTGCCCTGGTGATCCATGACGTCTTCGAGCGCCCAGAAGACGGCGGTCAGGCACCGTTCCACGTATGGCAGAGAGCCGTCGAGTCAGGGTCCTTCGAGCCGACCGAGACGGTGGGCTCGATGCGAGTGCTAACGCGTAGTCGGGGACAAGCCGGCGAACTGGTCGGTTGACGGGCAGTCGCACTCCAGCGCGATCTCGTCGAACTCGACGCCGATGCCGTGGCCAGTCATGACGCCCGAGCCGTATGTGGTCGAGGTCAGCACATCCCAGGCGAGGATCACGGCCGCTGCGGTGTAGGTCGTGTGTTCGTGCGGCCAGTGGACTCGATCCGGCGTGACGTAGCCGGTCCAATAGGCGCCGTCCTCCGTGCGGAGGTGCTGCATGTCGGTGAATACCTGCTCGGCACGTGGATCGCCGATCGCCTGCAGTGCCATGGCGAGCTCGCAGGTCTCGGCACCGGTGAACCAGGGGTTCTCGCTGACGCAGCGGATGCCGAGGCCGTCCTCGACGAACGTGTCCCATCGTGAGGCGAGCATCTCTGAAGCGGCGGGACCGCGCACGGCGCCGCCAAGAACGGGGTAGTACCAGTCCATCGAGAAGTTCGACTTGTCGAGGAACTGGTCGCGGTGCTCGCGCAGGGCGTGACCCAGACGACCTCCCGCGAGCTCCCACTCAGGTTGCGGTTCATCCATGATCTCGGCGAGCGCGACTCCGCAGCGCAGCGCCTGATAGATGCTGGAGCTGCCGGCCAGCAGTGCCTCGTCGTTGATCTTGGCGGGGCCATTGGCATCCCACTCGCGCGACCACGCAATACCGCCGAACGGCAGCTGGAGGTCCACGACCAAGTCGAGTGCGCCGCGTACAACCGGCCACATACGGTCGAGGAATTCACGGTCTCGACGGATCGACCAGTGGTGAAGCACGCCGACGGCGACGTAGGCGGCCATGTTGGTCTCGGTGCTGGCGTCCTCGACAGTGCCGGCAACCAGCTTCATCGGCCAAGAACCGTCAGAACGCTGGGTGCGCAGGCACCAGTCGTACGCGGCCTCCGCGGCGGCAATCTCGCCACCAACGAGCAGTGCCATGGCGCCCTCGACGTGGTTCCAGGCGTCAGTGTGCTCGCCGATGGTCCACGGGATCGCTCCATCGGGCTCCTGCATCGAGGCGATGCTGGCAGCCGTCTGGGCAATCTGCTCCGGGGTCATGACGAAGCAGACTCCGGCTTGCGCAGATAGAGCACCATGCTCTTGCCGATGACCGGGTTGAGGAGCTTCTCCGCGAATCGCGTCACCGTGCTGTAGCGAGGCGTCTTCATGATGTCCCACACCAGAACCTGGTGGTAGGCCTTCACGAGCGGGTTGTCGTCGTTCTTGACGCCCACTGCGCACTTGAGCCACCAGTAGGGCGAGTGCAGACCGTGCGCGTAGTCGATCTCTTCGAACTCCATGCCGGCGTTGACGAGCTTGCCGATCAGCTCCTTGTCGGAGTAGATGCGGATGTGACCGCCAGGCGTGTTGTGGTAATCCTCGGAGAGCTTCCAGCAGACGATCTCTGGCAGCCAACGGGGCACCGTGATGGCCATCGTGCCACCGGGACGCAGAACGCGTACGAGCTCGTTGATCGCCTGGATGTCGGCGGGGATGTGCTCGAGGATCTCGGATGCGATGACCCGGTCGAACTCGCCATCAGCGAAGGGAAGCGCCAGGGCGTCACCCTCCTTGATGTCGGCAGACGCGCCCTCGGGCACTTCGCCGGCTTCCTTCATCGCACCGAACAGGTCGAGCACGTTGGCCAGTTCATCGGCGTCCTGATCGAATGCGATCACGTCGGCACCGCGGCGGTACATCTCGAACGAGTGCCGGCCAGCGCCAGCTCCCACATCGATAACACGCTCGCCCGGCTTGAGACCGAGACGGTCAAAGTCAATCGTCAGCACTTACTTCTCCCCTGCATTCTTTGCTGCATGAGCAGCGATCACTTCTTCGTATGCGGCAGCCGTGGACTTGGCTACGGCACTCCAGCTGAACATCTCGAGTACGCGCTCGCGTCCGGCCTTGCCCATCGCCTCGCGGCGCTTGGGGTCGTCGAGCAGATCGGCAATGGCCGCTTCGAGCTCTCCGACGTCGCCAGGAGTCACGAGCTTGGCGCAGACGCCATCCTCACCGACAACCTCAGGGATCGCGCCGGCACGGCTTACGACGAGCGGGGTGGCGCACGCCATCAGTTCGGCGGTCGGCAGCGAGAAGCCTTCGTACAGTGACGGGACGCAGGCGAGCTCAGCAGAGCCCATGATGTCGACCAACTCAGCGTCGCTGATGCCGTTGACGAACCGGACGTGCTCAGCGATGCCGAGATCGTCGATGAGCTTCTCCGTGCGTCCGCCAGCCTTGGGCGTCGTGACGAGCACGAGTTCGAGATGATCGCGCTCGGTACGCAACTTGGCAAAGGCCTCCAGCAGCGTCGCGATTCCCTTCATCGGGGCATCGGCACTGGCCATGGCCATAATTCGACCCGGTACGCGCGGGGCTGTCGGCGGTACGAACACGTCGTCAACACCCAACGTGATGACCTCGAGGACCGAAGGATCAACGCCGAAGTCGGCGATGATGTCGCGGCGACTCGACTCCGAGACCGTGAGGATCTTGGTGAGCTGTTTGGCGACTCGCTTCTGCATACGCAGGAAGCCGTACCAGCGACGAGTGCTGACCTTCTTGCGAAGCGGAGCCTGCGCCAGATCGATTCGGCGATCGAACGTGATCGGGTGATGGATCGTGGTGATGAGCGGGAAGCCCAGCTCGGCGATGTCGAGCATGCCCGAGCCGACCGTCTGGTTGTCGTGGACGATGTCGAAGTCGCCAACTCGGTCCTTCATCAGGCGAGCAGCGCGCTTGCTGAACGTCTTGGGCTCGGGGAATCCGGCGGTGCACATCGTGAGGAATTCCTCGACGTCGAGCAGGTCGCGGAACTCCTTGGCCTTCGGGATGCGGAACGGGTCGGGCTCGCGGTAGAGGTCAAGCGACGGCACCTTGTGCAGGATGACGCCTTCGTCGAGCTCCGGGTAGGGCTGACCCGAGTAGACCTCGACGTGGTGACCGAGCTCAACCAGCTCACGGCTCAGGTGTCGGAGGTAGACGCCCTGACCACCGCAATGTGGCTTGCTGCGGTAAGACATGAATGCGATACGCACGTGGCGCCTCCGTCGGGTTGTGCAAGTTCAGTGCACTTGACTGAACTTTCAATTGTCTCGCGACCAGGGGTCAATGAGGAAATTCTGGCACTGAGGCCTTCGTCACCTCAGCGTCCGGAATTTTTCCCACTGTTGCCCGGGTAGAACGTGTGGCTTGCTGTGACCCCGCCATCGACGGCAAATTCGCCGCCCGTGGTGTAACCGCTCTCGTCGCTCGCCAAGTACACGTACAACGGTGCGATGTCCTCAGGCGTTCCAACGCGCTCAAGCGGAATGCGGGTCGATCCCCACTGCATGGCCGCTTCGCCGCCCTGCGCCTGGGTCATGGGGGTGTCGATCATGCCCGGGTGGACCGAGTTGACGCGCACGTTGTGGGCGCCGAGCTCGATCGCTGCGGACTTGGTCATGCCGCGGATGGCGAACTTCGTGCCGGCGTAGCCGGTCAGCGACGACATTCCGGCGAGGCCTTCGACCGAGGAGCAGTTGATGATCGAGCCCTGACGGTTGGCCTTCATCGCCGGGGCAACAGCGGCCATACCGAAGAACGTGCCCTTCATGTTGACATTGATCAACAGGTCCAGGTCCGACTCGAGCATCGTGTCGATCTCGCCGAAGCGCAGGACGCCGGCGTTGTTGACGAGCACGTTGACGGTTCCGCCCAAGCTGACTTCGGCGTCCTTGACGACCTCGGCCCACGAAGCCGGGTCGGCCACATCGAGGTGGCTGAAGAACGCAGCGTCGCCAAGCTCGTCGGCAAGCAGCTTGCCCGCGTCGTCGGCGACGTCGGCGATGATCACCTTGGCGCCTTCACGTACGAAGTGGCGCGCGATGGCCGCGCCCTGACCCTGTGCGCCACCAGTGATGATCGCGCGCTTACCCGCAAGACGGGACATGTGTTCCTCCATGAACGTAAGAAGTGAAGTTAGAGCGAAAGAATGGCGTCGGCTGCGAACGAGATCTCGGGATCCCGGTCAGCGAAGAAGCCGCCGAGGGACTTGTCGAGCTCCTCGGTGGACCAGATGTCGGCCGTGGTGTCGAAACGCTGCTCCACAACGGGTGCGGCGATCAGCGCCACCATCCCGCCGTAGACGACGAAGACCTGACCGCTGATACGTGAAGCCGCCGGTGAGGCGAGGTACGCGACCAGCGGGGCTACGTGATCGGCGCTGTAGGGGTCGATCGTCTTGCCAGACTCGTCTTCTCCGAACACCGCGGCAGTCATCGCCGTACGAGCGCGGGGGCAGATCGCGTTGGCGCGTACGCCGATGCGTGACAGCCCGCGAGCCGTCGTCAGCGTGAGCGCCGTGATGCCCGCCTTGGCGGCGGCGTAGTTGGCCTGGCCGGGCGAGCCAGTGAGGAACGCCTCGGATGCCGTGTTGATGACACTGGCATCGACGGGTGCGCCGGTCTCCTTGGCGAGTTGCTTCCAATGCGCTGCAGCATTGCGCGACAGCAGGAAGTGGCCCCGGAGGTGGATCTTGATGACGAGGTCGAACTCCTCGTCGGTCATGTTGAACAGCATCTTGTCGCGAGTGACGCCGGCGTTGTTGACCACGATGTCGAGGGAGCCGAAACTGTCGAGCGCCGTCTTCACGATCAGGTCAGCGGTGGCTCGCTCGCCGATGTCGCCGGGCGCAAATGCGACCTCGGCGCCCAGCGCCTTGATCTCATCGGCAGCCTCATCGGCCGCACCGGGAAGGTCATTGAGGACAATGCGTGCGCCGGCCTTCGCCAGGGCAACGGCTTCTGCACGCCCCAGGCCCGCGCCAGCACCGGTGACGACCGCAGTGCGGCCGTCCAGAGAAATTGAGCTCACTCAGCGTCCTCGTTGATTCGAAGGGCGGACTTGGGGCAGACGGCCACGGCGCGCTGAACGCGATCGCGGTTCTCGTCGGTCACCGTCGGGTCCTCAACCTGCAGGAAGTCATCGTCATCGACGAAAAACACGTCGGGTGCCATTGCCTCACACAAGGCGTTTGCCTCACATACGTCGAAGTCGACCTCGACCTTTGCCATCGCGGATCCGCTCCTCGGGACAGTAGAACTAGAACGTGTTCTATTCTATCCCAGAGCGGTCAGTTTGGATATGGCCCAGTCGCCATCGCCGCGCGTCAACGTGACCACGAGGCTGTTCTGGCTGGCCTGCTGCTTGGCGGACTTCCCGACACCGGCAGTCGTCGTCTGGTTCAGGAACACCAGAACCTTGGCCTTGTGCTCAGTCGCGGAGATGATCGCCGAGGACACTGCGGTCGCCTGAAGCACGATCTCGTTCTTCACGGTGTTGGCCTTGACCTGCGACATCGTCGCGTCGTACTCCGTGCGGAACGACTTCGTCATACGAGCGCGAGCTGTCTCCATGTCGTTGTCGAACGTCTTGTAGTCGTACGACAGCGTGCGCGTAGCCAGGTCGGCGGCCGAGATGAGCACCTCAGTACGCGCGTCGTCACCAACCAGAACTCCGTTCGACGTCGTGCTGGCCGAACCTTGTTCAGCTTGCCACCACAGCGTGCCGATGCCCGCAGCGGCGAGCGCCACGAGTGTCGCCAAGACGAGTGTCAGGTTCTTGTAGAGCGGCGCGAGTCGTTCGGCGAAGGACGGGCGATCGGCCTTCAGATCATCGATGACCGTCGGCTCAGTCTTTGGTGCGACCTTCTTGGCCGGGACCTTCGTGGCCGGCGCCTTCGCGACCGGCTCAACAGTCGCAGTTTCGGGCTCGAGGATCGGAGTCACTTCGGACTGGCAGAAACGGCACTTGATCGCGGAGGCCTTGATGGTCTCCGCACAGAAGGGGCAGACGCGTTCGTCGCGCTTGAGCTTCGCCATCATCAACCCACAAACTCGAGCTGCCGGACGAGCCAGCGGTTGTCCACCTTGGCCATTGTCAGCTTCATGCGCCAGGACCGGTCCTCGACCTTGCCCTTGGTGCCCTTGTTCTGGACTTTGCTGCTCGCAGCGACGAACACGGAAGCCGAGTCGTCATCCACGTCACCGAGGCCGATCTGGTCGACGTGGCCGGTGGAGATCGATTCCTGACTGACGGCCGCATCCTTCAGCGACTTCAGGGACGTCTCGTACTGCTTCTTGAACTCTCCGGTTGCACCTTCGAGAACACGCTTGGTCAGCTGATCCATCTTTCGGTGGTCAACAGCGAGAAAGGCCAGCGTCTCCGAGCGGGCAGCACGAGTGACATCGGCATATTGCTCGGCCCGAGCCTCGGACGGAGTGGTGCCCGGCGCCGCTGCGCTGCCGCGTACGGCGAACATGACCAGCCAGGCCACGAGAACAGCGAGTGCGACTAGGAGTACAGCGTTCGTGGTGGAGATTCGTTTCACTGGTTCTTCCAGTCGAAGAGCGGAGGCGCGTACTTGGTGCCGCGCATGTTGACTGGCGGGCCCGATGCGCACTGAGCTTCATAGTACGGAGGGACAAAAGACTCCTCCGAAGTCGGACGCCACTGCCCCGGCGGAAGGTAACCCTCGGTGCAGGCCCCAGGATCCTGGTTGAGGTTGAGGTTCACTCGTCCGAACTTCTGGCCGTCGGTCTGCGAACCGTCGGTGAGAGCCGAAGGTCCTGAAGAAATGAGACGCGGGAACGTCACGAGGAGCTGCTCGAGAGCTGGCAGGCGTGCGTCGAGGACTTCGGTGACGCTGATCAGTGGCTTGAGCAGCGGCGGCAGAGACTTGCGAAGCGTGCGAACCAGCCTCGTGACCTCGTCCGCCGAAGGTGCTGCCCGGTCAAGGATCGCGCGTACGTCCTTGTCCGACGTTGCCAGAGTTTCGGTCACGTCCGCGAGGTCCTTGGCGAACGACCGGATGTTGTCGGAATTGTCCTTCTGCGTCTGGAGGACCGTCTGCGCGTCGTCCAACAGTGCGAGAGTCTGCGGCTCATTTTCGACCGCGGCATCGATGAACTTCTGAGCGCTGTCGACCATCGATCGCAGCGGATTGGCGTTGTCGCGGAACATCGTGCCGAGCTCGGTGACGACCGTGTTGAGCTCGCTGACGTTCACGCTCGAGACGAACTTGTCGAGGTCCTGCAGGAGTACGTCCTCACCAAGCGGAAGGCTCTCGGCCGTGCCACGCACGGTGTCGCCATCCTTGAGTAGTGGACCGTTCTTCGTCGTCGGCTCGAACGAGATGTACTGCTCACCGACAACACTGAGGTTGTGGACGAAGACGGGAGAATCGACCGGGATCTTGGTGTCCTCGTCGATGGCCAGATCGACCTGCAAACCGTCGCCCTTGACCTCCATCTTGGCGACCTTGCCGATCCTGACCCCGCGATAGCTTGCCTCGCTGCCCTCGTAGAGTCCGCCAGAATCCGGAAGCATCACGTGCACGGTGTAGCCGCGTCCCAGTGCCTGGTCGATGAAGCCGAGATAGTTGGCACCGACGTACAGGATGCTCGTCACGCTCAGCACGACGAAGGCAACGAGTCTGACCTTGATTCCACGCCTCATCGTTTGCCTCCTCCCGCTAGTCCGCCAATGAGGTCCACGAGACCGTTGGACCCGGTGTCAGCGTCCGACTCGGCGCCGCTATCGCCCGACTTGCCGGTCAGGAGATCGTGGAGGAGCGTGTCTGGTTGTCCGTTTGCTGCCAGCGATTCCGGATCGGCGGCTTCGCACAGGGGAAGCAGAGGCAGCAATGCGCAGATCGGGTCGAACACTCCACTGGCCAAGCTACAGATGGGTGCCGTCGGAAGCCCGCGGCACAGAGTCACGATTTCGTCGAGCGTCGTCGGCAGCAAGCCACCTTCGCTGACAGGAGTGAGCTTGACCTGCATCGAGAACACGACGTTGGCGAAGTCACCCTTGATCACGTCGGCTGCGTCGATCGGGAACGGGTAGCTGGAAGCCGTGACCAGGCCTGGGACCAGCGACTTGCCGGTATCCGACAAGTTGCGCAGCACGGGCTCGAGATGGCGGAGCTCCGCGATCAGGTCGTCCTTGGTCGCGTTGACCACCCGGGTGCCGACCACGCCGAGCTTGTCGAGCTCAGCGAGCATGCCGACCAGCTGGTCGTGCTGGTCACGCAGAACATCGATCGCCGGCCCGGCTGCATCGATCGCTTTGCCGATGGTCTCCTTCTCGCTGACCAGCGTCTGGCTCAAGCCGTTGATCGACTCGAGCGCGTTGATGATGTCGCCCTTCTGCGAGTCGAGCGTGCCGACGAGGGTGTTGACCTGGGTGAGCACGTCGCGCATCTTGTCGGTGCGACCGTCCATCATCGCGTTGAGCTCGCGAGTGATGGTCTGGAGCTGACCGAGACCACCACCGGTCAGCACAAAGGAGAGCGCGCCCAGGACTTCCTCGACCTCCGGGTTGCGACCGGTCCGATCCATCGGGATCACGTCGTTGGGGCCCAACTTGCCGGTGCCGGCAGGCTTGCCGTCGGCTCCGACTGGGGCCGAGAGCTCGACGTACTTCTCGCCGAGCAGGCTCGTCTGCCGAATCTCGGCGACTGCGTTGTCGGGCAGGACGACATCGTTGCGAACCAGCATCTTGACGCGGGCATTCCAACCCGACCGCACTATCTCCTCGACCTGCCCCACAGGTACGTCGCCGACCATGACGGCCGACCGGGGCACGACATTGAGCGCGTCGGAGAAGTCGGCGCTGATCTCGAAGCCGTTGTCCTTGCTGACCTTGTTGCCCGGCAGAGGCAGGTCATAGATGCCGTTGAACGTGCAGCCACTCAGCGCGAACGCGAGGACTGCCGCGATGACCACGTGGAACCGGCGAGACATCATGATCCACCCCCGAGCAACGACACGAGGTCGGGCTTGCCGCCCTTGGACGCGGGCGTCGGAGGACTCACGATGTCAGGCGTGGTCGCCGTCTCGTCGCTCGTCGGCGCAATTGAACCCGAAGTAGCGGGCAGTAGCGGAGTGAAGAGTGTCTCGAGCAGGTCGCACACGACATCCATGCCGGGTGTTCCGGTGTTGGTCAGCGTCTGGCACAGGAACTGATCGGGGCGGAACTGGATGCCAGGTTGGACCTGCACGCGCGAGCCGTACGTGCCAGTGACCGGCTCGAACGCCAGAGCGAGGTTGCTCATCGCGAGCGAGCCCTTCTGGACCACGATACCGACGGAATCCTTCTGATTGTCGACGCGCTGCAGGAGGCTGGCCAACAGGTCGATGTCCTTGCCGAGGGTCGCGCGGTTCTCCTTGATGAATCCCTTGACGGATCCCAGCACGTCGGCGAGTGACTCGAGAACAGCCTTCAGCTCATCCCGTTCTCCCGCAAACTGTTCGGAGACGCCTGCCAACTGGGTCAGGAACTCCTGGACGGTCGCGTCATTGGTCGCCAGCGTGTCGGTGATCTCGGCGAGTGAACGTACGTTTTCGAACAGCGGGCCGCGGTTGTCCGCGAAGACCTCAGCAGCCTTCGACAGGTTGCGAATCGTCTCGGAACCGAGCGCTCCGTTGCCGCCGAGCGCCTTGACGCCTGCCGTGAGCAGGTTGTCGAGCGCCCCCTTGGTAGACCCGGCCTGCGGGCCAAGCGTCACCGCGAGATCGTCGAGCGACTTGAACATGCGATCGAGCTCGATGGGCGTCTGAGTGCGCGCCAACGGGATGTCGCCGTCGTTCTTCATCGCCGCGCCCTTGCTGTACGCGGGGTAGACCTGCACGTAACGGTCTGCGACCAATGTCGGAGTGATCACAGCCGCCTCGGCATCGGCGGGGATCTTGTATTCGCTGTCGTACGTCATCTCGACACGGACGCTGTTGCCCTCGGGCACGACGGCCGTCACTTCGCCCACACGTACGCCCATGACCCGTAAGTGGGTGCCCGGGTAGACGCCCACGGCACGATCGAAGTGAGCCGTGACCGTGCGTGATCCTTCACCGGGGAAGATCAGGAAGGCAAGCAGCAACAGGCCGACGGGTACGGCGGCCAGCAACAGCTGAGTCCTTCTGCTCCAGCTCGACATCATCCGCCCCCGGGCTTGGTCGTCGTGAACTCGCCGGCGAACACACCTGCGATGTTGGGGACATAGGCGTCGAACCACGGTCCGGAGCCGACAATGTTGCCCAGAATGTTGACGTAGGGCCCGTAGTTCTTGAGAAGCGTCTCGATCTTGTCCTCACGGGCGTGCAGGAACAGCAGTACGTTCTCGAGCTTGTCGAGGGTGGGCTTGAGCTGCTCGCGGTTGTCCTTGACAACTCCGTCGAGCTCTCTCGCCAGGGCATTCGCGTTGACCAGCAGGTCGTGGACAGCCTGCTTGCGATTGTGCAGCTCCTGGAAGATGAGATCGGCCTGCTTCATCAGGGTCACGAGATCGCCCTTGCGCTCGGCGAGCAGCTGGGTCACGTTGCGTGAGCGAGCAAGGAGCTTCTCGATGTCCTCGTCGCGATCGGCGATGGTCGATGACAGGCGAGACATCCCACTGAAGCTCGCCTGGACTTCGGGTGCCGCCTCGTCAATGACCTCGGCAAGTGTGTTGAGGGCCGTAGTGAGGTTCTTCTTGTCGGTCTGTTCGGTCTGAGTGGTCAGCTGACCGAGCGTGCTGACGATGTCAGCGGTCACGTCAGTACGGGAGATCGGGATAGTGGCACCAGCGGGAAGTTGTCCGCTGCCCTCGGGCGTGATGTTGAGGAACTTCTCACCCAACAGGCTCTTGACCTCGACACTTGCTCGCGTCGAGCGACCCAGCTTGGCGTCCTTGACGTCGAAGTCTGCAATCACCTTCTGGGTACCGATGTTCAGCTTGCTGACGCGACCGACGCGTACACCGGCAACTTGGACCTCGGCCCCGGTACGCAGACCGCTTGCGTCGCTGAGCTCCGCGTGGAACGTCGTGCCCTTGAACCACGGCAGCTTCTGGATGTTGAACGAGGCCACCATGACGAGCAGCAGCACAGCAATCGAGACAGCACCGAGCCTCAGGACTTGTGAATCGTCTCTACGCGCCATCAGTTGCACCTCTCGGCCTGGCTGTAGATCGTGAGGTCCGAGATCTGCTGACGTACGGCGTCAGGCAACGCGTCCATGATGACGCTGGGGAGCACGATGCCGAAGTGGAACTCGCAGAGGTAGTAGTTGTACCAAGAGCCATAGACACCGATGCGGGTCTGCTTGGTCAGCATGTCGGGCAGCTTGTCGAGGGTCTCGTCGAGGTAGGCCTTGTTTTCAGGCTTGGCCAGCAGGGTGAACAGGCGGCGCAGCTGAGCGACGTCTTCCTTGATCAGCGGTCGGGCCTGCGTCAACAGATCGGCGACCGTCTCGGTGACGTCAGCGATGTTGGTCAGCGACGAGCCGATGACCTTGCGATCCTTGGCTAGGTCGCCGAACCAGGACTTCATGCTGACGATCAGCTCGTCCAGCTCCTGGTGGTGGTCGTCGACCGTCTTCATCAGGGAACTCAGGTTGGTGATCACGTCACCGATCAGCTGGTCCCGGTCTGCGAGCGTGCTCGTCAGCGAGGCGGTGTTGGAAAGCAGTTCCTGGATCGTGCCGCCTTCACCCTGGAGCACCTTGATCAGGTTGAGCGACAGCTTGTTGACGTCCGCAGGATTGAGAGCCTGGAACAGCGGCTGGAAACCCTGGAACAGCTCGGTCAGGTTGAGCGCCGGGGTGGTCTTATCAAGCGGAAGAGTCGCCTTGGGAGGAAGGCGCGGCGACCCGGCCTTGCCTTCGGACAGCGACATGTAGCGATCGCCGATGAGGTTGAGGAACCGGATGCTCGCGCGGGAGTCCGTCGTGAGGGGCACGCCGTCCTTGACCTTGAACGTCACCATCGCGCTGCTGCGCTTGTAGATCTCGACGTCCGTGACCTTGCCGACGACGACGCCGGCAATGCGCACGTCGTCACCCTTAGTGAGCTCCGACGCCGTGGAGAACTGCGCTTTGTACTCGGTCTGCGAACCAAGTCCGAAGCCGCCCATGATGGCGATCAGCAGGCCGGTGGTCATGAGTGACACCACCGTGAAAATGGTGAGCTTGACCGCCGCTGTGCGGAAGGCCCTGTCGCGGCTGCTCATTTGATGTCGCCATCTGGATTGTCCTTGTCGGACCCATCCTTCAAAGGCTGGAACGTTGCCGGGTTCTTGTAGTCAGCCGGCAGCCCGAGGCACCACGGCCCGTGGCCGATCTCGCCGAACTCCGCAGCGTCAGCCGCGGTGTAGGCGGTCCGCTGCGGAGCACCGAGCTCCAGAGTCTGGTGAATGAGGTTGTTCTGGAAGACGTTGATGGTGTTTTCTCGTTGGAGAACGATGCCCTCAAGCAGGCAGGGCAGCTCGGGCGAATAGGTGTCAAGCAGCGCGAGCAGCGGCCTGCCCGACCGCACCTGGTCGATCAGCAGCTGCTCGTTCTCCGACAGAGTGACTCGGGTGACTCGAGCGAGCCCGGTGATACTGCCGAGGGCGCGGTTCAGCGAGTCGCTCTTGGCAGTGAGCGTCTTTGCCGTGACCGTCGCGTTGTCGAGCAACCGGATCAGGTCGGGAGCAGCGAGGTCGTACGTTTTGGCAACGTCGGCAAGTAGAGAAAGGTCCGTCTTCAGTGTCGGGAGCTTGACGTTGACTCGCCTGAGGTAGGCATCCAACGACTCGAACGTGTCGCCGAGCTGCTCACCCTTGCCCTCCAACGCGTGCGCAAGCGCATAGAGAGTGGAGTTGATGTCGGCCGGCTTGATCGAGCGGAGCAGCGGGAAGAGGTTGGCCATGATGCTCTGCAGCTCGACGTTTGTCGTCACTCTGCTTGCCGGGATGACCGTGCCATCCTTCAGCTTGGCCGCACCGGCGACGGATTCGCCCTCGGGTGGCACCAACTGGACATACTTTCGGCCGAACAGCGTCGTCGGCATGATCTGCACCGTGACATTGGCAGGAATGTTGCGGGCGGCCTCGGGGCGCAGATGCAATGTGATCTTGGCCTGCTTGCCCGTGCTCTCGATCTTCTGGATATTGCCCACGAGAGCGCCATGCATACGGACGTCGCCGAACTTCGCGAGCTGAAGACCCGTGCGCTCGGCCATGACCGTCACTTCGGTGGTCTTGGTGAACTGCTTGTTGTAGAGCGCGATGCAGAGCCAGATCATGAGGGCGATCGTCAGAATGAACGCAACGCCGGAAACCGCGAGGCGTCGCCGCTCTCCCGGGGTGTCGTGAATCAGGTTGGCCAGCATCAGATCACCCCGTGATCCGCACTGTGGTCGTCGAGCCCCAGATGGCGAAGCTCAGGAAGAAGTTGGCGACGATGACCGTGACGATCGATGAACGGATCGCGTTGCCGACGGCCAGACCAACGCCTGCAGGGCCTCCCGATGCCGTGTAGCCGTGATAGCAGTGGATCAGGATGATCAGCACGGCGAGAACGATCAACTTGCCGAACGACCAGAGGATGTCGATCGGCGGCAGGAATTGTCGGAAGTAGTGGTCGTACGTGCCGACAGACTCCCCGTAGATCATCGTGGTGATGAGTCGGGGCGAGAGGTACGACGCGAGCAGTGCAACGGTGTAGAGCGGGATGACGGCGATGAAGCCGGCGATCATGCGGGTTGTCACCAGGAACGGCAGCGACTGCACGCCCATGACTTCGAGGGCGTCGATCTCCTCAGAGATCCGCATTGAACCGAGACGCGCGGTGTAGCCGCAGCCGACTGTGGCGGCCAGGGCGATCGAGGAGACCAGAGGTGCGACCTCGCGCGTGTTGAAGTAGGCCGAGATGAACGCGGTGAACTTCGCGACACCGATCTGGCTCAGCGATGCGTAGCCCTGCAGGCCTACCTCGGTACCGGCGAAGAATGCGAGGAAGGCAATGACGCCGACCGTTCCCGCGATGACCGAGAGCGCACCGACGCCAAAGACGACCTCAGCGAGGGTCTTCCAGACTTCTTTGCGGTAGTCGCGGAGCACCTTGGGGATGTAACCGAGGCACTTGACGTAGAACAGCAGTTGGTCGCCCATGCCCTCCAGGCGCGCGCGCTGAGACTTGGCGAATGAGGTGCCGAACTCGGTGAGGACGCTCATCACAGGCCTGCCTGTGGAACGAACTGGAAGTAGAGCGCCGTGATGATCGAGTTGATCAGGAACAGCAGCATGAACGAGAGGATGACCGACTCGTTGACCGCTCGCCCGACACCGGCAGGTCCGCCGCCGGCGTTGAGACCCTTGTAGGCGCCGACGATGGCGGCCATAAAGCCGAAGATCGCCGCCTTGATCATGGCGACCCAGATGTCGGTGAGGGTTGCAAGCGACGTAAACGAGGCGAGGAACGCACCCGCCGATCCGCCCTGCACGATGACGGTGAAGTAGTAGCCACCGGCGATACCGGCGACGATGACGATGCCGATCATGAGGACCGAGACGACCAGGGTTGCGGCTGCGCGGGGCACGACCAAGCGGTGGATCGGGTCGATGCCAAGGGTCTCCATGGCGTCAATCTCTTCGCGCATCTTGCGCGCACCCAGGTCAGCGCAGATCGCTGAGCCTGCTGCTCCAGCGATGATCAGCGCAGCAGCGATCGGTGCGGCTTCTCGTACGGTCGCCAGCACGGCCGTCGCTCCAGCGAATGATTCCGCACCCAGCTGACCGGTGAGGTTGCCGACCTGGAGCGCGATGACTGCGCCGAACGGGATCGAGACGAGGATCGTGGGCATCATCGTGACGCTCGCAACGAACCACGCCTGCTCAACAAACTCGCGGAACTGGAATCGAGACGTGAACGTCAGCTTGATGACGTCCCAAGCAAGGGCAAACACATGGCCGGGTCCACGAAGGACCATGGCGGGACTCATGCCCATGTGCCCTCCTGTAGCCATGCAAAACGGGAGTGACAGTACTGACGACAGAGAAGAATTCTCATTCGCGCTCCCAAGCGATGTCAGAACAGTAACGACGCAATGTGATCCGCGTTACGCCTTTGGGGTTTACCTTCAGGCGAATATCAGCATGGGTCACGAGTAGGTCACGCGTACTTTTTCGGTGATGGCGTCGCTCTGGCACGCCAAACGGATGCCTTCAGCGAGGTCTTCCTCGTCAAGAACGTCGTTGTTGCGCATCGACACATCGCCCTCAAGCAGACGCACGGCGCAGGCCGAGCACTCTCCCTCACGGCACGAGTAGGGCGCCTTGACGCCCTTGCTCTCGAGGTGCTCCAGGAGGGTCGTTCCGGGCTTCCAGTCGTCGAAGTCGAACTCCTCGCCATCGAGGTCGACCTGCAGGCGTACGGGCGGACCTGTGGGAGTCGCAGTGGCGTCATCCTCGGCAGGGGCTTCGACCGTCTGGACGTCGAACGGGTTGCCGCCGAGCGAAACGAACTTCTCCTGGTGGCGGCGCTCCCGGGGGAACTCCAGTTCCTTGAGTGCAGACGTCGCTGCCTTCATGAACGGGGCCGGGCCACATACGAAGGCCTCACGCTCGAGGTATTGCGAGGCGAACGCCTTCAGCTGCTCCTGAGTGGGCAAGCCCTGTACGGACTCGAGCCAGTGCACGACGTGGAGGCGTTCGGGCTGTGCAGCCGACAGTTCAGCGAGTGAGGCGTGGAAGATGACCGACTTCTCATCGCGGTTGGCGTAGAACAAGGTGATCTTGTTGACGCCATCGGCGAGGGCCGCGCGGATGATCGACATGACGGGCGTGATGCCGCTGCCGCCCGCGAACAGCAGCAGGTCGACGTCGAGATCCTTGGGAGTGAAGATGCCGCTCGGCGGGAGCACGCGGAGCTTGTCTCCCGCCTTGAGGTGCTCGCAGATCCAGCCGGATGCGTAACCGTCGAGGGTCTTCTTGACCGTGATGGTCAGCGGACCGTCATCGCCGGGTGTCGAGGAGAGGGAGTAGCTGCGAGCGACGAGTCCAGTCCGGTCGCTGGGAACCGCGACGGTCAGGAACTGGCCAGGCGCGTACTTGAATTCGGCGCGGTGCTCGCCGGGATCGAGGACAACGGACCGGGCATCGCCGGTCTCCTCGATGACCTCAAGGACCTCGAGCTCGTATGAAGGATCAGTCATCGTCCGTACCGACCGAGACTGCGCCATCGCGCACGGCTTCCTCGATCGACTTGTTCAGACGTGGGCAGCCGGCGTACACCGGTCGTCCACCCTCCTGCCGATTCATCTTGGCGAAGGTCGTGCAATCCGAGACCGCTTCCTGGGTCCACTGGATAGACGTGTGGTGCTCGCTGTTCTTGCGCACGAGCACGCGCGCCTTGCAGTCCATACATGGGAGCTCCTGCAGGTTGCTCTGGGTGTAGAGCGCCCTGTCTTCAAACGTCTCGGGGAGAGACGGGACGATATAGGCCATTACGCATCAGCCTTCTCGGCTTCGCGGTCCTCGGCCTCCTTGCGTGCAAGATTTTCGGCAACCTCTGCCCGCCAGTTCTCGTTGGCCTTGGTGGTGTCGACCTCAAACTCGAAGCGCTCAACCATCTCGGGCTCGATGTCAGCCTTGTCGACGTAGAACTGCTCGTACCAACGACGCAGCTGGTAGACGGGGCCGTCCTCTTCGCAAAGCAGCGGGTTCTGCACGGGGGCCTTGTTGAGCCAGATGGCGACATCCTGCTCGAAGCCGACCTTGAACGACTCGGCGTACTTGTCGCCGATGTACTTCGCGGTCGCCTCGTCGACACCTTCGGGCTTTTCAACGCACAAGCCGTACTGGAGGTTGAACGAGTTGGGGCCCGTCGGGACGTGGCAGTTGATCAAGATGACCTTGGTCAGGAAGCCGTTGTAGTCGGTGTCTAGCCAGTTGATCATGTAGGACGGCCCGAAGTAGGTAGCGACCGACTTGAGAACCAGGTCCTCGTCGCCGTAGCCCTCGGCCTTCATGTCCGGACGTCCGGTGGACTCCATGAACTGCGTGGCCTGATCGCCCTCGAACACGTTGCGGAAGTTCGTGGGGAACGCGAAGTGGATGTAGAAGAAGTGCGCCATGTCGACGACGTTGTCGATGATCTCGCGGCAGTGCGCGTTCTCGACGGGGAGAATCTCCCAGGTCCAGTCGGAGTACTTGTCCGTACCGACTCCGGGGAGCTCGGGCGGAAGCGCGTCCATGTCGGCTTCGCTGTGCTCAGGGTCGTGCCAGATGAGGAGCTGGCCGTTGCGTACGACGGCTTCGTAGCGCTGCGTACGAGCGCGAAGCGGTACGCGCTTGGCGTAAGGGATCGCCTTGCACTTGCCGTCGCCACCCCAGCGCCAGTCGTGGAAGGGGCAAGCGATCTCGTCACCCTTGACGGTGCCCTGTGTCAGGTCACCGCCCATGTGGCGGCAGTAGCCGTCGAGGACGTTGAGCTTGCCCTGGGAGTCGGCCCATACGACGAGCTTGCCGCCGAACGCCTGAACCTCATGGGGCTTGCCGTCGTTGAAGTCGCGCTCGAGGCCCAAGCAGTGCCAGCCACGTGCGAAACGATCCGGGACAGAACCAGCGTCCAATGTGCGGGTCTCAGTCACGATTGCCTCCCCACTTCCTTCATAAGGCAAAGTTCAAATCAAGGCGTGTGCGTCGGTCCATGTAGACCAAAACGAGAACACGTTATAGTTTTACCACATGTACGTCGCTCTGACACCTGACCAGCTTCGCCTTCGTGACGAGGTCCAAGGCTACTTTTCCGAACTTGTTACTCCGGAAATTCGCGCTGCGCTAGCCGCATCCACCGGAGAGTTCGGTGATGTCACCGTCTACAAGGACGTCATCCGCCAGCTCGGCACCGATGGCTGGCTCGGTATGGGCTGGCCCAAGGAGTACGGCGGCCAGGAACGCTCCATGGTCGACGAACTCATCTTCAGCAACGCTGCGATGGTCGCTGGCGTACCGATCCCCCACCTCACGCTCAACACCGTGGGCCCGACGATCATGCGCTACGGCAACGACGAGCAGAAGGACTTCTTCCTTCCCAAGATCCAGAAGGGCGAGCTGCACTTCTCGATCGGCTACTCCGAGCCCGGGTCCGGCACCGACCTCGCGTCGTTGCGTACCAAGGCGGAGCTCGACGAGTCCACCAACGAATGGGTCATCAACGGCCAGAAGATGTGGACCTCGCTGATCCAGTACGCCGACTGGATCTGGATGGCCTGCCGCACCGATCCCGACCTCGCTCGCCACAAGGGTCTTTCGATGATCCTCGTGCCAGCGCAGGCCAAGGGCGTCTCCTACACGCCCGTCCACACCATCGCCGGTGTCGGTACGAGTGCGACGTACTACGACAACGTGCGCGTCCCGGCCGACAACCTGATCGGTGGACGTGGCAACGGATGGTCGCTGATGACCAACCAGCTCAACCGTGAGCGCGTTGCGCTGACCTCGTCTGCACCGCTGGTGCACTCGATCGAGCTCGTCACCAACTGGGCCCGTGAGACCAAGAATGCCAACGGCGTACGCGTGATCGACCAGGAATGGGTACAGATCCTCCTGGGTCGCGCGCAGGCTCGTACCGATGCGCTGACACTCATGGGCTGGAAGCTCGCCGCCGAGATCGACACGCTCTCACCCGCAGATGCCTCCGCCATCAAGGTCTACGGCTCCGAGCTCGCGGTCGAGGTCTACCGCGCTCTCAAGGAGATCGTCGGCCCCGGTTCCGGCATCGCTGCCGGCTCGGCTGGTGCGGCACTGGCGGGCCGTCTCGAGCGCTACTTCCGCTCGTCGCTCGTCATGACGTTCGGTGGCGGCACCAACGAGATCCAGCGAGACATCATCGGCTACGTCGGGCTCGGTATGCCGGCCGCGAAGCGTTAAGGGACACGACATGGACTTCACACTTCCTCCCGAGGCCGAAGAGGCAGCAGCACTCGCCGCGACGATCCTCAAGGACCACACCACGACCGAACGCCTGGTCAAGGTCGAGGCCGGCGGCAACCGGTTCGATCCCGTGCTGTGGAAGGCACTCGGCGATGCCGGGCTGCTGAGCCTCACGACTCCTGAGTCGCACGACGGTGCCGGTCTCGGATTCCTCGAGCTCTGCCGCGTCCTAGTCGAGGTCGGCCGTACGGTCGCCCCCGCCCCACTCGCAGTCGATTCCGTGGCACGCCTGTTCCTGGCCGAACATGGCACAGACGAGCAGCGACAGACTGCGTACGCCGCCAGCGTCCTCAGCGCAGCGGTTGCTGAGGAGCACGAGTACGTACCGTCCGTCCCCACCACGACTGCTGCGCTCGATGGTTCGGAGTACGTGCTCGCCGGCACCAAGTACCTCGTCCACGCCGCCACCGTCGCCGACGCCTTCCTCGTCACGGCAACCACGCCGGACGGAACTGGAGTCTTCCTGGTCGACGCTGACGCGTCGGGCCTGCAGATCCGCGAGCAGAAGCTCAGCGATGGCGATGCCGTTGGCCTCGTCGAGCTTGCCGGCGTACGCGTTCCCGTTGATCGCTTGATCGGCAGCGGCGATGCCGCCCAGCGTCTGGTCGACCTATTGACCGTCGCCAGCTGTGCCGTACAGCTCGGCGTCACCGAAGGTGCACTCACGCTGACCGCCGAGTACGCGAAGGTACGCGAGCAGTTCCAGCGGCCGATTGGCACGTTCCAGGCTGTGTCGCAGCGCCTCGCCGATGGCTACATCGACACTCGCTTCCTGGCTCTCACCCTGTGGCAGGCTGCCTGGCGTCTGGCCGAGGGCTTGCCCGCGACCGAAGCAATCGCGACTGCCAAGCTCTGGGCATCCGACGCGGGCCACCACCTCGCGCACACGACGGTGCACATCCACGGTGGCGTAGGTGTCGACTTGGACGGCGAGGCACATCGCTACTTCACCGCCGGTACGCGCTACGACTTCGAGTACGGCGGGGCGACCGAACAAGCCCTGCGCCTCGGCAAGCTTCTGGCTGCCGAACCGGCGTGACGATCCGGGACCTGCTTCTCGCAAGAGCTGAGCAGGACACCCCGGCACTTCTGACTCACGATCGCTCGTGGACGTGGCGCGAGCTCGTCGCCGACGCGTCGTCGAGGTCAGCGGCCATCGCGGGCTTGCTGGACCCTGCTCTTCCGCCGCACGTCGGACTGCTGATGGACAACACCCCGGAGATGCTTCTCGGGCTGTCAGCGGCGGGTCTGGGCAGTCACGTCGCCGTCGGCGTCAACAGCACGCGTCGCGGTGACGCGCTCTCGGCTGACCTGCAGCGCGCAGACGTACAACTCCTGCTGACTGACGAGACGCAGAAGCACCTACTCGATGGGCTCGACCTTGGTGACATCCGAGTGATCGACACCGGCAGCGCTGAGTGGGCCGACCTCCTCGTACCGGCCGCCGCACCTGAGGCTGCACCGACCAAAGACTCGCTGTTCATGCTGATCTTCACCTCGGGCACGAGTGGTCGACCCAAGGCCGTACGGATCACCCACGAGAAGATCACGGTCCCGGGGTTCTATCTCTCCGACAAGCTCGGGCTCGGACCCACCGACGTGCACTACGTCGCGATGCCGCTGTTCCACTCCAACGCCGTCATGGCCGGTTGGGCGCCGGCTCTCTACAACGGCGCAACCGTCGCCCTGCGCGAGAAGTTCTCGGCGTCCGAGTTCCTGTCGGACATCCGCCATTTCGGAGCAACGTACGCGTCGTATGTCGGCAAGCCGCTGACGTACGTACTTGCCACACCGGCCCAGGCCGACGATGCGGACAATCCGCTTCGCTTCGTCTTCGGCAACGAAGCCGGCGACCGCGATATCAAGGCGTTCGGGGAGCGCTTCGGCTGCTACGTGGTTGATGGGTTCGGCTCGACCGAGAACGCTGTCATTGTGAGCAAGATCGAGGGGACTCCCCCAGGCGCCCTGGGTTGGCCAGCCGATGGTGTTGCCATCTACGACCCCGAGACCGTGACCGAGTGCCCGCGCGCGATCCTCGATGAGAACGGTCGCGTCACCAACCTCGACGAGTGCGTGGGCGAGCTGGTCAACACAACGGGTGCCGGACAGTTTGCGGGCTACTATAACGACCCTGAGGCCACCGCCGAGCGGATGCGCGGCGGTATGTACTGGTCCGGGGACCTCGCCTATCGAACGGACGATGGCTGGGTCTGGTTTGCCGGGCGCACAGCAGCCTGGCTCCGGGTCGACGGTGAGAACCTTGCCACCGCGCCGATCGAGCAGATCCTGATGCGCCATCCGGCAATCGATCAGGTCGCCGTGTACGCCGTTCCCGACGAGCGAGCCGGTGACCAAGTGGCTGCGGCTCTCGTGCTCCGTGGCGAGCTTGCTGCTGATGAGCTTGAGCAGTTCCTTGATGAGCAGCGCGACCTGTCACCCAAGGCACGGCCGCGCTACATAAGAGTGGTCGACAACCTTCCCCGTACGGCGACCCACAAGGTGCTGCATCGCGAGCTCACCGCCGCCGGCGTCGCCGACGTCACGTGGACCCGCGAAGAACGCGGCACCGCGTACCGCTAAGCCCCAAGCCGGGTTTTCAGCACGTCCGCTTTGGGCTTCTTTCGCGCAATTCTGGCTGTCACATCGGCCAGGGCCTCGAGGAACACCGGGCGCCAGTTCTCGGAGTCGAGCACAACTGACGCATGTCCTCCGGATGCCATGAACGTCTTGGCGCCCGGGATCAAGGCTGCCATTTCAAGCTGTCGCTCTGCCGGGATCACCTTGTCCTCGGACGTGACAACGACGGCGCTCGGGACAGTGACCGAGGCGAGGTCCTTGCGCGCATCGAAACGGCCCAGCTCAGCCAGCACCTCCGGAAGTGACCAGAAGCTGGTCGCCCGGAACTCTGACCACGCCCACTGCATCACGTCGTCCTGTTCGATTTCGGACAGCGGCGGGAGAGAGTCGGCCTTGCTCCTGACCTTCGACGATGTGTGCCGCCGGCTGATGGCGGTGATGGCTCCAAGAACCGGATAGAACAGGGCTTCAGCCTTGTTGCCCTTCCACGTCGGCGCCGTCGAGCACAGCATGAGGCCCGAGATACGTCCGGGATGGCGCCGCACCAAAACCTGAGCCAAAGCACCACCCATGGAATAGCCGACAACGACGACCTGCTCGATGTCGAGGGTGGTCAGCAGGGCGTCGATGTCGTCAGCGCACTCGTTCAAGCTGAAGCGATCCGCGGGCAGTCCACGACCGTGCCAGCGCTGATCCATCAGCACAACGCGATGGTCAGCGCGCAGCTCATCAACCGTCGTGAACCAGCACAGCGACGCAGTGGTGGCGATCCCATGCAGTAGGAGCACTGTTGGCGCACCGGGAAATGGTTCGCCTGTGTCCACGACGCAGGTTTCGCCGCGACCTTCCAGATTGATCATGGTGCCCGGCGGAAGTGGGGACCGATCCGGGACCTTGCCGGACCTGCGGACCGCCACACGCATCCCGCTTCGAGCCGCAGAACCCGTCAACCGCGTCGCCACCCCAGCAGCAGCGCCCAATGTGTGTGTCATGTGCTTCATGATCATGCGCTCGCTTCGTCCGGATTGTCTTCTGCCGTTGTGGCACTGGATACGACTTCGGGTTCAAGGTCCAACTCGGCCAGCGCCGCCGGGAAGTAGGACGCCAGCACTTCCACATCTGGAAGCAGATCCGAGCAGGCCAGCAAAGAGAAGTTCAGCTTGGAGACGTAGCTCCACACGGTCACATTGAGACCGATGCCGTCAGCCAGCGGTCCGACACTGAACACATCGCTGAGTCGGGCGCCACCGATCGAGACGGGTTCTCTCGGACCCGGCACGTTGGAGACGGTGGCGTTGAACGCTGGCGCATGCAATGACGCACCCTTCGTACGCGAGTAGGCCCGCACCACGATCGGCAACACGCTCGGCGGCATGAACTGACCCCAGTCGGTCATCAACTCCAGGCCCATGTGCCGTTGAATCTGCTTGGCACTGCTGCTGGTCCGCGAGATGTGAAGAAGACGCTCGATCGGATCATCGATGTCAGTCGCCAACGTGGTGAACATGTTGGAGATCCGGTTGCCGCCCAACCTCGGCGCCGACCCGCTCTCGTCTGCTCCGATCGGCACGCCAGCCGTCAGCGATCGTGAGGGACGTTCGTCGTGGGCGACCAGCCAACGGCGTAGCGCCCCTGACACCACCGCGAGCACGACGTCGTTGACCGTGACACCTTCTTGTTGTGCGCGAATGCGCTTCACATCGCCGAACGGCAGCGTGACCGTGGCGAAACTTCGCGGCGCAGTCAGCGACTTGTTGAAAGACGTACGCGGAGCGTGGAGTACAGGCAGGGGCACATCCCTGCCGGACGTACGCCGATAGCGGCCGGCCGCAAACAGCCCCCGGACCGTACGGAGGATCAGCGCCGGGAGCAGAACAATTTGCACGATCGCGTCCAACAAGGCGCGCTTCATGAGCCACAGTCGGCCGGGAATCTTGTCCGTCGATTCAAAGACGTCATCCGGCGCTGGCGGCACGGCCGCACTACGTACATCAGTGACGTTGCCCAACAGCGCGTTGGCCGCTGCGCCGTCGGCGAGCGCGTGATGCATCTTGCCCACGATTGCGACGCGACCGTCAGCGAGGCCCTCGCAGTAGTGCAGCTCCCACAACGGGAACCGGCGATCGATCTGGGTGCTGGCGATTCGCCCGATCAGCACTTCGAGATCGCGCATGGTGCCGTCGCCTGGGACCCGATGACGGAACATGTGGCGCTTGGGATTGATCCGATTGAGAGTCACCCACATCGGGTGATTGAGTCCGAACGGAATCGGCACTATGCGTCGCCGCATGGGAGGCAACCGACGCAGTCGGGCCAACGTTCCGCTAACGAAGGAGTCGTAGTTGAGGTGCTCGTCCGGGTCGAGGATCGCGATCTTCAACGTGTGCATGTGCACGGCCGGCGTCTCGAGGTAGAGGAAGCCTGCGTCGACACCATCCATGCGCTCGACCGCTGGGTGCACACGAGCCGCACTCATGAGGTCACCGCCGGCAGCTCTCGAGCCATCACCTTGCCGGAGGCGTTGCGTGGCAGTTCGTCAAGGAAGACCACTTCCCGCGGAACCTTGTAGCCGGCAAGCATCGAGCGGACATGGTCCTTGAGGGTGGCAGCGTCGACCTCAAAGTTCGGGACAACGTACGCGGCCAACCGCTGACCGAAAGCCTCGTCGGGGACTCCGACGACAACGACCTCGCGTACGGCGTCGTGGGCGCCCAGAGCCTTCTCGACCTCGATCGGATAGACGTTCTCGCCGCCACTCACGATCATGTCGTCGTCGCGACCGATGACAAAGAGCAGCCCAGTGGAGTCGAGGCGACCGACATCGCCGGTGACCATGTAGTCCCCGATGAAATCTTTGCTGGCACCGGACGTGTAGCCATCAAATGGCGAGGTGCCGCGTACCGCGATCCGGCCGACCTCGCCCGCGGCCAGATCCGCATCTTCGTCGTCGACAATCCGGACCAGCGATCCGCGTACGGCTCGACCAGCGGTGTCTGGAGCGATGCGCAGATCTGCGGGTCTGGCGACGCTGATCTGTCCCACCTCGGTTGCGTTGTAGCTGTTGTGGACCACGTCGCCGAAACGATCCATGAAGGCGATGACGGAGTCCGGCCGCATCCGCGAACCACTCGCCGAAACGAAGCGCAAGGTGTCCAACGAGTAGCGGTCGAGGACGTCAGCTGGCAGGTCCATGATTCGCTCGAGCATCACCGGTACGACCGACAGCCCGGTGGCGTCGTGCTCGTCGACCAGGGCGAGCGTCGCCTCCGGGTCGAACCGTCGACGCATGATCGCCGTGCAGGTCATGGTGGCCGCGATGACCAGCTGTCCGAACCCCCAGGCGTGGAACATCGGAGCGGCAACCACGGTCTTCTGACCGCCGCGCCACGGGATCGCTTCGAGCATTCCGGCTAACTCGTCGGGCCCGCCGCCAGAGCGTTGGGCGCCCTTGGGTGAGCCGGTGGTTCCGGAGGTCAAGAGCACGACTCGACCCGGTGCGGACGCATGCGGAGCTGGCGTGCGCAGATGTTCGCCGATCAGCCCGTCAACGGTCAATCCGTCAACGTCACCATCGGTCCAAGCCAGGACCTCGACCAGGCCGTCGACGCGACCGCGAACGTCGGTGAGCACCCCGTCGAACTCCTCGTCATACACAATCACTCGCGCACCCTCGCGCTCCATGACCTCTGCAAGCTGCGGACCCGAGAAGCCCGTGTTGAGCAGCAGCGCGTGGGCGCCGATCCGAGTGCTGGCGAGCAAGGCATCGACAAAGCCGCGATGGTTGCGAGCGAGGATCGCGACGGATTCGACCGGTCCCCCGTTGGCTGCGATCAGACCAGCGCCGAGCGCGCCGGCTCGCTGTTGGATCTCTGTCCAGGTCAGACTGCCGCGCTCATCGACAATGCCGATCCCGTTGGGGGCGCGTACCGCAGCAAGCGCAAAGCCACTCGTCGAATGGGTGCCCTGAGTCCGGATCACCTTGACGAATCCGACGTACTTGTCGGGTCGCATGAGGGTCATCATTCGGCTGCCGAACAGCACCTTGCCAACCCACAGCTGTTCCATCAGCGCGACCCAAAGACGACGTACGACCTGCATGCGGACCTCAGCCCAGAACCGGGAAGCGTCGTTGACTGGCCAGCAGGTCTAGAGCTTCCTGCATCCGGCCGCGGATCACCGCATCCACCTCGGCGATGTCGGGATCGGTCCCAAACTCGGCAGCGATGTCGATGGGTTCGAGCACCTGCGTCACGATCTTGGTCGGCAGCGGGAGATTGACCGGGAATGCGGCGGTAAGCCCGAACGGGAAGCCGAAGCTGATCGGGAAGTACGGCATCCGCATTGCCTTGAGGACCGGGTTGAACCTGGCGAGAGCGGCGCCACGGCTGATGTGGAACTGGTCCTCCTGACCACCGATCGAAACCACAGGAAGGATCGGAACCCCAGCAGCCAGTGCCGTACGCACATAGCCGGTGCGACCACCAAAGTCGACGACGTTTGCCTTGCTCTGCTCACGCAGGCAGTCGTAATCCCCACCGGGGAAGACGATCGTGGCACCGCCGGACGTCAGCACTTCATGGGCGTTCTCCCGAGTCGCCGGGATCATGCCGTACTTGCGCATGATCGGCCCGAGCGGACCGGTGAACAACACGTCGTGCGACAGACAGTAGAGCGGTCGTCCTTCGCCGAACACGTCGGCGATCCCCACCGCGATGATCGGCACGTCCATCGGCAGCAGTCCACCTGAATGGTTGGAGACGATGAGGACTCCACCCTCGGGCAGTCGGTCCATGTTGCGGACCTCGCTACGGAAATAGCCCTTCATCGCAAGTCGCAGGAACGGCAGGACCTTGGCAACCGACTCTGGTGCCCTTCCGTCGATGTCACTCATGCGGGCTTCCTTTGCTGGTTCGCGGAAGTACGGCCGGCCAACTGGCGCCATTCGAAACGATGCCAGTCGGCGGGGTCCTGAAGGAGACGATTGACGACAACCGCGAGCACTACCGGGCTGGCAACCATTCCAACGTGGCTGCTCAGAACCTCGACGTTCTCTGCAATCGCAGGGACGGTGGTCTCGTCGACTGAACAACCAGACCATGAGGTGATGCCATCGGAGCGCGACCAGATAGCCGTCGTCGGGACCGGGACGGGCTGCCTCAGCTGGTCGACGATGTCACGAGCCCGGTCGGACAGGCCGTAGCGAACCCGAGACTTCTCGAACATGGCCGTCGCGCGGGTGCGCTCGCCCTCAGCCCTCCAGGGAGAGCCGAGGCAAATGATCTGCCGTACGCGGTCCGGGTACTCGTGCGCGAGGCGACGGGCCAGAAGTCCACCAAAGCTCCAGCCGACAATCGACACGGGCTCGTCATGGCGGTCGGCGATTTCGAGGAAACGCTCGATCAATCCGTCAACCAGCTCATCCGTGAGGCCGACATTGCGACCCTGTCCCCAGCCGTACACGTGGAATCCGCGACGCCGAAGGTGACTGCGCAATCGGCCGGTCATGAAGTCCGTCGCGCTGAAGCCCGGCAGCACCAACACGGGACGACCCTTGCCAACGTCGTTGCGACGCGTGACGGTGTCGATCGTCCGCGACGACGCGTACTCACCGATCCAGCGAGGGAACTCCAGTGCCGTCAACAGACGCGGAGGCGCCGTTGATTCCGAACCGGCCGCAGACTCGCTGCCTCCAAAGTCATACACGACGTGCTCCCGACCTTGTGGAAACTAGAACACGTTCTAGTATGCCCGCGTATGACGCATGGCGTCCAATTGCCATTTTGAACTGCAACGCCCGATTGATCAGGTCGTCGCTTGCTTCCGGCAGAGGCGGCACTGCGTGAGCTCGTTGGCATCCGGACCCGCCGGACGCAGATCCTCACGACCCGAGATCAAGCTGCAGTCAGCGCGGTGCACGGTCGTGCCGCGGCCAGCCATCACCAGGACGGCGCCCGGATCCTTGGGACGAACCACGGCACGTACCTGTCCGCGCTTCGCACCGGACCCATCCGATTCGAGCGAGGCACCCGCAGCCATGGCGGTGTTGCGCGCCACCGAATTGGCCAGCCGGAGCACCGAGTCAGAGAGCTGACGCTGTGATTCCTTCTGGTCGCCTGCGATGCGGGCCAGCCACGACCCGAAGTAGAGGAACCCGCCGACGAACGTCATGCCGAGTCCGAAGACTGCCGAGACCAAGTAAGCGATCTGGTCGTACGCATAGGGAGTGTGCGCGGCGCCGTACCAGCCGAGGCCGATCACGATCAGACCAGCGGGCAGGAGAATCGCACCGGCAATGAACAGGACCAGGTGCAGCATCTGCACAGGGTTGTCGCGCAGCGGTGCCGTGCCGTCTCGCGATCCTGCGCGAGGCATCACATGCGGCGCTCCCTTGGCGGGCTGGGCAGCAATCTGTTGCGTTGTCATGGCCTTCAGGCCTTTCTGAGATCCGGGATACCGGCCTGGAGGCCGAACGAACAGTCATTGGCTCCGCCGAACAGCAGGAGGCCTGCTTGGCGCAGGTACCAAGCCACGCCGCTGGCGAGCAGTGCACCGCCGATCAGCAGGATCATCGGCAAGCTGCGCAGCGGGGGCATTCCCTTGGCCACTGGAGCGGCCGTGGTGTCGTCGCCGCCGAGGTCAGTCGTGGGCGGTACGTCATCGAGAGCGGGCGCAAGGCCCCCTCCGGCGCCAGCGGCAGGCCCTGCACCGCCTCCGCCGAGGTCCGCCAACGTGATGGTGGAGGCCGAGGCCTCCGAGTAGCCCAGTCGCAGGACGATCTTGGGTGCAATGGTGTTGATGGACAGCAACAGACCCTTGAGTATGTTGCCTTGCTGAAGATCGGGGAGACCGTTCACCAAGTCGTCCAGCGGCAGCTTCGGAAGGTTCTTGCGCAGCGGTGCGGTGTCGATCGTGACTCGAGCCGCTTCAGCAATGATCTTGGCCGTGGATCCGCTTTTGGTGATCTCGGGCTTGGGTACCTCGATGGCAACCCCCAGCGTCTTGAGCAGGTCCGCGGCAGAGGTCGGGATGCCAGGGATCGGAGTGACCTTGCCGACCGCGGTGAATCCGTCGGGGCCGTACGCGAACTTCTGACCGGCGACCGTCATGCCGCCGACATCGACCGTCTGCGACGTGATCGCGCCTCCGTCTAGCGTGCTGGTCACCTTGGTGACAACGTTGACGCCGGTGAGCTTGATAACGCCAGCGAGCAGCCGAAGCTCACCGATACGACTCGTCGCCGTGGCCACAGCAGTTGTGCCGTCATAGTCGGAGCTCGAGACGCTCGTCATGCCGTCGAAGTCGATCAGCAGACCCAATGTGCCCAGCGGGTTCGTGGACGGTGCAGGCGTTGCGCCGAAGAGCCCCGTCAGAGCGTCGAGCGGGTTGGCTGGGGGCGCCTTGCTGTCGCCGGCATCGCCGTCATTCACGTCGGTCGGGGTGTAGGCGACCTTGGCGACGGTCCTCTTGTCACCAGCCTTGACCCGACCGATCATCCCCGGGAAGAACTCTTGGTACTGCTCGGGCGTATCGCCCGGGAAGCCGGCATTGGCCTGAACTGGGTAGCCGCCGCCAGTGAGCGCCGCCGGCAAGCCAAGCTGCTCGCCGAAGGTCTTGAGGCCTTCACCGACGGCCGCCCCGGGCCAGAAGGCTGAGGCACGAGCCGACGTCGCTGGTCCGGAGCCACCGAGCACCCGTGTGTAGGAGAGGTCGAACTCGCCCTGCGGCTCCGTGGGGATCGGAATAACGGGCTCGAAGATCTCGAGCTTGATCGGAGTGGCCGTCGCCGCGGTGCTGAACCCGCCGTACGCCACCGCCTGGGCAGGCGCGGCTCCGGACGCAGTCCCGCCCGCGAGCAGACCAAACGCGAGCAGGCTCGCGGCGGTACGCTTCGCGCGTCGACTCATCGAACGTGCGCGTCCGACGACCGTCTTGTCGTAGAGCGTCTTGTCGTTTCGAGCGCCACGGGTCATGCGGCACCTCCCAGGATCACGTCGGCCATGATGTCGTTGATCTCGTCAGGTTCGCCGGTTGCCACGATGCGGCCGCCGGTCATCACTGCCGCGTAGTCGGAGATCTTCAACGCAGTGCGCGCGAACTGCTCGACGACCAGGATCGAAACGCCGGACTGGGCGATCTGACCGACGGTTTCGTAGAGCTCATCGACGATCAGTGGGGCCAGGCCCATCGACAACTCGTCGAGCAGCAGCAAGGCCGGGTCCGAGCTCAGGGCACGCGCCATCGCGAGCATCTGCTGCTCGCCGCCCGACAGGGTTCCGGCGAGCTGGAAACGACGTTCGTGCAGTCGTGGGAAGTAGGAATATGCGGTGTCGAACACCTTGTAGGCCTCCACGCCCGCGTACGACATCAGCAGCAAGTTCTCCTCAACCGTGAGGTTGGGGAAGACACTTCGTCCTTCGGGGACGGTGGTCAGACCCAGTCGCGCCAGGTCGTCGGCCTTGGCACCTCGAACGTGAACGCCCGCGAGGTGGATGTCGCCCGAGGTCTGCTCCATCTGGCCCGATACGACCTTGAGGAGCGTGGACTTGCCGGCGCCGTTGGGGCCGAGCAGCGCCATCACGGCACCACGCGGGACGGAAAGGCTGACTCCGCGCAGAACCTCAATGCGGCCGTACGCGGCATGCAGGTCGACGATTTCAAGAATCGGCACGCTCATAGCGCCACCTCTTTCGTCACGGCTACGTCTTCGTCGCTGTAGCCGAGGTAGGCCTTCTGGACCGCCGGATCCTTGCGGATCTGCTCGGGCGTGCCCTGGGCGATGATCGATCCGAAGTCCAGAACGTGGATCTCGTGGCAGACGCGCATCACGAGGTCCATGTCGTGCTCAACCATCAGAACAGTGCGACCTTCAGCCGCAAGGTCGAGAAGCAGGCCACCAAAGGCCTCGGTCTCGGCTTCGTCCAGTCCGGAGGACGGCTCGTCGAGAAGCAAGAGACGAGGGTTGCGGGCGAGCGCTCGGGCAACTTCGAGGAGACGCGCGGTGCCGGTCGGAACGGAGTCAGCACGCTCCTCGGCGTAGTCCAGGATGCCGACCCGTTCGAGCAGAGCGTCGATCTCGGCGTCGGCCGAGCCGTCGACTGCTCGCATGAACCCGCGGAATCCGTCACGGATGTCGATTGCGACGCGAACATTGTCCTCGACGGTCAGCGAACCGAAGGCCTCAAGGCGCTGGAACGTACGGCCCATGCCATGCCGCGCGCGTCGGGGCACGGGCATCCTGGTGATGTCCTTGCCGTCCAGGATCACCCGACCTGCCGTCGGTGTCTGCAGCCCGGTGATGACATTGAAACAGGTGGTCTTGCCGGCGCCGTTCGGTCCGATCAGGCCCGTGACAGTGCCTCGCTCGACCTCGAAGTTTGCGTGGTTGACGGCAGTCACACCGCCGAACCGGACGACTACGTCCTTAACGTGAAGCAACGACATCCGGATCCACCTCCTTCTGGCTCTCGAGGAGTTCGTCATCGAACTCGTCATCGTCGACATATCTCGACCTGGCGAGCGCCGGGAATCTCTTGACGAGCCACGGGTAGACGTCGTCCTGGAATTTGCCGGGAATCTGGAACAGCTTGTTGGCCAATCCATTCGGGTCGCGAGCAAGGATGACCGCGCCGAGGCCGAGGAGCAGGAACAACAGGCCCGCGATCGACGGGCTGTCCGACTGGGCCACCGGGAGGTACATCAGGAAGATTCCGCCGAGGGCCGCACCGGTCACCGACGTGACACCCCACACGACCGCCATCAGCAGCAACAGCAGGCTGGCAAAGAACTGGAAGTCGAAGGCCACGATGGTGCCTCGTAGGCCGGCGAACAGAGCACCCGCGAAGCCAGCGATGCCGGCAGACGCGGCGAACAGACCCACCCGAAGCCAGCGCATGTCGACTCCGAGCGTTCCGGCGCCTGCCGGACTGTCACGCACAGCAACCAGGATCCGGCCCAGGCGTCCACGCCGTACGGCAAGGACGACCAACGCAATGAGTACGAAGAAGACGGTCATCATGACGGCGTATCGGCCGGTGCCGTCCAGGTTCAACCCAAGAATGGAAAGGCGTTCAGCCTTGAGCGGGTTGTTGAACTCGAACGCGATCGCGGACTGGAACAGCAACTTGTCCATGAGCTGGGCAAACGCCAGCGTCGCCAACGCGAGGTAGAGGCCGGTGAGCCGCAGGACGGGAATGGCCACCAAGGCACCGACGGCAGCAGCAACGAGTACGGCGATGAAGAGCCCCAACAAGTTGGGCTGATCGATCTTGGCGTACGCCACGGCGCCGACTCCGGCGAAGGTGAACTGGGCCAGCGAGACGTAGCCGCCGTAACCGGTCAACAGAACCAGGGAGAGCATGACGATCGCGTAGGTGGCCGCAGTGCCTACCAGCAGGAGGTTGGAGCCGGACAGGACGACGGAGAGCACCATGACACCGACGATGAGCGCCGCTCCCCAAGCGGCGGCTCGACCGAGCGTCGGCACCGGTGCGGAGACGATGCCCTTGACCTGACCAATGCGCAGTGGCGCCTGGGGCAGCAACACCAGGATCGCGAACAGGAACAGCGTTGGAATGACAGCCGCCAGACCAGGAACCTCTTTGTGGAACGGGATCTTGTCGAGATAGCCGACGACATAGGACTGCCCGATGCCAAGCGCCATGGCGCCGATGTAGGTCATGGGCAGGTTGGTGAGCTTGCCGAGCATCGCGGCGGCGTACGCCGAAATCACCAGCAGAGTCAGGTCGTAGTACTGAAGACCGATCACTGGGGCAAGCAAGATGCCGGCCAGAGCGGCGAGCGAACAGCCGATCGCCCACGCAAGCGCCGCCACGAGCTGCGGTCGGCCGCCATAGAGCTGAAGCAGCTCCGGATTGTCGACCGAAGCGCGCATGCCCGTACCGATGCGTGTCCGGGCCAGAAGGACGTAGAGGCCCATCGCCACGATGATGGAGATGATCACGGTGATGACCTGGTGCCAGGTGACCGTGATGTCGCCGACCTCGATCATGCGCCCCTTGAAGAACTGCGGCAGTGTCCGCGACTCCGGCGGCCAAATCTGCGTGGCTACACCAATCAGGGCGACTAACAAGCCGACGGTCACGACCAGCGAGACGCTGACTGGCGCAGAGCCAAGGCCACGAGCGAGCACTCGTTGCACGAAGACACCAAACAGCGGAGCGGCCACGAAGAGCACGAGAACTAGCGAGAGCCAGACGGGTATGTCCTGCCTGATCGAGAAGTCCCAGTAGACAAAGGCGAAGACCATGCCGACGGCGCCGTGGGCGATGTTGAAGACGCGCGTGGTGCTGTAGGTCAGCACCAGACCACTGGCCGCAATGGCGTACGCCGCACCGGTGAATATCCCGATGATCGTGTACGAAATGAACTCAGTCACGAGATCACGCCTTGCCCGCGCCGTGGCACACGTACGCGGTGCCCTTCAACGGCACCCACTTGCCGCCACGCAGCTGGAGGAACCTGACACAGGAGGGCGAGTGCTTGCCGCCCACGTCCATCGGGCCATGTGCACCGTCGGCCTTCCAGTCACGGACGCCCCTCACGCTTGCGACGAGCGAGGACCGAGTGAGCTTCCCGCCCAGACTGAGCGACTGTGCGACGAACAGTTTGGTGGCCGACCAGGCGAACAGCCCGAAGAACGTCGGGGCCGCGCCCGGGGCAACCTGCTGGAGCCACCGCTTGTAGAGGTTGATCTCCGGCTGCGACTCTTCGAAGGGGGTGAAGTTGGTGAACGTGATCGAGCCTTCGACCGCGGATCCACCACTCCTGACGAAACCGGCGTCGTACACAGTCGGGTCGAAGAACTTCACGTCAGGCTTGAAGTTGGCCGACTGCATGGCCTGTGCGAGGCGGACACCCTGTTGGTAGCCGCCGATGAACTGCACCCAGCGCACACCCTTGCTCTTCATCTGCTGGACGTAGGGGCCGTAGTTGAACTCGGCAACATCGATGCCTGAGGAATACACGAACTTCATTCCGCGTCGCGTCTCGATCTTCTGCTGGGTGACCGCGTTCTCGGCGGACGCTCCGGCGTTCAGGTAGAGGAAGGCGGCCTTCTGGCTGGCGGCCTTGTAGTGCTTGACGAAGAAGTCGGGGATCGCATTGCTGAACTCACGCGCACCAGTTGCCTGTGCGCCGAAGCAGGTGCTGCAAGCGTTGCGGGTTGCGGTGACCGCCGCAGTACGGATGTCGGGAAGTCCGCACCTCTGGGCCGTCGCGGCTCCACCCGAGTCGAACGCTGACATCGAGCCGACCGCTGCGAAGACTGATTCGCAGAGCTTGGTGTAGGCCTGCTGATCGGCACCCGCATCCGTACGGGAGTCCAGAGTGGTCAGCGCAAGCTTGCGACCACAGATGCTGGTCGTCGCGTTGAAGTAGGCGATGTACGCCTTCGTGCCCTGCTGAGCCGCCGTGAACAGACCCGGCACCGGACCACTGATGTCGGACGAGTTGCCAAGCAGGATCTGCTTGTCGGTGATGCCCTTCTGGTTCTTGAACCCGTCACATGAGGCGGACTTCACGCCGGGGATCGATGCTCCGCCGCCCGAGTCTCCGGTGCCACTGTCGCCGGCATCCGGGCCGGCATCCGCCGGCGTATCGCCAGATCCGGTGACATCGCCGGGCGTTCCGCCGCCGCTGACGCCGTTCGGGTTGTTGGCCGATTGAACGTACTCAGGGTCGAGTGTCGAGCCACCGCAAGCAGCAGCAAGTACCAGCGCGAATGTGACTAGAGCACTGCCTGCTACGCGTCGGACGCGTTGGTGCTTGTTTGAGCCATCGGGGTTTGAGCGCAGTCGTCGCAAGACAGAAGCCTTAACTGTGATCGGGAGTGTGATCGGGAGTGTGGGTCGGGAGTGTGACCCAGAACACCATCACCAAGGTAAGGCAGTGATCGACTCAAAGCACGCAATTTCTAGAACAAGTTCTAGAAATCTTGATCTACAGCGACGAAAGACGCTTGACGGTCTCTTCGTACTCGCTGATCAGATCAGCCATGACCTCGGCGACCGGGCGAACCTCGTTCATCGATCCGACGATCTGACCGACAGGCATCGAGATGACGTCCGGGTTGCCCGCAGAGTTCATCCGGCTGTGCGCGTCAGCGACCAGCAGATTCTGCAGCGGCATCGGCAGCGGCGTCGGCGCATCTTCGGCCTCCCACGCTTCGGTCCACTTGGTCTTGAGGAGACGAGCCGGCTTGCCGGTGTAGACGCGCGTACGAACGGTGTCGGCGCTGGATGCGCGGAGGAACGCCTCGGTCATACCTGCGTTGGTGTTGAGGTTCGCGTACTCCGAAGTCGTCAGCCAGACCGAACCGGTCCAGACGCCCTGGGCGCCAAGCGCGAGTGATGCGGCGACCTGGCGGCCTCGACCGATGCCACCTGCTCCGAGCACGGCCACGTCGGGACCGACTGCGTCGACGATCTCAGGGGTGAGCACCATGCTGGCGATCTCACCGGTGTGTCCGCCAGCTTCATAGCCCTGGGCGATGATGATGTCGACGCCGTTGGCGACGTGCGACATGGCGTGCTTGGCAGCACCGGCCAGAGCGGCAACCTGTACGCCTGCGGCGTGGGCCTGGTCGATGACGTCCTTCGGCGGCGATCCGAGCGCGTTGGCGATGAGCACCGGTCGGTGCTTGCCGTTGAGGGCGATGTCGACGTGTGAGCGAGCAACCGAGTGCAGCCAGCCAAGGACGCCTTCACGGCCTTCACCCTCGGGCAGCGGCGGTACGCCAAGCTGCTGCAGGGTGCGATCCACGAAGGAGATGTGCGCTTCGGGGATCATCGCCTTGAGGTCGACCGACTTGCCCTCGGTGGGGATCTTCATCGGCATGACGACGTCGACGCCGTACGGCTTGCCGTCGGTGTTCTCATCCATCCAGTCCAGGACGCCGTCAAGCTCGTCGGCGTCGTTGAACCGCACGCAGCCCAGAACGCCGAGTCCTCCGGCGCGTGAGACAGCAGCGGCGACGTGCTCGGACGGGGTGAAGGCGAAGATCGGGTACTGAATCCCGAAACGTTCGCAAAGTTCGGTGTGCATCAGGCGTTAGCCCCTTCTGCGTTCTGGGCCTCGAGCAGGAGCTCCTTGGCACGGGGGTACTGCGCCTTGCCTGTGGCGTTGCGCGGGATTTCCGGAACGAGCGTCAAAACCCGCGGAAGCTTGTAGCCGGACAGGAACTCGCGCAGGTAGTCGCGCAGTTCCTCGAGCTCGAGGGTCTCACCCTCGCGCGGCTGGATCAGTGCGGCGACGGCCTGGCCGAACTTTTCGTCGGGGATGCCGACGACCAGTACGTCGTAGACGGCCGGGTGGCGCTTGATCGCCATCTCGACCTCTTCGGGGTAGACCTTCTCGCCGCCGGTGTTGACGCAGTTGGAGCCACGGCCCAGCAGAGTGACCTTGCCGTCTTCCTCGATTCGGGCGAAGTCGCCGGGAACCGAGACGCGCAGCCCGTCGACGACCAGGAAGGTCTCCGCGGACTTCTTCTCGTCCTTGTAGTAACCAACCGGCACCGATCCACCGCGGCCGAGGCGGCCGATCTTGCCGACGTTGGTGGCCAGGTCAAGCACGTTGTTGTCCTCGTCGAGGACGACGCTGCTCGGGCCGAGACCGACGACAGGGCCGTCGCTCGAGATGTGCGTCTTGTCCTGCATACCCATGCCCTGGAAACCGGTCTCGCTCGCGCCGACGGAGTCGGTGTAGACGGGGTTGGGGAGGGCTTCGATCCAGCGCTCCTTGACCTCCGGGGAGAAGATCGCTGCGCTGCTGGAGACGGCGAACAGGCTCGCACCGGAGTAGGGCTCACCCGTGGCGGCCTTGCGCTCGAACTCCTCGATCAGCGGTCGCGCCATGGCGTCACCGGTCATGAAGATCAGCATCACGCCGTTCTCGTCAATGATTTCCCAGGTGCGCTGAGCGTCGAACTTCGGCTCCAGGATCGTCAGGTGACCGGCGAACAGGTGCATCAGCAGACCCGCCTGGGCACCACCGTGCATCAGCGGGCTGAGCGGGAAGGTGACCATGCGGCCTTCCTGCGCTGCCTGCTTTGACTGGTCGAACTCCTCGAGCTTCTCGCCGGTGTAGAAGTCGATGCCACCACCGAGCGTGCGCCAGAAGTCCTCGTGACGCCACATGACGCCCTTCGGGAAACCTGTGGTGCCACCGGTGTAGATGATGTGGAGGTCGTCGGCGCTGCGCTCTTCGAAGTCACGCTCGGCGGACTGATCGGCGATCGCGTCGGCGTACAAGACGCCGTCGAAGGCGGAGATGTCTGACTGATCGTCGGGCTCGATCACGTCGGGGATGACGACAACGGTCTGCAGCAGCGGGTGGTTCGGCTTGGTCTTGGCAACCAGCGGCGCATACGTGCGCTCGACGATCAGGGCCACCACGTCAGCGTTCTCGAACAGGTAGTTGAGTTCGCCCTCGACGTACCGGTAGTTGACGTTGATGTTGACCGCGCGGATCTTGACGATCGCGAGAACCGCGATGACGTGCTCGATGCTGTTCTTCGCGTAAACGGCGACGTGTTCACCGGCCTTCACGCCTCGGGACTGCAGGTAATGCGCCAGTTTGTTGGACTCGGTCTCGAGTTCTGCATAGGTGACGGTTCGCTCACCCACCTTGAGAGCCAGGTTCTGGGGAGCTGCGTCAACTGCGTGCTCGAAAAGGTCAGCAATGTTCAGTGCCATGAGGCCAAGACTAGAACACGTTCTCGTTTTTGACTACGCTGCCCTCTATGCCTGAAACAGCAGATACCTCCTCCCCCGACTGTCTCGTCGAGCAGGACGGTCACAAGCTCATCGTGACGATGAACCGACCCGAGCGCCGCAACGCGCTCTCGTCCCAGATGCTCCGGATCATGGAAGACGCATGGGACCGGGTGAATTCCGACCCCGAGATCCGCGTCTGCATCCTGACCGGCGCTGGTGGCTTCTTCTGTGCGGGCATGGACCTCAGCACAGCGAACGAGAAGCCGCCGGGAGACAGCTTCGAGTCGGGCGACTTCGACCCGACCATCCTCAAGGGCTTGCTCAAGGGTTTCCGTCTCACCAAGCCGTTGATCGCAGCAGTCGAGGGCCCGGCAATTGCCGGTGGCACCGAGATCCTGCAGGGCACCGACATCCGAGTCGCCGGCGAGTCCGCCAAGTTCGGTGTCGCCGAGGCACGCTGGAGTCTCTACCCGCTGGGCGGCTCAGCCGTACGCCTTCCGCGCCAGATCCCGTACACCGTCGCCGCGGAGCTGCTGCTGACCGGCCGACCGATCCTTGCCCCTGAGGCGAAGGAGCTCGGCCTGATCGGCCACGTCGTACCGGACGGCACCGCGCTGGCCAAAGCGCACGAGCTCGCGGACATGATCGCGGCCAACGGACCGCTCGCAGTCCAGGCGATCCTCAAGACGATGCGCGACTCCGAGGGCAAGCACGAGGACGACTGCTGGGCCGACGACGCCAAGGTCGGCGCCGCAGTCTTCAAGTCTGACGATGCCAAGGAAGGACCGCGGGCATTCCTCGAGAAGCGCCCCGCACAGTTCACCGGCAAGTAGCTAGCCGATCTCCTCTGCCAGGGCGACGATGATGCCAGCGGGGCCGCGGAGATAACAGAGTCGGTACGAGTTCTCGTACTGCGCCACCTCGGGGCCGAGCAGTTCGGCACCGTGGGGGCGCAGTCGTGCGATCGTGTCGTCGATGTCATCGACGGCAAACATCACCCGATGCAGGCCGATCGTGTTGGGCACAGGCGGCGACGCCGCGATCGCCTGCGGTGCGTTGTATTTGGTCAACTCCAGCCGGCCCGGAGCATCAGGGATCCGCATCATCGCGATCTCGCTCTTGATGCCATCGAGTCCGACGGCGAGATCGGCGAAGGCGCCTTCGATCTCCATCCGTCCCTCGAGCTCCATGCCGAGCTCTGCGAAGAATGCGATCGCGGCATCGAGGTCCTCCACGACGATGGCGACATTGTCCATGCGTTGAATGGCCATGACTCAGACCCTAACGCTCCGCTAGGACCGCCTGAGCTGCGTTGTAGCCGGGGATGAACGTGATGCCCGGCCCTCCGTAGCAACCCGCGCTGCCGAGGTAGAGGCCTGCGATGTTGTGGGGCTGATCGACGTAGCCAGCCGGACCTGGACGGTAGGGACCGAGCAGGTCGGGGTGAATCAAGCCGTGGCAGTAGTCGCCTCCTGGCGCTCCGAACATCGTGCCCATGTGCTTCGGCGTGAACGTTGTGTGCTTGAGGATCAGGCTCTCGAAGTTCGGCGCGAAGGTCGTGATCCGGTCGATTACGGCCTGGCCCATCTCGGCCTTGAGCCGCGCATACTCCGACGGATCCTCCTCGACCGGGAACCACAGCGCGAACGCCGAAGCCGCGGCTTTGCCTGGAGGAGCCAGGTCCGGATCGGATGCAGACGGGATCTGGAACGCAAGTGCTGGCGTCGCCGGGACGATGCCGCGCTTGCTGTCCTCGAACTGCCGCTGCAGCTCCTCGGGTGTGGCGAACAGGCCGATCGCGCTCTGCATCTTCGGATCGTTGAGGAACTCGTACGGCGCCACGAACTCCGGCACTCCATCGAGAGCAAAGTGCATCTGTACGTAGCTGCCGCGGTGATCGATTCCGGCCAGGCGAGTGCTGAGCCCGGCCTCCACCGCACCATCGGTGACCAGCGAGTTGAGGGTCAGATCGGGAGCAACCGCGGAGACGACAGTGAACGTCTCGATGCGTTCACCTCCGTCGAGAACGACGCCCGCGACGTCACCGTCAACCACGACGATCTCGCTGACGGAGGAGTCGAGCCTGAGCTCTCCACCAACCTCGGCGTACTGATCGGCCAGGTGCTGGGTCAGCACGCCGATGCCGCCCTTGAGCTTCTTGGTCAGGACGGTGTTCTCGTCCGGCACCGCCATGCCGAAGGCCAGACCTGCGGCACTACCGGGACTCGAGGGCCCTCGGTACGTCGAATTCACTGCGAGGAAGGCGAGCATTCCGCGGAGTGCTGCGTGCTTCTTCTTGTCGGGCAGATAGCGATCAAGAACGTCGGTCGCGCTGCCGAACAGCATCTCGGTGATGCTGGCTCGCTCGGCGTCGTTGGACGCGCAGGCGTACATCTCATCAAGACTCTTGGGGAGCGTGCCAGCCTCGAATCGGCCGAGAGCGCGAGTCGGCGCGGCACTCCAGCCCATCATCTCGGCCATGCCGATCATGACCTCGATGCCGTGTTTCTCCTCCATGTGAACCGCGGCGTCGCCGAGGTCGGTGTAGTAGATCAGCGGCTCGATGCCTTCTTCGATGATCGACACCGACATCACCTCGAGCTCGACTTGCGGGAGGGTGTCGAGCCCGAGCTCCTTGCTCACGATCATCGAAGTTGGCAGCTGGACCGATCCAGCGATCTCGAACTTGTAGCCGTCGAAGAGCTCGACGGTCGACGCCATGCCGCCGGCGTATCGCTTCGCCTCAAGGCAGACGGTACGCAGCCCAGCTCGCTGCAACAGCAGTGCTGCGGTCAGTCCATTGTGGCCGGCTCCGATGATGACGGCGTCGTATGTCGTGTCCTGTGCCATGACGGCACGGTGGCACCCTCAGCACAGTTTCGTCAATAGTGACGAAACATCCCGTCGTCGCCCAAGCCGCTCTCGAGCGCGGTCAGCGATGCGTGACTGGCCTCGGCCAGGTCCGCGAGCGTCCGACGATCGCGCAGCATCCAGACTTCCATCGCGCCGAACAATGCTGCCGCGATGCAACGCGCGGTCACGACGACATCGAGTGCCCGATCGTCGCCGCCAAAACGACGGCGCAAGATCTCGGTGATCGCAGTCGCCAAGTCAGCCTCGACCTGCCTCAGGTGGGCCACGATTCGGTCAGGGTCGAGCTCGGCTGCGCGGAACGCCGCCATCTGAGTGAGCGGCTGCACGTCGTACGGGAACGCGAAGATCGCCGCTCGTACGGACTCGACGATCGGCTCGTCGGCAGGTCTCGCCGCCATGGCTCCCCGGAACCACTGGAGGCCAGAGTCGTAGTCGGCAAAGAGCAGGTCGTGCTTCGACGGGAAGTGCCGGTAGAACGTACGCAGGGTGACGCCCGCGTCTTCAGCGATCTGCTCGGCTGAGGTCGCCTCGACTCCTTGGGACTGGAACCGAGCGAGAGCCGCACGCCGCAGGGCGACGCGGGTGCGCTCGCTACGAGCCGTTTGCGGATTCCGGGCCATGCGCAGAACGTATCGCAAGGCTCGGCGTACGTAGTTCCGTCAACATTGACAAAACTCAATGTTGGGCCGACGGTGTAGCCATGCTTTCGCTCACCGTGCACGCGCTACTGGCCTTCGTCGTCATCTGGCTCATCATTCGAGCCAACAAGGCGATCTTCCGGCGACCCGACAGCGGCCCGATGTTCTCTGGCTTCGAGATCGTGCTCTACGTCGTGGGAATCGCGTCGATCGCTGCCGGATGGACGTTCAACATCAAGTTCGTCACCGAGAACACCAACGGCTGGCTCACCAATCCGCTGGTGGGGGACGGCTCGTGGGAGCAGTACATGAAGCTCATGTTCGACAACCCCGCGGCGAGCTCGGCCGGCGCCGATTTCATCATCGCCAACGTGGTGATCCTGCCGTTGGTCGCTATCGTCGACGGTCGACGACGCGGCATCAACCAGCCATGGTTGTTCTTCGCTGTGACGCTCTTCGCGAGCTTCACCTTCGGCTGGGCGTTCTACGTAGCCACGGTCGAACGTCAGCGCCGCCTCGGTGCGCGCGTGTCAGCCGACGCTACGGTCGCCAGTCCAGCCCTTCGCTCGCAAGCTCGCTCCCGGTCGGCCGCGGACGGCCTCCCTAGGAACCAAGGAGATAGCTGAGTATCAGCCGACGCTTCTTTCGCCGGTCCAGAACTTTGCCCTGAGCGCCTTCTTGTCGGGCTTGCCCAGCGCCGTCAGTGGCAACGAGTCGGCGATGATGACGTCCTTCGGCGACTGAACCGCGCCCTTGCGGTCCTTGACCAGGGCCTGGATCTCCTTGGTCAGCGTCGCGATCGCCTCGTCGCTGGTGTCAACGTCCGAACGAAGCACGACAACGGCCGTCACGGCCTCGCCGAACTTCTCGTGCGGAGTGCCGATCACGCCAACCTGCGCAACCGCCGGGTGCTCGGCGATGACGTCCTCGACCTCGCGCGGGAACACGTTGAAACCGCCGGTGACGATCATGTCCTTGACGCGATCGACGATGTACCAGAAGCCGTCCTCATCCTCACGCGCAATGTCACCGGTGTGGAGCCAGCCGTCGTGGAACGCCTCGGCGGTCTCCTCGGGCTTGTTCCAGTAGCCGGCAGCCAGTAGCGGTCCGGCGACACAGATCTCGCCGGGCTCACCCTGAGCGACAGGCTCGCCGTCCTCGCCCAGCAGTGCCGTGCGCAGGAATGCGCTCGGTCGTCCGCAGCTGGCAAGGCGCTCGGGCGTGTGATCGCCCTTGGCGAGATACGAGATGACCATCGGAGCCTCGGACTGGCCGAAGTACTGGGCGAAGATCGGACCGAAGCGCTCGATCGCTTCTGCGAGGCGGACAGGGTTGATCGCCGATGCGCCGTAGTAGATGGTCTCGAGGCTGGAGAGGTCACGGGTGTGCGAGTCAGGGTGATCCATCAGCGCGTAGAGCATGCTCGGTACGAGCATCGTCGCGGTGATCTTCTCTTCCTCGATCGTCTTGAGGACGTTGGCCGGATCGAAGCCCGGCAGGACGACAAGGCGACCACCCTTCGCGACGACCGGTGCGAAGAACGCAGCGCCAGCATGTGACAGCGGCGTGCACATCAGGAAGGTCGGAGCTTCCGGCCACTCCCACTCAGCGAGCTGGATCTGCGTCATCGCAGCGATGCTCGAGGCCGTACCGATGACGCCCTTGGGCTTGCCGGTCGTACCGCCGGTGTAGGTCACTCCAACGATGTGATCGGACGCCAGCTCCTTGGCTTCGAGAGGCTGGTCTTCGTACGTCGCTGCCTTGGCCGCGAGGTCATCGATCGTGATGACCGTCGTCAGGCCGGGCACCTTCTCCTTCAGCCCTTCAGCGCGCTCCAGGAACTTGTCGATGTTGTCGACGATGAGGGCACTGACACCAGCGTCTTCGAGCACGTATGCGTGGTCGTCGAGCGATCCGAGCGGGTGCAACGCCGTACGTCGGTAGCCCTGAGTCTGGCCCGCACCGATGATGAAGAGCACCTCCGGGCGGTTCGCTGCGAGCAGCCCAACGGCTGCACCACTGCCGGCGCCGAGGTCCTCGAGCGCGCGCACGTAGCGGCTCATCTGATCGGAAAACTCTTGTCCGGTGATCGTCTTGTCGCCCAGCTGAAGCACGTTCGCGTTGCGGTGCCGCTTGAGTGAATGGAGCAGCATCTGGCCCGAGTGCGGGCCGCGGTACGTGTCAGTGTCGAGTGTCTGTGGCATGGCAAGAGAGTAGAACACAGATAGAACGTGTTCCAGTTTTTGCCCTAGCATGACCGAATGACGAACGACGTTGTTGTTGTCGGATCCGGCGGCGGCGCCCTGATCGCGGCCTATCTCGCGCAGAAATCTGGGCTCAAGACCGTGGTTCTGGAACGCACCAATCTGGTCGGCGGCACGTCTGCCTACTCCGGCGGATCCTGCTGGCTGCCCGGCACCGAGGTGCAGCAGCGAGCTGGCCTCAGCGACTCGACCGAGGGCGCGCGCTCCTACCTCGAGGCGCTTCTGCCCACGCCGTTGTCGACCAACGTTGAGGTGTTCCTCGCCGAATCGCCGAAGCTCGTGGCCGAGCTTGAGGCCGACGACGCCTTCGAGTGGGAGTGGTCGCCGTTCCCCGAGTACTTCGATGCACCTGGTCGCGTACCGATGGGTCGATCGATCCAGCCGAGCAACATCCGTCGCGACGAACTGCCCGCCGAAGTCGGCGCACTCGTACGCCCGCCGGTCGAGCGCGACCGTGCCGGTGAAGGTGGTCGCAACACGCTCTCCGGTGGACAAGCTCTGATCGCTCGAACGCTGATGGCGTTCGTACGCGATGGCGGCACTGTGCTGACCGACCACAACGTCATTGACTACGTCGTTGAGAACGGCCGCGTCGTCGGCGTCACCACCGAGGGCGGCGAGACGATCCGAGGCGAGCGCGGCGTGATCGTGGCTGCCGGTGGCTTCGAAGGCAACGACACACTCCGCAGCGCGAATGGCGTGCCGGGCGCAGCCGAGTGGACCATGGCGCCCACCGGAACCAACACCGGCGAGATCATCGAGGCCGGCAAGGCCCTCGGCGCAGCGATCGACCACATGGACAAGGCATGGCTCTGCCCCGGTCTCGAGCAGCCTGAGGGTGGAGGCTCCTTCACCCTCGGCTTCCGCGGCGGCGTGATGGTCGACTCGGATGGTCGTCGCTATGCCAACGAAAGCCTCCCGTACGACCAGTTCGGCAACCAGATGGCTGGCGCCCCGAACCGGATCCCCTCGCATTTCGTCTTTGATTCCCGCGAGGGCGGCGGCTTGCCAGCCATCGCCATGCCAGAAGGCGATCCGGCCGAGCACCTCAAGGCAGGCACCTGGACCCAGGCCGACACCATTGCTGAGCTCTCCGAGAAGCTCGGTCTCACCGATCTGTCCGAGACCGTCGAACGTTTCAACACGTTCGCCAGGAACGGCGTCGATGAGGACTTCGGTCGTGGCAAGGATGAGTACGACAACTTCTTCACCGGCGGAGCCACCCTCATCCCGCTCGAGACCCCGCCGTACATCGCAGCGCGATTCGTACTCTCGGACCTCGGCACCAAGGGCGGCATGGTGATTGACGAACACGGTCGCGTCGTTCGACCCGACGGTGACCCCATCCCGGGGCTGTACGCCACCAGCAACAGTGCCGCGTCGATCTTCGGCCCGTTCTATCCCGGCCCCGGCGCTCCGCTGGGTCAGGCTTTGGTCTTCGCATCACGCGCGGTCCAGCACATCACCGCCGAGGAGAACGCATGAGCAAGAACGCAGCGCTGATCAGAGTCCTGATCGCGTACGTCATAGCGTTCGCTGCTGCTGGCGCCTGGCTTGCCTGGGGTCCCAGCACTGACAAGCTCTGGCTCGACACGCTGATCGCTGATGTGATCGCGACGGTCGTCATCTTCGTCTTCAGCCGCGCCTACAAGAACTCGAGCTTCTACGACGCTTACTGGAGCGTCATCCCGCCGGCGATCTTCGTCTACTGGTGGATCGAGACCGAGGCCGAGGGTGCACGGCTCTGGCTGGTCCTGCTGGTCATCTCCGCCTGGGCGATCCGCCTCACGGGCAACTGGATCTTCAACTGGCCGGGCATGCACCACGAGGACTGGCGCTACCCGATGCTCAAGGAGCAGGCCGGCAAGTCCGAAGCCATCGTTGACTTCGCCGGGATCCACTTCTTCCCGACGATGGTGGTGTTTGCAGCACTGACGCCCACATACGTCGTCGTCACGAACACCGGGCGCGACGTGGGTTGGCTCGACATCGTGGCCACGATCGTCGGCCTCGGCGCCGTAGCGATCGAGTTCATCGCCGACCTCCAGCTCTACCGGTTCGTCCAGAACCGGACCCCGGGCCAGGTCATGGACGTCGGCCTATGGGGCTGGTCGCGTCACCCCAACTACTTCGGCGAGGTCAGCTTCTGGGTCTCACTCGCACTGTTCGGACTCGCTGCATCGTCGGATGACGCGTGGTGGATCTTCGGCGGTGCCATCGCGATGCTCGCGATGTTCATGTTCGCCAGCATTCCGATGATGGAGAAGCGCAGCCTCGAACGCCGTCCGGACTACCAGGACGTGATCGACCGGGTCTCCGTCTTCCTGCCACTGCCCCCGAAGGCCAAGCGTTGAGCAAGCCCCGGGTTGTCGTCGCTGGGCTGGGTGACAGCGGTCTGTTGACCGCGATCCACCTCGCCGGCGATGCCGACGTCATCGGCATCGGCACCAAGCCAGGCATGGTCAGTGGTCAGGAGCTGGGGCTCCGATTGGCTCGACCTGACTTCTGGGCCAAGCACCACCGCGTCCCATTCGAGCGCTATCGACGACTGGCCGGCGTACGAACCGTTCACGGCGCCGTGACCGGCATCGACCCTGCCGGGCGCACGGTCTCGTACAAGAATGCCGACGGTATGACCGGCAGCGAACCGTACGACGTACTGGTCATCGCCACCGGCGTGACGAACGGATTCTGGCGAAACCCGGACGTGCAGACAGAGTCAGAGGTCGACGATGCCGTCGCCACAGCTCATCAGACGCTCGCCGGTGCCCAGTCGATCGCGATCATCGGAGGCGGCGCAGCGTCGGTTGGCAGTGCCGCGAATCTCGCCGACGCCTGGCCCGACAAGCAGATCGACCTCTACTTCCCGGGTGAAGCCGCGTTGCCGCAACACCATCGTGGTGTGTGGCAACGCGTCAGCAAACTTCTGGTAGATCGCGGCGTGGGACTCCACCCCGGCCACCGAGCCGTGATCCCGGCCGGGTTCGACCTCGACCAGATCACCCATGAGCCCGTCGAGTGGAGTACCGGTCAGCCCGCGGCCCAAGCGGATGCGGTCGTATGGGCCGTCGGGCGCGTACGTCCCAACTCGGACTGGCTCCCGTCAGAGCTCCTCGACGAGGGCGGATTCGTACGAGTCGACCCCAACCTCCGGGTGACCGGCCAGGATGCGATCTTCGCGATCGGCGACATCGCCGCGACCGATCCGCTGCGCACGTCAGCGCGCAATCGCGCCGACAAGCTCCTCGCTCGCAACATCCGAGCCCATCTCAAGGGTGGCAAGCTTCAGCCCTACAAACCTCCTCGCCGTCGGTGGGGATCCGTCGTCGGAACCCAGGACAACGGCCTCACCGTCTTCGCCCCCAACGGCAAGGGCTACCGCATCCCCAACTGGTCGGTCGACACCGTCCTCCAGCCATTGATCGTGCGCCGCGGCATCTACGGCGGAATCAAGAAACCATCGAAGGAGAAATCATGATCACCTCGGACGCCATCATCTGGAACGCCCCCAACGACCCGCACCCCGCGCGCGAAGCATCACAGCGCTCGTACTCAGCCGTCGCCAAGGGTGACCTCGCCGAGTGGCTCACGGTGTACGCCGAAGATGCCCTGCTCGAGGATCCAGTCGGCCCGTCGATGTTCGACGAAGAGGGCAAAGGTCACCGCGGTCACGCCGGTATCTCGGCGTTCTGGGAGCTCGCGATCGCCCCGATCGAGACGTTCGAGTTCCTGATCACCGACTCGTTCGCGAACCCCGGAAGCAACACCTGCGCCAACATCGGCAGCATCAAGACCTCGTTCGCGGACGGCTCGCACACCACGACCGACCTGATCATGGTCTACGTCATCAACGACGACGGCCGCGTCGCCTCGATGAAGGCGTTCTGGGAGCCGAACCGAACCATGGCGAGCTTCACTTCGGCCTAAACGTGGGCGGAAAGGCTTGCAGGCAAAACTAGAACGTGTTTCACTTTCTCCCGTGACTGAACTAGGAACCCTGCACGCACCCCTGCAAGTCGAGTTCGACTACACGCGTTCCCTCGGCCCCACGCTCTCTGGATTCATGACCGGCCTCAAGCGCCGTCAGATCCTCGGCGGCGTGCTGTCCGACGGAACTGTGGCAGTCCCGCCGCCCGAGTACGACGGCACGACCTTCGCACCCATCACCGAGCTTCGGCCCGTCGCCGATGTTGGCGTCGTCCAAAGCTGGGCCTGGGTCCCCGAGCCCGTAGCCGGCCAGCCGCTCGACAAGCCGTTCGCCTTCGCGCAGATCGTGCTCGACGGCGCCGACAAGGCACTGCTGCACGCGGTTGCCGTCGACTCGGCTGCCGACATCCAGACCGGAATGCGCGTGCGCGCCGTCTGGGCCGACGAGCCGGTCGGAGCCATCACCGACATCCGCTGGTTCGAGGCCGAGGGTGACTCACCCGCGACAACACCCGGACCCGAAGGCGACGCGATCGAGGGGATCATCTCCCCGGTCAAGCTCGCCTACGACTACGCCGCCTCCCCTGAAGAGTCCAAGTTCTTCCGTGGACTCGCGGACGGCAAGCTCATCGGTCAGCGTTGCCCCGTGTGCGAGAAGGTCTACGTGCCGCCGCGCGGCGCGTGCCCGGTCGACGGTGTCCCGACGACCGACGAGGTTGAGGTTGCCGACCACGGCACCATCACCACGTTCTGCATCGTCAACGTGCCCTTCACCGGACAGCAGATCCCCATTCCTTACGTCTCGGCCTACGTCCTCCTCGACGGCGCCGACATCGCCTTCCTGCACCTGATCCTCGGCATCGACGCCGCGGACGTACGCATGGGACTGCGAGTCAAGGCCGTCTGGAAGCCCCGCGACGAATGGGGAACCACGATCGCGAACATCAGCCACTTCGAGCCGACGGGTGAACCCGACGCCGACTACGAGACATACAAGGTGCACCTGTGACGAGAGATGTAGCGATCGTTGGGTTCTCCCAGCGACAGATGAAGGAGTTCGACGGCTCCCCCACGTGTGTGGAGCTGCTCGTCCCGATCTTCCAGGAACTCTGGGAGCAGACCGGTTGGACCAAGACCGACATCGGTTTCTGGTGCTCGGGCTCAAGCGACTACCTTGCCGGCCGAGCCTTCTCGTTCGTGTCGGCGGTTGACGCGATCGGTGCATTGCCGCCGGTCATGGAGTCGCACGTTGAGATGGACGCCGCCTGGGCGCTGTACGAAGCCTGGGTCAAGATCCAGACCGGACTCGTCGACTCGGCGCTCGTGTACGGCTTCGGCAAGTCGAGTGCTGGTGTGCTCCGCCGGGTCCTCTCCCTGCAGATGGATCCGTACACGGTGACGCCTCTCTGGGCAGACGCCGTCTCGCTCGCTGCCATCCAGGCTCGCGCTGGTCTTGAGAGCGGCGCGTTCGACGAAAGCCAGATGGCTGATGTCGTCGCCCGTTCGATGACAGATGCCGCCAGCAACGACAGCGCAATCCGCAAGGGCGCCACGACTGCTGATGATGTCCTCGCCCAGCCGCTGTACGCAGACCCGCTCCGTCGCTGGGACTGCGCTCCGGTCTCCGACGGCGCCTCGGCCATGATCATCACCGCCGCTGACGCTCCGGGCTTCGACAAGCTCAAGGGCAACAAGGCATGGATCACCGGCTTCGAGCACCGCGTCGAACCCGGCGCGCTCAACAGCCGCGACCTCAAGGTCTCGGAGAGCACCAAGTCCGCCGGCGCAGCTGCCGGAGTCGACGGTGTCGATCTCGCTGAGCTCCATGCACCGTTCTCGCACCAGGAGCTGATCCTCAAGGACGCCCTTGGACTCGGCGACGACGTCCGCATCAACCCGTCGGGTGGAGCGCTCACCGCCAACCCGATGTTCACCGCCGGTCTCAACCGCATCGGCGAAGCCGCCCGACAGGTATGGGCCGGCGACTCCCAGCGCGCACTCGCGCACGCAACCTCAGGACCTGCCTTGCAACAGAACCTCGTACTCACGATGGAGGCCCGCGCATGAGTCACAAGCTCGCAGCCGTCATCGGCGTCGGCCAGACGCACCACCGTGCCAAGCGCGGCGACGTGTCGATGGCCGGACTCCTCCGTGAAGCCATCGACCGTGCGATGACGGATGCGCAGGTGACGTTCAACGACATCGACGCAATCGTCATCGGCAAGGCGCCCGACCTGTTCGAGGGCGTCATGATGCCGGAGCTCTACCTCGCTGAAGCGCTCGGTGCGCCCGGCAAGCCGTTGCTCCGCGTGCACACCGCCGGCTCGGTTGGTGGCTCGACCGCGATCGTCGCTGCCTCGCTCGTCGAGGCCGGCATCCACGAACGCGTGCTGACGGTTGCCTTCGAGAAGCAGTCGGAGTCCAACGCGATGTGGGCACTGTCGGTGCCGGTGCCGTTCATCATGCCGGTGCACGCTGGCGCGGGCGGCTACTTCGCTCCGCACGTGCGCTCGTACATCCGTCGCTCGGGAGCCCCGACTCACATCGGTGCGATCGTGGCAGCCAAGGATCGTCAGAACGCGCTCAAGAACCCGTACGCGCACCTGCAGAACCCCGACACCACGGTTGAGTCGGTGCTGGCGTCGCAGATGCTCTGGGACCCGATCCGCTATGACGAGACGTGCCCGTCGTCCGACGGCGCCATCGCGCTCGTCATCGCCTCGGAAGATGCGGTCGCCAAGTCCGACATCAAGAACCCGGCGTGGATCCACGGCACCCAGATGCGCAGTGAACCCACGACGGCTGCCGAGCGCGATCAGGTCAACCCGCAGGCAGGACGCGACGCTTCGGCCGCGCTCTGGAAGCAGGCCGGCATCAAGTCACCGATCGACGAGATCGACTGCGCCGAGATCTACGTACCCTTCTCCTGGTTCGAGCCGATGTGGCTCGAGAACCTCGGCTTCGCCGAGCCGGGCGACGGCTGGAAGCTCACTGAGGCGGGCGAGACCCGTATCGAAGGCAAGATCCCGGTCAACATGAGCGGTGGAGTGCTGTCGTCCAACCCGATCGGCGCCAGCGGCATGCTGCGCTTCGGTGAGGCCGCGCTGCAGGTCATGGGCGAGGCCGGTGAGCACCAGGTCGAGGGCGCCAAGAAGGCGCTCGGTCACGCGTACGGCGGAGGCTCACAGTTCTTCGCAATGTGGGTCGTCGGCGCAGACAAGCCAAGCCACTAACGGGGGGAACGAAAAGGCCGGCCAACCCGAGAGGGTGGACGGCTTTTTCTATGGGCTGCGGGTCAGACGTACTTGACCCGAAGCTCCTTGATGCCGTTGATCCAGCCGTGGCGCAGACGACGCGGCTCGGCCAACTTGGAGATGTCGGGGATCAGGTCAGCGATCACGTTGAACATGATCTCGACTTCGAGGCGAGCCAGGTTGGCACCGATGCAGAAGTGTGCGCCGTGGCCACCGAACGCGAGGTGCGGGTTGGGGTCACGCAGGATGTTGAACTCTTCGGGGTTCTCGAAGACATCCGAGTCATGGTTGGCGCTCGCGTAGAACAGACCAACACGCTGGCCCTTCTTGACCGTGACGTCACCGACTTCGAGGTCCTTCAGGGCTGTGCGCTGGAAGGACGTGACCGGGGTGGCGATGCGGATGATCTCGTCGACCGCCGACCTCGGACGCTCCTTCTTGTAGAGCTCCCACTGATCGGGGTTGTTGAAGAACGAGTTCATACCGTGCGTGATGGCGTTGCGAGTCGTCTCGTTGCCAGCCACAGCCAGGATGATCGTGAAGTAGCCGAACTCGTCCGAGGCCATGCCTTCGCCGTCTTCGCCAGCTGTGACCAGCTTGGTGACGATGTCGTCCTGCGGATCAGCCTTGCGCTCTTCGGCGAGTGCCATGAAGTAGCTCAGGATCTCGATGCTCGCGGCCTCGGGATCGGCGTTGTACTCCGGGTCGTCGTAGGCCAGCATCTGGTTGGACCATTCGAAGAGCTTCTTGCGATCTTCGAACGGGACGCCCAACAGGTTGGCGATGGCCACGAGAGGCAGCTCGGCGGCGAGCTCCTCGACGAAGTCGCCTTCGCCACGCTCCATCGCTTCCTTGACGATCTCGATGGCGTGCTCGGTGAGGCCTTCACGCAGACCCTCGATGGCGCGGGGGGTGAAGCCGCGGCTGATGATCGAACGAGTGTGGGTGTGGACCGGCGGGTCCTGGTTGATGAGCATGACGCTCTGCAGCTCAACCTGGTCGCGCGTCATGTCGGGAGCGAAGCGGATGATCGCGCCGTTCTCGCTGGTGACGAAGTCGTTGCTCTTGGAGACAGCGGAGACGTCGGCGTGCTTGCTGATGGCCCAGTAGCCCGTGCCACCCTCCATGCCGGCGCGCGACTCTTCGGGCTGTTCGATCCAGAAAACTGGGGCCGTCTTGCGCAGTTCCAGGAACTCTGCGTGCGGAACGCCTGCCTCGTTGAGGATTGGGTCCGTCGGGTCAAAACCTTCGGGAATGGCGGGGGCAGCGTCCAGCGTCGTCACTTCAAGCTCCTCGTAAGTTTCTGCAACACGTTCTAGTTCTGATTCTATCCTTACACGGCCCGGGTCCAATCGGAAGGCTTGTGCAAGACGAGAACGTGTTCTAGTTTTAGCCTATGGGCACCCCTGTGATCGTTGATGCCGTCCGCACGCCACAAGGCAAGAAGAATGGCGTACTAGCCGGACTCCACCCCGCCGTTCTTCTCGGAATGGCGCAGACCGAGTTGATCTCCCGCGCCGGAATCGACGCGAATCTCGTCGAGCAAGTGATTGGTGGCAACGTCACCTCCGCCGGCGAGCAATCCAACAACATGATTCGTCGCGCCTGGATGCACGCTGGCTTGCCGAACGCCACCTCCTCCTCGCAGATCGACGCGCAATGCTCGTCGGCTCAGCAGGCGACTCACCTCATTCACGCGATGATCGGCGCTGGTCTGATCAAGGCCGGCATCTCATGTGGTGTTGAGTCGATGTCGCGCGTCGGACTGGGTGCCAACGTGCCCCCCGGAACCGGCGACCCGCGCCCCAGCGACTGGTCGATCGACCTGCCCAATCAGTTCGAAGGTGCAGACCGCATCGTCCGCGACCGTGGTTTCTCCCGCGCTGATGTCGACGCGTTCGGCCTCTGGTCGCAGGAGAAGGCCAAGGCCGCCAGCGACGCAGGACACTTCGACCGCGAGACGTTCGCGATCAAGGCACCCGTGCTCGACGAAGAGGGCAAGCCCACCGGCGAAACCCAGATCGTGACCGCCGACCAGGGCATCCGCGAGACCTCACTCGAGAAGCTCGCCACCCTCAAGTCGGTCCTCCCGGACGGCACGCACACCGCCGGTACGTCCTCACAGATCTCCGACGGCGCCTCGGCAATGTTGCTGATGGACTCTGACCTCGCTGATGCGCTCGGCCTCAAGCCGCGCGCCCGCATCATCACCTCGTGCCTGGTCGGCTCCGACCCGTACTACCACCTCGACGGACCCGTGCAAGCCACCGAGAAGCTCCTCAAGGACAGCGGTATGTCGATCTCCGACATCGACATCTGCGAGGTCAACGAGGCCTTCGCCGGCGTCGTCATGTCGTGGGCCAAGGTGCACTCGGTGCCCGAAGACAAGATCAACGTGAACGGTGGCGCCATCGCCATCGGACACCCCGTCGGCTCGACCGGCACCCGGTTGCTGACGACTGCGCTGCACGAACTCGAGCGCCGCGATGCAAGCACCGCCCTCATCTCGATGTGCGCCGGAGGGGCGCAGGCATCGGGCACCATCATCGAACGAATCTGACAAGAGAGACATTCATGGCTAAGAACCAAACCCGCGACGAAGCTGACTACATCGTCGTCGGTGCCGGCAGCGCTGGATCCGCCGTCGCATCACGTCTCGCCGCATCCGGCGCATCCGTGATCCTGCTCGAAGCGGGCAAGAAGGACTCTTCGATGCTGGTCACCAAGCCCGGCATGATCGGCCCGATGCACGCCGAGCCGAAGATCAAGAAGACAGTCGACTGGGGCTACTACACAACACCCCAGAAGCACATGAACAACCGAGTCATCCCGCAGACCCGCGGCAAGGTTCTCGGCGGCTCGAGCTCGGTCAACGGCCTGCTCTGGGTACGCGGCAACCGCGCCAACTACGACTCGTGGGCAGCTGAAGGCAACACCGGCTGGGACGCTGACTCGGTCAACGAGACCTACAAGCGCGTCGAAGACTTCGAAGACGGTGCCAACGAGTACCGCGGTGCAAGCGGACCGATCAAGGTTCAGCGCCACACCCAGCGGACCGAGGCTGCACTGCAGTTCGAGCAGGCCGCTGCCGACACTCTCGGCGTCAAGATCCTCAAGGACTACAACGCTGCCGAGCAGGAGGGCGTGAGCCACTTCCAACAGAGCGCCGACAGCGGCAAGCGCTACTCGTCGTCGCGCGGCTACATCACCAACGCCGACCGTCCGACCCTCGAGGTCCTGACTGAAGTCCACGCGCAGAAGGTCGTGATCGAGAACGGTCGCGCCACTGGCGTCGAGATCCTCGACAAGAAGGGCAACCGTCGTACGCTCCGCGCCGGCAAGGAAGTCATCCTCTCCGCCGGATTCATCGGCTCGGCCCAGCTGCTGATGCTCTCGGGAGTCGGCCCCGCCGATCACCTCAAGGAGCACGGCATCGAGGTCAAGGCTGACCTCCCCGTCGGCGAGAACCTGCACGACCACCTGTTCGTACCGACGACGTGGATCATGCCCAACGCGAGGCACAAGGGGAAGGCGTCGTACTTCGCCCGCGGACTCGCCAAGGAGCTCACGGTCGGTGGATCGTTCCTCGAGAACTCAGTGTTCGAGACCGTCGCGTTCGTACGTACGTCTCTCGCAACTGACGTGCCCGACCTGCAGCTGCACGTTCTGCCCTGGGCCTACCCGTCGCCCAATCAGGATGCGCCGGTTCGCCACCAGGTCGATCCACGAAAGGCGATCACCGTCATGTCGACGCTGATCTACCCGCGCAGCCGCGGCACGATCCGCCTCGCATCGGCAGACGCTGAAACAGCACCGCTGATCGACATGAACTACCTCGCGGAGCCCGGCGACCAGCAGGTTCTGGCCGAGGGTGTCGAGATCATCCGCGACATCATGAAGTCGGCTGCCTTCGGCGGCAACGTCAAGCAGGAGTTGCACCCCGGACCGGAGTACGACGCGGCGAACATGAAGGCCGAGGTCCTCAACCGGGCCACGACCGTCTATCACGGTGTCGGCACCTGTCGTATGGGCGTCGACGACCGCGCGGTTGTCGGCCCCGACCTCAAGGTTCGCGGTATCGAAGGCCTCCGCGTCGCGGATGCATCGATCATGCCCTCGATCATCGGTGGCAACACGAACGCACCTTCGATCATGATCGGCGACAAAGCAGCCGACCTGGTGCTCGGCTCATGACCACCCGGCCGGCAAGCCTCACGCCGGAGTTCCTGGACAGCCTGGTCAAGCGCGTACCCGGCAGCACCGGCAACACCTGGAAGCTGACTGAGGTCTACACCGGCGATCTGCTGGTCGAGCTGCCTCAGTCGTCCGAGGCCGACATCGTCAAGGCGAGTGCTGACGCACGTGCTGCCCAGGAGATCTGGGGCTCGTGGTCGGTCAAGAAGCGCCTTGGCGTGATGAAGAAGTTCCACCGCCTCGTGATCGACAACCAGATGCTGATCACCGACCTCATCCAGGCCGAGAGCGGCAAGAACCGTCGGATGGCGTTCGAAGAGTCTTGCGACATCCCGATGGGCACGAGCCACTACATCAAGCGCGCGCCCAAGCTGCTCAAGGACAGCAAGCACGCGGGTCCGGTTCCGTTCCTGTCGAACTCGACCGAGGTCCGTCGCCCCAAGGGTGTCGTCGCAATCATCGCGCCGTGGAACTTCCCGTTCGCGACTGGCGTCTCTGACACCATCCCGGCGCTGATCGCTGGCAATGCTGTCCTGCTCAAGCCCGACAACAAGACCGCGCTGTCTCCGCTGTTCGGCATCCAGCTCCTCGAAGAGGCTGGCATTCCGCCCGGCCTCGTTCAGGTCATCTGCGGCGAGGGCCCCGATGTCGGCGGCCCAATGCTGGCCAACGCCAACTACGTCATGTTCACCGGTTCGACGGCGACTGGCCGCGTCATCGGTGAGCTCGCCGGCAAGAACCTCATCGGCGCCTGCCTTGAGCTCGGCGGCAAGAACCCGATGCTCGTTCTCGAGGACGCCAACATCGACGAAGCCGTACACGCGGCCCTGTTCGGCAGCTTCGGCAACTCCGGCCAGATCTGCATGCACATCGAGCGTCTCTACATCCACGACTCGATCTACGACGAGTTCCGCGACAAGTTCGTGGCCGAGACGCAGAAGCTCAACGTCAGCGCCGCGTACGACTTCCTGCCTGACATGGGCTCGCTCGTGTCGGTCGATCACAAGGACCGCGTCGTCTCGCACGTCGAGGACGCCAAGGCGAAGGGCGCAAAGGTCCTCACGGGCGGCAACGCGCGCCCCGACCTCGGCCCCGCGTTCTTCGAGCCGACGATCCTCGAGGGTGTCACCAAGGACATGCTCGCTGGCGCGACAGAGACGTTCGGTCCGGTTGTTGGCCTCTACCGCTTCAAGACTGAGGACGAGGGCATCGCTCTTGCCAACGACACCGACTACGGACTCAATGCCTCGGTCTGGAGCAAGGACCTGAACCACGCCGGTGAGGTTGCTCGCCGCATCGATTCGGGCAACGTCAACATCAACGACATCCTTGCGACCGCTTACGCCTCGAAGGGCACACCCTCGGGTGGCCTGAAGCAGTCCGGTGTCGGCGCCCGCCACGGAGACCAGGGACTGCTCAAGTACACCGACGCGCAGAACATCGGCGTACTCAAGAAGCAGGTCATGGGGCCGCAGGGCAAGCAGACGTACGACGCGTACGCCAAGCAGACCCAGACCTCGCTCAAGATCATGCGCAAAACTCGCCTCCGCTAATGATCCGCACAGCGGTGTGGGGTACCGGGAACGTCGGTCGCGCGTCCATTCGTGCGGTCGACGCTCATCCCGAGCTCGACCTCACTGCGGTGATCGTGCACAACCCCGAGAAGGTCGGCAAGGACGCGGGCGATCTGTCCGACGTCGGTCGCACCCTCGGCGTCGCTGCCACGGACGACATCGATGGCACGCTCGCGGGCATTGATGCGCTCGTCTATGCGGCATCCGGCGAGATCCGTCCCGAAGAGGCACTCGCTGACATCAACAAGGCGATCGCTCTCGGCATCGTCGCCGTCACGCCGTCGCTCTACGGGATGTACGACCCCGACTCAGCTCCCGCGGAGTTCCGCGATCCAATCCTTGCTGCGGTCAAGGAAGGCGGAGGCTCACTCTTCGTCTCCGGCATTGACCCGGGTTGGGGCAACGACATCCTGCCCGTGCTGATCAGCGGCCTGGCTTCGACGATCGACCAGATCCGCTGCCAGGAAATCTTCGACTACACGACGTACGACCAGCAGGACTCCGTACGTTTCCTGATCGGCATGGGTGAGCCCATGGACTACGAACCGCCGATGGTGGCTCCGACGATCCCGTCGATGGTGTGGGGCGGCCAGGTGCGGCTCATTGCCAAGGCGCTCGGCGTCGAGGTCGACGAGATCACCGAACACGTCGAACGCCGCGCATTGGACGAGACCGTCGAGAACGCAGCGATGGGCACGTTCGAGAAGGGCACCCAGGGCGCATTGCGCTTCGAGGTGCAGGGCGTCATCGACGGCGAGGTCAAGATCATCGTCGAGCACGTCACCCGCATCCACCCCGACTGCGCACCCGACTGGCCCTCACCGCCCGATGGCGGCGATGGCGCCCACCGCGTCATCATCGAAGGTCGTCCGCGCATCGAGGTCAACGTCGAAGCAACCGACGAAGGTGGCAACCGCGCTTCAGGCGGCAACGCCACGGCCGTCGGCCGCATCGTCAACTCGATCCCCTGGCTCAAGGACAACGAGCCCGGTCTGTACGACGCACTCCAGGTTCCGCTCATCCCCGGTGTAGGCAAGCTCTCAAGGACGGTCACAGCATGATCATCGACGTACCCGAAGGCAAAGACCCCATCAACTACGTATGGGGCGAAATGGTCCCCGGGATCGGCGGCGCAGCGGCAACGATGGCGCTGAAGGTCTACTCCGACTCGACCCTGGGTCTCCGCGAGTTTGAGGCAGCACGCCTCCGCATCGCCCAGATCAACGGCTGCCTGTTCTGCCAGGACTGGCGTACCGAGCGCGACGGCGAGAAGGTCGAAGACACCTTCGACGAGGCCGTACAGAACTGGCGCACCACGGACGCGTTCGACGAACGTACGCGCCTGGCCGCTGAGTACGCCGAGCTGTACGCGTCGGACCACCACAGCATCGACCACCTGTTCTGGAAGCGCATGCTCGCTGAGTACGACCAGCGCGAGGTCGTCGAGCTCAGCATGTGCATCGGTTCGTGGCTGTCGTTCGGACGCCTCAACCGGATCCTCGGACTCGACACCGCCTGCGTCCTGCCGTCACACGTCGTATGACGACGCGCGTCGCGGTCTGGTCGACCGGCACTCTCGGTCGCCACGCGATCGCCGGCATCGACCGCAATCCGGAGCTCGAGCTCGTCGGCGTCTTCGTCAGCAACCCTGACAAGGACGGCAAGGATGCCGGCCAGCTGGCCGACCTCGGTCGCGACCTCGGCGTCATCGCCAGCACTGATCGCGACTCGGTCCTCGCCGCCAAGCCGGACTGCATCGTCTACTGCGCGATCACCGAAGACCGGTTCTTCGAGGCCTACGAGGATCTCGTCGGCTTCCTCGAGGCCGGCATCAACGTCGTGGCCAGCGGTCCTGTCATCCTCCTCTACCCGAACCCGACGCTTCCTGACTCGATGTGGGAGCGCATCGAGGAGGCCGGCAAGACGGGCAATGCCAGCCTGCACGCCAACGGCATCGATCCGGGCTGGGCCAACGACATATTCCCTCTGCAACTCACCTCGCTGAGCCAGCGGATCGACCAGGTGCGAGTGCTCGAGATCGCCGACTACTCGACGTACGACCAGGCCGTCACGATGGGAGAGATCTTCGGATTCGGCAAGCCCATCGACGAAGTCGCGCCACTCTGGCAACCCGGCATGCTCGCATCCGGGTGGGGTCCCGTGGTGCGCCAGATGGCAGCTGGACTCGGCGTCACCCTCGACGAGCCACTCGTCGAAGTCGTCGAGCGACTTCCCGCCGAGGCTGACATGTCGACCGTCTGCGTCGACATCAAGGCAGGAACGATGGCGGCCGTACGGTTCGAGGTCATCGGCATGGTCGATGGCGAGCCCCGCATCGTCGTCGAGCACGTGACCCGAACGCATGTCGACCAGGCTCCGGACTGGCCCAAGCCCGCCAGCGGCGACGGCTCCTACCGGATCGAGATCACCGGCGAGCCGATGATGACAGTCGACTTCACCCACAAAGGCGAGTTCGGTGACCACAACGACAGCGGCATGATCATCACGGCCCAGCGCCTGGTGAACGCAGTGCCCGCGGTCGTCGCCGCGAAGCCCGGCCTGGTTACGGCGCTGGATCTGCCGCTGGTCACCGGTCGCGGAATCGTGGGCGTATGACGTTCACCGGCAAGAGCATCCTGGTGACGGGAGCGTCCTCCGGGCTTGGCGCGGCGACCGTACGTCGGTTCGCAGCCGGTGGCGGCCTCGTCTATGCCGCGTCTCGCGATCAGGCCAAGCTCGCTGAGGTCGCCGAGTCCTGCGCTGATCTTCCAGGCGAGGTTCGCTTCGGACCTCTCGATGTCGCCTCGCCAGCCGATTGTCGGGCTGCCGTCGCTGCGGCTGTCGACGCGTACGGGCGACTCGACGTACTGGTCAACAACGCTGGTCGCCACGACTTCCGAGTGACCACCGATGTCACCGAGGACGAGTGGGACGCAGATATCGCCCTCAACCTCAGCGGCGCGTTCTATCTCTGCCAGGCCGCAATCCCGCATCTGCTCGAGACCTCCGGCAACATCGTCAACGTCGCCTCGGTGGCTGGCGTGATGGGCGAGGCCTACTCGGCTGCCTACACCGCTGCCAAGCACGGCATTGTCGGTCTGACCAAGGCCTTGGCGATCGAGTACCTGAAGACGCCGCTTCGCGTGAACTGCGTCTGCCCAGGTGGCATGGACACCCCGCAGGTCGCGACCATCAGCGTTCCCGACGACGCCGACTGGGAGCTGATCATGCGGGTCGCAGCGAAGCGCGGCATGATGACCGCCGACAGCGTCGCCGCAGTCATCGCCTTCCTGGCATCCGACGACGCCTCGTCAGTCCACGGCAGTATCCAGATGGTCGACCACGGCCACCTGGCCGGCTGATCTCACATCGTCCGGCGGACCGACGGGATAACCATGCCGACGATTCCACGGAACGTCGCCTTCACCATGTCGTAGAAGTCGAAGTAGTCGCGCCACAACGTGATCCGACCGTCGTGGACCTCGAACACGCCGCACACCCAGAACTGCAGGCGCAGCGGGCCCCACACGATGGCGTCCGTACGTTCGTTGAGCACCGTCGCACCTTCGGCCACATTGCGGTGGAACTTCACCTCGAAGCCCGCCTTGCCTTCCATACCGCGCATCAGCTTCACCACGCGCTTGCCGCCGCGAATCGTGGGCAAACCGACGTTCTGGTACACGAGATCCTCTGCGGCGAGGCTGGCGAACGTGTCGAAGTCTTGCGCCTGAAGTGCCTCAAGAAAGGACTTCACGATGTCGGTGTTGTCGACAGGGGTGTTCGTGACAGTCGGCTGATCAGTCATTCGAACAGCCTAGTCATCCCAAATCTCAGCTGGCTCCGTAGACCGGTTCGGGGGCGGCGCCTTCGGCTATGAGGGCATCGACGACCTCGCCGAGCTCGGTGGCCTCCCAGCGAGAGCCCTTGTCGCGGGCAGCCCCGTGGTTCCAAGCTTCCTCCAAGGTGAGCTTGCCTCCATCACTCTCGAAGACTCGACCCGTGACGTGGCCGGCAGCCTCAGAAGCCAGCCAGGCGACGATCGGAGAGTTGTCCTCTGGCAAGGCCATCTCGGAGGTGTCGAAGGCTCCCTCGGTCATCCGGGTCTTCGCCACCGGTGCTATCGCGTTGACGGTGACGCCGACTCGGCCGAGCTCGGCAGCGGCGACCAGAGTCATACCGGCGATCCCGGCCTTCGCCGTGGAGTAGGTGATCTGCCCGATCGAGCCCTGCAGGCCCGCACCTGAGGTGGTGTTGATGACCCGGCCAGCCCGCTGGCGGCCCTCCTTGGACTCCGCACGCCAGTACGCCGAAGCGTGCCGCAGCGGAGCAAAGTGACCCTTGAGGTGAACCCTGATGACAGCGTCCCACTCCTCCTCGGTCGCGTTGACGAGCATGCGATCCCGCACGAAGCCAGCGTTGTTGACGAGGATGTCGAGGCCACCGAACGTGTCGATCGCCTGTCGGACCATCGCCTCTGCCTGCTCGAAATCGGCGACGTCAGCACCATTCACCACAGCCTCGCCACCGATGGCCTCGATCTCGGCAACGACGTCGTGGGCGGGCGAATCGGTCTTCTCACCGTTGTTGGAGACACCGAAGTCGTTCACGACGACCTTCGCGCCCTGGCGAGCCAGCTCGAGCGCATGGGCCCGGCCAATGCCGCGTCCAGCTCCGGTGACGATGGCGATGCGGCCTTCAAGCAAGCTCATGGTTCTCCTGATGTTGGTTAAGAGATGGATCAGACGTGGAGGAATACGGGGGGTTCGCCGCCGCCATCGCAGCCGACGTTGGCACCGCTGACATACGAGGCGAGGTCACTGGCGAGGAACACAGCGACGTTGCCAACCTCATCGGGGCGAGCCATCCTGCCGAGCGGGATGGTGGACTCGATCTTGGCGACACGCTCGTCGCCGCCGTAGTGGTCGTCGGTCTGCTCGGTACGGCAGAGCCCCACGTCGATCGCGTTCACTCGGACCTTGGGCGCCCATTCCATCGCGAGGCTGCGGGTCAACGAGTCGATGCCAGCCTTGGCGGCGGCATACGCGGCAATCGTGGGGGCTGCGCGGTTGGCACTGATTGACGAGATGTTGATGATCGAGCCGCCGCTGCCCTGCTCTTGCATCACCCGGTTGGCCACCTGGGCGACCAACAAAGGAGAGCTGAGGTTGAGGCCGATGATCTTGTCGTGGAACCGCGGCGATGCTTCTGCAGCGAGTGCTGCGGGAGCGCCACCGGCGTTGTTGACCAGTACGTCGAGTCGTCCGTGCTGGGCGACGATGCCGTCGATCATCGCCTGAACTGACTCGGGGTCGCGTACGTCGCACTGCACGTGCGTCGTGCCGGGGAACGGTTCGGCCTCGGACCGGGCGCAGGTGACCACCGTGGCACCGGCAAAGACGAACGTCTCGGTGATGCCGCGGCCGATCCCGCGCGAGCCGCCGGTGACCAGAACGACTCTGCCCGTGAGGTCAATCGTGAGTGCCATGCTGGTACAGTACCAAGCAAGTGCTTGGTTGTGTACGAAAGGGTCTCCATGTCTGCAGTCACCAGCGAACTTCGTGACGACGGGATCCTCGTCGTCACGATGTCCCAGCCCCCCGTCAACGCCCTGACCGTGCAGGGCTGGTTCGACGTGGCCGAGGCGCTGAATGCCGTGGCTGCCAACCCCGCCGTCAAGGTCGTGGTGCTCCGCGCCGAGGGCAAGGGCTTCAACGCCGGCGTCGACATCAAGGAAATGCAGAACACCACTGGCTTCGACGCGCTGCTCGGCGCCAACAAGGGCTGCTTCGCCGCCTTCAAGGCTGTCTACGAGTGCGCCGTTCCCGTCATCGCGGCCGTCAACGGCTTCTGCGTCGGGGGTGGCGTCGGCCTGGTCGGCAATGCCGACATCGTGGTCGCCAGCGACGACGCCTACTTCGGCGTACCCGAGGTCAACCAGGGCGCGCTCGGCGCTGCCACGCACATGGCGCGTCTCGTACCCCAGCAAATGATGCGCTCGCTCTACTTCACCGCAGCAACCATCCCCGCCTCCGAGCTGCACCGCTTCGGCTCGATCTACCGGCTTGTCCCTCGCGACGAGCTCGACGCCGCCGCGCTGGCCGTGGCTGCGGAGATCGCGGCCAAGGATGGCCGCGTCATCCGGGCAGCCAAGGAGGCGCTGAACGGTATCGAGCCGGTCGACGTCAACCACAGCTACCGGTTTGAGCAGGGATTCACGTACGAGCTCAACCTCATGGGCGTGAGCGATGAGCTCCGCGACGATTTCGCCGGAACAGAGAAGGGCAAGAAGTGAGCAAGCCACGCGACAAGCAGATGACGATCGATGAGGTCGTCGCTCAGCTTTCCGACGGGATGACGATCGGGATCGGCGGATGGGGCCCACGGCGCAAGCCGATGGCACTGGTCCGCGCGATCCTGCGCTCAGACCTCAAGGACCTGACCATCGTGAGCTGGGGCGGCGCCGATGTCGGCCTGCTCGCCCGCGCCGGCAAGATCCGCAAGGTCATCTACGCGTTCGTCTCGCTCGACTCGATCCCCCTCGAGCCCAACTTCCAGCGTGCACGCCAGAACGGCACGATCCCTGAGGTCGTCGAGCTCGACGAGGGGATGTTCCAGACCGGCCTGTACGCCGCCGCGCAGCGCCTCCCGTTCCTCCCGATGCGCGCCGGCCTCGGCTCGGACGTCCTGGTCAACAACACCTGGATCAAGACCGTCACCAGCCCGTATGCCGACGAGAACGGCGACTTCGAGGATTTCACTGCGGTTCCCGCGCTGAAGCTCGACGTGGCACTCGTTCACATGAACCGTGCTGACGCGCACGGCAATGCGACCTACCTGGGCCCGGATCCGTACTTTGACGATCTGTTTGTGCAGGCCGCCGACAAGGCGTACCTGACCTGCGAGGAGATCGTCGACACCGCTGGGCTCACGGTCGACACAGCAGTCCAGCGACTCCTGATCAGCCGAATGGCAATCGACGGAGTCGTCGAGACGCCCAACGGAGCGCACTTCACGACCTGCACGCCCGACTACGAACGTGATGAGAAGTTCCAGAAGGCGTACGCCGCCGCAGCCGGTGGTACCGACGAGGAGTGGACTGCCTTCGAGCAGCGCTTCCTCGCCGGTGACGAAGCCGCCTACCAGGCAGCCGTCGCTGCCTTCGCCGCCGAGGAGGCAGCCAAGTGACCGAGTTCTCTCGCGCAGAGGTTTGCGCCGCCGCCATTGCCGACGCCTTCGCCGAGGACGGCGAGATCTTCGCCAGCCCGATGGGCATGCTCCCGATGTTGGGTGTCCGGCTCGCCAAGCTCACGTCCAACCCTGATCTGGTCATCTCCGATGGCGAGTCGCTGTTCCTCGGTGGGACTCCGCCGCTGTTCGCGAAGGCCGATGTCGTCGAAGGCTGGATCCCGTTCCGTCGCGTGTTCGACGTCGTCGCGTACGGCAAGCGTCACGTGATGATGGGCGCCACTCAGGTCGACAAGCAGGGCAACCAGAACATTTCGGCGATCGGCGACTTCGCCCAGCCGAAGCGTCAGCTGCTCGGCTCGCGCGGCGCACCGGGCAACACGGTCAACAACCGGACGTCCTACTGGGTGCCGAAGCACGGTCCCCGCGTCTTCGTCGAGAACGTCGACATCGTCTCGGGCGTCGGCCCGGCCCGCGCCAAGGCCGCTGGTCCTGGCGCCTCGAAGTACAACGACATCCACCGGATCGTCTCGAACCTGGCCGTCTTCGACGTCAAGGGCGAGGGTGACACGGTGCGCCTGCTCAGCGTGCACCCAGGTGTGACGATCGACGAAGTCATCGAAGCCACAGGCTTCGAGCTCTCCATCCCGGCGGAGGTCCCGGTCACCCGGGAGCCCACTGAGACCGAGCTGATGATCATCCGCAACGTGCTCGATCCCAAGACACTGCGCGACCGCGAGGTCCCGCCGGTGACGGCAGAGGCAACGAAATGATCGACCAGCTGCTCAAGACTCCCCTCACCGAGCTCACCGGCGTACGTCACCCGGTCGTACAGACCGGCATGGGCTGGGTTGCTGGGCCGAGCCTGGTCAGCGGCACCGCCAATGCAGGCGGCCTCGGCATCCTCGCCTCGGCGACGATGACCATCCAGGAGCTCGAGCAGGCGATCATCGAGGTCAAGGAACGCACGGACAAGCCATTCGGTGTGAACCTTCGCGCTGATGCTGCGGACGCACCAGCTCGCTGCGAGCTGCTGATCGAGTACGGCGTCAAGGTCGCCTCGTTCGCACTCGCACCCAAGCCCGAGCTGATCGCCAAGCTAAAGGAGCACGACATTGTCGTGATCCCCAGCGTCGGACTCCCCAAGCACGCGGTGAAGGTTGCCTCGTGGGGCGCCGACGCCGTCATGATTCAGGGCGGCGAGGGCGGCGGACATACCGGCTCCGTGCCCACCACGCTCCTTCTCCCGACCGTGCTCGACGCGGTCGACATCCCGGTCATCGCCGCTGGTGGCTTCTTCGACGGTCGTGGCCTGGCCGCCGCGCTCTCGTATGGCGCTGCAGGCGTCGGTATGGGCACGCGCTTCCTCCTTACCGCCGACAGCCGCGTGCCAGAAGCCGTGAAGCAGCGCTACCTCGCAGCCACCTTGGACGACACCGTGGTCACCAAGAAGGTCGACGGTATGCCGCACCGCATGCTCCGCACCGAGCTGGTCGAGCAAGTCGAGGCCGGATCCGGTCTGCGCCGAATCATCCCGACCGCGAAGCGCACGCTCGAGTTCAAGAAGATGGCCGGCATGTCGTGGAAGCAGCTCGCGATCGACGGGCGCTCAATGCGCAAGGAACAGGGTCGTACGCTCGGCCAGCTCGCACTCGCAGCCAACACCCCGATGATGCTCAAGGCCGGCCTCGTCGAGGGTGACCCGACCGCTGGCGTACTCGCATCGGGACAGGTCGTCGGCGTGATCAACGACCTGCCGACCTGCGAAGAGCTGATCGACCGGGTCGTCACCGAAGCCGCAGCTTCTCTCAAGCGCGGCAGCTCGTACCTCATCTAGTCTCTGATCGTTGATCTGAGCAGAACGCGCTCTCATTGGAGTCTTCATGCGCCGATTGATCACCCTGGCAACAGTTGTCATTGCCCTGCTCCTCGCCGGGTCGCCCGCAACGGCGGCGACCAAGCCGCTGCCCGTGCCGTACAACTTTCTGCCGGCCGCGATGATCGGTGGAACTCCCAACGCGAACGCACCTGGCACGAACGACTGGACGTGCAAGCCCTCGAAGGCGCATCCCCGTCCGGTCGTCCTGACACACGGCACGCTGGGCAACCACAGCACCAACTGGCAGACATACGGGCCGCTGCTCAAGAACAACGGCTACTGCGTCTACGCGCTGACCTACGGCGCCCTGCCCGCTCCCTACCCGCTCAACGCCCTCGCCGGTCTCGGCAGCATGCGGGTGAGCGCGAAGGAGCTGGACGTTTTCGTCGATCGCGTGCTCAAGTCCACGAAGGCCAGCAAGGTCGACATCATCGGCCACTCCCAGGGCACCCTGATGCCGACGTACTACTTGAAGTTCTACGGCGGCGCGAAGAAGGTCTACAACCACATCTCGCTGGCCCCGCTGTGGCACGGCACGGAGATCGTTCCGGCGCAACTCACCGCAATTCTTGGCACCGGCGCCGGGTCACTCCCATTCGCCCCGGCATTGGGCGAGATGGACAAGAACTCGTCGTTCATGAAGGAGATCCGCAAGGGCGGCGTCGCCGTGAAGGGTGTGCGCTACCTGAACATCATGACGAAGTACGACGAGCTCGTCCGTCCCTACACAAGCGGCAGCGAGAAGGGCATGACCAACATCGTCGTCCAGGACAAGTGCGCGCAGGACTACAGCGAGCACTTCGAGATCGCGGCTGATCGCAATGCCAGCCTGTACGTGCTCAACTTCCTCGATCCAGCCCATCCCCGGCCGATCGTCTGCACGCTCAGCCTGCCGTTCGTCGGCCCCTAGCCTGCGGCGGCGATGGCCGCGAGCAAGCCCTCGGCGAGGTCGGCTCGACAGATGAGCAGATCAGGCAAGTACGGGTGAGCGGCGTTGTACGTCAGCGGTGATCCGTCGACACGTGTCGCGTGCAGACCTGCTGCGAGAGCGACACCGACCGGCGCTGCTGAGTCCCATTCCCACTGGCCGCCGTCGTGCAGGTAGGCATCCGCATCTCCGCGGAGCACGGCCATCGCCTTGGCACCGGCCGAGCCCATCGGCTGCGAGTCGGCGCCGAAAGCTTCGACGACCGCAGCGCCCCAGGCCGGTGGACGACTGGCGCTCATCAGGAAGATCGGGGTTTCGCGCTCAACCCTCGTGGCCGTCGAAATGCCCGTTGAGTAGACCGTCGACAATGCTGGCTGCGCGACGGCAGCGGCGGTGATCTGTGATCCGGTGGCTCCGCGCTCCCACAGGGCAACGTGAACGGCCCAGTCGGTGCGACCCTCCATCCCGTACTCGCGGGTGCCGTCGACCGGATCAATGATCCAGACCCGATCGGCCGACAGTCGCGCGGCTGAGTCAACCGACTCCTCCGACAGCACGGCGTCATCCGGACGTTCGGCTGCCAGGAGTTTCAACAGCAGTTCATTGGACTTCGCGTCGCCAGCCTTGCCGAGCTCCTTGCCGGTCAGCGAGGAGGTGCGCTGCAGATCGAGCAGCAGCTCACCCGCCTGCTCGGCGAGAGACGCGGCGAGTTCGGAGTCAGTCACGCTGCATCCGCTCGATGACCAGCGTCGCGAGTGCATCGACGTCACCATCGCTCGGGCGCAGCAGCAGGTCAGGGCGCTGTGGAGCTTCATACGGTGCGCTGACGCCGGTGAACTCCGGGATCTCGCCCGCGCGAGCCTTGGCGTACAGACCCTTCGGGTCACGCGCCTCGCACTCCTCGAGCGGGGTGTCCATGAAGATCTCGAAGAACGGCAAGCCGTCGGCCTCGTGGCCGGCTCGTGCCGCATCGCGGTGCTCGCGATATGGACTGACCAGCGAGACGATCGCAACGACACCCGCGTCGGCCATGAGCTTGGCGACTTCTGCGACTCGGCGTACGTTCTCCTGTCGATCCTCGGGGCTGAAGCCCAGGCCGGCGTTGAGGCCGTGCCGCAGGTTGTCGCCATCGAGGATGTACGCGGGCAGACCTGAGGCGACGAGACGGCGTTCGACCTCGACCGCAACGCTCGACTTGCCCGAGCCGGACAGGCCGGTGAACCAGAGGGTTGAACCCTTCGTCTTGCGGTGCTCACGCGTCACAGCACCGCTGTGCCAGACGATGTTGGGCTCGTTCTGGGTCTCACCCAGAATCATGCCCGCAGCGACAGTCCGGTTGGTGGCGTCATCGATCAAGATGAATCCACCGGTCTCGCGGTTGCGGCGGTAGGGATCGAAGTGCAGCGGCTTCTGCGTACGCAGCTTCACGCGGCCGATCTCGTTCAGTCCGAGACTGGCTGCCTTCTCGTCGCGGTGCAGCGTGTTGATGTCGAGTCGGTACTCGAGGCTCTTGACTGACGCACGGGTCTCCCGCGTCGTGTGCAGGATCGTGTAGGTCGAGTCGGTGGACAGCGACAGGTCGGTGTCCATCCAAGCGATCATCGCGTCGACATCCTGCGAGGACGTCGGACGGTTGTTGGGGCGGCACAGCATGTCGCCGCGGCTGATGTCGATGTTGTCGGCGAGCTCGATCGTGACGGCCTGACCGGTGAACGCTTCGTCGAGCTTGGTGCCGCCAGGGCCGAGGACGTTGGTGACCGTCGTCGAGAAGCCCGAAGGCAGTGCCACGACTTCGTCGCCCGGACGGAAGACGCCACCAGCAATCGTGCCGGCGTAACCACGGAAGTCGTGGAAGTCGGCCTGCTGCGGGCGGATGACGTACTGCACCGGCATACGCGTGTCGATGAGGTTGCGGTCGGAAGCGACGTGCAGCCCTTCGAGGTGGTGCAGCAGCGCCGGTCCGTCGTACCAAGGCATCGCGGCGCTGTGCGTGACGACGTTGTCGCCCGACAGTGCTGACATCGGAATGAACGTCAGGTCGGCGACTTCGAGCTTTGTCGCGAACGCTGCGAACTCTTCGCGGATCTCGTTGAAACGATCTTCGGAGAAGTCGACGAGGTCCATCTTGTTGATGCAGAGCACGACGTGCGGGATGCCGAGCAAGGTCGCGAGGAACGCGTGGCGACGCGACTGCTCGAGCACGCCGTGACGGGCGTCGATCAGGATCAGCGCGACGTCCGCGGTGGACGCACCGGTGACCATGTTGCGCGTGTACTGAATGTGGCCAGGCGTGTCCGCGATGATGAACTTGCGCTTGGGAGTCGCGAAGTAGCGGTAGGCCACGTCGATCGTGATGCCCTGCTCGCGCTCGGCGCGCAGACCGTCAGTCAGCAGCGCCAGGTCGGGGCCCTCGTGACCACGAGCAGCGCTCGCTGTGGCGACAGCGCTCAGCTGGTCTTCGAAGATCGACTTGCCGTCGAACAGCAACCGACCGATGAGGGTCGACTTGCCGTCGTCCACGCTTCCAGCCGTGGCGATACGCAGAAGCTGCGACATCAGAAGTAGCCCTCTTTCTTTCGGTCTTCCATGCCAGCTTCAGAGATGCGGTCATCGGCGCGAGTCGCACCGCGTTCAGTCACACGTACGGCAGCAACTTCGTCGACGACCTGCTCGCGAGTCACCGCGTCCGACTCGACGCAGCCGGTGCAGGTGGCGTCACCGACGGTGCGGAAGCGGACCATCGCCTCGAACGGCACTTCGCCGTTCTCCGGCTCGATGAACCGGTTGACGGCGAGCAGCATGCCGTCACGCTCGACGACGGTGCGGGTCTGCGCGTAGTAGAGCTCCGGCAGATCGATCTGCTCGCGAAGGATGTACTTCCAGATGTCCAGCTCGGTCCAGTTGGAGAGCGGGAAGACGCGCATGTTCTCGCCCTTGTGGTGGCGGCCGTTGTAGAGGCTCCACAGCTCGGGGCGCTGGTTCTTGGGGTCCCACTGACCGAACTCATCGCGGAAGCTGAAGACGCGCTCCTTGGCGCGGGCCTTCTCCTCGTCCCGGCGGGCACCGCCGAACACGGCACCGAACTGGTTCTCCTTGATGCCGCGCAGCAGCGAGATGGTCTGCAGCTTGTTGCGAGGTCCTAGCGGGCCGCCGATCTCGGTGGCACGGCCGGCGTCGATGTCGTCCTGCACCGAGGCGACGATGAGACGGAGGCCAAAGCGCTCGACCGTGTCGTCGCGGAACTTGATGACTTCGTCGAAGTTCTGACCGGTGTCGATGTGCATGACCGGGAACGGAACGGGAGCGGGCCAGAACGCCTTGGTCGCCAGGTGCAACATGACAACCGAGTCCTTGCCGCCCGAGAAGAGCAGCGCCGGGCGCTCGATGGTCGCAGCCACCTCACGGAAGATGTGAACCGCTTCAGCCTCGAGTTTGTCGAGGTCGGTGAGTTCGTACGTTGTCGTCACGAGTCAGCCTGCCTGGTCGATGCAATACCGGAAAAGTAGAACATGTTCTAGTTTTGCATCTTGTAGGCCCCGACCGCAAGCCCTTCTAGGGCATGAGACGCGACACGTGCTCGGCGACAGCCCGGCGCACGTCCTCGGGGTCGGCCCCCGTGGCGTCGCTCATGAACTTGCCGAAGATCAGCCAGCCCAGCACAGACATGCCGGCGACCGACGTTTGCACCGCATCGTCCGGGTCGCTGTCGCGCCACAGACCCGAGAACAACTCAGTCGTCGACGCGGTCCCGGGAAGTGCCGCCTCCGGACTGTCGAGCACTGCATGGACGAGCGTGCGCCAGTACGAAGGACTCGCAGCCAGGAGGTCGAGGAGCTCAGCAACAACATCGGGTGAGGCCTCCCCTCGCGTGGGCAGTCCAGATTGGACGACCGCCTCGACGACACCTTGGGCATCTGCGGCGAGCATCTGCTCCAAGACATCCGCCTTGGTACCGAAATGACGATGCACCAGCGCGTGGTTGACGCCAGCTCGCGCCGCAATATCGCGTACGGAGAAGCCATCAGGGCCGCGTTCGGCGACAAGCGCGCTCGTCGCGGTCAGAACCGCGGAACGTATCTCCTCGCGACCTCGAGGCTTCACTTCGCTCACCATCTGAGAAGTCTATACAGCCTTGTAACCGAACGGTTACAGTCTTCGGATGCGTCGCGTTCTCCCACTCTTCGCCGGAGCTTCCATGCTTGCGGCTCTCGTCATCGCTGGACCTCAGTCCTCGGCTGCCCCAGTGCCGACCCCCGAGGTGACCCTCCCGCCGATCCCGGCGATCAGCGGACTTCCGATCCCCTCACTGCCCACCGATCTGTTGGTGCCGAAGTTCATCGGTGCGGCAGCGGCCAAGAATCCGATCTCGCATCCGACGATCCCGCAGAACCCGTACCTGTCGCCCGATGGAACCAACACGATGCACAACGACGCGTATGCGTCAGATGCGTACAAGGTGAGCGGCCCGCTGGGCAAGAACCTCAAGGTCAGCTCGGCGTCATACGGCATCCGTGAGTGCGCCACGATCGCGTTCGACTCCAAGAATCGCATCGTCGGACTGTGTGGTGGACTCGAGGGCTTCGGGATGATGGTGATCGACCCCGTCACGCTCAAGCCGATCTCCGAGCTCCGCACCTCGGCTCGCAATCTGGCCACCGCGGCCAACCCGTTCACCGACATCTGCGGTGGCACGTACTTCTTCCTCGACAAGAACGACGTGGCCTACCCGACGACGGCCAAGAAGACGGTCCTGAAGATCAAGGTCCAGGCCGACGGCACGCTCATCAAGCAGAAGGAATGGTCACTCGCCGACAAGGTGCCAGCATCCGACTGCCTGATCGCAACCATGCCCGACTGGAAGGGCCGTCTCTGGTTCTTCACGCAGCAGGGCATTGTCGGCACGCTCAACCGGACGACCGGCGCCATCAAGACGGTGCACCTGCCCGTGGGCGAGGAAGTCACCAACTCGGTCTCCACCGACGAGACCGGCGGCATGTACGTCGTCTCGACTCACGCGCTTTATCGACTCGACGCCACCAGCTCGGGGACGCCGAAGACGACCTGGCGTCGGACATACGATCGCGGCACCCGCCTCAAGACGGGCAATCTGTCGCAAGGCTCAGGCACAACGCCGACCTTGCTCGGTGAGAAGTGGGTCGCAATCAACGACAACGCAGATCCGAAGACAAATGTCCTCGTCTACGACCGTCGCAAGGGTGTGAAGAGTCGCCTGCACTGCAAGCAACCCACCCTCGCGGCGAACGCCGGCACCACCGACAACAGTCTCGTTGCCGCCGGCAACTCGTTCATCATCGAGAACAACTACGGCTACGGCGGACCGACGACGACGATCCTCGGGCAGACGACCACACCTGGCCTCGCCCGCGTGAAAGTCGACAAGACGGGATGTCACGTCGCGTGGACCAGCGACGAGATCGCCCCAAGCTCAGTGGCGAAGGCGTCGCTCGGCAACGGCCTCCTGTACGCGTACACGAAGCCGAAGCAGACTGATCCCCTGACCAACACGCTCGACGCCTGGTACTTCACGGCGATCGACATCCGCACCGGCAAGACCAAGTGGAGTCGACTCACCGGTACCGGCGTCCAGTGGAACAACCACTACGCCGCCATCTACCTCGGACCCGACGGTGCCGCATACATTGCGACGCTGGCCGGTCTGGTCAGGATCAAGGACTCATGAAGACGTACGTCGTCAGCGGTGCTGCCAGCGGGATCGGCGCCGCAACCGCCGCTCTGCTCCGCGAGCAGGGTGACCGAGTCATCACAGTCGACCTCCGCGATGCCGATGTGGTCGCCGACCTGTCGACGGCCGAAGGCCGCGCGGATGCTGTCGCCGGAGTCCAGAACCTGACGGACGTCGTACACGGACTCGTGCCGTGCGCTGGCATCGTCGGTGTGGCCGGCGCAGACTCGGCCAAGATCGTGTCGGTCAACTTCTTTGGTGCCGTTGCGCTCGTACGCGGCCTCAAGCCTCAGCTGGCGGCCGCCGGGACCTCGAGCGTGGTGCTCATCGCCTCGAACTCGATCACCGGTATGCCGAACTGGCGCGCTTCGACCGCTGAACTCTGTCTTACGGAGGACGAGGAAGCGGCCCGCGCAGACGCTGCCGACGCCGATCCGTTGACCGTCTACCCCGGCACCAAGGCCGGCCTGGCCTGGTGGGCTCGGCGGGAGGGCGTGACCGAGGCCTGGATCGGACAGGGCACGCGGCTCAACTCCGTGGCGCCGGGTTCGATCGACAGCCCGATGACCGAGCAACTCCTCGCCGATCCCGAGGTCGGACCACTCGTCGCGGCGTACCCGTCAGCCATCAACCGCATGGGACGACCCGAAGAGATCGCTGCACTGGTGGCGTTCCTTCTGTCAGACGCCAGCAGTCTGATGGTCGGCGCAGTCGTCTATGCCGACGGCGGCACAGACGCAATGCTGCACCCCAACGCCCCCGAGCGCTGGGCCCTCTAGCGCGGAGCGAACGGCGGCGGACCGAGGATCTCGATACCGCCATTGGCCTGGGCAGACGCCGCGATCTTGTCGAAGTCGACGACGCCTGACGCCGGATGCTCAGCCGTCACGACCTCACTGGCGCCGAGGTAGAACGCCTGACAGGTTCCAGGCGTGTGCAAGTCAAGCAATCGCGCGGACTCAGACACAACCGTGAATGCGTGAGGGACGCCGCGTGGTGCGAACATGATCCCGCCCGCTGCGACCCGCTGCTCGACTCCGTCCATGTGCACCAGGATTTCGCCCTCGATCACGTACATCGTCTCGTCGGCAGGATGCGTATGCAGAGGCGTGACCTTTCCGCCCTCCATGATGTCCTCGAACAGGAAGAACGCTCCGCCGGTTTCCTCCGCCGTGGCGAGCCAAGTGAACTGGCCGCCGCCATAGAACCAGCGCTGCTCGCACTCCTCGCGATTGCGCATGATCGGCGAGGCCGTTGTCAGTTCGTTCATGATGACCACTTCCAATTCGTTTATGGGACTTAAGTACCATAACGACATTGCAGTATCATGAGCCGTATGTCAATGGCGTATGAAGTCGGAGGGCGCAGCAATCAGAAGCAGCGAACACGCGAAGCTTTGGTAGCTGCCGCGCAGGTTCAGGTGCGAGAAGGACGAGCCCCGACCGTCGAGGAGGCCGCCATCGCGGCAGGCATCTCGCGGACGACCGCCTACCGCTACTTCCCCAACCAGCGGTCACTGTTGGCGGCGGCGCATCCGGAAACTGCGACCACCTCGATGTTGTCCGATGCGCAGAGTCACGACCCCGTCGAGCGGCTCGACGAAGTGGTCAGGACCTTTGGCAGGTTGGTCCTCGAAACCGAACAACAGCAGCGAACCATGTTGAGGTTGTCGCTCGAGGCTGAGCCCGACGAGGGATTGCCGCTTCGCCAGGGGCGTGCCATTGCATGGATCACCGAAGCCCTCGAACCGCTGAAGGGGCAGTTGTCCGACGCGGAGATTCGCAGCCTCGTTCTCGCGATCCGCAGCGCCACCGGGATCGAAGCCCTCGTATGGCTGACCGACATCGGTGGACTCTCACGCGAGAAGGCCACAGAGCTCATGCAGTGGTCAGCCAGAAGCATGCTCCAAGCCGCACTCGCCGGAAGCCCGCCTAGAGGGACTCGACGTACTTCTTGAAGTCCTTGCTTCCTGAGTCGAGAGCGCTCTTGAGTACGCGCTTGAGCAAGAAGCCGGGCAGCGGCACCTTGACGCCGATCTCGAGGTCGAGCTTGATGTGCGTACCCGCGGCGGTGGGGGTGAGCGTGTAGGTCGCGACCTGCTTGGACTGCATCGAACTCTCGACCATCTCCCACGTCACCGAGTTGAGTCCGTTCCACGTGTAGTCGGTGACTTCCTCGTCGTTCATGCCCGCGGCCGACACCTGTGCGCGCACGCGATGCGGGCGCCCATCGGGATGGCGCGACACGACCTCAGCCGACTTGTGAGCGCTGGAACGCTTGGGCAGATCCTCGATCGCGGCCACGACGTCCATGACCTGCTCGGGAGTCGCGTTGACGTCGAATTCGGTGGTTCCACTGACGGCCATGTTCAGACCATATTGCGGATCCGCTAACGCAGTCGGCCGATTGCGCGAAGTGACGTCACCGTGTCCGTGAGAGTCTGCTCAGTCGTCCGCCACGTCATCCCGAGTTCGGCCTCAGCTGGCCTGTCATCGGACGGGGGCATATGCGTGTAGTAATCCATGCCTGCGGCGGTGACATCCTTGAGCAACGCTGGCAGCACTGGCCGCGCCTTATCCGCTGCTCGACCCATAAGCCGCAGCACCACATCTGGCACTGGCACGTGCACGATGCGCTTGCCGCCGGACTTGCTGAGAACCCGGGCCAACTTTGGGGCAACCAACTGCTGACCACCCGCCATAAATCTGCGCGGGCCCTTTCCGGGCATGAGCAACAACGCATGCAAGAGGCCCAAATCACGGACGTCGATGATGGTCCACGCAGCGCTTCGCCCCGGGACCGTTCGCATTCGAAGCACCGACTCGACGCCCTCGGCGGCCTCGCCGAGCTGATTGCCTGCAGCCGGTCCCATGACCATTCCGGGATAGGTGATCACCACCGGCGCGCCCGACTCCTGCAACTCGCGAGAGAAGTCCTCCACGCGCGTCTTCGACACGCCGTACCCATCGCCACCCCCAGAGGGGGGAAGGTCAGCTGAGAAGGTTTCGAGGTCCGGCTGAAACAGTGCGGTGATGCTGGAAACCGAGACGATTGGATCAAGTCCGAGATCCACGGCCTGGCCAAGGACGTTTCGAGCCCCGGCAAGGTTGGCCTCGATCATCTCCTCGGCCCGCTTCGGGTCGGTGGTCACCACCGCGGCAGCGTGAACAACCGCATCGCACCCTGTCAGTGCAGTCTTGACGGCTTCGGCGTCGGTCATGTCCCCGACGACAAAGTCGCCGGTGTCAACGCCGAGAGTTGCCACGCTGATCGCAAGCCTGGCCGGGTCACGGACCAGGAAACGTACTTGATGGCCGGCATCCTGGATCGCCTTTGCCGTCCAACCACCAACGAATCCAGTGCCGCCAGTGATCAGAACACGCACGTTTAGATCCGTTCGATGATGGTGACGTTTGCCTGTCCGCCACCTTCGCACATGACCTGCAGGCCGTACCGGCCTTCTGTGCGCTCAAGTTCGTTGAGCATCGTCGTCATCAGACGGGTGCCGGTGGCGCCGATCGGGTGACCGAGGGCGATACCGCCGCCGTTGACGTTGACCTTCTCGTGCGGGACGTCGAGCTCCTGCATCCAGGCGAGAACGACCGAGGCAAACGCCTCGTTGCACTCGAACAGGTCGATGTCGCCGACGGACATTCCGGCCTTGGCCAGAGCGTGCTTGGTCGCCGTGATCGGACCAGTCAGCATCCAGATCGGGTCGTCGGCGCGTACGGATAGGTGGTGCACGCGGGCGCGCGGCGACAGGTTGTGGTCCTTGACGGCCTGCTCGGAGGCGATGAGGACCGCGCTAGCGGCATCGCTGATCTGCGAGGCAACGGCGGCGGTGATGCGACCGCCGGGAGCCAGTGGCTCAAGGCCGGCCATCTTCTCCATCGACGTCTCGCGCGGGCACTCGTCGGTCTCGAAGTCACCGACGGGAGCGATCTCGGACTTGAAGCGACCTTCGGCGATGGCCGTACGAGCGCGCTCGTGCGACGCGAGAGCGAACGCTTCCATCTGCTCGCGGGTGATGTCCCACTTCTCGGCGATCATCTCGGCCGAACGGAACTGGCTGACTTCCTGGTCGCCGTAGCGAGCCTGCCAACCCGGCGACTCGGCGAACGGTGTTGTGAAGCCGTACTGGTCGGCGACGAGCATGGCGGCTGAGATCGGGATGGCGCTCATGTTCTGCAGGCCGCCAGCGACGACGAGATCCTGGGTTCCGGACATGACGCCCTGAGCGGCGAAGTGCACCGACTGCTGCGACGAGCCGCACTGGCGGTCGATCGTCACGCCGGGGACGTGGTCGGGGAGTCCAGCGACGAGCCAAGCCGTACGTGCGACGTCACCGGCTTGCGAGCCGATCGTGTCGCAGCAACCCATGATCACGTCGTCGACGGCACCCGGGTCAACGCCCGTGCGGTCCACGAGGGCTTTGAGGACGTGGCCGCCGAGGTCGGCGGAGTGCATCTGGGAGAGCGACCCCCCGCGCCGGCCAACCGGCGTACGAACTGCGTCAACGATGAATGCTTCGGTCATGCCGTCGCCTCCTTGAGAAAACCACTGTAGGAAGACAACGGCATGACTGCTCCTTTGATTGTTCTCTCGCTTCGCTCGTTCATGAGGTGATCCCGTCGAGAAGGATGGTGAGGTACTGATTGGCAATGTCGGTGTGGCTGAGCTTGGCGCCCGGGCGGTACCAGCGGACTGCGACCCAGACGGTGTCGCGAATGAAGCGGTAGACGAGCTCGATGTCGAGGTCCTGGCGCAGTGCGCCAGAACTGACACCCTCGTTGAGCAGCGCGTGCCAGACGTCGCGCGACTGCTGGTTGCGGTCGGCGAGGTAGGCAAAGCGCTCAAACGTGCCGAGGTAGTCGGCCTCGTTCTGGAAGATGGCGACTTCGTTGCGGTGGCGGTCGATCGCTTCGAACGAGACGCGCACGGCGGCGTCGAGCTTGGCTCGCGGGTCGGCGTCACCGGCGACGATCTCGGCGTACTTGCCGAAGAGCTCCTCCTGGAACGACGACAGGATCTCGTCGACCATCGACTCCTTGGAGTCGAAGTGGTGATAGAGCGAACCGCTCAGAATGCCAGCGGCGTCGGCGATGTCGCGGACCGTCGTGTTCTTGAACCCCTTGGTCGCAAACAGCTCCGCCGCGATGGCGAGCAGCTCATCGCGTCGGGTCGAAGTCTGCGCCTGGGACGTCATGTCAGGCTCGCTGGCTCGAGACGGAGATGACTTCACCGGTCAGGTACGACGAGTAGTCGGAGGCGAGGAACACCATCACGTTGGCGACCTCCCACGGCTCGGCGGCGCGGCCGAAGGCTTCACGCTGCTTGAGCTCGTGGAGCAGCTCGTCGCTGGTGACCTTGGCGAGGAACGGGTGCATAGCGAGCGACGGCGAGACCGCGTTGACGCGGATGCCGTACGGCGCGACGTCGAGAGCGGCGCAACGAGTGAGTGCCATGACGCCAGCCTTGGCAGCCGCGTAGTGCGCCTGACCTTCCTGCGCGCGCCAGCCGATGACCGAGGCGTTGTTGACGATGACGCCCTTCTTGCCAGCGTCCTTCATTCGGTTGCCAGCAGCGCGTACGCAGCGGAACGTGCCGGTCAGGGTGATGTCGAGAACGCGTGACCAGTCCTCGTCGGCCATCTCCAGAACGTCGGCGGTGCCGCCGAGTCCTGCGTTGTTGATCATGATGTCGACGCCGCCATGCTCGTCGGCAACATCGAGGAGCGCCTGAACCTGAGCCTCGTCGGTCACGTCTACGGTGATGGCGCGTACGCGATCTTCGCCGAACTCGGCACCGAGCGCTGCGCGCGACTCTTCGAGGCGACGCTCGTGGGTGTCGCTGATGACGACCATCGCCGCACCCTCTTCGAGCGCGCGGCGGGAGACTGAGGCGCCGATGCCGGCGCCGGCTGCTGCCGTCACGACTACGACCTTGCCGGCGAGGAGGTTGTGGCCCTCAACGTAGTCAGGAGTGGGCTGTTCCGGACGCATGACGGTCATCCGCGTGCTTCTCTCGGTAGGCCGAGCACGCGCTCGGAGATGATGTTGCGCTGAACTTCGTCGCTGCCGCCATAAAGCGTGTCGGCGCGAGAGAAGAGGTAGAGGTTCTGCCAGCGAGTCAGGTCGTACATCTCGCCGTTGGTCACCAGCGCTCCAGAACCGCAGACTTCCATGGCGAGCTCGCCGAGTCGGCGGTGCCAGTTGGCCCAGACGAGCTTGGCGACGTTGTCAGCACCGGGTGTGGCTTCGGTCAGCGATCGAATCGCGTTGACGCGCATGACCTCGAACTCGGCGCTGTGCTGCGCGAGGCGGTCACGGACTACGGGGTCATCGAGCGAGCCGTTGCTGCGAGCGAGCTCGATCAGGTCGTTGAGCTCCCGCTCGAAGCCCACCTGCTGGCCGAGTACGGAGACACCGCGCTCGAAGCCGAGCAGCGCCATCGCCACCTTCCAGCCGTCGCCGGGTTCGCCGAGGATCATCGACTCGTCGGTGCGGGCACCGGTGAACCAGACCTCGTTGAACTCGCGGCCGCCAGTGATCTGCTCGATCGGACGGATCTCGATGCCCTCCTGATCGAGCGGCATCAGGAGGAACGAGAGGCCGTGGTGGCGCGATGAGCCGGGCTCGGTGCGGGCGATCACGAAGATCCAGTCGGACTCCTGCGCCCAGGACGTCCATACCTTCTGGCCATCGACGACCCATTCCGCCCCCGATCCAGCACCAGTGTCGAGCACACCCTTGGTGCTGACCGCTGCGAGGTCGGAGCCGGCGCCGGGCTCGGAGTAGCCCTGGCACCACTGCTCTTCGACCGAGAGGATCTTGGGAAGGAAGCGCGCCTTCTGCTCGTCGGTGCCGAACTCGATCAGCGTCGGGCCGAGCAGCTTCTCGCCGAGGTGGTTGACCGTCTCGGGTGCATCGGCGCGGGCGTACTCCTCATAGAAGATGGCCTGCTGCGCGAGGCTCAGCCCGCGACCTCCGTGCTCGACGGGCCAGCCGAGGCAGGTCCAGCCGTGCTCGGCGAGGTGACGGTTCCAGGCCAGGCGCTCGTCGTACGCGTCCTCACCGCTGCCGGTACCGCCCACACCCTTGAGGTGAGCCCACTTGCCGGTCAGGTTTTCGGCCAGCCACGTGCGTACTTCCTCGCGGAAGGCAGCGTCATCGGTTGCAGTGCTCACCGCTGGCTCCTTCCTGCTCCGGGTCGTACTCCGCTAAGGTAGCCTACCAAGCAAGTGTTTGGTTTGTTGAGAGGATGTGCAGTGGGCAACACCGTCCCTGGACTTGTACGCCGCGCGGCCAACGAATTTGGCGACGCTCCGGCGTACTTCATGGATGGCAGCACCCTCTCCTTCACCGAGCTGCACGAGCAGGTTCGCCGTACGGCGGCCGCCTTCCGCGCTCAGGGTCTCGAGCCCGGCGGATGCGTCGTGCTCTGGGCCCCCAACAGCATTGAGTGGGTCGTCGCGGGATTCGCCGTCACGTACGCCGGCGGCACGTTGGTGCCCGCCAACTCGCGCTACACGGCTCACGAAGTCAGCGGACTCGTCGAGCGCACCGACGCCTCACTGGTGATCGTCGCCGATGGATTCCTCGGCAAGTCGCAGATCGCCGACCTCAGCGCCGTCGCACCCAACGCGAAGATCCTCGACCTCGCCGATCTCGGCTCGCTCGAGTCCAGCGACGCCGACCTCGCGGCCGTCGAAGCCGCCGCCGACGCTGTCTCCCCCGACGACATTGCCGACATCCTGTTTTCCTCGGGTACGACCGGCCGCCCCAAGGGCGTGCTCAGCTCGCACCAGCAGAGCGTTGCATCCGGAGCCAGCTGGAGCGCAGTCGGCGAAGTCACCAGCGATGACCGCTACCTCGTGATCAGCCCGTTCTTCCACTCGTATGGCTACAAGATCGGCGCACTCACCGGCCTGATCCGCGGATGCACGATCTACCCGATGGCGACCTTCGACGCCGACGCGGCACTCGATCTGATCGCGGCAGAGCGGATCACCATGGTCCCCGGTGCTCCAGCGATCTTCCTGGGCCTGCTCGAGTCGCCGAAGTTCCCGACCACCGACACCTCTTCATTGCGCTTCGCCAACACAGGAGCGGCGAACGTACCCGTTGCCCTGGTCGAGCGCCTGCAGACCGAGCTCAGCTTCGACCTCGTGATCACGGCCTTCGGCATGACCGAGTGCGTCGTCGCCACGATGTGCCGCCGCGGCGATGCCGACGAGACCATTGCCACCACCTGTGGCAAGGCCATCGACGGCATGGAGACCGCGATCGCCAACCCCGAGACCGGCGAGCATCTTCCCGCTGGCGAAGAAGGCGAGCTCCTCCTCCGTGGATCGCAGGTCATGCTCGGCTACCTCGACGATCCGGCGGCTACAGCCGAGGCGATTGACGCCGACGGCTGGCTCCATACCGGCGATGTCGGCGTACTCGACGAGCGCGGCTACCTGCGCATCACCGACCGGCTCAAGGACATGTACATCTGCGGCGGCTTCAACGTCTATCCCGCCGAGGTCGAGCAGGCGCTCGTACGCCTCGATGGCGTGGTCGACGCGGCCGTCATCGGCATCCCGGACGATCGTCTCGGCGAGGTGGGCAAGGCATTCGTCGTACGACGTCCCGACAGCGACCTTGACGCCGACGCCGTGATCGCGTTCGCTCGGGAGCGGCTCGCCAACTTCAAAGCACCCCGTGAGGTCGCGTTCGTTGACGCGTTGCCCCGCAACCTGTCCGGCAAAGTCCTGAAGAACGATCTGAGGAGCACATCGTGACCGAAGAAGAAGTTGTGACATACGAGGTCATCGACCAGGTCGCTCGCATCACGCTCAACCGTCCGGAGTACCGCAACGCACAGAACTCCGCCATGACGTACGCGCTCGACGCTGCCTTCGTGCGCGCGACGGATGACGACAACGTCAAGGTCATCGTGCTCGCCGGCAACGGCAAGCACTTCTGCGCCGGGCATGACATTGGCACGCCGGGTCGCGACGTCGACGTCGAGTTCGATCGCAAGGCTGTCATCCACTGGACCCACGTCGACAAAGTGGGCGGCGACCTCCGCTACGCCCGCGAATCAGAGGTCTACCTCGGGATGTGCCGCCGCTGGCGCGAGATCCCCAAGCCCGTCATCGCGATGGTGCACGGTGCCTGTATTGCGGGTGGTCTGATGCTCGCCTGGTCGGCCGACTTCATCATCGCCTCGGACGACGCGTTCTTCTCCGATCCCGTCGTACGCATGGGCATCCCCGGTGTCGAGTACTTCGCTCACCCGTGGGTCATGAACCCGCGTGCCGCGAAGGAATTCCTCTACTCCGGTGACCGTTTCTCCGCTCAGCGCGCCCACGAGCTCGGCATGGTCAACCAGGTCGTGCCCGCCGAAGAGCTGGAGAGCACCGTCCTCGCACTGGCTGGCCGCATCTCGCAGATGCCCCGGTTCGGACTCGCCCTCACCAAGAAGGCCGTCAACCAGGCCGAGGACCTGCAGGGCATGCGCGCCGGTATGGACTCCGTATTCGGCCTGCACCACTTCGCCCACGCCCACAACGCCGAAGTCGGGGCCGACTCGCTCGGCGGACTCGACGCAAAGTCGATGGCCAAGAAGAACAAGGAACAAGAGTGAACCTGGAATTCACCCCCGAGGAGCTCGCGTTCCGGGACGAGGCTCGCGCCTGGCTGGCCGCCAACGTTCCGACCGAGACACTTCCGTCGATGGACACCGCCGACGGCTTCGCCGCCCACCAGGCGTGGGAGAAGAAGCTGTCCGACGCGAAGTGGTCCGTCGTGTCGTGGCCCGAGGAGGTCGGTGGCCGCGGGGCTTCGCTGATCGAGTGGGTCATCTTCGAAGAGGAGTACTACCGCGCTGGCGCCCCCGGACGCGTCTCCCAGAACGGCATCTTCCTGCTCGCACCGATCATCTTCGATCACGGCACACCTGAGCAGCAGCAGCGCTGGCTGCCGTCGATGGCGACCGGCGAGACCATCTGGGCCCAGGCCTGGTCCGAGCCAGAGGCCGGATCCGACCTTGCCTCGCTGCGGTCGACCGCGAAGCGGGTCGATGGTGGCTGGCTGCTGAACGGTCAGAAGACCTGGTCGTCGCGCGCCACGTACGGGCACATGGGCTTCGGCCTGTTCCGCTCTGACCCGGAGGCCGAGCGCCACCGCGGTCTCACCTACTTCTGCTTCCCGCTCGATGCCGAAGGCGTGACGGTACGTCCGATCGCCCAGCTCGACGGTGAAGCCGGCTTCGCCGAGCTGTTCCTCGACGACGTCTTCGTGCCCGATGCCGATGTACTCGGCGATGCGGGAGACGGCTGGCGCGTGGCCATGAGCACCGCCGGCAACGAGCGCGGCCTCTCGCTTCGTTCGCCCGGCCGATTCTGCGCAGCAGCCGACCGACTGGTCGAGGTTTACGCCGACAGTCCCAACCCGGCACTCTCCAGCGCTGTCGTTGACGCGTGGGTGCGCGCCGAGGCATACCGCCTCTACACCTGGGGCACGGTCACGAAGCTCGCCGACGGTGGCGACATTGGCGCTGCTGGCTCGGTCAACAAGGTCTGGTGGAGCGAGCTCGACGTCGCGCTGCACGAAAGCGCGCTCGACCTGCGCGGCGCCGAGGCCGAAGTCGAGTCCGCCTGGACCGACGGCTACCTGTTCTCCCTGTCGGGCCCGATCTACGCGGGAACCAACGAGATCCAACGCAACATTGTCGCCGAGCGCATTCTCGGACTCCCCCGAGAGGCACGCGGATGAAGTTCGAACTGACCTCCGACCAGCGCGACTTCATGTCAGCGCTCGACGGACAGATCGCTGCAGCCGATCCGGTCGCGGCCAACCGCGCCTGGGGCGAGGGCGACACCAAGCCGGGCGAAGCACTCTGGGAGCGCATCGCCGAAGTTGGCGTCTCCGGACTGCTCATTGCTGAAGAAGACGGCGGACTCGGTGCAACCCCGGTCGAGCTGGTCTGCGCCTTCGAGATCCTCGGGCGTCATGCCGTACCCGGCCCGTGGATCGAGTCGGCGGCGTACCTCGCCACCGCACTCACCGGGCCCGAACGTACGGCGATCGCCGACGGCGCCGTTGCCACGGTGGCCGTACCCCCGCACACTCCGTACGCAGTCGACGCTGACGTCGCAGGCGAGCGCTACTTCGTGGCCGATGGGGCTTTGAAGCAGGCCGACCTCGGCGACGCAGTTTCCTCCGTCGATCCCACTCGTCGTCTGTTCAGCGTCACGGCTGGAGCCGCTGTCGACCACGGCGATCTGGATGCCGCGTTCGACCTCGCAGTTCTTGCCGCTTCGGCTGAGCTGCTCGGTGCCGGCGAGCGGGTGCTCGACGACGCTGTCACGTACGTGAAGCAGCGCACCCAATTCGGCCGCACGATCGGCTCGTACCAAGCGATCAAGCACCAGCTGGCCAACGTACGTATTGCTCTCGACTTCGCTCGACCGTTGATCTACGGCGCCGCCATGAACCCGACACCGCGCGCGGTCTCGGCGGCCAAGATCCAGAGCGCGGAAGCTGCCAACATCGCGGCTCGCGTAGGCCTGCAGGTCCACGGCGCGATCGGCTACACGGCTGAGTACGACCTGAGCCGCTGGCTACTTCGCATCCGTGCGCTGCAGACGGCGTGGGGCACTCCGGCATTCCACCGCGAGCGGGTGCTCGCATCGCTGCTGGCCTCTCCCAGTTCATTGAGCCCGTCGAAATGACGGACCTCGTCCCCTCGCAGGATCACATCGAGCTGGCCCGCTCGGTGCGCAAGATGCTCGACAAGCGCTCCGACAGCCAGGCTGTCCGCGATGCGTTCAATGGCTTCGATGCCGAGCTCTGGTCGACGCTGTGCGAGCAGATGGGCGTCGCCGCGCTCGCGATCCCGGAGGAGTCTGGCGGAGCCGGGTTCACCCTCGCCGAAACATACGTCGTGCTCGAAGAGCTTGGCCGCGCGCTGACACCTTCTCCCCTTCTCGCTTCTGTTACTGCCGCCGCGGCGCTGACGGACAGCCCGCTGCTCGAAGAGATCGCCGCGGGCACCGTTGCAACGCTCGCGTGGTCTGGCGTCACCGGACCGGCCGATGCGCCCGTCGGCGTCACGTTCGAGGACGGCAAGCTCACCGGATCGGTGTCGGCTGTCCTGTACGGCGATGTCGCCGAGATCATCCTCGTAGCCGCTGAGCACGATGGCGGCGTCGGACTCTTCAGCGTCGACCCGTCGGCTGTCAGCCGTACGAAGGTCGCCGGACTCGACCCCACCCTCAGCTTTGCCACCCTCGAGTTCGACGGCGTAACGGCGGAGACCATCACGCTCGACGCTGCATCAGCTCTTGCGACGGCTCATCGCGTCGGCACCCTTGCCGCTGCCGCGCTCCAGGTCGGCTGCGCACAGCGCGGTCTCGACATGACGGTCGACTACACCAAGACGCGTGAGCAGTTCGGTCGTCCGATCGGCTCGTTCCAGGCGCTCAAGCACCGCATGGCGGACCTGCTCGTACGAGTGCAGATGTCTCGCGCCGGAGCGTGGGCTGCTGTTCAGGCTCACGTCAACGACGCACCCAACGCCGATCGCTTGGCTGCCGCCGCTGGCTCGTACTGCAGCGACGCTGCCGTCGAGGTCGGCGGCGAGACCGTACAGCTGCACGGCGGAATCGCCATCACCTGGGAACACGACGCGCATCTGATCCTCAAGCGCGCTCAGGCTCTCAACCAGTTGTTCGGCCTGCCGCACCAGCAGCGCGCGACGCTCATCTGAAGACGAACGTCGCGCACTGATTCGGGACTGCTCAGGCCAGGCCGTCGAACGGGCGAACCTCGACCGGGCCTCCACAGGCTTTCGAGCCCTCGGTCGCGAGGCGCAGCGCCACGTCGAGGTCTGGCGCATCGATGATCCAGAACCCCCCGATGTACTCCTTGGTCTCAAGGTAGGGACCGTCGACGACCAGCGGCTTCTCGCCTGTGCCGTCGACGACAGTTGCTGACGACGCGGCGGCGAGACCACCGGCAAAGACCCAGTAGCCATCGGTCCGCAACTTCTCGTTGAAGACGCCAGTCGTGACGAATGCCGCTTCCATCTCCTCTTTCGAGGCGTAGTTTCCGAACTCGCCCATCTCAGCGGGGCCGTGGACGGACAGCAAGTAGTGCGTCATGGATTTCTCCTCAGTCACAGCGGCCCTGTTGACCGCTTCCTACTTTCACTACGAACGGCATCACGCCGATACGACAAACCTAGGCACCTGAAATCAAATCAGCCAGCCAGATGGAGATGGCGGAGCGGATCGCGGGCGCTTCCTTCTTCAAGGAGTGATCTCCTGACACCACGACCAGCGTGACTTCCTCCTGCAAGGTCTTCGGATCCGGTACGCCGAACGGGTCACGATCTCCTTGCACGACGAGTGTCGGCACTGTCACCGCAGTGAGCTCGAGGAGTCGAGACTTCTCGGGGCGACCGGGCGGATGCAACGGGAATGCAAGGCACAGAACTCCCGTCGCGCCCACAGCACCGGACGTTCGGCAGGCAACCCGGCCACCAAACGATCGCCCACCAACGACCAGCGGCAGGTCCTCCGGGTGCACCTGCGACGCAACCTCGATCCATGCTGCATCGACCTGAGCAGGAGGAGCAGGAGCCTTGCGTCCCGCTACTCGGTATGGCTGCTCGACCAGGGCGACCACGAGCCCAGCCCGCAGCGCCTCCTCGCTCGCAAGGGTGAGGTCGTGAGCCGTCACGCCCCCACCAGCTCCGTGGCCGAGCATCATCAGCCCAATGGGATCGACGTCCGGGCGTGCGAGATGCACTCGCGCGTCACCGTGCGGGGTCGGAACCAGCGAAACCGCGAGCTCGGTCATGCAGAGATCGTACGGACCGCCTAGGGAGCGATGTTGAAGTTGCGCCGGAAGACGTTGTCCGGATCCCAGGCGCGCTTCACCTCGCGCAGCCGGTCAAGGGTGTCCTTCGGCCAGAGCGCCGCGATGTCCTCTGCGGTGTCCGATCCGAGGAACCCGGAGTAGGACCCGAAGCCCTGATCACCGATCGTGCGCCATACGGCTCGAGCATGCTCGAAGTCAGCATCCGTTGACTCCGGGTTCATGAACGCGGCCGACACGATCAACGCCTCGGCCCTCCGATGGGCGAACGCCGTGGCCGACGGATCGACGCGGCCGTAGGCGCCGCCGAGGCCGCGTAGGAAGACCACGCGGCCACCAGCTGAGTACGCCTCCGTGACCGCGGTGATGAGCGGCTCGTCGACCGACTCCACGAAGGCGTTGCCGATCACCGGCGTGACCTCCTGATGAGGTGGTCCCTCCTCGAGCACCTCGGCGTACACGTGTTCGGAGATGTCCTCCGCGACGACCTTGCCGATGGCACGGAAAGGCTCGATCGCCGCCAAGTCGTCGCCGGCAAGGCAGAGGAAGAGGATCGCGGCGGCGGGGAAAGGTCCGAATGCCGGCCGCAGCGCCAAAGTCGCGGTGAACTCGTCCGGAGCGGTGCGCATCGTGGCAGCCCAGCCCTTCACCAGCTGATCGAGATCCTCCAACGCGTATTCAATCGTCCCGAAATGCACGGTCGTGACGGGCTGAGCCTGGAACTCGAGCGCGGTGACCACACCGAAGTTGCCTGCACCTCCGCGCAGTCCCCAGAACAGATCCTCGTTCTCGGCAGCCGAAGCCCGTACGACATCACCCGAGGCGGTGACCACCTCGGCTGCGAGCAGGTTGTCGAGAGCGAGTCCGTGCTTGCGGACCATCCAGCCGATCCCGCCAGCCTGGGTCAGGCCGCCAACCCCGACCGAAAGCGTGTCACCTGAGCTGATCGCGAGGCCATGCTTGCCCAGCTCCGTAGCGGAGGGACCCCAAGTCGCGCCACCACCGATTCGTACGCGGTGATCGCCCAGGATCTCGACTTGATCGAGCTTCGACAGGTCGATGATGAGGCCGTCGTCGATGGTTCCGTACGAGAGCGCATTGTGGCCGCCGTTGCGGACGGCTATCGGAAGACCCTCGGCCTGAGCGTGGCGAACAGACTCGGCCACCTCACCCGGCGAGGTCGGTTGAAGGATCAGTGCAGGCGTTCCCGTGTCGTACTTCGTGGCGCGTGCAGAGTCGTAGTCAGCGTCGCCCGGACGTATGGCAGCGATGTGGTCGATCGTCATATGACGACCCTAGAACCTCAACCAAACTTGGGGTCAAGCGTTGAGAGCTGGCCCCAGCCAACGACGTACGAACGACCGGATGTCGTCGGCCGACCGGGGCGGGTCTGCCGGGTACTGGAGGAGCGAGACGAACAATCGCATCAGCATCTCGGCCAGGCCCTCGAGCTCGTCGTCCTGGACGCCGATTGCACTCCAGTCGACGGGGATGTCCCGGAGGATGTCGGCACCGATCGAGAACGACATCGTGGTCGTGACGTCGCGACTGAAGACCTCGGTCTCACCCGCCTGAAGCAGGAGACCGATACTCGGCTCGCGAGGAATCTCCTCGATGGACCACACGATTGACTCGATGGCCACGTCGGCCGCGGAGTCGAACGTTGCCAAGTGCGCGGTCATCCGCTGAACGAAGTCGGCGAGTCCCGCCTGCGCCACAGCTTCCAGCAGCTCGGAGTGACTCGGGTAGTACCGATAGACGGTCTGCCGCGTCACGCCCAGTTCGGTGGCGACGACCGAGACGGTCGTCTTGGCGGCGCCGAACTTCTCCACGCACGAGCGCGTGGCAGCGATGATGCGCAGCTTCGCATCATCTTCCGTATGCGGCGGATTGCCCTGCCAGCCGTGATGGCCCACGCTCAGCCCACCGCGACCTTGGCCTTGTTTCGTCCGGAGAAGAGCACAAACAGAATTCCGGCGGCGCCCACGAAGCAGAGGATCGTGTAGAGACCGCTGCCGATGGGTGTGCCGTCGCTGGTGATGCCGTCCTTGGCGTCGAGGAACTCCGGCAACGAGGCGAGCCAGAGCCCAGCGAACACGATGACCCAGGCCGCGGGATAGATCCGCGCGAACGGTGTCATCGGCTCCGACTCGTGACGGCGCTGCGTGAACAGGACCCATGCGCCGGCCAGCCAGATGAGGCCGAGCTCAATGCCCATGACCCAGGCCTGGCCGGTGACATTGGGGGTGTCGCCACCGAAGAAGCTCGCCGGGATACCGAACAAGCCCATCGCCGGCGGAGCCAGCGCGCCAGCCAGGAGGATGCGCCACGTGAGCGACCAGCCGCGACGTGGTCCCCCATCGGCCGACTTCGAGCCGACCAACTTCACGATGAGGAACGTCAGGACGCCGAACGAGACCGAGGCGAACAGCACCATGCTGCTCATAGGGACAGAGGCCAGTGCCGGGTGGTTGACGTCCTGGTTGGCGTCGTTCCAAGCCCACCACTTCAGCTGCGGGCCGAGCTGATCGAAGATCTCGTAGAACACCTGACATACGAACGCGACTGCCACGGCACCAGCGAGTGCACCACGCTTGAAGACACCGAGCACTCGTACGAGCTCGTACGTCAGCTGAGCCAATGCCGGGTAGATCGCGATGATGTAGAGCGGCAGACGATCCCACATGAACTGCACCGTGAAGATGTTGTGGGCAAAGATGAAGCCGAACTGCTTGTCGAGACCAAACCACTCCGGGAAGTAGAGCGGCGGCTCAGTGACGAACAGGTAGACCAGTGGCGCGAACCAGAACGCCAGGTTGACCGGATCACCCTCGCGGAAGCGGCGAATCGCATGCACCAGCGCGAAGATCGCACCAGCGATGATCAGCAGCTCGAGCACCGGTTGCGTCCAGTTGGCCAGGCCGAAGGGGTTGTGTACCGAGACAACCGGGCTGACGTCATGGCAGTCGAAGCCGAGCTTCTGCGTGACGGCCTCGGCCGCTTCTTCACACGTTGCAGACGAAATCAGTGCGCTCATCGTGATGCCTCCAGCTCAGGTACGGCAGTGCCAGCTTCAACAGACCAGTCCTTGCCGGGCGGATCCAGCTGGGGGTCGAATCCAAACGGGATCTTGTGACGACCGAAGACGTCTTTGACCTTGTAGCGCAGCAGTCCGAAGATGACCCGCGGACTCCGCATCATCGTCCCGATCGGCTCGTCGAGGTTGAAGACCCGGGCGAAGTGCTCGTCCACCACCTGGTCCTCGCGCGCCGCTCCGGTGATGAGGTTGAACATCGACGCTCCGACGGACGCCAGGATCTTGCGCATCCACGGCGCGACCGTCTCAGTACCGGTGGCGCAGTCGTAGCCACGGTCGCGGGCCATCGCCATCGACCACGGGACCTTGAATTCCTTGGCCTGGCTGGCGACGAATCCCTGGTAGAACGCGGGATCGAGTGCGGTGGTCGATTGCAGGGCGCCGCTCAGGCGTACGGACGAGAGCGCGGCCGAGCTCATGCCCTGGCCGTAGAACGGGTTGAACGCGCAGATCGAGTCGCCGATGAAGACGACGCCCTCGGGTGCGTGAGGCAGCTTGTCGTAGCGGCGCCACTTGTTGCCCGTCGACTTCGTCAGGTGCACCTCGGACGTCGGCGTTGATGCCTCCATGGCGGCGGCGAACTTCGGAGTCTGCAGGTTGTTGGCTGCAGCGATGAACTCCTCCTCGTTGTGAGGCATGTCCAGACCCCACGACCCCATGCACGCAATCGAACGGTTGCCCTCGATCGGGAAGAAGTTGCTCAGGTATTCGTGCTCCTTCGGATGATCGCCCTTCTTCTCCGTCGGCATGATGACCATGTGCTGCCACCACCAGGTGTCAGCGCGCTCCTCGGCCGAGGGAAGGTCGTACCACTGCGACACATAGGTGACCTTGGCGTCGAGAGTGATGACCGGAACCTCTGGCTGACCTGCAGCGACGAGCCAGTCGGAGACCTTCGAGCCACGACCAAGTGCGTCGACCACGAGATCGGCATCGACCTCTTCGCCGCTGAACTTCGCGCCGGTGACCCGACCCGCGTCATCGATCTTGATGCCGGTGACCGAGACACCTTCTCGGATCGTGACATTGCCAAGTGCTCGTACGCGGTCGCGCAGCACCCGCTCGATCAGCAGGCGCGAACCGTAGACCATGTCCAGCGCACCCCGCTTGCGCGGCGACCAGCCGACATCAGTCATATGAGCTGTGTCCATCGACGCAATCAGCGGCATACCGCCAGCGGCGATGAGGTCCGCTTCGAAGCCGGGGAACAGCACTCCGAGCGCCCGCCGTCCCGAGTTGAGCAGGAAGTGAGGGTGCTTGCTCTGCGGCACCCCCTTGCGGTGCTCTGCGTCATGCGGCAGCAGATCGCGCTCGAGAACCAGCACCTCATCGAAGTGGGGAGCCAGTGCACCAGCGGCTGACAGCCCCGCCATGCTTCCACCGAGAACTACTGCAGTACGTCCGAGGGTCATTCCCGGCCTTTCAGGTCAATCATACAAAGTCTGGATGATTGTATGATTGGCCGAGAGCGCCGTCAACAGGAGGATCTGACACGATGCGCACATGACCGTCGAGGATTTCCCCGTAGAGCACGTCACCCTGCACGGCGAACGAGTCGCCTACCGTCGCGCTGGCCAGGGGCCGGTGTTGCTGCTGCTCCACGGGATTGCTGGCAGCTCCAAGACGTGGATCCCCGCGATGCGGTTGCTGCAGCACGACTACACCGTGATCGCTCCCGACTTCCTCGGCCACGGCGAGTCGGCCAAGCCGCACGGCGACTACTCGCTTGGCAACCACGCGAGCAACACACGCGACTTCTTGGATGTCCTCGACATCGAGCGAGCCACCATCGTGGGTCAATCCTTCGGTGGCGGCGTGGCTCTGCAGTTCGCGTACCAGTTTCCCGAGATCTGCGAACGACTCGTGCTCGTCGATGCCGGCGGGCTTGGCCGCGAAGTCAACCTGATGCTTCGCCTCGTGACGCTGCCCGGTGCCGAGTATGTCTTTCCGGTCGTGTTTCCAGCTTTCGCTGGTCGGTACGGGCGCTCGGTCGCTCAGTTCCTCGAGCGTCGGGGGATCCACAACCCGGCTGCAGGCGAGATCTGGAGCTCGTACGAGTCCCTGACCGACGCAACGAACCGTCGAGGATTCGTGCGGACGATTCGCGCTGTGATCGACCCGGGAGGTCAGTCGGTGAGCGCTGTCACCCGTCTCTACCTGGCTGCGCACATGCCAACGCTGATTGTCTGGGGAGACCGAGACAAGATCATTCCGGTCGAGCACGCCCATCAGGCTCATGCGGTCATGCCCAACAGTCGGCTGGCCGTCATGGAAGGTATCGGGCACTTCCCTCATGCAGAGGATCCCGCAGGCTTCGTGGAGATCCTCGTCGACTTCCTGCATACGACCGACCCGAGCTCGTTCACCCGCGAGGAGCTTCGCGAACTCAGGCGTAACGGGGGCTAGCCGACCGTGACGCCAACGACGTAGGACCAATGCCCCTATGTGGGCCGATAGGCGCGTGTGACGCTGGCCAACACAGGTGGGATGGAGGTGCCACGATGCCCAACCCCGTGGAACTCAGTTATTGGCAATGTGAATCGATCCTTCGGGCCGAGGTCCTGGGACGAATAGCGTTCTCGGCACCCGATGGCCCGCACATCTTGCCGATCAACTTTTCGGTGGTCGATGAAGCAATCATCATGCGCACCTCGCCCGACAGCCTCCTGGCCACTCATGGTTGCGGTGTCACAGTTGCCTTCGAGGTCGACTACATCAGGCACAACTACCGCCGCGGTTGCAGCGTCGTGGCCCGCGGTGAGACGGAAATCGTCACCGACCCGGCCGAGGCTGCTCACATCAACCGAGTCTGGGAACCACGACCGTGGGCCGGCGGCGCGCGGCCCTTGCTCCTCCGACTTCGGTGGGGAGAGCTGAGCGGACGCCAACTGGATGCCGGCTGGGATCCGCTATCCGAGATGCCGGTACGACGGACTGAAACCCGACCCCGCTGAGTGTCTCGGAGACTGCTTCATTCCGAACTACTCAGTGGTGCGGTACTGACCCTGGTGGAACAACAGCGGCTTGTCAGCGTCGCCCTCGCCGAGACCTTCGACCTTGCCGATCACGAGGTAGTGGTCACCAGATTCGTGCACGTCCTGGACAGTGCAGTCGACCCAGCCAACCGTGCCCTCGAGTCGAGGAGTGCCATTGGCCGTGAGGTCCCATGCGACGCCAGCGAACTTGTCCTCGGCCCGCGATGCAAAGGCATTGGAGATCTCGGTCTGGTCCGCGGCGAGGATGTTGACGCAGAACTTGCGGGTCTGACGGATCGCCGCGAAAGCACGTGAGGTCTTCTGCGGGAGGAACGCGACCAACGGCGGATCGAGTGAAACGCTGGTGAACGACTGGCAGGTCATGCCAACCGGCTTGCCGCCCTGCACTGTGGTGATGACCGTGACGCCGCTGGCGTACTGGCCGAGTACATCGCGGTACTGGCGAGCAGCAGCTTGGGCAGCCTCGCCGTCGATCTCGACAACTTCACCCGGGCGCCACGAGAAGAGCTCATGGTGGCCACCGAGGTAGGAGTCGATCAGCTCACGGGACGGCCACGACTTGGCGGCGTCGGAGCTGATGCCGTCGGGGAGTTCTGCGTCAGTCACGGAGCCCACTGTTTCATCCCTAACCGGACTGGCCGAACGCGTGGCCCCAGTACGAGACAGCGGTCGATTCGCGAGCAACCCAGCGTTCGTCGCTGACCGTGAGACCTTCGCAACCGAACTCGATGTCGAATCCACCGGGCGACTTCACGTAGAACGAGACCATTTCGTCGTTCATGTGACGGCCGAGCGTCGCTGATAGGGGCGCCTTGTGCTTCTTGACGCGCTCGAGCGCGCGGCCGACATCGTCGAGCTTGTCGACTTCGAGCATCAGGTGAACACAGCGGCTCGGGTTGGGCATCGGGAGGAACGCCAGCGAGTGGTGACGCGGGTTGACGCCGAGAAAGCGCAGCCAGATCTTGGAGCCAGCGGGCTTGCCGACGAACTCGCCGGGCATCGACATGGAGTCGCGAAGGCGGAAGCCGAGGACGTCGCGGTAGAACTTGAGTGCCTCGACATCGTCATCGACAGGGATGACGACGTGGCCCATGCCCTGGTCGCCAGTCACGAACTTTGCGGCGTACGGGGTCACGACGGGGCGTGATTCGTACGTGATGCCGTGGAACAGCTCAAAGACGTTGCCGAACGGATCCGTGAACCGTACGAGCTCCTGGACTCGGCGCTCGGCCAGTTCCTCAGGAGTGCCCTCGGTGCTCTGGACGCCAGCCTTGCTGAGGTGTTCGCGAGCAGCCTGGAGCGCGTCGTGGTCGGCAAGCTCCCAGCCGACGCAGTCGAGCTGGTCGGTGTCAGACGGGAAAACCACCAGACGGGCCGAGACCTCGTCGATGCGGTAGTAGAGGTTGTCCGGGTTGGGGCCACGGCCCTCGGCCAGGCCGAGCACCTTGCCGGCGAACTGCTTCCAGTCGTCGAGGTTGGTGGAGGCGACCCGGGCATAACCCATGGACTTGATGTCGATGGTCATGAACGGCTCCTTTCGACATGGTTGGAGAGGTACGCGGTGCAGACCTGGCGGAACTCGTCAGCCGCCTCGATCTGCGCCCAGTGTCCGCAGTTGGGGAACACGTGCAGCGTTGCCTTGGGGATCATCTTCAGCGCAACGAACGCACCGTCGAGCGGGTTGACCCGGTCTTCGCGACCCCAGGTCAGCAGCGTCGGCCGCTTGAGCTGGTGAGCATCTCGCCAGATCAGGCCGTCTTCGAAGCTGTCGGGATTCCAGAAGGACATGCCCATCGACTGCATGGCTTCCTGCGCTCCCGGTGCCGTGGCGTCTGCGAAGCGTTCTTCGACGAGTTCGTCAGTGACCAGGGACTGGTCGACGACCATCGTGGAGATGAACGCCCGCAGCGACTCGCGAGTCGGGGCAGCGCCGAAGTCCATGAGGCGCTTGACGCCCTCGGTCGGATCGGCGTGGAAAAGGCTGAGGTTGAGTCCGCCGGGGCCCATGAGCACGAGGCGACCCACACGCTCGGGGTACATCAGTGCGAAGCGTGCCGCGGTGCCGCCGCCCAGGCTGTTGCCGAGGAGGTGGATGCGCTCAATGCCGAGCTCATCAAGGAAGTCCTTGATGATCGTGGCCGAGTGGCGGAAGTAGTTGCCAACAACCGGCGGCTTGTCGCTCTGCCCGAAGCCGGGCTGATCGACGAGCAGCGTACGGAAATCCTCAGCGAAGCCCGGAAGGGCCGAGCCGAAGTTGGACCATGCCGAAGCACCGGGTCCGCCACCGTGCAGCATCACCAGAGGCAGGCCGCCACCAACAGCGGTCGGCTCACCGGCCTCGTAGTAGTTGAGGGTGAGGTCGCCGGCCTTGGCGGAACGGCGGGTTGATTCGCGGTCGACCGCCTTGTCGCCACTTGGGACCATCAGTACATCCCTGGGTCGACCTTGTGACCGAACTCCGACATGCCGAACATCTGCAGTGCGCGCTCGGGATCGTTGGCTGCGTGGACACGACCGGCGTGAGCATCGCGCCAGGCGCGCTGCAGGTAAGTGCCGTTGGCCAGCGCACGGCCACCTGACGACTCGAAGAGAACGTCGATCGCGTCGATCGCGCGCTGGGTGCCGAGCACCTGGTCGCGACGAACCTTGAGGCGCAGAGGGATCGGGATCTTCTCACCCTTGGCGACGAGCGCCTGCTCCTGGCGGATGTTGGCCATGCAGAGTTCCCAAGCCGCGTCGATCTCGCTGGAAGCGCGAGCGATACGTACGGCTGCGAACGGGTCGGACGAAGCCTTCTCGCCGAGGTAAGCAGCGCGTACGCGAGCCTGCTGCTGCTCGACGTGCTCGGCGTAGGCACCGCGTGCCATGCCGACGATCGGAGCCGTGATGGTCGTGGTGAAGAGCGAGTGGAACGGCAGCTTGTAGAGATCGCTGGTGTTCTGCTCCTGACCGGGACCGAAGCAGCGACCGGTGTCACCCATGGAGAGCGTGAACTCGTTGGGGATGAACGTCGGGGCAACGACGATGTCGTTGGAGCCGGTGCCGGCGAGGCCGACTACGTTCCAGACGTCGACGATCTCGTACTTCTCGCGGGGAACCATGAACGTCTTGAAGTCGACGATCTGGCCCTCTTCGTTGGAGACGAGGCCACCGAGCAGCACCCAGCTGGCGTGAGCCGAGCCGGACGAGAAGCTCCAGCGACCCTCGAGCGTGTAGCCACCTTCGGCGATGGTCGCCTTGCCGGTGGGTGCGTACGACGAGCTCAGGCGGGTGCTGGTGTCAGCGCCCCAGACAGCCTGCTGCGCGTCGTCGTGGAACAGGCCGACCTGCCACGGGTGAACACCGAGGACCGAGGAGATCCAACCGGTCGAGCCACAGGCCGATGCGATGAGCGCGACAGCGGTGTAGAAGTCGATCGGGTCGGCCTCGAGGCCGTCGAAGCGCTTGGGCTGAAGCAGGCGGAAGAAGCCAGTCTCTTCCAACTCCTTGACCGAGGCCTCGGGGACCTGGCGAAGTCGCTCAGTCTCGTCAGCGCGCTCGCGCAGCGTGGGAAGGAGGTCTCGTACGCCATCCAGTACAGCCTGGGTCATTGCAGCTCCTTGGGAGATCGTCTACGGGCAATACTAGAACACGTTCTAGTATTAAGTCCATCGGTGGGTCAACCTGCGACACTGGCGATATGAATGCCGCCGCTGCAGCGTTCCTGGCCCTCCATAGGCCTGGTGCCGGATTCATCCTGCCAAATGCGTGGGACGGCGGATCGGCACGCTTGCTGGAGCAGGTCGGCTTCCCAGCAATTGCCACGACCAGCGCCGGAATCGCTTTCAGTCGTGGCCTCCCCGACGCTGGCATGACCGGCGCCGACATGCTCGACTGCATCGCCTTGATCGTCGAAGCGGTGGACTGCCCGGTGAGCGCCGACCTCGAGTCCGGGTATGGCAACACCCCCGACCAGGTCGCATCGACCGTCGCCGCGGCCGTCGCGATCGGAGTCGTCGGCGGCAACCTGGAGGACGCGACCCCATCCGGAGGGCTGTTCTCAGTCGAAGAGGGGCGCGAACGGCTCGAAGCCGCACGAAGCGCTGCGCCCGCTGGATCGTTCGTACTCAATGCGCGCACCGACACGTACATGGTCAGTCACCCGGACGCCTTCGCCGAGACGATCCGGCGCGCAGAGCAGTACGTCGACGCCGGAGCCGACTGCATTTTCGTCCCAGGCGTCAGCGATGCCGACGAGATTGGCCGACTGACCGCCGAGATCGGTGCGCCGGTCAACGTCGTCGCAGGACTGGTCGAGCCGGTGCTCGACGCAGCCACCCTGCGCGACCTGGGCGTCGCCCGGATCAGCATCGGCGGCACCCTGACGCGCGCAGCTCTCAGCCTGGTCGACCGCGCCGGACGCGAAATGCTCGAGCACGGCACATTCGGTTTCGCCGACGGCCTTATTTCGTACGGCGAGTTCCAGCAGAAGCTGGGCAGCGACTAAGCGTTGGCCTCGTTCTTTGCCTTCAGCATCAGGGCGATGTCGATGAGCTGATCCTCCTGGCCACCGATCAGCTTGCGCTGGCCGGCTTCGAGCAGGATCTGGGCACCGGAGACGCCGTAGCGATCGGCGGCGTTGCCCGCGTGCTTGAGGAACGACGAGTAGACACCGGCGTAACCCATCATCAGGGTCATCCGGTTGAGAGTGCACTCCTCCGGCATGGCCGGGCGGATGACGTCTTCAGCCGCATCAACGATCTGCAGGAAGTCGACGCCGGTGTTCCAGCCGAGTTTGTCGGCGACACCGATGAACGCCTCGAGCGGGGTGTTGCCCGCTCCGGCGCCGAAGCGACGTACCGAACCGTCGATCTGGGTGGCACCTGCGCGAGCTGCGACGACAGTATTGGCGACGCCGAGGCCGAGGTTCTCGTGACCGTGGAAACCGATCGTGGCTTCGTTGCCGATCTCGGCAACGAGTGCGTGTACGCGGTCGGCGACGCCTTCCATGATCAGCGCGCCTGCAGAGTCGACGACATATACGCACTGGCAGCCGGCGTCGACCATGATCCGAGCCTGCTGAGCCAGAACTTCAGGCGAAACCGTGTGGCTCATCATCAGGAAGCCGACGGTCTCCAGACCGAGCTCACGAGCCAGACCGAAGTGCTGGCGCGACGTGTCGGCCTCAGTGCTGTGAGTCGCGATGCGGCAGATCTGACCACCGTTGTCCTGGGCAGCTCGGATGTCGTCCTTGGTGCCGACACCGGGCAGCATCAGGAAGGCAATGCGCGCCTTCTTGGCCGTCTCGGCGGCGAGCTTGATGAGCTCCTGCTCGGGCGTCTTGGAGAAGCCGTAGTTGAACGACGATCCGCCCAGGCCGTCACCGTGGGTGACCTCGATGATCGGGATGCCGGCAGAGTCGAGAGCGCCGACGATGTCGCGCACCTCCTGCGGCACGAACTGGTGACGCTTGTGGTGCGAGCCGTCACGCAGGCAGGTGTCGGTCAGCCGCAGGTCGAGCTTGCTCGACTTGTCAGTGTCCGACCACTTGCGGGCGAGCGAGTCGATCGAGGTGTCGAGGCTGGAGACGGAAGGTGCAGTACTCATCGGACGATCTCCCTTGCGATCGACTCACCGACGCGGGTCGCGGCGGCGGTCATGATGTCGAGGTTGCCTGCGAACGGGGGCAGGTAGTCACCGGCGCCTTCGACCTCGACGAAGATGCTGACCTTGGTCATACCCATCGTGGCTTCACTGGCGTCATCGAACTGCGGATCCTGAAGAAGTCGGTAGCCCGGTACGTACTCCTGAACCGACTTCGCCATGTCGAACACTGACTGCGAGATCGCGTCGCGATCGGCATCGGCGCTGACACCGCAGAAGATCGTGTCGCGCATGATCATGGGCGGCTCGGCCGGGTTGAGGATGATGATGGCCTTGCCCTTTTCGGCACCACCGATCGTCATCACGCCGTTGCTGGTCGTACGAGTGAACTCGTCGATGTTGGCGCGGGTACCGGGACCGGCCGAAGCGCTGGAGACCGAAGCGACGATCTCGGCGTACGGCACGGGCGCGATGCGCGAGACGGCGTAGACCATCGGGATCGTGGCCTGGCCGCCACAGGTGATCATGTTGACGTTGGGAGCGAGGATGTGTTCTTCGCCGTTGACCGGCGGAATGACCGCGGGTCCGACAGCGGCGGGCGTCAGGTCGATCGCCTTGATGCCGGCCTCTTCGTAACGGGGTGCGTATTCGCGGTGGACGTACGCGGAGGTCGCCTCGAAGATCAGCTCGGGCAGCTCGTCCTGCTTGAGCAGCCAGTCGACACCCTCATGCGATGCCTCGACGCCGCGATCGCGAGCGAGCTTGAGACCTTCGGACGAGGCGTCAACGCCGATCATCCAGCGCGGCTCGATGACATCGCTGCGGAGCAGCTTGTAGAGCAGGTCGGTTCCGATGTTGCCCGGGCCGACGATGGCCGCGGTGACTTTGCGGGTCATATTTCTTACTCCTCGAAGGAGACGGTCAGGGGCGCGAACCCACTGATGGAAGCCGTCACGCGGTCACCCGCGGCAAACGGCACGAAGGGCCCCAAGGCCCCGGACAAGATCAGGTGTCCCGCACGCAGCGGGTCGCCGAAGCGTGCGGCCTGAACGGCGAGCCACCTCAGCGCTTCAAGAGGATCGCCCAAGCAGGCAGCACCGGTGCCGGCCGAACGCTCTTCGTCATTGATGGTGAGGCTCATGACGACGTCGCGCGGCTCGATCTCCGACAGCGGGAGGCCCGCGTCGCCGATGACATAGAGGCCGCTCGACGCGTTGTCGGCGACGGTGTCGGTGAACTCGATATTCCAGTTTTCGATGCGCGAGTCGACGATCTCCAACGCGGGAATCGCCACGTCAACGGACTCGCGTACGAAGTCGAGGGTGATCTGGTCCTCGGGGACATCGATGTCACGGCTCAGTCGGAAGGCGACTTCCGCTTCGACTCGAGGCTGCACGAGGGTGCGCATCGAGATCGGGGTGCCGTCGACGCCGTAGCTCACATCCATCTCGTCGAGCAGGTAGCCGAAGTCTGGCTGATCCACGCCCAGCTGCTTCTGAACAGCTTCGGAGGTGGCGCCGATCTTGCGGCCAACGACAGTCGCGCCCAGCGCCAGCCGCTTCTGCACGAGTCCCTGCTGCACGGCGTATGCCGCGGGCAAGTCATCAGTCCCGATCAGATCGCGCACTGCTGCGCACGGCACTCGGGTTGCCAGCGCCTGCGCAAGCCGCTCGGTCGCGGCAGCGATGGCGGCGGAATCAGCCTTCATGGAGGACACAACCGTCATACTAGAACCTGTTACAGTTTTGCGGTAGTTCACCCCGACGGAGGTCCCATGGAAGAGACGTATGACGTCGTCGTCGTAGGAGCCGGAGGCGCCGGTATGACGGCCGCTCTCGCCGCTGCTGACCATGGCCTCGACACCGTCCTGATCGAGAAGAGCGCCTTCTTCGGTGGCTCCACCGCGCGCTCCGGCGGCGGTGTCTGGGTTCCCGGCAACGCTGCTCTCAAGGCGGCCGGCCAGGTCAGCGCGACTGACCGCCAGGACGCGAGCGACTACCTACAGGCCATCGTCGGCGACGAAGTCCCCAAGATCCGTCGCGAGACGTTCCTTGACCGCGGCCCCGAGGTCATCGACTTCCTGCTCAACAAGACCCCGGTCAAGCTCAAGTGGGTTCCCGGCTACTCCGACTACCTCCCCGAGCAGCCGGGCGGCCGCTCGCAGGGACGCAGCGTCGAGCCAATCCCGATGGACGGCCGCATCCTCGGCGACGAGCTCGAGCGTCTGCACCCGCCGTACGCCAAGGCGCCGGCAAACCTCATCGTTACCCAGGCCGATTTCCGCAAGATCAGCCTCGGCATGCGATCGATTCGTGGACCGCTCACGATGATGCGGGTCGTCATCATGCGGGTGATCAGCTCGCTGCTCGGTCGCAAGATGTACGCGATGGGCAACGCCCTCACGATCAGCCTCCGCAAAGCGCTGGTCGACGCCAAGGTCCCCGTCTACTACGAGACTGAGCTCACCGGACTGGTGATCGAGAACGGTCGAGTCGTCGGCGTACGCGCTCAGCGCGACGGCAAGGAAATCGTCATCCGTGCCCGCCGCGGCGTGATCCTCGGCTCTGGCGGATTCGAGAAGAGCGAAGGTCTGCGCGAGAAGTACCTCCCCACGCCGACCAACGCCGACTGGAGCACCGCCGCAGCGAGCAACACCGGCGCCGGCATCGAAGCTGGCGTCGCCATCGGCGCAGCGATCGACATGATGGACGACGCCTGGTGGGGCCCGACGATCCCGCTGCCAAACGGCCCATGGTTCTGCCTGTCGGAGCGCAACCTGCCCGGCTCGATCATCGTCAACTCGGCCGGCAAGCGGTTCATGAACGAGGCGCTGCCGTACGTCGAGGCAACTCACGAGATCTACAAGGGCGAGGCCACTGGCGTCTCGCACGTCCCGGCCTGGCTGATCATCGACCAGCGCTACCGCAACCGCTACCTCTTTGCCGGGCTCGGTCCGCGTCAGCCGTTCCCGGGTCGCTGGCTCAAGAGCGGCGCCGTGGTCAAGGCATCGTCGCTCGCCAAGCTCGCCGAGGCGATCGCCGTTCCCACCGACGCGCTCGAGTCGACGATCGAGCGCTTCAACGGCTTCGCCAAGACTGGCAACGACGAGGACTTCCACCGCGGCGACAGCGCGTACGACCGCTACTACGCCGACCCACGCGTGAAGCCCAACCCGTCGCTGCACAGCATCGACCAGGGCCCGTTCTACGCCGTCAAGATCGTGCCGGGCGACCTCGGCACCAAGGGCGGCATCGTCACCGACGAGCGTGCGCGCGCACTTCGCGCTGACGGCTCGGTCATCGAAGGTCTGTACGCCGCGGGCAACGTCTCGTCGGCCGTCATGGGTCACACGTACGCCGGTCCCGGCGCGACCATCGGCCCCGCGATGACGTTCGGTTACCTCGCCGCTGAAGACATTGCGAAGGGCAAAGCCTGATGCCAATCGATCCCAACGTCGCCATCGGCGCCACCGTCGGAACCCAGGAATTCTCCTGGACCAGCAGCGATGTACTGCTCTATCAGCTTGCCGTTGGTGCCGGATCGCGTCCCGGCGACAACATGTCGGCCGACGCGCTCCGCTGGACGCTCGACTCCGACGCACTCCAGGTACTGCCGAGCTTCGCGGTCGTCGCGCCGTCGTTCCACGAGACCAACCCCCCGTCGCTCGACCTGCCGGGCTGCGACATCACGCTGACCCAGGTCGTTCACGGCGCCCAGGAAGTCCACCTCACGTCGCCGCTGCCCACCTCGGGCTCTGCCACGCTGACGACGACCATCACGGACGTCTGGGACAAGGGCAAGGCTGCCGTCATCTGGCAAGAAGGTGTCGCGGTCGATCCGAACGGTGCCGAGCTGTGGCGCGTACGCTCCTCGATCTTCGTCAAGGGCGAGGGTGGCTGGGGCGGCAACCGAGGCGAGAGCAATGCCATCGCCGTGCCCGACCGTGCGCCCGATGGCACCGCGTCGTACACCGTCACCCCGCAGCAGGCCCTGCTCTACCGCCTCTGCGGCGACCGCAACCCGCTGCACGCCGACCCGGCATTCGCAGCTGGCGCTGGCTTCCCGGCTCCGATCCTGCACGGCCTCGCGACGTACGGCATCGTGCTGCGCGAAGTTATCGACCTGCTCCTCGACGGCGATGCCAGCAAGGTGGGCGGCTTCGGCGCTCGTTTCGCCGGCGTCGTGTTCCCGGGCGAGACGCTGTCGATCAACGCATGGGATGAGCCCGAAGGCATCGCAGTGACAGTCACGGTTGGCGACGACAATCGCCCGGCCCTGGCTGACTGCTTCGTGACTCGTCGCTGATCCCGACCTAGGGTCGAAGGCATGGAGCCTTCGCCCAACGCGCGAACTGTTGAGTCATACGAACAGATCGCCGACGAATACGCGCGCGACACCAAGGGCGGCCACGTCCTGTCTGGCGGCCTGACGCGTCTGATCGAGACGATGCCCGGAGCTCACGTCCTGGAGATTGGCTCCGGCCCAGGTTGGGATGCCGACCAGCTCGAGGACGCCGGGCTGACCGTACGACGTACAGACATCACCCAGGCGTTCATCGACTTCCAGCGCTCACGTGGGAAGTCAGTCGACCGGCTCGACGCCATCAACGACAACCTCGGCGGACCCTACGACGCCGTCGTCACGCTCCACGTTCTGCAACACATGGAGTCCGATGATCTTGGCGTCGTCCTCGCGAAGGTTGCTGCGGCGTTGAGTCCGAGCGGCCGCTTCCTTGTCTCCATACCTCTCGGCGAGGACGCGGGTTGGCAGGACGGCGAGTCAGGCAATCCCTACTACCGGGTGCTCCGTACGGAGGACGACTTCACAGCTTCACTCGCGCAGGCCGGGCTGACTCCCGAGTGGACCGAACGCTCCAACGATGACGAAGAGACCGGCTGGCTCTGCCTGCTGGCCAAACTCGTCCGCTAAGGAGCGAAGCGACTGGGAGGCCGAGGAACGAGGCCGAAGCGTGGTGAGACGAATGGCTCGAGCGAGCCTCTCGTCGTGCGCCCCTTCGCTTCGCTCCCGCCCCTCGTACCTCGGGGCTAGGGGCAGGGTGGTCGCGACCTACTTGCCGAGGACGAGGCCTGAGGTCGGTACGCCAGTACCCGCTGTGACCAGCACGTTCTCGACGTCCGGCACCGGGTTGACCGAGGTTCCGCGGATCTGACGTACGCCTTCGGCGATGCCATTCATGCCGTGGATGTACGCCTCGCCGAGCTGGCCGCCGTGAGTGTTGAGCGGCAGCTTGCCGCCGATCTCGATCGCGCCATTGGCGATGAAGTCCTTGGCCTCGCCACGTCCGCAGAAGCCGAGCTCCTCGAGCTGCATCAGCACGTACGGCGTGAAGTGGTCGTAGAGGACCGCGGTCTGGATGTCTGCCGGTGTCAGACCTGACTGACGCCACAGCTCACGACCGACAACGCCGATCTCGGGGATGCCGATGTTGTCGCGGTAGTACGAGGTCATCACGAACTGATCTGCGGCGCTGCCCTGGGCGGCGGCGAGGATCGGCACAGCTCCGGCCTTGAGGTCGCGAGCGCGCTCAGTGGACGTGACGACGATGGCGACAGCGCCATCGCTCTCCTGGCAGCAGTCGAGGAGTCGCAGCGGATCAGCAATCAGCCGTGAGTTCTGGTGGTCCTCGATCGTGATCGGCTTCTCGTAGAAGAACGCGTTGGGGTTCTTCGCGGCGTGCTTGCGGTCAGCAACAGCAACCGCGCCGAAGTCGGCCGAGGTTGCGCCGTACTCGTGCATGTAACGACGGGCCTGCATCGCGACCGTGGCGGCCGGAGTCGAGAGGCCGTGCGGGTAGGACCAGGCATTGTCGAGACCGTTGGTGTTGACCTGCTCGGCTGCCCACTTCTGGACCTGACCGAACCGCTGACCCGACCGCTCGTTGAAGCCGCGGTAGGCGACGACGACATCGGCGACGCCGGTAGCGACAGCCATGGCCGCCTGCTGCACCGTTCCGCAGGCAGCGCCGCCGCCGTAGTTGATGCGGCTGAAGAAGCGCAGGTCACCCATGCCGAGCTCACGCGCCAGCGCGATCTCGGAGGTGCTGTCCATCGTGAACGTGACGAGTCCATCGACATCAGACGTCGACAATCCCGCATCCGCGAGAGCGGCAAGAGTCGCCTCGGCCGAGAGCTGCAGCTCCGAACGACCCGACTCCTTCGAGAACTCGGTCGCGCCAATTCCGGCGATCGCGGCTGCACCACTGAAAGTGTTCATTTGCGGATCTCCAGTCGTGCGTTCGCATGGTTGCCGATCGAGACGGCAGCGGTGACGTCGATCGTCGTCACGCCGTCCTCCTCGGACACGATGTTGCCGGTGAAGCGCAGCGTGTCGTACGGGTACGCCGGCGCTCCGAGGCGAAGCGCGCAGGAAAGGATCTGCGTCTGCGGGCCCGCCCAGTCGGTGATGTAGCGCTGCACGAGTCCCGTCGTGCTGAGGATGTTGATGAAGATGTCCTTGCTTCCATGACCGATCGAGCGGTCACGGTCGTGATGGACATCCTGGAAGTCGCGAGTAGCGAGCGCCGTCGAAACGACGAGCGTCGGCGTGATCGGCACCTCCCAAACCGGGATGTCGGATGGGGGTACCTCCCGCAAAGTAGCGCGTAGCGGCGGGGGATTCTCTTCGGGCGCAGGCTCCGGAGCCGGGGTGCCAGCGGGCTGCCACTTGGCAAGCGTCACTTCATCATCGATTGGGTCGAACCAGACCTCGACGGCATCGCCGATCGCGACGTCGCCCTTGACCTCGCCAATCATCCGGACGCCCTCTTCGAGGTCGACCAGCGCGAGCGTGAGTGGGAGCTGCTTGCCGGGTACGACGGGAGCGTGGTGCACCAGGAACGAACGAACCGTTCCCTTGCCCGATGCGACGACAAAGCCGCGATCCATCGCATGGCACTTCGGGCAGACGGGTCCGGGTGGGTGGCGGAGCTCGCCGCAGGCGTTGCACTTCTGGATGCGCAGTTCGCCTGCCTGGGTGCCTTCCCAGAAGAAAGAGGTGTCCTTGTTCATCATCGGCCGCGACGACTTCGTCTTGTCGACCGAGGCGCGGCCGGTGCCGGGCTTGAACTTGAGGACGCGGAACGTCATCGTCGCGACCTCTTCGTCGCCGACGGTCCAGACGCTCTTGGTTGTGATGAAGTAGCCCTCGCCGACGCCGGTCTTCTTGGGGCCCATGACGTCTGAGAGGTACGTGCTGATGCTCGGCACTTCGCCGGGCTTCAGAGTGCGCGCGTAGGTCTGGTCGCAGTTGGTGCCGAGCACCGAGGTGAATCCGGCGTCGTCGAGCACCTGCATCGTGTCCGGCAGCGGGTCGTTCGGCATCCGCTCGGGGTTGAGCCCGTACATCGTCCACACCTGCGCCATTGCGGGCGGCGCCTCGGTGTCAGGTCCGGGAGCCCAACGCGGGTTGGTGTCGCCGATTGCTTCGGCCCAGTGCCGAATCATCGGACCATTGACCGGGTCCGGCGCCAAACGCGCAGGGCTCTTGCCTCGCGCCTTGATCTTGTCGGTCAGTTCAATGATCGGATCTGTCATCGTGGAACCCTTGGAAGATCGAGGCCGAACATGGCAATCAGCTCGCGCTGCACCTCGTTGACGCCGCCACCGAAGCTCAACACGAGGTTGCGCTTGGCGGTCTTGTCGAGGTACTCGGCGAGGCGGCCAGTCTCGGGATCGGATGGATCGCCGAACGCATCGACGACGTCGGTCAGCGCCATGCCGAGCTTCTGAACCTCGTCGCTGGCGAACACCTTGGAGGTGGACGCATCAGCGACGGTCGTCTTGTCCGACGCCGGAGAATTCGCGACGGCCCAGTTGAGCAGCTCGTTGACGCGGAACGAAGCGGTGGCGCGAGCCAGGGTGTCGCGCACCCACGGCACCTCGAGCACAGGAGTGCCATCCGGAGCCGTACGTCCCTCGGCCCACTCGCGTACGAGGTCGCGCAGACCTTCGATGCGGCCAGCGGGGCCGAGCATGACGCGCTCGTGGTTGAGCTGCGTCGTGATGAGGCTCCAACCGCGGTTCTCCTCGCCGACCAGCATGTCGACGGGGACGCGTACGTCGTTGAAGTAGGTCGCGTTGGTGTGGTGCGAGCCGTCGCTGGTGACGATCGGCGTCCATGAGTAGCCGGGATCCTTGGTGTCGACGATCAACACCGAGATGCCGCGGTGCGGAGGCGCATCGGGATCGGTGCGTACGGCGAGCCAAACCCAGTCGGCTGCGTGACCGCCCGTGGTCCACATCTTCTGGCCGTTCACGATGTAGTGGTCGCCGTCGCGCTTGGCGCTGGTGCGCATCGAAGCGAGGTCGGTGCCGGCGTCGGGCTCGCTGTAGCCGATCGCGAAGTGCACATCGCCGGTGATGATGTCAGCGAGGAACATGTCCTTCTGCTTCTCGGTGCCGTACGCCTGAAGCGTCGGGCCGACCGTCTGCAGCGTGACCGACGGGAGGTGGACGTCGGCGTGCGACGCCTCGTTGACGAAGACCTGCTGCTCAATGACGCCGCGGCCCTGACCGCCGTACTCCTTGGGCCAGCCGACGCCCATCCAGTTGTCGGCACCCATCTTCTTGATGATGCGGTGGTAGGCAGGACCGTGACGGTTGTTGCGCATCTCGTCGCGGTCCTCGTCGCTGACCAGGTTCATCAGGTAGTCGCGGGCTTCGGCTTTGAACGCACGCTCCTCAACGGTGAGCTCGGCGTTCTTGCCGGCCGTCTCGTTGACGGGCACGTCGGCGAGCGCGGCCGGTCCGCCGAGGTGGCGAGCAACGTCGCGTACGGAAGCGAAGTAGCGGGGCATGTCATACGTCTCGTCGACGCCCATGCCGCCGTGGAGGTGCTGGCAGATCTGCATCAGCGCCGGTGCGCGGTTGGCGAACCAGTACGCAGCGATTGCCAGATCGTCGTCAGCCGGGTCGCCCGCGTCGAGGCGACGTACGACCTCAGTCGCGGTCAGCGTGAATGTGCGCGAGCCGATGTAGACGTCGGCGATCTGCTGAGCGACGGCCTGGAACTCGGCGAGCGAGCGACCGAACTGCTTGCGGTCCTTGATGTAGCCAGCGGTCAGGTCGCGGGCACCTTCGACGACTCCTGCGCCGAGGACAGCGAGGCCGGCGATCGCGTGGCTGCGTACGACGGCTGCATCGAGCTCGCCCAGCGAGGGTGCTGCGTCGAACGTGTAGGTCGCTTCGGTCGTGTCGCGGGACGTCAGAGTGTCGACCTTGCTGACTCCGGCGCCATCAGCGTCGACAAGCGCAACGACACCGCCCGCGGAGACGAGCAGGATCGTGGAGCCCTCGAGAACAGGGACGCCGACCTTGGTGCCAGTGACGGACGTGCCGTCGAACGTTGTCGTGGGGGTAGTCGGCAGCGCGACACCGGGCTCACCGAGGGCGGGCGAGAACTTCAGTTCCCCAGCCAGAACCTTGGGGACCAGATCAGCCTGCAGGTCGTCTGAGCCAGAACGTACGAGGGGCAGCAGGCCGCAGGCGACCGTCTCCCATACGGGCAGATTGGCGGCGCGACGGCCGACCTCGTGGAGCAGTACGGAGATCTCGGTCAGGCCAAGTCCTTCGCCGCCGAGCTTCTCGGGCGCAGCGAGCGCGAGCAAGCCGGACTCCTGGAGGGCGCGCCATGAGCCATCGCCGCGGTCGAGCACGTCGCCAATGACGGAGCGCACCTCATCAAGTACCGAGTCCACGCAGATCGTCTCCTTTGCAGGCATTGGGCAATTCGCCCGCTCCGAAACTATAACGTGTTCTATTCTTGGGGAAGTCGAGTAAGGGAGTACCTCGTGACCATCCCGGTCAAGAAGATGTTTGGCGCCGTGCGCCCCCTCCTCCCGGACCCATCGACCTGGGACCTCTTTGACGTCCCCGATGTCGACCTTCCCGAGGGACGCTGGCTCAAGCTGCGCCGCCGAGGCCAGACCTGGCTCACCGACATACCCGGACCGACTCCCGACGCTCCCACGATCATCCTGCTGCACGCCGTCGGATGCACCGGTCAGCTGACCTGGTTCCCCACGATCCCCGAGCTGTCCAAGCATTTCCGGGTCATCACGTTCGATCAGCGGTGGCACGGCCGCGGCATCATGTCCGACAAGTTCCTGATCTCCGATTGCGCGGATGACGTCGGTGCGGTGATCGATGCCCTGAAACTGGACAAGCCAATCGTCGCTGGATATTCGATGGGATCCATCGTCGCGCAGCGAGTCTGGCGCCAAAGCCCCGATCTGATCAGCGGGATCGTCCTGGCAGCAAGCACAGCGCACTTTCGTACGAATGGCCGCGAACGCGTCTTCCACGCCGGTATGGAACTCAGCATGCGCTTGAGCACCACGCTGTCACGCTCGGCCACGATCAACCGCGCCAGTGTTGCGGCCGTCGACGCAATCGACGCAGACAGCACTGACACCGTTCGATGGGCCATGAAGCAGTTCCGCTCGACGAGCGCCTGGGCTGTTGGTCAGGCCGTGGCTTCACTCGGGCGACACCACTCGTCACCCTGGCTGAACATGGTTGATGTGCCCACTGCCGTCGTCGTGACCGCCAACGACCACGTCATACCACCGGAGCGCCAGCTCGAACTGGCGGAGCTCATCCCTGACGCCACGGTCCACAAGGCAGAGTGCGGCCACGCTGGCTGTGTGCTCGAGTACAAGGAATTCGTACCCGTATTCGTTGAGGCGGCACTCGATGTGGCAGCCCGCGCTCGCGATCGCCAGTTGGCCTCTGCCAAGTAGTTAGCCGAGGACGGCCTTGCGCATGGCCTCGAGCTCATCCGGGAACTTGTCGATCAGGTCCCATGGACGTGGCATGAGCTCGCTGCAGGCGATGGCACCGATGTGCATCAGACCGTTGTTGCTCATCACGGTGAGGTTGAGTCCGGCGCCGTGGAAGACCGGGCCAAGCGGATAGAGAGCGTCGATCCGAGCACCAACGAAGTAGAGCGGCACCGGCGGACCGGGAACGTTCGAGATCACGAGGTTGTGAATCACCGGCGCGCGGTCGGCGAGACGCAGGTCGGACACCATACGTACGGCGAGGCCGAACGTACGAGGTGCGGCGAACTCAGCCCACTCCTGCAACGTGTCGGCCGGAACCGCCTTGTGGTGTTCCTTGGCGTTGACGTTGGCTTGCGCCATTCCGGTGATGCGGTCGAGCGGATCCTCGATGTCGGTGCCGAGCCGACAGAACATCGACGACACCTGGTTGCGCCCTGCACGCTTTGATTCGGAACGCACCGAAACCGGGACGCTCGCCAGCAGCGACGTCTCAGGCAGCTCACCACGCTCCTGCAGGTAGCGGCGCAAAGCTCCACCACTGAGCGCCAATACGACGTCGTTGACCGTCGCACCGGGGACTGCCTTCTTGATGTCCTTGATCGTGTCGAGCGACACGTCGGTGTACGCGATCGAGCGATGCCCGGTGATCGTGGAGTTGAACGACGTACGAGGAGCAGTCAGCGGGGCCGCCATCGCCGTACCTCGGCGCGCGCGACGGCTCGTCTCGACGAGAGTCCGGGTTGTCGGCGCAGTCAGACGGACGATCTGCCACGGCTTGGTCGCCGTCGCCAGAACACCGCGGCCGATCAGCTCGAGATTGGAAGGGGCGCGCTGGTGCTCTGCGGAGCTGGTGTCCAGCGGAGCCGCGTCAGATTCGAGGCTGCAGAGGTAGGAGATCATGTTGGATCCCGAGACGCCGTCGACCGACGCGTGATGCATCTTGGAGAAGATCGCGATCTTGCCGTTGGCCAGACCCTCGATGACGTGCATCTCCCACAGCGGGCGAGACCGGTCGAGCGGAATGCCGGCCAGGTGGCCCGACACTTCCGACAACTCGCGGTCGCTGCCCGGTGAGGGAACAGCCATCCGGTGAACGTGCCGATCGATGTCGAACTCGTCGTCGGTCACCCAGACCGGGAAGTCGATTCCGCCGGGTACGAACTTGAGCTTGCGGTTGAACATCGCAATGCCCTCGACGCGATTCGAGAGCTCCTTCTTGAACGTTTGGAAGTCGTAGCCGCCCGGAATCGTCGTGGGATCAACCACGATCACACCGCATACGTGCATGAGCTGCGCGCCGCTCTCGAGGTACAGGAAGCTGGCGTCAAGTCCACTGAGTCGATCCATGGTCGTATCCTAGATCTGCTAGAACCTGTTCTACGTGTCAGTGAAGTAACGCCGAGGGAGCCACAAATGTCACGCGGATACGCACGCCGTCAGTTCACGCTCGCTGCTCTCGCCGTCAATGCCGTCCGCCCACAGCGGAATGGTTGGTCCGCGATCCCGAGTTTCGCGTTCGGCTGGCCGACCAGCGAGCTCGCTCCTCACCTGCTCGGTGCCGCTGCCATTGACACCGCCGCCGAGCTGACCGTACGTCGAGGCAAGGCATCGCGCATCGGACTCCTCGCCGGAGTCGCCGCCGCTGGACTGCTGGGCTACACGATTGCCGGCGCGCGTCGTACGGGCACCGAACTCGATGCAGCACTCCGCGAGAGCATCGGTGACGGCTACCTCGACGAGCTTGAGCTTCCCGGCCCGGTCGACCTCCGACTGCCGCGCGGTTCCGTCGCCCGCCCGTTCAGCCTCAAGCAGCGTGACGTCGAAGTGCTCCGCAACGTTCCGTACACCGAAGGTGGCCGCAAGGCCCATCTCGACATCTACAAGCCCAAGGATCGCGAACTCAGCGGCGCCCCAGTCCTGATCCAGGTTCACGGCGGAGGCTGGACGATCGGCAACAAGGAGCAGCAGGGTTTGCTCCTCATGAACCGAATGGCCCAGCAAGGTTGGGTCTGCGTCTCGGTCAACTACCGACTCGCGCCCAAGTACAAGTTCCCGACTCAGATCGTCGACGTGAAGCGTGCGATCGCGTGGGTCCACGAGAACATCAAGGAGTACGGCGGCGACTCGTCGTACGTCGCGATCACCGGCGGATCAGCCGGAGGTCACCTGGCTGCTCTCGCAGCACTCACTCCTGGCCTTGCTGACTACCAGCCCGGGTTCGAGGAAGCTGACACGTCGATCTCGGCCTGTGTCCCGTTCTACGGTGTCTATGATCTCGCCGGCATCACCAACGAGCGGGCAGCGATCGAGATGCGCGATGCCTTCCTCGGACCGCGCGTGTTCGGCAAGGACCCCAAGACCGACCTCGATGACTTCATCCAGGCATCGCCGCTGTCGCACGTCACAGAGCACACGCCTGACTTCTTCGTCATTCACGGCACCAACGACACCGTCGTGTCCGTGAACCAGGCACGAACATTCGTCGCTGCGCTCAAGGAGAAGTCCGACGCATCGATCACGTACGCCGAACTGCCTGGCACTCAGCACGCGTTCGAGGTGTTCTCCTCCATACGCAGCCAGCACACGATCGCTGCAGTGTCGCGCTGGCTCCAGTGGCACCGAGCCAAGGCCGAGAAGGCGTCAGCTGCGAGGTAGTCCGAGGACGCGTTCGGCGACGACGTTGCGCAGGATCTGCGTCGTGCCGCCGGCGATCGAGAGGCAGCGGTTGAGCAGCATCTCGTGAACGTCCTTGGTGATCTGCGGATCGTCGTGCGTGAAGAGCGCTGAAGGTCCCAGCAGGTCGACGACGAGCTCCGCCGCTTCCTGACGGTTCTTGACGCCGAGCAGCTTGGCGACGCTCGACTCAGGACCGGGGCCTTGGCCGCCGATCGAGCGAAGCGTTGTCCGCACGCCGAGCAACTGGCACAGCGTCGCGAGCGCGACTTGGTGGCCGACCAGAGCGGCATCCGTGTCAGACTCGCGATCAGCGATCAGATCGACCGCGCGTTCGGTGCTCACGCCGAGCTTTGAGCTGCCCATCGCTACGCGCTCGTTGGCCAACGTCGTACGAGCCAGCTTCCATCCGCCGTTGACCTCGCCCACGACACAGTCATCCGGGACGAATACGTCATCGAGGAACACCTCGTTGAACATCGCGTCACCGGTGAGCTCGCGCAGCGGGCGGATGTCGATGCCCTTGGAGGTCATGTCGACGAGGAAATAGGTGATGCCCTTGTGACCGGCGTCCTTGTCGGTACGGGCCAGGCAGATGCCCCACTGCGCATCCTTGGCTCGTGAGGTCCAGACCTTCTGACCCGTCAGCTGCCAGCCACCGTCAACCTGCACTGCCCGCGTGCTCAGCGCTGCCAGGTCGGAGCCGGCGCCGGGTTCGCTGAACAGCTGGCACCAGAAGATGTCGCCGAGCAAGGTCTGCTTCACGAACCGCGCGTGCTGCTCGGCCGTGCCGTGCTCGACGATCGTCGGGACAGCCCAAGCGCCGATCACCAAATCGGGGCGAGTGATTCCCGCGCGAGCGAGCTCCTCGTCGACGACGAGCTGCTCGACCGGTCCGGCGTCGAGTCCGTAGGGCTTGGGCCAGTGCGGTGTCAGGTACCCGGCATCGGCAAGGGCAGCACGCTGCTGGTCAGCGGGCAGTGCGGCGATCGCGTCCACGCCACCACGGGTGGCTTCGCGGAACTCGGTGTCTGCACCCTCGAAGTCGATTTCGAACGAGCGGCGCTGGCCGGAGATGGCTCGGCGGGCCAGACGGGTCGCCGACTGCTCGGTGCCCCCGGTCAGCGAAGCGACAGTCAGATCGAGCGCAACGGCTCGACGTAGATAGAGATGTGCGTCGTGCTCGAACGTGAACCCGATGCCGCCAAGGACCTGGATGCAGTCGCGAGCAACCGAGACGGCGCCGTGAAGCGCGACGGTTGCGGCGACATCCGCTGCGAAGTCGGCCTCGCCCGTCGGTGCGCCAGCGCTGATGGCGGTGCCGGCATCCCACGTGACTGCGTTGATCGACTCGGTGGTCTCGAGCATCTGCGAGCAGAGGTGCTTGATGGCCTGGAACGATCCAATCGGCTTGCCGAATTGCTCGCGCACCTTGGCGTAGTCGACTGCGGTGTCGAGGCACCACTGCGCAATGCCCGCGGCTTCCGCCGAGGCGAGAGCAATGAGCACGCGGCGTACGGCGTCAGTGTCGACACCTTCGAGCTGTACGACCTGTTCGGCTGCGACTCGTACGCGACCGCCACGACGGGAAAGGTCGACGCCAATCTCGGGCTCGGCGGTCCACCCGTCGGCGCCGATCAGGATCCACCCGCCATCGGTGGTCGGGGCGAGGAGCCAGGCTGCGTCGACGATGTCGATCGCTGCATCGAGGTCGCCGGACGCTCCGGAGCCGTCAAACACGAGCGCACCACTCACGGCAACGCCTGCAGAAGCGCCCTCAGCGATGGCCGCGACCACGTCGCCTGCACCCGCCTGTGCGGCGATCTGAGCGACAACCGTCGTGCTCAACAGAGGCCCGGGAAGCATCGCGTATGCGGCCGACTCAAGCGCGACCATCTGGTCGAGCAGGTCTCCGCCGCCGCCGCCCTGGGACTCGGCAATGCTGATTCCGGAGAGGCCCGCCTCAACGACGGACTGCCAGGTTTTGGCAAAGCCCGCGGAGGCTTCGTTCTCGACGTCTCGCAGAGCGGAGGGACCGTCGAGGCCAGCAGCCCATGACCGTAGGCTGGTGCTCAATTCGAGATGGTCCCGCGTCACGCCGACCGGCATTGAGGGTCGCCTCCAAATCTAGAACGTGTTTCAATAATCATACCGAGGTTCGGCGTGGCTGGTTTCAGCAGCAGCCGTGGACAGGAGACGATGACGCATGACCAGCGTGACGGAGACAACTCCCGGCTCCAACGCTCAGCGTGAGCGCCGCCGCCGCATTCTCGACGCCACGATCACTCTCGCCGACTCGGGCGGGTTCGACGCAGTCCAGATGCGGGCCGTCGCTGACAACGCTGATGTCGCACTCGGAACGCTCTACCGCTACTTCCCGTCCAAGATCCATCTCCTGGTCACCGCCCTCGGTCGCCAGTTCGACCGGGCCGAAGAGCAGTCGCGCAACCGGCAAGTTCCCGGCGACACCCCGCACGAGCGCGTCATGTACATCCTTGGCCACACGACCACGGCTCTTCAGCAGCAGCCCGAACTCACAGAGGCACTGACTCGCGCCTTCATGTTTGCCGACGCCTCAGTCGCCGACGAGATCCACTTCGTCGGTATGAAGCTGACCGCCATGATCACCCGCGCGATCGACGGCACCGAAGAGAACCGTGAGCCGACCGACGAGGACACGGCAATCGTCCGCGTCATCAGCGACGTCTGGTTCACCGCGCTCATGGGCTGGGTTACCGGCCGCACCCCGGCAGAAGACGTGACCAAGTCGGTCGACGTCGCCGTACGCCTGCTCCTGCGCTAGTCCTTCGAGGCGTGGCACCCGTGCAGGGTGTTCGTCCGGGTTGCAGTCGCCGTGTGGCCCTGTCGGTCGCGGACCGTGAGGACCCAGGTCACGGTGTGTGCTGAGTACGTGTAGTAGTCCGGCGGCTCCAGGTTCCAACCACCGACCGTCTGGCTCCAGTGCGTCGAGTCATCCTTGTCCATGTCGCCGCCGCCCGAATGTCCCTTGTACGCGAAGGTCACCTTCGCCGACGTCACGCCGGCGCCAACGATGGTCGCCTTGAGCTTGGCGTACGTGTAGTCGGACGACGATGAGGCGTCATCCGTCGAGTGACACTTCACGTTAGAGCTCGAGTCGAGCGTCTCGTACATGTCCTTGGGCGTCACGCTGAATGCCGAGATGGCCAGGCTCTTCACCGGAGCCGTCGGGGGCAACGTTGTTGGCGTCGTCAGCGTCGCCGTAGGGGTGGTCGGCGTCGGAATCGCGGTCACCGTCTTGGTTGGCTTCGGTGTCGCGGACGGCGTCGCAGAAGCTGAGGCCGTGGTCGTGTCCTCGGGGCTGGGTGCCGCGGACGGATCATCATCTCCGGACGCCTGGACCACGCCGAACGTGATGGCGCCAGCGGCAACCACGCTGGCGGCGCCGATGAGGAATCCCTTGCTGGCGAGGAAAGTGGCGAGGTTCATGGCGCTCCAGATCGGGTGGCAGGCAGTGCGATGATTTCACGCAGCAGGACCGCTCCGCAGTGGGGTTTTCCCGGTTCTGACTAGGCCAGGTCGCTGAACGTGACCATCGACATGCCGTAGCCCCTGAAGTAGCGCGCCACCACGGTGCTGGGCTTCCCGCCGACCACGCACGATGCCGTCACCACCCGTCCGGACGCGATCAGCTTCGAGACCTCGCTGATGCCCTCTGACTCCAAGGCATCCCGGAGAGACCTTTTGCGACGCCAGCCGAAGTAGCGAGATGCGCCGATGAACTGCAGCGACTGGACAACTCCGAGGATCCGGAACATGCGGGCGAACTGGCCGATGGCGGCACCGAGGTGCGCCCGAGACGGCTTCATCAGCTGTCGATAGACCGGTCGCGGCTCCCAGTGTGCGGCCATGCGACGCACCTTGAGCACGCCGTCCTCGAACGCGGTCTCGTAGAGAAGGTGTGCCGGCGTACGTACGACGACGCCAGGGCGCAGCGTGGTCACGATCGATACGTCGCGCACGACATCGAAGCCGTCGATCCAATCGTTGACGACCTCGAACTCGATCTTGTTGGGCGCGATGAACGTGTCCCAGAACCGGCCAAGCCCGCCGGACTCGGACGAACGGACCGGGCGCGACCCGACGGGATCCTCCACAACGTGCAGGCTTCCGAAGATGTCTATCCAACCGGCCTTGTCGAACTCGGCAACGAACGCAGGCGACGACCGGACCAGAGCGAGTACCTCGGACCGGTCGGGCAGCATTACTTCAGCGTATGTTGCCGCGTCCCGCGATGAGCGGGAGGTCGAGTGCGGTCACCCATCCCGGAGGCAGGTCGTTGACGGCCGAGACCGCGTTGAGAGCACGCATACCGGTCGCTAGGCAGCCAGCGGTTGCCGCATCGCGGCCGCTGCCGTCGTCGAAGCGGAACGCAGTCTCCTGAGTGATCGACGGCGTGCCCTCGAGCTCGACGCGGTAGACATCATCGTTCGCACCACGCGGCCAGTCAGGCGCAGAGTTCTCGCCGACACGGTTGATGTGGCGCAGTTGGATACGGGTCTCACCCTTGTAGATGCCGTTGATCGTGAAGTCGACCGCGGCGACATGGCCCGGAGCAATCGGCCCCTTGGCGCTTGGCACCTCGACGTCGGTGACCCACTTGTCGTACGTCGTGGTGATCTCGTCGAGTTCGATGCCGACAGCCTCGGCCATCATCGGGACGGTCGCGCCCCAGGCCATCACAAGGATGTCAGTGTGCTCAAGTAGTGCCTTGACCTCCGGCTCGCGGCCGATACCCATCTCGTCCTCGTAGTCGCCGAGGTAGTTGGAGTAGTCGAGGATCTCGAGCGCACGTACGACACGGACCTCTGACGTCAGACCCATCAGAGTCATCGGGAACAGGTCGTTGGCGAAGCCGGGATCGATACCCGTGGTGAAGCACGAGGAACCGCCGGCCTTGCAGGCTTCGGTGACCGGATCGATCCAGATGTCGGGGTTCTGCTTCATACCCGGCCAGACCCATGGCGTCATGGCGGTCGACGTGACGTCGACACCTGCGCGCAGGAATGCGGTCATGACGCGGATGTTCTCGTCGGCGTACTGCGCGGTCGGGCCGTAGTGAACCAGCGCGTCAGGCTTCAGAGCGACGAGAGCATCGAGGTCATCCGAGCACAGGATGCCGACCGGGTCGCGGCCGCAGAGCGTACCGACGTCGACACCGACCTTCTCCGGGTTGCTGACGCCGACACCGACGAGCTCGAACTCGGGGTGGTCAAAGACCTCATTGAGTACGAGCTTGCCGACGAAGCCCGTGCCCCAGACCACGATCCGCTTGCTCATGAGTCGCCTCCATCGAAGACGCTCGCGACATCGATGGCTCGAGTCGCGTTCGAATTCCTAGCCTGAATGGCTCTCTCGCTTCGCTCGTTCACGTGACAACCAATCCCTTGCCAGTCACGAGCGGCAGATCGAGTGCGGTGACGAGTCCCGGCTGAGCTGCGACCACAGCCGGAACAGAGTTGACCAAGCGCATCGCCGTTGCCTTGAGGCCGGCGGTGTTGTGGTCGCCGTCGGTTCCGAGCAGCTGCAGGTCGAGTGTGTAGTTGGGCTCGCCCTTGATCTCGACGCGGTAACAACCCAAGCCGGCAGGCTGCGGCCAGTCGGGACCGATCTCGTCGTGGACGCGGGTGACGTGCTCCAGGACGACGACCTGCTTGCCGTTGACGATGCCGCGTACTTCGAAGTGCAGACCGGCGACGGTCCCCTCTTCGATGGTTCCGCAGTCGATGTCGAACGTCTCAGTCGCGGGAAGGCGTTCGTAGAACTCCTCGACGCTGTCGAGCTCGAGACCGAGTCCGGCGGCGATCTGATGCACGACGCTGCCCCACGCCATCGACAGGATGCCCGGCTGCAGCAGCATCGGGACGTGATCCATCGGCATGCCAAAGCCCATGACGTCGAACACGATCATGCGCTGGTTGTAGGTGTTGTAGTTGAGCACCTCGGAGCAGCGCACCTGATCGATGCGCTCGCTGACGCTGGTCAGCACCAACGGGAGCACATCGTTGGCGAAGCCCGGGTCGACACCGTTGACGTACAGCGAGACACCGCCGGCGACGGCAGCCTTCTTCACGCCTTCAGCCATGCCGAGCGCCGGCCCCGCAGGGAACTGCAGGAAGACCGGTCCGCTCGAGACAACATTGATGCCAGCAGCCAGGAGCAGCTCGAGGTCGGCGATAGCCTCGAAGAGACGGTCGTCGGCCATGGCGCAGTTGACGACACAGTCGGGCTTGAGCGCCAGGATCTCGTCGACGCTGTTGGTCGCGAGCACACCCAGGTCGCGGCCGAGGCCAGCGAGCTGTCCGGCATCCTGGCCGACCTTGTCGGGGTTTGAGACCCAAAGGCCGACGAGCTCGAGATCGGGGCGAGCATCGATGCCGGCGATGGCATGACGACCGACGTTGCCGGTGCTCCATTGGACGACGCGCAGGGTCATTCGGGTACTCCTAGGTCGGGGAAGCCCATGTCGAGGTTGGGCTGATCGATGCCGCCGTCGACCTCGATGATCTTGCCGGTGAGGTAAGCGCCGGCGGGGCTGGCGAGGAACAGCACAGTGGCTGCAATGTCATCGGGATCGCCGATGCGGCGCAGCGGAGTGTTGGACTCCATCTGTGCCGTCAAGCCTTCGTCTCCGGTCACGAGCTCCAGGGCGGAGGTCGCGACGGATCCGACGGCGATGGCGTTGACGCGGATGCGGGGTGAGAGGTCACGAGCGGCGAGGCGCGTCCAGTGCGCGAGCGCAGCCTTGGCCGTGCCGTACGCGAGGTAGCCGCGACCGCTGACTCGCCCCATAACGGACGAGATGTTGACGACGGAGCCGCCATCGCCTTTGAGCAGGTGCGGCACAGCAGCACGCGTCAGGGCGTGAGCCGTCGAGACGTTGAAGTGGAACGCGCCTTCCATTGCGGCGACGTTGGTCTTGATGAACTCCTTCGGCATCGAGCCACCAACGTTGTTGACGATGATGTCGAGGCGGCCAAACGAGTCGACCGCAGTCTGCGCAAGGGCAGCGACCTGGTCGAGATCCTGCAGATCGGCAGCGACGATGACCGCCTTGCGACCGAGGGCCTCAATTTGGGTGGCTACCTCCTTGAGCTGATCTTCAGTTCGAGCGGCAAGGACAATGTCGGCGCCGGCTTCTGCGAGAGCGAGAGCACTAGCGGCTCCGATCCCTCGGCCGGCTCCGGTGACGACGGCTACGCGGTCGTCCAGACGGAATCTTTCAAGCACCATGGCGGGGACATTAGCAGCAAACTAGAACACGTTCTAGTCTTGACGAGGCGGCCCAAAGTCTCTACACCGCGCAATATGCTGCACGGGTGCAGGACTTCTCGCGGGATCTCATCGGCAACCGAGAGAACCTGCGAATCTCCGCCACCGACATCGCCAACCACGACTCGTGCGGCGCGTCGATGGCGCTGAAGATCCGCCCTGAGGTCAGCTCCGATCGATGGCAGCGGTCGTTCGGTTCGGAGAAGACGTTCATCCTCGGTGAGGTCGCCCAGCTCGTACGCAGTGCTCACGTCGCCGACGAGGCCAACGATCCGGCGACCCTCATGGCGTGGCTCCAGGAACAGGTCGAGCGGCGCAAGATGCACCGGCTACTGCGCCCCTACGTGATGCGAGCCGTGCCCAACATCCTTCAGGCTCACTGGGACCTCGAGGACGAGATCGGCGAGCTCCGCATGATCCGCGACAGCCCGTCGATCGGCCGACCGCCTCGGACTCTCAACGTGTGGGGGCCGCTCTACAGCACCGAATTCGGTATCCGGGAAGTCCGGCGCTACCGCCTCGGTGCTGCTCACGCCAAGCCGACCGAAGACGACATGTTGTGGGCCCACACCGCGGCGCACATCGCGGCGTCGTACGACGGCCTGCCCGCGGTCACCCGCGTACGCGTCGTCGAGATCGGCGCCGTCGACGGCAGTCTCAGCATTCTGTTCGACGGCAGCCCGGAGCAGGCGACACAGGAGTACGACGCGCACGCCCGCGGCGTCGTTGGTGGGTTGGGCGACTTCGCGGACGTACGACCGGGCTTCGGCTGCAGCTCGTGCAAAATCGCCGGCATCTGTGACGCCCTCGTACCGATGCCTCGAATGCTGGGGCAGGACGCCAAGGGCTACGCCTCGCGCTCGGTGGCTCCGTCGGACCTCGATCGCTACCGCGTCTGCCCCGCCCAATGGCTGCTCGCCTCAGACCTCCATCTGCCGCGGACCGATGAGTACACCGAGGCGCAGACTCGCGGACTCCTGGTGCACGAGTGGCTCGAGGCGGCGCACAGGCGATCGGTTGGCTGCACCGACGCTGACCTGCCCGAGCCGGGCACCGGCATGGGCCCCGCGCAAGGAGTGATGACTCCTGAGGAGTACGCCGTCGCGTACCCATTCCTTCGCCATCACGTCTCGACGTGCCCACTCTCTGCCGACTCCGTCGAGGTGCTCGCGGTCGAGGAGTCGTCGTTCGGATTCGACGTTGACGCCGATGTCGTCACGGTGACCAAGCCCGATCTCGTCTATCGGATCGGCGATCGCCTGATCATCCGCGAGTTCAAGACCAGCAGCTCGCTGCCCAAGGGCGGGGCTGAGCAGGTCTACGGTCAGACAACCCAGATCGCCTTTCTGCTCTCGATGCTCTCGAGTGGGCTGAAGGATGCGTACGGAGCGACGGACGCGACCGTCGAAGTCGAGGTGCTGACTCCCGACGGCAGCGACCTCTTCGCCTGGGATCTCGACGACCGCGAGACCCTCACGATGGCCAACGATGACCTGGCGTCTGCCGCGGGCCGCTGGCACTTTGACTCGACCTGGGAGACCAACCCTGGGGAGCACTGCCTGTGGTGCCCAGTCAGTCAGTGGTGCCCCGACAGCGAGGCGTTCCAGAAGACCGTCGGCGGTAGCGGCCCGGTGCTCGATCCGATCGACGATCCACCGCCGCCGTTCTAGCCGAACCGCGGGCCTGCCACTCTTTCTCCATGAACCTGTCCATGTTCACCCTTGAGAACGACCAGCTCGTTCCCGGTGACATTGCCCGAAGCATGTGGAGCCCGGACCAGATGCACGGCGTCGCCGTGAGTGGCGCGCTCGCCCGCGGTCTGGAGACCAAGTTGGCCGAGATCGGCCGTACGGACCTGATCCCCGCGCGCTACACGGTGGACCTGTTCCAGCCCGCCAAGATGGCGCCATGCACCGTCGTCACTGAGGTCATCCGCGAGGGACGACGCCTCGCGTTGATCGATGCCGCACTGATGCAAGGCGACGTACGCGTCGCGCGCGCCAGCTGCATCTTCCTGCTTCCGACGGAGAACGCTGGCGGAGAAGTGTGGACCGCCGAAGACCACCCCGTACCCCCACCGGTCGACGTTGCTCCAGTCAGTGACCAGCCCCGGGTGCCGTTCTTCAAGAGCGATGCCGACTGGTCACAGTCGTTCCCCGAGCACCAGAACGCCGGTCGCAAGCAGACCTGGCAGGTCGGACTGCCCGTCGTTGACGGTGAAGCCGGCACGCCGTTCCAGTCCGTCGCAGCGATCGCTGACGGCACGAGCATGGTCGTGAACTGGGGCACCGAAGGTGTCCAGTACATCAACACCGACATCACCCTCGCTCTCGCGCGCAAGCCCGTGAGCATGGAGGTCGGGCTGTCAGCTACCGACCGCGTGGAGATCGATGGCATCGCCGTCGGTACGGCAGAGGTCTACGACCGCGCTGGCCCTCTTGGCACGGCGATGGTGACCTCATTGGCCAACGGCAAGCGCCCCGTCAGCTTCGAAAACATGGAATACACCGACGAGGGCGAACGCCTCTCCTAGAGGATCAGCAGGTTCCGCCGCCACGCGCGATCGACTTGGCGAGCGGCAGATCTGCCGACGAGCTACCCACGCGAACCTTGTAGCAACCTCGCGTGACGGTCCAGCCGCTCTTCCAGATCGAGAAGGCGCTGCGGTCGAGGGTGAGCGTGATGCTTGCGGACTTGCCTGGCTTCAGGAAGATCTTCTTGAAGGCCTTGAGCTGCAGTGGCGGCTCGCCGGCCGCCTTGGGGAACGCGACGTACGCCTGAGCCACCTCGGCGCCGGAACGAGAACCGGTGTTGGTGACCTTCACGCTCACGGTCGCGGCGCCACCGGCCTTCGGAGTGACCTTGAGGCCGGAGAAGGCAAACGATGTGTAGGACTTGCCGTACCCGAACGGGAAGAGCGGCTTGATGTTCTTGGCTTGATACCACCGGTAGCCGATGAGGAGCTTCTCGCTGTAGGTCGAGCGCGGGATGCCGTCCGTCCCCGTCACGCCGGGGAACTGCTCGGGCGTACGCAGCGGTCCGTCACCCACCTGCTTGGGGAAGGTGATGGGGAGTTTTCCGGAGAAGTTGGAGTCGCCGAAGAGCAGGCTCGTGATCGCGTCGCCATCCACCTGGCCGGGGTACCAGTTCTCGACGACCGCCTTGACCGAGTCCAGCCACGGCATGGCCAGCGGGCCACCGTTCTGCAGCACGACGATCGTGTTGGGGTTGGCCTCAACCACGGCCTTCACCAGCGCGTCCTGGTCTCCGGGGATACCAAAGCATCGGCTGACCAGGCCTTGGAGCACCTCGAGGAACGGATTGCAGTACGCCTGTCGCGGCGTCAGGTCCGTCCGGTCCTGACCCTCGATCTCGGCATTACCGACGAAGACGATCGCCGCGTCTGCGTCCTTGGCGGCGAGACCGGCGAGCGGCGGGACCGTGCCGGTGTCGTAGGAGACCTTGGTGCCATTGACCGCAGCACGCTTCTTCAGTGCGGCCAATGGGTCGGAGACGTCGGGATGCAGCCCGAAGACTGGTACGTGGTTGCTGCCGAATCCCTGCGACGAAAGCTGGGCACCGAGCGTCGAAGCTGGCAGACCAATGACGGCGATCTTCTTGGCTGACGACTTCAGCGGGAGGATCTTGCCGGAGTTCTTGAGCAGAACCGATCCCTCCTCCGCGATCTTCTTGGCCATCGCGAGGCTCTGCGGAGTCGTCGCTACCGCCTTTGCTGCCGCGTCACCAGTGACGGGCGGGTGCTCGAACAGGCCGAGCCGGAACATCGGGGTCGCGATGCGGCGAATCATGTCGTCCACTCGCGCTTGCGGCACCGAACCGTCCTCCACCGCAGCCTTGAGCTTCGGTCCCCACTTTGCGGGCTGCGCTTGGGAGATACCCGCGTAGCCGTCGCCAGCCATCTCCATGTCGAGACCTGCGTTCGCGGCGTCCGCGGTGGTGAAGTGCGCGCCCCAGTCGCTCATCACGAAGCCATCGAAGCCCATCTCCTTCTTGAGGAGATCCGTCAGCAGCGCCTTGTTCTCGCAGGCGTAAACAGAGTCGACCCGGTTGTACGAGCACATGAACGAACCGACGCCAGCCTTGACGGCGGCCACAAACGGCGGAAGGTACATCTCGCGCAGCGTCCGCTCGTCGACCTCCGACGAGTTGATCATGCGGTCGGTCTCCTGCTCGTTGAGCACGAAGTGTTTGGCATCGGCCATCACGCCCGGCTTTGACTGAATGCCCTTGATCAGGCCCACACCCATCTGGGTCGTCAGGTGCGGATCCTCGCCCGCATACTCCAGGTTGCGACCCGCCAACGGATTGCGCGACATGTTCATGCCCGGGCCAAGGATGACGTTGACGCCCTTGGCGACCGCTTCGTTCGCCAGCACCTTGCCGTACGCCTTGATCAAGTCGGCGTTCCAGGTCGAGCTCTGCGTAACGCCCTGAGGAAAGGCAGTGGTGCCCTTCTGGTTGAAGCCGATTCCGCCGGAACTGTCGTTGAGCACGAGGTCCGGGAGGCACAGCCGCGGGTTGCCGACGATCACACCAGAGGCACCCTTGTTCGGAGCCTTGGGATTGAGGATGCCGATGCCGGTGACCATCTGGATCTTGTCGTCCAGAGTCATGGCCGCAACCAGTTCCTGCGCGCGCACCTTCGGCGTCTTCGACGCGTCCATCCAGCTACAGGCGTCAGTAGTCGTCTCGGCTGCTGCGGGCGAGAGCGCTAGGGCAGAGCCGGCCATCGCCAATGCCGCCACAAGGACACCTAAACGGCGGCCCCCACGGTTCTCCAGAGTGGCGCGCATGGGAGTCCTTCCTCGAAGCGGTCCAGGAGGGCAGCGTTTCAAACGCGCTCCGTACCCGGTTGCGAAACTGTAACGAGTTCTAGGACGGGTCTGTTACGAATCGAGATCCGTAGAAGAAGGTCGGCGATACCGCGTAACCCGACGGTCGGAGCCGCGTTATTCATCTTGCAGACGGCAACTCCCTCCCGCCTCTGCGGATTTAGGCCCGGCCCGTGGACTCCCTCCCGGCCGGGCTTTCCGCATTCCCGCCGGCTTCGTGCTCGAGAAACGCAACAAGGCCCCACCCAAAACCGGGGTGAGGCCTTCTCGCGTTTGGCGGTGGCGGTGGGATTTGAACCCACGGTGGGCGTGAACCCACACAACATTTCGAGTGTTGCACCTTCGGCCGCTCGGACACGCCACCGCCGAAGAGGTTACCGGACGTGAGGTGTCCCGACCCAATCGGGATAGGCGCCGTCAGTCAGCGGTGGGCGGGTTCGAGATCGACAGGAACGTGTCGCTGAACAGGTCGATGTCATCCGATGGTCCGCGCCCCGTACCGGCACCCTTGAGCAGGCTCACCAGCTCGGCGGTCGCGCGATCGATGCGCTCACCGAGCGCGTTCGTACCCTCGGAGCCCCAGTCGTACGGGGAGGCGAAGACGCCAGTCGGTACGGTCAGCGCCTGCATGTAAGCAAACAGCGGGCGCATCGCGAAGTCGATCGCCAGCGAATGCCGGGCGGTGCCACCCGTAGCCGCGAGCACGACCGGCTTCCCGGTGAGCGCTTCAGCGTCGAGTACGTCGAAGAACGACTTGAACAGCCCTGGGTAGGACGCCTTGAAGATCGGCGTGACGACGATCAGTCCGTCGGCCGCGAGGACCTTGTCGATCACGGTCTGCAGGCGTGGAGGTGCGAAGCCGGTCAGCGTTGCGTCGGTGATCTCGTGCGCCAACTCGCGCAGCGAAACCACCTCGACGGTCGCGTCCCCGTACTTGCGCTTCACCGACTCGGCGAACCGGTCCGCCAGCAGGCGCGTCGTCGACGAGTCACTCAGTCCGGCCGAGATGGCGACGATGTTCGTCATACTGTCGCCTCTTCGGCAGCGGCGATCTTGGCGGCAACGCGTGCCGCGTGGGTCGGAGCATCCGGTACGTTCGCCGGCCGGCGAGCATCGAACTCCGCGCGAAGTTGCGGCAACACCTCACCGAGCTCATCGAGCTGCTCCAGCACCGTCTTGATCGGCAGACCTGCATGGTCGACCAGGAAGAGCTGGCGCTGGTAGTCACCGAAGTACTCGGCAAAGGTCAGCGTCTTCTCGACGAACTCCTGCGGGCTGCCGACCGTGAGTGGCGTCTGCGAGGTGAAGTCCTCGAGTGAGGGTCCGTGACCGTAGACCGGCGCGTTGTCGAAGTAGGGACGGAACTCCTTGACCGCGTCCTGGCTGTTCTTGCGGATGAAGAACTGGCCGCCGAGACCGACGATTGCCTGCTCCGGTTCGCCGTGCCCGTAGTGGGCGTAGCGCTGGCGGTAGAAGTCGATCAACCGGACGTAGTGCTCCTTGGGCCAGAAGATGTTGTTGGCGAAGTAGCCGTCGCCATAGAACGCAGCGAGCTCAGCAACCTCCGGCGTACGGATGTTGCCGTGCCACACGAACGGCGGCACCCCGTCGAGCGGGCGCGGCGTAACCGTGAATCCCTGCAGCGGCGTACGGAACTGGCCCTGCCAGGTGACTACGTCTTCATCCCACAGCCGGCGCAGCAGTTGGTAATGCTCGACGGTCAGCTCGATGGCCTTCGAGCCGTCGAAGCCGAACCATGGGTAGACCGGAGCGGTATTGCCGCGACCGAGCATGAGATCCATACGGCCATCGGCCAGGTGCTGCAGCGTCGCGTAGTCCTCGGCGATCTTGACCGGATCGTTGGTTGTGATCAGCGTCGTCGAGGTCGAGAGGATGAGCTTCTCGGTCTGCGCCGCGATGTACGCGAGCGTCGTCGTGGGTGACGACGGTACGAACGGCGGGTTGTGGTGCTCGCCCGTCGCAAAGACGTCGAGTCCGATCTCCTCCGCCTTCTTGGCGATCGTGATCGTGTTCTTGATGCGCTCGTGCTCGGTCTGGACGGTCCCATTGGTGGGATCGGGCGTCACGTCACCGACTGAGAACAGTCCGAACTGCATGCTGGTCATCCCGCATTCTCCTTTAAGAACGTTGTGGAATGTTCAACTAGTTTCTCACATGCTGTATTCCCGATCAGACCCGCTTCTGCCACACGCCTTCAGCGCCGATGGGGCGGAAGCCCAGGTCGATATTGACGCGCAGCATCGGCTCGTTCTCTTCGACGTTGAATGTCGTGATCTGCGGGGTGTCCGGCGCCTGCTCGAGCATCTTCTGCGCGTTGACGGCCTTGAGCAGCATGCCGAGTCGGTGACCGCGATGCGCTCGCAGCACGAGGGTGTCTTCCTGTACGGCAGGCTGGTTGTCCCCCTCCAGACGACCGAGCTCGGTGTGCGCGACGAGCGTGCCGGTCGGAACGTGTTCGGCAGCCGACGTGTAGATGATCCGGCCGCTGCCCTCCTGGCGATCGTCGTGTTCGCGTACGCGATCGGCATCCCAAACGTCGGCGATGACTTCCAGCCCACCGGACGGCTCATCCACGCTCATGGCGGTCGACAGTGCAGCCTTCTGCTCGAGCCACTTCTCGGGCGTACGGCCTGACCAGTGCACGATTCGATAGTCCGCGCCCGCCTTCTCCTGCGCCGCTCGGCGGTGTTCCTCGAGTGACGCAGCAGTGTTCGTCAGGTCAAGACTGCTGATGCGCGCCACCTGCTCGAGCCGATAGCCATGGTGGAGCAAGAACTGCACGCCCGGGTCGTTGGCAGGTACGTCGCCGAAGCCGGTCGACGGTACGACCCGCTCCCCACCGACCGACGACGTATGGATCGCCTCGGCCTGGAGGACGTGGCGACCGAGGTCTGCAGCCAGCCGTTCCTGGTACGCAAACAAAGCGGAACCGATCCCGCGACGACGATGTGACGGCAGCACGTCGGCCATGATCGACACGGCCGGCGCGTTCTCAGCGGTCAGCCAACCCATCAGCCCACGCGCGATGATCCGACCACCGTCGCGAACGACAAAGTGGCGACGGCTCTTCTGCGAGCTACTAGTGAAGTGCGGGAAGATCGACTCCGGCGTGGCCGCGAGTGCGTCGGTCCCCAGGGTGTCGGTCTCCACCAGGTTGCGCATCTCGATCAGTTCTCGGAACTCGTCCCCCCCGGGACCAACGAGGCTGTCCGGAGGGATCAGCTCGTCGATGACGACATCAGTCATTACGTACGGTGCCTCTCGAAGAATTGCCTGAGCAGGGTCGAGGACTCATCAGCGAGCACGCCACTGACCACCTCAGGTCGGTGGTTGAGGCGACGATCGCGCACGACGTCCCACAACGACCCTACGGCTCCAGCCTTCTCGTCAAAAGCGCCGAAGACCAGCCGCTCGAGCCTCGACGCCACGATCGCGCCGGCACACATCGTGCACGGCTCCAGCGTCACCACGAGAGTGCAGCCTTCAAGCCGCCACTCACCCAGCGCCTCGGTGGCTTCGCGGATTGCAACGATCTCGGCGTGGCCCGTTGGGTCGGCATCACGCTCGCGGGTGTTGCGACCACGACCGATCACCAGTCCGTCGGCATCGATGACGATCGCGCCCACGGGCACGTCGTCGGAATCGGCAGCGGTCACAGCCAGGTCGAGCGCCTGCCGCATCAATGCGTCGAACATCAACCGATGATGGCGTCGAGCTTGTCGCCAAAGCCGAGACGGTCGGCGACATCGCGGAGGATGTCCTCGGGAAAGAGATCGTCGTCATCGCACAGCACGCTCAGTTCGAGGCCAGGCATGCCGAGATCGCTGAGAATGTCGAGATCGCCAACAGGCTGTGGATCGTTCGGGTCCTCGGGATCCGGCAGGTCGAGCAGGTCGGCAACGCCAACGGCCAACGGCCAGTCGGTCACGGCAGTCACGTCCGAGAGCAGCGCACGTACCTGCTCACCAGAACGCCGCAGGATCACGAAGAAGTCGTCGTCCATCGAGACCAGCCCGAGTACGCCGACCTCTGACGGGAAGCGGGTGAGCGCCTCACTCAGTTCGTCAACGTCTTCGCCGATGGTCGCGTGCAGCTCGACGACCTGCCACTCACCTTCGTCGCGGTAGGCGGCCACTGCGAAGTCGACATCGTCCTCAGCCATGGCACACCTCCTTGATCGAACTCAGTCTCGGCACGTCACGGGACCGCCTAACGGCGGCCTCTCTGTGATGGTGACAGACCCGAGCCTCATGTCGCTACTCTCGTCGCATGCAGGTACACGTCGCCGATCACCCGCTCATCTCGCACAAACTCACCAAGCTCCGCGACGAACGTACGGATTCTCCGACGTTCAGACGCCTCGCCGATGAGCTCGTGACGCTGCTCGCGTACGAGGCCACTCGCGACGTGCGCGTGTCCCCGGTTGACGTCAAAACGCCCGTGGCGGTCGCCAAGGGCGTACGACTCACCGACCCGCGACCCTTGGTCGTACCGATCCTCCGTGCAGGCCTCGGAATGCTCGAGGGCATGCAGCGACTTCTGCCCACAGCCGAGGTCGGCTTCCTCGGCATGGTGCGCAATGAGGAGACGCTGGAAGCGGTCACGTACGCCGAGCGGCTGCCCGACGACCTGACGGGGCGTCAGTGTTACGTGCTCGACCCGATGCTCGCCACCGGCGGCTCACTCGCCACGGCCATCGACTTCCTGGTGAAACGCGGCGCCAACCACATCACCGCGATCACGCTCCTTGCGGCGCCCGAAGGCATCGCCCGCATGGAGAAGGAGCTCGAGAACATCAACGTGCCGGTCAACTTGGTGACGGCAGGGCTCGACGAAAAGCTCAACGAGCTGGGCTACATCGTTCCCGGTCTAGGAGACGCCGGAGATCGCCTGTACGGCGTTGTCGACTAACCGAGAACGTCGGTGTTGAAGATTCCGTACATGATGCCGACCACCACGATGGCCAGCACCAGAAAGATCAGCGCCTTGTTACCCGTGTCGTCGTCATTGTTCGGGCGGTCATACTCGGGCTTGTCCATGGACTAACGATCCCACACGCATTCACAACGCGCGGATGATCTCCTCGACCTTGTCCTTCGCGTCGCCGAACAGCATTTGGCTGTTGTCTCGGAAGAACAGCGGGTTCTGTACGCCGGCGTAGCCAGTCGCCATCGATCGCTTGAACACCACGACGTCGGTGGCTTCCCAGACGTGGAGGACCGGCATACCCGCAATCGGGCTGGTCGGATCTTCCGCGGCTGCGGGGTTGACCGTGTCGTTGGCGCCGATCACCAGGACCACGGAGGTGCTGGAGAAGTCGTCGTTGATCTCGTCCATCTCGAGAACGATGTCGTACGGGACCTTGGCTTCCGCGAGCAGCACGTTCATGTGGCCAGGCAGGCGACCCGCGACGGGGTGGATGCCGAAGCGCACCTCGATGTTGCGCTCACGGAGCTTGCGGACCAAATCAGCGACGGGGTACTGCGCCTGTGCGACAGCCATGCCATAGCCGGGCGTGATGATCACGGAGCTGGCGTTCTTGAGCAGCTCGGCGGTGTCCTCGGCGCTGACCTCGCGGTGATCGCCGTAGTCGGTGTCATCGTCCGAGGCCGCTTCGATGCCGAAGCCACCCGCGATGACGGAGATGAACGAGCGGTTCATCGCCTGGCACATGATGTAAGAGAGGTACGCACCCGACGAGCCCACGAGGGCTCCGGTGACGATCAATGCGTCGTTGTCGAGCAGGAAGCCCGATGCCGCTGCGGCCCAACCCGAGTAGGAGTTGAGCATCGATACGACGACCGGCATGTCGCCGCCGCCGATCGAGGCGACGAGGTGCCAACCGAGCAGCAGCGCGACGACGGTGACGGCGATCAACAGGCCAAGGCTCGGCGTGATGACGAACCAGACCGTGAGCGCAAAGAAAGCACCCAGTGCGCCGAGGTTGATGACGTTCTTGCCCGGCAGCACCAGCGGTGCCGACGAGATACGTGCCGAAAGCTTGAGGAACGCGACGATCGACCCGGTGAACGTGACCGCACCGATGAAGACGCCGATGAAGACCTCAGCGTTGTGGATGTCCTCGAGCGACTGGAGCGCGAACTTGTGGTGCTCCAGGTAGCCGTTCCAACCGACCAGCACGGCCGCGAGACCCACGAAGGAGTGCAGCAGGGCGATCAGTTCGGGCATACCGGTCATCTCAACGACGCGTGCACGCCACAGACCGATAGCGCCACCAATCACGACGGCTGCGATTAGTAGCGCGATCGTGCTGCCGTCACCGATGTCAGCAACGACCACGAAGGTTGCAGTGAGCGCGATAGCCATACCGGCGATGCCGTAAACGACGCCCTGGCGTGAGGACTCGTGCTTGGACAGCCCGGCGAGGCTGAAGATGAAAAGAAGTGCCGCGACGATGTACGCAGCTGTGGCGATGCTCTGGGAATCCATACCGATCAGCCCTTCGAAAACATGCTGAGCATGCGTCGGGTCACGGCGAATCCACCGAAGACGTTGATGCTGGCGAGAAGGATCGCCACGAACGAGAGCACCTGAATGGTGGTGTCATCGTCGGCGATCTGGAGCATGGCTCCGACGACGATGATGCCGGAGATCGCGTTGGTCACCGACATCAGCGGCGTGTGCAGCGCGTGGTGCACCTTGCCGATCACGTAGTAGCCGATCACGATCGCCAGCACGAGCACGGTGAAGTGCTGCGGCAGCGGTTCAGGCGCGTAGGCGTTGACGAGGAACAGCGCGAGGACACCGAGGCCCACCAGCGTGAACTTGCGCGCAGGCGATGCGACCTTTTTGGGTGCCACTGCGACAGGCTCAGCGACCTTGGCAGCGGCTGGTGCAGCCGAGACCTGGATCTCCGGCGGCGGCCAGGTCTTCTCGCCATCGCGTACGACGGTGATGCCTCGCTGTACGACGTCCTCGAAGTCCAGGACGATCTGGCCGTCCTTGCCCGGGGTCAGCAGCTTCATCAGGTTGACCAGGTTGGTGCCGTAGAGCTGCGACGCCTGAGTTGGGAGGCGACCCGGCAGATCGGTGTAGCCGATGATCGTCACGCCGTTGTCGGTGACGATGGCCTCGCCGGGAACAGTGCCCTCGACGTTGCCGCCCTGGGTTGCCGCCATATCCACGATGACGCTGCCCGGCTTCATGCTCGCCACATCTGCAGCGGTCAGGAGTCGGGGTGCGGGACGGCCGGGGATAAGCGCGGTCGTGACGATGATGTCGACGTCGGCGGCCTGCTCCGAGTAGATCTCGGCGGCCCGCTTGTCGTACGCCTCGGATGTCGCCTTGGCGTATCCGTCAGTGCTCTGCTCGGTCTCGACATCGACGGGGATGTACTCGCCGCCGATCGATGCGACCTGGTCAGCGACCTCAGCACGCGGGTCAGTCGCTCGTACGATCGCGCCCAGGCTGCTGGCCGTACCGATCGCAGCAAGGCCGGCGACGCCGACACCCGCGACGAGAACCTTGGCCGGTGGGACCTTGCCGGCGGCGGTGATCTGGCCGGTGAAGAACCGGCCGAAGACATTGGCGGCTTCGATGACCGCGCGGTAGCCCGCAATGTTGGCCATCGAGCTCAGCACATCGAGCGACTGGGCACGCGAGATGCGCGGCACGGCATCCATCGCCAGTACCGTGATCGGCTTCGTGGCGAGCTCGTCGACCAGCTCAGGCTTGAGCGCCGGGCTGATCAAGCTGACGAGAGTCGCGCCATCGACAAGCTTGGCGATCTCCTGGCTGCTCGGCGCGTTGACCTTGAACACGATCTCGCTGCCCCACGCATCACCGATCGTCGCGCCAGCCTCGGCGTACGCGTCATCGGTGAAGCTGGCTGCCTCGCCAGCGCCGGACTCGACGACAACGTCGTATCCGAGGCCAATCAGCTTGCCAACAGTTTCGGGGGTCGCAGCGACCCGGGTCTCACCTGCGGCCGACTCAGCGACCACTCCCACGACACTCATTCGGCAGAACCTATCGGTCGAGCGGCGGGCCGACCACCCCATGAGACAGGTGTCTCATTTCTGGGCGCTCGGTTTCCTTCCGCAATTCAGATACCGACGGTATGTTAATCGGATGACCCAGACATTCAATGGCAAGGTCGCTCTGATCACCGGCGCCGCACGCGGAATCGGTGCCGGCGTATCCCGCGGCTTCGTCGCTAAGGGCGGCAAAGTCGCCCTCCTCGGGCTCGAGCCCGAGCTCCTCACGGAGCTCTCCGAAGAGCTCGGCGAGTCGGCCGCCTGGTGGGAAGCCGATGTACGCGACAGCGAAGCGATGAAGACCGCCATCGATGCCGCGGCCAAACACTTCGGACAGATCGACTTCGTGCTCGCCAACGCAGGCATCGCCTCGTACGGCACCGTCCGTCAGATCTCAGACGATGCCTTCGAGCGCGTGGTCGACATCAACATCAACGGCGTGTTCCGCACTCTCAAGTACGCGACGCCGTACCTCGAGAAGACCGACGGCTACGCGTTGGTCGTCGCATCTCAGGCATCGTTCGCCGCGCTCGCGGGCCTCGCGTCCTACAACGCCAGCAAGGCTGGCGCCGAGATGCTGGCCATCGCCTACAAGCAGGAAGTCGCGCACCTCGGCATCGGCGTCGGCGTGTGCCACCCGTCGTGGGTCGACACCGACATTGTCCGCGTTGCCGAAGCCGACCTGCCGACGTTCAAGGCTGTCCGCAAGAAGCTGCCCTGGCCATCCAACGCGACCACCAGCATCGAGGACTGCATCGACCTGATCCTCAAGGGCTTCGAGAAGCGCAAGGCGCGCGTCTACGTCAAGAAGTCAGTGCTGGTCTCCAACTGGACCAAGCCGCTGATGAACTCCCCCTTGGCTTGGCCGCTCGTACGCAAGATTGCCGCCGGCGCCGTACCGCAGATGGAGAAAGAGGTCGACGCTCTCGGCCGCTTCCACCATTCGCATACGCCAGTGACGAAGCCAGCGGAGTAGCTAGACCGTTTGTACGGAGGCCGCCAGGGAGACCATGTGACCCAGGCGGGCAACTTCGGACGCGAGGAATTCCGGTCCACCGTGGCGTCCGACCACGAGTACGAAGCGGTGACCCTTGCGGTCCTTGGCAGGAGACGCGGCGAGCACTGTTGAGTCCCAGGCGTCGATCTCCGGCAGGATCTTGGCGCTGCGAATCGACAGCCAAGCTTCGGCGTCGGGCACGAGCTTGGGAGCCGTCGACGACTTCGACATTACCGCGACCTGGCCGTCGACCTTGTGCAGAGCCATCGCCCAGTCCGTACGGAACGTCGCCGGAATGACGTTGACCAGCTCGGCGATCGCGTTCTCGGGATCCGCCGTGAACCGCTCAACGGCTTCGAGGTCCATGCTCAGGTTCGCGCCAGCGTTGTAGCGGGAGATCCAGTGCACCCGTACGCCATCGAGCTTGTGGCACGCGGTGATCAGCGCATCCGGCATCAGCCGAGGGGGCAGTTCGAGCAGCACGTCATCGACGACGCGACCGCTCGACTGACGCTCGACGATCTCGATCGCTTCGATGTCGGCACCCGCACCACCGAGCGCAGTTGCGAGCGCGCCGAGCGATCCGGGCACGTCCGGAAGCTCAACACGCAGCAGGAATGCCATGTTCACATTGTCCCCGCCTCATATTGCGATCTGGTTACGCGGGTACCGTGGCCGCCGTGAACACCCGAACTGCATTCCGAACCGTCGCCATCGCCGAAGCCATCTCGTGGGCTCTGCTGCTCTCAGCCATGTTCTGCAAGTACGTGCTCGAGTCCGAGCCCTTCGGACTGCGTGAAGGTGGCGTTCCCGTCGCCGGCATGACGCACGGAGTCATCTTCGTTGCGTACGTCCTCACGACCCTCGTCGCTCGCCGATCCTTCAGCTGGAGCCACAAGACGACGCTGCTCGCCCTGGCGGCAAGCATCCCGCCGTTCTTCACGTATGTCTTCGAGGTCGTCGCCGACCGTCGTGGACTGCTCGGTCAGTCTGCGCGAATATTGGACGGCGTCGCCTGACCAGAGCGAGAATCGACGCATGTCAGCCTCGCTCGAGCAACGCCGCAACCTCGTCAGTGCTGTCCCTGGCCCCAAGTCGGTCGAACTGATGGCGCGCAAGCAGTCCGCGGTCGCCCGAGGCGTCGGCACGACAATGCCTGTCTTCGCCGCTGAGGCTGGCGGCGGGATCGTGAAGGACGTCGACGGCAACTCCTTCATCGATCTCGGCTCCGGCATCGCCGTCACCACAGTGGGCAACAGCGCACCTCGCGTCGTTGATGCCGTGCGCGAGCAGGTCGAAGCATTCACGCACACGTGCTTCATGATCACCCCGTACGAGGGCTACGTCGCCGTGGCGGAGGCGCTCAACAGGCTGACCCCTGGCGACCACGACAAGCGGACTGCACTGTTCAACTCAGGTGCCGAGGCGGTCGAGAACGCCATCAAGATCGCCCGCGCACACACCAAGAAGCAGGCCGTCGTGGCGTTCGACCACGCCTATCACGGGCGCACGAACCTGACGATGGCGTTGACCGCAAAGTCGATGCCCTACAAGAGCGGATTCGGACCGTTCGCACCCGAGGTCTACCGGGCGCCGCTGTCCTACCCGTACCGCGATGACAAGAATGTCGACGGCACCACCGCCGCCCGCCGTGCGATCACGTACATCGAGAAGCAGGTAGGCGCCGACAACCTTGCCGCCATCGTGATCGAGCCGATCCAAGGCGAAGGCGGCTTCATCGTCCCCGCTGAGGGATTCCTTGCAGGTCTGCAGGAATGGAGCACCGCCAACAACGTGGTGTTCATCGCCGACGAGGTGCAGAGTGGATTCGCGCGTACGGGTGCGATGTTCGCCTGCGAGCACGACGACGTCGTACCCGACCTGATCGTCACGGCCAAGGGCATCGCCGGCGGATTGCCACTCTCGGCCGTCACCGGTCGCTCCGAGATGATGGACGCCGCCCACGTGTCCGGTCTCGGCGGAACGTACGGCGGCAATCCCATCGCCTGCGCAGCCGCCCTTGCGACGATCGAGACCATCGAGGCCGAGGGACTGGTCGAACGAGCTCGTCAGATCGAGCAGCTCATGCTCGGCAAGCTGCACCGGCTCCAAGCCGATGACGACCGCCTCGGAGACGTACGCGGGCGCGGTGCCATGATCGCGGTCGAGATCGTCAAGAGTGGAACCGACGAACCCGATCCGGCGTTGACCAGCACCATCGCCACGGCCGCTCACCAAGCCGGAGTCATCGTGCTCACCTGCGGGACATACGGCAACGTGGTGCGATTCCTGCCGCCGCTCTCGATCAGCGATGAGCTGCTGACCGAGGGCCTCGACGTCGTCGCTGCGGCGTTCGAGGCCGCTCGCTAGGCATCAGTCGGCGACGAAGAACATCCGCTTGTTGACGAACTCGTCCATACCGAGCGGGCCGAGTTCGCGCCCGAAGCCAGAACGTTTGACGCCACCGAACGGGATCTCGGCACCTTCGCCGGCGGTCGAGTTGACGTTGGCCATACCGACCTCCAGCTGCTGCGCAATCTTCTGGGCGCGTGCCGGATCGGCGCTGAACACCGAGCCGCCCAGTCCATAAGCAGTGTCGTTCGCGAGCGCCAACGCCTCTTCATCGCTGCCGACCTTGTAGACGACGGCCACCGGTCCAAACAGCTCCTCGGAGTACGCCCGCATGTCCTTCGTGACCCCGGTCAGCACCGCCGGCGAATAGAACGCAGCCGGCGCCTCACTCAGCTCGCCGCCGGCGTGCAACGTGGCACCCTTGCTGACCGCGTCGTCGACCTGGCCGGCGAGCGCTTCCGCCGCAGCCCGCGACGACACGGGTGAGAAGGTGCCGGGCTCGATCGCGCGCGCCTTCTCGGTCAACTTGCTCACAAAGTCGTCGAAGAGGTCGTCCATCACGATCATCCGCTTGTTGGCATTGCAAGCCTGGCCCGTGTTGTACATCCGGAAGTCCCACGCATTGCCGACAACTCCGTCGAGGTCCGCGGTGTCGAGTACGACCATCGGGTCAGACCCACCCAGCTCGAGGACACACTTCTTCAGGTTCTTGCCCGCCAGCGCTGCGACGATCGAACCTGCCCGCTCCGATCCCGTCAGTGAGACGCCCTGGATCCGTGGATCGGCGATGATCGTCTCGATCTGATCGTGCGACGCAAACACGTTGACGTACACACCGTCGGGCACCCCGGCGTCCTTCATGATCTGCTCGACCGCCAGCGCTGATCCCGGCACCGACTCGGCGTGCTTGAGGATGATGGTGTTGCCGAGCATCAGGTTGGGCGCTGCAAAACGTGCGATCTGGTAGTACGGGAAGTTCCACGGCATGATCCCCAGCAATGGCCCGACCGGGAGCTTCTGGACGACCGCCGTGCCGCCTGAGAACGTCTTGATCGGCTGGTCGGCAGCCAAGGTGGGGCCTTCAGTCGCGAAGTACTTGAAGATCGCCTCGCAGAACTCGACCTCCTCGACGCCCTCACTGAGCGGCTTGCCCATCTCGGTGGTCGCAATGGCCGCGAGTTCGTCGGCGCGCTCCGCGAACAGCACCGCAACCTTCGTGACGACCTCCGCGCGGTCGGCAATCGGGACGTCCTTCCATGAGGCGTATGCCGAGTGGGATGCCGTGAGCGCAGTCTGGATCTCCGCGTCCGTCGCGGTGTCGTAGGTCTCGACGACCTCACCGGAAGCCGGGTTGGTCACCTGGTAGGCGGGGTGGGTCATGGCTGGCTCCTGTCTCGGATTACGCGTGGTTCGTCCATCATGGTCATCTAACGCAAGGCCTCGTTGTCGCCGCTGATCTTCTGGGCGAGCCAGATCGGGAGGACCGACAGCAGGATCAGGACGACCGCAACGACGTTGACGATGGGTGCCTGGTTGGGCCGGAAGAGGTTGTCGAGGATCCAGATCGGCAGCGTCTTGACACCTGCACCGGCCGTGAAGGTCGTCACGATGATCTCGTCGAAGCTGAGGGCGAATGCCAGCAGTCCACCCGCCAGTAGGGCAGAGCGGAGCTGCGGGAACGTCACCAGCCGGAACGTCGTCCAGACGCCAGCGCCCAGATCAGCGGAAGCCTCCTCGAAGTTGCCCCCCATACGACGCAGCCTGGCCTGAACGTTGTTGAAGACCGTGACGATGCAGAACGTCGAGTGGGCAATGATCACTGTCAGGATCGACAGCTGGAGGCTGAGGATCCCGCGGAACGCGTTGTTGAGTGCGATGCCCGTGACGATGCCCGGCAATGCAATCGGCAGGATCACCAGCAGGTTCACCGAGCTCTTGCCGAAGAAGTCGTAACGCTGGAGCGCCAGCGACATCAGGGTGCCCAGCACCAGCGCGATCACGGTCGATGCCAGCGCCACCTCGACGCTGGTGATGACGGCATCACGCGCTCCCTCACTATGGAATGCGCGCTGCCACCAGTCGAAGGTCAACCCCGGCGGCGGCCAGGTCAGCGACCGGCTCGTGTTGAACGAGTTGAGTACGACGACGGCCAGTGGCAGGTACATGAGCAGCAGGATCAGGGCGGTCAGTCCCGCGAGGAGACGTCGTATGGAGGTGCTCAGGGTCATCGCGTATGCCTACAAATTCTCGAGGGCACCCGTACGGCGCACTGCCGTCAGGTAGCCCACCATGATGACGATGGGAATCAGGGCGATCGCCGCTGCCAGCGGCAGATTGTTGGCCGCACCGACGTTGGTGTAGACGAGGTTGCCGAGCATCTGGTTGGCACCGCCGACGATGTTGACCGTGATGTAGTCGCCGAGCGTCAGCGAAAAGCTGAAGATCGAGCCCGCGATGATCGCCGGCGTCAGCATCGGCAGAACGATTGTGCGCATGGTCTGCCACGTCGAGGCGCCAAGGTCGCCCGAGGCGTCGAGCAGAGAGTTCGGCACCCGTTCGAGTCCGGCGAAGATCGGCAGGATGACGTACGGCAACCAGATGTACGCCTGGGTGATGACGACAGCAGTGAGGCCATAGCCGGGGGTGTCGAGGCCGATCCTGCTCGCCGCCCACTGGAAGATGCCGCCGTCCGACAGCACTGACCGCCACGCGAACGCCTTGACGAGGTAGCTCGCCCAGAGGGGCGTCAGGACCGCAATGACGAGGATCCGCTGCATACGCTTCGAGGCGAGCTTGGCCATGTAGAACGCGATCGGCAGCGCGATGAGGATGTCGATCACCGTGACAAGTGCCGCGACTCCGACCGTGCGCAAAGTGACGGTCCGATAGAGCGACTCGGTCGTGATCTCCTTGAGGTTGTCGAACGTCAGGCTGCGATTGATCTCGCCGGTGAAGCTGTCGACAGTCCACAACGCCGACACCAACAGCGCCGCAAGCGCCACGACGTACACCATCACCAGCCACGTCAGCGGAGCAGCGAGCAACAGCGCGAGCCGAGTACGCGGTCTGGCATTCAAGGTCGATGAGACACGCCGCGCAGCCGTCCCCCGCGGTGGGGGAACGGCTGCGCGAGCTGTGTCTACCGACATATCTGTCTTTCTACCTAGCCCTTGATCTCCGTCCAGGCCTTCGTCCACTCCGAGTAGTCCATGCACGTGACGTCAGCACGACCGTCGACACACTCGGCGATCGGCGTCTGCCAGTACCAGAGCTGCTTGGCGAACTCCTCGTCTCCGGCGTTGTACGTCTCGCAGAACGACTTGTCGCTCGCGAAGTCGCAGGCACCCGGGTTGTTGGGAGCCTCACCGAAGTACTCGGTTGCCTGGGCGTTGGCTTCAGGCGACTCGATGTAGTTGAGCCATGCGTACGCGCAGTTGGGGCTCTTGGCGTGCGACGAGATCATCCAGGTGTCGGACCATCCGGTCGAGCCCTCTTCGGGCAGGATCGCCTTGACCTTCGACTTCGCGACCGAGCTCGCGATGACCTGCCACGTCGTTCCGATGACCGAGTCACCGGTTTCGAATGCGGAGATCTCCTTGAGGTAGTCCGACCAGTACTCGCCGACGTTCTTGCGCTGTTCCTTGAGCAGGTCGATCGTGGCCTTGAACTGGTCCTCGTCAAGTGCGTACGGGTTCTCGATCTTGAGCTCCGGCTGATGCTTCATCAGGTAGAGCGCCGCGTCAGCGATGTAGATCGGCGAGTCGTATGCCGTGACCTTGCCCTTGTACTTCGCAGCCTCGGTCGGATCGAACACCGCAGACCAAGACGTTGGAGCGGGCTTGACCTCGTCCTCGTTGTACATCAGCAGGTTGGCGCCATAGCCGTGCGGGACGCCGTAGTGCTTGCCGTCGAACGTGTTCCAGTCCTTGTCCTTCAGGAAGTCGTAGACACCCTCGTAGTTCGGGATGAGGTCGGTGTTGACCTCAACTGCTTCCTTCGATGCGACCATGCGAGCCGTGAGGTCACCGGACGCGACAACCACGTCGTAGTCGCCGGTCTTGGCCAGGTTGAACGCTTCATCGGAGGTGCCGTATGACTTGCTGGTGACTTGGCATCCCGTCTCGTCCTCGAAGGCGGTGACCCAGTCAACCTTGGGGTCGTTGCTGCCGTCCTCGACATAGCCGGGCCACGCCAGGATCGAGACCTTGCTCTCGTTCTTGCCGAGCTTCTTGACTGCCGTGCCACCTTCGGAGTCGCTGCCGCCGCATGCAGCGAGTGCGACGAGGGCACAGCTGGCGAGCAGGGCGCCGAAAGCCCTCCTGCTCCTTCGGGTTGTCATTCTCATCGGTGTCTCCATCTTTCGTGGTGGGATTGGAACCTTCACGTGAGTGGTACGAGGTCATCGACCGACCAGGTCGCGAGGACCTCGTCGCCCCGCTGATCGTCGGTCTTGCCTCCGGTGCTCTGCTCGAGCACGACGATCCCCGTGCCGTCGTGGAGTCGTACATGAATGCGATGCCCGGTGCCGAGGTAGATCGACTCGGTGATGACGCCTTCCGTACGGATCACGCCGGCGTCGGTAATGGTCGACCCCGACGGGTGCAGCGTGATCTTCTCGGGACGAAGCGCGTGCGTGCCCTCGCGGCCCAGAAGTCGGCTCGAGGTGGTGCTGTCGAAGATGTTGGACGTACCGACGAACGAGGCAACATACGCCGAAGAGGGCTGCTCGTAGATTTCCCGCGGGGTGCCGAGCTGCACGATCTTGCCCTCGCTGAACACCGCGACGCGATCGCTCAACGTCAGGGCTTCCTCTTGGTCATGCGTGACGAACACAAACGTGATGCCGAGGTTGCGCTGGAGCTGCTTGAGCTCGACCTGCATCTGCTCTCGGAGCTTGAGGTCGAGGGCGCCGAGTGGTTCGTCGAGAAGCAGCACCTTCGGGCGCACGACGATCGAGCGAGCCAGAGCGACCCGCTGCCGCTGGCCGCCCGATAGCTGACCCGGCTGCCGATTGCCCAGATGTGAGAGCTGGACCATGTCCAGCGCCTCGCCGGCCTGCGCCCGGCGAGCGGCTTTCTTAATCCCGCGTACCCGCAGCCCGTACGCGACGTTGTCGAGCACGCTCATGTGCGGGAACAGCGCGTAATCCTGGAACACCGTGTTGACGTCGCGGTCGAACGGGGCCTTGGCGGTGACATCCTCGCCCGCGAGCTCGATCGTTCCGGCCGTGACCTGCTCAAAGCCCGCGATCAGGCGCAGCACGGTCGTCTTGCCAGATCCTGATGGCCCCAGCATCGAGAAGAACTCGCCATCCGCGATGTCGAGATCAACGTCGTCGACAGCCTTGACGTCACCGAAGTGCTTGCTGAGGCCACGCAGCGAGATCGCGGTGCCCGGCGACGCGGCTACGCTCGGCGGTGATCCGGCGGACGTACTGACGGCCATCGCTGATGGTTCCTTCGGTCGGCGGACGAAGCAGTTCCGGTGTGACCTGGGCCACGCGGTGGCAAAATCATATGGGACCAGATATTAATTGGCTACACCCGGATTGCAACGATCCGGTTACGAGATCGAGGGATGACATGGCGACGGTGCGGAGGCCAGCGACGCGTACGCGCTCCGCGATCTTCGCGCCTTTGGGGGACGAGGGTCGTGCCGTCCGCGTCGAGAACCGGCTGGCTGAGGCGATCCGTTCCGGCGTCCTGACAGACGGCGAGCGCCTGCCAAGCGAGCCCGAGCTGGCCGCGATGCTCGGAGTTGCCACCGTCACCGCGCGCGAAGCGCTCGTCGCCCTGCGCGCGCAAGGACTCGTCACCACTACCCGTGGGCGAGGCGGCGGAAGCTTCGTCACCCGTCCCGAACCAAGCGGCGGCGCCGAGCTGGGCAGTCGCCTTGCAGCCATGTCCCGTGTCGAACTGCGTGACCGCGGCACGATCTACGGCGTGATCCTGGCCGGATGCGCCGAGCTCGCTGCCGAACGGGCTGACGCCTCGGACATCGAGGGCCTGCGCGCTCTCTTGGTCGACGAGAACGAAACCGACGTCGGGCTATGGCGGCATGCCGACTCAGAGCTCTATCTCTCGGTCGCTGCGCTCACCCAGTCCGCGCGCATGACGCGCGAAGTCGTACGTCTTGAAGCCGACATTGGTGCGCTTTTGCGACTCCCGCTCTCCGACCCGGCTTTCCGGGACGCCACCGCAGCGCGACACCTCGCCTTGGTCGACGCGATCGAGGCGCACGCGTCCGACGAGGCTCGGCGATGCGTACGCGAGCACATCGGTGATGCGCTCGAAAGGCTGGCCGACCTGCACGCCGCGATGCCATGATCAACCCACGACTTCGACTCCCACGCGCCCAAGGAGGACCGACATGAAGGTCCAGACCGCTGAACTCTCCACGTGCGTCGAAACCATCGAGCGCCACTTCCACGGCATCCTGGCCGAGCTCGAGACGATGCGAGGACTCCTCGTCGAGCTGTTCGACCAAGGTCCCGTCGATTCGGCGGTCGCCCGTGCGCAGATCGAGCCGCACGTTCGCGGATTCCTCGCGACAGCCGACATCGTCGGCGCGGGCTACGTGGCCGCCCGCAACGCACTGAGCGACGAGCCGCTCTACTTGGCGTGGTGGCAGGGAGACGACCAGCAGCTGCTCGCTGAGTCGGATGCGCCAGGCACAGGCGACCCGCTCGACTACACCCGTCACCCGTGGTTCCGTACGCCGGAACGCACCGGGCAGCCGTACGTCACCGGCCCCTACGTCGACTTCGTGTGCACTGACGAGTACGTCATGACCTCGACCGCGCCAGTGATCTCGAGAGGCTCGATGGTCGGTGTCGTCGGAGCCGACACCCTGGTCGAGACCCTCGAGGGCCTGCTTCTCCCGTCACTACGGTCCGCCGACGCAACACTCGTCAACGACCAGGGACGCACGGTCGTGTCGGCCGATCCGCACCTTGCGACCGGCAGCCTTCTCGACCTGTCGACGTACGCCGAAGTCGTTCCCTGCCGCGACCTTCCGATGTCGGTCGTCAGACGTGAACGGCCGGTCGACTGAGCCGGATGTAGAACGTCGAGATCGCCAACGCGAGCACCAGAACACCGACGCTGACGATCGCCACGGCGCCAGTACCGTGCGCGTCGATGTCAAGGAAGTCGTACGGCACCTTCGAGAACTTGCCGTCCTCCACCAGGTACTTCGGTGATCCCACCTCGGCTCGGATCAGCGTGTACGCCAGCCAGCCCATCGCCCACACCAGGAACCAGAGCGCACTCTTGTCCAACCGAGTGCGAGGCTTGAGGAACACGAAACCGACCACCGCCATCGCAGGCACCACGTAGTGGAACGCTTTGTCAGTCCACCAGTCGACCCCGTCAAGCTTCACGGCTCCGGCGAGGATGGTCGAGAAGATAATGCCGGTGATCGTGATTCCGACCAACCCGCCGAGACGCAGGATGCCGAACGCCGTACCGCCCCGTTCCGGCTTCAGGACGACCAGCCAGCAGGCGATCGCGACCAAGATGTTGGACTCGACAGTGAAGTAGCTGAAGAAATTGACGACGCTGCCATCACGGTCGAGCACCAGGACGAACTGCACGACCAGGGCAACGGTGGCGATCAGGGCAATGGCGCCATGCCAGAGACGACTCATGCGGCGAGACTAGCGGCTCAGAACGTCAGCGCCCCTGCAGTGCATCGAGCGCAACGGCCATCGCGGTGGCGACTCTCCAGTCGAGCTGCCAGCCGCTCTCGAGCTTGGGGACCGTGAGCTCATACCGGTCCTTCAGCGACCGTTGACGCTCCGACGTGAGGATGATCTGCCCATCGGGCGCCGTGAAGTCGAAGTGGAAGCGCAGGAAGATCGGCAGCTCCCCCACGAGGTCCAGGACTCGCCTGGCGATCGCGACGCCCTGGCTGCGCTCCTGACCCACCGAGGTGAGTCCGTCCGGTGTCGACAGGTGCCAGGTCGAGCGCAGCAGCGACTTGCCGAAGTCCTTGCGGAATTCGCCGATCGGGTTGCCGTCCTTGTCGGTGACGTCGTACGTCGCGGCGAGGTCCATCCGTGTGCGCGCCTTGAACCCGAAGATCGGATCGGTCTTGGCGGCGTCGGTGTAGAACGTGACCTGCTCCTTGAACGCCATCCGCTTCTGCTCGGCGAATGCCATCAGCGGCCCTTCGGTCCCGTCGTCGGCAAGCGGGTACAGCTCATACCGGTTGACCATCAGGGTGATCTTCTGACGCAGGGCAAAGCGAGTTTCGGTCATGACCTGAGTCTCTCAGCGCAGGGGGTCGAATGACGAAAGCAGCCCTGCATCCTCACCGCGCGCGATCTGCTCGGCGAGCAGTTTGCCGCTCAAGGGGCCGAGGGCGATGCCCCACATCCCGTGGCCACCAGACACGAATACGCGCGGAGATTTCGTACGGCCCACGAGCGGTAGACCGTCAGCGGTGCAGGGGCGAGAACCGACCCACTCGTCGGAACGCGCTTCCCAGTCTACTCCGGTCAACATCGGCTTGGCCGCATCGACGATCGCCTTGATACGGCGCGGATCGAGGGGCGCATCGGGTTTGCGGAACTCCATCATTCCGGCGACGCGCAGCCCATCGCCGAGCGGCGTGGCTGCCACCCGTTGCGCCGGGAAGTAGATCGGCGCGACCGGCATGTGCTCGGGCTGCACCGTGAAGCTGTAGCCGCGACCTGCCTGCACGATCGTCGAGACACCGAAATCGCGGGCCAACGACCCAAGCCACGTTCCGGTGGCGACCACCACGGCATCAGCGACCAGCGGCTCGCCATTTCTGACCTCAAGCTCCACGCCGGCGCCGGAGTCGCGGATCTCGCGTATGTCGGCGTCGACTATCTCCGCTCCACGAACGCGTACGGAGTCTGCGAGGGCATGAACGAAGCGGCCCGGGTTGATGAACCGCTGCTCAGCGAGCCGAACACCGCAGGTCACAGCCTCGCCGAAGGTCGGGACGAGCGTATGGATCTCGCCGCTGTCGAGCAGCGAGTATGCAGTCCGCCGACCGAGTTCGGCCACGTGGTCGAACTCGTCGATCAGCTTCTGCCGATCGGACTCCGATGCGAATGCCGCGATGAACGGCTCCGCAGGCTTGGTCGGCTCGCTCAGTCCTTCGAGCTCGTCAAAGGCATCGAGTGCCATCGCGTTCGCCTGGTTGAACACTGTCATCGCCGCACGCCACTTCGACGACGTGCAGTGTCGGGTGAAGTCGGCGAGGAACTTCAGCAGTCGAGGGTTGGTCGTCAGCGGCACATACACGGGCGACGACGGGCTCAGCGTGGCCTTGATGCCACCGGCCAGAATCGCCGGATCGGGAAGCGGCAGGGTGAGCGATGGCGCGAGCCACCCGGCGTTGCCCCATGAGGAGCCCGCTGCGACGCCGCCGCGGTCGACCACGGTGACGCGAATCCCTTCGCGCTGGAGGAACCACGCGGTCGAAAGACCGACCATGCCCGCACCTACGACGATGACGTGCTCGGGGCGGGAGCTCATGGCTCCATTGTGGGGCCAAATCGGCCGCGACTAGCGCTCGAACCCTGCTCGGGGTTCACTTGTACCTATGCGATCGATCTGGAAGGGCGCCATCAGCTTCGGGCTGGTCAACGTGCCCATCAAGCTCTACAGCGCGACTGAGAGCCATGACGTGTCCCTGCACCAGGTCCACAACAAGGACGGCGGGCGCATTCGCTACCAGCGCCGCTGCGAAGTGTGCGAGAAGGTCGTCGCCTACGAAGACATCGACAAGGCGTACGACGACGGCTCGCGCACCGTCGTATTGACCGACGAAGATTTCCAGTCGCTGCCTGCCGAATACACCCGTGAGATCGAGGTCCTCGAGTTCGTCCCCGACGACCAGATCGATCCGATTCGCTACGACCGCAGTTACTTCCTCGAGCCTGAGGATCAGGCGCTGAAGCCGTACGTTCTGCTTCGCAAGGCACTCGAGGATTCGGATCGTACGGCGATCGTTACGTTCGCGATGCGACAGAAGACTCGGCTGGCAGCGCTGCGCGTACGTGATGGCGTACTCATCCTGCAGACGATGCTGTGGGACGACGAAGTGCGCGAAGTCGACTTCCCGATCCTCGAAGAGACCGTGCGTATCAGCGCCAAAGAGCGCGACATGGCTGCTCAGCTGGTCGATTCACTGGCGGCCGACTTCCAGAGCTCGGACTTCAAGGACGACTACCAGGAACAGCTCCGCACCCTGGTCGAGGCCAAGCTCGAGAGCGGCGACTCGATCGACACCGAGGCAACCTTCGGCGAGAAGCCCGAGGAAGAGGCGGATGGCGGCGAGGTCGTCGACCTGATGGAAGCCCTCAAGCGCAGCGTCGAGCGCAAGAAGGAAACCAAGAAGGCCGCCTCCAAGCCCGCCAAGAAGACCGCAGCGCGCAAGACGTCCTAGACGGCTGCCGGTTCACCCTCGGGCGGGGTAACGGCGAGGTCGACATGGTCCGAGGTGCGGTGCTCGACTACCCATGAAGCAACATCGCGCAGCTTGATGTTGTGGTGCTGCGACAGTCGACGCAGGAACTCGAACGCGCGCGTCGAGTCGAGGTCGTAACGCTCCATGAGAATGCCTTGCGCCTGTCCGATCAGCTTGCGCGCATCGATCGCGACCTGCAGCCCTTCTTCATTGTGAGCACTGGAAAGTGCGATCGAGGCATGAGTCACGAAGATGGAGGCGACAGCCACGTCGTCGTCATCGAAGGCGTCGGTGCGGTCTGCGTAAAGATTGAGCGAACCGTATCGGCGCGTACGCGTCTCAAGACGGAGGCTGAGCACGCTTCGCATTCCGAGCTCGGTGACAGCCGGGCCCCACGCGGGCCAGCGAAGATCCGCGGCGGTGTCGTTCGACAGGTAGAGCGGTCCGCCCTCGATCGCATCGAGGCATGGGCCCTCATCGAAGATGATTTGAAGGTTGTGGGACTCACCTACGCGACTCGACGTGGCCGCCGCAGTCTCGATCTGGTTCCGCCCTCTGACCAGCATGATTCCGGCGTCGTCGCAGCTGGTCGCGGTCATCGCGAATTCTGCAATGCGCTCGATGGTGCGTTCTGCTGTGGGCTCGTTGTGCAGCTCGAGCGCCATCTCTGAAAAAAACGAAGTGTCCATTGCTCACCCCTCGCTAGATTCTGTGCGGCTACAGGAAACCACAAGTCGCGCCGGAAACCTACCGTGATTTGTTTGGTGTCCAGACCCATGGGTACGTCACGCCTGACCGACTGATCAACACAACCGGTGTGAACCGGAAAGGACGTCGGATGACCGATCGCCCAGACCCGCTCACAACTCCCATCCGAGACGCTGCGACCCTCACCATCACGTTGTTCGGAGACAACGGCCGGATCGACCACGCTCTGAGCGCGGAGCTTGGGCGACGTGGTTGCCGTACACACGCGGTCAGTGTGGAAACCGGTTGGTTGAAGTCCGCGGAGAACGTCATCTGCCGGCTCGACACTGTCGCGGGGCAACGAGCCCTCGAAGGTCTCGCCGGAAGGGTAGGTCCGCACGCGACGGTCATCGCGGTTTGCGAGCAACCCGCCAACGAGAGCGACGCGAAGCGCCTCCAAGATTTGTGCAAGGCGTGCGGTCGTCACCACGATGTGTCATTGATCTGGCACTCACCCGTTGGCGACGCCCCGGCATCCGAGCCGCCGCCGATCGAGCACCTGGCCGTCTCGATCGTCGACGAGGTCTCGACCAAGGTCGCTCACACCGATGGCAACTCGTTCACCACACGGTTTGTCGACCTCGGCTGAGTCATGCCGCCGAGGACTCCAGCACCTCGGACCTCAATGACTCGAGCAGTTTCGAGAGACGTCGCGACACCTGCATCTGGCTGACGCCGATGATCGCCGCAATCTCCTGCTGAGACTTGTCCTCGACGAACCGAAGATAGAGGAGCTCTCGCTCAGCATCAGTGAGTCGCTGACATAGAGGAGCGACACTCACCCACTCCTCAATGAAGTCGTAGGCAGACTCCTCCACCGGCAGCCCTTCACCGAGCGGGCGTCCGCCGATGCGAATCGGCTGATCCAGCGAGGAGGGTGAGAAACAGCTTCGTGCCGCTTGCGCCTCACGGATGTCCGCGACCTCCGTGCCGAGCTCTGCAGCGAGATCTGCATCGTCCGGGGTGTGCGCATAGGAGTGCATGCGTCGCTCCGTGGCAGCCGCCATGTCTGCCTGGAGCTGTTGGACGCGGCGAGGAGGTCGTACTCCCCAGCAGTAGTCACGGAAGTACTTCTTGATCTCGCCAAGGATCGTCACCGTCGCAAACGGGACGAACTCGCCACGATCATGATGGAAGCCGCGTATCGCCTTGACCAGTGCAAAGCTGGCCACCTGGACGAGGTCCTCGCGGTCAGCGCCGCGTCCGACGTATCGCCCAGCAAGGTGCGTCGCCAGGCCGAGATAGCGGTGCACGAGCTGGTCCTCGAGGACGGTTCGTTCTTGGGCATCGGCATCTGCGGCCTTCTCAAGAAGGTCTGTGGTGTCATCAATGGTGGTAACGGGAGCTGCATTCACGGGATACTCCAAGGAGTCGAAACCGTGCGCGGCTTTTGCTCAACCGGCATCCCCACCCTTGCACGTGTCGCGGCTGAGCACAACCCGAAATGACTATTCGGCGTAGTTCTTTCGGACTATGCCGACTGATCTGAGGCTGGAGGACTACCGTTGGCCGATGCGCCTCAGACTGTGTCGATCGCCGGTCATCGCCTCCGCCTGACCAATCCCGACAAGGTGATCTATCCCCTGACCGGGACCACCAAGGCCGAGGTCATCCATTACTACGTCGAGATCGCGCCGATCCTTCTCCCGCATCTCGCCGACCGGCTGACGACCCGCAAGCGCTGGGTCAACGGCGTCGGCTCAACCGACAAGCCGGGCGAGGTGTTCTTCGAGAAGAACCTCCCGGACTCTGCGCCGAGCTGGATCCGACGGGTAGCCGTCGAGCACAGCAAGGACACCAAGGAATACCCCGTCTTCACCAGCGCCGCAGCCCTCGCGTGGGCCGGACAAGTTGCGGCGATCGAGCTTCACGTCCCGCAGTGGAAGGTCAATCGCCGCGGCACACCTCAGAACCCTGACCGGCTGGTGCTCGACCTCGACCCGGGACCCGGTGCCGGTCTGCCCGAGTGCGCGGAGGTCGCCAGGGTGGCTCGGCAGATGCTGCAGGACATCGGACTCGACGCCGTGCCCGTGACCAGCGGCAGCAAAGGCATCCACCTGTACGCCGGCCTCGACGGCTCGCAGGACTCCCACTACATCAACGCGTTCGCCAAGGAGCTGGCCAAAGCACTGGAGTCGGAGCTGCCGGACCTCGTGGTCAGCGACATGAAGAAGAGCCTCCGCAAAGACAAGGTCCTGGTCGATTGGAGCCAGAACAACGCCTCCAAGACGACCATCGCTCCCTACTCATTGCGCGGCACGCTCGAACCCAACGTGGCAACGCCGCGTACGTGGAAGGAGCTCGACGACCCCAACCTCAGCCAGCTTTCCTTCGAAGAGGTGCTGGCCCGGATGAAGAAGCGCAAAGACCCGATGGCTCACCTAGTCGGGCCGACGCCATCGACCGACCGGCTTGTCGAATATCGAGCGAAGCGCGATGGCTCCAAAACTCCGGAGCCTGTGCCGATCGGCAGCCCGGTCGCGAGCGACGGCAACACCTTCGTGATCCAGGAACACCATGCCAGCGCACTGCACTGGGACTTCCGACTCGAACACGACGGTGTGCTCGTTTCTTGGGCTCTGCCCAAGGGAGTGCCAACCGACCCGTCCAAGAATCACCTGGCGGTCCAGACCGAGGATCACCCGCTCGAGTACGCGACCTTCGAGGGAACGATCCCGAAGGGCGAGTACGGCGCCGGCAAGTCGTGGATCTGGGACGCCGGAACGTACGAGCTCGAGAAGTGGCGCGATGACGAAGTCATCGTCACGCTGACCGGCACCAAGGGCGAACTTGAGGGCGCCCCCAAGTTTGCGCTGATCAAGACCGGCAAGAACTGGCTGATCCATCTGATGCAAGACAAGGCGAAGGCGCCAGCCAAGAAGGCCCCCGTACAAAAGTCGACAAATAGCCTTTCCAAGAAGTTCGTCCCACCGATGCTGGCAACGCTCGGAACTCCAGGGGACCTGGAGGAAGAGTCCGACTGGGCCTTCGAGATGAAGTGGGACGGCATCCGGGCGATCGCCGTCGTCGATGGGGACGACATCGGGTTGTTCACCCGCAAGGGCAATGACGTGACGGTTGCGTACCCGGAGGTGGTTGCAGCTCTCGCCGAGCTCGAGCTCAACGACTCGATCCTCGATGGCGAGATCGTTGCCCTCAACGATGCCGGCGCTCCCGACTTCGGACTCCTGCAACAGCGGATGGGGCTGACCAAACCCGCTGAGGTCGAGGCCGCCGCAGAGCGGGTCGAGGCGACGTACATGGTGTTCGACCTGTTGGCGACGGATGGTCAGGGCATACGCAATGACCAATACGTCGATCGGCGCGCAGCCCTGGCCAAGCTCGATGTCGACGATGGCCACACGATCCTGGTGCCACCCGCGTACGAAGGCACGCTCGCCAAAGCCATCGCATCGAGCAAGAAGCTGGGACTCGAAGGCGTGATCGCGAAACGACGCGAGAGCAGGTACGTCGGGGAGAAGCGCTCGTCCTCGTGGATCAAGATCAAGCACCAGCGGATGCAAGAGGTCGTCATCGGTGGATGGAAGCCGGGGACGGGATCGCGCGGCGGGACCATCGGATCGCTGCTGCTGGGCATACCCGGCGACGACGGTCTGCAGTACGTCGGCAAGGTTGGCACCGGTTTCACCCAGCGCACCCTCGAAGCCTTGCTCAAGTCCCTGACGCCACTGGAGCGGAAGACCAGTCCGTTCGTCGAGGTTCCTCGTGACGTCGAGCGTGACGCACGCTGGGTGACGCCGAAGATCGTCGGCGAAGTTCAGTTCGGCGAGTGGACGCACAGCGGCAATCTGCGTCATCCGAGCTGGCGCGGGGTACGTACGGACAAGAACCCGGCTGACGTACGGCTGGAATGACGAGCACCAGCCTGCGACGATGGGGCCACGGGCACGATCACGAGGAGAGCACATGAAGTTCAAGAAGGCCATCCGCGACAAGATCGAAGCGCAGATCGACGGGCTCGCCGATCAGGCGAAGGACTTGGTTGATCGTGCTCCCGGCCTCCGTGACGAGGTGAAGAACCGTCTGCCCGATCGCGAGGACCTCAAGGACCTGATTCCCGACAAGAAGCAGTTGCTCGAGTTGCGCGACGAGCTCTTCGAGAAGATCCCCGACAGCGTCTCCGACCACATCCCCGATGCGGCCAAGCCCAAGAAGAAGCGCGGCAAGGTCAAGAAGGTCGCATTGCTCGGTCTGGTCACCGGTGCCGGTGCCGCTGCGGTCGCCGCTGCACGCCGCGTCGCCAGCAACACCCCAACACCGTCGTACACACAGCCACGTCCGGCGCCGACGCCGACGGCTAAGCCCGCAGCGCCTGCGAAGAAGACTGCAGCGAAGAAGGCTCCGGCAAAGAAGGCACCGGCCAAAAAGGCGGCAGCGAAGAAGGCCAGCCCGGCCAAGAAGGCCCCTGCCAAGAAGTCCGCCCCGGCCAAGAAGACGACGTAGTCAGCTAGCTTCCGGCAGCCGACGCGCTGGCGTTGGATTTGCTCACCTTGGTGATGAGGTCGTGCAGCTGCTTTGAGCCGCCACCGATCACCAGAGCTGTGACGAGGACCGTGAGTAGTTCGTTGCCAAACCCGGTCCCCATCTTGACACCAAGCGCCGCCAGGAAGTTCGCCTCGAAGTAGCTGCACAAGACGGTCCCGAGGGCCGCTGCCAGACCGAAAGTCACCATCGTCCGGTTGGCAACGACCTGTTCCAAATTTGCTTTCGCATTGGCGGCATCTTTGCTCGTGCCCCCGCCTGGCGCATTTTCAGCGGCGACAATCGCGCTATCGAGGCTCTTGAGCGCCGCGGGCTTGTCGAAGGTCCAACGGGCAGGGATCAGCCCGACCAACACTTCGACCAAGCGCTCGATCGCCTGCGCGGCGACGTAGAAAAGGGCGAATGCGCCGATCCCCGCCGCAGGGATGTAGGTGGGGCCCCACTTTGTGCCGAGAAGCAGCGTCGCCACAACACTGCCGACGACGAGGAGCGCCAACGCGATGACGCAAGCTTCCGTCGAAGGCTGTTGGTTGTGCTTGGTATCTGATGCCGCAGCCTGAGCAGGTTGGGCTGGTTCAACCGGTTGGCCTGGCTGAGCAGGTTGGGCTAGTTGACCTCCGCCCGTACCGAACGTCGGCGAACCGGGCGCTTGACCACCTGCGAGAGTCGGAACTTGCCGTGGGATCCATCTGGCCATGGGAGCTCCTCAGAAGTAATCCGAGAACACATCACGTGTGTTGCCACTATGCACGTAACCGGCAACGAGGCGCACCCAGAAACGACAAACCTCGTACGACCTGATCGGTCAGTACGAGGCGGGTGTTGCGCGCCCGAAGGGATTCGAACCCCTAACCTTCTGATCCGTAGTCAGATGCTCTATCCGTTGAGCTACGGGCGCTTGCCCCGAAGGGCCTCGCTGATTCTAGCGTGGCCCCGACCCGAGCGAAAATCCGGTCGGTTTCACGAATGCTCCACGGCTGACCTCCCGGTGACATAGCGTCGGGATTGCCATCATCTGTCCATCGGGGAGGACCCCATGACGACGCGACCCCTGCATGCCTTTGCCAGCCTCACAGCCGTGAGTGCCTTAGTCGTGGGAGGTCTCGCCGCAACGGCAACCGCTTCCTACTCAGCCATCGGAGACAACTGTCCCGATGCGTACGACACTTCGACCCTCGCACCAGGTCAACCGGTCACAGGTCTGACCACTGTGGAAGGTACGACGCCGGAAGAGTTCCATGGCGTCTACCTGCGGACCATCCAGAACGGCATCGGTCCCGGAATGGACCTGCCGGTCTTCAAGATGGAAGACAGCCGCATCACCAAGTCTGACGGCTCGATCGACGCAGGCATCTGGGCTGGCATGTCCGGCTCACCGGTCTACGACGACGCGACAGGCGACCTGATCGGCGCCGTCTCATACGGGTTCAGCAATAGCCCCAGCGACATTGCTGGCGTGACCCCCGCGACGTACATGTACGACCTGAAGAACCCGAAGTACAACGCGGCAACTGCGGCGCCTGCTCCGGCTTCAAAGAGCGCCATCGCGTCGCTGCAGAGCGCGAGCGAGGGAGAAGCGTCCCTCGGCCAGCCCCGCATGCTGCGTCCGAAGAAGCAGGTCAGCGGAGCCCCCGCAGACATCGCGAACAAGCAGGCGAAGCGCTCACCGTCGCTGCAGTCGAAGAGCAGCTACAAGAAGTCCGGCTTCGTCGATGCGATCGGCCAGTCGTCCGCGCCCGTCAACTACCCGATCGTCGTCGGAGGCAACCTCGCCACGACCTTCTCCTATGGAGAGGTGACCACCGCCGCAGTCGGCACAGTCACCGCGATCTGTGCGGGCAAGGTCATCGGTTTTGGACACCCTGACGAGTTCAGCGGCAAGTCCAACGAGACCTTCCACGGCGCCAGCACCGTTACCATCCAGCCCGACGCGTTTGGCTCGTACAAGCTCGCGAACGTCGGAACCGTCAAGGGTGTGATCAACCAGGACCGCCTCCAGGGAATCCTCGGAACGATCGGACAGTCGCACTCGCCGATCAACGTGCACAGCACCTCGACCGGGCTTGGCGACACAAAGGAGTCGACCACCAAGGTCAGCGTGCCGTTCGCGCTCTCATACGTCGTCGCGACGCAGGTGGCCGGCGACGCAATCGCCGTACTCAACCAGTACGGCGCCGGTGAGTCTCTGATGACGTGGACCATCACGTACACGCGCGAAGGCACCCCGTTCCCGCAGACCTTCGAACGTACGCAGCGCTACTCGACATCGCAGTACTTCCCTGAGGATGTCGCATACGAAGCTGCTAGCGACGTCGAAGCACTTCTGTCGAACCAGTTCGAGAAGGTCAAGATCACCGACGTCGAGATTGAGTCGGAACTCTCGCCTGACTACCGCAAGTACAAGATCGCCAGCGCGCAATACAAGTCGGGCGCGACCTGGAAGACCGTAGAGAACGGCGGCGTGATCAAGACCAAGCGTGGCGCGACCGTAGATCTGCGACTCAAGCTGAAGGCTCCAGTCGACAGTGACGCGGCTCCCGAGAACCTCGACTTCGCCTGGAAGATGTCGACCCGTGCCACCAAGTCCGGAACTCTCAACTTGGCCGGACAGTCCTTCGACGACTACTACGACGAGGAGTTCGGCGAAGAGTTCGTCGACGAGGAAGAGGGCGACGTCTATGAGCCCGAAAGCCTCGACGAACTGCTCGACCTGCTCCTCACGCAGCCGCGTCAGGACGACCTCACGGCATACCTTCGATACCGCAAGCTCGGTGGCGGAGTCGGTGAGTCATTCCGCGAGATTCGTGCACCCGGCATCGTCAGCGGCAACTACACGATCAGGTTCGCCTACAAGAAGTAGGACCGCGGGGACGGGTGGAGATGTGACTATCTTCACCCGTCTCTCGCTGGGCTTTGATTGCTTCCCCGGCGTAGAGTCAGTCGATCGTCTTCGCCCGTCGGAGACGGAAAATCACACATCAGCTATCCCTGCCGACACGTCGATTGCCGGGAAGTGCGAATCAATGCGCTTGATTCGCGATGCGCGAGAAGGAAAAGTTCACACATGTCTTTAGACACCATCACTACTTACCGTTCGACCTACGCCAAGCTCCAGAGCTGGGTTGACGAAGTAGCCGCCCTCACCAAGCCTTCCGAGATCTACTGGTGCGAGGGATCCCCCGAAGAGTGGGTCTCCATCACCGACAAGCTCGTCGAAGCCGGCACCTTCAAGCGTCTCAACGCTGAGAAGAAGCCCAACTCCTTCTACTGCGCATCTGATCCCAATGACGTGGCACGCGTCGAGGACCGCACCTACATCTGCTCCGTCGACGAGAAGGACGCAGGGCCCACCAACAACTGGATGGCCCCCGCCGACATGAAGAAGATCATGACGGACCTCTACGACGGCTGCATGCAGGGCCGCACGATGTACGTCATCCCGTTCGTCATGGGTCACCTCGAGTCCGACAACCCGATGTTCGGCATCGAGATCACCGACTCGGCATACGTCGTCGCCTCGATGACCGTTATGGCCCGTATCGGCAAGGACGTCCTCAGCAAGATCGAAGAGACCGAAGCTGACTACGTCCCCGCTCTCCACTCGTTCGGCGCTCCGCTGGCTGAAGGCCAGGCCGACGTGAAGTGGCCGTGCAACGACACCAAGTACATCGTGCAGTTCCCCGAAGAGCGCATGATCTGGTCGTTCGGCTCGTCGTACGGCGGAAACGCCCTCCTCGGCAAGAAGTGCTACGCGCTCCGCATCGCTTCGGTGATGGGCCGCGACAACGGCTGGATGGCCGAGCACATGCTCATCCTCAAGCTCACGAACCCCGAAGGCGTCGTCAAGTACATCGCCGCCGGCTTCCCGAGCGCCTGTGGCAAGACCAACCTCGCGATGGTCGAGCCGACCATCCCAGGTTGGAAGGTCGAGACGATCGGCGACGACATCGCCTGGATCCGCGTCGGTGCCGACGGCCGCCTGTACGCCGTCAACCCCGAGTTCGGCCTGTTCGGTGTTGCACCGGGCACCGGCTGGGACACCAACGCCAACGCGATGCGCACCATCGAGCAGGGCAACTCGGTCTTCACCAACGTTGCTCTGACCGACGACGGCGACATCTGGTGGGAGGGCATGACGGACGAGCCGCCGGCCCACCTGACCGACTGGAAGGGCAACGACTGGACTCCGGAGAGCACCGAGCTCTCGAGCCACGCCAACAGCCGCTTCTGCACCCCGATCAAGCAGTGCCCGACGCTGGCTGACGAGTACGACGACCCGAACGGTGTCCCGCTCGACGCGATCCTGTTCGGTGGCCGCCGCAAGACGACGATCCCCCTCGTCACCGAGGCCCGCGACTGGACCCACGGAACGTTTATGGGCGCGACGCTCTCCTCGGAGACCACCGCTGCTGCGACTGGCGCGGTTGGCATCGTCCGCCGCGACCCGATGGCCATGCTGCCGTTCATCGGCTACGACGCTGGTGACTACTTCGGTCACTGGATCAACATGGCCAAGAACAACGACGAGTCGAAGTTCCCCAAGGTCTTCTACGTCAACTGGTTCCGCCGCGACGAAGACGGTGGCTTCCTGTGGCCCGGCTTTGGCGAGAACAGCCGCATCCTCAAGTACGTCATCGACCGCGTAGAGGGCAAGGTTGAAGCCCGCGAGACGCCGATCGGCCTCGTGCCCCCGGCCTCGTCGATCGACACCGACGGTCTCGATGTCACCACCGAGCAGCTCGAGAAGGCGCTTTCCGTCAACGTTGACGAGTGGAAGACCGAGATCCCGCAGATCAACGAGTGGTTCGAGCAGTTCGGCGACACCCTGCCGGCCGTGCTCTGGACTGAGCTCGATGGCCTGAAGGCTCGCCTCGAAGCCTGACCCAAACGTAGAAGTGCCCCGGACCTCGGTCCGGGGCACTTTTCGTTTCTGGCCTGGTCAGCTCAGCAAGTTGGCGACCTGCCACCCGATAACGATCGCACCGAGAATGCGTCGGTACGGGGCGTCACCTCGTACGAGCTCGTCCAGTCCCCACACGATCAGCGCTCCTGAACCGATCCAGCGCAGCTCAGTGTCGACCTCGTCGTATGGGCTCCAACGCAGCGCGGTCGCGGCGAAGAACACCCACAGCGCCGGATTGGGGAACTGGAACAGGATGAGCTTCCCGCTGTCGTTGTTCCGTAGCCACCAGTCGAGGCTCATCTAGTCCTCAGGCGGCGAGGCATCATCGACCGCGCGATCTCGCTGCGCGAGCTGGGCTCGCAGCTCCCGAACCTCTTCATGCACAGCAAGGATGTCTCGGCGCTGAATCGCGTCGGACTCGGCCTCGATCTCCCGCACCTGTTCGATAAGCCACGCTGCAAGCGATGCAGTCACAACACCCAGGAACGCCACGCCAACGATCATTAACGCGACCGCCACGCCTCGCCCGACGTTCGTCACTGGATAGTGATCGCCGTAGCCGACGGTCGACAGGGTGGTTGCAACCCACCAGATCGCATCCCCGAAGTTCAAAATGTTTGCATCAGGACTCTTCCGCTCAGCATCGAGCACGGCGAGTGCGCCGACAAATGAGGTCAGCGCGAGGGATCCCCCGACGTAGATGGCAATACGCCCTCGCAGTGAGTGCCCGACGAATCGCTGAAGCGCACTCAGCACCACTAAGAGACGAAGTAGTCGCAACGGCCTCAGTACCGGAAGGGCGACTGCTAGAACGTCGAGCCAGCGACTCTTGAAGAATTCGGTCTTGCTGTCCGCGTGCCAGAGTCGGATACCGACCTCAATCGCAAGCAGGGCCCAAGTAGCCCACACGATGACTCGACACAGGTCGATGACTTCACTCGAGGAATCTGGCCGAAGAATCGGCAACGCGTACGCAACGAGGAACGCCAACGCAAGGCCGACTGCAAGGAGTTCCAATCTGTCCGAGATCGGACTCTTTTCGTCGTCCCGCACGACCCCGAGATCTGCCATCTCAGCCAGCCAGGTCGTCGAAGATGCGCTTGTCGTGGGCGTTGAACACGGTCACGCCGTCTTCGCCATTGAGACGCGCGAGGGTCGCGTGGTTGCCGGCGAGCTTCTTGCCGTCTTGCGCCATGACCTTCTCGAACGCCCGGAGCTTGCCGATCTTGCCAAGCGGCGTGCCCGCCGGCGACGTCGGCGTGTACGAGCTCGCGTCGAAGACCGCGTCGCCTGCGTGAAGCAGGAGGCCTCCTCCATCGGGCTCGACCGCAACGGCCGCGTGGCCCTTGGTGTGCCCGGGCATCGGTACGTACGTGATGCCGGGCAGAACCGAGATGCCAGTCAGGCCGAACTTCCACGCATCGCCGGGGCCGGAGTGTGTCTCGAACCGCGGCGCGTACGCCCACTGCTTCTGCGAATAGCGCTGCTTGGACATGAAGTCCGGATTGGCTACGGCCCAGTCGTACTCGTCAGCGGTCGTGTGGACGATGGCTTCGGGGAAGTCGGCGGCGCCGCCGATGTGGTCGAAGTCCATGTGCGTCAGCACGATGTGCGTGACGTCGGACAACGCGTGACCGCGTGCCTCGACCTGCGCGGCGGCAGTCCCCGAGTCCTCACGAGCGGGGCGAGTCAGGAACCGTCCTGGTCCCATTCGCTTCGGGTCGGCGAAGTCCGCTCGACCCAGGCCGCTGTCGACCAGCACCAATCCGTCATCGGTCTCGCACAACAGGACATGGCAGACGATGGGCGACATCGTCGGTGGGTTCATCGTTCCGCAGTTCAGGTGGGTTACGCGCATACGCTGAATCCTGACGGATCGAATCGCGCGCCGTCGAGAAACGAGGGGATCCAATGGATTCGACGCTGATTCAGTCCTGGCCGTTCTGGGCCGGACTTTCAGCCTTCTTCGCGGCGCTGACGGCGATCTTCGCGAAGGTCGGCGTCAAAGACGTCGACTCCGATGTCGCGACGTTCATTCGTACGATCGTCATCCTCGTGACGCTCGGCTTCATCCTCCTGCTGCTCGGCAAGTTCCATTCGCCGGGACCGCTCTCGACCAAGACCTGGGTGTTCCTGATCCTGTCCGGGCTCGCGACCGGAGCATCCTGGATCTGCTACTTCCGAGCACTCAAGCTGGGGCCCGCATCGCTCGTCGCGCCCGTCGACAAGCTCAGCGTCGTACTCGTCGCGATCTTCGGCGTCACACTGCTGGGCGAGCACCTGCAGCCCAAGCAATGGATCGGTGTCGTCCTGGTCGGCGCCGGAGCAGTCCTGCTGGCCTGGACATAGCAAAAGGAGCAAGGTCGGTTGCCCGATCCTTGCTCCTTGCTTTGTGGCGGAGCGAGCTCCGCCCTGGTTACGAAGCACAGTGACCAGCCACCATGGGTGACTGGTCACTCGAGCGTTGCTTCTCGCTTATGCGGCGGAGGTGGCGAGATTTGAACTCGCGAGAGGTTTAAACCTCAACCCGCTTAGCAGGCGGGCGCACTAGGCCACTATGCGACACCTCCCCGCCGCCCGTCGAAACAGGCAACCGGAACAGGATACCGACCGCAGGGCGTCCCCGACGAATCGGGACTCGACTCAGCTCGGGTTGAAGCGGGTGTAACCGTTGGCGGTGTTGAGACGGTCGTAGATGTCGCGTACGAGTTCCTCACCGCGTGGACCGACGTACGCGATCGGGAAGCTCAGAATCGTCTCGTCGCCACGGGTGAAGTAGAGCCGACCGTCCGCGTGATCAACGCCCTCGACCTCGGACCAGGGCGTAGTGATTCGTCGGACCGTCAACCGTCCGCCAACGCGCACATCGTCATCGGTCGTGCGAACCACGACCGGTGGCCAGACCGCCATCGACACCGCGTTGGTGAGGAGCAGCACAGCCAGCCCGGCGAACACCCACGCCCAGATGCCAGGCAGTAGGAAGGCACCGACAGTGACGGTCCCGAGCGTCATCACGTTGATGCCGAGGGAGCGCAGGACGAAGCGACGATCGAGACGGTAATTCATAGAGCAGAGGGGGCGGGATTCGAACCCGCGGCTGACATTGCTGCCAGCGAGCGCTTTCAAGGCGCTTCCGATCGGCCGCTCCGGCACCCCTCCTGGGTGGCAACACCAAGGTGCTGCGCCGGGATAAATTGTCGCACTACTTGAGTGGAGCGAAGCGAGGTGGCTCCACTCGCACGATGTCCTCGATCGCTCTGGCCGCCCGCGCGGACCGTTCCTGCACCACCTGATGCCTGATGATCAGTCCCACGATCAGACCCAGGATCGCTGAGTAGAGCGTCGAGAGACCGATGTACGTCGGGAACGCGCCGGGGGTGACCAACGACGTGGTCATGACTCCGGTGCCAATCACGGCAAAGACCTGGACCCACCAACCCTCGCGGCGCTTGGCCCGCAGAGAGACGCCAACGATCAGGGCCGGGAAACCGACGAACACCTCGACCGGCCTGGGTACGCCGTTGATGTGCGTACGCATCCATATCACTGCATCGTCGATCGCACGTACGAGCGACTGTGATCCGTTGCTGCGAACCAAGCTGCTGTAGACGAGCACCAGGACCACGACCGCGGCAATGCCCGCCAGAATCAGGAAGTGCTGCCGACCCAAACCATGCAGGCCAGCACCTAGGTTCCACACCAGGGTGATAACAAGACCGAGGGCGACGATCAGCACCGCCAGGTTGAAGCGCTGGTAGTTGACTGGCGCATTCCATGCCGCGACCGCGAGCGTTCCGCTCAGCGCAACCATGAGCGTGACGGTGTATTCGCGCGTTGACGCGATCGCCGAGGGAGCCGGCCGGGTCACCAGCACAGCCCACACCGCCGCGAGGATCGCCGTGACAGCGGCCGATGCCGCGAGAAGCATGTTGGTCTCAAGGACCACCGCCAGCACTCCGAGCAGAGTCACGAGAGGAAGCCAGATGCGCATGAATCCGCCGCCGCGGTGCGTCAGACCGATCGTGAAGACAACCATCAGCAATGCAGCTGAAGGCCGCTCGACCCACGTCGGACTGTCGACGGCGACGACGGCCGTGCCTGCTCCGACCGTGCCACCAACCCAGGCAAGGAACACCAACGCCATGACGAGCCTGAGGGTGCGAGCTGACTCGATCCGAGGTTCGCGGGTCGGTACGTCGTACACAGGGGGCACCGACGAGTCCAGCCTGCGTCGTCCACCCTTCGGCGTACGGCTCATGACCTGATCCTTCGGTTGGCGAGCGATGGGTTGACCTCGCGCGCGTGCGCCACGTCGTTGGCCGCGAGAACCGCTTGCAGAATCGCTGGGGCATCTTCGGCCTCGACAACGATAGAGCCCCATGGATCGATCGCCGCGGAGTGTCCGGTGTAGCGGTCGCCGCCCTGTGCGGCAGCAACAACGTGCACCGTGTTCTCGATCGCGCGAGCGGTCAGCAGGGTCCGCCAGTGGTGCAACTTGTGTTCGCCGGCGACCCACGCGGCCGGTACGACCAGCAGCTCGGCACCCGCATCAACCAGCGCACGAGCGTGCTCGGGAAAGCGAAGGTCGTAACAGGTCATCAATCCGACAGGGCGCCCAGCGATCTCGACAACGACAGGCTCGATCGCGCCGGGCGAAAGCCGGTCGGACTCGCGATAGCCGAACGAGTCGTACAAGTGGATCTTGCGGTACGTCGCGCGCAGACCGTCACCGTCGACAACGACCAGCGTGTTGAACGGCAAGCCATCGGTCTGCTCGAACATCCCGGCAATGAACGTCGTCTGGAGTCGCTGAGCCTCTGCTGTCAGCAGTTGTACGAACGGTCCGTCGAGGGGTTCGGCGACAGGAGCCAGATCGAGGTCTGGAGCGCCGAAGTCGTGCATCGCTCCCTCGGGCAACACGACCAGGTCGAGGCCATCCGATGGGGTCAATGCGGCCAGCTGCCCTGCAATCTCAGCACGGTTGGTTGCGGAGTCCGTCGTCGAGACGAGCTGGACCAGTGCGACACGCATAAAGGCAATCTTGACAGGTGCAGCCTGACTGCCCAGCCGAATGAGTGAGTAGCGTACGAGCATGCGTGCCGTAGTGGTCTCCCAACCAGGCAATGTCGACGCCCTCGAGGTGGTCGACCTTCCCGTGCCCGAACCGGGCCCCGGCGAGGTCCTGATCGAAGTCACCGCCGCGGGAGTCAACCGTGCTGACCTGATGCAGCGAATGGGTCTGTACGACCCGCCGCCCGGTGCAACGCCAGTCCTCGGTCTCGAGTGCTCGGGCTCCATTGCCGCCGTCGGAGAAGGCGTCACCGATCTTCCGCCCGGTACGCAGGTGTGCGCCCTGCTCAGCGGTGGCGGGTATGCCGAGTACGTCGCCGTACCCGCCGGACAGGTCGCCGTCGTGCCTCGTGGCGTCTCGCTCCTCGACGCGGCAGGACTGATGGAAGTCGCCTGCACGGTCTGGTCGAACGTCTTCATGATGGGCAAGCTCGAGAACGGCGAGACATTGCTCGCCCACGGTGGCGGCAGCGGCATCGGCACCATGGCCATTCAGCTCGGCAAGGCATTCGGCGCTCGCGTCGCGGTGACGGTCGGCTCGGAGGAGAAGGCGGCGTTCTGTCGCGAGCTGGGCGCAGACATTGTCATCAACTATCGCGAGCAGGACTTCGCCGACGTGCTCAAGGAGCAAGGCGTCACCGCAGACGTCATCCTCGACATCATGGGCGCCAAGTACCTCGCTGCAAACATCTCAGTGCTGTCGACCGCAGGCCGCCTCGTCATCATCGGCCTACAGGGCGGACTCCGGGGCGAGCTCGACATCGGAGCGCTGCTGACGAAGCGCGCCGCCGTCATGGCGACATCGCTGCGCGCCCGGCCGACAGCCGAGAAGGCTGCGATCGTCTCCGCGATGGTGGCCCAGGTCTGGCCATTGGTCGCGGATGGCACCGTACGGCCGATCATCCATGCGACTTATCCACTCGAAGGCGTACGCGCCGCGCACCAGGTACTCGAGGACTCCTCCCACACCGGCAAGGTCCTTCTGACCCTCAACTAGGGTGAATGTATGACTGAAGAGCAGCCAGAGATCATTGGTCCCGACGGCCAGCCGGTGCCGGCGACGACGTCTGAAACCTCACTCTCAGACCTGGTCGCCCAACCTGCCAAGGTGATGCGGATCGGCGGGATGATTCGCCAGCTCCTCGACGAGGTCAAGGCAGCGCCGCTCGACGAGGCCAGCCGCGTACGGCTGCGCGACATCCACCTGCAGTCGATCAAGGAGCTCGAGGACGGTCTCGCTCCGGAGCTGGTCGACGAACTCGAGCGCCTGAGCCTGCCGTTCAACGACGAGACGCCGTCTGAAGGTGAGCTTCGGATCGCTCAGGCTCAGCTGGTCGGATGGCTCGAAGGCCTGTTCCACGGCATCCAAGCGGCCTTGTATGCCCAACAAGTTCAGGCGCAGGCGCAGTTCCAGAACATGCGTCTGGCTCTACCGGGTCCAAACGACACCAAAGGTGACGATTCGGATACAACCGGTTCAGATCACACATCCGGAGGAATGTACCTCTAGAATCAATATCAGATGTGAGCTGGCGTCGCCTGGGGGAGAAACAGTAGGCGTCAGTCGATTGGGAAGAGGGAGCCCATGACCATCGTTGATGAAATGACGACGCCTCCGTGCATTTTTGAGCCGGAGGTATTCCACGACGAGAACCTGCACAATCCGCCAGCGCGACATGAAGTCTCGGCGGCTGAGTGGGCACAGCTGTCGGCCAAGCGAGCATCCGCGCACCGCAAGTGCGCTGGTTGCCCTCTGATGGTCGACTGCCTTTACCGAGCTGTCGTCGAGGTCGACGTGTCGGGCTTTGTCGCCTGCACGAGCGAAACCGACCGACATCGCATGCGCGCTGAGCTCGGCATCCAGGTCGCACAGCCGGCGTTCGCCTTTGGTGGGGCACGCGTGGGTGGCGGACCTCTGAGTCACGATGCCGTGATGTCGATGCGGCACGCGTACCCCAAGGACACCTGCGGTCAGCTGGCTGAGCGGCTCGACTGCTCGACATCGACCATCAAGCGGCACATGCGACGTGCCCGCGAAATGAAGAAGGATGCGGCGTCCGGACTGGCGAGCATTCCGTCGCTGCCGACGATCGACGACGTACTGGACTGCTTCGACGGACTCGAGTCGAGCCAGGTGGCCTGACTAGAGGTAGCGCTGAAGCTCGGCCACCAGGCCGTCTTCTTCGACCGTGCCGGTGACGTGATCGGCAACGGCCAGCAGTGACGCGGGCCCGTGGCTCATCGCTACGCCTCGGCCTGCCCATTTCACCATCTCGACGTCATTGTTGCCGTCGCCCACGGCTAGTACGTCGGCGGCGGCAATGCCGAGACGGTCGCACAAGAACGTCAGCCCGGACGCCTTGCTGACGCCTTCCGGTGCAAGGTCGAGCCAGGCCGTGTAACCGATGTAGTAGTTCGTATCGGAGAGCCCCAGGTCCTCGACAAGTGTCGCGAACTCCTTCTGGCTGTGCTCGGGAGAACGGATGACGACGCGCGTCACCGGTTCGGAGATCAGCGACTCGACCGGTTCGACCGTCATCTTGCCGTTGATCTCTCCCGACGGAAACGGCTTGTTGAGGCGGTAGCCCACCCCGATGTCCTCGACCGCGACCAGCGCGTCGGGCACATGCTCGAGCACACGTCGTACGGCTTCACTCGCGTCGAAGGTCACCAGATTGAGGATCTCGACCGGGTTGTACGTGAACACGATCGCGCCGTTGCTGGCAATCGCGTACGCGTCGTCGAAGTCGAGCAGAGCCGCGGTGTTGAGCACTCCCGGGATCGCTCGGCCGGTCGTGATGACCGTCTCGATACCGGACTCACGGATGGCACGTACGGTCTCGCGAACCGCAGGCGTCATCACGTTGTCGCCGTCGACGAGCGTTCCGTCGACGTCGAGCGCCACCAGCTTGGGACGCCAGGTCACGCGAGCGGCCTCAGGACCTCACCCAGGAATGGATGCAACACAGCGGGCAGGCGCACGGATCCGTCAGCCTGCTGACCGTTCTCGAGCAGCGCGATGATCGTGCGCGTCATGGCGCACAGGGTGCCGTTGAGCGTCGCAGCAGGTGCGGTGCCTTCGTCGCCACGTACGCGGATGTCGAGTCGACGGCTTTGGAACTCGGTGCAGTTGGACGCCGACGAGACCTCGCGGTACTTGCCCTGCGTCGGGATCCACGCCTCGCAGTCGAACTTGCGGATCGCCGAGAGCCCGAGATCGCCCGAGGCCACGTCGATGACGCGGTAGGGCAGCTCGAGGGCGTCGAGCCAGTCGCGCTCCCAGCCGAGCAGGCGCTCGTGCTCGGCAGCCGCCTGGTCGAGCGTCGTGTAGACAAACATCTCGACCTTGTCGAACCAGTGCACGCGGAAGATCCCGCGGGTGTCCTTGCCGTACGAGCCTGCCTCGCGGCGGTAGCAGGGGCTGAACGCGGCGTAGCGCTTCGGCAGCTGCTCAGCTTCGAGGATCTCGTCGGAGTGATAGGCCGCGAGCGGCACCTCCGACGTACCGACGAGGTAGAGATCGTCCTTCTCCAGGTAGTAGACGTCATCGGCAGCCTGGCCGAGGAAGCCGGTGCCCTCCATCGCGCGCGGCTTGACCAGCGCGGGCGGGATCATCGGCGTGAATCCCCAGGCGGCGGCCTTGCTCATCGCGACCTGCGTCAGCGCGAGCTCGAGCTGAGCGCCAACACCCGTGAGGTAGTAGAACCGTGCGCCGCTGACCTTGGCGCCACGCTCGGTGTCGATCGCCCCAAGCATCTGCCCGAGCTCGAGGTGATCGCGCGGCTCGAAGCCTTCGGCGGCGAAGTCGCGCGGCGTGCCAACCGTGTCGAGCACGACGAAGTCGTCCTCACCACCTTGCGGGGCGTCGGCCGAGGCGAGGTTAGGCAGCTGCTTCATGAGCTGGTCGAATGACTCAGCGGCCTGTGACTGCGCTGCCTCGGCATCCTTGACCTGCTGGCTCAGCTCCTTGGTGCGGGCGAGCAGCTCCGTCTTCTCGTCGCCCTGGGCCTTGGGGATCAGCTTGCCGAGGTTCTTCTGCTCACCACGTACGGCCTCGAACGTCGCGATCGACGACCGGCGCTGCTCATCAGCGGCAATGAGCTCGTCGACGATGTCAACGGACTCACCGCGGCGGCGTTGAGCTGCACGTACGGCGTCGGGGTCTTCTCGCAGAATTCGGGGGTCGATCACGGTGCCAGCCTATCTGTCGTGTCGGTAGGACTCAGCGCTCCATATACGCTGGGGCGACTCTGATCAGCCCGGAAGAAGCGAGGAGCCGTGTCGTTCGACCTGCGTCGTGCAGAGCCCAGTCATGCCGGCGCGCTCACCCGTGTCATCGCCGGCCTGACCGGGCTGTTCGTCGTGCTCGCGATCCTCGTCGCTGCCGGATGGGATCCGCTCCAGTCACTTGACGACAACGTTGGCGATGCTGCGTACGACTTCAGCCAGAGCCGTCCCGGACTCGTCGACTTTCTCGACGTAGTCGCGGTCATCTTCAGCAACCTGTGGTGCGGCATCGCTCTCGCGGCTGGAGCGGCGTACGCGCTGTATCGCCGCGAGCGCCAGGTCGCACTCTGGATCGCCGTCAGTGGCATCGCCGCGATCGGTGGCAATGCCCTGCTCAAGCTGATCTTCCGTCGCGATCGTCCGGTCTACGACAACTCGCTTCACGAGATCGGCGGGTTCTCGTTCCCGAGCGGCCATTCCGCCGGATCTGCAATGTTCTTCACGATTGCCGTGCTGATGGCGATCGTCATCACCGGCCGAGGCTGGCGTCGCCGCATCATGATCGCCGCACTGGTACTGCTGGGTCTCGGCGTCGGTGCGAGTCGTATCTTCCTCGGCGTCCACTACCTGAGTGACGTCGTCGCCGGGCTCAGCTTCGGTATCGCGGTCACCCTCGGCCTGTGGCTGCTGCTGGTCACCGACGCGACCCGACTGCCCCATGAGCTCGCTGTGCTGACCGGTTCGGGCCGCAAACGCGTCGCAGTCATCCTCAACCCGTCGAAGATCGCCGACGTCGAGGAGTTCAAGGAGCGCGTACGTACCGTCGCCACCCGCGACGGTTGGAGCGAGCCGCTCTGGTTCGAGACGACGATCGAGGATCCCGGCTATGGCCAGGCACTGGCTGCGCTCGAAGCCGAGGTCGACCTGATCCTCGCGGCTGGCGGCGACGGCACAGTCCGCGCTGTGTGCGAGGAGGTCGCCCGTACGGGCGTAGCCGTCGGCATCTTGCCCCACGGCACCGGCAACCTACTCGCCCGCAACCTCGGCATCCCGCTCAACACACGCGACGCGCTCGATGTCGCGTTCAGCGGGCAGGACCGGGCGATTGACCTCGGCACATACAAGACCGACTCCGGCACCGACACCTGTTTTCTGGTGATGGCCGGTCTCGGGATGGACGCCATGATCATGAACGGCGTCGACGACCAGCTGAAGGAAAAGGTCGGCTGGCTCGCGTACTTCGTCTCCGGAGTGAAGGCTGCCCGCTATCCCGCGATGAAGGTGCAGATCTCGGTCGACGATGGCGAGTTCCAGAAGTTCAAGGCTCGCACCGTGGTGGTCGGCAACGTGGGATTCCTGCAGGGCGGCATCCCGTTGTTGCCCGATGCCCAGATCGATGACGGTCTGCTCGACGTCGTGGTGATCGCACCCAAGCGCTTCATCGGTTGGTTCGCGATCCTCGTTCGTGTGCTCGGCCGAGGGCGCCGTACGAACGAGCAACTCGGCCGGCTCAAGGGCCGCAAGGTCGTCATCCGCGCTGAGAAGCCGATGCCGATGCAGCTCGACGGTGACCCCGTAGGCGAAGGCCTCGAGATCACCGCCGAAGTGCAGCCGGGAGTACTCCTCGTACGCGTCCCGGTCGCTCTGGCACCCGCTGAGTTCTAGAGCGCGGCGAGCAGCTCGTCGAGCTTTTCGTAACCTTCTACGACACCGGAAACCATGTCCTTGGCCATGGCGTCACGGATCTCGACGCTCGAGACGGTCGACCTGGAGCGGAGCAGCGTACGACCGTTGCCGAGGTCTTCGAACCAGAACTGCTCGAAGAAGATCTCGCCCGGAGCTCCGAGGAACTCGAACGTCTGGTTGAAGCCTTCGACCGTCGGCTCCCCGTGGAAGACGCCGCGGAATGCGAAGTTGTTGCCCTCGGGGTTGCGGTGCTCAAATGCGTAGGCGCCGCCATGCCGGGGCTCGAACTGGGTGATCGTCATCTCGTAGCCCCTCGGCCCGACCCACTTGGCGAACAACTCGGGGTCCATGTGGGCTGCCAGCAGCTGCTCGCGGGTGGCGTCGAACTCCCGCGACATTTCGATGTTCTGGGTGCCCTCGGGTGCAGTGATCGTGAGGGTGTCTGTCGTGTTCATGTCATTGCTCCTTGTTGTTGAGTGATGCAAAGAGCTCGTCGAGCCGGTCATAGCTCTCGCTCCAGTACGTGCGGTAGTCGACAAGCCAGCCAGTCGCGCCCTTGAGCGGCTCGGCCTGGAGGTGGCTGAGGCGCATGGTGCCCTGACGGTTGCGCGAGATCAGCCCGGCTTGTTCGAGCACCTTGAGGTGCTTGGAGATCGCCGGTTGGGACATCGTGAACAGTGCCGTGAGGTCGCCGACGTTGGCGTCGGTCTCGGCAAGCCGGGCCAGGATGGCGCGGCGGGTCCGGTCGGCCAGGGCGCCGAACACGAGGTCGAGCTGATCGTCATTCATCGCATCTCCATAACTACTTGGTTATAGATAACCACAGGGTTATGGATGCGTCAAGCCATGACTCCCATCACAGTGCTCGCGATGCGGCGGATCTTCATCTATCGTGGTTTCCGAACGCTTGCTCGGAAACTGATACGAGCGTCCAACAACCGCTTCGTTCCGCGAAATCCGCACAGTAGGGAATCCACACATGCTCGGGAGCAAACTCTCCGCCCAGATCCGACTCACTGCACTGCTCGCGGCTCTTGCCACGGTGTTCGGGGTCATGACGCTCATGGCGCCCGCCGCCAACGCCTTCAATGTGACGGTCACCGACGAGAAGGGCATCACATTCACGGCCACCGACTCAGCACCCGACCAGGGCGCAACGGTCTCGGCCTACGACGCATCCTTTGGAACCGACGTCACGATCCCCGAGTCGGTGACCATCAACAGCGTCGTCTATGACGTCAAGGAAGTCGGCTTCCAGGCCTTCACCAACAAGGGACTGACCAGTGTCACGATCGAGGCCGACCTCACGAAGATCGGCCAGCTGGCCTTCCAGGGAAACTCACTGACGGAAGTCTCGATCCCCAACAGCGTCACCACAATCGGTTCCAACGCATTCGCGGCCAACGACCTCACTTCGATCGTGATCCCAGACAGCGTCACGTCCATGGGCCAGAATGTGTTTGCGCTCAACAACATTGCCGTCGCCACGATCTCTAAGAACCTGACCACGATTCCAGAGAGCCTGCTCGAGTCGAACGCCCTGACCAGCATCACGATTCCAGACGGCGTCACCTCCATCGGCAATTACGCGTTTTGGGGCAACGCGCTGGTCGACGTGAACATCCCGAGCAGCGTCACCAACATCGCCAACAGATCTTTTGACATGAACTCAGGGCTGAGCTCGGTGACGTTTGCCGGAGCGGCTCCGACGGTCCTCGATGCCGGCACAGCGGAGGAATCGTTTGACACGGCGAATCCATCGCTCGTCGTGCGCTACCGGCCTGCATTCGCGGCCGGTTTCGCATCACCGTGGCACGGCTACACGACCAAGCCCTACCTCGAAGGACTCGCACCGACCATCACTGGAAAGACTCGCGAGACCTACACGTTGACCGCAGACCCGGGTCCGGTCGACTCAAATGCGACCGTGGCTTACCAGTGGAACGTTGATGGCACGCCGATCCTCGATGCGACAGCATCGACCTACGTTCCGACGAAGACCGACGCCGGTCGACGCCTCACGGTTACCGCGACTGCGACGTTCTTGGACGCCGATCCTCTCGTCGTGACTTCTCCAGCATCGCCTCGGATCAGCTCGCCATACAAGCGCTTGGTCGTCTCCGCGACCACAGTGCATCGCGGCGAAAAGTTCGTGGTGGTCGGAACCGGCTACAAGAAGTACCAGCGGGTCAAGATCATCCTTGGTGGCGTGACTCGCTACAAGGGTCGCGCTGACGCCAACGGCACGATCGCCAAGTGGGTGAGCTTCAAGTCCAGCACCTCGTACGGCACGAGGTCCGTCAAGGTCGCGGGCTACAACTCCCACTCGCACCGAACCAGCACGATCAAGACGTACGTGTCGTATGTCAGCTAGCCGCGTAGGCGTCGATCTCGGCGAGGAGATCGCGCTTCACCGCGTCGTCGGCGAACGATGCTCGTACGGCCGCGCGCGCCAGCTCGGCCACTCCGGCGTCATCCAGGCCCAGCAGGTCCTGGGCGATCGCGTACTCCGCGTTGAGCGTCGTACCGAACATCGGCGGATCGTCGGAGTTGATCGTCACTGGCACGCCTGCGGCGACGAGCGTCGGCAGCGGGTGCTCTGCAAGTGACGGCACCGAGCGCGTGCAGACGTTCGACGTCGGGGAGACCTCGAGCGTGATCTGGTTCTCGGCGAGGTATGCCATGAGCGCCGGGTCTTGGGCAGCGGCAATGCCGTGGCCGATCCGTTCGGCGTGCAGGTAGTTGAGCGAGTCCCAGATCGACTCGGGGCCGGTCGACTCGCCTGCGTGCGGCACCGAATGCAACCCGGCAGCGATCGCCTGCTCGAAATGCGGAGCGAACTGCGGACGCGGTACGCCGACCTCGGGCCCGCCGAGACCGAAGCCCACGAGTCCGTCGGGACGGAGGCGCAATGCCGTGTCGAGAGTGACGTCAGCCGACGGAACGCCTGACTCGCCCGGGATGTCGAAGATCCAGCGCATCGCGATGCCGAAGTCCACCTCAGCCTTGCGCCGTGCATCCTCCAGCGCCTCGCAGTACTCCTCGGCTGAGATGCCCACCTGGATTGACGTGTATGGCGTGCAGGTCAGTTCGACGTATCGCACGTTCTGCGCTGCGAGGTCTCGCGCGACATCGTAGGTCAGCGTCCACAGGTCCTCGGGCGTGCGGAGAAGGTCGACCACCGCGAGGTAGACCTCGATGAAATGCCCGAAGTCTGTGAAAGTGAAGTAGTCGGCCAGCAGCGCCGGATCGGCGGGGACGGGCGTGTCGCCTTCGTATCGTGCGGCCAGCTCAGCGACCGTGCTCGGTGAAGCAGATCCGACGTGGTGGACATGCAGCTCCGCCTTGGGGAGCCCCTCAATGAAAGTCACAGACTCACACTATTCCGGCGTAGCGGGGCGAGAGGAAGGGTGGCTACTCAGCGGCTTGCTGGCGTTCGACGACGGTGCCGCGATCATCGAACGTCACGTCGATCGTGATCAGCACTTCGTCGCCCATCGAGAACTCAACCCGGTTCTCCTCAGCACTGAGATTGCCTGCAGTGCCTTCTTCCAGCCAGGTCGTCGACCCGATGACGCTGATCAGTGCCACCTTGGCGCCGTTGTCGATCTGCCCACGGAACACGACGGGGCCCGGACCGCTGTCGCGTATCACCAGCGCGGTGCGGCTGACCGCTGGATCGTCTGCGGTCACCGTGTTCTCTTCAGCACCTCCGGAGCGACCAAAAGTCCACTTGTCGTCGTCGACAAGCGCGACTTCACCGCTCTCGCCGGTTGCCGTCTTCCAGGTCACTGTGAGCACATCTTCGATGTTTACATCTTCTGGGCATTTCCGCCTAGAAACCGCCGAAATCGTGCTCAGTATGCGTCAGGTGCCGGGGACGATGGCGGCGATGATGGTGCCGTCCGAGCGACGGCGGCCAGGCACGGGAGGCGGTTCACCGTTCAGGCGTGGACCCTGACCTTTGAGCGGGACGGTGACCGGGTCGCCCGGGAGGACAGTCACATCTTCACCGCGTACGCGCAGCGTTGCCTGCTTGCCGTCTTCGATCTCGAGCTCAAGCTCATCCGCACGTACGGTCACCTTGACGCGGGTGCCGAGCAGCGTGACGCGGTAGGCCAGCGAGTCCCACGTCTCGGGCAGACGCGGGTCGATGCTGAACACGCCACCGTGATCGCGGAAGCCACCGAAGCCGGCGACCAGCGAGCTCCACACGCCACCGGTCGACGCGACGTGCACGCCGTCCGAGGTGTTCTGGTGACGGTCAGCGAGGTCGACGAACAGCGCCGACATGAAATAGCGCAGAGCCAGATCGTGATAGCCGACCTCGGCCGCGATGATCGACTGCACGACCGCCGAAAGCGTTGAGTCGCCCGTCGTGATCGGGTCGTAGTACTCGAAATCTGCGCGCTTCTCCTCGGCACTGAACTCATCGCCCTGCAGAAACAACGCCAGTACGACGTCTGCCTGCTTGAGCACCTGGAAGCGGTAGATCACCAGCGGGTGGTAGTTCAGCAGCAGCGGTCGCTTCTCCAGCGGCGTGTTCTCGAGATCCCACACCTCGCGCTCGAGGAAGTGCTCGTCCTGGGGGTGCACGCCGAGGTGCTCGTCGAACGGAATCGCCATGTCATCGGCTGCACGCTCCCACGCGACGATCTCGGACTCTTCGAGCTCCAGTCGAGAGACGACCTGGTCGTACTCGACGCCATCACGAATCGCGAGCTCACGTACGGCCGCCGCGGCACGGCGCAGGTTGAAGCGCGCCATCACGTTGGTGAAAAGGTTGTCGTTGACGACCGTCGTGTACTCGTCTGGGCCGGTCACCCCATGAATGTGGAATGTGCCGTCCTCTTCGTTGCGCCAGAAGCCGAGGTCAACCCACATACGAGCGGTCTCGACGAGCATGTCGATGCCCTCACGAGTGAGGAAGTCGATGTCGCCAGTGGCTGCGAGGTACTGACTCAACGCATACGAGATGTCGGCGTCGATGTGATACTGCGCGGTGCCGGCGGCGTAGTAGGCCGAGGCCTCCTCGCCGTTGATCGTGCGCCACGGGAACAGCGCGCCCTTCTGCGCCAGCTCCTTCGCGCGCTTGCGGGCCGCGTCGAGCAATGTGTAGCGGAAGCGCAACGCGTTGCGGGCTGCCCGCGGCGTTGTGTACGTGAGGAATGGGAGGACGTAGACCTCGGTGTCCCAGAAGTAGTGACCGCCGTAGCCCGAGCCAGTCACACCCTTGGCCGGGATACCGGTGCCCTCCGCGCGAGCCGATGCCTGGGCGATCTGGAAGAGGTTCCAGCGGAGCGCCTGCTGCACGGCCGGCTGACCCACCACTTCGATGTCGGAGCGAGCCCAGAACTCGTCGAGGTATGCGCGCTGGTCGGCGAACTGTTTGTCGAGCCCTTCCTCCTGCGCCCGATCGAGGGTGCGTCGGCAACGGTCGAGCAATTCGCGCGACGGGACGCCGCGAGACGTGTGATAGCTGACGAGCTTGGTCAGCGTGATCGGCTGCCCCGGCTCAGCATCAATCCGGTACGTCAGCTTGGCCAGGTCATCGTCGGTCTGTATGCGCTTGGAGTAGGCGTTGGCTGTCTCGAGCCGGTGATCTGCGGCGACGGCGAGCGTCATACCGCTCTCGGCGCACTTGTAGCCCAGGGTGACGCGGCCGTCGGCGAGGTTGCCAGAGTTGCCCTCCGGAAGCAGCACACGGTGGCGCATCTCGCTGGCCTTGCGCGGGTCGACTCCTTCACCCATCGCCATCGAGCGAACGTGGTACTCGTCCTCGCCGTCCTGACGGTTGAGGATCTGCGACGAGATTGCGACCGGCGCGTAGTCGTCGAGCATCGTGACCTCGAAGGTCAACACTGCGAGGTGACGCTGGGTGAACGACACCATGCGTCGCGACTTGATCTGAACCCGCTTGCCACCGGGCGTACGCCACAGGATCGATCGGGACATGACACCCGAGCGGAAGTCGAGGTCACGCTCATACTCGACCAGATCGGCGATCGGCAGCAGAAGCGGCTCGTCGTCGACGTACAGCCGGATGACTTTCGCGTCGGGAGCGTTGACGATGGTCTGGCCGACCTTCGCGAAGCCAAAGGCTTCTTCGGCGTGATGGATCTGCCAGGTCTCGTGGAAGCCGTTGATGAACGTGCCGTGCGAGAAGGAGTCACGGCCCTCGTCGACATTGCCGCGCATGCCGAGGTAACCGTTGCCCACCGAGAACAGCGTCTCCGTCGTGCCGAGGTCGGCGGGGTTGATGTGGCGCTCGATGAGGCGCCACTCGTCGACCGGGAACCGGGCGCGATCCATGAACTCGTGGTGCGTCGGCGCAACGTGGCTGGGGCTCACAGAAGCTCCTCCAGATCGTCGACGACGATGTCCGCACCGTGCTCGAGAAGTGCGTCTGCGCCGACGCCGCGGTTGACGCCAATCACCAGGCCGAAGTCGCCGGAGTGGCCAGCAGCGACACCCGACAGCGCGTCCTCAAGTACGACCGCGCGCTCCTTGGGTACGTCGAGCTGGCGGGCGGCGTCCAGGAAGGTGTCCGGTGCGGGCTTGCCGGCGAGGTAGCGCTCGGCAGCGACACGGCCGTCAACGATGACCGGGAAGTAATCGATCATCTCGGCTGCCCTGAGCACGGCAGGCGCATTGCGGGAGCTCGACACGATCGCGACCTGGATGCCGCGATCGACCAGTGCCTGTACGAGCTTGACCGAGCCCGGGTAGGCCTCGACGCCCTCGGTCTCGAGAATCTGCTCGAACACGACGTTCTTGCGGTTACCGAGGCCTGCGACCGTTTCGGCCGTCGGCTCATCGGTCGGCTTGCCCTCAGGCAGGTCGATACCTCGCGACTCGAGGAAGCTCCGTACGCCGTCGTAGCGCGGTTTGCCGTCGACGTACGTGAAGTAGTCGGCGTCGACGTACGGCTCGGCGACACCCCGGTTCGCGAGGAATTCACCAAACATCTGCGCCCAGGCGCGCATGTGTACGTCGGCCGTCGGCGTGATCACGCCGTCAAGGTCGAACAGGGCGGCGTCGTAGTCGTTCCAGTCCACACATCAAGCGTACGGCCGCCATGTTGCCGAGCGATGTCCAACGCCCAACGTCACGCTTAACGCTTCTACGAAGCGGTCTTGACCAGGATGCTCGGAGTGAATGCCGACTGGACGCCATCGGCGCTGATTGCCGCCACCCAGATGCGGTACGACCTTGCGCGAAGCAGCCCCGTGAGCAAGTACGTCGAGACGTCGCCGACCACGACATTCGTCTTCTCCGTGGCATTTGCGAGCCGGTAGCTCACGACGTATTTGGTCGCGCAGAAGGCCTTGGTCCAATTGACCCTGATCTTCGAAGTCGTCACTGACGACGACGTCAGGCCGGTCGGCACGGACACTGAGCATCCAAGCGCCGCCGACGTCGCGCTCTGGCTCGCTGCCGACGTGTATCCGGTCTTGGTGCCGGTGACCTCAACCTTGAGAGTCTTTCCGTACAGAGTCTGGTCAGGGACGAAGGTCTTGGTCGTCACGCCGGGGATCAGCGTGCCATTGGCGAACCACCGGTAGCTGTAAGCCGTTGGGAGGGGTGACCAGGATCCGGGGTTGGCTCCGATGGTCTGTCCCACCTTGAGGGTTCCGTAGATCGTGGGAACGCCAAGGTTGGTGATGACGCCAGGCTGGACTGCGGTGCTGAGCGCACTCGTAGCGGCGCCCGTGACATACCCGGCCTTCGCGGCCGTCACGCGAACCGAGATCTGCTTGCCGACCTCGGCTGCCGTCAGCTTGTACGTCGTGGCGGTGGCGCCAGCTATTGCCACACCGTCAGCGAACCATTGGCGCGCGTAGGTGGAGCCACTCGGCGACCAGGTGCCTGTACTGGAACCGACCGTGTTGTCGATCTTGAACGTCCCGGTGAGCGTGGGCAGGGTCAGATTTCGGACAGTCGGGTTGTCGACTGCTGCGGTCTGCGCGCTCGTGGCAGTACCGGGCGTGTCAAGGAATCCCGACCCGGTCACACGGACCGAGAGCTTCTTGCCGAGTAGAGCCGACGTCACGGGCAGGCTTGCGGCCGTGGCGTTGGCGATATCTGCTCCATCGGCCAACCACTGGTAGGCGAACGTGACTCCCGAGGACGGATTCCATGTTCCGGGCGAGGCAGTGACAGTGCTGCCAACCTCGGGAACTCCTCCAGCGGCCACGGTGACCGTCGGCGGGGAAGTGTTGGTGATCGTCTGAAGAATGGCCGCGGCAGGCGACGAAACGAGAACCGGAGCGATGGCGACCAATACGACGGCCAAAGCAAGTGCACGCAGACGAGAGCGGGCGGGGAATGCGGACATTGGGAGTCTCCTCGAGAGTGCGGCGTAAGAACGCCATCCCTGACGCTAAGTGAAGTCCGATGCCCGCGCAGCCAAACTCGCGGAATCGCGAGCACGTCACAGCCACACATGCTCAAGACACCTCGCTTCACTAGGGTGTTGGAATGGCGTTGGGTGCAGACAGTGAAGTTGGTCGGCTGCGGACGGTCATGTTGCACCGCCCGGGTCCTGAGCTCGCACGACTGACTCCGCGCAACAACGACTCGCTCTTGTTCGACGGCGTGCCTTGGGTTGGCCGCGCACAGGAAGAGCACGACGCGTTCGCCCAGGCGCTTCGCGACCATGACGTCGAGGTCCTCTACTTGATGGACCTGCTTGCCGAGTCCCTGATCGAGGCCGACGTACGCGCCGGGATCATCGAGGCGACGACCTCGAGCCTGCGCCTCGGCGACGGGCTGCGCGGCCACATTGCCCGCGTCATGACCGACCAATCACCGGCCGAGCTCGCCCTGACGCTGACGGCCGGCTTGCGCAACGACGAGGTGACGAGCTTCCGCAGCATCGTCACCAGCCTGCTCCCGTCCGAGAGCTTCTTGATCGATCCCCTGCCCAATCTGTTGTTCACTCGCGACTCGTCGGTCTGGCTTCCGGGTCGCGTCGCGATCACCAGCCTCGCGATGCCGGCCCGCGTACGCGAGACCCAGCTGACCGGCCTGATCTACGAGCACCATCCCCGATTTGTCGGAACGCCCCGTGCACACGGACCTCATCTCGAGCATCTCGAAGGCGGCGACGTCCTCCTCCTAGCGCCCGGCGTCTTCGCAGTCGGCGTCGGCGAACGTACGACTCCCGCTGGCTTCGAGCGATTCGCTCGCGAAGTGCTCGAGGGCGGCCTTGCCCGTACGGTGCTCGCCGTTCCGATCGCCCAGGAGCGCGCCACAATGCACCTCGACACCATCGTGACGATGGTCGATGTCGACACCGTCGTGATGTACCCCAACATGGCGAGCAACCTGCGCGCTCACCCCGTCACGCTGGTGAACGGTGAACTCGTCGTCGGCACTGAAGCGTCGTTCTTCGATGCCGCTGCCGAGGCGATGGGGATCGACAAGCTGCACCAGATCGACACCGGTCTCGATCCAGTCACGGCCGAGCGCGAGCAATGGGATGACGGCAACAACACCTTGGCGATCGGTCCCCGCCTCGCCGTCGCGTACGAACGCAACGAACAGACCAACGCACGCCTCGAGGAGCACGGAGTCGAGGTCATTGCGATCAGCGGCTCCGAGCTCGGATCGGGACGCGGTGGCCCCCGTTGCATGTCCTGTCCGATCGACCGCGACTGAGCCAATGCAGACAGCAACTCTTGAAGCCTTCGAGACCGAGCGGCCTCGACTGCTCAACGTTGCCTACCGGCTGACCGGAAGCGTGGTCGATGCCGAGGACGCCGTGCAGGACGCCTGGCTCAGGCTTGAGCGGACCGACGCGGACATCAGCAACCTGCAGGCCTGGCTCACTACCGTCGTCAGCCGGTTGTGCCTCGACCGACTGGGTTCAGCCGCCAAGCGGCGGGAAACGTACGTGGGGCAATGGTTGCCTGAGCCCGTCGTGACGGCGTTCGACGCTAAGGACGATCCGCTCTCCGCCCTCGTTCGCGATGAGGATGCTCGGTTTGCAGCGCTGGTCGTCCTCGAGGTCCTGCCACCCGCGCAACGCGTGGCATTCGTACTCCACGATGCCTTCGACGTGCCCTTCGATGAGATCGCCGAGGTGCTCGACGTCGATCCGGCCAACGCCCGTCAGCTCGCGTCGCGAGCGCGTAAGGCCGTTGCTGAGCCGCCACCTCCCGTCACCGACGAGGAACACCTCGCAGCGGTCACCCGATTCGTTGAGGCAATGGCCACCGGTGATCTCAAAACCATCATCGCGACGTTGCACCCCGATGCGATCGTGATGGGCGACGCCAACGGCACGACGAACACCGCGGTCAACGTGATCCACGGAGCCGAGAAGTTCGCACGCTTCTACATCGGACTGATGAACCGCTACGGCCCAGATGCACTCCTGGCGATGACACCGGTCCTGGTGAACGGGGAACTTGGCTTTGTTACGTACGGCTGGACCGGCGAGACCGACAAACTCAGCTCGCCGCCGCGGGTTGCAGCGTTCGCAGTCCGCGACGGCAAGGTCTGCGCGTCGTACGACATCGCCAACCCCGGGAAGCAAGGCGGCGTCAAGCTTCCTGACTGGCCAGCTCGTCCGTAGCCCACGGAACCCGGCACGCATCGCCAGTGCTGAAGCCTTGATCCGTGATGCCAAGTGCGTGGTTCATCCGAGCTCGCTGGTTCTCGTGGGAGATTTGGTAGGTCAGTTCTAGGACGCCAGCGTTGCCGTACTTCTCGACGAGCGACGCGACCTGTTCGTCCGTCACGGTCGTTGGGGTGGCGGTGATCGCGTCTGAGTAGCGGATGACTTCGCGCTCGGCCTCGGTGTACTTGTCCGAGTTCTCGAATTCACCGATCTCCTTGAGCCGATCGACGTCGAGCTCGTCGAGCCGCATCAGCATCGAGCCGAAGTCGACGCACCACGAACATCCAACGGTCCACGCTGTGCGGTAGACCGCGAGCTGGATCAGCGACTCGGGTACGACGTGCATCGCCTTCTGCAGCGCGAGTTCGTGACGAGCCGCGAGAACGAAGAGCTTGCGATGGTGCGCCATCACGGCGAACGGTTCGGGCACCTCGCCGACTTGCTTGCGGGCCATCCGGTACCCGACCTTGATGATCGGTCCGGCGTCCTGGGGGCTGAGGGCGGGAATGCGAGACATTGGGTGACTCCTGTCCTGCGGCGCCGGTGCGCCACTCACCCCTCAGACGACGTACCTCGCCACGATGTGACAGGACTAGCGGATCGTCACCTGGCGGCTTGTGAGGGCACTGCGTGCTGACCGCTGCTCGGCAGTCAGCGGGCTGTCGTCTGTGAGCGCCTCATCGAGTCGCTTGGCGAACTCGGCAGCGGGCTTCTCCACACCGGCAGCGTCGACCTCGAACTCCCAGACCGGTACGAGCAGACCGTGCGCGCGGAAGTGGCCAATCAGCTTGCTGCCATCGCCCAGGGTGTCAGCGCCAGCGACGCGCAAGCGGGCCAAGGCGTTGAGGAGCTTCTGCTCGTCGTGGGTCATGACCCAGCGGAGCCAGCGGTGCGGACTCATCTCAGTCCAGTACGCCGAGTCGACCGAGTCGAGCCGAACGGTCGGTGCGATCGTGTCATTGGCGTCGGCCAGCGCCTCAGCGGTGCCGGGCGCATCGTCCTGGCCTTCGATCCAGTAGTCGAAGCCGTCGTGCATCTGGACATCGAACGGGCTGGCCGGGTCGATCAGGTCCTGCATACGGGCGCCGACGCCCGGGTCGGTCAGCGGGATGGGCCGGCCGGGCTCAGTCTCAAGGCCGGTCTCGACGACGTGCGCCAGATCGCGGCTGATGTCGCCGAAGTTGTGGGCCACCTGCAGGCCGAGCCAGATCTCACCGTCGGGGCGGACGATGCCGGCGCCGGAGCCCGGCAGCGACGAACAGACGCGTACCTTCTGACCGGTCTTGAGCGTCACGTAGGCGGTGGCCGAGGGGACGAACTCGCGCAAGGCGATCCAGTCGGCTTCGCCAGGGAGACCCTCAAAGGTGCGCGCAACGAACGGCATACGTTCTTTGACGGTCTTGTTCTTGTTCCGCGATTTCTTGCCCACGAGGGGCGAGTCTATGCGGGGGGCGGTGCAGTGATCAGTGCAGGCCCATGACGAGCTCGGCGTTGACACGCGTGCCCTGCGACATGTCGACCCACCAACGATCGGCAACCCGATTGATGATCGACAGGCCGCGACCACTCAGCGAATCCTCGTCAAAGTCGACGGGCTTGAGCGGCTCGCTCATGCCGCCGTCATGGACGCTGAGCTCAAGCAGAGTGCCGCTGATGCTCCACGAAATCTCGATGGTGCCGTCCTGCTTCGGCATGCCGTGGCTGACGGCGTTGGCAATCATTTCGCTGATCACGATGAGCGCGTCATCGATGACGGCGTTGGATGCGCGGTGCACGGTCAGAAAGGCTGCAAGCCTCGTCCGAGCGATGCTCGGCGTCGAAAGCTCAAACGGGAGGCGAACGATGTCATGCGACTTCATCTGGACCACCTACCCGAGAAAGCCGGAGCTGCGCAGCGCGCAAGGCTCCGGTGACTGACCTGCATATAGTCCAAAGTAACCATTCGAGGGGGTTCATCGCTACTCGGCGCACCCATTGACCCCTCTCCCACGCTCAATCCCCGTGAGAGAAACTGTACAAATGAACGAACAAAGCGTCCCGACCACGGACATCAATGCGATCCCCGAGTCGATTCCGGCCGATCTCGTCGTGCTCGATGTGCGCGAGCAGCATGAGTGGGATGCCGGACATATCGACGGCGCCATCCACATACCGATGAGCCAGATTCAGTCTCGAGTCGGCGAACTTGACCCGGCGATTCACACCATCGTCGTATGCCACGTCGGCGGTCGATCAGCGCGCGTGACGGGTTGGCTCCATGCCCAGGGACACGACGTCGTCAACCTCACCGGTGGCATGGAGCTGTGGGAAGCAGCCGGCCGACCGGTCGTCGCCTAGGGCAGAAAACAGCGCCACCGGAAAGATCCGATGGCGCTGAAAGGTGCCGCTGCTACTTGGCTGCCGCCTTGAGGCGCGAACCGACGCTCAGCTTGACTCCGTGTCCTGCAGGGATGTCGATCGTCTCGCCGGTCGAGGGGTTGCGGCCCACGCGGGCTGCGCGCTCGACGCGCTCGACGGACAGGATGCCCGGAATCGAGACCTTGTCACCGTTGCCGGAAACAGCCTCGACGAGGATCTCGCTGAACGCAGAAAGTACGGCGTCGGCTTCGGTCTTGCTGGTGCCTGCCTTCGACGCAAGGGCGGCAACGAGTTCGTTGCGGGAAATGGCCACAAATGCTCCTCATGAATGGTGATGTGCGACGTCCAGTCTATGAACTCTCGCCAACAGATCCTTGGCCCCCCGTGGGCCTCCGTGATTGTTACTGCTGCTATCGCGCCCATTCTGACAGAGGTTGCCCAGCGACGAGCGCCGGGAGTGCCTCGAGATAGGTCACGCGGGGCCATTCCACGACGCCGAGCGACTCCAGATGCGGGGTGCACCACTGCACGTCGATCAGTTCACTGTCGCCAACGATCTCGGTCAGCGCGACGAGGGCAACCTTCGACGCATCGGTGACCTTGTGGAACATCGACTCTCCGGCAAAGAGCCCCCCGATGCTGAGTCCGTACAGTCCACCCACCAGGGCACCGTCGGCATCGCGGGTCTCGACGGAATGCGCCCAGCCGAGTCGGTGGAGGTTCACGTACGCCTCGCGGATCGCGCCGTCGATCCAGCTCCCGGGCCGAGTCGGGTCGGCACAAGCATCGATGACTTCCTCAAAGGACTCATCGACGGTCACCGAAAGCTGGCGCACCGACCTCTTCAGGGATCGGGAGACCTTGAGTGTCGACGGCACCAGAATTCCGCGCTGCATCGGCGACCACCACAGCAATTCGCCGTCGTGGGGCATGGGGAACGCTCCATGTCGGTACGCATCCACGATCGTGCCGGGTTCGAGATCCGCCCCGCCCGCCACGCAATCTTCATCCGGCCACTCGTCGGGTTCGAATCTCCACGGCGACGGCGCCAACGGCTGCGGGCTCACGGCTCGAGGACGCGTTTCAGGTGGTAGAGCGGAGCGTCTCCCCACTCTTTCCACTCAGCGGCGGTGGCGTCTGCGAGGCAGGCCCACCAGGTCAGCGCGCGATTGACCGGCTGAGTCAGGGCTGTTGCGTCCCACTGACCGGCGAGCTCGGCGACCGTGAGCCCCCAGACGTCCGTGTAGGCATCGACGAGATCGCCCCAGACGAGTTCCGTACGCGCCTCGATCCAGCCGTACGGGACGCTGAGCACCTCAGCAGCATGCGACCACTGGCCGTCACCGAAGTCGAAGATCCTCAAACCCGCATCTGCGGGCGCGAACACGTTCCACGGGTGAAGGTCGCCGTGCTGCCACGTGGCCGGTAGTGGTCCCTCGACCAGCAACTGCGCCGCGTCTGCGATGGCATCGCGCTTGGCTCGCAGCTCACGCTCAAGGTCCGGCGAAACATGTGACGGATGGTCGTCAGGAAGGCCTGCGAACGTGTCGACGATCCGGTCGAATCGTTCCGGCACTGTGATTGGCGAGCAGTCCGGCAGTCCGGTGGCAATCAGGTCTTGACGGTGATCGGCCACCACGCGCTGGATGCGCGCCGTCTCGGCGAGCAGCATTCGCCAGTCGTCCGCGGTGGGTTCGTGGCTGTCGCCGAGCGTCGTACCGCGATCTTCGGTCACGATCCATCCACGGTCGGCGTCGATCGCGAACGGCACGTCCACGGCGTCCGGCACGATACGCGCCAGCTCCGCGTGCAGCAGCGGCTCGAATGCCATCGACGCACAGTTGGCCTTGAACCAGAGGGTCCCGGCATCCGTCGGCACGACGAGCTGTGTCGACCACGGGCGCACGCGGGGCTGGGTGATCTCGCCGGTGACCGAACGGCCGCTCGTGGCGAGGTGGTCGCCGATCCAGTCCTCGGCCGTACGGCGCCACTCATCGCTGGCGACGTGCTCAGAGAACGGACGACCCATGCGATCAGCGTAGTAACGAGCGTCCTCCTATGCTTGCCAGATGGGAGTCCGAGGCAAGCTCGCCGCAACTGCGGCCACCAAGCTGGCTCCCCAGGTCGCGTCTGGCTATGTGCGGACGGTGCTCGACCAAGCGATCGACGGCATCGGACCACTCCGTTCTGCAGCGGCAACTGCGGACACCAAGCTCGTCGACCACAACGGTGATGTCGAGTTGGCCGTACGTGGCCTCATCCGTCTTCACTCCGGTCTGGCCGGTGTCCAGGGGTTCGTGACCAACCTCGGCGGATTCGCCGCGATGGCCATCGCGATGCCAGCCAACGTCGTGGGCGTGACGCTCGTGCAGTGCCATCTCGTCGCCGGGATCGCGCACCTGCGCGGCTACGACCTCGAGGATCCGCGCGTACGAAACGCGATCCTCGCCTGCATGCTCGGCGAGGACTCCGTACGCGACCTGCTCAAGCACAAGCGACTTCCATCGTCGCCGATGGCACTGGCAACGTCTCCCGTGCACGACCCCGAACTCGACAACACGCTCTCGCGCGAGGTGACGGCCGAGCTGGTCGCTCGTACGGCCGGCCGCCGCGTGGTGACCTTGATCGGTCGCCGGGTGCCATTCCTCGGCGGTGCCGTCGGCGGATCCAGTGACGCGTACGCAACGTGGCAGATCGGTGCCTACGCCGCCGACGAGCTCAAGGAACGCCGCATCTAGTTGTCAGTGCCGACGCCTACCGTCGTCCGCATGACGCTCGAAGCCGTGATCCTCGCACTGCGCGAGTCCTGGGGACCTGACACCTGTGCGCCCGAGGATGTTGCGGACTGGACTCCCGACAATCCGTCCCGCGGCCAGTGCGCCACGACTGCCCTCGTGTTGCACGACTTCTTCGGCGGATCGCTGGTCATGGGTGAGGTCATCGTTGACGGTCAGCGTGTCGACTTCCACTGGTGGAACCGGCTTCCTGATGGCGAGCAGGTCGACCTCACGCTGGAGCAGTTCGGCCCTCACGAACACGTGGTCGGAGCGATGGAAGTTGTCCGACCGACCGGCAAGACGCGCATGGACACGCAATACGCCTTGCTCGCGTCGCGGGTGACGGCTCGCTTGGCACAGTCAGCCTAGGGCGCGTACGACGGCGCTGGCCGGCTCCTTGCCGAGCTGCTGACCCATCCACACGCTGGTCGCGACAAGCGCTTCCAGGTCGACGCCGTGCTCGATGCCGAGACCGTTGAGCATCCAGACGAGATCCTCGGTGGCGAGATTGCCGGTGGCACTCTCGGCGTACGGGCATCCGCCGAGACCACCAGCCGAAGCATCAAAGGTCGTGATGCCGTGGCAAAGCGCGGCATAGGCGTTCGCAAGCGCCTGTCCGTACGTGTCGTGAAAGTGCATCGCGAGGCTCTGCACCCCAACGCCTGACTCACCGAACGCGTCGATCAACGCTCCGACCTGAGCTGCCGTTCCAACGCCGATCGTGTCGCCCAGTGAGAGCTGCGATGCGCCGAGATCCAGCAGGCGCTTGCCCGCGGTGACGACCTGGTCGATCGGAACGTCGCCCTCCCACGGATCGCCGAAACACATCGAGACGTATGCGCGCACGTCGAGTCCGGCCTCCCGAGCGCGGACGACCACGGGCCCGAACATGGCGAACTGATCATCGAGCGTTGAGTTCAGGTTCTTCTGCGCGAAGGTCTCCGTCGCGCTGCCGAAGATTGCGATGTGCGTGCAGCCCGCCTCGAGGGCACGATCGAGGCCGCGTTCATTGGGCACCAACACCGGCAGCGGCACCGGTCCATCGAGCTGAAGGCGTGCGACGAGTTCAGCCGCATCGGCGAGCTGTGGGACCCATTTCGGATGTACGAAGCTGGTCGCCTCGACGATCGGCAGTCCAGCCGCGACGAGGCGGTCGATGAATTCGGCCTTGACCTCAAGCGGCACGATGACGGACTCGTTCTGCAGACCGTCACGAGGTCCGACCTCATAGATCGTGACCTGCTTCGGAAGCTCCGCGTCGCGGACGATCACGCCGGATCCACCGTGAACAGCAAGTGCTTGATCGGCACCTGATCGCCGACCGCCGCACCGACATGCGCGACGACGCCGTCGTACGGAGCCAGCAAGGCGAGCTCCATCTTCATGGCTTCAACCACACCCAGGCGGTCTCCGAGTGCGACCACATCACCTTCGGCGACATCGATCCGCAGCACAGTCCCGGGCATGGGGGAGACGACATCGGCTTCCGTCGAAGCACCTCGTTGGTGACCGCCGCGCATCGGGTCTGGCGTCTCGAACGTCCAGACTGCACCGTGCCACGAGATCAAGACGTGATCGCCCTCGATGATCGCGAGCGCGCCAGCGTCGGCGTAGTCCTCGATCTGGAAGGCGTATGACCAGCGGCCGCCGTCTTCATCGTCCAGCTCAACCAGGGTTGGCGCTGGGTCACCGCCGGAGCGCCAGCCGTCGTTGACCGAGAACGGCGCTTCGCCGTCTAGCGTCATGTAGCGCGCCCGTAACTTGGCGGCCGCGACCGCCGCCTCCTCGGGCACCGTCGGGCGTTCGAGCAGGTCCGCCGAAGCGTCGCTGTCGAGCCAGCCGGTGTGCACTTCGCCCGCCGCGAACTCGTCGCTCGCGACGAGCCGGCGCAGGAAACCGGTGTTGGTCGTGATGCCAAACAGACCCGTGTTGTCCAGCGCCGCGACCATCTCAGCAATCGCATTGCCTCGATCCGCACCCGACACGATCACCTTGCCGAGCATCGGGTCGTACGCGGTCGACACGTCGTGGTTGCGCTCGAGGTCCGTCTCGACTCGTGCGGCATCCGGCCAAGCGGCGTCGAGCACGTGACCGGCCTGCGGAAGAAAGCCCGTGTAGGGGTCCTCGGCGTACACACGCACCTCGATGGCGTGACCCGTCGACGTGATCTCGTTTTGGGCAAGCGGCAGGTCCTGACCCGCGGCGACCGTGAACTGCCACTGCACCAGGTCGAGCCCTGTGATCTCTTCGGTGACACAGTGCTCGACCTGTAGCCGGGTGTTCATCTCGAGGAAGTAGGCCTCACCGCCAGCGACGAGGAACTCGACTGTGCCGGCGCCGGTGTAGCCGACCTCCTTGCACAGCGCGACGGACGAATCGTGGAGCGTTGAGCGGAGATCGTCACTGAGACCGAAGGCGGGCGCTTCCTCGACAACCTTCTGATGGCGACGCTGGGCCGAACAGTCGCGTTCGAAGAGGTGCACGACATTGCCCGCGTTGTCGCCGAAGACCTGCACCTCGACGTGACGGCCTGACTCGATGTACTTCTCCACCAGCATCGTGTCGTCGCCGAAGGCCGAGGCAGCTTCACGCCGCGCGGCCTCAAGCGCCGGCGCGTAGTCCTTGGCGTCCTCGACGATGCGCATGCCCTTGCCGCCTCCGCCGGCCGCGGCCTTGACCAGTACGGGGTACGCGTCGGCAGGAACGTTGGTCGGATCGAACTGCGGAGTGACCGGTACGCCGGCCTTCTCGGCAATCGCCCGTGCCCTGTCCTTGCGGCCCATCGCGTCCATGACCTCGGCCGTCGGGCCGATGAACACGAGCCCGGCACCAACGACCGCGCGAGCGAACTCGGCCCGCTCCGACAGGAATCCGTAACCCGGGTGGATCGCCTCGGCACCCGACTCCTTCGCAGCAGCGAGCAGTCGGTCGATGTTGAGGTACGACTCGTTGGCCGCAGTCGGCCCGAGGTGCACGGCATCGTCGGCGAGTTGCACGTACGGCGCGTCAGCATCGGCGTCGGAGTAGACCGCGATGCTACGAAGGCCCGCTTCGCGACAGGCGAGAATCACGCGGCGAGCAATCTCGCCGCGGTTAGCGACAAGAACAGAACTGAATGTCATCGCCGTGACCCTCCTCGGAGACCTAACTGGACCACACGCTCGGTGCGGCAGAGACAACGTTGCGTAACCATAGGCTCGCTACATTCGGAAGACGCCGAAGCGCGGTTCGGGAGTCGGTACGGCCGTGGCGACCTGCAGCCCCATAGCCAGGACGCGACGCGTGTCGACGGGGTCGATGATGCCGTCGTCCCACAGCCGCGCACTGGAGTAGTAGGGCGAGCCCTGCGCGTCGAACTGTTCGCGGATCGGAGCGCGGAAGTCGGCCTCGTCCTCCGCCGACCATTCCTCGCCGCGGGCTTCCATTCCATCGCGCTTCACGGTTGCCAGCACGGCCGAGGCCTGCTCGCCGCCCATCACCGAGATCTTGGCGTTGGGCCACATCCAGAGGAATCGCGGATCGTACGCACGCCCGCACATGCCGTAGTTGCCAGCGCCGTACGAGCCACCGATCACGACCGTGAACTTCGGCACGACCGATGATGCGACGGCCGTAACGAGCTTGGCGCCGTCTTTGGCGATGCCACGGTTCTCGTACTCCTGCCCGACCATGAAGCCGGTGATGTTCTGCAGGAAGACCAGCGGAATGCCGCGCTGGTTGGCGAGCTCGACGAAGTGCGCGCCCTTGAGCGATGACTCGCTGAACAGGATGCCGTTGTTGGCGACGATCGCGACGGGGTAGCCACAGATTCGGGCGAAGCCGCAGACCAGAGTCTCGCCGTACAGCGGCTTGAACTCATGGAGACGCGAATCGTCGACAAGCCGGCGGATGACCTCCCGCACGTCGTACGGCGTGCGGCCGTCGGTCGGGACAACGTCGTACAGCGTTTCGGGATCCTCGCGAGGTTCGACCGACTCGTGCGGCGGCGGCAGGCTTGTGGGGCGCTCAAGCGTTCCGACGATCGAGCGGACGATCTGCAGAGCATGCTCGTCGTCGTCGGCCAGATGATCGACGACACCGGACGTACGGGCGTGCACGTCACCACCGCCCAGGTCCTCGGCGGTGACGACCTCGCCGGTTGCAGCCTTCACCAATGGGGGACCGGCCAAGAAGATCGTGCCCTGGTCCTTCACGATGACCGTCTCGTCGCTCATCGCCGGTACGTACGCGCCACCGGCGGTGCACGAACCCATGACAGCGGCAATCTGCGGGATCTGCTTCGCCGACATTTGGGCCTGGTTGAAGAAGATGCGGCCGAAGTGTTCGCGATCGGGGAAGACCTCGTCCTGCATCGGCAGGAACGCGCCACCTGAGTCGACGAGGTAGACGCATGGCAGGTGGTTCTCCGCGGCAATGGTCTGCGCACGAAGGTGCTTCTTGACCGTCATCGGGTAGTAGGTGCCACCCTTCACGGTCGCGTCGTTCGCGACGATGACGCATTCGCGGCCGCTCACTCGGCCGATGCCAGCGATCACGCCAGCGCTCGGCACCTCGCCTCCGTACATGTCGTACGCGGCCAGCGCGCCGATCTCGAGGAAGGGCGAGCCCGGGTCAAGCAGATGATCAATCCGGTCACGGGGCAGCAGCTTTCCGCGGTCAACATGACGTTGACGCGACTTCTCGTTGCCTCCGAGACGGACAGCGGCCAAGCGGGCACGCAGATCGTCAACCAGTTCACGCATGGCAAAAGGTTAACAGTCGTTAACCAGAATCGGCTACTCTGCTCTTGTGACCGTTCGACGCCCGCAGCAGATTCTCGACACCGCAGCCAAGCTATTCGCTGAGCGAGGCTTCCATGGTGTGTCCGTGCATGACATCGGAAATGCGTGTGGCATCTCTGGTCCCGCACTCTACAAGCACTTCGCCAGCAAAAACGACATCCTGACGCAGTCGCTCACGGCGATCAGTGAACGCCTGCTCGCGGAGGGACTGGCGCGCCGAGATGCAGCCAACACTCCGGGTGAGGCGCTCGAGGGCTTGATCGGCTGGCACATCGACTTCGCGCTGAGCAATCCCGCGCTGATCGTCATCCAGGAACGCGAGTGGGCCAACCTCGAGAGTGCCGGTCGCAAGGAAGTGCGCTCCTTGCAGCTCGCCTATATCGACGTGTGGGTCGACACCGTACGTTCGCTGCGCGGTGATCTCGGGCCCCAAGAGGCCCGGGCCTGCGTACAAGCGACGTTTGGCCTGATCAACTCCACCCCGCACAGTGCCCGGATCAGCGCACCGGCGATGCGGGCTCGACTGGCGCGTATGGCTCGGGCGGCTCTGCTCTCATAGGATTCGAGCACCCAAACTTCAGGAGCTCACCATGGTGGATCTCGGCAAGCTGCTCGGCGGCTTCGACTCTAAGAAGCTGCAAGAAGTCATCGACCTCGTCTGGGATAACAAGGACGATCTGGCCAACAGTGCTCAGTTCGCCAAAGAGATCCCCGACCTCATTCGCACCCTGGCCAGCGGGCTGTCCGAGGCGGGCGGTCAGGCTCGCGCAGCAGGACTCGCACTGGTCGGCGACGACGGCAAGTCCGGTGCCACCACCAAGCTCGGCAGCAGCGCCAAGACGCTCGGATCCATCGCCGAGAACCTCGCCTCGGTCGCCAAGTTCGTGACTGACGCGGCTGACGACATCAAGGGTGTGCCGCTCATGGGCGGTCCCGCCAAGCAGCTCAGCGGTGCTGCCAAGACCATCCACGGCACGACGACCAGCCTCGGCGGACTCGCTGACGACCTGGTCGGACTGGCTGACATCCTCGGCAACGTCGGTGCGGCTCTCGGCAAACTCGGCGACAGCCTGGACTCGTCCGGAACCAAGGCACAGGGCTTTTTCGGCGCGCCTGCTTGAGCGTTGAGATGCTTCCATTCCGGCTCGCGACGGGTCTAGTTTGAAACCGTTCGCTTGAACCGTCAGGCGACATCTAGAAGGAGAACCTGATGGCAACAGACTTCGGTCTCGGCGGAATCATCGCCAGCGTCCTTGCCGGTGCAGCAGGCGGTCAGGCTGCCGAGAAGCAGCCCAAGACCCCCAGCCCCGGCGGACTCGGCAGCATCCTGGGTGGTGGCGTCGGTGGCGGTCTGGGTGGTCTGCTGACGAGCGTTCTCGGCTCCGGAACCGCGGGTACTGACGTCACGGCGGTTGCCAGTCAGGCCGTCGGCGGCGGCGTGCTCGGCACCATTGTCACGATCGTGCTCGGCCTGCTCCTCAAGAAGAAGGCGTAGCTCTAGACCAAAAGTCGAACGCCCCCGGATCACCGGGGGCGTTCTTGGTGGTCAGGCGTCTTTGAGCGTGCGCCAGGCGACCCAGGCTGCGGCGAGGGCGATCACGATCGCCACCGCCGACGTGCGCTGAACACCAAGGTCGAACGCCGCCTGCGCGGACGCCATCAGTCGCTCGCCAACGACGTTCGGGAAGTACTCCGCGTACTGCACCGTGCCGCCGAGCGACTCGAACGACGAGTCGTTCTCGCCCCATTGCGCGACCGCCGGCACCGTGAGGTGTGAGCGGTACGTCGAGGTGAGCACGCTGCCGAGTACGGCCGTACCCAGCACGGCGCCAACCTCGTACGCAGTCTCCGAGATGGCCGAAGCCGCTCCCGCCTTGTTCGGCGGAACGCTGCTGAGCATCAGATCGTTCGTCAACGTTTCCGCCAAACCGATACCGAGTCCGAGCACAGCGAACGCGACCATGATTGACCACGTCGACGGCGTGCCGAGGAATGCCGCGATGGCGTAGCCCGAAGCGGACATCACGAAGCTGGCAGCAACAACAACCCGCGCCGGCACGAAACGCACGAGGCGCACAGCAGCGAAGCCACCGAGCACTGTGACGAGCAGGCCAGGCAAGAGCGCCATGGCGGCCGACATCGGCGACAGCCCCATGCCGAGCTGCAGGAACTGCGCGGCGAAGAAGATGAATCCGGCGTAGCCCATGAGGCTCAGCAGGTTCGCGACGATGGCGCCGCTGAACACGCGATCCGAGAACAACGCGAGGTCGATCATCGGGTCTGCGATGCGTTGCTGGCGACGTACGAACACAACCGCGCTCGTAACACCGATCGCGAGGCTCAGAACCGTGAGGTCGCTGATGCCGTGCTCGGCGAACTGCTTGATGGCGAACACGATCGGCAGCATGGTTGCGAGCGACAGACCGATGCTGGGCACGTCGATGCGCCCCGGACGTGGGTCGCGCGACTCGGGGAGCAGCACGACGGCGGCGATCAGGAAGATCGCAATGATCGGCACGTTGATGAAGAACACAGAGCCCCACCAGAAGTGCTCGAGCAACCATCCGCCGACAACTGGACCGAGCGCCGCGCCGCCGGCGAACATCGCTGCCCAGGCAGCGATCGCGAGCCGACGGTCTTCACGGTTCTCGAAGATGTTGCGGATCAGCGACAGAGTCGACGGCATCAGCGTCGCGCCGAATACACCGAGCAGCGCACGCGAAGCGAACAGCGCCTCAGCTGTCGGGCTGTATGCCGCGCATACCGACGCGATGCCGAAACCGATCGCACCGATCAGCAGCAGTCGCCGGCGGCCGATGCGGTCGCCGAGGCTGCCCATCGGAACCAGGAGTCCCGCGAGCATCAGCGGGTAGATGTCGACGAGCCACAGCATCTGCTCACCCGTCGGGTGGAGCGCCGAACTCACCTGAGGCAGAGCGAAGCTCAGCACGGTGTTGTCGATCGAGGTCAGGAGAACAGGCAGCATCAGCACCGCAAGCGCGATCCACTCTCGTGGTCCTGCGCGGCGCGTTGTGTCCGCGACATAGCGCGAGTCAATGATCGTCATAGCTGTCCTCCTTCTGCTGCATCTGTTGCGTTCTACTGTACCGGCTGGACGGTATAGAGAACGAATGGAGCGAGGGTGATATTCCCCTCCATTAGGCTGGGCGCATGGCAGCCGCTGAGCGATCGACCCGGGACCGGGTCCTCGACTCCTTCGAGACCCTTCTGGTGACCGCCGGAAGCCGAGCCGCGACCCTCGATGCCGTTGCCGCCGACGCCAAGGTGTCCAAGGGCGGGCTGCTCTATCACTTCCCGAGCAAGGACGAGTTGGTCGTCGGCATGCTCGCTCGACTGCGCGAGCAAGGTGCCGCAGACGCCGCGAAGATGCGTACGGCCAAGAAGGGTCCCGTCGACTACTACTTGAGCACCTCAGCGCACACCGGCAGCGACTTCGACCGCGCTCTTGTCGCCGCGGCACGCATCGCCCAGGAGCACGACCAGCGCGCGTCGGAAGCCTTGGCCGACCTTCGCGATGGCTGGTTCACGGTGCTGCGTGAGCACCTCGGCGACGAGGCACTCGCTCGCACGATCCAGCTGATCGGCGACGGCCTCTACTTCGACGACACGATGGGGCTGCAGGCGAAGGGCGCTCTCACTCACGTACGCAACGTGCTCCGACGTCTCGACGTGCTCTAGGGGCTGATCTAGCCTGAAGGCATGTGCCGAAACATTCGAACCCTTCACAACTTTGAGCCCGCCGCGACCAATGATGAGGTCCAGGCTGCCGCGCTCCAGTACGTCCGCAAGGTGAGTGGATCGACCAAGCCGTCGAAGGCCAACGAGGAAGCGTTCAACAACGCCGTTGCCGAGATCGCCCACATCACGGGGCACCTGCTCGAGGACTTGGTGACCAACGCTCCGCCGAAGGATCGCGAGATCGAGGCCGCGAAGGCCAAGGAACGCGCCGCGAAGCGTTACGCCACCGCGGGCTAACTACGCCTTGCGGAGCTTGAGGAAGATGCTCGGGCCGAAGTTGTTGCGCGCCAGACGCTTCTGAGTCGCGCGCTCGATCAACAGCATCGCGCTCTTCGGCAGCGTCTTCTTGACCCGCTCACTGCGAAGGTTGGACACCGAGAGCTTGCTCTCGAGCGTCAGTCCTGCCGCGGCGAGCTGTCCCACGACGGTGTCGATGTTGTGGTTGACGAAGGCAATCGCGTCCGGCTCGTCGGCCTTGACCGTACGGATACTGACCGGCTCCTTGGGGAGCTCGATGCCTTCCTTCTTGTGACGGCGACGGTTCTTGAAGTGGCCGTAGTTGGCGACCTCGATGATCGCGGTGCCGCCCGGCGCCAGGACGCGCGAGATTTCGGCGAACTCAGCTGACGGCTCGGGGATGTGGTGCATGACGCGGACCATCGTCACCAGGTCGAGCTCGCCATCGGCGAACTTGAGGTCGTCGGCCTGCATCTGCGCCTGCACGATGTCGGTGCCCTCGAGCACCTTCTTGGCTGCCTCGAGCTGGCTCGCGGCTGGCTCGGCAAGAGTGACCTTGTCGGCGAACGTACGCAGCAGGATGCACAGGCGACCGAAGCCACCGCCGATGTCGGCTGCGCTGCCGTAGTGCTGACCCTTGAGGAGGCGCCGGATCGCGATGTGCTCGGCGGCGTTCTCGTAGTCGCGATTGTCCCAGTACTTCGTGTAGTCGTAACCACGCTCGTACTGGTTGGCTACCTTCTTGCTCTTCTCGGCCACCGGGACACCCTAGCAACGGTGCGCGACCGGACCCTATTTGAAGGTACGGGGCTTGTATGCCGCCGGCTGCTTGGCCGTCGCGGCCTCGCGAGCAATCTTGGTGTTGACCGACTTGAACATCGTCGCCTGGAGCTTGCGCTCAAGCCTCAACGCGGCGCGAAGGCTGCCGCGACGGTTGGCGTACAGGAGCTTCTTGGTCGCTGCGACCGAGTCCGGCGACCGTTCGACGAGCTTTTCGATGAGTTCAAGCGCCGCCTTGATCGGCTCGTCGACTGCTTCGGTTGCGAGTCCGACTTCGACGGCGCGCGTTCCAGTGATCTGCTCGCCCGTCATCGACAGTCGCATGACGTCATCGGCCTTCATCTGATCACCGAAGGGGACAGTTCCGCCCATGTCGGGCACCAGACCCCACTTGGCTTCCAGGATTGACCACGTTGCGTCGGGGGTCGTGAACCGGAAGTCAGCACCGGCGGCGAGCTGCACACCTGCGCCGTAGCAATGGCCGTGCACCACGGCGATGACCGGCAAGGGCAGATCGCGCCAGATCGTCGTGACCTTCTGGAACTTGTTGACCAGGCGGGGGCCGGCGAGGAAGAAGCGTGCGACCTTCTTCTTGTCCTTGAAGGCTGCGCCGAAGTCGAGGCCCGCGCAGAACGAGCGTCCCTTGCCCTGCAAGACCACTGCGCGGACGTCGCGATTCGACTTGAGCGCCTCAGCTGCTGCGATGAGCTCCTCGATCAGCTCGAGGTCGACGCCGTTGAGCTTGTCGGGCCGGTTGAGCCACACGTACGCGATCTGGCCGTCGATCTCGGTGATCACCCGCGGTTCAGTCATTCCGCGATGTTATCTGCACACGTTTAGGGAACGGCCATTCGGGGAAATAGGGGTCATGGTCAACATCAAGAGGCTCCCCCTACCCCTGATGGATGTGTACGACTGGCAGTACGACGGTTTGTGCATGGACATGGACTCGGAGGTCTTCTTCTCGCCGGAAGCCGAGCGTGGTGCCAAGCGCATCCGCCGTGAAGACGCCGCCAAGGCCCTGTGCCGTCAGTGCCCCGTGATCGAGAGTTGCCGCCAGCACGCGCTCAGGGCGCAGGAGCCGTACGGCGTGTGGGGAGGGCTCAGCGAATCCGAGCGTGCCGAGATGGTCGGGCAGCGCTCAGTCGCGAGCTGAACCACTCGTTGTCATAACCAACAGCAGTGTCCGCGCGTTGATTACGTCATGCGCCGCACACTGAAGCTCTCGCTTGTTCTTGCTCTGATCGCCCCGATGGCCGTATGGACCATCGCCCGAGGGGGCGCAGATGCCGCGACCACCACTCCCAAGACCGTCATGTTTGTCGGCAACAACTGGGACGGCACGACCGACGTCATTGACCCGGTGACGTTCAAGCGACTCAAGCGCATCGACGTCGCACCCGACCGCAAGGAACGGATCGCCGCGATTCAGAAGGACCCGGTCGCGCTGGCGTTCTATCTCGCGATCGGACAGCTGGTCGGCGAAGGCCACGACCAGTTCAACGACGACATGTTCAGCACCCCCGACGGCAAGATCCTCGCCGTCTCGCGTCCGAGCCTGGCCGATGTTGTCGGCATCAACATCGCGAGCGGCAAGATCGTGTGGCGCTTCCCGATGGAGGGCTACCGCACCGATCACATGGGCGTCTCTCCTGACGGCACCAAGCTCCTGGTCTCCGATTCGACGGCCAACAAGGTGCACGAGCTGAACATCCGTACCGGCGCCAAGCTCCGCGAGTTCCCCTCAGGCGATACACCCCATGAGAGCAACTACACGAAGGACGGCGGCAAGATCTTCCACGCCAGCATCGGTCGCGTCTACGTGCCCGCGGATCTGAGCGGCAACGGCAGCGTCAACAAGATCGCGAAGGGCAAGCAGGTCTTCCAGATCGTCGACAACAAGTCGTTCAAGATCCTGAAGACGTGGGACATGGGCGCCAAGCTCGCCGAGGCGGGCTACCCCGGTATGAGTTCGGCAGTGCGGCCGATGGCAGTCGCTCCTGACGAGCGGTACGTCTACCTGCAGGTTTCGTACTTCCACGGGTTCGTCGAGTTCGACACCAAGGGCGCCGGCAAGGTCGTCCGCTTGGCCAACCTCCCGCAAAGCGCAGCCGCACAGAAGATTCCCAAGTCGAAGTACGTTCTCAACTCCGCGCACCACGGCATCGCGATGAACGCGGCCGGCACCTCGCTGTGCGTGGCCGGCACGATGTCCGACTACGCGGCGATCGTGAGCCGCAAGACCTTCAGCTACAAGATCCTCGATGTCGGCCCCAAGCCGTACTGGGCCACCACCGGCCCCGGCGGCAAGACGTGCTGGATGTCGACCAGCGGCAATGATCAGGTTGCGGTCATCGACTACGCGACCAAGAAGATCATCAAGCGCATCGCGGTCGGCGATCACCCGCAGCGTGTCCGCGAAGGCCGCGTCGCGGCAGCGACCATCAACGCCTGGAAGTAGTCGAAACCTGCCGCAATCCGGGCGGATGCTTATATGGTCGGCCCATGATTCTCTCCCGTGTTTTTGTGGTTCTCATCGCCGTATCCACCCTCACCCTGACCGCATGCGGCAGCGACACCAAGGACACCGGAGGGTCGGGCGACGACACCTCCCAGGCCTCGGACGACAAGGGCGCCTGTTCGTCGATTCCGTCCGAAGCCGATGTTGAATCGATCATCGGCGCCAAGGTTCTGCCTGTCGAGGACCAGGGCACCGTCGGGTGTGCGTACGTGGGCGACGACAACAACGTCGGCGTGTACTTCCTGATCGACACCGACCAGTTCGATATTGACAACTACGCCAACCCCGATCCCCAGTACGCGACGATGCTCGACAACCCAGAACTGCCGGCCGGTTCCTACGTTCAATCAGGCGACCTGTACGCGAAGAAGGGCGACGTCCTGTACAAGGTGGTCGCCAATGTGAACGGAACCGTGGATGACGACCAACTGGCAACCGAACTGATGGTGGCCTGGCTCAAGCTCGTCTAACGGACAAACATGCGAGGGAGCCCGGAGCGGCTCCTTCCAATCCACTCTGCCTAATAAATGTCGAAGACCCCGACAGAAAAGCGTTGTCGGGGTCTTCGTCATTTGTGCGCGAGGGGGGATTTGAACCCCCACGCCCTTGCGGACACTGGCACCTGAAGCCAGCGCGTCTACCATTCCGCCACTCGCGCGTACGGCCCCGGCAATCGATGCGCAGGACCGAGGAATGAGTCTAACAGGCTGAAATGCTGTCCGATTCGTCACTCCGGCAGCGCACGAGAAGTCGCCTCTGCGACGTCGCCCGATACGATCGCAGGGAACACCAGTGATGACAACGAAAGGCGGAAGCTGATGGCGGGGGTGCTGCAGCGATTTGAGCAAAGACTCGAAGGAGCCGTAACCGGCGCCTTCGCGCGCGCGTTCCGCAGCGCGGTCCAACCTGTCGAGATCGCCGCTGCCCTGCAGCGCGAGGTCGACAACTCCGCGCACGTCCTTTCACGCGAGCGCATGCTGGTGCCCAACGACTTCACCGTCGAACTCTCACCAACCGACTTCGAGCGCTTGGCGCCGTTCAGCGGAACGCTCGCCGAAGAGCTGGCGACGCTGGTCAAGGAGCACGTCGTCGACCAGCGCTACACGATGACCGGTCCACTGAACATCGAGTTCAAGCAGACGGGCGAGCTGAGCACCGGACGGTTCCGCGTACGCAGCCGCACCAACTCCGCCGTCACCCCGGTCGAAGGTCAGCGCATGACCGAGACGGCCGTCCGCTCATCCGGCGTGGTCATCGAGGTCAACGGCATGAAGCACCCCATCAGTCCTCCCGGCCTCGTCATCGGTCGAGGCAACGAGGCCGACCTCAAAATCGACGACCCAGGCATCTCTCGCCGCCATGCTCAGATCGCGGTCAGCCGCAACGGCGGTGACACTGACGTCACCGTCACCGACCTCGATTCGACCAACGGCGTGATCCTCAACGGGCACAAGGTGGGCAGCGGTGTCGTGACTGACGGGGCCGAGATTCGCCTCGGCAACACCGTCATTGTCGTTCGACTGACGGGTGCACCCTGATGTCAGAACTGACCCTCACGCTGATCAAGCTCGCATTCCTGGCTGTGCTCTGGCTTTTTGTGCTGTCGGCGGTCTCGGTCATCCGATCTGACATCTTCGGCACCAAGGCACCCGTTCAGGTGCGTCCGGCCAAGGCGAAGGCCAAGGCCAAACCGACGGCGCGTGCCCGCAAGGCTCCACGCGGCGTACCCACCAAGCTGCAGGTCGTCTCCGGCCCCAACGCAGGTCAGAGTGTTCCCCTTGGGGACAAGCCGATCCTGCTCGGCCGCGGCACCGACGCTGCAATCCGACTCGACGATGACTATGTGTCGACGCGCCACGCCCGCTTCGCGACCAACGGCGAGCAGTGGTTCGTCGAAGACCTCGGATCCACCAACGGCACCTACCTCGGCAGCCAGCGCATCACCTCGCCCATCCCGATCGGTATCGGCATCGCCGTCCGACTCGGCAAGACCATCGTCGAGCTCCAGAAGTAGTCCATGACGTCTCTTACCTATCGCTATGTCGCGCTGACTGACACCGGTCTGCGCCGACCCGCCAACCAGGACTCCGGGTATGCCAGTCCGCGACTCCTGGTGATCGCGGACGGTATGGGTGGTGCGGCCGCGGGCGACCTCGCCTCGGCAGAGGCGATGCACATCATTCGTCAGCTCGACCAAGGCTTCGAAGGCGACGCCATGGATGCTCTGCGGCAGTCCGTCACGGATGCCAACGCCCGCCTCGGTCAACTGATTCGCAACGACCCTGCGGTCGAGGGCATGGGCACGACACTCGAGGCGATGCTGTGGGACGGCTCCAAGATCGCATTCGCTCACCTGGGTGACTCGCGCGCATACCGTCTGCGCGACGGCGTGCTTGAGCAGATCAGCACCGACCACACGTTCGTCCAGAGCCTGGTCGATGAAGGCAAGATCAGCCGCGACGAAGCCCGCGTACACCCGCATCGCTCCCTGCTGCTGCGTGCTCTGCTGGGACGCGACGACAACGAGGCTGACTACAACTGGCTCCAGCCGATGCTCGGTGATCGCTACCTCCTCTGCAGCGACGGCCTCTCCGACATGGTTGGCGACAACGTCATCGAGATGGCCCTCAGCGCCGAGACGATCGACCTCGCTGCGACCGAGCTGGTCCGTCTGGCGCTCGAAGCCGGCGGCTACGACAACGTCACCGTCGTCATCGCCGAGTTCGTCGACAAGGACGCCGCGGTCGACGAGAACTTGGCGTCATCCGACGGGCAGCCGCAGCTGGTCGGCGCCGCCGCCGGGCCCGCGCGCCCGCGTACGAGTCGGCGCTCCGATCCCAAGACCGCCGAGTCGCAGACCATCGACCCCGAAGAGATCCGGTACGCACCTCGCCCGCCGAGCAGCAGGCGCTGGCTCCGCTGGACCGCCCTCGGAATCGCGATCGCCGCGATCCTCGCGATCGCCGGTGGTGTCACTTACAACTGGTCACAGAACCAGTACTTCGTCGCATCGCACGAAGGCAAGGTGACGATCTACAAGGGCGTACAGGCAGACATCCCCGGCATCACGTTGCAACACGTCGACGAGATCACCGAGGTCGAGGTCTCCACGCTGCCCGAGTTCCGTGCCAAGCAAGTGCGAGCAGGGATCGAGGCGTCGAGCCGCGCTGAGGCCGAGCAGATTGTCGAGAATCTCGACCAGGTCGCCATCAAGCCGACCCCAACGCCGACTCCCAAGCCCAAACCCAAAGACACAGAGACGTCGACCTCTTCGGCGGTATGGCTGCGATGACCACGCCCGCATGGGTGCCTCGCAAGCGCCGGGGGGCCGAGTTCTTTCTCACCGTCTTGGCGGTGACGATCGGGATCTCTGCATATGCGGCCGTAGGACTTGGGGTCGAGGGCACCATCCCGGGTGACACCTACAAGCTCGGCTTCGCTCTGATCGTCGTCGCCGTCGCCACGCACCTGATCGTGCGTCGCGTCGCCCCGTACGCCGATCCGGTGCTGGTCCCGCTCGTCATCGCACTCAACGGCCTCGGCCTTGCGATGATCTACCGCCTCGACCTCGGCCGACAGCAGGTCAACGCTGATCGCCAAGCGTTCGCCAACGGCCAGCTCGTCTGGACTGCGATCGGTATCGCCGCCTTCGCCGCAATCCTGATCCTTGTACGTGACCACCGCCGACTGCAGACACTGACCTACACGTTCGGCGCCGTCGCCATCCTGCTACTGATCCTCCCGCTGATGCCCGGCATCGGCCGCACCATCAACGGCGCACGCATCTGGATCAACCTCGGACCGTTCAGCTTCCAGCCTGGTGAGGCGGCGAAGGTATGCCTCGCGATCTTCTTCGCGGGCTATCTCGTCGTCAAGCGTGATGCGCTCGCCCTGGCGGGCCGCCGTATTGCCGGCATCGACCTGCCCCGCGGTCGCGACCTCGGCCCGATCCTGGCCGGCTGGCTCATCAGCGTCGGCATCCTGATCTTCCAGCGCGACCTTGGGTCGTCGCTGCTGTTCTTCGGCTTGTTCGTCGTGATGCTCTACGTCGCCACCGAGCGCGCCGGATGGCTGGTCGTTGGTGCCGTGCTGTTCGTCCTCGGTGCCTACTTCGGCTACCTGGCCTTCGGCCACGTACGCGTCCGATTCGACGCCTGGCTCGATCCCTTCGGCGACCCGGACCGCAACGGCCAGATCATCAACGGGCTGTTCGGTCTGGCGCACGGTGGTGTGCTCGGCCAAGGCTGGGGTCTGGGCAGTCCACAACTGACCCCGTTCTCGTTCTCCGACTTCATCGCCGCGTCGATGGGTGAAGAGCTCGGACTCGCTGGCCTGATGGCCATCCTGATGATCTACGGACTCATCGTCGAGCGCGGTCTCCGCATCGCACTGACCTGCCGTGATGCCTTCGGCAAGCTCCTTGCAGCGGGCCTCGCGTTCTCGTTCGCGCTTCAGGTGTTCGTCGTCATCGGCGGCGTCACCCGGCTCATCCCACTGACGGGTCTGACGACGCCCTTCATGGCGCAAGGCGGCTCATCGATTGTCATGAACTGGGTGATCATCGGCCTACTGCTGCGCATCAGCGACCAGACACGTCGACCGGCGCCTGAGATCTCCACGTTCGAGCACGACGAGGAGACGCAGGTGGTGAAGCGATGAATCGCCCCATTCGCAATATCGCCATCGCCGCCCTCGTGCTCTTCATGGCGCTGCTGGTCAACGTCAACTACGTGCAGTTCGTTCAGGCCGACAGCCTCAACGCGAAGACCGGCAACAAGCGCGTCATCAACGAGGAGTTCTCGCGCGATCGCGGTCCGATCCTCGTCAGCGGCAAGCCCATCGCCGAGAGCGTGAAGAGCAAGGACGAATACAAGTTCCAGCGCCGCTACCCCGACGGGAAGCTGTACGCGCCGATCACGGGCTACTTCTCCTACATCTTCGGCAACGACCGGGGCATCGAGAACACCGAGAACGGTGTGCTCTCCGGCAGCGACAACCGTCTCTTCGTCAACCGAGTCGTCGACCTCGTCTCCAACAAACAACCCAAGGGCGGCAGCGTTGAACTGACGATCGACCCGCTGGCGCAGAAGACCGCAGCGAGTGGGCTCGAGGCACTCGGCGAAGACACCAAGGGAGCCGTCGCCGCGATTGACCCCCAGACCGGCGCCATCCTCGCCATGGTGACCCAGCCGTCGTACAACCCGAACCGACTCGCCAGTCACGACTTCAGCGAGGTCCAGAAGGCGTGGGAGCAGCTGACCACCAGCCCGAACCGGCCGATGTCCAACCGTGCGGCGCAAGAAGTTCTGCCACCCGGATCGACCTTCAAGCTCGTCACCGCCGCCGCTGCCCTCGAGAACCTCGACATGGATCCCAGCGACAAGGTCAAGGGTGGCCGCAGCCTGTCGTTCCCCGGTACGTCGTTCAAACTCCCCAACCAGGACGGCGGCAACTGCGGCGGCGACCCCATCACCCTTGAACGCGCCCTCAACGTCTCGTGCAATGTCAGCTTCGGCTCCCTCGCGCTCAAGATCGGCCAGGAAAAGCTCGCTGAGCAGGCGGAGAAGTTCGGCTTCGGCACCACACCGCTGACACAGCTGCCGTCCAACGCAAGCCGGTTCGCGCCCGTCGATCGGCCGCTGGAGCGCACCGAGCTGGCACTCTCCGGCATCGGCCAGTTCGAGGTCGCCGCGACTCCGCTGCAGATGGCCATGGTCACCGCGGCCGTCGCGAACGACGGCAACGTCATGAAGCCGTACGTCGTGAAGACCGTACGGTCGCCCAACCTCAGCATTCTCGATCAGGCCAAGCCTGAGCGGATTAGTGAAGCGATGAGTCCGTCCAACGCGGCGAAACTTCGCCGGATGCTGATCAGCACGGTCGACGTCGGTACGGCAACATCGGCTCGTATCCCCGGAGTCGAGGTCGGCGGCAAGACCGGTACGGCTCAGTCGACACCGGATCGCCCGCCCTACGCGTGGTTCGTAGCGTTCGCACCTGCCGACAACCCCAAGGTCGCCGTAGCCGTTCTCGTCGAGTCCACCGACATTGGTCGAGACGAGATCTCGGGTGGCCGACTCGCCGGGCCGATCGCCCGAGCCGTCATCGAAGCGGTGCTCGGCAAATGACCACACCAACGTCCAATGCAGCGATGCGCACCGAACCAGTTCATACTTCCAACAACCGTATTGAGAGACTGACATCATGACCGAACCCGTCGATGAGCCAATCCGCCTCGGCGAGCGCTATGAGCTCGGTGGGCTTCTCGGACGCGGCGGTATGGCCGACGTGCGAGTGGGCCGCGACCTGCGCCTCGGCCGTACGGTAGCCGTCAAGCAGCTTCGCTCAGACCTCGCGGCTGACGACACGTTCCAGGCGCGATTCCGCAAGGAAGCCCAGTCGACTGCGGCCCTCAATCACCCGTCGATCGGCGCGGTCTACGACACCGGCGAATCGATCGACAAGCACGGCAACCACGTCCCCTACATCGTGATGGAGTACATCGAGGGCCAGACGTTGCGCGACATCATGCGCGGTGCAGCCGACGGTCGCAAGATCCTGCCCGAGCGCGCCCTCTCGATCACGGCCGACGTACTCAGCGCCATTGACTACAGCCACCGCAACGGCATCATCCACCGCGACATCAAGCCGGCCAACGTCATGCTGACCCCGTCTGGCCAGGTCAAGGTCATGGACTTCGGCATTGCCCGCGCCATTGCCGACACCTCGTCTGCCATGACGCAGACGGCAGCTGTCATCGGTACGGCGCAGTACCTCTCGCCCGAGCAGGCTCGCGGCGAGACCGTCGACGCTCGCAGCGACATCTACTCCACCGGCTGCCTGCTCTACGAACTCCTCACCGGTCGTCCGCCGTTCGTCGGCGACAGCCCGGTGTCGGTGGCCTACCAGCACGTACGCGAAGAGGCTCGCCCTCCGTCGCAGCTCAACCCGGATGTCAGCTCCACCATCGACAACATCGTTGCCAAGTCACTGGCGAAGAAGGTCGAAGACCGCTACCAGAGCGCCGCTGACATGCGTAAGGACATTGAGCGCGCTATCGCTGGCCTCCAGGTGGATGCGCCGACGACCGCAACCGTCGCCGCTGGGGCCACCACCCAGCTCGCGCCCGCTGCACCGGCTGCCGCAACAACCACCGTGGGTGGAGGTCGCCGTGCGCTGCCACCTGAGGACGAGGACGACGACAACACCGCCAAGTGGTGGGGCATCGGCATCGTTGGCGTCCTGCTGCTTGCCGCACTGGTCTGGGGCATCATGAAGATGACCGAGCCGCCGCCGGAGGTCCCGCAGGTTGAGGTCACGGACGTCACCGGCATGCCGGTCGACACCGCCACGCGCGCACTAGAAAACGACGGTTTCTCGGTTGCCGCCGAGACCGAGCAACGCACTGACAACAAGCTCAAGGAAGGTCTCGTCATCGCGACCGACCCGCCGGCTGGCGAGGAAGTCGACGAGAAGAGCGAGATCACGCTGATCGTCAGCTCCGGTCCGGAGCAGGTCACGATTCCGGACTTCGACAGCTTCTCGTATGACGAAGCCAAGAAGGTGCTCGAGGACAAGGGACTCAAGGTCAAGAAGTCCGAGGAGGACAGCAGCCTGCCCAAGGATCAGGTGATCAACAGCAACCCGCCCGCTGGCGAGGTCGTCGACTTCGGAAGCACCGTCACGCTGAAGGTCTCCAAGGGTCAGTCGACCGTGCCCAACGTCGTCGGGATGAGCAAGTCTGATGCGATCGATGCACTCGAGGACGCAGGACTCAACGTCAACGTCACCGAGGATCCCGCGTCACTGTCACCCGAAGGCGAAGTCGCAGCTCAGGACAAGCCTGAGGGAACGGTCGTTCCTCCGGGAACGACGGTGACGATCACCGTCTCGACCAACCCGGGCGTACCAGATCCTGAAGACCCTTAGGACGAAGTCGCGCGCGCATACTCGAGGCTGACCGGTCCGCCGTAAGGCTTCATGTCGATGTCCTCAAGGGTCTCGATCTTGAGGCCGAGCTCGTACGCCTGCACGTAAAGGCGGTAGCTGGTGGTCTCGGGTGACCTCGCCAGTTCGTCATTCATTGTCGACTTGTTGCCGATTGCCTCGATCACATAGGGCGGCGAGTAGGGCACACCGTCAAGAACCACGGTGTTGCCGACGCACTTGATGCCGGTCGTGGAGATCAGCCGCTGGCCCTGCAGGGAGACCGCCTCGGCGCCACCGACGAGCAGCGCGTTGACGAACGCCTGGATGTCCTGCTGGTGCACCACCAGGAGATTGGGGTCGACACCCTCCGGATCAACACTCTTGGGAGCATCGGTCAGCGTGACGCGAATGCCCGGACCATGGAGCGCCGTCAGTCCGGTCGGCTGTTCGAGCTTGGCGACCTTGTCGCGGTAGTCGTCGAGCGCGGCGCCCGAGACCCCTGCCGAGAGCGAATCGATGTCGGATCTCAACTCGCGTGCATCGTCACGTCGGTGCGCGATGCGCTCCGAGCGTTCCTTGAGCAAGGAGCCCACGTCACCGCCGGCCGGGCGAAGGTCCGTGCCGTCGGAGTTGATCGACGCAGCGACGAAGAGGAAGCCCGCAACCACACAGATCGACAGAACGGCCAACGTCCAGCTCTGCCGCTCGTGCTTGCCGACCCTGGCCATACCTGAACTCCCTCGCTGCACCGTCGCCAACTACGCTATCCGAGAGCACCCATTCGATGCGGACCAGAGCCGCAGCAACCATCCGGAGTTCGTCGTGGCGAAAGACAAAGCACCCAAGGCCCCCAAGTCCAACGTGATCGGCAACCGCTGGGCCGGACCAGCCATGGTCATCTCGGGCGTCATCGGGCTCATCTGGATCGTCGTGTTCTACACGACCAGTGATGGCAAGACTGAGATCCCGTTCTACTCCGATCTCGGCCAGTGGAATCTCGTCATCGGCATGGGCTTCATCGTGGCGGCCTTTGGCTTCGCCATGAAGTGGGAGTGACTGGTCGAATTACACGGTTGTAGTTATCCACACCTGTGTGCACAGGAGTGGATAAATAACACCGCTGTTAGCTGAGCTGACCTGTACGGATGACGATGGCGGCGATCATCGCAATCCACACACCCGCGAACACCAGCACTTGAACAGCCTGTTTGCGTTCCCTCGGGGCGTACGCGAACGCCGCGCCCAGGATGCAGCCCGCGACGAAACCGCCGAGGTGACCCTGCCAACTGATATTTCCCTGCAGGCTGATGACCGCGTTGATCGCGAGCAGCACCAGGAGAGTGGTGACGTCCTGTTTGGCCTTCAGCAAGAGCAGGAGGACCAGGCCGAAGACGCCGAACACCGCGCCCGAAGCACCAATGGTTGGAATCTGCGGGGTCTCGAGCCAGTAGACGAACACCGATGAGGCGATCGCCATCGTGATGTATGCGGCGATGAACCGCACGGTGCCGAGAGCCTTCTCAGCGAATGGTCCGAAGAGATAGAGCGCGTACATGTTGAACGCGATGTGCAGCAGGCTGCCATGCAGGAAAGCCGCCGTCAGCAGTCGCCAGTAGTCGCCGTCAGCGACGGCATATGACTGCATCGCCCCATGCTGACAGACCGACCCTGCTCTGTCGTCGGTAGCCAGTTGGAGGATGTAGACGACGACATTGAGCCCGATCAGGATCTTGCTGACCAGGCCGTCGTACGCCGACACCGCACCGCCGGCGATGGTGCGGGGGGCGCGAATTGTCTTCGCGCCCTCCGTCACGCATTCAGGACAGTGGAATCCCACTGACGCATCGCGCATGCAGTCAGGACAGATCATCCGCTCGCACCGCTGACACGAGATGTAAGCCTCGCGATCAGGGTGGCGATAGCAGCGATAGTCCTGCGCAGGGAGGTTCATCCCTCAGTGCGCGCGATCTCAACCTTCTCAAGCGTCACGGGCTCGATCGGGCGGTCGAAACGGTCGCGCTCGACAACGGCGATCGCGTCAACCACAGCCCTGCTTGCATCATCGACAACTTCGCCGAAGATGGTGTGCTTGCGGTTGAGCCAAGCCGTCGGGATCACGGTGATGAAGAACTGCGAGCCGTTGGTTCCCGGTCCGGCATTTGCCATCGCCAGGAGGTAGGGCCGATCGAATTGCAGGTCGGGATGGAACTCGTCCTCGAACTGGTAGCCGGGGCCACCCATGCCGGAGCCGAGCGGGTCGCCGCCCTGCAGCATGAAGTCGGGGATGATGCGGTGGAAAACAAGGTTGTCGTACAACGGCTTGTTTGAAACCTGGCCGGTCTCGGGGTCGATCCATTCCTTGGTGCCCTCGGCGAGACCGACGAAGTTCTCGACGGTCTTGGGGGCGTGGTTGGGGAAGAGCTCAACGACGATGTCGCCGTGGTTGGTCTTGAATGTTGCCATCAGCTTCGATGCCACAGGGGGTATTCCTCTCGGTGTGATCCTGACCATCGTTTCACGTCACTCAAAGTGCCACCTATACGGTGGGGGACATGTTCAAAAAGGTCTTCTTCCTCGCCATTGCAGCCGCTGTGGTGATCGCGTTCCGCAACGCGGTCGCCGACAAGGGTGGCTCCTACGATCCAGCCGCCAGCTGATGGCGGTCACCGTGGAGCGAGTCGGCGATGACATCGCGGTACTGACGTTCAGCGAACCTCCGGTCAACCTCTATTCGATCGAGATGCACGCCGATTTCGACCGCGCCCTCGACGAGGTCGAGGCGTCGTTGCCGCGCGCGCTGCTCATTCGCGCCGAAGGCAAGATCGTGTCAGGCGGAGTCGACGTCTCGCAGTTTCACGACCAGAAGACGCTTGCCGACACCAAGGCGCTGTACGACCGGATGATTGAGCTGCCAGACCGCGTTGCGGCACTGCCGATCCCGACATTCTTCGCAGCGCACGCCCTCACCCTGACCTGGGCTTTCGAGGTGGCGCTCGCGTGCGACATCATCGTCGCCTCCGAGAAGGCGAAGTTCGGCTTGGTCGAGCGAGTCATCGGACTCACGCCGACCATGGGTGGAACCCAGCGCCTGGCTTCCCGCGCAGGTGTCGGCCGCGCCAAGGAGTTCGTATTCACCGGCGCCCTGTACGACGCGGCAACTCTGGAGCGGTGGAACGCCATCAACCGGGTGCTACCGGTCGATGGGTTCGAGGATGCCGTGATGGAGCTGGTCGCCTCGATCGCGATCGGCCCGACCAAGGCATTCGGTGCCGCGAAGGACATCCTTCGACACTTCGAAGCCGGCGGCGTACCCGAGGCCAACGCTCACACGACGGCGATCGCCTCCGAGCTCTTCAACACCGAAGACCTGCAGGGCGGTATGGAGTCGTTCCTCAAGGACGGCCCCGGCAACGCCACCTTCAGCGGCAAGTAGTCAGGCGGCGGCAGTCTGCGCGCCGCGTACCTTGCGGGTTGTGCGGCGCTCGGCCCAGAAGCTGACGAACGGGATCGTTGCCAACAACATGGTCGAGATCGTGAACGCCGGCTTCCATCCGTTGCGAGTCGCCAGAACAGCAATCAGCACGAGAAGTGCCATGAACAGCAACCCGTGGACCTGGTCGATCGTGAAGATCAGGCTGTCGTTGCGGTTCCACCACGACGTGTCGTCGGTGGCTCGCTGAGCAAACGCGGCCGTGAACACGAAGATCAGGTTGATGCCCACGACAGTGGCGATGACTTGGTACGGCCGCAGCGGCCCACTCGGATTCTTCACGGCGTCAGGCTACCTTCGGCTTCGCAGCGGCCACGCTCTCGGTCGTCATCCGCCACCACATGAAGAGCGCGAACGCTCCAAACACCCACCACTGCAATGCGTACGCGAGATTGCGCAGGCCAGTCGTCCACGGCACGTCCTTGGTTGGGGGATCGGCCAGCGCCAGTCCGCCTGAGACTTCGGCCGTCGTGCTGATCGCGAAGCCGGAGTAGAGGTCGTATGGCAGCTCATTCGTCAGCGCCGGTATGCGTACTGCACCGATCTCGCGCGTCTTGGGATCGAACGGCGCTCCGCCACCTTCACCGCCCTGGAGAGTGGCCTCGATCGTCACCTGACCAGCAGGGACGTCCGGAAACTCTGTCACCGCCGGGGCCCACCCACGTACGACCGCGAGCGCGGCATCGCCGACTTTCACGGGGGCCAGCAGCCAGACGCCGGTGCGGCCGTCCTGCACCTTGCCCGCCACCCAGATCTGCTCATCGGCAGGCGCGAACTCGCCATCGATCGTCACGGGGCGCTGGTTGAGTCGGCTCTCGAAGGGATCGTCGGCACCCCACAGGCCGTCGAGTGCAACGCGGGGGACGGTCTGCGAGTCAGCGCGCTCATGCTCCTGGCGCGAGTCATAGACGCCGAGCTGCCACAGCCCCATCACGACGCACGCGACCAGGGCTACCGCAGCGAACGCGTGAAGGCCCAGCAGTCCCGGGCGGAACCACTGCCTCAGGCTCACGCCAAGAACGGCTTGACGTCTGGGTAGAGCGGGAAGCGCTCAGCCAGAACGGTTGCCCGCTTGCGCAGTCCCTCGATGTCGACCTCACCCGGCAACAGTGCCGAAGCGATGATGTCGGCGACCTCAGTGAACTCTTCGGCGCCGAAGCCGCGGGTCGCGAGCGCCGGCGTACCGATGCGCAGACCCGACGTCACCATCGGCGGACGCGGATCGTTCGGCACAGCGTTGCGGTTGACCGTGATGCCGACTTCGTGAAGACGGTCCTCGGCCTGCTGGCCGTCGAGCTCTGAGTCGCGCAGGTCAACGAGTACGAGGTGCACGTCGGTGCCACCCGTCAGCACGTTGACGCCAGCTGCCTTGGTGTCAGCAGCGGTCAAGCGCTCGGCGAGAATCTTGGCGCCTTCGATGGTGCGCTCCTGGCGCTCCTTGAATGCCGGCTCGAGCGCCATCTTGAAGGCGACAGCCTTGGCTGCGATGACGTGCTCCAGCGGTCCGCCCTGCTGTCCGGGGAACACCGCCGAACGCATCTTTTTGGCGATCTCTTCGTCGTTGGTGAGGATCGCGCCACCGCGCGGACCGCCCAGCGTCTTGTGGGTCGTCGTGGTCACGATGTGCGAGTGGGGGAGCGGGCTCGGGTGGAGGCCAGCTGCAACGAGTCCAGCGAAGTGCGCCATGTCGACCCAGAGCTTCGCGCCAACCTCGTCGGCGATCTCACGGAACAGCGCGAAGTCGAGCTGACGGGGGTAGGCCGACCAACCGGCAATGATCACGGTCGGCTTGTGCTCGTGGGCGAGGGCACGTACTTCGTCCATGTCGACGAGTCCGGTCTCGGGAACCACGTGATAGGCGATCGGGTTGTAGAGCTTGCCCGAGAAGTTGAGCTTCATGCCGTGAGTGAGGTGACCGCCGTTGGCCAGATCGAGGCCGAGGATCGTGTCGCCCACCGTGGCAATCGCGTGGAGCGCAGCGGCGTTGGCCTGAGCACCGGAGTGCGGCTGAACGTTCGCGTATTCGGCGTCGAACAGCTGCTTGAGGCGATCGATCGCGATGGTCTCGACCTGGTCGACGAACTCGCAGCCGCCGTAATAGCGCTTGCCCGGGTAGCCCTCGGCGTACTTGTTGGTGAGGACGCTGCCTTGCGCCTCGAGGGACGCAACCGGGGCGAAGTTCTCGGACGCAATCATCTCGAGCGTCGACTGCTGGCGGTGCAGCTCAAGATCGAGAAGGGCCGCGATGTCGGGGTCGAAGTCAGCAAGATGCTCGTTGTGGCTCATGCCCAAAGCGTACGACGTGGCCTAATCGCCGGGACCGCGGGACAGTAACCAAATCGCAATCTTCGCGCAGGTCCCACCCGCGCTTCGGGCAGGTAGCGTCGGGAAGGCTCGGTCCACCATCCGGACAACTTCGCTGCGCACAACGCGGCTCGAACATGTAGGAGAGCAATGAAGAACTTCCGACGCGGAACCGCGCTCGTCGCGGCCACCGCACTTGCAGGGCTCGCGCTTGCCGCGTGTGGCTCCGGCAAGGACAGCGGCGGCGGCGCAGGCCTCATCGTCGGTACGACTGACAAGGTCGTCTCGATCGACCCGGCCGGCTCGTACGACAATGGCTCGCTGAACGTCCAGACGCAGGTCTACCAGTACCTCCTCAACTTCCCGGCCGGCAGCACGGAGCTCACTCCTGACGCAGCTGAGAAGTGCGAATTCGATGCCAAGGACGCCACTAAGTACGTCTGCACCTTGAAGTCAGGTCTGAAGTTCGCCAACGGCAACGACCTCACGGCTTCCGATGTGGCGTTCTCATACAAGCGCATCGTCGACATTGCTGACCCGAACGGCCCCGCGCCGCTCCTGGGTGCGATGAAGAGCGTCGAAGCGACCGACGACACCACCGTCACGTTCACGCTTGCAGCACCGAACGACGTGACCTTCCCGCAGATCCTCGTGACGTCGGCTGGTCCGATCGTCGACGAAGACACCTACCCCGCGGACAAGGTTCTCGACGATGACGCCGCGGTCAAGGCCAACGGCTTCTCCGGTCCGTACACGATCACCAAGTACAGCAAGAACCAGCTCGCTGAGTTCAAGGCCAACCCGGACTACGACGGCACGTACGGCAAGCCGAAGACCGACAAGGTCACGATGAAGTACTACGCCAAGGCTGAGAACCTCAAGCTCGACATCAAGAACAAGGACATCGATGTCGCCTACCGTTCGCTGACGCCGACCGACCTCGCCGACCTTGAGAAGACCGACGGTCTCAAGGTTGAGGTTGGAGCAGGTGGCGAACTTCGCTACATCACGTTCAACCTGAACAAGATGCCCGGCGACGACGCCGACCAGAAGCTGGCGATCCGCAAGGCCATGGCCTCGTCGATCAACCGCGAGGAGCTCTCCACCGAGGTCTACAAGGGCACCTACACGCCTGCGTACTCGATGGTTCCGGACGGACAGGCTGGCGCAACCGAGGCGTTCAAGGACGCTTACGGTGACGCACCGGACAAGGCCGCTGCGGAGAAATTCCTCACCGATGCGGGCGTCAAGACTCCGGTCACGATCGCACTGCAGTACAACCCGGATCACTACGGTTCGAGCTCGGCCGAGGAGTACGCCGCGGTCAAGCGTCAGCTCGAGGCGACCGGACTGTTCAAGATCAACCTGCAGTCGACTGAGTGGGTCACCTACTCCGAGGAGTACCCGGCTGACACGTACCCCGTGTTCCAGCTCGGTTGGTTCCCGGACTTCCCGGACGCCGACAACTACCTGTCGCCGTTCCTGACTCCGTACGACACGGAGAAGAAGAAGAGCGGCAACTTCACCAACTCGCACTACAACGACGAGGCAACGGAATTCGCGGATCCCACGATGACCAAGCTCCTCGACGATGAGCGCACTGATGGTGACCAGGCATCGCGTGAAGCGACGCTTGCGGAGATCCAGACCCGCCTCGCGGACCTGGTTCCCTACCTCCCGCTGTTGACGGGCACCTCGGTGGCCGTGGCTGTGGACGGTGTGGACGGCGTCAAGGAAACCCTCGACGCTTCGTTCAAGTTCCGCTTCACCTCGCTGTCGAAGTGAACCAATGAGGAGGCGGGTCCGGCTCAGGCCGGACCCGCCTTCTCGCTTCTCAAAGCAACCAGAAAAAGTAGGTTTCGATGACTACCGCAGAAATCATGGCACCGACGGGCCCACCCGAGGCTGAACCGAGACGCCGCGGTGGACCCAGTCCACTGACCCGCTACCTCCTCGTACGCGCCGCACTCCTGGTTCCCATGGTGTGGGTCCTCGTCACGATGGTGTTCCTGCTCATGCGAGTCATCGGCGACCCGATCCAAGCAGCGCTCGGCGGGCGCCTCTCTCCACAGCAGATCGCAGAGCGCAAGGCCGAAGCCGGTCTCGATCGCCCGATCCTGACGCAGTACTGGGAGTACCTCTCCGGGTTGTTCCGCGGTGACTTCGGTACGACTCTCACCGACAATCGCCAGGTGTCGACGATCCTCGTCGAGAACGGCGCCGCAACTCTCGAGCTCGCGTTCTGGTCCCTCATCGTCGCCTTCGCGATCGGCATTCCCCTTGGGCGCCTCGCAGCCCGCTACCGCGACCGTCTGCCCGACGTGATGCTGCGGCTCTTCGCGATCCTCGTGTACGCCGCACCCGTCTTCTTCGTCGGACTCCTGCTCAAGCTGGCTTTCTCGCCGTTCGGGTGGCCGTCCTCCGGGCGCGCCTCGGTCAACACCGAGCTGACTCTGCAGGACGTCAACCCGCACACCCACATCATGATTCTCGACGCGATCCTGTGGGGTGACCCCGCGATGATCGGTGACGTACTCAAGCACGCCATGCTCCCGGCGATCGCTCTCGGTCTACTCACCGGCGGTGTGTTCCTCCGCCTCGTACGCGTCAACCTGCTCCAGACCATGCGCATGGACTACGTCACCGCGGCTCGCGCCCGTGGTGTCAGCGAGCGGCGCGTCCTCAACAAGCACGCGTTCCGTAACGCGTTGGTCCCGGTGGTCACCGTCATGGGTCTGCAGATTGCCCTGCTGCTCGGCGGAGCGATCCTGACCGAGACGACCTTCGAGTGGAAGGGCCTCGGCTATCAGCTCGCTGAGTACCTCATCAAACGCGACTTCCTGGCCGTCCAGGGCATCGTCACCCTCATCGCGATCATCGTCGGTGTGACCAGTTTCCTGATCGACGTCATCGTCGCCTTCGTCGACCCCCGAGTGAGGTTCTGACATGGCCAGCATTGCCAAGAAGTTCGTCCCCACGATCGTGCGCCAGTCCCACGGCCTGCAACGCTTCATGCTGCTGCTGGGCTTCGCGATCATCGCCGCGTTCCTGTTCATCGCGATCTTCGCGCCATGGCTCGCGCCCTACAACTTCAACGCCGATCGAACTGCCGATGGCGTGGTGTTCGGTACACAGCAAGCACCGTCCGCCTCCCACTGGTTCGGCACGACGGTCGGTGGCACGGATGTGCTGTCGCGCGTCATCTACGGCACACGCACGGCTGTCGAGGTCATTCTTCTCGCGGTGCTGCTCTCGGGCATCATCGGCGTACCGCTCGGCCTGGTGTCGGGCTACCTCGGTGGCTGGCTCGACCGAATCCTCGTGCTCGTCATGGATGCGCTGTACGCATTCCCGTCGCTGCTCCTCGCGATCGTCGTCGCGATCGTTCTGTCTGGCGGCAACAGCAGCGCCTTCGGCGGCATCATGGCCGCGGCGATCTCGATCACCGTGGTTTTCATACCGCAGTACTTCCGCGTGATCCGCAACGCGACGATTGCGGTGAAGGTCGAGCCCTACGTTGACTCCGCCCGTGTCGTTGGCGTGCGTACGCCGCGCATCCTGCGCAAGCACATCTTCTCGAACGTGTCGCAGTCGCTTCCGGTCATCGGCACGCTCAACGCGTCGGAGGCGATCCTGACCCTGGCCGGCCTCGGATTCCTCGGTTTCGGAATCGAGCCGTCGGCCGCAGCTGAGTGGGGCTATGACCTCAACAAGGCGATGCCCGATGCCTCCTCCGGCATCTGGTGGACCGGTGTCTTCCCAGGTCTCGCGATCGTGCTGATCGTGCTGGGCGCGACGCTGGTCGGCGAGAGCCTCAACGACATCCTCAATCCGCTGCTGCGCAACCGCGGCACCGACACCACGTCGGCTGACGAGGCTGAGATCGCCCATAAATTCGAGGAAGTCACCGGCGCCGAGGACGCTGCGGTTGAGGTTCGTACGGCACCTGCCGCCGCGGATCCCAAACGCGTCGTGGCGCTGTCCCTCAACAATCTCGAGGTCAACTTCCAGACCGACGGTGGGCAAGTCCACGCCGTCAACGGCGTGACCTTCGACGTCGCTCCTGGCGAGGTCGTCGCCGTGGTGGGTGAGTCAGGTTCCGGCAAGTCGGTCAGCTCGCGCGCCATTCTCGGCCTGCTCCCATCGAGCGCAGAGGTCGGCGGCTCGGTCACTCTCGGCAACCGCGAGCTGCTCGGTATGTCTGAGGACAAGTTGCGTCCGATTCGCGGCGACCAGGTCTCGATGGTCTTCCAGGAACCGTCGACTGCGCTCAACCCGGTCTACACCGTCGGGTGGCAGATCGTCGAAGGTTTGCAGGCACACACCAAGATCTCCAAGAAGGACGCCCGCAAGCGCGCGGTCGAGCTGCTGGAGATGGTCGGCATGCCCGACTCCGAGCACCGCGTCGACTACTACCCGCACCAGCTTTCCGGCGGACAGAAGCAGCGCGTCGTCATTGCGATGGCGATTGCCTGTGAGCCTGACGTGATCATCGCCGATGAGCCGACGACTGCGCTCGACGTGACGGTTCAGGCCGCAATCCTCGAGCTGCTCCTGTCGCTGCGCGACCGTTTGGGCACCGCGATCGTGCTGATCACCCACAACATGGGTGTCGTCGCCGACATGGCCGACCGCGTCGTCGTGATGTATCGCGGCAACGTTGTTGAGTCGGCACCATCGCGTGAGCTGTTCGCATCGCCGAAGCACCCGTACACGCGTGCGCTGCTCGATGCCGTGCCACACCTCGGCCGCGAGAATGGTCCGGGACTCGTCGACGCCAACGAACTCGTACTCAAGGTCGACGACCTCGTGGTCGAATTCCCGGGTCGTTTCGGGCAGCCAACATTCCGCGCCGTCGACCATGTGTCACTTGAGGTGCGCAAGGGTGAAGTGCTCGGACTGGTCGGTGAGTCCGGCTCCGGCAAGTCGACGATCGGACGTACGGCCGTTGGCCTGCAGCAACCCACCTCGGGAACGATCGATGTGTCGGGCAACCGGATCTCCGGGCTGTCCGATCGCGAGCTGCGTCCGTACCGGTCGCGGTTCGGATTCGTCTTCCAGGACCCTGCTTCGTCACTGAACCCTCGTATGTCGATCGGTCAGTGCATCGCCGAGCCGCTCCACGTACAGACCGAGATGACCCAGAAGGAAGTCGACGCCAAGGTCCGCTCACTGCTGGAGAGCGTCGAGCTCGGCGGTTCGTACGCGGAACGCTTCCCGCACGAGCTCTCGGGAGGTCAGCGTCAGCGCGTCAGCCTCGCGCGTGCGCTGTCGCTCGATCCTGATCTGCTGATCGCCGACGAACCAACGTCGGCGCTCGACGTCTCCGTGCAGGCTCGCGTGCTCGAGCTGTTCACCGAGCTTCAGCACCGCCTGCAGTTCGCATGCCTGTTCATCAGCCACGACTTGGCGGTCGTCGACACCCTCGCCAACCGCGTAGCGGTGATGCAGGACGGGAAGCTCGTCGAGATCGGACCGCGCGAACAGGTGTTGGGCAACCCGCAGGAGGAGTACACCAAGCGACTCATCGCTGCCGTACCCGTACCTGATCCGGTCGAACAGCGTCGTCGTCGCGAAGAGCGCGGACACCTCTTGACCGACATCTCCTGACATAGTGAGCGAGTCGCCCAGATTGAGGGGGGTTGTGAAGCGTCGCGCAGAGTTGGCCGAGCACTTCGATGTGCATCACCCCGGCTTGGCCGACTCATTCCGATTTAGCACATCGAGCGATCTCGACATTGTGGGTAACGCCGTCAAGGCGCAGGGCCTGGCCGCGTACGAGACGCCCACAGTCGACATCCTGATCGAGCTGAGCAGGACTGATCCGGGACTGTTCATCGACGTCGGCGCCAATACCGGGCTCTACGCCTTGGCGGTGACCGCCGCCGATCCAGCGGTGCACGCCGTCGCCTTCGAGCCGCTGGAGTCCGTACGCGAACTGTTGCGGCACAACGTCGAACTGAACCCAGAGCTTGCTGCACGCATCACGATCGAACCGTTGGGTCTCTCGAATGAGACCGGAGCATTCACCTTTTACGAGACCATCAACGATCAGGGCTTCGTCTCGACCAGTTCGTCGCTCGACATGACACACATTCAGGCGGTAGGCGGAGAGCACGTCGAGCGGACTATTCCCACCATCACGCTCGACGACTTCGCGCAGACGCTTGGCGACCAGACCATCTCGCTCATGAAGATCGACGTCGAGGGCCATGAGCACGCGGTCATCTCTGGCGGCAGAGGGGTTTTGGCGACGCACCGCCCCATCTTGACGGTCGAGGTGCTCGGCAACTCCGAGCGCGGACCGATGGAAGACCTCCTGGCAAGGGACAACTACTTCGCCTTTGCCATGGCGCCGGGCGAATTGCGGCAACGTGACCGCCTGTGGTTCTTCGATGACGCCTGGAACCATCTCCTCGTACCTGCGGAGAAGGTCGGGCATATCTCCGCACTGTGCCGCACGCTGGGACTTCGGCTCGACGTCAGTTGACGTGTGGCTTCTCCCGAACGGGGTACATGTCGGGGGAAGGAGTGGTCAGCGTGAAGAAGCTTTCAGTTCTCGTCGTCGGTGCTGCCGGGTACGTCCTCGGCTCGCGCGCCGGACGCGAGCGGTATGAACAGATCAAGCGCCAGGCGACGAAGGCATGGAACAAGCCTGTCGTCCAAGGTGCAGCCGACTCGGTCGAGCAGGCCGTGAAGAGCACCGCATCAGACGTTGGATCCAAGATCGCCGATGTCGCGAGCGACGCTGGCTCGAAGGTCGTCCACAAGGTCAAAGGCGACAAGGAACCCGAACCATCGCCCGGTTCGGGTGGAGGGTCGTTCTAGAACGTTCGCGTGAACCAGTCGGCCTGATCGGCGGCGATCAGGGCCGGATCCTTGCCGTGGAACGGCTCGAAGTGTGCGATGTCGTAGCGATGCAGTTCAGCGTTGGAAGCTTTGGCAGCCAACTTCTGGATGGCTTTGCCCGAGACGGTGATGTCCTTCTCCCCAAGACCAACCCATACCGGCATGCCCAGTCGCTTCGCCTTGGTGACGGGGCGATGTGTCGCGATGGTGGCAAATGCTCCCGGCGACGCCTCGTTGATCCACGCGCTGCTCGTGCACGCAGCGAATCCTGCGGCCTCTCCCGTGAATGACATCGCGGCCATCTCGCCCGGTTCTCCAGTTGCCTTGATCGTGCTGGATGATCCGAGCCGATCTCTGATGGCGCGACCCATGACTCGCGTCGCGACCCACGGCGTACGTCGAGTCGTCCCGAGTACGCGTGCCCGGCCGTCGAGGAATGGGCACAGCAGGATCGCGCCCGCAATGCGCGGATCGCTTGCCGCGACGTTGACTGACGTACCGCCGGCAAACGAGTAGCCCCACAGGACGATCTTCTCGGGATCGACCCTGTCGAGAGCGCGCGCGTACGCGATCGCGGCGCGGTAGTCCTCGGATTGTTCCTTGACCCGGATCCGCTGCCGCGGCTCACCGCCAGAGTCACCCAGGTAGCGATGGTCGAAGACCAAGACCGTGGCGCCAGCATTGTTGAGCGCCTCTGCGTAGGTGTCCAGGCCATCGTGTCGCGTGAGTGAGAACCCGTGAGCCATGACGACGCAGACATCGCCGCCGCGATAGAGCCAGGCAGCAATCTCGTCGCCATCGGACTGGAACGTCACGTCCTCGCGAGTCATGCGCCGAGAGTAGCGGGCGCCTACGGCGTGATCGCAAGCCATCGGTGGTGGGGCCCGACTCGAGTCGCTCGCTTGTGGTCACAAGACGTGAACCCCCACCAATCAACGACAAACCCCCACCTACCGCAGAACGGTGGTGGGGGTTCACGTCTTGTGGAGCCTAGGAGACTCGAACTCCTGACATCTGCCTTGCAAAGGCAGCGCTCTACCAACTGAGCTAAGGCCCCGTGAGGGTGGAATGTAGTTATCAGACCTTGTCGCTCGCGGCGGCCCAGTGGTCGGTCGCGGGTGACTTCTTCGACTGGCCGATGGCCCAGAACACGCCTGCTGCGGCGAGCCCGAGGGCTATGAATTTCTTCATCATGACCTTCCGTCGAGTGGGCGTACGAGGACTTGAACCTCGGACCTCATCCTTATCAGGGATGCGCTCTAACCAAGCTGAGCTATACGCCCGCAACAGCGATGAACATTACCGCACCGCCATGCTCCGGCCCAAAACGGGTGGAGTCAGTTCTCCTCGCCGAACGTGACCTCGACGCCACCGAGAACTTGAGCCGCGAGGTTGTAGAGGTGAGCACCGATCGTGGCGAGTGCTGTCATCAACACCACGTTGATCGCAGACAGCACCAACGTCAGGCCAATCAGGCGCCAGAACCCGAGATAGTCAGTGATGTCGAAGCTCGACGAATCATCGCTGAGCACCGACGTAACTGCCTCGTTGACCTGGTCCCAGACACCGGCAACATTGAGAACAACCCAGAAGATCGTCATGGCCACCACGCCAACGATCATCATTGCCACCGAGACGGCGAACGCGATGCGCGCTACCGACCACGGCTCGATGTGATTGAGGCGAAGGCTCGCCTGGCGATTGGACGCAACGGCTGGCGCCGCTGCCGGTGCGGCAGCCAATGGCTCGTCCTTCACAGCGGGGATAACGGACGTGGTCGCCGGCGACGGAGTCGTCGTACGTGCGTAGTCCGCCGCGGTCAACGGCCGCGTGGGCTTCACCGGTTCGATTCGACGAGGCTTCTCGGCCTTGGTGGGCGCGATCTTTGCTTCGGCGGCCGCGATCTCTCGAGCTCGACCCTTGTCGGTCTCCGAGCCCATGGAGTTCACCGCAGGCGCCTCCGTGGTCTCGGTCTCGTCGGTGGAATCTTCGTCCGTTGCTACATCGTCCGACGACTCGTCGGTTGCTGCCTCAGCCTGCTTGAGTCCGGGCTTCTTCTTCGGAGCGATCTTCTTCACGGGTTTGGGCAGGCGCGGAATGGCTTGCGACGTGGCAGCGTCCCCCGCACCAGAACCCGGGACCGAGTCTGGCTCTTGCCGTTCGTCGTTCACTCGCTCTGCTCCTCGTCAGTCGACGGTTCCTCCGTTGAGGTCTCGTCCGACGGAAGCTCAGCGTTGCGTGCAATAGTCACGACGCGGTCATCCCCCTTGAACTTGACGAAACTCACCCCCATCGTGTCACGTCCCTTCACAGGCACACCTGCTACGAGACTACGGGTGACCTGTCCACCCGCCGTGACACTGATGACGTCGTCACTGTCCTTGAGCACCAAACCGCCGACAAGCTCTCCGCGAGAGTCGGTGATCTGCATAGCCTTGATGCCGAGTCCGCCACGTCCCTGCTGACGGTATGCGTCGATGCGCGTCTTCTTGGCGAAGCCACCATCGGTCACCGTGAACACGTACAGCTGGTCCTCTTCGGGGACTTCGTCCTGGTCTGCGTTCTCCTGACGGATCACCGTCATCGAGAGCATCGCGTCACCGTCGCGGAACTTCATGCCGGTGACACCCGAGGTTGCACGGCCCATCGGACGCAGCTGCTCGTCGTCGGCCTTGAAGCGGATCGACTGAGCCTTGCGCGAGATCAGCAGCAGGTCATCCTCGGGGTTGACCAGCTCGGCACCGATCAGCTCGTCGTCGTCCTCGCGGAAGTTGATCGCGATGACGCCGGCCTGGCGCGGGCTGTTGTAGTCAGTGAGTCGGGTCTTCTTGACCAGACCGCGACGAGTGGCGAGCACGAGGTACGGCGCCGATTCGTAGTCACGGATGGCGAGTACCTGTGCGATCTCTTCGTCGGGCTGGAACGACAACAGTCCGGCGACGTGTCCACCCTTCGCATCGCGGCCCGCTTCGGGCAGCTGGTAGGCCTTGGCCCGATAGACCCGCCCAGCCGTGGTGAAGAACAGAATCCAGTGGTGGCTGGTGGTCGAGAACATGTGGTTGACCATGTCGTCGCCGCGCAGCGCGGCACCACGTACGCCCTTGCCACCGCGATTTTGCACTCGGTAGAGGTCGGTCTTGGTGCGCTTGGCGTAGCCACCCTTGGTGATCGTCACGACGACTTCCTCATCGGGGATGAGGTCCTCGTCCGACAGATCGCCATCGGCGGGGATGATCTGCGAGCGGCGAGGAGTGCCGAACTTGTCGACGATTCCGGCGAGTTCCTCGGACACGATCGAGCGCTGACGTTCAGGCTTGGCCAGGATGTCCTTGAAGTCAGCGATCTTTTCTTCGAGGGCGGCCAGTTCGTCCATGATCTTCTGGCGCTCGAGGGCCGCAAGACGGCGCAACTGCATTTCGAGGATCGCGTTGGCCTGGAGCTCGTCGATCTTGAGCAGCTTGATGAGTCCGGCGCGTGCCTCTTCGACCGTCGGGCTGCGACGAATCAAGGCGATGACCTCATCGAGAGCATCGAGTGCCTTCGCGAGACCGCGGAAGATGTGCGCGCGTGCTTCAGCTTCGTCGAGGCGGTACTGAGTGCGCCGCTGGATGACTTCGATCTGGTGGTTGATCCAGTGGCTGACGAACTGATCGAGCGTCAACGTACGAGGCACGTCATCAACCAGGGCCAGCATGTTGGCGCTGAAGTTGGTCTGCAGCTCGGTGTGCTTGTAGAGGTTGTTGAGCACAACGCGTGCGACGGCGTCCTTGCGGATCTCGATCACGATACGACGGCCGACGCGCGACGACGTCTCGTCGCGCAGATCCGAGATGCCCTGGATGCGACCGGTGTTGACCAGTTCGGCGATCTTGCGCATCAGGTTGTCCGGGTTGACCTGGTAGGGCAGTCCCGTGACAACGAGCTGGATGCGGCCCTTGGTGTCTTCTTCGATTGAGACGATGGCGCGCATCATGACCGAACCGCGGCCCGTGAGGTACATGTCTTCGATGCCCTTGGTGCCGACGATCAAAGCATCCGACGGGAAGTCGGGGCCCTTGATCCGCTCGAGCAGCGCCGCAAGAAGTTCTTCCTTGCTGGCCTTGGGGTTGGCGAGCGCCCACTGCGCACCTTCGGCAACCTCGATCAGGTTGTGCGGCGGAATGTTGGTCGCCATGCCGACAGCGATGCCGGCCGAGCCGTTGACCAGGAGGTTGGGGATGCGGGCCGGCAGGACTGTCGGCTCCTGCGAGCGTCCGTCGTAGTTGGGACGGAAATCAACAGTGTTCTCGTTGATGTCACGCACCATCTCCATCGCGATGGGAGCGAGACGGCACTCGGTGTAACGCATGGCGGCAGCGCCATCGTCGCCCGGTGAGCCGAAGTTGCCCTGGCCGTCGATCATCGGTGCGCGCATCACCCACGGCTGGGCGAGACGTACGAGGGTGTCGTAAATCGCGGTGTCACCGTGCGGGTGGTACTGACCCATCACGTCACCGACGATGCGCGAACACTTGGAGAATCCGCGGTCGGGTCGGTAGCCACCGTCGAACATCGCGTAGAGAACGCGGCGGTGCACTGGCTTGAGGCCATCGCGTACGTCGGGCAGAGCGCGCGACACGATAACGCTCATCGCGTAGTCGATGTACGAGCGCTGCATCTCGTCCTGCAGCTCAACGCCTTCGATGCGGTCGTGCTCGGGAGGGGTCGTTTCAGTCACGGTCTATCCCTTAGATGTCGAGGAAACGTACGTCTTTGGCGTTGCGCTGGATGAAGGCCCGTCGTTGCTCGACGTCCTCACCCATCAGGATCGTGAACATCTCATCGGCCATCGCCGCGTCCTCGAGCGTCACCTGTCGCAGAATTCGGTTGGCCGGGTCCATCGTGGTGTCCCACAGCTCGCTGTCGTTCATCTCACCAAGACCCTTGTAGCGCTGGATCTGCTGGCCGACTTCCTTGGGAAGACGCTTGCCCTCCGTCGCACCCGACTCGAGCAGCGCATCGCGCTCGCGGTCGGAGTAGGCGAGCTCGTCGGGGGAGTTGCTCCACTTGATCTTGTAGAGCGGCGGTTGCGCGAGGTAGACGTGGCCGGCATCGATCAGCGGCTTCATAAACCGGAAGAGCAGCGTCAACAGCAGCGTCGAGATGTGCTGGCCGTCGACGTCAGCATCGGCCATCAGCACGATCTTGTGATAGCGAAGCTTGGCCATGTCGAAGTCTTCGTGCACGCCTGTGCCGAGCGCCGAGATGATCGCCTGGACCTCCGCGTTCTGAAGGATCTTGTCGATGCGCGCCTTCTCGACGTTCAGGATCTTGCCGCGCAACGGGAGGATCGCCTGCGTACGAGGATCACGGCCACCCTTGGCGGAACCACCGGCCGAGTTGCCCTCGACGATGAAGACTTCGCACTCTTCGGGATCGCGCGACGAGCAGTCGGCGAGCTTGCCCGGAAGTCCGCCACCACCGAGCAGTCCCTTGCGGTTGCGCGCCAGGTCGCGAGCCTTGCGGGCCGCCATACGAGCGGTCGCCGCGTCAATCGACTTGCGGACGATCGTCTTGCCCTCGGCGGGGTGCTGCTCGAACCATGCGCCGAGCTCGTCGTTGAGGACGGACTGTACGTAGGACTTGGCCTCGCTGTTGCCGAGCTTGGTCTTGGTCTGACCTTCGAACTGTGGCTCTTCGAGCTTGATCGAGACGATCGCCGTAAGACCTTCACGGATGTCCTCGCCCGACAGGTTGTCGGTCGCCTTCTTGATCAGACCCTGGGTGGTGGCGAACTTGTTGACCGTCGTGGTCAGGGCCGCACGGAAACCTTCTTCGTGCGTTCCGCCCTCGTGGGTGTTGATCGTGTTGGCGAAGGTGTGGACCGACTCGATGAAGCTGTCGTTCCACTGCATCGCGATCTCAAGCGACAGTCCCTTGGACTCGTCCTCGGACTCGAGCGCGATGATGTCGCGGTGGATCGGTGACTTGCTGCCAACGTTGATGTGCTCGACGTAGTCGACCAGTCCCTTGTCGTAGCGGAACCTCGCATCACGCTCGATCTCGTCAGCCGACTCGTCATCACCTTCGTGCTCGCGGTCGTCGCGCAGCACGAGCTCGAGGCCCTTGTTGAGGAACGCCATCTCTCGGAATCGCGTCTTGAGTGTGTCGTAGCTGTAGTCGACAGTGTCGAAGATGTCGGCGCTGGCGAAGAACGTCGTCGTGGTGCCGGTCTCGTCGGTCTTTTCGTGGCGCTTGAGTGGCGCGTCAGGTTCGCCGTACGTGAACGACTGGGTCCAGCGGTAGCCATCGCGCTTGATCTCGACGTGGAGCTTGGTCGACAGCGCGTTGACGACCGAAACGCCGACGCCGTGCAGACCACCCGACACCTTGTAGCCGCCACCGCCGAACTTGCCGCCCGCGTGCAAAGAGGTGAGCACGAGTGTCACCGCCGGGATCTTTTCTTCCGGGTGCTCATCAACTGGGATGCCACGACCGTCGTCCTCGACCCGGATTCCACCGTCGGCCTGCATGATGACCTTGATGTGACTGGCGTAGCCCGCGAGTGCTTCATCGACTGAGTTGTCGACGACTTCGTAGACCAAGTGGTGCAGTCCTCGCTCACCGGTGGAGCCGATGTACATACCGGGACGCTTGCGTACGGCCTCCAGTCCTTCGAGAACCTGGATGTTGCTGGCGTCATATGTTGCTTCAGGATCTGGAGTTTGGCTCACCTAATCAGTATACGGGCCGGTTACGGGCCTCCCAGCTTCTACCCACATGTTTCGGGAGTGGTTTCTTGACGCCTACGTGGCCCTCAGAGCCACAGAAGGGCGTCTGTGACGACGTGGGAGGTCCCCATCTGAGCCCAGATAGGGCCTTGGCGCTGAAAATGCGGTCACGGTTTGCATCGTGGACCTCGGAGATTGGTCGCTGGGATCCATCAGGCATCGTTGAGGTATGTCCCTCACCGCAACCCGTCGCGACACCACAGCCGCAGCTGTGGCGACGGCGTTCGTCTCGGTTGCGACACTGGCATTGCTCGTACGGTTCGCGCTCAATTCTGACCGCGGCCAGCAGTGGGATGACTCCGCGATGCGAACCGTCATCGCGGGTCGCGACGCCCAACTGACTCTCCTCAGCGTGCTTGGGTACGTGTCGATCGGCGCGATTTTGGCTGTGGCCCTGGCGTGTGCCGTGGTCGCACTCTTGCGAGGTCAGCCGCGCATCGGCGCTGCCGCCGCGGTGGTGTTGGTCGGCGCGAACCTCACAACCCAGATTCTGAAGGAAAGCGTGCTCGAGCGACCCGACCTCGGCCTCGGCACTCTCAACAGCTTGCCGAGCGGTCACACGACTGTTGTCGCAAGCGCCGTTGGCGCCGCCTTGTTGGTGGCGCCGGGAGTGTTTCGCCCGGTCGTCGCCCTTGCTGGCGGTTTCGCCACAACACTCACGGGCGCATCCACCGTCGTCGCTGGCTGGCATCGCCCGGCCGATGTGATGGCGGCATTGGCGATCAGTCTGCTGTGGACTGCGGTGGTCGCGGCAGCCATCCACGGGCCGCGCCACCCAGTGCGCGGAACACTCGTCAGCGCCGCCGCCGGTTGCGTCGGGGGGCTCGCGTTCTTGGTGGCGGTCGGCGTACGCCCTGCCTACGGCTGGGTCGGGTTCACTCAGGCCTCACTCGTTCTTGGCGCCGTGACAGCCGTGACCGCATTATTCGTTGTCGCAGCCGCCGCCGTCTCACCCTCGGAGTAGCTCAGCCGTAGGTATCGCGCGGACCCCGCGCACCCTTCACGGAGCGAAGGCCCTTCTTCCAGGACGGCGCCTGCGGTCCACGTACGACAATGCGCAGCACCGAACCGTCACCGAACTCTTCGTTGAGCTTGGCCACGATGCGCGGCGCCAACATCCGCAACTGAGTCGCCCAAGCGGTCGAGTCGGTACGTACTTCGACCTCGCCGTCCTCGAACGCGATCACCTCGGAGTGCTGCGCCACCTCGGCGCCGACGATCTTGGGCCAATCGGTGAACACCCGCTGAGACGCGAGCTTCTCGGTCCAACCCTGGTTCTCGACGAGCTCGCCGAGCACATCGCTCAAAGCGCTCGGTTCGTCGCGATTGGGTCGGGCAGGCTTCGATGGGCGTGATTTTCGCTTGGCGTTCTGGCCGGTCTGTTTGGCGCCGCGGTAGCTGTTGGCGATCTCGCGGGCGAGTCGCAGCGCGTCTTGCTCTTCGGGTTCAGTCACGAACAACCTCCCCACCAGCGACTCTGAACCGGTGACCCTTGAGGGCATCCGGCACATCTTCGGCAACTGCACCTGTGACCAGAACCTGCTCGGCATCACCAACGAGCTCGGCCAACTGCTGTCGGCGACCTTGGTCGAGCTCCGCGAACACGTCGTCGAGGATCAGCACCGGGTCGTCATCATCTTTGCGCAGCAATTCGAAGGACGCCAGCCTCAGCGCGAGCGCCAGTGACCAGGATTCGCCGTGACTGGAATAGCCCTTCGCGGGGAGCGATCCGATGACCAGCGTCACGTCATCACGGTGCGGACCGACCAGGCTGATACCTCGATCGATCTCGTCGCCTCGACGCCGGGCCACCTCTTCAAGGAGCGCGCCGTGAATCGTTGCCGCGTCTCGTAGGTCTTCCGCGAGCTCAAGCGATGGCTTGTAGGTCGCCGTGATCTCACGCCGGTCCGGAGCAGCTTCGGCGGCGACGCGTACGTACGCTTCGCCGAGGAATGGGTCGAGTTCGTCGAGCAGTTTGAGTCGCTCGGCGATGAGTTCGGCGCCCGTACGCGCGAGGTTCTCGTCCCAGATGTCGAGGGTTGAAAGATCCGCATCTCTACGTCGGCCGGCCGACTTGAGCAGAGTGTTGCGCTGCTTGAGCACTCGTTCGTAGTCCGAGCGAACCCCGGCCAGCCGCGGCGTGCGCAGAACCAGCAGTGAGTCGAGAAATTTTCTGCGATCCGAGGGGTCTCCCTTGACCAGGTCGAGGTCATCGGGCGAGAACATGACGGTTCGGAGCACGCCGACGAGGTCACGCGTACGCGGCAGTGCTCCCCGGTTGATCCGCGCACGATTGGCTTTGCCTGGTGTGATCTCGAGCTCGAGCAGCGCGGTGCGATCTCCCTTGACGACATCGGCCCGGATCACCGCCTGGTCGGCACCCGCTTTGACGAGCGGGGTGTCACTCGCGACTCGGTGTGACTCCAGGCGGGAGAGGTAGTCGATGGCTTCGACGAGGTTGGTTTTGCCCTGACCGTTGGCGCCAATGAACGCTGTCGCTCCGGGTTCGAGGTCAATCTCAACTGCGGCGTACGACCGGAAGTCGTGCAAGGACAGCCGGGAAACGTGCATGCGAGCTAGGCGTCCTTGGGGTCGTGCCCTGCTTCAGCTGCAGCCTGTACCGCGTGACCGCCGAACTGGTTGCGCATCGCGGCAACTGCCTGCATCGCCGGCGACTCGTCCTGACGCGACGAGAAGCGAGCGAAAAGTGACGCGGCGATCGTGTGTACGGGGACGGCGTTGTCGATCGCGGCCTCCACGGTCCACCGGCCCTCGCCTGAATCCTCGGCGTAGCCGCGAATTTTTGAGAGGCCCGGGTCCTCTTCGAGCGCCTTGACCAGCAGGTCGAGCAGCCACGAACGAACGACGGTGCCCTGGCGCCACGAATCGAAAACCGCGGTGACGTTGTCGACGATGTCGACCTTTTCGAGAAGCTCGTAGCCCTCGGCGTAGGCCTGCATCATGGCGTACTCGATGCCGTTGTGAACCATCTTGGAGAAGTGGCCCGCTCCGACGCGGCCCGCGTGCACAAATCCGGAGTCACCTTCGGGCTTGAGCGCGTCGAACACCGGCTGCACCTTGCTGATGTCGGCCTTGTCGCCACCCGCCATGAGCGCGTAGCCGTTTTCGAGACCCCAGACACCTCCGCTGACACCGCAGTCGATGTATCCGATGCCCTTTTCAGCTGCGAGCCCCGCGTGAACCTCGTCATCGGTCCAGCGTGAGTTGCCGCCGTCGATGATGACGTCGCCCTTGTCGAGCAACTCGATCAGCTCGGTGACCGTGGCGCGAGTGATGTCGCCGGCCGGGACCATGACCCAGACGACCTTGGGTGACGGGAGCTTCTCGACCATCTCGGCAAGTGACGCGACGTCGCTGACCTCGGGATTGCGGTCGTATCCGACGACGCCGACCTTCCCGTTGCGCAGGCGGGTGCGCATGTTGCCACCCATCTTGCCGAGTCCGACGAGACCGATTTCCATGGCCGAGGCCTCCAAAAGATTCAGTACTGCGAGGTTCAGTTCTGCAAACGTACGGGCATGATCAAGTAGCGGAAGGCAGCGTCGGGATCGGCGCCAATCTCCTGGACGCCCGAAATTGCTGCAGGCTTCGTGTGCTGGGTGAACGACAGGTGCACGACCGGATCGGACATGACCGCCAGACCCTCGAGCAGATAGTTCGGGTTGAAGCCGATCGAGATGTCCGCACCGTTGATCGTGGCTTCGAGTGACTCAGACGCCTGCGCCTCTTCGCCGCTGCCGGCCTCGAGGAGAAGTTGCCCGTCCGAGAAGCTCAGGCGAACAGGGGTGTTGCGCTCGGCAACCAGGGCCACGCGCTTGACCGAGTCGACGAACTGCTGAGTGTCGACATAGGCCACAGTCTCAGGCGCTGCCGCGAAAAGCTGACGTACGCGGGGGAAGTCACCCTCGAGGAGTCGAGTCGTCGTACGGCGGGTGCCGTTGCCCACCACGCCTTCGAATCCGATGAGTCCATCACCCGCGTCACCCGAGGAAACGGCGATCGTGATGTCGCCTCCAGCGGTGAGCGCACGCGCAGTCTCGCCAAGAACACGGGCCGGAACCAGCGCCTGGGCCGAGATGTCGGCCTTTTCGGGGTACCACTGCAAATCACGGAGGCTAGCGCGGAATCGATCGGTGGCCATCAGCGAGATGGTCGAGCCCTCAAGCTCGAGGCGCACACCCGTCAGCAGCGGAAGCATTTCGTCGCGACCAGCGGCAGCGCTCGCCTGGGCGACCGCAGTAGCAAAGTCGTCAGCCTTGATCGTGCCCGAAGCCGTGGGCATTTCGGGCAGCTGCGGGTATTCCTCGACCGGCATCGTCTGCAGGCTGAACCGAGCGTTGCCGCATACAACCTGAACCTTGGTTCCGTCGAGGGTGACCTCTACCGGCTTCGGCGGCAGGGACTTCACGATTTCGGCGAGCAAGCGGCCCGAAACCAGAGCGCGGCCATCAGCCGAGACTTCAGCCGGGAGCGTCGCGCGAGTGGAGGTCTCGTAGTCGAATCCCGAGAGTGTGAGTCCGTCGGAGGCCGTTTCGATGAGCAGGCCGGCCAGCACGGGGACGCTCGGACGGTTGGGCAAGCTGCGCGCCGTCCATGCGACGGCGTCCGCGAGTGTGTCGCGGTCGATGCGGAACTTCACGTGGTGGGGCCTTTCCGAAGACGGGAGCCGTGGGGATGAATCCTGCCACGCGACGTACGCGCGGAGGTAGCCAGGGGAAGGTCTGTTTTGGTCGTCCACATGTGGGACGAACTGTGACTTCCACGGGTCTTGTCGAGATATAGAAGAGTAGTCGTCGTAGTAGCGTCTGTGGATTCGGTGGAAAACCCGTTTTTGTGCTGGTCAGAGAGCATTTCGACCGGTGGACAACCTGTGGTGTTGGAGTGGGTGAACCTACGGGTGCTTGTGAACATCCGTCCGGCGTTCACACCGTGTTCACACTGGGACATCAGATGTCCACGTGACCTGAGGGTTTTCCCACAGACTCTTCCCCAGATGTGAATGGTCCCGATAGGCCATTCACGGGTCATGACTGGCGAGCCTGCTGCTTGATGCGGGCTGTGAGCTCAGTGACCTGGTTGTAGACGGCGTGCTTTTCGGCCATCAGCTTGCGAATCTTGCGATCGGCGTGCATCACCGTGGTGTGGTCACGATTGCCGAATTCCTGGCCGATCTTGGGCAGGGACATCTCGGTCAGCTCACGGCAGAGGTACATAGCGATCTGGCGTGCGAGCACCAGGTTGCGACTGCGGTTGGCACTGCACAAGTCGTCGATCGAGAACTCTGAGTAGGCAGCTGTCTGGGCCATGATCATGCCGACGGAGATGTCAGGCTCTTCACCTTCGGCGATCAGATCCTTGAGCACGATCTGGGCGAGCTGGAGATCGACCGTCGTGCCATTGAGGTTGGCGAAGGCCGTGGCACGGATGAGTGCACCTTCGAGCTCACGGATGTTGGTCTGCACCTTGCTCGCGATGAACTCGAGGACATCGGCCGGCGCGGTCAGCTTCTCGTTGGCTGCCTTCTTGCGAAGGATGGCGATACGAGTTTCGAGATCTGGGGGCAGTGTCTCCGTGGTGAGTCCCCACTCGAAGCGGTTGCGCAGACGATCGTCGAGCGTCGTGAGGTTCTTGGGCGGCCGATCCGACGTCATGACGATCTGCTTGTTCTCGTTGTGCAGCGCATTGAACGTATGGAAGAACTCGGTCTGCGTGGCTTCCTTGCGCTCGATGAACTGGATGTCATCGACCAGAAGAACGTCGATCTCGCGGTACTTGCGACGCAACGCAGACGTACGGTTCTCACCGATCGCGTTGATGACGTCGTTGACGAACTCTTCGCTGCTGACGTAGCGAACGCGTGATGACGGGTAGAGATTGAGCACGTAGTGGCCAATGGCGTGAAGCAGGTGCGTCTTGCCAAGTCCGGACTCACCGTGGATGACCAACGGGTTGTATGCCTTGCCGGGTGCTTCGGCGACTGCCACTGCTGCGGCGTGCGCAAAGCGGTTGGATGAACCGATGACGAAGTTCTCGAACAGGTAGCGCGGGTTGAGCCTGGCTTCGGCGACGCTTCCGATGCGCGGCGGGGCGGTTTTGCGCTCGGCCCAGCTCGGAACGAACTCGTGCTGGTCGTCCTCATCGAGGTCTTCGTCAAGGTCTTCAGCGACCGCGACACCATTCTGCGAGTTTGTCGACAAGTCGTCTTGTTGACTCATCCGATCCAAGGTTGCTGGCTCGATCGTGACGATCAGTCGCGTCTCCTGCTGGAGCGCCATGCTGATGGCGTGCTCAAGCGCAGGCCGCACTCGGGACTCGAGCTGCGCACGAGTCAGATCGTCCTGGACGGCGACGATCATGATGTTGTCGTGCAGGCTCAGCGGCTTGGCGGAGTAGACCCACACCTTGGCGCCGGGGGAGAGCGTGTCGACAGCCTGCTGCCACACCGAATCGAGGTACTCCTCGGGAGTGGGCTCCTGGCCGTCGCTCATCCAATGCCTCCCGACAGGGTCATTCAAAGTATGTGTTCCACATGGTTTTCCACAGGTTGTGAATGCAAATTAGGCCCATGGTGGGCCTTGTGGAAAAGTCGATACCGCGGTGACGCTAGCAGCCTTACTGAGCGCATACAAGCGGTTTTCCCCAGCTTGTCCAACCTTCTCGGCGTGTCGCGTGGACGTTGTGACTGAGGTGGCGTATGGGTATCAGTTTGACCGTCCGTGAAGGCACCGCGTACCGTGGACTAGTCGTGCTAAGCGACGACTGCCGTGTGCCCACGAAATGCGATTCGTGTCGTGGGCGAGCGGTGGCCGTTGAAACGGTCCAATCCCCCGTGAGGAACTCATGAGCAAGCGTACTTTCCAGCCGAACAACCGTCGTCGCTCCAAGAAGCACGGCTTCCGCCTTCGCATGCGCACCCGCGCCGGCCGCGCGATCCTCGCTGATCGCCGCCGCAAGGGCCGCGCCAAGCTGTCTGCCTGAGTCGTTGCTCGCGCGCGCTCAACGCATGCGCACCGGGGAGGACTTCCGGCACACGATTCGTCGTGGGGCCAAAGGCGTACAACCCACCCTTGTCACACATGTCGTTCCAGGAACCGGCGGACCCACGTCCGTCGGTTTCGTCGTGAGCAAAGCCGTCGGATCTGCCGTTGACCGCAACCGGGTCAAGCGTCAATTGCGGCACCTGATGCGGGAGAGGGTCACCTCGCTTCCGCCTGGCACGAAGGTCGTTGTGCGGGCATTACCGTCGAGCGCTGGGTCACCCTCGTCGACGCTCGCGAGTGAACTCGACCTGGCACTGTCGCGAAGCGGTGCCCGATGAAGTACCCGATCATCTGGTTCCTGAAGGCCTATCGCTTCGCGATCAGCCCGCTGTACGGCCAGGTGTGTCGTTACCATCCGACCTGCTCCGCCTACGCTTTGCAGGCCGTGGAGACTCATGGTGCGATCCGAGGGGTTTATCTGGCTGCGCGTCGCGTGATGCGGTGCCATCCCTGGGCCGCCGGTGGATATGACCCCGTCCCACAGACACACAGTCTCAAGAACGTGAACCAGCACAGAGGAGAACAATGTTCGGCTTCCTAGGCGACATCGGATCGGCCATCATGACGCCGCTCTACTACGCCGTCTCCGCAGTGCTGCTGGCTTGGCACCGTGCATTTCAGGCACTCGGCCTGCCCGAGCACTCAGGCTGGACCTGGGCGCTGGCCATCGTTGGTCTGACGATCACGATCCGCGCTGCGCTGATCCCGCTGTTCGTGCGGCAGATCAAGTCGAGCCGCAACATGCAGCTCCTGCAGCCGCAGATCAAGGAGCTTCAGAAGAAGTACGCACACGATCGCGAGAAGCTGACCCAGGAGCAGATGAAGCTCTGGAAGGAAACCGGCACCAACCCGTTTGCCTCGTGCCTCCCGTTGATCCTGCAGATGCCGATCTTCTTCGCGCTGTTCCGCACGATTGATCGCGCGACTCACGGTGACCCGAAGGGCTTCCTGAGCATTGGCGACGCTGCTTCGCTCGAGAACGCCAAACTGCTCGGCGCCAAGATTGCCGACACGTTCCTCAAGACGGAACTGACTGAGACGCGCATCCTCACGATGACGCTGGTCGTCGCGATGTGCATCACCCAGTTCACGACTCAGCGTCAACTGATGTCCAAGAACATGCCCGCTGATGCAATGAGCGGTCCGTACGCGCAGCAGCAGAAGATGCTCCTCTACGTACTCCCAGTCGTCTTTGCCGTCGGTGGTGTGGCCTTCCCCCTCGGCGTCCTCATCTACTGGACCACGTCGAACCTCTGGACCATGGGTCAGCAGTTCTACGTGATCCGCCGCAACCCGGCGCCCGGTACGCCTGCATTCAAGGCGAAGCAGGACCGTGACAAGGCACGCGGCAAGACCGTGGCCGAAGACCCGCTGAAGAACCCCGAGATCGAGGCTCCCAAGCCCGCGCCACGTGCGCAGCCGAAGAACCAGCCGCGCAGCCAGCGCAAGAAGGCCTCGCCGCCGGCGAAGCCACAGCAGCCAAAGAAGAAGCCGGACATCACGGCCAAGGATCCAGAGAAGGACGTCTGATGAGTGACCTCGCGAAAGAACTGGAGAAGGAAGGCGACATCGCCGCCGACTTCCTCGAAGAACTGCTCGACATTGCTGACCTCGATGGCGACATCGACATGGACGTCGATGGCGACCGTGCAGCCGTTGAAATCGTCGGTGGCAACCTTGACCACCTGGTCGGTCGCGACGGCGAAGTGCTTGACGCTCTGCAGGAGCTGACTCGCCTCGCGGTTTACCGCGAGACCGGTGAGCGCAGCCGTCTGATGCTCGACGTTGCAGGTTTCCGTGCCGCACGCCGTACCGAGTTGGTCGCAGTTGCCGAAGGCGCTGTAGAGAAGGTCAAGGGTGGCGAGGCGTCTGTGTCCTTGTCGGCCATGACGCCGTTCGAGCGCAAGGTTGTCCACGACGCCGTTGCAGCCGCCGGACTCAACAGCGCGTCAGAAGGCGTCGAGCCCCAGCGCTACGTCGTCGTCCTGCCGGCCTCGGAGTGACATGAGCTCTGACGAGCGCCCCGATGTTTCACGTGAAACACCCCCGTCGTCCGCGGCGGGGGTGTTCTCGTCACAACTCCCTGTGGCGGAGCAGTACGCAGATCTTCTCGCCACCGAAGGCGTTGTGCGTGGGCTGATTGGTCCGCGCGAGGTTCCGCGCCTGTGGGACCGCCACATCCTCAACTCAGCCGTCGTTCTCCCGCGTGTGCCTCAGGGAGCCACCGTGGCGGACGTGGGCACCGGTGCGGGCCTTCCAGGCCTGGTGTGGGCGATTGCTCGCCCTGACCTGAAGGTGACGCTGATCGAGCCCCTGCTGCGCCGTACGACCTTCCTGGACGAGGCTGTGGTGAAGCTGGGGCTCGCGAACGTGACTGTCCTGCGCGCACGAGCAGAAGACGTCAAGGAGACATACGACGTGGTGACGGCCCGTGCGGTGGCGCCCATGGACAAGCTGGGTCGCTGGTGCCTTCCATTGGTCCGCAAGGGCGGTGTTCTCCTCGCCCTGAAGGGGCGTACGGCCGAAGAAGAAGTAAAGGCTTCGACGGCGACCCTTCACCGACTGGGCGCGACGACTATCGTGGTCTCGACGTACGGGGAAGCTGACAACCCCACGACCGTGGTGGAGGTGACCAAATGAGCAGCATTGGTCATGTTTCACGTGAAACCACCGAAGGAGCGAAGTGAACTCACCCGCACCATCGGCCGCGTCCTACGGCGCCACACCCGTGCCGAGCCATGACGCCTCCACTCCGTTGGCCGCGGAGGCCCAGGAGCACGTAGAACTGGCCCAGCGCGTGTCCGAGGCGCAACGCTTCGATAGGCCCGAGCAAACCCGTGTCTTCGTCGTGGCGAACCAGAAGGGTGGCGTTGGCAAGACCACGACTACCGTCAACATCGCTGCTGCGCTGGCTATGCGTGGACTTCGGGTGCTGGTCATCGATCTCGATCCACAGGGCAACACCTCAACAGCGCTGAACATCCCTCACCAAGAGGGCACGCCTGGTGTCTACGAGGCGATCGTTGACGGCACGGATCTCGACGAGCTCGTACGCCCGTGCCCCGACATTGAGGGTCTGACGGTTCTGCCGGCTTCGATCGACCTCGCTGGCGCCGAGATCGAGCTCGTGTCGCTGGTTGCTCGTGAGTCCCGCCTCGACCGTGCCCTGCAGGCCTATCTCAAGGATTGCGTGGAAGCGGGCGACCGAATCGACTATGTGCTGATCGACTGCCCGCCGTCGCTGGGCCTGCTGACCGTCAATGCGATGGTGGCTGGCCGCGAGGTACTCATTCCCATCCAGTGCGAGTACTACGCGCTCGAGGGTCTTGGTCAGTTGGTGCGCAACATCGAACTGATCCGGTCGCACCTCAATCCCAAGCTTGAGATCACCACGATCCTTCTGACGATGTTTGATGCGCGCACGCGGCTGTCATCCGGCGTTGCCGAAGAGGTGCGCGCCTACTTCGCCGACAAGGTACTCAAGACCGCGATACCCAGATCGGTGCGGATCTCTGAGGCACCGAGCTATCAGCAGTCTGTGCTGACCTATGACGGTGCATCGTCTGGTGCGCTGTCCTATCTCGAGGCGGCTCGTGAAATCACGATCGCCAGTTCCAAGGAGAGCAGCTGATGGCCGCGACACGTCGAGGACTCGGACGCGGTCTTGAAGCTCTGATCCCTTCTGGTCCTGAAGAGGCCAAGGCATCAGGACTCCAGCAGATCGAGGGAGCCAGGTTCGCCGAGCTTCCTCTCGATCAGGTGGTGCCCAACCCCAGACAGCCACGACAGGTCTTCGACGAAGACCACATGGCAGAGCTCGTCCACTCCATCAAGGAGGTCGGACTTCTCCAGCCGGTCGTCGTCCGCGAGGTCGCCAAGGATCGCTACGAGCTGATCATGGGCGAGCGTCGTTGGCGAGCCCATGGCCTGGCTGGCAAGGACACCATCGGTGCCATCATCCGGGACACCTCGGATGAGGACCTGCTTCGAGACGCACTCCTGGAGAACCTCCACCGATCCAACCTGAACCCTTTGGAAGAGGCTTCGGCCTATCAGCAGCTGCTGGAAGATTTCGGCTGCACCCATGACGAGCTGGCGACCCGCATCGGTCGTTCGCGTCCTCAGATCAGCAACACCATCCGGCTCCTCAAGCTGACCCCGGCAGTCCAGCGACGTGTCGCTGCTGGCGTTCTGTCGGCCGGCCATGCCCGAGCTTTGGTGGGTATCGAGAACACCGAGATCCAAGATCGACTGGCGACTCGAGTCGTTGCCGAAGGGCTCTCGGTACGTGCTCTTGAAGAGATCGTGGCGGTCGGTCCGAAGGCCACCAAGGAAGCTCGGAAGGTCAGGCCGACCATGTCGGCCCCGAAGCTCGCCGACCTCGCAGAGCGGCTCTCAGAGCGCTACGACACTCGGGTGAAGGTCGACCTCGGCCGGTCCAAGGGACGCATCACTGTCGAGTTCGCAACGCTCGAGGACCTCGAGCGCATCGTCGACATGATGGATCCAAAAGGCAACAAGTAGGTTTATCGACATAACGACTTAGCGATATAGAAAGACCCGGCTCCCGTGAGGGGCCGGGTCTTTCGTTGTGTTGCTGGGGATCAGGCAGTGTGCTCTTCGAGCTCACTGAGGATCGCGGACTTGGGACGAACGCCCACGAGCGATCGGACAACTTCACCCTTGTAGTAGAGGTTCATCGTCGGAAGACCGGTGACCCGGTACTTGGCCGGCGTGACCGGGTTGGCGTCCGCGTCCATCTTGAGGATCGTCAACTTCTCGCCCTTCTCGGTCGCGATCTCTTCGAGGATCGGAGCGAGCTGACGACACGGGCCGCACCAGCTGGCCCAGAAGTCGACAAGCACGGGGCCCTCAGCATTGAGGACGAGCTCGTCGAAGTTGGCGTCCGTTACGGCCGCGAGAGTGCCTTCTGCCATGGTGTGTCTCCTTGAGGTCTGTAACTAGTTAAACGTCAGGCGCTGACAGATATTCCGTGCTCGATGTCAGCGAGGTAGCGCTCGGCATCGAGTGATGCAGCGCAGCCTGTGCCGGCGGCCGTGATGGCCTGGCGGTAGGTGTGGTCGACGAGGTCGCCGGAAGCGAACACTCCTCGTACGTTGGTCTCGGTCGTGCCGGGCTTGACGAGAACGTAGCCCTCGTCGTCGAGCTCGACTTGGCCCTTGAGGAGCTCCGATCGCGGGTCGTGTCCGATCGCGATGAAGAGTCCGGTCGCATCCAGCTTGCGGAGCTCACCGGTCACGGTGTCGCGAAGAGTAAGGCCCTCGAGCTTGTCGGTTCCGTGGATCTCGGCGACCTCGGAGTTCCAGGCGTACTCGATCTTGTCGTTGGCGAACGCACGGTCCTGCATGATCTTGCTGGCTCGCAACTCACCGCGGCGATGGACCAGAGTCACCTTGCTCGCGAAGCGGGTCAGGAAGGTGGCTTCCTCGAGTGCAGAGTCGCCACCGCCGACGACGACGATGTTCTGCTCACGGAAGAAGAAGCCATCACACGTCGCACACCAGCTGACGCCGTGACCCGAGAGTCGGTCCTCGCCCTCGACCTCAAGCTTGCGGTAGCCGGAGCCCATGGCGAGGACAACAGCCTTGGCCTTGTAGGTCTTGCCATCGGCGAGGCTGACGGTCTTGATGTCACCCTGGAGGTCGACAGCGGTGACGTCGTCAGTGATCAGCTCGGCACCAAAGCGCTCGGCCTGGGCGCGCAGCTTGTCCATGAGCTCGGGGCCCATGATGCCGTCCTCGAAGCCGGGGAAGTTCTCAACGTCAGTCGTGTTCATCAGGGCGCCGCCAGCCGTCACCGAACCCTCGAAGACCAGAGGGTTGAGGTTGGCACGGGCAGCGTAGATCGCAGCGGTGTAGCCCGAAGGTCCCGAGCCGATGATGATGAGGTTGCGTACGTCGTCGCTCATTGCGTTTTCGCCTTAATCTGAAGTCACTGACACAACGAATCCTAGGCTGCGGGTATTCCGGAAGCTGGGTGAACCCGGACTAGGACCGTCCGCGGATGACAACTTCCCGAATCTCGCCTCTGAAGGACCCGGGTTCGACCTCAGGAACCTTCCTGAGCCACACGATCAGATAGCGGGTCACCTCGCCTGATTCGAGCGACATGGAAGCGTCCACACCGGCGCCATCGAGCACCGCCACCTGCCTGAGGTCCTTCAGCGTTCGCGGGACCTTCTTCTCATCGGGAGGGGCGATATAGATCGACAGGTCGGTTGGCGTGCCGCCGAGCAGAATGCGCACACTGTCGACCTCCCGAGGCCCGCCGAGGTCGAATACGAGGCCGACGCCGTCCTTGAGTCCACCGAGCGATGCCGATCCGAGGTAGTTGGACGTCTGCCACCCAGTGATGAGCTTGCCGTCGATAGCGCGTCGCGCGAGTCCGGGGTTCTCCTCACCGTCGTCGCCGAAGGGATCAAAGTCACCCACGCGTTGCACCGGAAGGATCCGGATGGGCGAGGACTCGTCGATCGCGTCGCTAGGGCTGTCATTCGTCGAGCGGCCGACCAGGAAGGCGAGCACGGTCGCGATCAGCACCACCACACCAACGCCGAGCAGGACCAGTCCGCGGTCGCCCTTCGCAGCCAGGCGGGCGCGCTCGACATTGCGTTCCATGGTGGTCGGGGGAGCCGGCTCGTACGCCTTGGGGCGACGTCGTGGCGGCTCAAGCCCGGGGGGTGGCCCGACCGGACGGATGACGGGGTCGAGGCGCAGGAGATCGGGTGACGAAATGCCCGTGAGGCTTGGTTGCTCGTCGTGCACTTCTTCGTCCTCGCCAGACAGCCGCAGTGTGCGGGCGATGTCTGCGGCACTGCGGAGCGGAGACTCGTGGTGGAGGGGCGGAACTCCGAGAATGCGGTCGGCGACGGTGTCGACGTCACGGGCAACACCGGCGCGCACCTGACGCGGGCGCAGCAACCGCCCGTGCTCGGTCGGTGCAGCGCGCAGTCCGTCGACCTGTGCGCCGGGCCAGCGGCTCACCAGGCACGCGTAGAGCAGTTTGCCGAGCGCCTGGACGTCGAGCTGCTCGTACGCCTGCAGATCCGCCAGGGAGTCGTGGCGGCCGACAGGTGACAGCGCCGTCGTCACGCCTAGACCGACGACCCGTACGGCTCCGGACTCCTTGAGCAGTACCTGGTGCGGGGTGAGGCGGCGGTGGTAAACGCCGTGCTCGTGCGCGTGAGCGATCGCCTCTGCAACTTCAGCCACGACCGTTGCCGCACGGCGGTTGGGCAGGGGTGACTGAGCCAGCAGCTGATCGAGCGGGAACGCGCGTGCCCATTCACGTACGACGAGGTGGTGGCGCTGTTCGTCCTCGATCAGGTCGAGAACTCGCAAGAATCGAGGGTCCGTGACCGACGTGGACTCGCGCGCCGCTTCGAGGAAGTGATCGGCACGCGGATCGGAGCTCGACAGCATCTCGATGCCGACATTGCGGTTGAGAATCTGGTCGTGTGCCCGCCACGTCGTCGAGCCGAGCTTTTCGCTTACGAGGTCCTGGAGTTCGTAACGGTGCGCGAGCACATCTCCGGAGGCCAGTGGCCGCCTGTCGCTCATCAACCGCCCCTTCTACGCTCACCGGCCATGCTACGGGCCGCACAGCGCAGTCGTGGGCAATCAGGCCCGGCGGCGCAGGGTTTTCACGAGGTACGACAGTTGGTCCATCCGCAGGAGCTTGGTCGCGATCACGAAGGCAGTAGCGCCGCCGGTACCCGCGATGATCGCTGTCGGCAATCCGCCGGACGGTTTGGACTGGTCCAGACCCGCTGATTCGAGACCTGCCGCGCTGGCGAGCATCGCGACGGCGGCCACGCCGGCTGCAACGACGAGCTTGCCAGCAAAGACGAGCATCTCGCGATCGATCACGGATCCAACGGTTCGGCCAAGGAGTGTTGTCGACAGGATCGAGCCGACTACGTAGGCAATGCCGAAGGCGAACGCGAGCATCATGGCGACGCGTGCCGGCTCGACCAGCGACGTCAATGCGACCGCCGCGACGATGTTGACCGCGGCGATGACGACCTGGATGTAGAACGGCGTACGGGTGTCCTCGTTGGCGTAGAAGCCGCGCAGCATCAAGTAGTGCACGGTGAAGGCGACCATCGCGATCGAGAACGCCTGGATAGCCCATCCGATCGCGGTCGAGCCGCCCTCGAGGTTTCCGGCAAGGTTGGTGATCGTCGCGATCTGCTGTCCGAGGCACGCAATGGCCACGGCAAGGGGAACAATAATGACGAGCGCCAGGCGCACGGTGCGGGCCAACTCGATGCGGAAGCGACCGAACTCACGGTCGGCGGCAAAGCTCGACAACATCGGGATGATCGCGGTTGCCAGCGAGACGGTGATGACCCCGTGCGGAACCTGACTGACCAAGAAGCCGAGGCCGTAGACGTACGAACCGGCGGCATCCTCGCCGTTGGCGGCGCCTTCGAGGGTCGCCCGGTTGCCGAGCCGGATGATCACGATGTAGGCGATTTGGTTCACCACGATGAAGCCGAGCGTCCACAGGGCGAGGCGCAGAGTGTGGCTCAGGCCCACACCACGGAAGTCGAAGCGAGGCTTGAAATGGAAGCCGGCCTGGCGAAGAAATGGGACCAGCACGGCTGTCTGCAAGGCAATGGCGGCCGTAGATCCGAGGCCGATCAATAGCGCCTGTGAGGTCGTGAATCCATCGACTCCGTCGGACGAACCGAAGACCATCGCGTAGACGATAAGTACTGCAATGGCAGCAAGGTTGTTGACGATTGGCGCCCACATCATCGGTCCGAACCGCTGGCGGGCGTTGAGCACCTGGCCGACCAGGACGAACGCGCCGTAGAAGAAGACCTGCGGCATGCACAGCAGCATGAGGAGCTGGGCGGACTCGCGCTGCTCGGCGTTGGCAGCCGAGAACAGCTCGCCGTCATAGAAGACGTGCAGTAGCAGGGGGACAGCGATCATCAGGATCGCCGTCGCGGTGGCGAGGACGAGCAGACCGAGGGTGATGACACGGTTTGCGTACGCATCGCCGCCGTCGGGGTCCTGTTTCATGCTGCGGACAAGCTGCGGCACCAGGACAACGTTGAAGATGCCGCCGGCGACGAGGATGTAGAGCGCGTTCGGGATCGTGTTGGCTGTGTCGAAGATGTCGGCATCGAGCGATTTGCCGATCACGAATACCAGCAGCAGCATCCGTAGCAGACCGGTGATGCGGGAGAAGATCGTGCCGAGCGCCATCCAGGCGCTCGCGCGTGCGATGCCGGCGTCAGTCATCGTCGGCTAGCCGTTCGGTTGTACTGCTCCCGGTACGACGTCGGTGGAAGCGGCGGAACAGCGCTACCAGAACCAATACGCCGGCAAGACCGATCGCGACCCAGAGCACGACACCGATCTGGCTGGAGCGGACATTGAACGCCTTGGACTCCGCAATCACCGCGCCGCCGGACGAGACTAGTTTCGCCGTCAGCTGCGTGGTGCTCTGTTGGCCGAGGTCGATGTTGACCGTGAGGGTCTGCCGCTCTCCGGCGGCAATGTTCACCGGCTTGACCGAGGGGACATCAAGAGCAGGGTTGCTGGAGTCGAGGTCGATGCCGACTCGCAGGTCGTAGGAGGTCTCGTTGATGATCGTCAGCGGGAAACCGCCTGACGAGCTCGACAGAGTCACAGAGGGTGGACCCTCGATCTTGATCTTGGCCATCTCAGCCACCGCGCGTGAAGCCAGATTGTTGGCCACGGAGATGCCGAGTGGTGGATCGCTGCGCCAACGTACGCCGAGGAGTCCAGCGACCTCGCGAGAGTAGGTAGCGTCGACGCTCTGGTCGTCGTCGGTGACGATCGAGGTCAGTGCGTCACCGGCCTTGCTGAGGTCTGAGGCCGCCTGGAGCTGTGCTCGACTGACCGTACGTGCGGTCGACTTCGCCGGCACACGGCCGGAGTACTTCGACACCTGCCGCGTGAGTACGTCATCGAGTGTCGACCCGCTGGTGAAGGGTGAGCTGAAGACAGACGCGAGTCCACCAGTTGTGGGTCGGGGACCCGGGTTCCAGGTCGGATCGACCATGGTGACGGCGTCCGCCCGAGACGTTGGATCAAGCGCGCGCTGGAGTCCGGCCAAGGCTGCGTCGCTGAGGATGCGCTGACGGAGGCTCACGACGGACGATCCGCCTGGAACGTTGGCGATTACGTCGTTGACCAGCAGCGGAATGGGCCCACTCGCGGATTCGTAACTGACGATCGAGCCCAGCCGACGCTCCCATCCCGGCACTGACGACGGCGTGACGATCAGCGGGGTCTCGCCATCGCGGCGTTCAGCTCGCAGCAGCCCGGCGGTGGCGCCGTTCTTGGTCGGCCAGGTGACGCGGCGACCGGTCAGTTGGTACGTCGTGAGGGCTGATCGAGTCGCGGTGTCGACTGCGGCTGTGAGACCGCGGCGGAGATCTGGATTGTCGGTCAGGGCGAGGACGTCGGGTCGGTCAAACCCGAGAATCCAGACGTTCTGCGAACGTACGTACGCCAGCAGCTCCTGCAGGAACCGCTCCGCCTGCGACGCCTGTAGGTCGGTGAGCTCGACCTTCTTGGCGATGAGCCTCTTGTTGGCGATGTCGTCGATGCCGACCAGGAGCGCGGGATCGAGCAGGACCGTCGACGATCGCGGCGGAAGACTCTTCGCGAGATCGAGAAGGTTGCGTAGCTGGCCGCCCGCGCCGATGGAAGTCAGCGTGGCCAGTGGGTCGTGGTAGTTGCCGTCGGCTGCCCGGTAGTCCGGCACGAGGAACGGCCACACGACTGTCGTGGGAACAGGCTTCTGACCGGGGGCGATGCTCGGCAGGAAGGTCGTCGCTGCCGCGATCGCATCATTGCTGCGAGACCCGTCGGTGTCCGTACCGAGGACCTGCACGCCCATCGGGTAGACGCCGGCACTCCCCGAGATGCCGAGCTGCTCGTGCGGCACCTTGACCTGGAAAGCGACCGATCGTCCGGGGGCGAGAGTGCCGAGCTCGTCGTATGCGCCGGTCTCGATCACCCGCGTACCGGAGTTGGCGGCGCCGTTGGCGATCGCGTCATCGAGCTGCGCGCGAGTCGTGAAGGGGTTCGTGGGGATGACGAGGTAGGCCTGAACTTTGCGCCACGGGTGATCGTCGTTGTTGGTGATCGTGCCTCGTACGGTGACATCCGAACCGGCCTTGAGAAAGCTCGGCTTGAGGGTCGTGATCGTGACGGCGAGGTCGGGATCCTTGTCGGCCGCCTGAGAGGGAGCGCTGACAAGAAGCGTCGCAACGATCGTCGTCAGGAGCGCCATGCTGATGCGACGACGATGGCTGCTCACCTGAACATGCTAGAGGTCGTCGGGTGGCCGATAGAGTATGTCCCCGTGCCCACGTCAGAGCTGACCCCCGATCGCAGGGCCAGGATCGACGCTGTGCTGGCGGACAACTCGTTCCTGGCCGAGCTTGGCCTGCTCTTCACCGATGCCGGCCATGAGCTCGCGATTGTTGGCGGACCCGTACGCGATGCCGTGCTTGGCCGCCCCGGCAACGACTGGGACTTTGCAACGTCGGCCAAGCCCGACGAGATCGAGCGGATTACCGGCTCCTGGGCCGATGCGATGTGGGATGTCGGTCGCGAATTCGGCACGATCGGCCTGCGCAAGGGCTCGCACGACCTGGAGATCACGACCTATCGGAGCGACGCGTACGACGCGTCGTCCCGCAAGCCCGAGGTGAACTTCGGCGACACGATCGATGGCGACCTTTCGCGACGAGACTTTGCGGTCAACGCGATGGCGATCCGGCTGCCGTCGGCGGAGTTCGTCGATCTGTTCGGAGGCCTCGCCGATATCGAGGCCCGCACGTTGCGGACACCCGTCACGCCCGAGCAGTCGTTCAGCGATGATCCGCTGCGCATGATGCGTGCGGCACGTTTCGTGTCCCAGCTCGGGTTCACGGCTGCACCCGAAGTCGTCAGTGCGATGACCGACATGGCCGAGCGCCTGGAGATCGTGTCGGCTGAACGCGTACGCGATGAACTCAACAAGCTGCTCATCGGTGATGACCCAGTGGCCGGACTACGGCTGCTGGTCGAGACGGGCTTGGCCGCGCAGATGCTGCCCGAGCTTCCGGCGCTGATCCTCGAGCGCGACGAGCACCATCGCCACAAGGATGTCTACGAGCACTCGCTGACTGTGCTGGAGCAGGCAATCGCGCTTGAAGCACGTCTCGAGAGTGCCCCGGACCTGGTCATTCGCCTCGCGTCGCTGCTGCACGACATCGGCAAGCCCAAGACTCGCCGGTTTGTCGAGGGCGGCACGGTCACGTTCCATCACCACGATGTCGTGGGCGCCAAGCTCGTACGCAAGCGCATGCGCGCACTTCGCTACAGCAACGACCTGATCGACCAGGTCGCCAAGCTCGTCGAGCTCCACCTTCGCTTCCACGGCTACGGATCCGGCGAGTGGACTGACTCAGCCGTACGCCGCTACGTACGCGATGCCGGCGACCAGTTGCAGCGTCTCCACATCCTCACTCGGGCCGACTGCACAACCCGCAACGCCAAGAAGGCTCTCCGCCTACAGCGGACGTACGACGAGCTCGAGCAGCGGATCGCTGTGTTGGCTGAGGCCGAAGAGCTGGACGCGATGCGGCCGGACCTCGATGGTGCGCAGATCATGACCATCCTCGGCATCGGACCTGGTCCCGAGGTGGGTGAGGCCTACCGCTTCCTACTCGACCTGCGTATGGATCGCGGCCCGCTGAGCGAAGCGGACGCGACTGAAGCACTCAAGTCCTTCTGGGCTGCCCGATCGTGACCACTGACGGTCGAGTCGCGCGCGGTGAGCGCACCCGCGAAGCGATCGTCGCGGCGCACACGGCGCTATTGCTCGAGGGCGAGCTCAAGCCGACGGCCAAGGTGATCGCCGATCGAGCCGGCGTCTCGGTACGTACGTTGTGGGCCAACTTCAAGGACCTTGAGGCACTTCTCAACGAGACCACCGCGTACTGGATGGCTGCGGACGACGAGCTGCGCCAGCCCATCGATCCGAGCCAGCCGCTCGACGAGCGCATCTCCACATTCTGCGCAGAGCGTGCGCGGCGGCTGGAGAACATCGCGCCCGCGGCGCGGTCGGCGGTTCTCGGAGAACCGTTCTCGCCGACTCTGAAGCGCAGTCGCGAGGCACACATCCGCCGGTTGCGCCTCGAGGTCGAGACTGTCTTTGCTCAGGAGATTGCAGCCGATGGCTCCGACGACCTGAAGTTCGCGTTGATGGCGGCGACAGGCTGGCCCGCGTGGCAGGCGTTGCGCGACGACTACAAGCTGGGCCCGGATGAGGCGCTCGCAGTCATGCGTCGCACGATCAGCGCCCTGCTCGACTCGGTCGGCTGAGCATGGCGCCATTCCCTCAGAGGTAATCGACACGGGTACCTCGTGGCGCGATGCTGAAGTCATGAGAGCGACCACGAAGTACGACGGGACCCTGAGGGTGATCATCTGGCTGGACGTGTTCTGGTCGGTGGTGGCCGCGCTCGTGTGTCTCGCAGGCAGCGTCGTTGTCGCGGTGCTCGGTCTGCCTCACGCCGCGATGGGAGCAGTTGCTGCCACGACGTTGGTGGCGGGGGTGTTCCTGGCTGCTACCGGCGCAATCACCGCGGTTCTCTTGATTCTCAGGCTGCGCGACGGCAACTTCTTCATGCCGCCTGACCTGAAGTTTCCGCTGCCACGCGGGATGCACCCGCAGTCCTGAGGACGGTGACCGCGACATACAGAAAGGACCGGCTCCCTGGCGGGAACCGGTCCTTTGTGTCTGTACGAGCGATCAGCGCTCTTCGTCTCCACGGATGAAGGCTTCGAGCTTCTCGCGACCGAGGTCGTCGGGACGCTGCTCCGGGGGCGACTTCATCAGGTAGGACGAAGCCGACAGCAGAGCGCCGCCGATGCCACGGTCCTTGGCGATCTTCGCCGCACGGATGGCGTCGATGATGATGCCGGCCGAGTTGGGCGAGTCCCAAACTTCGAGCTTGTACTCGAGGTTCAAGGGAACGTCACCGAACGCGCGACCCTCAAGGCGGACGTAAGCCCACTTGCGGTCATCGAGCCACTGGACGTAGTCCGACGGGCCGATGTGTACGTTCTTGGCGCCGAGGTCGTGATCGATGTTCGACGTCACAGCCTGCGTCTTCGAGATCTTCTTGGACTCAAGACGGTCACGCTCAAGCATGTTCTTGAAGTCCATGTTGCCGCCGACGTTCAGCTGGTACGTGCGGTCGAGCACAACACCACGGTCCTGGAACAGCTTGGCCATCACACGGTGCGTGATGGTGGCGCCGACCTGGCTCTTGATGTCGTCACCGATGATCGCGACGCCGGCGTCTTCGAACTTCTTGGCCCACTCGGGGTCGGAAGCGATGAAGACGGGCAGCGCGTTGACGAAGGCAACCTTCGCGTCGATGGCGCACTGGGCGTAGAACTTGTCAGCCTCTTCCGAACCAACCGGAAGGTAGGAGACGAGAACGTCAGCCTTGGTGTCCTTGAGGACCTGAACGATGTCAGCCGCAGGAGCGTCCGACTCTTCGATGGTCTCGCGGTAGTACTTGCCGAGACCGTCGAGCGTGTTGCCCTTCTGGACGATGACACCGGTCGGCGCAACGTCAGCGATCTTGATCGTGTTGTTCTCGCTGGCCTGCGTCGCCTCGGAAAGATCGAAGCCGACCTTCTTGGCGTCGACGTCGAATGCTGCAACGAACTCGATGTCGCTGACGTGGTAGTCACCGAACATCACGTGCATCAGACCGGGGACAGTGCCCTCGGGAGATGCGTTGCGGTAGTACTCGACGCCTTGGATCAGGGACGTGGCGCAGTTGCCCACACCCACAATTGCTACGCGTACCGAACCCATGGGTTCTCCTCCATTAGTTGCCATCTTTTGAGATGAACTGGTCACTTTGTCTTGTCGTTCTCTGTCGTGTCGTACCCGCCGGAGCGCTCGCGGTCGATCAGCTCGGTCAGCCACTTGACTTCGCGTTCGACCGATTCGAGCCCGTGCTTCTGAAGCTCCAACGTGTAGGAGTCGACCCGTTCGCGTCCGCGCTGTGCTGCCGTACGGACGTTCTCGAGACGCTCCTCGAGACGGCTACGCCGCCCCTCGAGGATGCGAACCCTCGTCGGCGAATCGGTACGCGAGAAAAATGCGAACCGTACGCCGAAAGTTTCGTCGTCCCACGTTGCGGGGCCGGACTCCTCGAGCGCTTGCGCGAAGAATTCCTTGCCCTCAGCCGTGAGGCGATAGACGATGCGACCGCGGCGTCCACGTCCTGCCACGTCACTGGGTTCGTCGGCCACGATGTAGCCGGACTTGCCGAGTGCCTTGAGGCAGGGGTAGAGGGTGCCGTAGGAGAGAACGCGGGTCCAGCCGAGCAGGACGTTGACCTGCTTGCGCAGTTCGTATCCGTGCATGGGGGCATCGTGAAGCAGTCCGAGAACTGCAACCTCGAGTGCCGCGCCGCGTTTGGTCATCGTCCTGTTTTCGTTCGTTGGTCTGCCGTTTGTGCAGACCTGTTATATCGGAACGATACATCGCATCGCCATGTCGCGCCAATGGGTCTTTGCGTACGCCGTAGGGTGATGCTCGACACGCGGCACGGCAGCCGATTATCGATCTCTCAGGTACGTTCGGCACACTTGGTCGATGACGGATCCATTCATGGGATCCCGACGGAGGTAGACGGAGTCTTGGCAGCACAACGCAAGCGAGTAGCAACGAAGGCCAGCAGCAAGGGCAAAAAGAAGGACCCCAACAAGCCCAGCAAGCTGCGGGCCTTTTCGTGGAAGATCAGCGGCCACGGCCCCTGGTACACCGCGGCACTTCGCTGGGTCGCGTTCCTCAGCGTCGTCGGCATCCTCTTCGGCGCCATCTTGTTCTTTGTGCTCTACCAGTTCATCAAGATCCCTGATCCCAACGCTGCGTTCCAGACCGAGACGACCAAGGTCTACTACTCCGACGGCAAGCATCGAATCGGCTCCTTCGCGACGCAGGACCGCGAGAGCATCCCGCTGTCCGACATGCCCGCCTCGATGCAGGCCGCTGTCATCGCCGCCGAGGACCGCTCCTTCTACACAAACCGCGGCATCGACTTCAAGGGCATCATCCGCGCGGCACGCAACAACGCGACCAGCGGTCAAATCCAGGGTGGCGCGTCGACGATCACCCAGCAGTACGTCAAGATCCTCTACCTCAACCAAGAACGCTCCTACACCCGCAAGGTCAAGGAAGCGATCCTCTCGATCAAGATTCACAACCAGTTGACTAAGAAGGAAATCCTCGAGGGTTACCTCAACACGATCTACTTCGGCAACGGTTCGTACGGTCTCGAAGTCGCCTCGCAGACGTACTTCGACAAGCCTGCCAAGGAGCTCGACTTCCAGGAGTCGGCGCTGCTCGCGACGATCATCAACAGCCCGTCGTTCTACGACCCGTACACCGAGGGCGCAGAGTCACGCATCACTCCGCGATTCCACTACGTGCTCGACGGGATGTTGAAGTCGGGCGCCATCACGGCCGATCAGCGCAACGAGTGGCAGGACAAGCTGCCTGAGGTTGCGAAACTCAAGGAGAACAACCGCTACAAGGGATCCAAGGGATTCCTGCTCGACATGGTCAAGAAGGAAATGCTCGACCGCGAGTTCAGCGAGTCTCAGATCGATGGACAAGGTCTTCGCATCATCACGACGTTCGACTACAACAAGCAGAAGGACGCTGTCGCCGCGGTCAAGGCAGTGAAGCCGGCCGGACTCAAGGACCTCCACACGGCGCTCGTCTCGATCCAGCCAGGAACGGGCGCGGTGCGTGCTCTATATGGCGGACCCGACTACCTCAAGAGCCAGCTCAACTGGGCGACTCTCGGCACGCAGCCGGGCTCGACGTTCAAGGTGTTCGCGGTGGTTGCGGCACTCGAGGATGGTTACAGCCTCAAGACCCAGCTCAACGGTGACTCGCCGCTGAAGTTCGACGGTGGCGTCGAGATCGAGAACCAGGGCGACAGTGGTGGTCAGTCGTTCGGCAAGGTCCCGCTGTCCAAGGCGACCGAGAAGTCGATCAACACCGCTTTCGTTGACCTCGTCGACCAGATGGGCGGCGGACCCGGCAAGGTCCTCGACGCGGCCAATGAAGCGGGTATCCCGACCAACGTCACGGACAAGTTCAACCGCGAAGTCCTGGGTGTGCCTCTCGGCTATGAGAAGGTCCCACCGATCGACATGGCCAATGCCTACGCAACGATCGCGGCCAGTGGCAAGAAGGCTGACTGGTACGTCATCAAGAAGGTCACCGACTTCCGCAAGAAGGAAACCCTGTACGAGCACAAGAACGAGTCTGAGCAGGCTATTCCGGAAGACGTCGCCGCGGACACGATCGCTGCTCTGCGCGGAGTCGTACGAAGCGGAACTGGCGTTCAAGCCCGTACGGTGTGCCCGACTGGTGGAAAGACCGGTACGGCGACAGCTGGCGAAGGCCCGACCTCGCGCGTCTCGTCATCGTGGTTCACCGGAATCACGCCGAAGCTCGCCACTGCGGTCATGTACAACCGCGGCAAGGGCAACGAGCAGCTCGAGGGCTACATGAACCCGTTCTACGGCGGCACCTACCCGGCCATCACGTTCCGTACGTTCATGAACCTGGCGCTTGATCCAGCCAACTGCGGCACGTTCCCGCCGGCTGCCAACATCAAGTCGACCAAGGGCACCAACTACAAGAAGCCGCCGCCGAAGTGCAATGGCGACCGGATCCTCAACGAGGCAAAGACCGGCTGTATCAACCCGCCGCCGCCGAAGTGCGATCCGCCGAAGGTTCTGAACGACGCCAAGACGAAGTGCGTCGACCCAGTGCCGGTGGACCAGTGCCCGTCGGAGCCTGGCAACGGGCCCTGTGAGGGAACACCAGAGCCCACGAACGAGGCCGATTGCATCGCAGCCGGTGGCACCTGGCACGACCCGGTGATCGGTGAGGACTTCTGCACCGGTTGGAGCGGTGGTGAGTGGAAGCTGATTCCGCTGATCCTCGCGGGCTACCTGTACCGCCGCCGCATGGGCGAGCTTGAGCCGATCCCGGTCCCAGACCGAAGCTAGGCGAGAACGACGGCGTCGAAGGTGGCGGTGGTGAACCGAACCGCCACCTCGACGGTGTCGCCCACTTCGGGCACCGCTGCGCTAGCTGGCAGGAAGACCATGCTCGCCTGCATGTGAGGCGGCTCGGCGAACCAGCGCTGCTTGCCGTCGATCGTGAACGGCGACAGCGAGAAGCCAGCTGCTTCTAGCCCGCCCTTGGCGAGTGACTTGCCTCGTTGGATCGCGCCCGCGGATGCCTTGGGTGCCTCCAGGCCGATGCCGTGACTCGTGCCGCCGGCGATGATCAGCAGGTGGCCGTCTCGCGGCATCGAGCGCTGGCGGTAGCCGACCCGCTCACCGCGTGCGAGCTGGTGCCGGTCAAGCACGGTCGCTCGTACGGACAGTGCTCCGAGATCACCGAGCCACAGGGTCGTACCGATGCGTGGACGTACGTCGAGGTGTGGCCGACGCTCGCGAATTGTGGCGAGCTCGTCGGGCGTGAGGTGCGAGACGAAGAACGTGGTCGTCTCGACCTGTGAAGCTGCGAGGGCGGCGGCCCAACTCTCGGCCTCGGCGAGGTTGTGACCCGTCATCGGCAAGTGGATCGCGAAGCCCTCGACCTTCAGGTCGCCCAGAGCCTCGACGGCGGCCGCGAGCTCGTGGCGGTCGAAGCCATGGCGCGCCATCGACGTTTCGCCCTCGATGATCACGCGACTGTCGGCATGGTCGGCGGCGAGAGCTGCGATGTCGTCGACTCGTCCGAGGGTATGAATGAGGCGCTTGTCGTAGACAACGTCGCCATCGAACGGGCGCCATGGCGACAGCACCATCACGTCACCAGCGAAAGCCTTGAGTGCGCCCGGCACCTCGGCGTACGTACCGACGGCGATCGAACCCACCCCCAGGTCAGCTGCCTCGGCGGCGAGGAGGTCGCGGCCGAATCCGTAGCCGTTGCCCTTGATCACCGGCACGATGCCGGGAGTCGACTCGGTCAGCGCGCGGAGTCCACGGCGCCAGCGCTCAGCATCGACGCGGAGCTCGAAGCTCATCCTCTGCTCCTCATATAGGTAGTGAAACCAAGGTAGAGGGCGCGGTTGAGGGGGAGATCCCACTCTCCGAGGTACTCGACTGCTTCGCCACCGGTGCCGACCTTGAACTGGATCAGACCCGCGTGCGAGTCATCCGGATCGATCGTCTCGGTGATGCCGCGCATGTCGTAGATCGTCGCACCGGCCGCCATCGCGTCGCGGATCATCTGCCACTGGATCGCGTTGGATCCGCGTACCTCGCGCTTGGCTGTCGTGGATGCGCCGTACGAGTACCAGGCGTGCAGGCCGACGCGGACCATCGTCGTCGAGGCAACCAGGTCGCCCTCGTGATGCGCCAGGTAGAGCACGAGACGGTCGGACTCTTCAGCATTGAGCGCGTCCCACATCCGCTCGAAGTAGGACAGCGGCCGAGGCGTGAAGTGATCGCGTACAGCGGTCTCGGCATAGACCTCGTGAAACGCGGGCAGATCTGGCTTGGTACCGGTGGTCACCTCAACGCCCAGCTTCGCTGCCTTCTTGATGTTGCGTCGCCAGAGCTGGTTCATGCCGGCGAGCACATCGTCCTCGCTGCGATCGGCGAGCGGGATCTGGAAGTTGAACTTCGGCTGCCCGGCGGTGAAGCCGCCGCTGGCATCCAGCTCTTTCCAGCCGAGCTTCTTGAGTGACTGCCGCAGGTCGAGAGCCGCATCGTCGCTCACATCGGCCGGCACGTCAGACAGTGACGTGAGTACGGGATCGGCGATGGCTGCCTTGATCGTGGTCGAATTCCACCGGCGCACCACGACAGGCGGACCCATCCGGATGCCGAACGCTCCCTGCGACTTCAGGTGCGCTGCCATCGGCGTGAGCCAATCCGCAAGATCGCCGCCATGCCAGTCGATGTCGGGACCTTCGGGGATGTACGCGAGGTAGCGCTGGAGCTTCGGAAGCTGGCGATAGAGCACGAGCGCAGCGCCAACCAGAGTCTCGCCGCGGAACCAGCCAATCGACTCACCGCGCCACTCGTTCTTGACCGTGGCCCAGGCGGGCGTCTGCAGGAAGCTCACCGAGGAGCGACTGCGTACGAAGTCGAGGTGCTCGGGTGTGCTGATGGAGCGGACCGCGAGCGTTGACGTCACCGCTCCACGCTACCAACGCGTCAGCTGAAGTAGCGCGCGAGCCGACGGTGCCGGTGCGCGAAGAACGCCGTGACGATGCGGCGGAGGATCGGCCCGAACAGTGGGAGCCGGGCTTCGAAGGTCAACCGGTCGTGGACCTCGACGCTGTCGGCATCGATCTCGGTCAGGGTGCGTTCGTGCTCCCAGCGACGCATGCTCAGCATCGTCGACTTCTCGTGAAAGCCGTTGCCAGGGTCGAGCTCGGCGATGGTGAGCGCGTCGTAGTCGAACGGGATGAGGCCGAACAGCCGCATCCATGCTTTGCCCAGTGGCTCGCCGACCGGAACGTTGTCGATCGTGAGCTCCTCCGTTCCGCGAGGCATGCTCATCGTCATCCACGGACGCATCTCGTCGCTGATGCCTTCGGGGGTGATGATGCGATCCCAGACCGCCGACTTAGAGGCGTTGATGACCGACGATCGGTCCACGACTTGGGGTCTCATGAGATTAGGGTAACCTAACTTGCATGGCTTCAGGAGTACGTACGTTCGATGCGGAAGTGCTTGGCACTGCCAGGCTGTCCGCCCATCTGGTCACCGTCACACTTGGCGGTGACCTCGAAGGCTATGCCTCGACTGGCATTCCGGATGAGTACGTACGTGTGCTGATCCCGCCGCCGGGAACGACCCTGGCGCTGCCGGAGATCGGCGACAGGTGGGAGTTCACGTACCCCGAGGGTGCGCCCGAGCTGGCACCTCGGGTCTACACAATCTCCGATCACCGCATCGTCGAGGGCCAGACCCAGCTCGACCTCGACATCGCCCTGCACGATGAAGGCATCGGCTCGGACTGGGCTCGCAACTGCAAGCCTGGTGATCGCGTCGGGCTGATCCAGCCGCACGGTCTGTATGCCGCGCGAAAGGGTGTCGGTTGGCAGTTGCTCGTCGCCGATATCACCGGGGTGCCGGCTATCGCACGCATCCTGCGCGGACTCGATCCGGGTCAGCGCGTCGACGCCGTCATCGTGCTGACCGATCCGGCCGACGAGATCCCGCTGCCGAGTGCCGCGGACGTCAACATCACCTGGCAGGTCGTCGCCAAGGACACCGACATCGCCGATGCGCTCGCTGAAGCGGTCACCTCACGGGAGCTGCCTGACGGTGATCGCTACGTCTGGCTCGCCGGCGAGGCACGCGCGAGTCGCGCCGCACGCCGCCACCTCCGTCGTGAGCTCGGCTGGCCCCAGTCCGACTTCTACACCTGTGGCTACTGGCAGGTCGACGCCGAGAGGTGGAACGCCCGCTACGACGAGGTCGCCGATGTCGTCCTCGCGAAGGCGGAGGAAGTGCAGAAGACAGTCGGCGATGACGAAGGCGCCTATCTCGACGCACTCGACGACATATACGAGTCCGTAGGGCTCTAAGCCACGACGACGTATTGCGGCTGCGCAGGGGTGAGCAGCAAGTGCATACCGGCCTCGGCTGGTGTGCGATCGGCCTTGCGGTGGTTGCACCGGACGCAGGCCGCGACGGCGTTGTCCCACGTGAGCGTTCCGCCTCGGCTGCGCGGAACGATGTGGTCGACGGTCTCCGCACGGCCGCCGCAGTAGGCGCACATCTTGTCGCGTGCCTTGATGGCGCTCTTGGTGCAGAGGTTGGATCGGCGGTGCATCCAACGAGTCACGACGTAGCGAACGAGTCGTAGGACCTTGGGCTTGGGGAACGGGCCGAACGATCCGCCGGCCTCTTCCTCGATGACGGCGACCTCGCGAACGAGCATCTTGATCGCGTGGCGCATCGACACACGCTGGAGGGGCTCGTAACTCGCGTTGAGTACCAGGACGTATGCATCCGCCATGATTCCGGCCCCTTTCTGAGCGAAAGCGTATCCGTCAGCACAGGGAAATGCCCTAAAAGAGATCGAATCTCAATCAGTGTCGTGATCTCGGAATATGTGCGCACCCGCGTCAGTTGGCAGTCAACGTACGTCGGTCAAGAAAATGTCTGATCCGTATGTCGAAATGGTCGTATCCCGTTCGTCGTATAGATGAAGGGCGGTCGACCGGCCCCCGAACACCTGAATCGAAGGATCTCTCATGACCGCGCACACCGACGGCGTTCCTGAAGCGTCGACAGAGCCTGAGCTCGCCGAGTTCGAGGCCGAATTCAGCCAAGCGTCGGATGAGTCCGGCGACACCTTCAAGACCCCGCTCGTCATCAAGCTGCTCGTCGCCGCGACATTTGTCGTGATCCTCAACGAGACGATCATGCTCAACGCGATTCCGCACCTCATGGACGACTTCAACGTGGCGGCGCGCGACGCGCAGTGGATCTCGTCGATCTTCATGCTGACGATGGCAGCGGTCATCCCCATCACGGGTTGGTTCCTGCAGCGTGTGACCACGCGCTCCGCGTACACAATCGCGATGACGACCTTCGGCATCGGCACGATCATCTGCGGTACGGCGCCGATCTTCGAGATGCTTCTCGTCGGTCGCGCGGTTCAGGCTGCCGGTACCGCAGTGATGATGCCGCTCCTCATGACCACGGTCATGACGGTCGTTCCTGAGCAGGCCCGAGGCCGCGTCATGGGCAACATGATGCTCGCGATCTCGGTTGCACCGGCCATGGGTCCGGCTGTATCTGGACTCATCCTCAACCTCGGCTCGTGGCGTTTGATCTTCGCGTTCATGCTGCCCATCGCAGTGGTTGTCTCCGTGCTCAGCCTGCGACACCTCAAGAACGTTGGCGAGACCAACACCGCACCGGTGAGCTGGTTCAGCGTCGCGGTTGCCGCGCTCGGTTTCAGCACATTGGTCTACGGCCTCAGCGAGGTCGGTGCTCGCAGCACCGGCCAGCTCACGCTGTTGATCGGTGGTGGCGCCGCCCTGGTTGCGCTCTTCACTCTGTGGCAGCTGCGCCTGCAGCGCGTCGAAGCCCCGCTGCTCGACCTGCGGGCGTTCAAGCACCGTACGTTCACCGTCACCCTGGTGCTGATGTCGATGGCGTTCATGGCGTTCCTCGGTTCGATGATCCTGTTGCCGCTCTACCTGCAGCAGCTGCGGGGACTGTCGGCCATGCAGACCGGCCTGCTCGTCATGCCCGGTGGTCTGGCGATGGGTCTGCTGGGCCCGCGCATCGGCGCCATCTACGACAAGATCGGCGCACGTCCGCTGGTGATTCCCGGTTCGATTCTGATGGTCGTCGCCTTGTTCACCATCAGCCGCGTGATCGACGAGAGCACCTCATACGCGCTGCTCCTCGGCCTGCACGTCCTGCTGATGCTCAGCCTTGCGGCGATCTTCACTCCGGTGTTCACGCTCGGACTGGGTGCGCTGCCGCCTGAGCTGTACTCGCACGGCAGCTCGATCCTCGGCACGCTGCAGCAGGTCGCCGGAGCGATTGGCACCGCGGCCCTCGTAGTGATCCTCGAGAACCGTTCAGAGAGCCTTGTGTCCAGCGGTTCAACGGCAGACCAGGCGTTCGTCGGAGGTCTGCAGTGGGCATTCGTTGCTGGCGCAGTGTTCGGAGCGGTTGTCATTGTGCTCTCGCTGATGCTGCCCGCCAAGGCAGATCTCCCGGCGGCGCCCGCGCACCACTGAGTCGTGTTCATCAGCGTCGGCCGGGCGAGCGGCCGACGCTGAAACGCGCCTGTGACATATCCGCGCTACGGTCGAGGGCGTGGACACACCAGAGCTCTTCGACGGCTACGGTCCCGTCGCGGGCTTTGACGAGATGTTCGAGAAGTCCGAGGTACGCGAAAATTACGGGACGATCCACGAATCGTTCCTGAAGATGGGCGCCGAGGAGATCCGCCTCCGCGCCGACTCCCTCGCTTCGTCCTATCTGGAGCAGGGCGTCACCTTCGGCGTTGCTGGCGAGGAGCGCCCGTTCCCGCTCGACATCGTCCCGCGTCTGATCGAGTCCGAGGACTGGCAGCACGTCGAGCGTGGTGTACGCCAGCGTGTTTTGGCGCTCGAACGATTCTTGGCCGACGCCTACGGCCCCGGCGAACTGTTCGCCGATGGTGTGGTGCCGCGCGACACCGTCATGACCTCGCCGCACTATCACCGCGTCGTCGCCGGACTCGAACCACCGAACGGCGTACGCGTGCACGTCGCCGGCGTTGACCTGATCCGCGACGGCAATGGTGACTTCCGAGTGCTCGAGGACAACGTACGTGTGCCGTCGGGAGTCTCGTACGTCATGACCAACCGCCGCGCACTGTCGGCGGCGCTGCCCGAGGTGTTCGCAGATCACCGCATCCGCCCGGTGGCGCAGTACTCGCAGGCGCTGCTCGCTGCCCTTCGCAAGGCGGCACCCGCCGGTGTCAGCGATCCGACGGTCGTCGTGCTGACGCCAGGCGTCTACAACTCCGCATACTTCGAGCACACGCTGCTCGCACGCACGATGGGCGTCGAGCTCGTCGAGGGCCGCGACCTCGTATGCCGTTCGGGTCGCGTCATGATGCGTACGACGAACGGCCTCGAGCCGGTGCACGTCATCTATAGGCGTATCGACGACGAGTTCCTCGACCCGGTGCAGTTCCGTGCCGATTCGGCCCTCGGCGTTCCCGGCATCATCAATGCTGCTCGAGCCGGCCACGTGACGATCGCGAATGCAGTCGGCAACGGTGTCGCAGACGACAAGCTTCTCTATACCTATGTACCGGACCTGATCCGCTACTACCTGTCGGAGGAGCCGATCCTTCGCAATGTCGACACCTGGCGCGTGGGTGAACCAGAGCAGCGCGAAGAAGTGCTCGACCGGCTCGATGAGCTGGTGCTCAAGCCGGTCGACGGCTCGGGCGGCAAGGGCATCGTGATTGGCCCGGCCGCATCCAAGGACGAGCTCGACGAGTTGCGCGGCAAGATCCTGGACGATCCCCGCGCTTGGATTGCCCAACCCGTCATCTCGCTGTCGACCGTGCCGACGCTCGTCGAAGACGGCATCCGTCCGCGTCACGTGGACCTGCGTCCGTTCGCAGTGCACGACGGCGACGACGTATGGGTCCTGCCCGGCGGCCTGACCCGTGTGGCATTGCCGGAGGGCGAGCTGATCGTCAACTCCAGCCGCGGTGGTGGATCCAAGGACACGTGGGTGCTCGCCGGGCTGAGCGAACCCGAAGACGCCGGCGAGACGGCCCCGACCGCGACGCCGATCGCGGGCATTACCCAATCCGCAGGCCCGGCCTTCGATTCCGATACGCGCGGCGTCCAGGTCCAGGAGCAAGAGCAGCAGCAACAGCAGGAGGGCCCCTCATGTTGAGCCGCATCGCGCAGTCGTTGTTCTGGATCGGCCGCTACCTTGAGCGTGCCGACGACACCGCGCGCATCCTCGACGTACAGATGCAGGTTCTGATCGAGGACCCCGGTATGGACGAGCGCACGTCGTGCGAGCAGCTCCTGTCCGTCATGGGCGTTGAGGACTACACCGGCATTCCCAACCGTTGGCTGATCCTCGATCTGCTCGCCCACAACGCTGATTCGCCTGTCTCGATCGCCGCTGCGATCGGTGCCGCCCGCGAAAGCGCGCGCCGAGCACGCGAGACGCTGTCGACCGACATCTGGGCCGCGATCAACACGACCTGGCGCGGACTCTCGGCCGCCCAGGCGATGCGGCCGCCCGAGATGTTCACTTGGGTGCGCAACCGAACGGCGATGATCTCCGGCATCGCCGACTCGACGATGTCGCGCGACGAAGGCTGGCAGTTCTACATGCTCGGCCGCAGCATTGAGCGTGTCGACATGACGGCTCGCCTGCTCTCGACGGCGGCCCTCGCCTCGGGTCCGCAGGTCGCGTGGCCGACAACGCTTCGCGCCTGCGGTGCGTACGAAAGCTTCATCCGCGCCTACCGCGGGATCGAGGCCGATCGCCAGGCCGCCGAGTTCCTGCTCCTCGATCGCTGGTTCCCGCGCTCGATCGTGTCGTCACTCGCACAGGCCGAAAAGGCGCTGACCAAGCTCGAGTCGTCGGGCCAGCGCTCCGGATTCAGCGACGAGGCGCAACGACTGCTGGGTCGAGCGCGTACCGAGCTCGAATATCGTCCGCTCGCTGACATCGTCTTCGACCTGCCGGTTGAGATGGAGCGTCTGCAGCGCAGTTGCGCCGCAGCCAGCGATGCCGTGTCAGCGCGCTACTTCGCCGAGTCCGAGGCACATACCTGGCGCGGAGGAGTGTTGCTATGACAATGCAGCTCCGCATTCGGCACACCACCGGTTACCACTACGAGAAGGGCGCCATGGCGTCCTTCAACGAAGCACGTATGACGCCGATGACGACCTCCGAGCAGTACGTGCTGCGGTCGCGCCTCGAGATCTCGCCGGCCCCTTGGTCGTACGAGTACCGCGACTACTGGGGAACCACCGTCACGTCCTTCGAGGTGCACGATCCGCACCAGGATCTGTCGGTCGTGGCAACATCGATCGTCGACACCCAAGGCACACCACCCGAACCCCATGGCGTCGACTGGGAAGCTCTCGACGCAGTGCAGGACGAATGGTGCGAATTCCTGGCGATGAGCAGCTGGGTCGCACCGGCACCGGAACTGCTTGCAGAGCTCGCACCTCTGCGCGCGGCCGCCGCCACGCCGACCGACTACGCAATGGCCGTCATGACGTTCCTGTATCAGCGGATCGCGTACGTACCCGGAAGCACCGAAGTCACGACCACTGCAGCCGATGCGTGGACCGAGCAGACCGGTGTCTGTCAGGACTTTGCGCACCTCACGCTGGGTGCGCTGCGCGAGGCGCGCATCCCGGCGCGGTACGTGTCGGGCTATCTGCATCCGTCGCCCGATCCCGAGGTCGGCGAGACCGTCGCTGGTGAGTCACACGCCTGGATCGAGTGGTGGGACGGCGAGTGGGTCGGCTGGGATCCGACCAACGCGATCACCCCCGGTTCGCGCCATGTCGTCGTCGCCAAGGGTCGCGACTATGCCGACAGTCCACCGCTGCGTGGCATCTACTCGACGTCCGGCGGGTCGGAGCTCTTCGTCGGCGTGGAGATCACCCGCCTTCGATAGGTTCTCGCCATGGCTCTTTTGCATGGCACTGCCGAACTGGTCCCGTCGAAGCGCGAGCTGCTCGCAGAGTGGATGCCGCAGCAACCGTGGTTCCACGGTGGCGAGATCAAGCCGCTGGGTTCCTTCCGGTTCGACGACCCTGACGGTGAAGTCGGCATGGAGTCGATCATCCTCACCGCGGACGGTCATACGTACCAAGCGGCCATGACGTACCGGGCCGCTCCGCTCGACGGCGGGCGACTCATCGGCACGATGGACCACAGCGTGCTGGGCCCCCGATGGGCATACGACGCCACGAGCGATCCGGTCTTTGCAGCGGCTCTTGGTACGACGATCCTGACGGGCGGGACTCAGGCACCGCTGGTCCGCGACACCGGCACGGAGACCGTGGCCGTCGACCCTGTGGTGACGGTGCAGGGCAGCGGTGTGCCGGGTGCGGAGATCGAGACAATCGAGCTGCTCGGCTCCGAAGTGACCGACGAGGGCACGTTGATGGAGACGTCAGGCCCGAACCTCGTGCTGATTCACGATCTCGAGGGTGGCGCCAAAACGATGGGCGATCACCGACTGACCGGACAGTGGGACGGCGTCCAGTCCGCACTGCTCGCGGTGGCGCGCTTGCGCTAACGCAATGCGGACCGCGGAGTGGGCGCGAGCCGCAGTTGCTGCAGGACGGTTGCGCCGGGCAGCGGCGTCTCAGACGGGTCACCGGCGGTGAGTACGACGACGACCTGCTCGCCCTCGCGTACGGGCAGCGCTGGGAATCCGTTGGGGCCTGGATGCGTTCGGAACACAGCAAGCGCGTCGGTGGGCGCTGCCGAAACGGCGGCTGCATCATCGGTGCCCGGCTCGAGCGCGTACACCGTCACGCCGTAGGTGCTGGGTTCGCTTGCCGACGTCTCGGGCAGCCCGCGACCGGGCTGCAGGAGGAGGACGTCATCGGAGTCGGTCATCGTGGCGGCGGCCTGCGCGCCGTGAGCCCGCCAGGCGGGTCCCGTGTAGAACGCCCGCAGCGCGGTGCTGCGCTCGTCGTTGGATGCAAAGCCACGCAGCCAGACGAACCGATCGGGATCATCGAGGTCGGTGAAGATGCCGACCACGTGGCTGCCGACGGCCTCCTGCGTCTCGACGAACTCGCGCTCGAAGACCTCGATCAACTCATCGCGGCGGCCGGGAACCATGGTGTATTGACGGAGCTCAACGACGGAGCAGCACCGGTCTGACAGATGAGGCATGACGTCACACTACGGCCGGGCGCCGACCTTTCGAATCGCGCTAGCGTGGTCGCCATGACCGAAGAGCGCTACTACGCCGACGCCGTCCCCGACACCCACCGCCCGTACGTCGCTGCCGAGGATCGCTACCAGCACCTCGACTACCGCAGGGTCGGTACGACGGGTCTGCTGTTGCCGCCGATTTCGCTTGGTCTTTGGTGGAACTTCGGAGACGACCGACCGTTCGCCACTCAGCGCGAGGTGCTGCGTCACGCGTTCGACAAGGGCATCACGCACTTCGACCTGGCCAACAACTACGGACCTCCGTTTGGCTCTGCGGAGGAGAACTTCGGCCGCATGATGCGTACGGACTTCAAGCCGTACCGCGATGAGCTGATCCTCTCGAGCAAGGCCGGTTGGGAGATGTGGCCAGGCCCGTACGGGAAGCTCGGCTCGCGCAAGTACCTCCTGTCGAGCCTCGATGCATCGCTGGAGCGGATGAGCGTCGACTACGTCGACATCTTCTACTCGCACCGCGCCGATCCGGGCACTCCGGTCGAGGAGACGATCATGGCGCTCGATACCGCCGTCGGACAGGGCAAGGCGTTGTACGCGGGCATTTCGTCGTACTCACCCGAACGCACGGCGGAGGCCATAGCTGTCGCGCGTGACTTGGGTACGCCGTTGGTGATCCACCAGCCGTCCTACTCGATGCTCAACCGGTGGGTCGAAGGTGGATTGCTGACAGTGCTCGACGATCACGGCCTCGGGTCGATCGGCTTCTCGCCGCTGGCACAGGGGCTGCTGACGGATCGCTACCTCGGCACGGATCCGGTCGAGCGCGCCGTCAACCGCGGAAGCCTGGACGAGGGCGTACTCACGAAGGACAACCTTGAGCGACTTCAGGGTCTCGCCGACATTGCGAAGATGCGCAATCAGTCACTCGCGCAGATGGCGATCTCCTGGATCCTGCGTCCAGGAGGTGTGACCTCCGCACTGATCGGAGCCTCGTCGACAGCCCAGCTCGACGAGAACCTCGCGGCCGCCGCCAACACTGACTTCACCGACGAAGAGCTCGCGGCGATCGATACGTTCGCCGGCGATGCCAAGGGCGTCGATCTCTGGAAGGTGTCCGCCGACCTTTAGGCTCGGCGCATGGATGATGCCAACGCCGTTCGCCCCCTGCTCGAGCAGTCCGTCGAGATCGCAGCAGAAGTGGGGGTTGTCTGGGACTTGGTGAGCGACGTACGACTCATGTCCGAATGGAGTCCGCAGGTCACCTCGACCAGGCTGCGTGACGGCTTCGAGACCTGTGAGCTCGGCGCCCAGTTCACCAACCGCAACAAGCTTGGAGAGTTGGAGTGGACGACCCACGCCGAGATCGTTCGCTTTGAGGTCGGACGCGAGATTGCGTTCCGCGTTGAGGAGAACTGGGCCGTGTGGTCGTTCGCACTCGCCCCGTCGGCTGAGGGGACGGTGCTGACCCAGCGGCGCGTGACGCCGGACGGCATCTCCGATCTCTCCCACGAGCTCACCGACGGGTTCATGGGAGGTCAGGACGAGTTCACGAAGACACTTCTCGAGGGCATGCGCGCGACGCTCGAGCGGATCAAGGTCACCGCAGAGGGCTAGGTCGTCGCCGCTTTGACCCGGCGGTTGAGCTCTTCAGGCGGCAGTGGCTCGATGTCGCTGATCGTCGCGCGGCCGACCGACAGGTCCCCGTCGTCGAGCGGCTCGCAGCGGATGCCGCCGCGGCCCCGCAGCGCCTGGTGCGCGCCCGGAGCGAAGGCCTCGTTCATCCACGCGCAGGGGTTGGCCGGGGTGATCGACCTGAACCGGATCGGCCCGCTGCCTGAGTCGAGGGTGAATGACATCCGAACGAGAGCGTCGACGTCGAGCCCGCGGGTCACGACGTTGCGCCGGGCCAGCGAAGGATCGAACGGCCCTGCCGCCAACTCACCCTCGAGCCAGTGGATTGACTCCTCGGCAATGAGGGTCACTGAGGCGTATGCGAACTTCGTGCCGAAGTAGCGATCGCCGACGAGTCCTTTGTGCGCTCGTACGCGTACCGAGTCGACGACCTCGACCCCGTCGAACGGTGCCACACCATCCGTAGGACGGCCCTCGTACGCGTGCCGCGGTGACACGACGAGTGTGACGATCTCCAAGTCCACACCTCGAAGATAACCGGGACCCTATGCTCAGGCGCGTGACTGATCCGATCCTCGACATTGCATTCCATGGTGACGCCGCCGAAATCGCCGGCGTTGCAAAAGAAGCCGAAGCACGTGGAGTCGGTGGGTTGTTCGTCGCCGAAGCCGCCCACGATCCGTACATCGCGCTCGCGCTTGCAGGCCAGGCCTCGAGCAAAATCCAGATCGGCAGCTCGGTCGCGATTGCGTTCGCTCGTACGCCGATGTCGACGGCCTACTCGGCCTGGGACGTGCACCGGCTGAGCGGTGGGCGACTCATCCTTGGGCTCGGAACCCAGATCAAGCCGCACATCACCCGACGTTTCGATATGCCGTGGTCCAGTCCTGCACCTCGGATGTCGGAGTACGTCGAGGCGCTGCGAGCGATCTTCGACAGCTTCCAGAACGGCGAGAAGCTCGACTTCCAGGGCGACTTCTACAACCACACCCTCCTGCCGCCGCTGTTCAACCCGGGTCCGATCGATGGCGGTCCTCCGCCGATCTGGCTGGCGGCCGTCGGACCACGGATGCTGGCTGCCACAGGCGCTGTCGCCGACGGACTGATCTGTCATCCGCTGCTTTCGCGCAGCTACCTCGACGAGGTCATCGTCCCGACCGTGGCCGCTGGTCGTGCTGGTGGTGCCCATGCCGACGAGCCGTTCACGACATCGGTGCTCTGCATGGTTGCGACAGGTCGAACCGATGAGGACGTGGCAGCAGCGATCGCCGGCACCAAGCGTCAGATCGGCTTCTACGCGTCGACACCGGCGTACGTCCCGGTGCTTGAACACCACGGGTGGGGCGATCTGCACAAGGATGCGCACGCGTACACCAAGAGCGGTCGGTGGACCGAACTCGGCGACCTCATCCCGGACGAGGTCCTGGAGATGTTCGCGGTCGTCGGTGATCTCGACACGGCGCGCGCAGAGTTCCGGTCCCGCTTCGCGGGTTCGGCCCAGCGCGTCATCACCTCGATCAACTACGACACGGACAAAATGCTCGCGATCGACCTCGTCAGCGACTAGCCGCAATCCGTCGCTCCAGATGGCGACGATCTGCGGCTGGTGGGTCGCACGAGAGTGCAGCATCGAATGCCGCGGCGGCTTCGCCGGTACGGCCAATACGTACGAGTAGTTCCGCGCGGCACGCATGCCACAGATGAAAGCGGTCGAGACCTTCGAGCTCGTCGAGAGCTGCGAGGCCAGCCGCCGGGCCGTCGCGTTCGCCGAGTGCGACTCCTCGGTTGAGGCGCACTACGTCGGTCGGCTCGACGAGCAGTAACGCGTCGTACAACTCGACGATGTCGGCCCAGTCGGTGTCGTCGCTCGACGTCGCTGACGCATGGACGGCCGCGATTGCAGCCTGCAGCTCGAAGCGACCGGCACGATGCCGGGATCGCTTGAGCGCACGTTCGACCAGTTCGAGCCCATCGGCGATCTTGGCGCGATCCCATTGCGAGCGGTCCTGGTCGGCCAGAAGGACGAGGTCTCCGGCTGCGTCGATGCGAGTCATACGGCGGGCGTCCGTGAGCAGCATCAGTGCGAGCAGTCCTTGTAGTGACGACTCGTCCGGCATCAGTTCGCCGAGCAGCCGCGCGAGTCGGATGGCCTCATCGCAGAGCTCTGGGCGTACGGTTTCGCCGGCAATTCCGGCGGTGAACATCAGGTACGCCGTCGAGGCGACGGCATCCAGCCTTTCGGGCAGCTCAGCATCCGACGGGATCCGATAGGGGATTCCGGCGACGGCAATCTTCTGCTTGACGCGACCCAGCCGGCGGGCCATCGCGGTCTCGGTCGTCAGCATCAGCCGCGCACAGTCGGCGATGCTCAGACCACACAGCGTGTTGAGACTGAGAGTCGTCTGCGAGGCGTGCGACAGGCTCGGGTGACAACAGGTGAAGACCAACCGCAGGAGATCGTCGCGTACAACAGATTCCGGGAGGTCGGGTGCCGGTCCGGTCAGGTCCATGGCCTCCACCTCCTTGTCCGTACGGTTGGCGTCGCGCCGGATCATGTCGACGGCTTTGCGGCGCGCGACGGTCGTCAGCCATGCGCGCGGATTGTCAGGGAGGCCCTCGGCGGTCCAGTGTTTGAGCGCCTCGATGGCGGCTTCTTGTACGGCGTCCTCGGCGAGCGTGACGCTGCCGGTCGTCCGGATGAGGGTCGCCAGCACGCGACGACCCTCACCTCGAACGATCTCGGCCAGCGCCGAGGATGCTTCGGTCACATGTCCAGTGTGGGACGCAGCTCTACGCCGCCCTCCCAAGCACCGGGGATCTGCGCCGCGATCTTGACGGCCTCGTCGAGATCGGCTGCTTCGATCAGGTAGAAGCCAGCGAGGACCTCGCGAGCTTCGGCGAAGGGTCCGTCGGTCGTGACGACGTCGCCACCTCGGCCGCCCTGGACGCGAACGGTCGTGGCAGTCGAGGTCGGGTGGAGCCCGGCTCCACCGCGGAGTGAAGCGCCGTTGTTGTTGCCGAACTCGTCATACAACGTGCCGGTCTCTTCTGACGGGTCGGTGTCGGCGGTGTAGATGAGGGCTGCGTACTGAGTCATGGTCGTACCTTTCGCTGGTGGATGTGAACGTCTCACCGATGGGACGAATGGCGCAGCCCGGTTCGGACAACTCAGAGTGTGACCTGCGTCACAACTTGTGAATGATGTTCTCCGCGTACTGCTCGAGGTGACGGATCTTCTTGTCGAGCGGCTCGGTGTCCGGACCCTTGATGTAGGGCACCCGGAAGCCGACGATGCAATCGGTGACGCCCTTGTCCTCGAGGCGCTTGATGCCGTCGAGGTCGTACGCGTCGTACGAGATGACGTGGACCTCGAAGTCGTCGCGGGTGTCGCCCTCTTCCTTACGGATCTCGGCGAGACGTACGAGGAGGCGGTCGAGTTCTTCACCGTCGCCGCCGGCGTGCATCCAGCCGTCGCCCTTGCGAACGGCGCGGCGCAGCGCGAGATCGACGTGACCGCCGACCAGGAGTGGGATCTTCTCGGTTGCGCCGGGGGCCAGTTTGAGCTCGTCGATTTCGTAGAACTCGCCCTTGTAGCCGAAGAACTCACCACGGGTGAGGCCACTCAGGATGTCCATGCACTCGTCCATGCGCTTGCCGCGGCGAGCCCAGTCGACCTGCAGGTTGGCGAAGTCCTCGGGCCACGGCGAGATGCCGACACCGAGTCCGAGGCGGTTGCCTGACAGGAACGCCAGCGACGACGCCTGCTTGGCGACCAGCACCGGCGGGCGTACGGGGAGCTTGAGCACGAACGGCGTCAGGCGCAGCGTCGTGGTGACGGCGAACAGGTGCGCGCAGAGGATCATCGCCTCGATGAATTCCTTGCCGTCGAGGAACTCGCGGTCTCCGGTGTCCGTGTAGGGGTACTTCGAGTCGGAGTCCTTCGGATAGATCAGCGAGTCAGCGACCGTCATCGACGTGTAGCCCGCGGCCTCTGCTGCTTGGGCGAGCGGGGCGTAGTAATCGGCCTGGGTCATTGCCTCGGCATACGTAAAGCGCATTCGCACAGACTAGAACGTGTTCCAGTTTTCTGCCAGAGTGCCCGTATGGACCTTCAGGAGATCAGCGACCGTCTCGAGATCGCAGACGTACTCACTCGCTACACCCGCGCCATCGACACGGGCGACTGGGACAAGCTCGACACCGTGTTCACTCCGGACGCTCAGATCGACTACACCGAGTCCGGCGGGATTGCCGCTGGGTTCGCCGAGGTCAAGCCGTGGCTCGCCGAGATGCTGCCGATGTTCTTCTCCAAGCGGATGCACACACTGGGCCAGCTCGACTACACGCTGCGCGGCGACGAGGCCGACGTGACGGCGTACTTCGACAACCCGATGCTGATGGATGACGGCCAGGGCGGACAGAAGGTCGTCGAGGTCGGCGGGATGTACCACCACACGCTGATCCGTACGGCTGATGGCTGGCGCAGCCGCAAGCTCCACGAAGAGGTCATCTGGAAGCGTGGCCTCTAAGCCCCTATCTGGCGATTGGCCTCGGATGCCGGTGTTCCCGTAGACTTTCACGGTTGCCTATTTGGGTAGCCCACTCCTGCTACGGAGACCCCGTAGCCGTTTAGTCCGAAGGAGACTGAATGTCATTGCGTCCCTATGAGGTCATGGTCATCCTTGACCCGGATCTCGAAGAGCGAACTGTCGCTCCCAGCCTCGACACCTACCTCAACGTTGTTCGCCAGGATGGCGGAACTGTTGAGAGCGTCGACGTGTGGGGCAAGCGCCGCCTCGCGTACGAGATCAACAAGAAGTCTGAAGGCATCTACGCCGTCGTCCAGCTCTCCGCTGAGCCGGCCACGGTCAAGGAGCTCGACCGTCAGCTCACGCTGAACGAGTCCGTCGTCCGTACGAAGGTCACGCGCCCCGACGTCAAGTGACCATCTGCCCTGTGGACTACCCCTAACCGGATGTCACAGGGCTGAGGTTCACTGAACTCAGACATCCCACTTTCGAAAGGCTGCGCATCATGGCAGGCGAAACAGTCATCACCGTCATCGGCAACCTGACCGACGACCCGGAGCTCAAGTTCACTCCGTCGGGCGCCGCAGTTGCCAACTTCACCGTCGCTTCGACACCTCGTACGTTCGATCGTCAGACGAACGAGTGGAAGGACGGCGACGCGCTGTTCATTCGCTGTGCCGCATGGCGCCAGCTCGCCGAGAACTGTGCAGAGTCGCTCCAGAAGGGTCAGCGCGTCATCGTGACGGGCGCCCTCAAGGTGCGCAACTACGAGCGCCAGGACGGCTCGAAGGGCACGAGCGTCGAAATCAATGTCGACGAGATCGGTCCCTCGCTCCGTTACGCGACGGCCAAGGTCACCAAGGCCAACCGTTCGGGTGGCGGTGACTTCGGCGGCGGCAACGCTGGCGGAGGCGCACCTGCTGGAGACAGCAACCCGTGGTCTACTCAGCCCGCAGCGCCTGCAGCACAGCAGGGTGGGGCAGCGTGGGGTGGCAGCGCCGGTACGACCGACGAGCCCCCCTTCTAAACATCAACTCTTAAGACACATTCACCAGGAGCAACATGGCTAAGCCAGTAGTCCGAAAGCCGAAGAAGAAGAGCAACCCGCTCACTGCGGCCAAGGTCACCGAAATCGATTACAAGGACACCGCGCTGCTGCGCAAGTTCATCTCTGACCGCGGCAAGATCCGCGCGCGTCGAGTGACGGGTGTCTCCGTGCAGGAGCAGCGTCTGATCGCCAAGGCAATCAAGAACGCCCGCGAGATGGCTCTCCTGCCTTACACGTCCAACAGCCGCTAAGGGGATCTGACAATGAAGCTCATCCTCACCCACGAGGTCACCAACCTCGGTGCACCCGGCGACATCGTCGAGGTCAAGGACGGCTACGGCCGCAACTTCCTGCTGCCCCGCAACTTCGCCATCCGCTGGACCAAGGGCGGCGCCAAGCAGGTCGAGTCCATCAAGGCAGCGCGTGACGCGCACGCCATCCACGACCTCGAAGAAGCCCAGAGCATCAGGGGCAACCTCGAGGCCAACCCGATCAACGTTCCGGTTCGCGCCGGTACGGGCGGCCGCCTCTTTGGCGCCGTCACGGTCTCCGACATCGCCGACGCACTTGCTGTCGCTGGTGCCAAGGTCGACAAGCGACGCATTGAGGTCGGCAACCCGATCAAGTCGCTCGGAGCCCACACCGTTTCGGTCCGGGTCCACCCCGAAGTGAGCGCGCAGGTCAAGCTCAACGTGGTGGCTTCGAAGTAGTCCACCCGGCCCGGCGACCTCCCATGTAGAGGCGCCGGGCATCGGTGGTCATGTATGGCCAAGCGAACTTTCCCCCTGAAGGGCGCATCCCTGCTGATGGCAGGTGCGCTCGTCTTGTCGGCTTGTTCTCTGCTTCCCGGCGACGATGACGCGCCGAAGCCGGTGGTCGGCAAATCGCTGCCCAACACCGACTGGAAGGCTGCCTCGGCCGCCAAGGTTGCCCAGGGTGGCGACCTGCGGCTCGCGGTGACAGCCCTTCCGACCAACTTCAATCCGCAGCACGCGGATGGCGCCATGTCGGACGCGCAGACCATCCTCGGCCCGACGTCGGGCAGCGCGGTGCGTGTCACCAAGGACGGAGACTGGCGCGTCGACACCGACTACGCCAGCTCGGTCAAGGTGACGAGCCAGAGCCCCCTGACGATTCAGGTCAAGCTCAACCCCAAGGCCGTCTGGCAGGGCGGTGCGCCCATCACCTCCAAGGACATGGTCGCGTTCTGGAAGGCGCAGAACGGCGAAGACAACGACTTCGAGGTCAGCTCAACTGAGGGCTACGAAGACATCTCCGACGTCACGCCCGATGGTCGCTACGCGTACGACGTCGCGTTCAGCGAGCCAACAGCCGAGTGGCCGCGCTACATCTACCCGCACCTGCCGGCCAACGTCAGCAACAGTGCCAAGACGTTCAACTCAGGATTCGCCAAGAGGGCGCCGTCCTCCAACGGGCCCTTCATGGTGACGTCGATCGACGCCAAGACCGGAACGGTCACCGAGAAGCCCAACCCGCGGTGGTGGGGCACGAAGCCCAAGCTCGGCTCGATCGTCTGGCGCATTGCCGCCCCTGACGTACAGGCCAAGGCCTACACGGAGGACGAGCTGGACGCGATCAACGTTGACGCGACGACCTACTCGTCGACGCGCAGTCACGGCACTATCCAGCAGGCCGCTGGCATCGAGTGGTCCCAGCTGACATTCAACGGTGCACGCGGACCGCTCAAGGACGCAGACGTTCGTCGCGCGGTCTCTCGCGCGATCGACCGCTCCAAGATTGCCGATGCTGTCTCGGGCAACTTCGGCTTGGACGGCGTGACTCCCGGAAGCCTGGTCTATGTCCCTGGACAGCGTGGCTACGCCGACTCGTCGTCGGCGATTGCCTTCGATCGCAAGGAAGCCAAGCAGCTGCTGGCCAAGGCGGGCTACAAGGCCGGTGCTGACGGAGTGATGGTGCGCAAGGGCAAGAAGCTCACTCTGCGGATGCCGGTACCGATCGACACCCCAACCAACCTCGCCCGGGCTGAAGCCATCAAGGCAGACCTCGACAAGGTCGGTATCCAGGTGAAGCTCAAGAACGTTCCCGCGGCTGATTTCTTCGCCAAGCATGTCGTCGCACTCGACTTCGACATCGTGACGTTCGCGTGGCGTGGCTCGGCCTTCCCGATCGCCGAAGCACAGTCTCGCTTCAACCCGATCGACTCCAGCCAGAACTTCACCGGCGTGGCCGATGGCGACATCAATGACGCGTTCGACACGGCTGCCGCAACCCTCGATGACGCGCTGCGATTCACGCGTATCGCGCGACTTGATCGCCGCATCTTCGCCGAGCCGGCGATGGTTCCGCTTGCTGTGACCCCGATTGTGATGGCCGTGCGCGAGGACCTCCGCAACTACGGTGCAGCGCAGTTTGAACAGCCCGACTGGACGATTGTCGGGTTCGTCAGCGCCGCGTAGCTGAATCGCGCGTGATCGCCCTGTTTAGGGCAGGAATCCGGCGTGCCCAGATGCTAAGAATCGGCACCCTCGGCGGTAGCGATCTGCTAGCCATACCGCCGAATCCGCACCAAATGTCGACAAGTGTATGAACAGGCGGTCGTGGACGAAAAACAGTGGTCAAGTATTTTGTCTCCACATCGGTGCGCATACATTGCTGCAGGTCAGCGCCATAAATGGATTCTTGGTCCACTTCTTTTCCACACCTTCGTCCACGGACTGTGCACATGGGAACCCGGCGTTTTCCCCAGGCTGGATTGGGTTACCCACACCCCCTGTGTGCGCCTGTCTATCGCCGGGTGACGCACCGGCCTACTGTGGCGAGTCGGCGGAAAACTGTCGGGTGGGACGCATAGCGTCGGGCATGTGCGAAAGGGTCACATTCAGTGAGTGTCACGGAGCTCTACGAGGCTGCGCCCGGGCCGGGCGAAGACGCCGGCTCCGGACGCGTGCCGCCGCAGGATTTGGCGGCTGAGCAGAGCGTTCTCGGCGCCATGCTGATGAGCAAGCTGGCGATCGACCCGGCTGCCGACATCCTCGACGGACGCGACTTCTATCGTCCCGCGCATGAGCTGATCTTCGACACCATCGTCGAACTCGCCAACCGCGGTGAGCCGGCCGACGCCATCACGGTCGCTGCCGAGCTGCAGCGTCGCGGCGAAGCCGGTCGTATCGGTGGCGCTCCCTACCTGCATACGCTCATGTCGAGCGTTCCGATTGCCGCCAACGTCGACTTCTACGCCGACATCGTTCACGAGAAGGCAGTGCTCCGCCGACTTGTCGAAGTCGGACAGCGCATTGCGCAGCTGGGCCAGGCAGGTCAGGGCGAGGTTTCAGACATCGTCGACCGGGCGCAAAAGGAAGTCCTCGACGTCGACGGCACCAAGACGGCCGAGGACTACAAGAACGTCTCCGATCTCATGTTGGAGACGATCGACGAGATCGAAGAGATCCAGGGTCGCGGCACCGAGATGCATGGTGTGCCATCGGGCTTCCCCGATCTCGACCGGCTCACGACAGGATTCCGTCCGGGCCAGATGATCGTCGTCGCCGCTCGACCCGGTGTCGGCAAGTCGACCCTCGGCCTCGACTTCTGCAGGTCCGCGTCGATCCGTCACCAGATTCCTAGCGCCATCTTCTCCCTCGAAATGTCGGGACCTGAGATCGCGATGCGCATGCTCTCCGCCGAAGCCAAGGTCAACGTCGCACAGATGCGCGGCGGCGGCATGAGCCAGCGCGACTGGGACGCCATCGCCAAGGCGATGCCGCGAGTGCAGGCAGCACCGATCGTCATCGACGACTCGGCCAACATGACGATGCCTGAGATCCGTTCCAAGGCTCGCCGCATCAAGAAGACCCATGGCCTCGGCTTCATGGTGATCGACTACCTCCAGCTGATGACGTCCGGCAAGCGTGTCGAAAACCGTCAGGTCGAGGTCTCGGAGTTCTCGCGTCAGATCAAGTTGTTGGCCAAGGAGCTCGAGATCCCGGTCGTGGCGATCAGCCAGCTCAACCGAGGCTCTGAGCAGCGCACCGACAAGACCCCGATGCTGTCCGACCTTCGTGAGTCCGGGTCGATCGAGCAGGACGCCGACATCGTCATGCTGCTCAACCGTCCCGACGCCTACGGCGCCGGCGACTCCGATCGCCCCGGCGAAGCCGACATCATCATCGCCAAGAACCGTTCTGGTCCGGTCAACCGCGTGGCCGTCAGCTTCCAGGGCCACTACTCGCGCTTCACACCGATGGCGCGCGACGCCGAACCGCCAGGTGCAGCCGCCGGCGACTACTTTGGTTGAGCCGAAGGCGCCCCGCGCCTGAGCGCGAAACCAGGTTGAGTGGAACGCGGCGAAGCCGCCAGGACTATCGAAACCTCGTGAGGTTGTAGTCCCAACGCGAGCACCTCGTCGTACGTGGTTTCGATACGCCCTCGTACCTCGGGCTACTCAACCACCAGGACTTACTGATAGCTGATGAGCTGGGGGTGGGGTTTGACCCGTCGCCAGGTCTGCGGGACGGTCAGCATCGGCTCGTCCTCGTCGTAGAAGTTCTTCCAGCCCCAGAACACCCCCTTGGGTGCCTTCCTGTGCAGGAAGTGCCAGGTGCCCTGTTTGGCGCCCTGCCCGCCCTGCCCATCTACGTGGATCACGGTCGCCAGTTCGGGCCGCGTGGTGACGACCTTGGAACGGCCCTTGATCATGGTGATGTTGAACTGGTGAAGGACGAACACTTTCTGCGGGAGGTTGTTATCGCGGGTCAACTTCGCCAGCCATTTGCCGACCTTGTTGACTTCGTGGACTGACACCTTGCCGATCTGCGTGAGGTGCTTCTGGTGCTTTCGCAGGCGCCACTCCGGATCGAGTGCCAGACCGACATGCGGTCGCTTGAGCAGCGACTCATACCGCTTGGCCTGGGCGAGGAAATGGGTTCGACCCGGTTGCAGATCAAGGATGACGTAGATGCCGTTCTTCTCGGCGGCGTCGATCAATGGCAGCAGCTCGCGGATCTTGGTTTCGGCTGAGTAGTTCTTGTCCTTGCCTGCGCCGGCGGACGCAACGGTCGCGATGATCTCGAACGTCGGTACGACGGGTGTCTTGACGATCTTGCGGTACTTCGCTGCAAGCACCTTGGCTCGCCTGACCGTCGCGGCGACCGTCTGCTCACCGAGCACGCCGAGTGCTTCGGTGGACGGGTGACCGTAAAGCGCGATCATCGTGCGGCCGGGGAACGCGAGATAGCCGCCACCGAACTGCTCGACTCCGGATCGGACGGCAGCGAGGGTGTACTCGAGGTTGGCGGTGAACCGTGGGCCGAGCGCGATCACAGGAGCTTTGGGAGCAGCGGCGATTGCCTTGACGGCGTCCGGCGCCATACGTGGATCTCCGCCGGGAAGCTCCAGGACTGTCGCACCTGCGTTCCTCGCGGAGCCAACGGCGGCGGCGTTCTTCGTTGTCGATCCCGTCATCACGATGACCGAGCGCTTCGGGGCTGACCCGATGTCGTAGGCAGTGCGTACGTGCGCGACTTCCTTGCCAACTGTCGTCGCCGTGACGGGGCGAGCATGCGCGTATGAGCCCGTCGTGCCGAAGGTCAGCACGCTCGAGGGCGCAAGCCGCTCGACCTCGGCCTCGGTCGCCGGATCGTCGATCAGGACGGGTACCGCGAGCTTCGTCGCGGTAGCGACTGCGAGTTCCTGGGCAGCCTGATCGGCCGAGCTGGCGACGAGCACGACAGGCGACGTGGCGTACAGACGACGTGAGACCGCGACGGCATTCTCGGCGGGTGTTGTCGTCGCGACCAAGTCCAGTGACTTGGTGGGTGTGCTCAGGGCTGGAGTCTGACCCTGCTCGTCCTCCGACGTGTTGAGCACGACGAACCCGCCGCCGATGAGGGCGAGTCCGACGATCCCGGCGACCAGGGCTGAGCGCTGGAGCGTGGGAGTTAGGCTCATGCCCGTGACCCTACTGACTGCTCTGGCATCCGCGTCAGGAGTTCCTGACTCTGGCCTCGCAGGATTTGTCGCCGACACCATGAACTCGCTGGGGTTGCTTGGCGTTGGTCTCATCCTCGCCGTCGAGACGATCCTTCCGTTCCTGCCGAGCGAGGTCGCCCTCCCGTTGGCCGGGTTCACCGCGAGTGTCCCCGGCAACTTCAGCGTCGTGGGAGCGATCATCGCTGCGACTGTCGGCTCGGTTGGTGGCGCGCTGATCCTCTACTGGTTGTCACGAGTGTTCGGGCTCGACCGGACCCGCGCCCTGTTGTCGAAGGTGCCGCTGGTGACCGCTCGCGATATCGACAAGGGCGTCGCGTGGTTCGCACGTAACGACGCTGCCGCGGTACTCCTCGGGCGAATGGTCCCGGCGATCCGCAGCCTGATCTCGATTCCGGCCGGAGTCGAGAAGATGGCGGTTGGCCGCTTCCTGTTCTACACATTGGCTGGCAGCCTGATCTGGAACACCGCATGGATCGTGGCCGGCTATCAGCTCGGCTCGAACTGGGAGAAGGTCGAGAAGTACGCGCACTGGCTCAAGTACGGCCTGGTCATCTCGATCGTCGCTGCCGTCGCGTGGTTCGTTGTCTACAAATTGCGCTCGCGCCGTTCCGCCTGAGTGACGAGGTCTGGTGCGTCGTCCTAGAGTGACGGCATGACTGCATCGGACGAGAAGAAGGTGCTCGGCACCGTTCACCCGCAGCTGTTCATCGGCGGCGACTGGCGTGACGCCGAAGGCGGCAAGACGTTCGGTGTCGAAGACCCGTCGACTGGCGCCAACCTGATCGACGTTGCGGATGCCAGCGTGGCTGACGGCAAGGCAGCAATTGACGCCGCCGTCGCGGTGCAGGACGAGTGGGCGGCCACAGCTCCGCGAGATCGCGGCGAGATCCTTCGCGGCGCATTCGAGCTGATCACCGAGCAAGTTGACGAGCTGGCTCTGCTCATGACGCTCGAGATGGGCAAGCCAATCAAGGAGAGCAAGGCGGAGATTGCATACGCCTCAGAGTTCTTCCGGTGGTTCGCCGAGGAGGCCGTACGTATTTCGGGCCGCTACTCGGTGGCGCCCAATGGAGCGACCCGGCTGCTCACGCTCAAGCAGCCTGTCGGCCCGTGCCTGATGATCACGCCGTGGAACTTTCCGATGGCCATGGGCACCCGCAAGATCGGACCCGCCATTGCCGCCGGTTGCACGATGGTGGTCAAGCCCGCTGCCCTGACTCCGCTATCGATGCTTCGGCTCGGCGACATCCTGGCCGAGGCGGGGCTCCCCAAGGGAGTGCTCAACATTGTCACGACGACCAACACGGGCCCGGTCATGGAGCCGATCATCCGAGACCCCCGTCTGCGCAAGCTGACGTTCACGGGCTCGACCGAAGTCGGCCGTACGCTGATCGCGCAGAGCGCCGAAGGCATCCTGCGGGTGTCGATGGAGCTGGGTGGCAATGCGCCGTTCCTGGTGTTTGACGACGCCGACCTCGACAAGGCCGTCGATGGCGCCATGCTCGCCAAGATGCGCAACATCGGTGAGGCCTGCACTGCTGCGAACCGATTCATCGTGCATGAATCGGTGGCCGAGGAGTTCAGCACCAAACTGTCGGCCAGGATGGCCGCGCTCACAGTCGGTCGGGGTACCGATGACGGAATCGACGTCGGCCCGCTGGTCGAAGCCAAGCAGCGCGACAAGGTCGCCGAGCTTGTCGACGACGCAGTTGGCAAGGGAGCGAAGGCGCTCACTGGCGGCACCGCGCTCGAGGGCGACGGCTACTTCTATCCGCCGACGGTCCTGACTCAGGTGCCTGACTCGGCCCGGCTGCGTACCGAGGAGATCTTCGGACCTGTCGCGCCGATCTTCACCTTCACTGATGAGGCCGAGGCGCTGCGGATGGCCAACGACACCGAGTACGGGCTCGTCGCGTACGCGTTCACGCAGGATTACGCCTGCGCGATGCGTGTCTACGAGGCACTCGACACCGGGATGGTTGGCATCAACCAGGGCATCGTCTCCAACCCGGCCGCACCGTTCGGTGGCATGAAGTCGAGCGGCTTCGGTCGCGAGGGCGGCACGGAGGGCATCGAGGAGTACCTCGAGACCAAGTACGTCGGGCTTGCCTTCTAAACGGCGGAGCCTAGAACGAGACGTCTGCGCGGCGCTCGTCGCGGCTCGGCTTGTCGCAGTAGGTCTTGCCGTCCGTGAACCGAACACCGTCGGTGAAGCGCGCCTCGATCTGACCTGAGCCGAACTGCTCGACGTACAGGCGCGAGTAGAGACCCCCGAGCTTCAGCAACTCGTCGTGCGTGCCCTGCTCGACGAGCTTGCCGTCTTCGAGTCCGAAGATGACGTCGGCGTTGTGAATCGTCGACAGCCGGTGAGCGATCGCGATCGTCGTACGGTTGTGGGTCGCCCGCTCGAGTGCCTCCTGTACGAGTCGCTCGGTCTCGGTGTCGAGTGCCGAGGTGGCCTCGTCGAGGATCAGGATCCGCGGGTCCATCAGCAGAACGCGGGCGATGGCGAGGCGCTGCTTCTCTCCACCACTGAGGCGATAGCCGCGTTCGCCGGTGATCGTCTCGTAGCCCTCGGCGAACGACATGATGCGGTCGTGGATGTTCGCGTCGCGCGCAGCCTGCTCAATCTCGTCGGCGGTCGCATCAGGCTTGGCGTATGCAATGTTGTCGCGGATCGTGCCGTGGAAGAGGTACGGCTCCTGGGTCACCATGCCGACTGAATCGGCGAGCGATCCCATCGTCAGGTCGCGTACGTCGGTGCCGTCGAGAAGCACCGCACCGTCGGTGACGTCATAGAAGCGGGGCACCAGGTACGTCGCGGTGGTCTTGCCGGAACCGGACGGACCTACGATCGCGGCGAGCTGACCCGGCATGACCTTGAGCGAGACATCGGCAAGTGCCCAGGACTTCTCGGGTGCCACCTCTCCCTCCTCGCGGTCGATGCGTACGCCGGTTTCACCGAAGCGATCGCCGCGGGTCTCGCCGCTGAGCGAGCGGGGTTCGGGGTAGCGGAAGAACACATCCCTGAACTCGATCTCTCCACGCAGTGTCTTTGGATCGACCTCAACGGCGTTGGCGCGTTCGATGATGGCCGGCTTGAGATCGAGGTATTCGAAGATGCGGCGGAACAGCGCCAGTGAAGTCTGTACGTCGAGGGTCACGCGCATCAGCTGGAGCAGCGGCATCTGCAGGCGGGCCTGGACGGTCGTGAAGGCGACGAGCGTTCCGGCAGTCAGCGAGGTGCCGTTGTTGAGCATGAATCCGGCGAGCAGATAGACCAGTGCCGGAGTGAGCGCGAAGAACGTCTGCACGGTCGCGAAGAAGGCTCGACCGGTCATGGCCTGGTCGACCTGGAGCTTGGTCTGGTTGCGGTTGGCCTCGCGGTAGCGCTGGACCTCGGCGTCCGACCGGTTGAAAACCTTCGACAGCAGGATGCCGGAGACGCTGAGCGCTTCCTCGGTGATCGCTGTCATCTCTGACAACGACTCCTGGGTCTTGCGGGCCAGCTTCTGCCGGCGCTTGCCGACCTGAAGCTGGATGTAGACGAACAGCGGCATCACGATCAGCGTCAGGATTGTCAGCTGCCACGACAGAATCACCATCGACACAAAGGCCGCGGTGACGGTGACTGTGTTCTGCAGGATGGTGGTGGCAGTGTCGGTGAGCACCGTACGTACTCCGGCGACATCGTTCGCCAGGCGTGACTGGATCGCACCTGTCTTGGTCGCCGTGAAGAACGCGAGCTCCATCTTTTGCAGGTGCGCGAACAGGTCGCCACGCAGGTCGGCCATCGCCGAGTTGCCGATCGTCGACGTGAGCCAGTTCTGGCCAATGCCGATCAGCGCAGTGACAACAGGGATGAGGCACATGAAACCGAAGAGCCACCACAGCAAGGTGAGGTCAGGTTTGCCGGTCGGCGGGAACAGTGCCTTGTCGAACACCGCCTTTGTCAGGAACGGGACGATCGAGGTGAGGATCGCCGAGGCGACAACGGCGATGGCGACGAGGATGATCTTGCCGCGATAGGGCCGCAGCATCCGGGCGATGCGGCGGAGAATGGGACGGTTGTTGCCGGCCTTCAGCTCCTCGTCCGGGATGTGGGTGATGTTGCTTCCGCCACCTCCACCGCCGCGGCCGCCACCCCCACCGCCGCCTGGCATCAGTCGCCGTCGATCTTCGTCAGCATGACCGTGGTGGCGTCGCCTTCGACGGGGACGAGCTCAGTGGTGCCCCATACGCCAACCTCGGTGCGCAGGATCGCCCAGATGAGCAGGTTGGCCGGATCGGGAACGAACTCGGAGTCGACTGTCACGGAGAACTCGGTCGGTACGCCGGGAGCGTCGACCGCTGTGGCGGCAAGTACCTCACCATCGGTGTCGACGAGCTTGATGGTGGCAATCGCTCCGGGCGGGACGGCGATCCGTTCACGGAACAGGACGGAGCCGCTGACAGTCATGAGAGTCATGACTCGATGCTATGCCCGTCACGGTGACGCGCCACCTCGTTGCGCCGGGAGTGAACACCTCTGGCGGCCACGACTACGGCGTGGTCGGGTGAAGGTATGAGCAGAGTGCTGGTCCTGGGCGGTACGTCATGGCTGGGCGGACAGATCGCGCACCATGCCGTGATGCGTGGTCACGACGTCACCTGTCTGGCGCGCGGCGAGTCAGGCAAGGCACCGACTGCTGCCACGTTCGTACAGGCCGATCGCCATGCCCCCAACGCGTACGACGAAGTTCTCGACCAGCGGTGGGACATGGTGATCGACGTGTCCCGGCAACCTGGCCACGTGCGCTCGGCCGTCGAGGTGCTCGGCGGCACCACTTCGCACTGGACGCTGGTGTCGACGGGCTCGGTCTACGCCGACCAGAGCGGGCCATTGACCGAGGTCTCGCCGCTGCTCGACCCTCTCGAGGGTGATGTCGCAGAACCGGAGACGTACGGCGAGGGCAAGGTCGCCTGCGAGGAGATCGTGCGCAGCCTGGCCCATCACCTCGTCGTACGCGTCGGCCTGATCGGTGGTCCAGGCGACCGCTCGGACCGCCTCGGCTACTACGTGTCCCGGTTCGCTCAGGCAGGTGGCGAGCGAGTGCTCGTGCCTGACGTTGCCACCCAGCCGATGCAGGTCATCGATGTCCGCGACCTCGCACAATGGATCGTCGAGGTGGCTGAGGCGAAGGTGACGGGCATCGTCCACGGAGCTGGTGAACGTACGACGGTCGGCGAGCTGGTGCGACTGTCGGCCGAGGTCGCTGGGTTCACCGGTGATCAAGTGCCGGCCGCCGAAGACTGGCTGCGAGAGCACGATGTCGAGGAGTGGATGGGACCGAGATCGCTGCCGCTGTGGCTTCCGGCCAGCCACTTCGGCATGGGGTTGATGGACGACGCCCGGTCGTTGGAGCACGGCCTCGTACGTCGACCGATCGCCGACACTCTGATCGACACGCTCGCCTACGAGAAGGAGCTAGGCCTCGAGCGCGAACGCAAGGCCGGACTCTCCCGTGACGACGAGCTTGAGCTGATCGCTCAGCTCAAGCCTTGAAGCGTCGCAACCGCAGACTGTTGGTCACCACGAACACCGAGCTGAACGCCATCGTGGCGCCAGCAATCAGTGGGTTGAGGTAGCCGAGGGCGGCGAGAGGGATGGCAGCCACGTTGTAGGCGAACGCCCAGAACAGGTTGCCCTTGATCGTCCGAAGCGTCGCGCGAGACAGGCGCACGGCGTCCACTGCCGTGGCGAGGTCGCCCTTGACCAAGGTCAGGTCAGACGCCTGGATGGCGACATCCGTGCCTGTTCCCATCGCGATGCCGAGATCAGACGCTGCCAGTGCCGCGGCATCGTTGACGCCATCGCCGACCATTGCGACGACGCGACCCTCCGACTGCAACTCCTGGACGACGCGCAACTTGTCAGCTGGCGTCACGTCGGCGATGACGCGCTGGATGCCAACCTCAGCTCCGACGGTTTCGGCAACCGCGCGATTGTCGCCTGTGAGCAGGATCGGTTCGAGGCCGAGATTGCGCAGCTGACGTACGGCCGCAGCTGAAGTGGGTTTCACCGAGTCGGCCACTGAGATCGAGCCGCGGAAGGCACCATCCCAGGCGACACCAACGGTCGTCCCGTCAGCCGAAGTCATCGGTGGGACGCTGATGCCTTGTTCGGCCAGCCACGCTGGACGCCCGACGAGAGCGGCTCGACCGCCGACAGTGCCACTGACACCGAAGCCAGCATGGTTGGTGAAGTCTTCGACTGAGACCGGATCGGCGAGGGTCGCGATGGCCCGGGCAATCGGGTGCTCCGACGCGTGCTCGAGTGAGGCCGCGACCTGGCGAAGGTCGTCCTCGGAAACACCATCGGCGGCGCGGATCGCCGTGACGCCCATGCGCCCCGTCGTGACCGTGCCCGTCTTGTCGAGCACGATCGTGTTGACCGTGCGGGTGGACTCGAGGACCTGGGGACCCTTGATCAGGATGCCCAGTTGGGCCCCGCGGCCGGTGCCCACCATGAGTGCGGTCGGTGTCGCGAGTCCGAGAGCACACGGGCAGGCGATGATCAGGACGGCCACGGCCGCCGTGAAGGCATCGCTCCAGGTGTAGCCGCCGGCGTACCAAGCGATCAGCGTGGCGAGGGAGAGCAGGATGACGGCAGGTACGAACCATGCCGAGATGCGGTCGGCGAGGCGTTGGACGTCGGCCTTGCCTTCTTGGGCTTCCTCTACCAGCCGCGCCATCTGAGCGAGTTGGGTGTCGGCGCCGACGGCCGTGGCGCGTACGACGAGTCGCCCGCTTTGGTTGACCGTCGCTCCGGTGACGTGGTCTCCCTCAGCCACCTCGACCGGTACGGACTCGCCGGTCAACATCGACTCGTCGATTGAGGAAGCGCCGTCTTCGACGACTCCGTCGGTGGCGATCTTCTCTCCGGGTCGTACGACGAACTGGTCGTCCTCGTGCAGGTCGGCGAGCGGGATCAACGTCTCTGCGCCGTTTCGTAGTACGGCGACATCGCGCACCCCAAGATCCATGAGGGCATGGAGGGCTGCGCTCGACTGAGTCTTCGCGTTCGCCTCGAGGTAGTGGCCAGCGAGGATGAAAACCGTGACCGCGGCGGCGACTTCGAGGTAAATCTCGTCGTGCCCGGCGCCGGCGGGAAGGAACGAGAAGCGCATCTTCATACCGGTTTCGCCGGCGTTACCGATGAACAGCGCCCACAGCGACCAGAGCCAGGCGGCTCCCACGCCGACGCTGACAAGCGTGTCCATCGTTGCCGCGCGGTGCCGGGCGTTGACCCAAGCGGCGCGATGGAACGGGTAGGCGCCCCAGACCACGACAGGTGAAGCGAGGGCGAGCGCGAGCCACTGCCAGTTGTCGAACTGCAGCGCCGGAACCATCGAAAGGATGACGACCGGTACGGCGAGCGCAGCCGACACCCTGAGCCGACGCAGCATCGACGCGGCTCCATGCAGGTCACCGTGCCCCGAGTGCCCGTCGTGTGAAGGGGCCGAGCCCGCCGGCGGCCGTACGGAGGCCGAGTAGCCGGTCTTCGCGACGGTGTCGATCAGCGTCTGTACGTCGACGTTAGCGGGGGTCTCAACGGTGGCTTTCTCGGTCGCGTAGTTGACCGTGGCCGTCACACCCTCAATCTTGTTGAGCTTCTTCTCCACTCTCATGGCGCATGACGTGCAGGTCATACCGCCGATGTCGAGCTTGTGCGTTGTCATGCCAACGGCAGGTCGCGCGGACCTGCAAGTGCGTAGCCGGCTTCGTCGACAGCCTCGGCGACCAGCGCAGCGTCGAGTGGATCGGTGCTGGTCACCGTGACGGGGGATGTGCCGCCCGCGACAAGGTCGACGGAAACGCCAGTCACGCCGTCGAGCGCCGTGAGCTCCTCGGTGACCGCAGCAACGCAGTGACCGCAGGTCATACCGACAACGGAATAGGTCTCAGTAGTCATGGTGGGTCCTTCCTTATGAGCGCACGAGACGCGCGATGGCGTCCGACGCTTCTTTGAGCTTGATGTCGGCCTCGTCGCCGCCGGCGATGGCGGCGTTGACGACGCAGTGAGAGAGGTGCTCGTCGAGCAGCTTGAGAGCAACAGCTTCGAGAGCCTTGGTCGTCGCAGAGACCTGCGTGAGGACGTCGATGCAGTACGTGTCGTCCTCGACCATGCGGGACAGTCCGCGTACCTGCCCTTCGATACGTCGAAGTCGCTTGAGTACGGCGACCTTGTCGTCTGAATATCCAGGTGTCACGCGCTCAGTCATTTGCGAGAAGTCCCTTCATCGTTGCAATCTCTTTCTGCTGGCCGTCGATGATGGCCTGAGCGAGTTTCCTGGCCGCCGTGTCTTTGCCGTCGACGAGCTCGGCCTTGGCCATCGTGATGGCGCCTTCGTGGTGGGCGATCATGCCGGTCAGCCACAGTCGGTCGAAGTCAGCGCCTGTGGCGCGACCGAGGTCTCGCAGCTCGTCGTCGCTCAACATTCCGTCGCCCATGTCCATGTGGTCCATGTCGTGATCAGCGATCGCACTCGCGCCCCAGTCCTTGAGCCAGCGCTTCATCTGTTTGATCTCGGGAGCTTGGGCTGCCTTGATCTGAGCCGCGAGCTCGACCACTTCAGGCGAAGCATCTGCGCCGGGAACCAAGTCGGCCATCTCCACTGCCTGCTCGTGGTGAGGGATCATCTGCTGCGCGAACTCAACGTCCGCGTCGTTGTGCTCGGCCTGCGCGTCGCGCTTGGTGCCGCCAGCACACGAGACGACCAGGAGAAGAGGGATGAGTACGAGGAGGATTCGTTTCATGTCTCGACCATACCCCTAGGGGGTATACAGATCAAGCGCGGCCTAGGCTGGTCACATGACAGACATCCCCGGACTGGACGGCCTGCTCGGCATTGAGCACGTGGAGACAGGGCCCGACAAGGTCGTCGTGAGATTCACGATCGACGAGAGGCACCTCCAGCCGTTCGGGATTCCCCACGGCGGTGTCTATTGTGCGGTGCACGAGTCGACTGCGAGTGTCGCTGGGCTGCTCTGGCTCAACGGCAAGGGAGTCGCGGTCGGTACCAACAACTCGACTGACTTCCTGCGGCAAGCCAAGCTCGGTGACGTCATCACGACAACGGCAACTCCGATCCATCGCGGGCGCACCCAGCAGCTCTGGCACCTCGACTCGGTGGACGAGGACGGCAAGCTGATCGCGCAGGGCCAGGTACGCCTGGCCAACCTCGAGCAGGAAGTCCCGCCCGAGGCGCTCGCCCATTTCGCCGGCATCGACCCCGCCTGATCCGTCCGATCGATGGAACTGGATTTCGCACCCAGAATCAGCCGGTACGATTGGGTGAGTTGATCGCGACTGGCGTTGAGGTGGATACCACCGGGGAGCGATCGATCACCACGACATCGGGACCGTTCGCCTGGGCCCCACGTCAGCCAGATTTCTGCTGACTGGAGGCACGCGAGATGATGATGACCATGACGAGCGACGACTTGTTCCCAACCGAGCGGCTATCCGACGGCGACGTTCGCGTCCTGCTGCTCGAAAACATCCATACCGATGGTGCAGAGTTCCTGCGAGCCAAGGGCTATCAGGTGGAGTCGCTCGACGGTGCCCTCGGCGAGGACGATCTGATCGCAGCGATCAAGGGAGTCCACCTCCTCGGCATCCGCTCGACCACATACATCACCGAGAAGGTCCTGGACGCTGCTCCCGACTTGCTCGCGATCGGTGCGTTCTGCATCGGCACCAACCAGATCGACCTCGACGCCACGACGGCCCGTGGTGTCGCGGTGTTCAACGCGCCCTACTCCAACACGCGAAGTGTCGTTGAGCTCGCGATTGCCGAGATCATTTCGCTGGCGCGCCGGTTGAACGAGAAGTCGACTGACATGCACAACGGTGTCTGGAACAAGTCGGCTGCAGGCAGCCACGAAGTACGCGGCCGCACCCTCGGCATCATCGGCTACGGCAACATCGGCAGCCAACTGTCGGTCGTGGCCGAGGCTTTGGGCCTGAAGGTCGTCTTCTACGACATCGACGACAAGCTGGCGCTGGGCAACGCACGCCGTTGCTCGACCATCGAGGAGCTGCTTGAGACCTCGGACGTCGTCTCGCTCCACGTCGACGGCCGCCCCGGCAATGCCGGACTGTTCGGTGCTGAGCAGATGGCGCTGATGAAGCCGCGTTCGCTGTTGCTCAACCTCTCGCGAGGTATCGCGGTCGACACCAAGGCACTGCGTGCTCACATCGAGTCGGGCCACATCGCCGGCGCTGCTGTCGACGTGTTCCCGATCGAGCCCAAGCGGCAGGGTGACCCGTTCGAGTCCGACCTGCAGGGCCTCAGGAACGTCATCCTCACGCCGCACGTCGGCGGATCGACCGAAGAGGCGCAGCAGGACATTGGCCGCTTCGTGGCGTCCAAGTTGCGTTCGTACGCGTCGTTCGGCGGCACATCGCTCAGCGTCAACATGCCGGAGATCAACTTGCCTGCCGATGCCGCGAAGCATCGCCTGGCGCACGTACACCGCAATGCCCCCGGCGTGCTGGCGACGATCAATGGCCTGCTCGGTGAGCATGGCGTGAACATCGAGGCTCAGTCGCTCGCGACGCGTGGCGAGATCGGTTACGTACTCACCGATGTCGCTGAGGGCGTTGAGCCCGAGGTGCTCTCGGCGCTGGCCGCGCTGCCCGAAACCGTGCGCCTGCGCGAGCTGAGCTGAACCGACGCAGAACGCCCCGATCCGCGCTGCGGGTCGGGGCGTTGTGCATTGCGGGCTACTCGAGGCTGAACGGTGGGTACTTGTCAGTCAGCAGGTACATGTAGGCGTTGAGGCGGGTGCTCCACCGCAGCAACCCAACAACGAAGTTGCGCAGGCCGACCGGCCACTTGCCGGTGAACAGGACTGCGAAGAACGCGACGACGTACGCAAAGAACGCCACGATGCTGATCAGGCCGAGCACGATGAGGTGCGGGATGGCCAAAATGATGCGGAAGAAGATCGTGAGTCGGTTGCGTCCTTCGGTCTCGGGGGCGAAGCCGACGTTGACGCGCGGATAGTCTCCCGGGTCAGCGGACGTTGTGGCGAACGTAAACGGCGGGTACTCCTCCGTGAGGAATCCGGCGTAGACGCTGACGCGGGTGCTGTAGCGGATGTACAGCGCGATGATGCCGAGGATGCCTTCCGGAACCTTGCCGGTGAAGACACCGAGAATCCAGGCGACGAAGGCGAGAAGCTCGGCCACGAAGTTGAGGACGTACAGCACGATGAAGTGCGGGATGGCAAGGATGATGTTGCCGATGACTCGCCAGCGGGCAATCGACTCAGGCGGATCGAACCCGAACGTCGCCGGGTAGCTGCCATCGGCAGACGAGGTGGGCGGAGGCGGTGGCGGAGTTTCTGCGCTCATGGCGAGTCCTTCATGTCTACGACGATCGGTCTCTCGCACCGTAGCGGCTTGGCGCTTGCAACGGGTGAACGCCGCATCACGTTTGGCTAAAGGACTCCGCGCGGTCACGAGCCCACTCGGTCAGTGTCTCGGCACAGCCTGCGTCGAGCTTGATTGTGGCAAGGTCGTCGCCGCGGGTGGTTCCGCGGTTGACGATCACGATAGGTATGCCACGCGCCTTGGCTGCTCGTACGAATCGCAGACCTGACATCACCTGCAGCGAAGACCCGAGCACGACGAGCGCCTGTGCGTTCTCGACAAGCTCGTAACACTCGGCCACGCGGTCCTTGGGTACGTTCTCGCCGAAGAACACGACGTCGGGTTTGAGTCGACCGCCGCAGGCCGCGCACGGAGCGACGTTGAAGGTGTCGGTCTCCTCAAGCAGTACGTCGCCATCGGGAGCCATCACCGCGTCGATCTGGTCGAAGCCCGGATTGAGAACCAGCAGCCTCTGGTGAAGATCGCCGCGCGAACTGACCGATCGGCAGTCCAGGCAGATCACCCGATCGATGCGACCGTGCAGGTCGATCACGCCGGGGTGGCCAGCGCGGCCGTGCAGTCCGTCGACGTTCTGGGTGATCAGCCCGTCGAGGCGGCCATCGCGGTCCATCTGGGCGAGCAGTCGGTGCCCGGCATTGGGCTCGGCTCGCCGCATTCGGCTCCAGCCAATGTGTGCTCGCGCCCAATAGCGCTGCTGAGCCGCAGGGCCTTTGATGAAGTCCTGGAATGTCATCGGCATCCGGGCCGGTGCGCCCGGGCCGCGGTAGTCCGGGATCCCGGAATCGGTCGACATGCCAGCGCCGGTCAGGACGAGCAGTCGCCGATCGCCGAGCACATCCTCCATGCCTCAAGGTTACGTACGCGGTCCAGCAGACGCTCAGGATCCAGCGAGCTCGATCAGCTTCTTGACCGTATTCAGGTTGCGGGCAGTGCCCGGCACCTTGAGCGCGCGGCCGATCGAATCGGACTTCATGTCGGGGCGCCCGGCACCGTTGGCGTACTTGATGTGCATCTCCGTGCCGATGATCGCCCATTGATCGCTTCCGGTCTCGTACGTCTCTGCCTTGGCGATCGCCTCGGCGGACGGCTTCTCGAGGAGGAAGGTGACGTACGAGTACTTCGGCTCGTCGACCGAAAACGGATGCGCCTGGAGCGCCTTCTCGACTTGCGCCGGCGTACGCGAGATCGACTCGCGGAAGAAGCCGAACCCCGTCTCGATCGCTTTCTCCAGTTCCCGATCGAACTCGTCGGCGTCGCCAGGTACGTCGGCGATCAGGTTGCCCGAGGCGATGTAGGTCGACACATCGGTGGCGCCCAGTCCTTCGGCGATCTCGCGCAACCGAGCCATCGGCAGCTGGGCGGGGCCGACGTTGACGGCACGCAACAGGATGATCCGCTTGGCCATGGACTCAGTATGTCTAGCGAGTCATCAAGGCGAAGAACACGACGACGAGCACGATGCTGAGGAATCCACCGAGCAGCGGCCACACCCAGGGCCGTCCGCCCCTGCGTGCCGAGACGAAGATCAGAATGGGCACCACAACGATCAGCCCCAAGAGCGCGAACCAGAAGCTGAACAGCACCGTGCTGAAGTAGTCGCCGTTGCACACTGCCGGCTCGTCCTCGACGCTCCCGCAGGAGTCGGTCGCGAAGACCGAGAAGATCCCGAACACACCAAGCACCAGGTCGAGGAGCAGCTGCGGGACGTACAACAACCACGCGACGAGCTGGCTCGAGCGCTGAGGTGCGACAGGTTGACTCATGCCGGGACGGTATCGCCTTTCAGAGTCGTGCAGCGAGCTCCGTCGCCTGCTTGATGGCGCGCTTGGCGTCGAGCTCAGCGGCGACATCCGCTCCGCCGATCACGTGCACTGGCTTGCCGAGCGCCTCGAGCGGTTCGATCAGATCGCGTACGGACTCTTGACCTGTGCACAGGATGATCGTGTCGACGTCGAGGATGCGGCTCTCCTCGTTGTCCTCACCCTTGTGAAGGGTGATGTGCAAGCCGGAATCGTCGATGCGGTCGTACGTGACGCCCTTGATCATCTCGACGCCGGAGTCCTTGAGCGTCTGGCGGTGCACCCAGCCGCTGGTCTTGCCGAGGCCCTTGCCGAGCTCGGAGTTCTTGCGCTGGAGCAGGAACACCTCGCGCTTCGGCGGTGCCTTGAGCTTGGTGGCGAGACCGCCACGCTCCAGCGATGGATCGGTGACACCCCAGCGCTCCATCCAGTGCTCGATCGATTCGTCGGCACTGTGCAGCAGGAACTCGGAGACGTCGAAGCCGATACCGCCGGCACCCATCACGGCAACGCGCTTGCCGACGGGAGCGCCATGGCGGATCACGTCTTGGTAGTTGACGACACTGGCGTGGTCGACGCCGGGCAGGGACGGAATGCGAGGCTCGACGCCTGTCGCAACGACAACCTCATCGAACTCTGCGAGCTGGTCGACACCAGCGCGTACGCCGAGGTGCAGCTTGACGCCGGCGATCTCCATGCGACGTGAGTAGTAGCGGATCGTCTCCTTGAACTCCTCCTTGCCGGGGATCTGCATCGCCAGACGGAACTGGCCACCGACCTCGGGCAGGGACTCGAACAGCTCGACACTGTGGCCACGGCCACCGAGCTCGGTTGCGGCAGCGAGTCCTGCCGGGCCAGCGCCGACAACCGCGATCCGCTTGGCCGTGCGAGTCGGCGACAGGATCAGCGTTGTCTCGTAGCCAGCGCGCGGGTTGATCATGCAGGTCGCGCGCTTGTTCTTGAACGTGTGGTCGAGGCAGGCCTGGTTGCAGGCAATGCACGTGTTGATCTCGTCGGCACGATCCTCGGCCGCCTTGTTGACGAAGTGCGGATCGCTGAGCAGTGGCCGTGCCATCGACACAAGGTCGGCTTGACCAGAGGCGATGATCTCCTCGGCGATCTCGGGGGTGTTGATCCGGTTGGATGCCACCACCGGAACCGAGACCTCGGGCTTGAGCTTGCCGGTGACCCACGCGAATGCGCCACGAGGCACGGACGTAACGATCGTCGGGATACGAGCCTCGTGCCAGCCGATGCCGGTGTTGAGGATGGAGACGCCAGCTGTCTCGAGCTTCTTGGCGAGCTCGACGGTCTCGTCCCAGCTCTGAGCGTCATCGACCAGGTCGAGCAGGCTCATGCGGTACATCACGATGAAGTCGTCGCCGACCGCCTCGCGTACGCGCTCAACGATCTCGACCGGGAAGCGCATGCGGTTCTCGGCGCTGCCGCCCCACCGGTCGGTGCGGTTGTTGGTACGCGCGGTGATCATTTGGTTGATCAAGTAGCCCTCGGACCCCATGATCTCGACGCCGTCGTATCCGGCCCGGCGTGCAAGCACCGCCGACTTGGCGAAGTCGTTGACGGTGTCGTCGACCTCTTTGGTCGACATCGCCTTCGGCTTGCCGAACGGAGTGATCGGCGAGGGCTTGGACGATGCAGCCCGCTTGAACGGGTGGTAGCCGTAACGGCCGGCGTGCAGGATCTGCATCGCGATCTTGCCGTCGTGCTCGTGCACTGCGTCAGTCACCAGACGGTGTTTGTCGGCGAGCTTCGTCGACGTCATCAGTGAACCGAACGGGAGTAGCCAACCGTGACGGTTAGGCGCATAGCCGCCGGTGACCGAGAGTGCGACGCCACCCTTGGCGCGCTCGGCGAAGTACGCCGCGAGCTCGGGCAGGTGCTTGGCGCGGTCCTCGAGGCCCGTGTGCATTGAGCCCATGATCACGCGGTTGCGCAGCGTGGTGTGGCCGAGGTCGAGCGGCTCGAGCAGGTGCGGGTAGGGACTGGTCATGAGCTGGCTCCTGAAGCCTCGGCGACGATCTGGTCGAACTGTGCGGACATGGCGGTGGCGAGGGCGTTGGCGCCGGACAACGGGCGGACCATCACGGTCAGCTCGCTGACGAGTCCGGCGTCATTCGTACGGATGAGGTCGATCCCGTTGACGCTGACTCCGTCGACGACGGTCTCGAAGACCAGCGCCGACCCGCCGCCATCTGCATCCGCGAGTTCGCGGACGTACCGGAACTCGGTGAACACGCGACCGACACCTCGAAGGATCGCGGCAACGATCGGCTTGCCCTCGTACGGCTTGAACGCAACGGGGCTGCGAAACACGACGTCCTCGGCGAGCAGCTCACCGAGTCCCTCGAAGTCACCTGCCTCAACGGCAGCGCGGAACTCTTTCATCGGATCTCCTGTGATGGGATGAGGATGTGATTTCCAAGACGAGTGCCCGGTTCCTGATCGTTGCGGGCGTGTTCAACGTGGTGATCTGGCCGCGATTTGCGAAAGCCATAGTTGATGACGACCGCGCGTGGGCAGGCGAGCAGTGGCACAGCACTCCGCAGGCGTTCTTCTGGGTGCATGCGGTGCTCATCACGACCGCGATCGTGATCGGGCTGGGTGTGCTCGCGGTCGGCGTTCGCGCTCATCGCTCCGCCTCAAAGGCCTGAAGGATTTCGTCGCACCAGGCCATCCCGGTCTGCTCGGCAAGGATGCCGCCGCGCAGCACAAGGTAGGCACCGAGCTCGTCCTCGCGCAAAGATGCCGGCTCGGGATAGTGCCGTTGTGCGCTGGCTTCGTAGTACGCGATCTGGGCTTCATGGGCGGCGCGACGTACACGTACATCGGCGAGCACGGCCTCGCGATCGCCGAACTGGGTGCCGCGAAGCTTCACGGCGAATTCGCTGCGGAGCGGTTCGATCGGCGTCGGTACGGATGACCAGCGCATCAGCTCATCGCGACCTTCGTTGGTGATCGAGTAGACCTTCTTGTCCGGACGGTTGTCCTGGGCGACGAGGTGCGACTCGACCCACTTGTCGGACTCCATACGGCCCAGCACCTTGTAGATCTGCTGGTGGCTGGCCTTCCAGAAATGCCCGATCGACGCGTCGAAGCGGCGCGCCAAGTCGTATCCCGACGCGGTCTTCTCCGCGAGGGACACCAGGATCGCGTGCTCCAGAGCCATGCGGAGACCGTACTATGCAACGCGTTGCTATGCAACTAGTTGCAACGGTATCGCTGTGAGCCCTTCATACGGCACGCTGGTGCAACTTCCACGGGCATCCGCACGGGCGCCACGACCTAGGAGCACTCGATGGCCATCCGCCTCCGCCTCACCACACTCGTTGTCGCTTCGACCTTTGCCCTCGTCGGCTGCGGTGGCGGCTCGGACGCCAAGGACGACGTCTCCGACTTGTCGGCCACAGCGCTGCTCGCGAAAGCCAAGAAGGTGGTCGCGGCTGAAGAGTCCGTCACGATCGAGGGCGACGGTGTCGATGATGGCACCGAGATCGCGATCGACATGAGCTACTCCGGCGATACAGCGTCCGGAACGATCGCAGTTGATGGTGCGGAGTTCCAGCTGTTGGGCGCGGACGGCAAGGCCTACTTCAAGGCGACCGACGACTTCTACCGCGCGAGTGCCGGCGAGGCTGCCGAGCAGATCATCGCGCTGATCGATGGTCGTTGGGTGCTGGCGGATCCGGCCAACCCGGACTTCGCTGACCTCGCTTCGTTCGTGTCCAAGAAGGACTTCTTCGGCGAGCTGCTCAAGCCCGACGGAAAGGTCACGAAGGGCAAGGGCAAAACGATCGACGGTGTCGAATGTGTCGCACTCAAGGACGACTCGAATGGCACGTTCTACTTCGCCAAGGATGACGGTCGGCCGATCAGCCTGATCAGCACGGGCGACGACGGCGGAACGATGACGTTCTCGTACGACGACGTGGAAGAAGCCTTGGCCCCGACCGCTGAAGAGATCGTCGACCTCGCGGAGCTCGGCTAAACGCACTGCGTGGGGCACCTGACAAGATCGGCGCATGGCCTACTTTGCGACGACCTACCGCTACAACGACGACGTTGAACGGAGAGGTGAGGTGCGCCCCGCGCACCGCGACTACCTCGCTGGACTGACTGAGCGCGGTCAGCTGCAGGTGTCGGGTCCGTTCTCGGACGGCGAGCCTGGTGGTGCGCTGCTCGTTTTCGTCGCCGATACCGCGGCTGACGCTCGCGCGCTGATTGACGCCGATCCCTTCGTGCTCGACGGTCTCGTCGCGGAGGTTGTGGTTCGTGAGTGGACGCCAGTGTCAGGAGTGCTGGCTCAGCAGTTCTGAGCGCTCCACGAGGTTCTTACCATTTTCATAACCTGTTCCAGTTCGCGTCGTTGAAGTAGTCACCGTCTGCCCAGCGATGCCCAGGAGCACCCAATGTTCGGTTCTAAATTCGTTGCACGTGTGCTCGGACTCGTTCTGGTGGGAGGTGTCCTCGGCATCTCAGGCGCAAACGCGCACGTCGAGCGCCCGTCGTACTGGCCGAACCCGGCGGCGGATTGTTCGATCAAGCCCTGTGCGGGCGGCAAGGTGCCAGTAGCGCGTTCTCTGTCGTCGGCGCTCGATACGAAACTTGTGGGCAAGACTCGCGTCGTCTGTAAACCCAACTCCTTGACCCTCCTCCGCACGTCGATCTCGAAGGCGCGGAAGTCGGGCTACTACATTCGGCCCACAGACCATCGCTCCTTGAGCAAGTCCTCGGCAGACTCGTTGCTGTCGGCCAACAAGAAGCTGTTCAAGCTGTGTGACTACCGAGAGATTCAGGCGGCGGTGACTGCGTCGCGCAACAATGACCGCGTCGTGATCATGCCGGGTCTCTACCTGGAGGAGAAGTCGCGCTCCAAGCCGACGTTCGACCCTGCTTGTGAGAAGTACAAGACGGCTGCCGACTCGGGTGACCCGAACGCGCTGTCGCACGCCTACCAGGTCAACTGCCCGAACGACGCCAACCTTGTTGCAGTGATTGGCCGAGGCGTGGGTCCCGGCCAGGACCCCTCTCCTGCCTTGGTGGATCGCCACGGAATCCCCAACCTTGGCAAGTGCATTCGCTGCAATCTGCAGATTGAAGGTTCAGGCGTCAGCGCCGACGACGTCATCGTTGAAGCAGGCGACCCAGCCGCTGGCAACGGTGGCCCATCAGCTGTCGGACACAAGAAGGATGTCGGCATCTTCTTCGATCAGGCGGATGGCGCTGTTCTGCGTAAGGTCACTGTGCGTCACGCGGCCGAGCACGACATCTACGTCTTGGAGACGGAGGGCTACCTCCTCGACCAGTTCAAGACCTACTACGGCGGCGCCTACGGAGTGCTGACGTTTGTGGGTGACCACGGACTGATGAAGAACTGTGAGGCCAAGGGCAATGGCGACTCGGGCCTGTACCCGGGCTCGGGAGCCAAGACTTCTGCCGGACGTGACACCAAGATCTATCCGAAGTTCCGTTACAGCCAGGAAATTCGCGACTGCGACAGCCACCACAACAACAGTGGCTATTCCGGGACCAACGGCAACGGCACGCACATCGTGCACAACAACTTCTACGACAACGCCCTGGGCTTCACGACTGACGTGTTCACTGCGCCCGGACACCCCGGTTTCCCGCAGCAGGGCGATCTGGTCGAGGACAACAACTTCTACTCCAACAACTTCAACCCCTACATCGCTGGCTCGGATGTCCGACCGTATGTGGCGGCGCCAGTCGGTACCGGTCTGTGGATTGCCGGCGGCAACGACAACATCGTCCGCAACAACCACTTCTGGAACAACTACCGCCGCGGCGCCATGTTGTTCTCGGCGCCTGACGCGATGGTGTGCGGTCCCGTGATCGGCTCGACCACTCCCGTTCCGGGATGCGACACCACGAAGATCTCGACCTCCTACAACAACTCGTTCAGTGGCAACGTGATGGGCGTTGCGCCTGATGGGACGACCAAGCCCAACGGCGTTGACTTCTGGTGGGACGCGTTCCCGACCAACACCGGCAACTGCTGGTGGGACAACGTTGGCCCTGGCGGCAAGCCGGCCACATCTTCGCCGAGCAGCCTTCCCAACTGCAGTGACGGCACGAACCCGTCCTCGAGTATCGGCCTGGGCAACGTCGTCAACGAAGCCGAACTGGTGGCCTGTTTCGTCGGATTCGAAGTCACGGGCTACCCCAATGGCAACTCGACCCTGTGCGACTGGACCAAGACGCCTCCTGCGCCGAATAGCGCGAGCACGAGCACGAGCACGAGCTCGAGTGCCCAGAGCGGAACTGACGCTCTGCGTAAATCGGCCTTCTTGTCCTTCTGCAAGCGAGGCTGGGGCAACAATGTCTGCGAGCCGTTCGTCGGCGAGCGCACTCCGACGGTTTCGCCGTTCACCAAGGCTTCGCCGGCCAAGGTTGCGCCGCAGACTGCGCGTCACGCTCTGGGTCTCTACAGCTGCGCTGATTGGACCACCGCATCGAAGGACCTGAGGGCCTCGCTGCTTTCACGCCTGCACGATTGGGTGGGTGGACCGATCGAGGGTTCAGGTCTCCTCGGGTTCGGCACCGTTTTGCCCACGGCCCAGGCGGCGACGTTCTTCGATCACCGATGCGCTCCCGGGTCGATGGAGAACATGGCGCTCTACAAGCTGTACGGAATGGCAGCAGCGTTCTCGGGAGTTTCTCCCTAGTTCCGGAAAGCCGATTTAGTGCCGTAGACCACCCGAAACCGTAGTTGTTTCGGGTGGTTTGCGCGTGTTGTGCGACTTTCTTGCGCGTTGTCATGGCAGTGACGGAGATCACGTGTAACCATCGATGAAACTCCCAACTGTGACCCAGGAGGTCACCATGAAACACAGAAGCTATGCACTGCGCATATGCGCGGTATTGGCGGTGACTGCGGCACTGACACTGGCGCCCAGCACCGCATTTGCTGCGTGTGATCCGGCGACTGCCGGCAATGACTTCATCAGCTGCGACGGCGCGGATGACACGGTCAGTGGCGACCCGGACCCTGCCGTCCCCGGTGGGAATGACGAAATCGATGGTGGCGATGGCGAAGACCAGATTCAGGGCGACGCCGCGACCACCGTCCTCGGTGGCAACGACGACCTAGATGGCGGCGACGGGGATGACGAACTCCTCGGCGATGGCTCGATCACGGTCATCGGTGGCAACGACGACCTCGATGGCGGCGACGGTGACGACGTGATCTCCGGCGATGGTGTCTCAACCAACGTCGGCGGTGATGACGAAATCTTTGGCGGCGACGGTGATGACACCCTCAACGGCGATGGCGCGATTGTGATCGTCGGTGGAGCCGATTCGATAGACGGCGGCGACGGCGACGACGACATCCATGGTGATGGCTCAGTCGTAGACGTCATCGGTGGCAACGATGAAATCCTGGGTGGCGACGGCGACGACACCATCGATGGCGATGGCGGCGACGATGACATCCTCGGCGACAACTTCTTCACCATCATCGGTGGCGACGACGACATCGACGGCGGTACCGGCGACGACCACATTCACGGCGATGGGTTCCTCTTCACCGCAGTTGGTGGCGACGACGAGATCGACGGCGAGGACGGTGACGACCGGATCTCGGGCGACGGCGGACTCACGTTCGTCGGCGGCGACGACCTGATCGACGGCGGCATCGGTGACGATCTGATCGTCGGTGACGGCTTCATCACCGTCGTGGGCGGCGACGACACCATCGATGGTGGCGACGGCAACGATGAGATCTACGGCGATGGCTACCTCGGCGAGTTGGTCGGCGGCAACGACGTGCTCAACGGTGGCCTCGGCGACGACGAGCTCTTCGGCGGCGCCGGCAACGACCTGCTGTGTGGTGAAGAGGGCGTCAACCTTCTGGTAGGCGGAGACGGTATTGACCTTGCATGTGCGGTCGATGACGAAACCACCCAGGATGCCGGCGTCGAAGGCGTGTTCGACTTGGCTTTCAATGACGAGCAGTTGGACGACGAAGGGGATGAGACGGAGCCGTTGCGCTACAGGATCGTCTCGACCTCCGATGTCGTCGACGCAGTCATCGACGAGCTGACGGGCATGCTGACCTTCACGGCGACCGACGATGGCACGGTGGTCTACGAGGTGTTCCGCACGCTCGATGGCATCGACGTGATCGTCTCGCAGGCGACGTTGTTCATCGACGTGCCAGAGGAAGAGCCTGAAGAGGGTGACGTGGCACCGGCTGAGACCGCGCTGCTGCCCAACACAGGTGCTGGCGACACTCGGACGCAGGGTGCCATTGCGGCCGTGCTGATCCTCGGTGGCATCGGCCTCCTGTTCGGTAGTCGGCGCAAGCCGCGAGACCGCCAGCCAGTGGCTGACGGCCCCGATGTCCTCACCACCGGCGCAGTCGAGAGTGTTCTCGAGTCGTCGGCGCGTCAGGTGCAGATCATGACCGCGCATCACGTCGCGGTCGTGCGCGAGAGCGCTCAGCGAGGTGTCCGATTGATCGACCCTGCGGGGTCGGGTGGCCATCTCGAATCGCGCAGACACCGAGAATTGCAACTCGTCTAGCTGGAACCTTCAGCACGACACAACTCGAATCGAGCCCCATGCCGGAAGGCATGGGGCTCGGTCGTTTGTACGAGGTCGGTCAGGCCGCTTGGTCGGCTTCGGCGGCGACGGCCGAATCAACGGTGTTCTTGACGACGCGGACGATGAGATCCGGGTCGTCGACCATCGGTACGTGGCCGCAGTGCGGCAACGCCACATGGCGTGCATTGGGCAGTCGCTCCGCTGCGATCGCTGAGGAGCTGTACGGCAGGATCAGGTCGCGTGTCCCCCAGGCGATCGTCGTGGGTACCGGAACCTGCTGTTTGAAGGAGTAGCGAGCGCCCGCGAGGATCGTCTCCTCGAAACCGGTGGCGCGCTTGAGTGACAAGGCGTCGCCGTACACCTCCTCAGCGGAGAACCGTTCCGGATGGACGTAGAGCGTCGCGCCGGCGAGCTTGCGTCCCCAGGCCTGCTGGGAGACGAACTTGAGCACACGGTCGGGAAGCTTGCTGCTGATGCGCAGCATGATCAGCAGAACGAATGTCTGCACGCGGTTGAGGATGCCGAAGAAGCCGGCTGGGCTCAACGCGGTGACTGAACTGACCGCTCCGCGGGCTCCGAGCTCGAGGGCGAGTGCGCCTCCAAGGGAGTTGCCGACAACGTGGGGCTTCTCGATGCCCCAGGCGGCGAAGTTGTCGGTGAGGTTCTCGACCGCGTTGTGCATGTTGTACTTCACGCCTTTGGGGTACTCCGCGGATTCACCGAATCCGGCAAGGTCGACCGCGATCACGTCGTACGACTCGGCGAGCTGCTCGAATACGGGGTCCCACGCCTGGCGGCGGTGGCCGATGCCGTGGATGAGGACGAGCGGTTCGCCGGATCCCTTACGGGAGTAGGCCAGTTCGGAATGCATGCGTCGGTTGCCTTTCGGGCGGTCCTTGGAACGTGACATTCATGATGACACATAGACGTACCGTCAGTATGTGACCTGCGGCACCTTGAACCGTGACAGTACAACTGTCACAATCACGCAGTGACTACAACCGAACGCACCGGTCCACTCGCTGGCGTACGCGTCGTGGAGCTCGTCGGAATCGGGCCTGGCCCGTTCGCAGGCATGCTGCTCGCCGACTTGGGCGCCGACGTCATCCGAGTCGATCGACCCGGCGGCAACGCCCTCCAGGTCTCCGTACCGGAGAAGGACATCCTGAGCCGCGGGCGCCCGTCTGTTGCCGTCAACATCAAGGATCCGCGTGGCGTTGAGGTCGTTCTCCAGCTCGTTGAGAAGGCCGACGTTCTGATCGAAGGCTTCCGCCCTGGAGTCACCGAACGCCTTGGACTCGGCCCCGACGACTGCTTCGCCCGCAACCCGAAGCTTGTCTACGGACGTATGACGGGATGGGGCCAGCACGGACCACTCGCGCATACCGCCGGACACGACATCAACTACATCTCGATCGCGGGGGCACTCGACACGATGGGCCGCGCGGGAGGTCCTCCGCAGATTCCACTCAACCTGCTCGGCGACTTCGCCGGCGGTTCGATGTACCTCGTCACAGGTGTGCTGGCGGCACTTCTCCATGCCAAGTCGACGGGTCAGGGCCAGGTCGTGGACGCTGCGATCACCGATGGTGTCGCCCACCTGCTGGCCATGCCGATCGGCATGATGCAGGTCGGCTCATGGAATGCCGCACGTGGCACCAACCTCCTCGACTCCGGCGCTCCGGTCTACGACGTGTACGAGACGTCCGACGGTCGGTGGATGTCGGTCGGCCCGCTCGAGCCGCAGTTCTACGACGCCATGGAAGTGGTGCTCAAGGCGGCGATCCCCGGTCTGGAGTTGCCTAGCCGCTGGGAGCTCGAGGAGTGGCCTGCACTCAAGAAGGCTCTCGACGAGGCATTCCGCACCAAGACCCAGGCCGAGTGGACGGCGCTGTTCGACGGCACCGACTCCTGTGTGGCACCGGTCGTACCGATCGACGAGGCCGCTGCGCATCCGCACAACGTGGCCCGCGGTACGTACGTCGAGCACGACGGCCTTGTGCAGCCGGCGCCCGCACCTCGCTTCTCCGAAACTCCCGCCAACCTCACCACTTCGCCGGTGAAGGCCGGCACCAACACGGCCGAGGCGCTTGCCGCCTGGGGCATCCCTGACATCGATTCACTCCTTGCCGACGGCATTGCCGTTCAGGCCGACTGAAAGAGCTCCCATGAAGCGCACCATTTTTGAAGCCGACCATGACTCGTTCCGCGACACCGTCCGGGCGTTCTGCGAGAAGGAGATCGCTCCTCACCACGAACAGTGGGAGAAGGACTCGATCGTCCCGCGTGACGTATGGACCAAGGCCGGCGAGCTGGGCCTGCTCGGCTTCATGATGCCGGAGGAGTACGGCGGAGGCGGCATGCACGACTTCCGCTTCAACGCAGTCCTGCAGGAAGAGGTCACCCGAGTTGGCGGCAGCGGAGTGGGGTTCGCGATCCAGACCGACCTCGTCTCGGGCTACCTGCTGAAGTACTGCAACGACGAGCAGAAGGCTCGCTGGTTCCCGAAGTTCTGCTCCGGCGAGATGATCACCGCAATCGCCATGACCGAGCCCGGCACCGGCTCGGACCTGCAGGGCATCCAGACCTCTGCGGTCAAGGACGGCGACGAGTACGTCATCAGCGGCGCGAAGACGTTCATCACCAACGGCATCAACGCCGACTTCGTGATCGTCGTCTGCAAGACGGATCCGGAGGCAGGCGCCCTCGGCTTCTCGCTGATCGTCGTCGAGCGGGGCGCTGAAGGATTCGAGCGCGGCCGCAACCTCGACAAGATGGGCCTCAAGGCGCAGGACACGGCCGAACTGTTCTTCGACAACTGCCGCGTGCCGACGTCCAACCTGTTGGGTGAAGAAGGACAGGGCTTCATCTACCTGATGGACAACCTGCCCCAGGAGCGCATGACGATCTCGGTCGTGGCCGCAGCTGCCTGCCGCCAGATGATTGACATGACGGTCGACTACGTCAAGGAGCGCAAGGCGTTCGGCAAGCCGATCGGCTCGTTCCAGAACAGCCGCTTCGTCCTGGCCGAGCTCGAGACCGAGCAGCAGATCGCTCAAGTCTTTGTCGACAAATCGATTACCGAGCTCAACAATGGCACGCTGACTGTTGCCGAAGCTGCAATGGGCAAGTGGTGGACGAGCGAGTTGCAGAAGAAGACGGCCGATCAGTGCCTCCAGCTGTTCGGCGGATACGGCTACATGACCGAGTACCCGATCTCGAAGGCGTACCTCGACACCCGCATCCAGACGATCTACGGCGGCACGACCGAGATCATGAAGGAGATCATCGGCCGCGGAATGGGCCTCTAGTCTGTGGGCATGTCTGACGTAGAGCGCCCACTGCTCGAAGGCTCTGTTGCCGTCCGCGATGGCAGGCGACTTTCGTTCGCTGAGTTCGGTACGCCTCGAGGCGCCGCCATCATATGGATGCACGGCACGCCTGGCGCACGCCGACAGGTTCCGCTCGAGGCCAGACGCTTTGCCTTGGAGCGCGACGTCCGAATCATCGGAATCGACAGGCCGGGCATTGGAACCTCAACGCCCCACCTGTACGACAACGTGCTCGACTGGACTGGCGATCTGTCGTTGCTGGCTGATCACTTGGGCATCGATACCTTGCGCATCATCGGCCTCTCCGGAGGCGGACCGTATGCCCTCGCGGCAGGGGCGGCGATGCCCGAACGGGTGCATGGGGTCGGCGTACTCGGCGGCGTTGCGCCGCGGGTGGGCAACGACGCCATTGGTGGCGGGCTGCCTGCGCTCGCTCCGTTTGCTGCTCCGGTGATGAGAGCTACCAGGGTGCCGCTCAGCTATCTTCTGGCCGCGGGCATCAGGATCATCCGTCCGCTCGGTGGATTGGCGTTGGACGCATACGGGGCCGTGCAGCCGCGCGGCGACAAGGAACTCCTTGCTCGCCCCGAGTTCAAGGCGATGTTTCTTGACGATCTACTGAACGGGGCGCGGTTCCAAGTGGGTGCGCCACTCGCCGACATCATCTTGTTCAACCGGCACTGGGGATTCGACCTCGCTGACGTCACGGTCCCGGTGCGGTGGTGGCATGGCAACGCGGACCACATCATTCCCCACCGCCACGGTGTGCATTGTTCCGAGCGACTATCGAACGCCACGTTCGCCACGATAGATGGCGAGTCTCACCTCGGAGGCATGGGAGCGGCCGCTGAGGCGCTGAGCACGCTGATGGCTCTGGGCCCACGCAGCGCGCGCCTGGCTGCCAACTAAGACCTTCTGCGGATCGTCTCGCGCTTGGCCTCGTCGACGGCAGTTTCGTATGCCGTCACGAGGGCTGCGATCGTCAACGGCTTGAACCGCTCGATCATCGTGGTGATCGCCTCGGGTGGCTGACCCGATGACTTCAGGTGCGGCCAGACCGTCGTACGGAAAAGCTCGGTGAGCTCGGTCGCCATCGCCTGACCGTGCTCGGTGATGATGCGCCGTGCGGCCAGCGCAGCCTCGGTTGGCAGTCCGACGTCGAGGAACTGAACGCCGACGGCGAGGTGGGCCGGTGCGACCTGGAAGACGTCCTCAACCGGGGTCGGCTCGATCACGCCCAAGGCGACCAGCAGCTCGAGATCGTCGTCGGACAGTTCGCGGCCGGTGCGCTTCAGCAGCTCGGGACGGGTGACCGTCTCGGGCAGATCGGGCATCCACGGCGCGAGCAAAGTGCGGTGCAGAGCGACCTGCTCGGGAGTCGCATCGCTCGGGATGTTCTCGAGATAGCCCTCGATCGCCGACAGTGTGAATCCGTGGGCCTGCAGCTCGCGTACGAGCTCGAGGCGCGCGAGGTGGTCGGGTCCGTAGTAGCCGTTGCGGCCTTCGCGGCGTGGCGGCGGTATGAGTCCGCGGCCGGCGTAAAAGCGCACCGTGCGTACGGTCATCCCGACGCGCGAGGCGAGCTGTTCAACGCTCAGGGTCTCGACCGGTGCCGGATTCATAGGGCTGAGACTATCCGTGACTAGCACCACAACCCCCGACGGTTGGACAATGACAGTGTTGGTGTCACAATCGTTCTTACGTCACCCGCTGACTAAGTAAGAACACTGTGACGAGTCACCTTTCTCACTGCGAGGACACATTCATGACTGAGGCATACGTCTACGACGCCATCCGCACCCCGCGTGGTCGCGGCAAGAAGACCGGATCACTCCACGAGGTCAAGCCGATCACGCTGATCACCGGCCTGATCGATGAGATCCAGAAGCGCAACCCGACTCTCGACCCGAATGGCGTCGATGACGTCGTACTCGGCGTCGTCTCGCCCGTTGCCGACCAGGGCGGTGACATCGCCAAGACCGCAGCGCTGAACGCCGGTCTGCCCGACACTGTCGCCGGCGTCCAGCTCAACCGCTTCTGCGCCTCCGGCCTCGAGGCCGTCAACCAGGCCGCCGGCCGTATCCGCTCCGGCTGGGAAGATCTGATCTTCGCCGGTGGTGTCGAGTCGATGAGCCGCGTGCCGATGGGCTCCGACGGTGGCGCGTGGGCGATGGACCCGCGTACAGCGTTCGACACGTCCTTCGTGCCTCAAGGCATTGGCGCCGACCTCATTGCCACGATCGAGGGCTGGAGCCGTACCGACGTCGACACGTTCGCCGCCGAGTCGCAGGCGCGTGCCGCCAAGGCGATCGCCAACGGCTACTTCGCCAAGTCAGTGATTCCCGTCAAGGACGAGAACGGCCTGACGATCCTCGACCACGACGAGTTCGTACGCGAAGGCACGACAGTCGAGAGCCTTGCCGGTCTGCCCGCCTCGTTCGCCGGCATCGGTGAGATGGGCGGCTTCGACTCGGTCGCGCTCGAGCAGTACCACGACATCGAGCGCATCAACCACGTCCACCACGCCGGCAACTCGTCGGGCATCGTCGATGGCGCCGCACTCGTCGCGATCGGCAGCGAGGCTGCTGGCAAGCGCCACGGCCTCACCCCTCGTGCTCGCATCGTGTCGGCTGCCGTCTCGGGCGCCGACCCGACGATCATGCTGACCGGTCCGGCTCCCGCCTGCCGCAAGGCGCTCGACAAGGCCGGCTTGACGGTCGACGACATCGACCTGCTCGAGATCAACGAGGCCTTTGCAGCGGTGGCGATGCGCCTCATGCGTGACCTCGACTTCCCGCACGAGAAGACCAACGTCAACGGTGGCGCCATCGCGATGGGCCACCCGCTCGGTGCGACCGGTGCCATGATCCTCGGCACCCTCATCGACGAGCTCGAGCGCCGTGACCAGCGCTACGGCCTCGCCACTCTCTGCGTCGGCGGCGGCATGGGCATCGCCACCATCGTCGAACGCATCTGAAACCGGACAAGGACTCCATACACATGACAAGCACAACTGACGCAGTCCGCTATGAGCTCGCCGATGGATTCGCCAACCTGATCCTCGACGACCCCAACCAGAGCGCCAACACCATGACCCCGGCCTACCGCGAGGGCATGGCCAAGGCCGTCGACCAGCTCCTGGCAGACATTGCTGCCAAGCCGGAGTCGGTCAAGGGTGTCATCGTCTCCTCCGCCAAGAAGACCTTCTTCGCCGGCGGCGACCTGAAGCTCATGACCCAGGCGAAGCCCGAGGATGCCGAAGACATCTTCGAGAACGTCGAGAGCATCAAGGCCACGCTCCGCAAGCTCGAGTTGAGCGGCAAGCCTGTGGTCGCAGCCATCAACGGCGCTGCCCTCGGAGGTGGACTCGAGATCGCTCTCGCCTGCCACCACCGCATTGCCGCTGACGGTCGTTACGACATCGGCCTCCCCGAGTCGTCTCTCGGCCTCCTGCCGGGCGGTGGCGGCGTGACCCGTACGGTCCGCATGCTCGGTATCGCCGATGCCCTCCTCAAGGTTGTTCTGGAGGGCACGCGTTTCAAGCCGGCACAGGCCAAGGAGACCGGCCTGATCGACGAGGTCGTCGCGACGGAGGATGAGCTCATCCCGGCAGCCAAGGCTTGGATCGAGGCCAACGTCGACAACGAGGAAGCAGCCAGCCAGCCGTGGGACCGCAAGGGCTACAAAATGCCCGGCGGATCGCCCAAGACTCCGGCGTTCGCTGCCAACCTGCCGGCCTTCCCGGCCAACCTGCGCAAGCAGGTCAAGGGTGCTGACTACCGCGCGCCGAAGGCCATCCTGAGCGCGGCCATCGAAGGCGCCTCGGTCGACTTCGACACGGCCAGCCGCATCGAGTCGCGCTACCTCGTAGAGCTCGTCGTCGGTCAGCAGTTCAAGAACATGACACAGGCGTTCTTCTTCGATCTCAACTCGATCAACGCGGGCGGCTCGCGCCCCGAGGGCATCGAGCGCAAGAAGTTCACCAAGGTCGCCGTCCTCGGCGCCGGCATGATGGGCGCTGGCATCGCGTACGTGTCCGCCAAGGCTGGCATGGAGGTCGTCCTCAAGGACGTCAGCCTCGAAGCCGCCGAGAAGGGCAAGTCGTACAGCGAGAAGCTCCTCGACAAGCAGCTCGCGAAGGGGCGCATCACGCAGGAGAAGAAGGACGCGTTCCTCGCCCTGATCACGCCGACTGCCGACTACGCGGACCTCAAGGGCTGCGACATCGTCGTGGAAGCCGTCTTCGAGTCGGTCGAGCTCAAGCACTCGGTGTTCGCCGAGCTCGAGCCGATCGTCAACGCCGACGCGCTCCTGGGATCGAACACCTCGACGCTGCCGATCACCGGCCTCGCCGAGGGTGTGCAGCGTCCCGAGGACTTCATCGGCATCCACTTCTTCTCGCCGGTCGACAAGATGCCGCTGGTCGAGATCATCGCCGGTGCCAAGACCAACGACAAGACGATTGCTCACGCACTCGACTACGTCCAGGCCATCAAGAAGACACCGATCGTCGTCAACGACAGCCGCGGCTTCTTCACCAGCCGTGTCATCGGTCAGTTCGTCAACGAGGGCCTCGGCATGCTGACCGAGGGCATCAGCCCGGTCTCGATCGACCGCGCTGCGACCCAGTCGGGCTACCCGACCGGACCGCTGCAGCTCAGCGACGAGCTCAACCTCGAGCTGATGAAGAAGATCCGCGTCGCCTCGCAGAAGGCCGTTGAGGAAGAAGGCGGCACCTGGGACACGCTGCCCGCTGAGACCGTCATCGACACGATGATCGACCTCGGCCGCTCCAGCCGTCTCGTCGGCAAGGGCTTCTTTGAGTACGACGAGGCCGGCAAGCGTACGGGCCTGTGGCCCGGGCTGGCCGAGAAGTTCCCGGTCGCCGCAGAGCAGCCTGACTTCCAGGACCTCAAGGACCGCTTGGTCTTCGTGATGTCGCTGGACACGGTTCGCTGCCTCGAAGAGAACGTGCTGCGCACGGTGGCCGACGCCAACATCGGCTCGATCTTCGGCATCGGCTTCCCGCCGCTGCTGGGTGGCGCACTGCAGTACATCAACGGCTACGAGGCACCGGACGGTCGCATCGGTGTCGAGGTGTTCACCGAGCGCGCTCAGGAGCTTTCCGCGAAGTACGGCGAGCGCTTCGAGCCGCCGGCTCTGCTGCTCGACAAGGCCAAGAACGGCGAGAAGTTCGCCTGAGCATATGAAACAGACAGAAGGACCCGCGAGCTCAGCTCGCGGGTCCTTGTGCGTCTGGTGTCAGAGCGGACGGAAGCCTGAGCACAGCACGCGGGCGTAGGTGATCTGCTCGCCTTCAGTTCGATAGAACACCTGTTGCTCGGCCGTTCGGGGTCCGTCCGGCGTCGTCATGTTGAAGCGATAGGAGACTCGAGCGGTGTCTGCGACCATGTCGCCGTCCTCGAGAGTCACGATCTCATCGATGTGATCATGCGCCTCGAACCAGTTGCCGAGCATGATGTCGACGGCTCCGACAGCGTCGTCGGCCTCCCACACGCGACCCGGCGTCAGGCCCTTGAAGCTGACGTCTGGTGCGAACAAGGTCAACAGCGTTGCCTCGTCGTGGTCGGCAACGGCATTCGCGAGCTTCCAGCCGGGTGTGTGAGTCACGAGAGCCTCCGGGGTCGTTGGATCGAGCGTACGACCTCGGTGGGGAGGGTGTGACGTATTCGAGGCGCAAGGGTAGGCATACCTAAGTTAGGCTGACCTTCGTACATCACCAACGAAGGGTAGTTCTGTGTCCCAATTCAGCCGCCGCGCCGTTGCCGCTTTCGGCGCGCTCCTCCTGGCCGGCTCCATGGCAGCCTGCGGTTCGACAGCCTCAGATGATGACTCCAGCGGAGGTCCGTGGTCCTTCACGTCGGGCGACGGCAAGACCGTCAAGCTCGACACCACCCCCAAGCGCATCATCGCCAGCGGCGCCGAAGCTGCCGCACTCATCTCGTTCGGCATCCGGCCGGTTGGCATTTACGCCAACACCCCCGTCGAGGACGATGCCAACCTCAAGAACCTTGACCTCAAGGGCATCACGATCCTGGGCGAAGCCTGGGGCGAGATCGATGTGGAGAAGGCTGCGACCCTCAACCCCGATCTGATCGTGGCCGACTGGTGGCCGGCCGAGAAGGCATACAGCGGCCTCGAAGAGGGTGTGAAGGCAAGCAGCAGGAAGCTCGCCAACCTGGCACCGGTAGTCGGTGTTGCTCAGGGCGATTCCATCGAGGCACTCGCGGAGGGCTACGAGAAGCTCGCTGAGTCCCTCGGCGCCGACGTCGACGATCCGAAGATCGCGGCCGACAAGAAGGCATTCGAGACTTCCCTTGCGGCCTTCAAGAAGGCTGTTGCCGCCAAGCCCGGTCTGTCCGTGCTGGCTGTCTCGCCGGCGGACGACGTGCTGTACGTCGCCAATCCGAAGTACGCACCGGAGCTGCTCGACTTCCAGCGCTGGGGACTCGACGTCATCAACCCGGACAACCCCGACAAGGGCTTCCCGTACTGGGAGAACCTCAGCTGGGAGAAGGCCGACAAGTACCAGCCGGACCTCCTGCTGGTTGACGACCGTGCCTACGACTCGACTCTCAAGACGGGCGAGAAGCAGCCGACGTGGAACACCATCAAGGCCGCCAAAGCCAAGGCGTACGTTCCGTGGCCCGCCTACTGGATGCACACCTATGGCGAGTACGCCGCGCAGCTCACGCAGCTGACCACAGCCATCGAGAAGGCTGACGCCGACCTCGCATGAGTGTGATTGATCGCAGCACGGTTGAAGCCGGCCCTGGGGCACGCCCCACGGCCGGCCTCGCCGTGGGCCTCGCGATCCTCGTCGGAGTGCTTGCCGTCGTCTGCTTCTTCAGCATCACGCTGGGCGCGCGCGGGGTGGGGCCGACGACGATCGTCAAGGCATTCCTGGACTTCGATCCGAACTCTGCGTCCGAGACGGTGATTCGCGAAATTCGAGTGCCCCGAACGCTGATAGGAATCTTCGCGGGTGCGGCGCTCGGCCTGAGCGGTGCGATCCTGCAGGGCGTCACGCGCAATCCGCTCGCCGATCCCGGGATCATGGGCATCAACGCAGGTGCCGCCGTGTTCATCGTTTTCAGCATCATGGTGCTGGGTGCTCAGAGCATCGGTGTGTACGTCTGGTTCGCCTTCGCGGGAGCCGCCTTCGCCACGGTGGCGGTCTACGCGATCGCCTCATTCGGTCGTGAAGGGGCAACACCGATCAAGCTGGCGCTCGCCGGGGCGGCCGTGACCGCGGTGCTGACATCGATCACCTCGGGGATCGTGATGACCAACATCGACGCGCTCAACGAGCTGCGGTTCTGGCAGGTCGGGTCGCTGGCCGGTCGCTACTTCTCGGTGCTCGAGCAGACGGCACCATTCATTGCAGTGGGCATCGTCATGGCACTCACCACCGGTCGAGCGCTCAACGGTCTAGCCCTTGGAGACGACCTGGCTGAGGCGTTGGGTCAACGCGTACGCCTCAGCCGCATCATGATGTTCGTCATCGTGGCGATCCTGTGCGGTGCAGCGACAGCAGCATGCGGGCCGATTGTCTTCGTGGGACTGGTCGTGCCGCACGTGGCCCGGATGCTGTGCGGTCCGGACTACCGCTGGATCCTCCCGTACTCGATGATCCTCACTCCGGCCGTGCTTCTGATCGCTGACATCATCGGCCGCGTCGTCGTGTCGCCCGGCGAGCTCCAGGTCGGAGTCGTCCTCGGAGTGCTGGGCGCCCCCGCGTTCATTGCTCTCGTCCGGTACCGCAACTTGGCGGAGCTGTGATGACTCAGACTCTCGCTACCCCTCAGCGCGAACGTTCCAGCCGTGCCACCCGCAACCGTCGCGCGTACTTTGTGACGGTATTGCTGGCGGCCGTCGCGTTCGTCCTTTTCGTGCTCACGATGATGCTGGGCAGCTATGCAGTGTCGGCTCCCGACGTCCTCGCGTCGATGCTCCACGTACGGGACGATCCGTCAGTCGACTTCATCGTCCGCGATCTGCGCCTCCCGACCGCGATTGCCGGTCTCGCGGTGGGAATCGCGCTCGGCATCTCGGGCCACCTGTTCCAGCGGGTGCTCGGCAACCCGTTGGCTTCCCCGGACTTCGTCGGGATCTCGTCAGGTGCGAGCCTCTTCGCAGTCTCGGCGATCGTGCTGTTCAACGCGAGCAGCACCCTCATCTCGGGATCCGCACTCTTTGGCGCCTTGTTGAGCTCCGCGCTGATTTACCTTCTCGCGTGGCGCGACGGGATCACGGGCTATCGCTTCATCCTGATTGGCATCGGCGTCTCTCAGCTGATGATCTCGCTCGTCGGCTACATCGTGTCGCACGCCAGCATCCACGAGGCGCGTGAAGCGATGACCTGGCTCGTTGGCACTGTCGGCCAGGCCGGTTCGGGCGAACTTCGTACGTTGGTAGTCGCTCTGGTCATCCTCGTGCCGCTGATTCTCGCGCTGGAGCGTCCGCTTCGGGCGCTGGAGCTCGGCGACGACACCGCCAAGGCGCTCGGTGCACGGGTCGAGCTCCACAGACTGGGCCTGATCGGCGCCGCGATCGTCCTGATCGGCTTCGCTGTCGCCGTCGCCGGACCGATCATGTTCGTTGCACTCATTGCCGGACCCATAGCCCAGCGACTGGTTGGCCAAGCTGCCGGCGGAATCCTGGCCGCCGGCTGCGTAGGCGCCATCATCACGCTCGGCGCAGATCTCGTGTCGCACCAGCTCTTGCCGGTCGACCTCCCCACTGGTGTCATCACGGGCGTGATCGGGGCGCCATACCTGATCTGGCTCCTCGTCACCGTCAACAAGGAAGGACGTGGCGGATGACCAGTCACGAGCTGCGTGGCAGCAACCTGTCGCTGGGCTATGCCGATGTCGACATTGTGCACAATCTCGACGTCGACATCCTCGCCGAGCGCATCACCGTCATCGTCGGCGCCAATGCGTGCGGCAAGTCCACCCTCCTGCGCGGACTCGCGCGCCTGCTCAAGCCACGAGGCGGTGACGTCATCCTCGATGGCAAGTCGGTACACGACCTGCGAAGCATCGACGTGGCCAAGGTGCTCGGCTTGCTGCCGCAGTCGCCGGTCGCCCCGGATGGCATCACCGTCAGCGACCTGGTCGGTCGCGGCCGCTATCCGCACCAGGGCTGGTTCCGGAGGTGGACGACAGCCGACGATGACGCGGTCATCGAGGCGCTCGAGGCAACAGGTACCGCCGAGCTCGCAGATCGCAACATCTCGGAGCTCTCTGGCGGCCAGCGCCAGCGGGTGTGGGTCGCAATGGCGCTCGCGCAGGACACCGACCTGCTGCTGCTCGACGAGCCGACGACGTTCCTCGACATCAACCACCAGGTCGAGTTGCTCGATCTATTGACCGACCTCAACCGGCTCTCAGGCAAGACGATTGTGATCGTGCTGCACGATCTCAATCTCGCGTGCCGCTACGCCGATCGCATCATTGCGATGAAGGAAGGCGCGATCATCGCGGAGGGTGTGCCGAGCGAGGTCGTGACGGCGGAGGTCATCACAACGGTCTACGGCCTGGATTGCGAAGTCGTACCGGACCCGGTCAGCGGTACGCCGATGGTGGTCCCGCGAGGTCGTCACCACGCGCGAGCCGCATCAGCCCTGACGCGCTAGCGTCGAGGTATGACTGCTGACACCGAACGATCTGTCGAGCTGAGCCGCACTGGCAAAGCGGCGTTCAGGGCCACCAACGTACGTGGCGGGACGCTCGACTTCGGCGAGGGAAACGATGCCGACTTCACTCCGGTCGAGCTGCTGCTCGTGGCCATCGCGGGATGCAGCGCGATCGACGTGGACTACCTGGTCGGCAAGCGAGTCGAGCCGTCATCGTTCGATCTCTCGATCCGGGCCGACAAGATCCGAGACGACCTCGGGAACCGCCTCACCGACATCAGGCTGACCTTCGACCTGACGTTCCCCGGAGGTGCCGAGGGCGACCATGCGAAGGAGATCCTGCCTCGAGCAGTTGCTCAGTCGCACGATCGCCTCTGCACGGTCACCCGCACAGTTGTCGTCGGCACTCCAGTCGAGTCGGTCATCGCCGACTAGGCCTCGAGAGCCTCCGCTGCCTTGGCGATGTTGCGTTGCATCGAGCCGAAGATGATTCCATGGAACGGCAGGATCGACCACCAGTAGAGATGGCCGAACAGCCCGCGTGGGTGGAAGAGCGCCCGGTGGTGGAACGTCGTGGTGCCGCCATCGGTCGAGCCGACCTGCAGCTCCAGCCACGCCAGCCCGGGGACCTTCATCTCGGCTCGAAGACGTACGAAGGAGCGGTCGTCGGTCTCTTCGACCCGCCAGAAGTCGAGCGCGTCGCCGACCACGAGATCCCGCGGACTGCGCCGTCCTCGGCGCAGTCCGGGTCCACCCACCATGCGGTCGAGCACGCCGCGCACCCACCAGGCGAGCCGCCACGAGTACCAGCCGTTGCGACCGCCGATCCCTTCGATGACCTGCCAGAGGTGCTCGGGGCTGGCGGCGACCTCACGAGTGCGGTCGTCCTTGTAGAGCGAGCCGCCGGCCCAGTCAGGATCAGTGGGCAAGCCCTCCGCGGGTGCACCCGCCGTCGCAGCTGACGACCATGAAGTGGGTACGTCGAGGTTCTGGATCTTCGTCAACGCCAGCTCGACGGAACGGTCGAAGCCGATCAGTCCCTCGGGCGGGTCAGGCACGTACGTCGTGATGTCGTGCTCGGCAGCAACGACTTCGTTGCGCAGCGACTCGACGAGCGGGCGAGCCAGGCTTGCCGGGACTGGGGTGATGATGCCGACCCAGTGGCTCGACAGCCCGGGGGACAGTACCGGCACAGGAAGGACGCGGCGCTTGGGCAGGCCGGCAACGGCTGCGTACCGCTGCATCATGTCGAAGTACGTCAGGACATCAGGACCACCGATGTCGAAGCGCCGGTTGACGTCGCCGGGCAGCTCGGCGCAGTCAACGAGGTAGCGCAGCACGTCGCGGATCGCGATCGGCTGTATGCGCGTGTGCACCCACTTGGGTGTGACCATCACCGGCAGGCGCTCGGTGAGGTAGCGCAGCATCTCGAACGACGCCGACCCTGAGCCGATGATGACGCCAGCCTGCAGGACGGCCGTTGGCACCCCGGAGCCGAGGAGCACGTCACCGACCTGCTTGCGGGACTCCAGGTGCTCCGACAGTTCCTCACCCTCGGGGATCATGCCGCCGAGGTAGACGATGCGGTTGACGCCCGCTCGTTGCGCCTCGTCCGCGAAGGTCTGGGCCATTTCGCGCTCGGTGTCGCCGAAGTCTCCGCCGGTGCCGATCGAGTGGAGCAGGTAGTACGCGACGTCGACACCGAGCAGTGCCCCGCGTACGTCGACGGCCTCGGACGCGTCACCCTGCACGATCTCGACATCGCTCGACCAGGCGTGGGCCTGAGCCTTGGGCTCGTCGCGGACCATCACGCGTACGTGATGGCCTGCCGTCACGAGCTCGGGCACGAGTCGGCCACCGACGTAGCCGGTGGCTCCGGTGATAAGGCTGCGGGTCGGGCTCATCCCTCCACTGTTGGTGAGATGTGCACGACCCGCGAGTTGAAACGGTGTGACTTAGGCCTTGCCGTCGTATGCGTCCTGCAGTCCCTGCACGCTGAGGCGCTTCATCTGCATCATCGCCGCCTGAGTTCGACCGGCCTTTTCGGGATCCGGATCACTCATGAGCTTGCCGAGGATTGACGGTACGACCTGCCACGACAGTCCGAAGGCGTCCTTGAGCCAGCCGCAGGAATCCTGGTATCCGCCGCCCTCGATCAGAGCGTCGGAGATCTCGTCGACCTCTTGCTGGGTCTCCACGCCGACCGAGAGCGAGAACGCTTCCGTCAGCTGGTGAGAAGGCCCTCCGTTCATCAGGACGAGCTCCTGGCCCTGAAGGCGAATGGTTGCGATGAAGAAGGTGCCGTCGGGCATGCGGGACTCATCGACGATCTCGGTGTCCGGGAAGACCTTCTGATAGCGCTCGATGGCTTCGCCGGCGTTGTCGTTGAACCAGAGGAACGGGGTAACGGTTGTCATGATGTCTCTCCTTCATTGGTGGGGCTGTTGCGTAGGTGTGCTGGCGTGGCCAGCAGGGCGTCGAGCTTGTAGAGCGACTGGATCCAGCCGACCGTCGCGTTCTCCTGCATCTCCTGGGGCATGGGGCCCTGGCTGAGCTCGAGCCGAGTGCCTTCGCCCTCGGGGATGAACTCGATCGAGAGCGTCATACGGGTGCCATCGGCGAGGCCGGGGAATCCTTGGGCCAGCTCGTAGCCAACGAGCAGTCGGTTCTCGACGACCTCGGTGAATGTCGCGTCGATGGGCGCGCGCCACTCGGGGTTGTCCTTGCCGACCATCGTGATGCGCCAGTGGCCGCCAACCTTCGCGTCGATGGAGACGGTGTCGACCGGAACCGTGAACATCAATGGCCCGAACCATTGCGAGAGCTGCTCGCGGTCGGTGAACGCGCGAAAGACGAGGGCAGGGGGCGCGTCGAAGTAGCGCGAGATCTTGACCTCATACGTTTGTTCAGTCATCGGTGTTCTCTTCCTTGTTGGTGTCTTCGGTGTCCTGCAGTGCTTGCTTCATGGATGCCAAGTGGGCGTCGAGACGGTCGAAGCGGTCGTCCCACAGATGGCTCAGGTGCTCCATCCAGGTCGTCGCCTCCTTCAGAGGCTCGGCTCGCAGGCTGCTCGTACGCCACTGCGCCTGTCGGTCGCGAGCGATCAGGCCGGCACCCTCGAGCACCTTGAGGTGCCGAGAGATGGCCGGAAGGCTGATGGGGAACGGTGCGGCGAGCTCGGTGACGGTTGCGTCGCCCTCTCCGAGTCGAGCCAGGATGTCGCGTCGGGTCGGATCGGCGAGTGCCGAGAAGACCCTGCTGAGCTGATCAGTTGCCATGCCGCTTAACATACTCGTTAATTAACTAACACGTCAAGTACGAGTCCAAAGGAGTTTTGCGCGGCCCTACGAGGGAGGTCTTAGTGCATCTTGAGCGACGGGTCGTGCGGCCCCTTGGGCTCAACCCAGAAGTCGAGGGCGAGCTGCTCCTCGGTGCCACCGTTGAGATAGATCGAGAAGTCGGTGACTCCGGCGTCCTCGAGAACGTCGTCATCGATCAGGAACTGGCCCGTGTATTCGCGGCTCGGCTTGATCAAGATCTCGTAGGCGGCGTCGGCCATGATGGCTGGCGTCCGTGAGTGACTGACGAGCTCTGCGCCGACGACATTGCGGACTGCTGCGGTGTCGATCGCAGTGCGCGGCCACAGCGAGTTGGCGGCAATGCCGTACTCGGCGAGCTCGACGCTGAGACCCAGGGTCACGAGGCTCATGCCGTACTTCGCCATCGTGTACGCCGTGTGCACGGTGAACCACTTCGGGTCGAGGCTGATCGGCGGCGAGAGCGTCAGGATGTGCGGGTTCTCGGACTGCTTGAGCCACTCGATCGACAGCTTCGACAGCAGGAAGGAGCCACGCGCGTTGATGTCGTTCATCAGGTCGTACTTCTTCATCGTCACGTCTTCGGTCTTCGACAGATCGATGGCGCTGGCGTTGTTGACCACAATGTCGATGCCGCCGAACTCCTCGGCAGTCTTCGCGATGGCCTCCGCGACGAAGGCATCGTCGCGTACGTCGCCGACGAGCGGGAGTGCCTTTCCGCCGGCGGCTTCGATTGCTGCGGCCGCGGTATAGATGGTGCCGGGCAGCTTGGGGTGAGGTTCTGTGGTCTTCGCGAGGAGGGCGACGTTGGCGCCATCTTTCGCAGCGCGTACGGCGATTGCCTCGCCAATTCCGCGGCTTCCGCCGGACATGATGATCGTCTTGCCTGCAAGGGACATGGCTTCGATCTTGCCGCGAGCATCACTTACAGTCAATACTGACGGTAAGTGAGAAAGGTCGCGCAATGAGCGAGCAGCATCCTGACTGGTTCAGTCACGCACTGGCCCAGCCGTACGAGAGTCGCGAGCTCGACGTCGACGGCGCACGCATCACCTACCGCGCCTGGGGCAAGAGTGGAGCCGCCCCGGTCGTTCTGGTGCATGGCGGAGCTGCACACGCCGGCTGGTGGGATACGACGGCGCCGTTCCTTGCCGCCGACCATCGCGTGATCGCGATCGACCTCTCCGGACATGGCGACAGCGACCGTCGTGAGTCCTACGCGCTCTCGACCTGGGCGACCGAGGTGGTGTCCGCCGCCGCTGCCGAGTCCGACGAGGCACCGATCGTGTTCGGGCACAGCATGGGTGGTTTCGTCGCGCTCACGGCTGGCCGCGACTACGGACGCGCATTGCGCGGTGTTGCGGCGATCGACTCTCCGGTGCGCGAGCTGTCGGCGGAGGCCAAGGCGTGGATCGCCGAGGGTGGGCACGGCGACATACCGGGCAACAAGTTCTATCCCGATCGCGAGACGATCCTCAGCCGGTTCAGGACCCTGCCGGAGGACACCTCGACGCTGACGTACGTCAAGGACCACATCGCCGAAGGCTCGGTCGTCGAGATCGACGGCCGCTGGACCTGGAAGTTCGATCCGCACATCTTCCTCAGCTCACGTATGGAGCCGGAGGAGCTCGCGGCGATCGATTGCGAGGTCGCGTTGATCCGCGGCGAACGTGGCATGGCCACAACCGACATCACCGACCTCGTCGCCGAACGGCTCGGTGGACACGTGCCTGTCACGCTGATCCCCGACGCGGGGCACCACATCATGCTCGACCAACCGGTAGCGCTCATCGCGGTGCTCCAGACTCTGCTCGGCCAATGGAGGAACACATGAGTGACTCAGTGCTCATCGACACCGTTGATGGTGTCTTGACGATCACCTGGAATGAGCCCGACCGGCTCAATGCCCTCACGGCCGAGATGCTCAACGCAGCCGCTGCATCGATTGAGGAAGCACCGTCGGAAACCCGCCTCGTAGTGATCACCGGGACCGGTCGCGCCTTCAGTTCTGGCGCCGCGCTGGGTGCTGACTTCGACGGGTCGGCAACCCTTGATGGCGCCAACCGTCTCGTACGGGCGATGACCCGTTCGCCTTTGCCCGTCATCAGCGCGGTCAACGGAATCGCTGCTGGCGTCGGTTGCTCTATCGCGATCGCCGCTGACATCACCTTGGCCAAGAGCTCGGGCTACTTCCTGCTCGCCTTCGTCAACATCGGTCTCATGCCTGACGGCGGTGCCACCGAACTCGTTGCGGCCTCCGTCGGTCGTGCCCGCGCCAACCGCATGGCAATGCTGGGCGAGAAGCTGCCTGCTGACGAGGCGGCCCAGATCGGCCTGATCTACAAGTCGCTCGATGACGAGGACTATGACGCCGAGTTCGCGACGCTCGTCGGCAAGATCGGCCGTGGACCGACCAAGGCGTTGTCGGCCATGAAGAAGGTCATCACGGCCAACACGCTGCCGAGGCTCGACGCCGCTCTCGATGCTGAGCTCGAGGGCCAGGTCGCCCTGTTCTCGACCAAGGACGCGTTCGAGGGCGGCTCGGCGTTCCTCGAGAAGCGCCCCGCAGCATTCACGGGAGCATGATGACGACTGATTTCGAGGTGCTCGACCGCCTGCTGACCAGTCGCCGAAGCTGTCGCGGATTCACCGATGAGCAGGTTCCGCGCGAGGTCATCGAGCAGCTCCTCGCCGCCGCCCAACGTACGGCGTCGTGGTGCAACACCCAGCCCTGGCACGTCGTGATCACCTCGGGCGAGGCAACGACCAAGCTTCGTGAAGCGTTGCTCGAGTCGCCCGACGGCTACGGCACGGACTTCGACTTCCCAGCCGCGTACACCGGCGTCTACGACGAGCGTCGCAAGGACGTCGGTTGGCAGCTGTATGAAGCCGTTGGGGTGACCCGCGGAGACCGCGAGGCATCGGCACGCGAGATGCTGCGCAATTACGAGTTCTTCGGCGCCCCACATGCGGCGATCATCACGACGGAAGCCGACCTCGGCGTTTACGGGGCAGTCGACTGCGGACTGTATGTCGACTCGTTCCTGCTAGCAGCCGAAGCGCTCGGCCTCGGGACGTGTGCCCAGGCTGCGCTGGCGATGCGCTCGCAGTTCCTCCGCGACTGGTTCGATCTGCCCGAGACTCGCAAGGTCGTGTGCGCGATCTCCTTCGGTTACCCGGACCGCGAGCACCCGTCGGCCAACTTCACGTCTCGCCGAGCGGCGATCCCTGAAGCAGCCGTCTTCGTTGATTAGCCCCTGAGGGCTCCAATGCCGAGAACGGCGGCGAGGCCCAAGGCGCTGCGTGGGTGATAGGCGGACGTCCACAGTCCGCCGTGCGCTGCATTGTTGGCCTCGTCGAGCCACGGTTCGGCTTGCTGTTCGGAGCCGGCTCGAAGGTCATGGACCAGCAGCGCTGCCATCAACGTGTTGCTCGTCGCGGGGTCGAAGACCTCGACGCCGAAGCGGTGCGCGCCGGCATATGCCGCCGCGAGCGCCTTGTTCTTGACGACCGATCGCGTACGAGTTGCCGGCGCGACATTGAGCGACACCGTGGTGCCCTCGTTCCGAGCCGTCGTCGCGCGCCAGCGCTGTAGGCGCTTGGCGAGCGCGTAGTTGGGTCCTTGCTGCGGCACCAACGCATCGCAGATGCCGGGGTCTGCACCGGGCGGGTAGTTGCGCTGCAGCAGCCGTCCGCCGCTCGCCAGACGCAGCGGCGTTCGCAGCACCTTCGAGACACTCCGCGAGGCGTAGGCCGCATTGGCCACCTCGACCTCCTCGGCCGGTACGGCGAAGACGTCAGTCGGTGTTGCGAGGAACGCCAGCGCGGTGTCGGGTCGGTTCTGAAGGAGATGAGTTGCGAGCGCATCGGCGGCCATCGACACACGTACGTGGGTCGCCCCATCTGCGTAGCAATAGTTGCCGAGCACCAGGCGACCGTCGATGTGGTCGAGCCATTCAGCGACTGCCGGGAGCTCGGTGATCAGATCGGCACCGACGTCGGCACCACCGTTGGTCACAATGCGCGCTGGTACATGGAGTCGGCCGGCCGATTCGGCGGCGTACTCGCTGATCCGTGACTGCACATCTTCGCGAGGCAGATCTAGCGCAACGCAGGTTGCGCCCCAGCGCATCAGCGCGCGGTAGGGGCCCATCTCCGCGCCGGCCCCGAGCACGACCATGGTGTCGCCCTCGAGCCTCATCCACTCGGGATTGTCGATCACGGTCTGTACGGCTTCAGAGCAGGAGTGCGTGATGATGCCGCGGCTCACCCAGTCGTCGAGCTGGTCGAGCAGCGCCTTGCCGCGCAGTCGTTCGCCGCGGTACGGAAGCGTCAGCTCGGTTTCGATCTCGGCGTCCCCCTTGATGGTCTGGGTGTGGAAGACCTGCGACAGCGGGGTGTTCGGGATTGCGTCGTCGAGCGACCCGTCACCAAATCGCATGTGCTCGTGCGCGCTGCGCAATCCATCGGCCGCGATCGAGTGGGCGGCGGGTGCCTCGCCAATGCCCGCCTCGAGCGCGCGGCGGAAGTGCGCCAGATAGTTGCGTCGCCAGTTGGTCTCGTTTTCGACGGCGCGCGATCCGACCGGGTCGGCCTTTCGCAGCGCGTCTCCGATGATCGTTCGGGCGGCCGACGACGTGCTCTCGGACTCGAATGTGACTCCCTCAAATGCGCTCATGTCGCCAGAGTAGGAGCCAAATTTGGTTACTCACGAGTCAGGATCCTGAATATTTTCGAAGACGACCAATCCGCGGGTGCGAGCGTGGCGAATCAGTCACATGAACACAACGACGCCGGCTCGTACCGCGGCACCCTGGTGGGCCGGAGCCGTCGCCGGATTCCTCGCCGCCGCGTCCGGTGTTGCTGTCGGAACGGGTGTTGCGGCGTTGCTGCAAGGCGTTCCGTCCCCGATCGAATCGGTCGGCAACCGCGCGATTGACTACGCGCCTCCCTTCCTCAAAGAGTTCGCCGTCAAGCAGTTCGGCACCGCGGACAAGCCGATTCTCATCGGTGGCGTCGTTGTCACCTTGGCGATCCTCGCGATGGTGGCCGGAGTCATCGGTCGCAGCAAGCCGCGCTTGGCCGTTGGTGCGGTTGCACTGATCGGCGTCATCGCTGTTGCAGCAGCGGCGATTGACCGCACGACCACCGCGAGCCGCGCCCTCACCCTCATTCCTTCTGTGCTGACACTTGCTGTCAGCCTGGCCGTGCTCATCGTCCTGCTTGGCACGCTCACCCAGCTGAACCGCAAGCTCGAGTCGCTTCCGGCCGGGTTCGATCGCCGCAAGTTCCTGAAGGTGGCGCTCGGCGCTTCGGCGCTGGTCGTTGTCGGTGGCGTTGTCGGCCGGGTCTACGGCAGCGCAGCAGCGGCCGCTTCGCGAGCCGGAATCCGCCTCCCGGGAGCTGCGATCGCTGCACCGCCGATTCCTGCCGGCGTCCAGCTCGACCTGAAGGGCATCACCCCGTTCGTCACGCCCAACCGCGACTTCTACCGCGTCGACACCGCACTGCGGGTGCCCGACGTGCCGGCTGAGGGCTGGAACCTCCGCATCCACGGGATGGTCGACAAGGAGCTCAACCTCTCGTACCGCGACATCATGAACATGCCACTCGTCGAGAACCGCATCACGCTCACCTGCGTCTCCAACGAAGTCGGCGGACGCTACCTCGGCAACGCCGCCTGGCTCGGCGTGCTGACCAAGGACCTGCTCGAGATGGCCGGAGTCCAAAGCGGCGCCGACGCGATCAAAAGCACGAGCGCTGATCGTTGGACCGCTGGTACGCCACTCGATGTCGTGACGGACGAGCGCAACGCGATGCTCGCGATCGGGATGAACGGCGAGCCGCTTCCCCTGGAGCACGGGTTCCCGGCGCGGCTGGTCGTACCTGGCCTGTACGGATTCGTCTCGGCGACCAAGTGGCTCGTCGACATCGAAGTGACTCGCTTCTCAGACTTCAAGGGCTACTGGACCACCCGCGACTACACCGCGGAGGCGCCGATCAAGTTCTCGTCGCGTATCGACGTTCCGAAGTCCTTCCAGAGCTTCCCGCGCGACAAGGTCCGCCTCGGCGGCGTCGCCTGGGCGCAGACCGTCGGGATCGAGCAGGTGGAGATCAAGATCGACGACGGTCCGTGGGAGATCGCGACTCTTGGGGCGGAAGACAACCTCGAAACCTGGCGTCAGTGGATGTGGCAGTGGGACGACGCCACTGAGGGCACTCACAAGGCGACGATCCGCGCCACCAACAAGAACGGCAAAACCCAGACTTCCGAGCGGGCGCGTATTCGCCCGAACGGGACGACCGGCTGGCACAGCGTCCAGTTCCGCGTCGAGTAGCACCACCCAACCCAAGGAGAAATGAAATGCGTACAACCACCAAGAGCTTCGCCATCGCGGCGGTTGCCTCGCTGTCCCTGTTCACCGCGGCGTGCGGCTCGAGCGACAGCGATCCGGCTGCCTCCGAAGACACCACCACCTCGGCTGCTCCGATGGACGATGTCGCTTCCGACCTCGTTGGTCCGGGCTGCGCCGACTACGCCAAGGCCGTCCCCGAGGGCAAGGGCTCCGTCAGCGGCATGTCCGAGGATCCGGTTGCCACTGCAGCCAGCAACAACCCGCTCCTCAAGACCCTCGTGGCAGCTGTCTCCGGTCAGCTCAACCCCGACGTCGACCTGGTCGACACCCTCAACGGTGGAGAGTTCACCGTGTTCGCACCTGTCGACACGGCATTCGCCAAGCTCGACAAGGCAACGGTTGCCACCCTCGGCACCCCCGCCGGCGCAAAGACGCTCGAGAGCGTCCTGACGTACCACGTGATCCCCGGCCGCATCCTGCCGAAGGACATCGACGGAACGCTCAAGACTGTCAACGGTGCTGAGCTCAAGGTCACCGGCTCCGGCGACAACATCAAGGTCGGCGGCCAGGCCAGCGTGATCTGCGGTGGCGTCAAGACCGCCAACGCCACGGTCTACCTGATCGACTCGGTGCTCATGCCGCCTGCGGCCTGATCCACACCACTTCACACCCGTGCGGGCCGGCTCCCTTTGGGGGCCGGCCCGTTCGTCGTCGGTAGGCTCCGACGCATGGGTTCTGTGCACCTCATTCGCCACGGCCAGGCTTCGTGGGGCGCTGCCGACTACGACCAGCTGTCCGAGCTTGGGCAGAGGCAGTCGACCGCTCTCGGCATTTCGTGGGAGGCCTCGGACTGGTCGCCCACCACGGCTGTTGCCGGATCCATGAAGCGCCACGCTCAGACCGCGATCTCGGTGATCGATGCCTGCGGGCAGGGCGAGGGCTATGACGTCGACGCTGGTTGGGACGAGTTCGACCACATCGCGATTGCCCGCGCTCACGATCCTGCGTCGATGGACGCCGACCCCAAGGCCTTCCAGGCCATGCTCAACGTGGCGCTGGACGGCTGGATTGCTGGAGGCGAGGGTGCTGGAGAGAGCTATCAGCAGTTCGTCGAGCGAGTCATGAAGGCTTTTGACCGCGCGGTCCTGGAGGCCGGCTCCGGCCGATCAGTAGCTGTGTTCACCTCGGGTGGGCCGATTGCGCTGGTCGCTTCTCACCTGATGACCGGCGGTGCCACGCTTTTCCAGCGCGTGAACGATGTCGTCATCAATGCCAGCGTGACGACGGTCATCGTTGGGCAGTCCGGACCGAGGTTGCTGACCTTCAACGAGCACGGGCACCTGCCCCGTGACATGGTCACCTTCCGCTGACCCTTTCCGCGCGTAGCATCGAAGGTTCAGGGAGCAAGGAACCATCGTGACAGTCGACATTGAACCTCAACAGCGCACTTCGGGCGGCGCTGCTGATAGCGACCACCCGCTTCGCCCTCTGAAGGAGCTCGGCTCGTTTGGCTGGCTCGCGATTGTGGCCGCGGCGTCACTCGCCGCGGGGGCGATCCACGCGACGGCGATCGGTGCTCACAGCGAGCATCGCCAAGCGGCCCTGATCTTCACGCTCACTGCCGTCGTCCAGCTCGGCGTCGGTGTCTCCGCACTCATGCGCCCTGGCCCGGGCCTGCTCACCCTTGGCGCAATGGCGAACGTCGGCGCCGTCCTCGGGTGGATTCTCGCCAAGACGGTCGGACTGCCATTCGAAGGTCTCGACACCGCAGAACCGCTTCAGCGGGCCGACACCCTGGCTGCGATTCTGGCGACGCTTGCTGCGCTTGCCGCGATGGCGCATCTGAGGACGTTCGGTACGGCGCGACTGATTCGACACCCGCTCGTCACCGCAACAGTCGCGTTGGCCGTCGCGGCGCTGTCGGTGCCGGGCATGCTCGCGACCGGCGGTCATTCCCACGCTGGCAGCGAGGACCATGCGCACAGCAACGTGGCGAAGCCGTACGACCCCGCTCTGCCGATTGACCTCAGCGGTACGCCTGGCGTGACGCTCCAGCAGCAGGCTGCGGCGGAGAATCTCATTGCCATCACCTTGCTCCGACTCCCGCAATTCTCGGATGCCAGCAAGCTCGAGGCCCAGGGCTTCAAGTCGATTGGCGACGGATTCTCTGGGTTTGAGCACTACATGAACGTCGACAACATGTCGGACGGCAACATCCTCGATCCTGACCATCCCGAGTCGCTTGTCTACGACACGACCCAGACGCCGAAGAAGCTCGTCTCGGCAATGTTCATGATGAATCCGGGCGACACGCTCGACGATGTGCCCGAGCTGGGTGGCCGGCTCACCCAGTGGCACATCCACGACAACCTGTGCTTCGCCGACGGCAAGGTGGTTGGACTGATCAATCCCGGCCAGCCGTGCCCGCCGGGATCGAGCATCGGTGGGGCCGTGCCGATGATCCACGTATGGATTGAGGCGCATCGCTGTGGACCGTTCTCGGCTCTCGATGGCGTTGCCGCGGGATCGGTCAAGAAGGGCGAGGTCACCCTCTGCGATCACAAGCACGGAGCCGTCTAGATTCGGATACCGCTAGTATCTGAATATGAAGATCGCCCCCAACTCGCGCGTCCTGATCACTGGAGGCGCCTCGGGCCTCGGCCTCGCACTGGTCCTTCAGTTCGTTGAGCGTGGAGCCCGCGTGCTCGCCACTGACGTTCACGAGGAGATCCCTGACAGCCTGCGAGGGCTCGAAGGCGTCTCGTACCTGACGCTCAACGTCACCCAGGACGTCGATTGGGCGAAGGCCCGCGACTGGGTGACCGAGACCTGGGATGGCCTCGACTACCTGTTCAACAACGCTGGTGTGGCAGCGGGCGGTCGAATCGAGCTGTCCGAGATGGATCAGTGGCAGTGGATCGTCGACATCAACTTGCTTGGTGTCGCACGCGGCTGCCGTACGTTCACGCCGCTGATGAAGGAACAAGGTAGCGGACACATCATCAACACCGCATCCGCCGCCGGACTGATTCATCCCCCGCGGATGACGGAGTATGTCGCCGTCAAGGCGGGCGTGGTCGCGATCAGCGAGTCCCTCTTCCATGAGCTCAAGCCGTACGGCGTCAAGGTCTCGGTCATTTGTCCGACGTTCTTCAAGACCAATCTCACGGAGTCGCTACGTGGCAAGGATGAGCAGGCCAACAAGTCAGCAGCCAAGCTGATCGACAAGGCCAAGTTGTCTGCCGACACGATCGCGGCGCGCGTGATCCGAGGTATCGAGAAGGACCGCCACATCATCCTCACCGACCGAGACGGCAAGGTGGCCTATGCGGCCAAACGATTTGCGCGTCCGCTGTACTACTCGATGATGAAGAAGGCTTCATTCCAGATGGCGAAGAAGGACTGACATGCGCAAGAACGTTCTGATCACGGGTGCAAGCTCCGGCCTCGGCGAAGGCATGGCGCGCATTCTCGCCGCGAAGGGCCACAACCTCGCCCTGACCGCACGCCGAGTGGATCGGCTCGAAGCCCTCAAGGCTGAGCTTCTTGAAGCCAACCCGAGCATCGAAGTCGTGGTGCACGAGCTCGACGTCAACGACCACGACCAGGTCTTCGCAGTGTTCAAGAAGGCCATCGTCGACCTGGGAGGCCTGGATCGAGTCATCGTCAACGCGGGACTCGGAAAGGGCGGACGCGTCGGTACCGGCAAGTTCTACGCCAACAAGCAGACGGCCGAGACCAACTTCATCGCAGCGCTGGCGCAGTGCGAGGCAGCGATGGAGCACTTCTACGAGCGCAAGGCCGGCCACCTGGTGGTCATCTCGTCGATGTCGGCAATGCGCGGAATGCCGTCCGCCCTCACCACGTACGCGGCGACGAAGGCCGCAGTGGCGATGCTCGCCGAGGGCATTCGGTCAGACCTCATCGGTCGCAAGGGTCACGACATCAAGGTCACCACGCTCTACCCCGGCTACATCGCCTCGGAGATGAACGAGGCCGTGCAGAAGGAAGCGCGGATGATGGTCGACACTGAGACGGGCTGCAAGGCGCTGGTCAAGAAGATTGAGGCCGAGGTCGTCGACGCCGCCGTACCGGCATGGCCGTGGGCGCCGATCGGCAAGGTCATGAAGCACGCGCCACTAGGCGTCGTGCGCAAGATGGTCTGAAGTAGGGCTGAACTGCTTCAGCTTCTTGCGCCCGGAGATGAACACCCGGCTCGCGATGAACCCGACGCCGGCGGCATGGGTGGCGAGCACAAACCCGAGGATGACGCCGCCAATGATCAGGATCCACTCGGTCATGCAGCAACTTTAAAGGCTGGCCCAGTCTCGGTCAGCGGAACCGTCAGGCAATCGAGAACGGCTGCGCTGTTGATTCGAGGACGCTCAGCCAGAGATCGCCCTCGGGCGAGACATTGTGCGATCCCTGGGTCACGAACGGGATCGGCACGTTGACGAATCGATGGCGGCGCCGGCCGACGACGAGGTCAGTTCTGCCTGCCATCGCAGCGTGTACGGCGGTCTGGGCGAGGCGAGCGCAGTAGACCGAGTCGGACGCATCGGCTGGAACAGAGCGGATCGCGTAGCCGGGGTTGAAGTAGCGCATCGTCAGCGGCTGGTCGGCGTTGGCGAAGTGCTTGGTGATCTGCTCGCGCAAGTAGCGCGCGATGTCGCCGAGCACCGTGTTGCCACTTGGATCCATACGGTCGCTTGCCGGAATCAGGTGCTGCCCAGCTCCCTCGGCAAGCACGATGACGGCGCTGCCACGCTCGGCGACGCGTCGTTCGAGGAGGGCCAGCAGCCCGTTGTCACCGTCCAGCGAGAAGTCGACCTCGGGGATCAGGACGAAGTCGGCGTCGTGGTTGGCGAGTGCGGCGTAGCAGGCGATGAAGCCAGCATGGCGACCCATGACCTTGACGATGCCAATGCCGCCGACGGCTGCCTCGACCTCGACGCGTGCGGCCTTGATCGACTCCGCTGCCTTCGCGAAGGCCGTCGAGAAGCCGAAGCTCTGACCGATGTGCGGGATGTCGTTGTCGATTGTCTTGGGTACGCCGACAACGCCGATCTTGAGTCCGCGACGCTCGATCTCGACCACGATGTTGTGGGCGCCGCGCATCGAGCCGTCGCCACCGATCACCATCAGGACGTTGATGCCCTCTTCGACCAGTCGGTGGACGATCACGGCGGGATCCTGGGCTCCCCGCGAGGTCCCGAGGACCGTGCCGCCGCGCTCGTTGATGCGTGCGACCGACTCAGGTGTCAGCGGAACGATGTCGTGACCGAGCTCAGGGACAAAGCCGGCGTAGCCGTGCTGGAGGCCGACGACATTGCGTACGCCGTAGTGCGTGTGGAGCTCGAGGACGATGGCGCGGATGACGTCGTTGAGACCGGGGCACAGTCCGCCGCAGGTGACGACGCCGACCTTGGTGGTGGCCGGGTCGAAGAAGATCTTGTCGCGTGGCCCACCCGACTCGAACGTCGGCAGGTTCTCCAGCCCGACTCCGCGGGACTCGATCAGCGCGAGTGTGTCGTCGTACAGGATCCGATCGTGTTCACCGACGTAGTACTCGTTGGTCGTGCGACCACCGACGTACAGCGCCAATGGCGAATCGACTGTGCACGGACCTAGTGAGCTGACCTGGAGATCGTCGAGGGTGACCACGAGTCAATCCTATATGAGGAAATCCTCATGTTTGTCAGTGGTTTCAGGGCTTGAAGATCAGGCAGGTCGATGTCGCCGTGGCCAGCAGACGGCCATCTGAATCGCGTATGTCGGCCTCCACGAATGCTGCGCGCGAGCCCGGCTTGGTGACCCGGCCGTGGGCGACGACCCGTCCCGTGTCGGAGGTGATGCCGCGCAGGAAGCTGACGTTCAGATCGAGTGACGTGTACGCCGTGCCGACCGGCAAAGTTGTCTGCACAGCGCAGCCACACACCGAGTCGAGCAGAGTCGCGAAGAAGCCACCGTGCACCGAGCCGATCGGGTTGTAGTGCGACTCATCAGGAGTTGCGGCCATGACGGCCTCGCCCGGAGCGACGCTCGCGATCTCGAGGTTGATGTGGCTGGCGATCGGGGGCGCGGGGAGCTTGCCGTCGATCATGGCCTGCAGATAGTCGAGTCCGCTCATCGTCATGGCGGCTTCCAACTGAGGGTGCGGGTCAACCCAGGTGATCGTCTTGGACTTCTGCTCGAGCTCGGTCATGGCGGGTCCCTTTCGGTGCGGACCAAAAGAGCGTAGCATCTAAGTTGGCAATCCAAACTCAGCGTGAGCCAGATCTCAGGAGGAACGAATGGCCTGGTCCGACTACGACTCGTCGAACTGCTCGATCGCGCGTACCGCGGAGGTTCTCGGCGATCGCTGGACCGTGCTGGTCGTACGCGATCTGTTCAACGGTGTGCGTCGTTTTGATGCTCTCCAGTTGCACCTCGGCATCGCCCGCGACGTGCTCGCGAAGCGGCTGAAGCTGCTGGTCGACGAAGACCTCGTCGAGCGACGCGACTACAAGGCCGAGGGTGAGCGGGCTCGCCAGGAGTACGTGCTGACACCGGCCGGACGAGATCTACGGACGGTTCTGGTCGCGCTGATGGACTTCGGTGACAAGCACCGAGCCGGCGTTGACGGTCCACCCGTCGCGCTTCATCACCGCGATTGTGGCGAGCCGATCCATGCCCACCTCACCTGCGAGGCGGGCCATCTGATCGACAGCACGACGCGGGCCGAGCTCATTCCGCTGCCGGGCGCCAGGCTGCTGGTTCAGGCGTAGCGGTAGGCCTCGAGCGGGAATCGGCCGGCCTCGCGGAACGCGTTGATCGTCGAGGTCGGACGCAGGATCGCCGCTTCACCGTGCTGGTTGAAGTAGTAGCTGCGCGCTGTCGAGCAGCTACCAAGTGCGAACACGGAGTCCTCGAGCTTCTCAGTCATCCGGTCGAGGAACTCGGCGTTGGCCTCGGGTGTCACCTCGAACGTCGAGGCGCGACGCTTGCTCACCTCGCCGAACAGCCGCTTCATGTGCTTCATCTGCGACTCGATTGTCGTGAAGTAGGACAGACCGCTGTATGAGTAGGGGCTGGCGAGCGTCAGGAAGTTCGGGAAATGCGGCACGGCAACGCCTTCGTACGCCTGGAAGCGGTTGTCTCGCCACCACTTGCCCAGGTTGCGGCCGTCGCGACCGATGATCTCGATCGCCGGGAAGTTGACGTCCCAGAGATTGAAGCCGGTCGCGAGGATCAGGGTGTCGATCGTCGTCTTCTTGCCGTCAGTCGTGACGATGCCGTCCGGTTCGATCCGCTCGATCGACGTGGTCTCGAGGTGAACGTTGTCGCGGGTGAACGCCTTGAAGTAGTCGTTGGAGAACGTCGGGCGCTTGCAGCCGAAGTCGTAGTCAGGCGTCAGCTTCTTGCGCAGCTCCGGATCGTCGATCTGGCGAGCCATATGTCGCTTGGCGACCCGCTCAGCGATCTTGTTGAACATCTTGAAGCGGCGGTACTTCAGTACCGCGGCGACCATCAGCACTTCGAGGACGCCGGAGCCGAACCCGCGCACGATGCGCTGAGTGAGCGGCACTCGCGCGTACATCGAGCGCACACGCTTGGGGATCTTGGCGTCGGACTTGGGAGTCACCCAGATCGCTGTGCGCTGATAGACGGTCAGCTCGGCCAGGGTCGGCGCGATCTCTGGGATGAGCTGTACGGCGGTCGCGCCGGTGCCGATGACGGCGGCCTTCTTGCCCGCGAGGTCGTACGAGTCGTCCCACTTCGTGGTGTGGATGACCTTGCCCGCGAAGGTCTCGATGCCGTCGATCTCGGGCATCTTCGGTTGGGAGAGGAATCCAGTGGCGGTCAGCAGGTAGCGCGCGTGGAGCCGTTCGCCGCCGGCGATGTTGACGGTCCAGTGCTCGTTCTCGGCGTCCCAGACTGCGCCTTCGACGACTGAGTTGAAGCGCATGTTCTTGCGGAGGTCGTACTTGTCAGCGACATGCGAGGCGTACTTCTTGAGCTCTTCTCCGGGTGCATATAGGCGCGACCAGTGCGGGTTGGGCTCGAAGGAGTAGGAGTAGGTCGATGAGGGGATGTCGACTGCGAGGCCCGGGTAGCGGTTGACGTGCCAGGTGCCGCCGAGGTCGTCTTCGCGCTCGAGGATCACCAGATCCTTGAAACCGAGCCGTCCGAGCTGGATCGCTGCGCCCATTCCGCCGAATCCGGCGCCGATGATCGCTGCGTCGTGCACGTTGGTGTTCGTCATGCTCTTCTCCTACCCAAAAACAAGCACATTGACATACCGAGAGTATTTGAACTCAAGTAAAACAGCAGACCGGCCATGTGACAACCCCGATGTCGCATTCAGTCGCGGATCTGTGAGGCATCATGACCTCATGACGCTCGAAATCACCGTTCGCGGTTCCGCCGAGACCAGCTATCCCGCCGAAAGGGCGACCGTCTCCCTGGCCGCTGCGATTGAGGGGTCAGACAAAGCGAAGGTGTTCGCCGACGCTGTGGCGCTGCAGGAGCCGCTCACCAAACAGCTCAAGGAATTAGTTGACCTGGGCGCGGTCGCGTCATGGTCGAGTGCGCAGGTGCGGGTGTTCAGCCATCGACCGTGGGACCCCGAAGGCAAGCGGTTGGATCTCGTCCACGTGGCCCGGGTCGAAGCGGTCGCGGAATTCGTGGACTTTGAGCGGTTGAGCGGCTTTCTCGACTTCTGGTCGGGCAAGGAGGGCATCGAGGTCTCCGGCATCGCCTGGGATGTGACGGTCAAGAACCGGCGCTCGTACGAGTCCGAGGCGCGCAAAGCTGCCGTCGAGGACGCGATCGCCAAGGCGCAGGTCTACGCCAACTCGGTACGCCGCGGCAAGGTCGTCGCGCTGCAGCTGTCCGATCCGGGCATGCTGAGCACCAGTCCCGACATGCCGGGCGCGATGCCGAAGGTGATGATGGCGCAGGCTGACATGGGCGGTGGACCGTCGCTGGCGCTTGCTCCGGAGCAGATCCTCATTCGCATCGAAGTGGATGCGCGCTTCGCGGCTGAGTAGCCCCGCGCTCTAGTCGAACCAGATGATCTTGATCAGCGCCAGTGTGCCGATCAGCAGAATGATCGCGCGCAGTACGAGCGGTGGCAGACGCCGGCCGATACGTGAGCCGAGCAGGCCGCCGATCAAGCTGCCTCCACCGATGAGAGCCACGATCTTCCAGTCGATTCGGTCCCACGCGAAGATCATGAACGCGACTGCCGCGACTGCGTTGACGAGAGTGCCGAGGACATTCTTGAGTCCGTTGAGGGCCTGGATGCCAGCACTCAACATGATGCCCATCAGGCCCATGAGCAGAATGCCTTGCGCCGCACCGAAGTAGCCGCCGTAGACGCCGAGTCCGAAGATGCTGATGAACAGCGCAGGCGACACCCGTTCGACGTCGGTCTCTCGTTCGAGCTTGCGACGGGCAACGCGTCGCTGGATCGACGGTCCGACGATGACCATGAAGAGAGCAAGAGCAATGAGCGCCGGAACGATCGCATCGAAGGAGCTGTCGGGCAGGGTCAGCAGTAGCGCGGCTCCGGTCGTTGCTCCGAGGACTGACGCCGGCGCAAGACGTACGAGGGTGGTCTTGAGTTCGCGTGCCTCGCGGCGGTAGCCGTACGTACCGGAGATGCCGCCGGCGACCAGGCCGATGTTGTTGGAGACGTTGGCGGTCAGCGCGGGATAGCCGAACAGCAACAGCGTCGGAAAGGTGATGAGGGTGCCTGAGCCAACGATCGTGTTGATCATGCCCGCCCAGATTCCAGCGGCAAAGATCACGAGGCCCTCGAGCACCCTCTGAGCGTAGCGCCCTCGTACGCGTACGCCTGATTATGCCTCTGACCTGCGTAAATACCTGACGGCAGCTTGGTTCAGACTCATACCGAAGGTATGCTCGACGTATGTTCTGGACCCAGCTGCGTAGGCGGCTCATGATCTGGCGACGCCCCAGCAGCACGGTTCGCATGCTGCTGCCCGGCCGTGGCCCGATGCGCGTTGTCTACGACAAGGCCGTCGTTCATGAGAGCTACAGCTTCCGCGCGCGAGTGCTCCAGCGTGCAGCCAGGCTTGTCTTTAAGCCACTGCTTCGGTTCACCCCACTCAACGATCGATCGCTCGCGACCATCCGCGCAGTCGACAAGTTGTCGGCCCGTCGACCCCGCTCGCCGTACGTGGAGTCGATCAAGTTCGAGCTCGGCGGCGTACCAGTTGAGTCGATGGTGCATCGTTTCGGCTCGACCAGCGACATGACGATCCTCTATCTCCACGGTGGCGGATTCTTCTCCGGAAGCATTGAGACGCATCGCCGCATCTGTGAGCGGCTCGCGCGCAAGACGGGCGCCACCGTCATCTCGGTCGACTACATACAGCTTCCCGAAGGTTCGATCGCGGATTCGGTGCAGGACGTCATCACCGCATACGAAGCTCTGCTCGAGCAGAGCGTGCACCCGGACAAGGTCGTCGTCGCGGGCGACTCGGCCGGGGGCTACCTCACGATGAAGGTCGCCGAGCTCGCTAATCGGCGTGGCCTCCAGGCGCCGGCAGCGCTGCTGTGCTTCTCGCCGCTGTTGAGCATTGACCCGGACCGTGAGGACAAGGCGGTCCAGCGCATCACCCGACAGCGAGACGCCTATCTCCCGGTCCAGCGCATCGCCCAGATCCGCGAGCGCTGGTTGCCCGAGGAGGGTTCAGCGATCGAGGGATATGCCTCACCGCTTCACGCCGCTGCCTACATCACCTCGCCGACCTTCTTGGTCGCCGTCGAGGACGAGATGCTCCGCCCCGAGGTCGAGGCCATGGCTCTGCTGTTGCATGAACGCGGTGTCGAGGTCGAGACGCATCTGTGGCGCAAGCAGGTGCACGCCTTCCCGGTGCTGGCAAAGGTGCTGCCCGAGAGCGAGATGGCTCTGCAGCTCGCAGCCGACTTCGCGAGCCGAGCCGTCGGCGAGCTCGATCGACCGCCGTTCGTCGACCCGGATACGCACGACGAAGTCATCGTCGGCGAGCTACTCCCCGACGACGCTGCCTGAGCCCTTCGCTCAGTCGAGCGTGAGGCGCAGTGTCGCCTTGATGAGTTTGTCGTCGAAGGTGCTCGACACAGCGAACGCCGACAACGGCTCCAGCTCGTTGAGAACGTCCTCGACGTCTGGCGGCGGGTTCGACGCCAGCAGTGCTTCGAGGATCGTGTCGATGTTGACGAACATCGCTGGGAACGCGCCCGGGTGAGCGACAGCTTCCTTGAAGTTCTTGGAGTCGCCGAGCTTGCCGTTGCCGGAGAACGCCTCGGCGGCTTCCGGGTTGGTCGCAATGACCACTCCGTCGTCCGTCGGTGAGGCGACGAGCGAGAAGCCCACGTCGGCAGCCAGGTCGACCAGGCGCTTGGCCAGATCCGCACCCTTGGTCGGGTCGGTCGTCAGCTTGAGTCCGATGTCGAGTTGGGCGACATCATCCGGACCCGACAGCATCGGCAACGTCTCGAGATTGCGGCCACCGACAGCGAGCATGAGTCCGTCGCCGAGCAGAGTTTCGAGATCTTCGGGCAGCTTGAAACCGAACTCCTCCTCAATGGCCTTGAGCTCCTCTTCGGCATCCACTCCATCGGCCGCGAAGCCGCTCATGAACCCCTTGTCGAACTGCTCCTTCGCCTGATCGCCGAATCCGGAGATGGCGAATGCAAGGGCGGTGTCTTCAGGCAGATCTGCGAGGTTCGTCGACTCGACGACGTCTGGCTTCTCGTCGAGGTGTGCGATCGATGCGAGCTCGAGCGATGACGAGCTGGCTCGCAAGGTGACGGCGGCCGTGGAGGCACCGGCGAAGGCGTCCTCCACTTCTGCACCGAAGGCTTCTTCGATTGCGTCGCTCTTGCTGATGCCCTCGAGATCGGCCCATGCCGAGAAGACACCCTGCTCGCCGAGTTCGTCCGTGTCCTTGGAGAACGTGGTGTTGTCGGCAAGCGACTTCTTGCTGGCAGCCTTGCTCGCCGCAGCTGCATCGGCCTTGCGTGGCGTGACGAGTGCGTAGCCGTCAAGGAAGGCGATGCCGGTCTTGCTGTCAGGACCTCCGCAGTCGGCAAGTGCATTGATGCCGATTCGTGCCTTGTCCTCATCGCTGATCTGTACGGCGACGATCGGAGTCTCGAGTTCGGAGTCGTACGCGACGCCGATGCGATGGCCGATCCAGGGCTCGATGTCCTTGTCATAGTCGAGGTCGCACTCGGCGACGAGGTCCTCCAGCAGTGGCTTGCGGACGTCCTGGTTGACGTCCTTGATGCCGAGTTCCTTGGCGAGCTCGGGGAACTTGCGGATCAACCGCAGGATCGCGATCTTCTGGCTCGCCGAAGGGTCGGCGTCGATGCGTGCGTACGCGACGACCGTCGAGGGGAGTACGTCGTGCGGCTGGGCACCGCCGCCCGAAAGCTTCTGCCAGGCGAACGCGCCCACAGCGACCAGGCCGAGCACCATTCCGGCTGCCACGCCGAGGATGAGGAACCGCTTGCGGCTGCGCTTCGTGGGCTCGATGACGGCGGGGGTCTCTTCAGTCATGGGTCGTCCTTAGCTGGGAGAAATCCGAGCGTATCGAACCTGACGAGATGCCATTTGTTGTTTGAAAAGACGGTGGTAGGGATTTCCCTAGACTTCCCGACGAACGGCCCGATCGGGTGTACAGGAGACCTACATTTGGCTGTCGCCGATGGTCGGTGACAACTCGATCGAGGTGCAGATCATGCGCAAATCCACCGCCATTCTCTCGGCCGCCGTCATGGCGCTGGCCACAGCAGTGAGCATGTCACCAGCGCAGGCCGCGTCCTACGACGTGAGTGCCTCCATCTCCACGAGTAGCGCGCAGTCCGGCGATGGGCCATACATCAAGGGTTCGATTTCGCCTGCCCGCTCAAAGGCGATCAAGGTGCAGCGCTACATCGGTGGGAACTGGCAAAACATCAAGTCGGCCACGACCAATGGTGACGGCAAGTACGGCACGCGCCTGAGCCCCGAATACTTGGATGGCGCCCTGGGCTCACTGAAGTTCCGCGTAGTTCTTGACTCGCCCAATACAGGTAAGAGCGGCACCGTCACCAAGACGATTTACGGCTGGCGCCACCTCTCGGACATGACCGCGTCGTCGGGTGACTCGTTCCGTTTCTATGACGATGGCGTGCATCTCACAGTCGACGGACATGATGCAGATGACGGCTGGATCTCGGCCATCGACGGTGTGGCGTACACCAAGTGGAACCTGCAGGAGAAGTGCATCAAGCTCACAGGGTTCGCCGGCCTCGATGACTACACTTCCGACACCGCGTCCCTGGCCAAGCTCTACATCGGTCTAGATGGCACTTCGCACGACTACGACCGAACGTTTAGCCAATATGAGACCGCGACGCTGGACAAGTCTCTCTACAAGACGCACTACCTGACGTTCAAGGCAAAGCGAATCGAGATCGACGAGAATGCGCCCCTCGGAGTTGGCTACCCCAGGGTGCTCTGCAGCAAGGACCTCACTGATTGACCTGCACCGACGAGGGCCTGGCCGGCACCGCTGGCCGGGCCTTCGTACGTGTAAAAGCCGGTGGTAGGGATTTCCCTAGACTTCCCGACGAACGGCCCGAGCGGGTGCACTGGCGACCTACATTTGGCTGTCGCCGATGGTCGGTGACAACCCGATCGAGGTGCAGATCATGCGCAAATCCACCGCCATTCTCTCGGCCGCCGTCATGGCGCTGGCCACAGCCGTGACCATGTCACCGGCTGAAGCCGCCAGCTACGACGTGAGCGCGTCCATTTCCACGAGCAGCGCACAGTCCGGCGATGGTCCCTTCATCAAGGGCTCGATCTCTCCTGCTCACTCGGGCAAGACGGTGCTGTTGGAGCGGTACTACAGCGGCGCCTGGCACACGCTTGCCGACACGTCGACCAACAGCAGTGGAAGGTACGGCGTGCGCTTGTCGCCTGACGACCTGGATTACAACCTAGGCTCGATGAAATTCCGCGCCAGGCTCTATACGCCCAATACCGGCAAGAGCAGCACCGTCACCAAGACGATCTACGGCTGGCGCCACCTCGCCTACATGACCGCGTCCTCGGGTGACTCGCTGCGCTTCTGGGATGGCGGCGGTGAACTCACGGTCGACGGTGTGTACACGGATGAGGGCTGGCACGCGGGGCACCTCGATGGCGAAGGCATTGGCTACACCAAGTGGAACCTGCAGGAGAAGTGCATCAGGCTCCAAGGGTTTGCCGGACTCGACGACGATGGGTCCTCCACGGGCGCCATCGGCAAGCTCTACATCGGCCTCGATGGCACCTCGCACGACTACGACCGAACGTTTGACAAGTTCGAGTATGCGGAGCTCAACAAGAGCCTCTACAAGACTCACTACATGACGTTCAAGTCGAAGCGACTCAACCTCGACGAGAACACCGTCGTCGGTGTCGGCTACCCGCGGGTGCTCTGCAGCAAAGACATGACTGATTGATCTGAACTGACAAAGGCCCGGTCGACGACGTCGGCCGGGCCTTTGCGCGGGCAGGGTAGGGAATTCCCTAGAGTTCTGGGCGAAAGCCCCAACCGGTGCTCGAGAGACCTACGTTGAAAATGTCGCCGATGGGCGGTGACATTCGAGCGAGGTGCACACCGTGCGCAAGTTCACCGTCATTCTGTCAGCCGCCGTCATGGCGCTGGCAACAGTCGTATCCATGTCGCCGGCCCAAGCCGCGAACTACCACGTGACCGCTTCCGTTTCCACGAGTAGCGCCCAGTCCGGCGAAGGGCCGGTCATCGCGGGTCAGTTGACGCCTGCCACGCCCGGCAAAGTGGTCCATCTGCAGTACTACTACAACGGCGACTGGCGCACGGTGGAAACGACGTCTACCAACCCTGACGGGTCCTACACCGATCTCATCTCGTCTGATGATCTGGGCTACGCAGTGGGCGCCTTGAAGTTCCGTGCCAAGGTCGTCGGCGCGGACGGGATCGGGACCGGCGCCAGCCCTACCATCACCAAGACGATCTACGGCTGGCAGCGACTGGCGTACGTCACGGCTATCTATGGCAACTCGCGACGCTACGTTGACGGTGAAGGAGATTTGACCGTGAACGGGCATTCGACTGCTTCGCAGGAGGGGTGGCAGATCACGAATCCGCTCGTCAACCAGATCAGCACTCGCTACACGAAGTGGAACCTGCAGGAGAAGTGCATCAGGCTGATCGGATTCGCTGGGATCGACGACTACGCCTCCGACGTTGGGGCTCAGGGCCGACTCCTCATCGGCCTGGATGGCACCTCGCACGATTACGACCGAACGTTCGACAAGAATGAGCTCGCGTACCTCGACAAGAACCTCTACAAGTCGAAGTACCTCACCTTCAAGGGATACAAGCTCAACAGTGCTGCGACTCGAATTGGGGTCGGCGACCCCAAGGTGCTGTGCAGCAAGGCTCTTCCCATGAGCAACTGATCTGCACCGACGAGGCCCGGTCGACCTGGTCGACCGGGCTTTCGTCAGTTTTGCCTCGGATGCCCGCTTGAAAGCCCTAGATTTGGGTGTCGCCGACAGGCGGTGACACTCCCGGAGAGGGTGCAGTTCATGCGCAGATCCACCGCGATCCTGTCGGCCGCCGTCGTGGCGCTGACCACGGCAATATCGATGTCGCCGGCGCACGCCGCCGCCTTCCACCTGACCGCGTCCATTTCCACGCCCAGTGCCCAGTGGGGTGACGGGCCGATCATGGACGGTCAGCTCACGCCCGTCTATTCAGGCAGGACGGTCTATCTGCAGCGCTACTACAGCGACTCCTGGCACACCGTTGACACGACCTTGACCGATGACAGCGGGAATTACCACGAGCATCTGACCCCCGACGAGCTGAAGCACAAGGTCGGGTCGATGAAGTTCCGGGCCAGGGTCCTTGGTCACGACGGATACACCGCGGACTCCAGCCCCACCGTTACGAAGACGATCTACGGCTGGCAGTCGCTCGCCCACATCGATGCGACGTACGGCGACTCGCGGCGCTTCGTCGATGGCGAAGATCAGTTGGTTGTGAACTTCCAGGTCGCGGACCGCTCATGGCAGGTCAAGAATCCGCTCGTCAACGAGGTCGGCAGACGATACACCAAGTGGAACCTGCAGGAGAAGTGCCTCCAACTGCGCGGATTCGCCGGCATCGACGACGACTCCAACGCGAGTGCCCAAGGGCGAGTTCTGATCGGAATCGACGGGACCGCGTACGACGACGTGTACTCGTTCAGCCCGCACGACTATCAACCACTCGACAAGAACCTCCACAAGACGAAGTACTTGACCTTCAAGGCGTACAAGCTCAACGAATATGCCACGACGGTCGGGGTCGGCGTTCCTGAAGTGAACTGCTCAAAGAAGCTTCCGACCAACTACTGAGGTCTTCGTAGGTCTGTGGGCGTTCTTTCAGAATTTGTTCGAACGCCCACAAGTTCGTGCTCGGGAGATTTACATTGGGGTGTCGCCGACTGGCGGCGACACCCGATCGGGGGTGCAGTCAATGCGCAAATCCACCGTGATCCTGTCGGCCGCCGTCATGGCGCTGGCCACAGCCATATCCATGTCGCCGGCCCAAGCCGCGGCATTCCAAGTGACAGCTTCGATCTCGACCAGCAGTGCTCAGTCCGGCGACGGGCCCATCATCACGGGTCAACTGACGCCGGCAGTGGTCCACAAGGTCTACCTGCAGCGCTACTACAGCGATGCGTGGCACAACGTTGCCACGACCTTTACCAACGGCAGCGGTCAATACATCAGGCACGTGACTTCTTCGGAGCTCGGCTACAAGGTGGGTTCGTTGAAATTCCGCGCCAAGGTCCTTGCCGATGGTGGGCCGTACTCAGCAGACGGCAGCCCGTCAGTCACCAAGACGATCTACGGCTGGCAGTCGCTTGCCTACATGGATGCGATGTCCGGCGCCTCATATCGTTACGTCGACGGCAACGATGAGTTCGTCGCGGACGAGTACACCGCGGACGACTCGTGGCAGATCAAGAGTCCGAACATCGGTACCGTCGGCACTCGCTACACCAAGTGGAACCTGCAGGAGAAGTGCATCAGGTTCCAAGGCTTTGCGGGTATTGACGACGACGAGTCCGTTCCGGGAGCCGTGGGCCGATTCATCGTCAGCATCGATGGCACCTCGCACGACACCGCAGAGAACTACGGGCCGAACGTGGCCGATTTCTTCGACGTGCCGATCTACAAGACGCACTATTTGGCGCTCAAGGCGTACAAGCTCAACGGCAATGCCACCGTGATCGGAGTTGGAGAGCCCGAAGTGCTCTGCTCGAAGAAACTTCCGGTGGACTTCTAGTCACCTGCGAGGGTCCGGCCAACATCGTTGGCCGGGCCTTTGCACGAGTGTTGGACGTGCGTTCAGAATTTGCTCGAACGCCCACAAGTTTGTGCTTGGGAGCCCTACATTTGAGTGTCGCCGACTGGCGGCGACACCCGAGCGGGGGTGCAAAGCATGCGCAAATCCACCGTCATTCTGACGGCTGCCATCATGGCGCTGGCCACAGTCGTATCGATGTCACCGGCCCAAGCCGCGGCCTACCAAGTCACCGCGTCGATCTCCACGGTCAGTGCGCAGTCTGGTGACGGTCCCTATTTCACCGGGGCGATCTCGCCCGGCACGCCTGGCAAGACGGTCTACCTGCAGCGCTACTACAGCGGCGGTTGGCACACCGAAGCGACGACGAGCACCGACAGCGATGGTGATTTCGCGGGCCTTGTGTCGTCGGAGGACTTGGGCTTCAAGGTGGGCTCGATGAAGTTCCGCGCCAAAGTCATTGGGTCGGGGTCGTACACCTCAGGCGCCAGTAGTTCGATCACGAAGACGATCTACGGCTGGCAGTCGCTCGCCTATATGGATGCGATCTACGGCGACTCGCGACGCTATTTCGACGGGAATGATGAGTTCACCGTCGACGAGACCACGGCGGACGACTCCTGGCAGATCAAGGATCCACAAGTCGGCGTGATCGGCACCCGCTACACCAAGTGGGACCTGCAGAAGAAGTGCATCAAGCTCCAAGGATTCGCGGGCATCGACGACTTTGACTCCGTTCCGGGAGCTGAGGGGCGATTCATCATCAGCATGGACGGCACTGCCCACGACACGGGTGAAAACTACGTCCTGGGGGACATCCGGCACCTCGAGGAGCCTCTCTACAACACGCAGTACTTGGCGCTCAAGGCCTACAAGAACAACGGCAACGCCACCACGATCGGTGTTGGCGAGCCCGAAGTGCTTTGCTCGAAGAAGCTCCCCGAGAATTTCTGAGCACTGACTAGGGTCAATCCCACAAACAATCAGGCTTGACTGTTTGTGGGATTGGCCGCATGCTGGGTCGGTGACGACACAGGCTCAATCGAGAACTCCCCAAGGGGAGCGCACTCGCACGATGCGGCTTCGGCTCATGGAGGCGACGGTCGACTGTCTGGTCGAACTCGGCTGGTCCGGTACGACGACCACGGTCGTCAGCAAGCGCGCGGGAGTCAGCCGCGGCGCCCAGCTGCATCACTTCCCGACCAAGCAGGATCTCGTGGTCGCCGCCGTCGGCCACCTCACCGAGCGACGCCGCGATGACATGCGCCAAGCCGCGGCCGATCTGCCGGAGGCCGGACGCACCCGAGCCGTGTTGGAGATCTTGTCTGCTCAGTTCGTCTCGCCGGTGTTCTTCGCCGCCCTCGAGCTGTGGGTTGCCGCGCGTACGGATGCCGAGCTGCGCGAATCTGTGGCTCCGCTTGAACGCCGCGTCGGCCGTGAGACTCATGCCTACGCTCTCGAGCTCCTCGGAGTCGACGAGTCACGCGGCCACAACCGCGAGGTCATCCAGGCCACCCTCGACCTGCTGCGTGGCCTTGGCCTCGCAGCGTCCCTGTCCGATGACGCGAAACGACGCTCAGTCGTCCTCGACTCATGGGCGATCATCCTCGACCAACAGCTGGAGCTCGCATGACGATTCTCGACCAGGTGCTCACTGACCTCGAAGCCGAGAGTGCCCAGCTCGACAGCTGGGTGTCTGTGCTCGACGCGGCTGGCTGGGAGACCATCACCACGCCTGAAGGCTGGACCGTCACGCATCAGATCGGTCACCTTCACTGGACCGACCTGGCATCGCACATGGCGATCACCGACGAGGCGGCCTTCGCCGAGAACCTCAAGGAAGCTGCCAAGAACCCGACAGGCTTCGTCGACCTGGGCGCCGAAGAGATGGCCCTGACGCCGCCAGCCGAGCTTCTGACGCTCTGGCGAGAAGGTCGTACGGCGCTGCAGGCTGCGCTTCGCGGCGTGCCCGATGGTGAGCGGATCCCTTGGTACGGCCCGCCGATGAGCCCGGTCTCGATGGTCACGGCACGCCTGATGGAGACGTGGGCGCACTCGCATGACGTCGCTGAGGCGCTCGGCATCGAAGTGCCCAAGACTTCGCGGGCCAAGCACGTGGCGCACATCGGCGTACGAGCCCGCGGGTTCGCGTACATGATGCGCGGCGAAGAGATCCCCGAAGGGGAAGTACGCGTTGAGCTCACCGGTCCCGATGGCGATCTCTGGACCTGGGGTCCAGAGGATGCGCCGGAGAGGGTCACCGGCAACGGCTACGACTTCGCGCTACTGGTCTCTCGTCGGCGCCACCGTGACGACGTCGATGTACGAGCAATCGGCGAGAACGCTGAGCACTGGCTGACGATCGCGCAGGCGTTCGCGGGCCTGCCCGGAAACGACCCCCAACGATTGGCTGACCGATGAGCACGATCCGCGTTGGCAATTGTTCTGGCTATTACGGCGACCGCCTCTCGGCGATGCGCGAAATGCTCGAGGGCGGTGACCTGGACTACCTCACGGGTGACTACCTCGCCGAGCTGACGATGCTGATCCTTGGCCGCGACCGGATGAAGGACGCGTCGCTCGGATACGCCAAGACCTTCGTCAAGCAGATGACGGACTCGATGGCTCTGGCCAAGGATCTCGGCGTCAAGATCGTCGCCAACGCTGGCGGTCTCAACCCGGCAGGTCTCGCCCAGGCGCTGCGCACGATCGCCGCTGAGCAGGGACTCACCATCTCGATCGCTCATGTTGAAGGTGACGATCTGGTTGGCCGTGCAGAAGAACTCAACTTCGGTAGCGTCATGACGGCGAATGCGTATCTCGGTGCATTCGGCATTGCGTCGGCGCTGGAGGGAGGCGCCGACGTTGTGGTGACCGGCCGCGTCACGGATGCCTCCGTCGTGGTCGGACCAGCGATTGCCTCGTTCGGCTGGGGTCGTGAGGACTACGACGCACTGGCCGGCGCGGTCGTCGCGGGGCATGTCATCGAATGCGGCACCCAGGCAACAGGCGGCAACTTCTCGGGCTTCGGCACGATCGACACCTCCCGCCCGCTGGGCTTCCCGATCGCTGAGATCTCGGACGACGGATCGGTCGTCATCACCAAGCACGAGGGCACTGGCGGGGCAGTGACTGTCGACACTGTCACGGCCCAGCTCGTCTACGAGGTCGGCGGGCCCGCGTACCTCGGTCCCGACGTGAGCTCGCGGCTCGACACGATGACGCTGACCCAGCAAAGTCCGGACCGGGTCGCGATCGCCGGCGTCACCGGCGAGGCACCGCCCGAGATGACGAAGGTCTGCCTCAACACGATCGGCGGATTCCGCAACAGCGTCGAGTTCCTGCTCACCGGTCTCGACATCCCTCAGAAGGCCGCCCTGATCCAAACGCAGATGAACCAGGCGTTGGCGGTCTCGCCTCCCGACTCAATCGAGTGGCAGCTTGACCGTACGGATGTGCCAGATCCCGCGACCGAAGCGGCGGCCACCTCGTTGCTGCGTTGTCACGTGAAGAGCGCTCAGGCCGAGCCGGTCGGACGCGCGTTCAGCGACGCAGCTATCCAACTGGCACTTGCGTCGTACCCCGGCTTCAGCGTCACTCGTCCACCTGCAGCCGGAACGCCGTTCGGCATCTATCGCGCGGCGTACGTCCCGCAGGATCGTGTGCCGCACATCGTCAAGCACGCAGACGGGAGGAGCGAGGACATCGCCCCGCCGTCGCGAGTGGCTCCGATTCTCGACGCATCGCCGCAACGAGAGCCCGCAGCGCCTGAGCCCACCGAAGAGTGGCTCGGCGAGGTGGTCCGTGCCCCGCTCGGCCGCCTCGCGTACGCCCGCTCCGGCGACAAGGGTGGTGACGCCAACGTCGGCGTCTGGATTCCCGCGGATCACCCAGACGCACAGTGCGCGTACGAATGGCTGGTCGGATTCCTCGACGAGGCGACAGTGCGCGAGCTCTTGCCCGAGGCCGCGGCGCTCAAGCTCGAGATCCACCCGCTACCCAACCTGCGAGCTGTGAACATCGTGATCCACGGTCTGCTTGGTGAGGGTGTCGCGTCATCGACCCGCCTTGACCCTCAAGCCAAAGGGCTCGGTGAGTGGCTGCGTGCCCGCGACTGTGCGATTCCCTCCAGGCTCGTGCCCGACGCACTCGTGGCAGGTGTCCTGTGAGCACGCTTTGGGATACGGCGGAGCGTACAGCGCTGCGTGAGATGGTCACCTCCTTCACCGAGAAGGAGCTCGTACCGCACCTCCCTGCATGGGAAGACGCCGGCGAGGTTCCGCGCGACGTGCATGCCAAGGCGGCTTCGGCCGGACTGCTCGGCGTTGCCTTCCCGTCCGAGGTGGGCGGCCAGGGCGGCGACCTGATCGACGGCTCGACCGTCACCGAGTCGCTGATTCAGGCCGGTGGTTCGTCGGGACTCATCGCTGCGCTGTTCACCCACGGCATCTCACTGCCGCACATCGTGGCGTCGGGCAATGCCGACCTGATCGATCGCTACGTACGTCCGACGCTTGCCGGCGAGATGATCGGGTCGCTCGGCATCACCGAGCCCGGCGGCGGTTCTGATGTCGCCAACATTCGTACGAAGGCAGTACGCGACGGTGACGACTACGTGGTCAACGGCGCCAAAACCTTCATCACCTCCGGCGTGCGCGCCGACTTCGTGACGACGGCAGTTCGCACCGGCGGCGAAGGGTATGCGGGCATCAGCCTGCTCGTCATCGACAAGGGGCTGCCCGGCTTCACCGTCGCCCGGCCGCTGCGCAAGATGGGCTGGCACTGCTCGGACACCGCCGAGCTGAGCTTCGACAACGTACGCGTGCCCGCGAGCCAGGTTGTCGGTGAGGCCGATGGCGGTTTCGTGCTGGTCATGCAGCAGTTCGTCAGCGAGCGCCTCGGCCTTGCCGTGCAGGGCTATGCGACCGCGCAGCGTGCACTCGACCTCGCCGTTGCGTACGCCCGCGAGCGCGAAACGTTCGGCAAGCCACTCATCACGCGACAGGTCATCCGCCACAAGCTCGTCGAGATGCATCGCCGTACGTCGGCCGCTCGGGCACTGACTCGTCAGGCCATCGAGCGCGCGGTCGACGGTGACCCTTCGACAGGCTCAGGGGGCGGGGGGACGGCGATCATCCTCGATGCCGTGATGGCCAAGAACCAGTCGGTCGAAGCGTGCGAGTGGGTCGTCTCCGAAGCCGTACAGATCTTCGGCGGCATGGGCTACATGCGCGAGTCCGAGATCGACCGGCACTACCGCGATGCCCGCATCCTCGGCATCGGCGGCGGCGCCACCGAAGTCCTGAACGACCTGGCCGCGAAACTCCTGGGGTACTGATGCCAAAAACGACAGTCGACACCACGACCGAGACGTATGCGGGCAACCGCGAGTCGATGCTGGAGCGCATCGACGACCTCGAGGTACAGCACGCCAAGGCCCTCGAGGCGGGTGGAGAGCGCCACATCCAGCGGCACCGCGATCGCGGCAAGCTGACCGCACGTGAGCGCATTGAGTTGCTGCTCGATCCCGACTCGCCATTCCTCGAGCTGTCGACCCTCGCGGCCTGGGGCACCGACTTCGCCGTCGGCGCATCGATTGTCACCGGAATTGGCGTCGTCGAAGGCGTCGAGTGCATGATCATCGCCAACGACCCCACGGTGAAGGGTGGCGCGTCCAACCCGAGCACGCTGCGCAAGGGTCACCGCGCGTCGCAGATCGCACAGGAGTGCGGCCTGCCCAGCATCAACCTGGTCGAGTCCGGTGGCGCCGACCTCCCGACGCAGAAGGACATCTTCATCCCGGGTGGCCGCTCATTCCGCGACATCACCCGCGCGAGCGCGGCTCGTCGCCCGACGGTGGCGCTGGTGTTCGGCAACTCGACGGCCGGTGGCGCGTACATCCCGGGCATGAGCGACTACGTCGTCATGGTCAAGGAAGGCGCCAAGGTCTTCCTCGCCGGGCCGCCTCTGGTCAAGATGGCGACTGGCGAAGAGTCCACGGACGAAGAGCTCGGTGGCGCCGAGATGCATGCGCGCCAGTCCGGCCTTGCCGACTATCTGGCCGTCGACGAGCGCGATGCGATCCGCATCGGCCGCTCGATCATCAAGCACATCAACTGGACCAAGAAGGGCTTCGTGCCCGAGCCGACGTACGCCGAGCCGGTCTTCGATCCCGAAGAGCTGCTGGGCATCGTGCCGACCGATCTGAAGATCCCGTTCGATCCGCGCGAGGTCATCGCCCGTCTGGTCGACGGCAGCGAGTTCGACGAGTTCAAGCCGTTGTACGGATCGTCGCTGGTCACCGGCTTCGCCCAGCTCCACGGCTACCCGATCGGCATCCTCGCCAACGCGCAGGGCGTGCTGTTCAGCCAGGAAGCTCAGAAGGCGACGCAGTTCATCCAGCTCGCCAACCAGACGGACACTCCTCTGTTGTTCCTGCACAACACAACCGGCTACATGGTCGGTGCGGAGTACGAGCAGGGCGGCATCATCAAGCACGGCGCACAGATGATCAACGCCGTCTCCAACTCCAAGGTCCCGCACATCTCGGTCGTGATCGGCGCCTCGTACGGAGCTGGTCACTACGGCATGAGCGGTCGTGCGTACGACCCGCGCTTCATGTTCAGCTGGGTCAACGCGAAGTCGGCGGTGATGGGAGCGACTCAGCTCGCCGGCGTCATCTCGATCGTCGCTCGCGGTGCTGCCGAGTCGAAGGGCCAGGCGTACGACGAAGAGGCCGACAAGCAGATGCGCGCCTTCATCGAGCAGCAGATCGAGGAGCAGTCACTGGCGTACTTCACGTCCGGGATGCTCTACGACGACGGGGTGATCGATCCGCGGGACACCCGCTCGATCCTCGGCATCTGCCTCAGCGCCATCAACACCGTGCCCACCAAGGGTGCCGAAGGCTACGGAGTGTTCCGCGTATGAGCGCCTCGATCTCATCTGTTCTCGTCGCCAATCGCGGTGAGATCGCGCGCCGGGTGTTCAGCACTTGCCGCGACCTCGGCATCCGTACGGTCGCGGTCTACTCCGACGCTGACGCCGGTGCGCCCTTCGTGGGTGACGCCGACGTCGCGGTACGTCTGCCCGGCAACGCGCCGTCGGACACCTATCTCCGTGGTGACCTCGTCATCGCCGCCGCACTCAAGGCTGGCGCCGATGCGATCCACCCCGGCTACGGCTTCCTCTCCGAGAACGCGGCCTTTGCCCGCGACGTCGCCAAGGCAGGTCTGACCTGGATCGGTCCTGCACCGGACACGATCGACTCGATGGGCGACAAGATCCGCGCCAAGGAGCTGATGGACAAGGCCGGTGTGCCGATCCTCAGCGTCGACATTGAAGCGGTCAAGAAGTCGGCCAAAAAGGATTGGAATGGTCCGCTGCTGGTCAAGGCCTCGGCGGGCGGTGGCGGTCGCGGTATGCGCATCGTCTCGAACGCCAAGGACCTCGAAGGCGAGCTCACCGCTGCTGGCGCCGAGGCGCTCTCGGCGTTCGGCGATGCCACGGTGTTCGTTGAGCCCTACTTGCCGACCGCTCGTCACATCGAAGTCCAGGTCATGGCCGACACTTACGGCACCTGCTGGATCGTCGGCGATCGTGACTGCTCGATCCAGCGCCGTCACCAGAAGGTCGTCGAAGAGGCGCCGGCGCCTTCGGTGAGCGACGAAGTCCGCAAGGTTCTGCACGATGCCTCGCGTGCTGCCGTCGAGGCTGTTGGCTATGTCGGCGCAGGCACGGTTGAGTTCCTCGTCGCCGACGCTCACCTGGCGACTGGCAAGGCGTACTTCCTCGAGATGAACACCCGTCTCCAGGTCGAGCACCCTGTCAGCGAAGAAGTGTTCGGTGTCGACCTGGTCGCCCAGCAGATCCTCGTCGCCGAGGGCAAGCAGCTTGCCGCTGAACCCGAGGGCCCGAAGGGTCACGCGATCGAGGTCCGCCTGTACGCCGAAGATCCGGCCGACGACTGGCAGCCGCAGACCGGAACGGTTCGTACGTTCGACGTGCCCGACGGTCCGGGCTTGCGCGTTGACTCCGGGATCGAGAGCGGATCGGTCATTGGCATTCACTACGACGCCATGATCGCCAAGGTCGTCGCGTACGGAGACAACCGCGCTCACGCTGTACGGCTGCTGGGCGACGCGCTTCGCCGCACCCGCCTGCATGGCGTGACGACCAACATCGACCTGCTCCTCGGGATCCTCGGCGACGACGAGTTCCAGGCCGAGCGCGTGCACACAGCACTGCTCGACGAGCGGCTCGCCGACTGGTCCAAGCCAGCCAACGGTGAACGCGCTATACGCAAGGCCGCTCTCGCGGCGGCCGTTGCCGAAGCCGCAAGCAGCACGGCGAATGCCAAGGTGCTGGGCCGAATCCCGACGGCCTACCGCAACGTGCCGAGCCAGGAGCGCACGCGCTCGTACACGGTTGGCACCGAGGAGATCACTGTCTCCTACCGCGGCATCCGTACCGGGCTCGTGCAGTCTGAGCTCGAGGGCGTCACGATCGGCGCGGTCACGTCGACGCGAGTCGTGCTCGACGACGACGGGCTCACCGAGACATACGACGTGGCAGTCGGCGTTGGATGGGTCGACGTTGACGGTCCGGGTGGATCGTTCGACTTCACACCGATCCCGGAGTTCGTGGATCCGGCGGATGTCATCGCCGAAGGCTCCCTGCTCGCCCCGATGCCGGCCGCGGTCATGAGCGTCGCGGTCACCGAAGGACAACACGTCACCAAGGGCGACATTGTCGTCGTCCTTGAAGCCATGAAGATGCAGCACACCATCACGGCGCCGTACGACGGCGTCGTCACCGAGCTGTCGGCCACCGCCGGCGCGCAAGTCGAATCTGGCGCCGTACTGGCAGTCATTGAAGGAGAAGCAGAATGAACAACTTCACCGAGACCGAAGAGCGCCTCGCGCTTCGCAAGGCAGTCTCTGACCTGGGCAAGAAGTTCGGGCGCGACTACTTCGAGCAGGCCGCCAAGCACGGTCGCAAGACGACGGAGCTGTGGGAGGAAGCCGGTAAGCTCGGCTACCTCGGCGTCGCCGTACCCGAGGAGTTCGGTGGCGGTGGAGGAGACATCGGCGACCTGGCTGCCGTGTGTGAGGAGCTTGCCGCCGCAGGTAGCCCACTGTTGCTGATGGTCGTCTCGCCGGCAATCGTCGGCACGATCATCGCCCAGTTCGGAACCCAGGAGCAGAAGGAGCGTTGGCTGCCCGGCCTCGCTGACGGCACCTCGACGTTCGCGTTCGGCATCACCGAACCGGACGCTGGATCCAACTCACACAAGATCATCACGACGGCCTACCGGACCGACGATGGCGGATGGCGCCTCACCGGCACCAAGACGTACATCTCCGGCGTCGACGAGGCCAGCCACGTGCTGGTCGTCGCGCGTACGGAGGATGCCAAGACCGGCAACCTCAAGCCCGCGTTGTTCCTAGTACCTGTCGACTCGAAGGGGTTCACGCACCAGGAGATCGACATGGGCCTGACCTCGCCCGAGAAGCAGTTCACGCTGTTCTTCGACGACGTGCTGCTGCCTGCTGACACGTTGATCGGCAGTGAGGACGCCGGTATCGACCAGCTCTTCGCAGGCCTCAACCCCGAGCGCATCATGGGAGCCTCGTTCGCCACCGGCACCGCGCGCCTCGCGCTGGCCAAGGCCACGGAGTACGCCAAGGACCGCCAGGTCTGGAAGGCGCCGATCGGCTCGCACCAGGCAATCGCCCACCCGCTCGCCGAGTCGTACATCGAGATCGAAATGGCTCGCCTGATGACGCAGAAGGCCGCGGCGTTGTACGTCGCGGGTGACTTCATGGCTGCTGGCGAAGCGGCCAACATGGCGAAGTACGCAGCTGGTGAGGCTGTCTGCAATGTCGTCGACCGTGCCATCCAGACGCACGGTGGCAACGGTCTGGCCAACGAGTACGGTCTGGTGCAGATGCTGGCTGGTTCGCGCCTGTCGCGCATCGCGCCGGTGAGCAAGGAGATGGTGCTCAACTTCATCGCCCAGTTCTCGCTCGGCCTGCCGAAGTCCTACTAGGAGCACCATGACTGAGCTCGTACACCTCGAAGTTGCCGACCAGGTTGCCACGATCACGCTGGACAGCGACCACAATCGCAATGCGCTGAGCAAGCAGCTCGTCACCGAGCTCACGACTCATCTGGCGACGGCCGGGAGTGACGCTGCAGTCAAGGCCGTCCTCATCCGGTCGGCCGGCACGGTGTTCTGCTCTGGCGCTGACCTTTCGGAGGCTTCTGCCGACGGAATGGTCGAGGGCGCGAAGGGCATGGTCGCAATGCAGCGCCAGATCGCGACGCTCGACAAGCCAGTGGTCGTTGAGCTTGGAGGTCCCGTACGCGCTGGTGGCCTCGGCATCGTCGGCGCTGCCGACATCGTGATCGCTGGAGAGTCGGTCACGTTCCAGCTGACCGAAGTACGTCTCGGACTCGCGGCTGCGGTCATCTCGCTATCGCTGCTGCCTCGGTTCACTGACCGGGCCGCTGCCGATCTGTTCCTGACGGCGCGTAAGTTCGATGCCGCAGAAGCCGCTCAGGTCGGGCTCATCACCCGTGCGGTGGCAGACGCCGAACTCCAGGGTGATGTCGCACGCGTACTGGGCGACCTGGTCAAGGGCTACCCGCAGGGTCTGCGGGAGTCCAAGAAGCTCCTCAATCACGATCTGGTCGCCCGCATCGACGCACTCGGCGATCAGGTTGCAGCGCAGTCGGCTGCTCTGTTCGGCAGTGACGAGGCACGCGAGGCAATGACTGCGTTTCTCAGCAAGAAGTAGCCGCCTTAGCGTGGTGTCCGCCACCTGAGAGCCGCCTGCGGAATAGATCACCCACCGCCTAGACTTATGAGTTCGACAAACGGCAAAAGGGGCTGGGGTGACGACACACAGCGCTGAGCACATTGCTCAGCAAGAAGTCGCTGCCGAGCAGGCCTACGTCGACAACGTCTACGAGCGGCTCGAAGCGTCGGGCCAGATGGCTCAGGCGCTCGTCGCCGAGGGCTACGCACGCGGCCACATTGGGCACGAAGGTGGCCTCGTCGAGCGCGACGCCATGGTCTTCCAGGCGTCCAAGCGCATCGCTGCGCTCAATGCCGCCCATGACGGACTCGTGTTCGGTCGCCTCAACCTTCTCGATGGAGAGTCGCGCTACATCGGCCGCATCGGCGTACGCGACGAGAACCGTGACGTCATCGTCGTCGACTGGCGCGCACCTGCCGCTGCCGTTTTCTATCAAGCCACCGCTCAGGACCCGGCCGGCGTCATTCGCCGTCGCGTGCTGCGTTGCTCGGGCGAAAAGGTCATCGGCGTTGAAGATGATCTGCTGGATGCCGAGAACGCTGCGGACGATCTGGTCATCGTCGGCGAAGGTGCACTCCTTGCCAGCCTGAGCCGCGCTCGCGACAGCTCGATGCACTCGGTCGTCGCCACGATCCAGAAGGAGCAGGACGAAGCGATCCGCGCTCCGAGCCGTGGCGCCACGACGATTGGTGGCGGCCCGGGCACGGGCAAGACCGTCGTCGCGCTGCACCGCGCTGCGTACCTGCTCTATACCGACCGCCGCCGATTCGAGTCCGGTGGCGTGCTCGTCGTTGGCCCGTCGTCAGTCTTCATGAACTACATCGAACGCGTCCTGCCGAGCCTCGGCGAGACCAGCGTGACGCTGCGATCGCTCGGTGAAGTTGTCGACGGTCTGCGCGCCGATCGTCACGACGAGCCGGTGGCTGCTGCCGCCAAGGGTTCCTCTCGTATGACTGCGTTCATCGGTCGAGCCGCCGCTGCGCCGCTGCCGGGAGCGCCGACCGAGTTCCGCTTCTTCTACAAGGACGACGTCCTACGCCTCGAGGCTTCCGATCTCGACCGCATCCGCCGCCACCTGCTGTCTGGCGGCAAGCGCAACCGCGCGTACGACAAGGCTCCCGCGGCTCTCGTTGACGCGCTGTGGCGCCAGGTCGCGGGTGAACGAGCACTGGAGAAGGGTGAAGCCGAGTTCGTCGAGATCGTGACGACCGACGACCGATTTGTCTCGTTCGTCGAGGACTGGTGGCCGCCGGTTGACCCGATCGAGGTCTGGCGCACGCTGCCGGACGTCATCGACTCGCTCGGCCGCGGCGCATTCTCGGCCGAAGAACTGAAGGCACTCAAGGCGTCGTGGGCGATTGGCGAGCCCAGTATCGAGGACATCCCGCTGATCGATGAGCTCCGCTACGTCATTGGCGAAATCCCTGACACCAACGACAACGACGATGACGGCCCCAAGCAGCTGATGAGCTTTGAGCGCCAGGAGCGCGAAGCGCGCGATGACCGTTATCGCGCAACCCGCAGCATCGAGGACGACGGTTTCGCTCACGTGCTCGTTGACGAGGCGCAGGACCTGTCGCCGATGCAGTGGCGCATGCTCGGCCGCCGTGGCCGTCACGCGAGCTGGACGATCGTTGGCGACCAGGCGCAGTCGTCCTGGCCGCACCCGCGTGAGTCCGAAGCGGCTCGCAAGGCAGCGCTCGAGGGCAAGCCTGAGCACGCATTCCGGCTCTCGACCAACTACCGCAACTCGGCGGAGATCTACGATCTCGCCGCCAAGGTCGCCGTGATTGGCGTCAAGGACCCTGACCTGGCCGATGCAGTTCGCCGTACGGGAGATCTGCCCCAGCACCACGTCGTCAGTGCGTCTGAGCTCACCGCACAGCTGCGTACGAGCATCGGCGACATCCTGGAGCGCGTTGAAGGCACGGTTGCCGTGGTGGCTTCGCGCGCCGACTTGGAGCGACTCGAGGGCGAGCTCGCAGACCTGATTGAGGAGAACTCGGGACGCTTGCGCCTCCTCGACGGACTCGACACCAAGGGTCTTGAGTTCGACGGAGTTGTCGTTGCCGAGCCCGACGCGATCACCGATGAGTCGACGGCCGGATGGCGCACCCTGTACGTCGTGCTGACTCGCGCCACGCAACTCCTCACGACGGTCGGCACGACCGACCGCTGGCGAGAGCGGATCGTCTGACCCGCACTCTCAAGGTCCTGCTTCTGGCGCTGCTTGCAATCAGCGTCGCGCTACCGACTGCGTACACGACGTTCATCCACAGCGAGCGCTCGATCATCATCGGCGCGCACGAAGCGACGGTGCATCCAGACTTCAGCAACTACGCGCGCATCGATTTTGGTGCGGTGCTCCCGCAGGTCCGACTGCCGGCAGAGGCTCCTCTCGGGATCGGCGTCGACATACGGCTCGGGGACAGCGAGGTCTCTGACCTCAACAAGCTCGTGGCCCGCGACGCGGTCATCGCATCCCAACCCCAGGGTGAGATCGCGGCCGTACGGTCGCAGGTCGTCTCGATGGCGATTGATGCGGCACTTCGTGGGCTGGGTGTCGCACTGCTGGCGTTGCTCATCGCAATCTTGGGTTGGAAGGCGATTGGTCGGAGACGGCGCCGTGCGCTCTGGGCAGCAGCACGCCATCCCAATCGAGGTCAGAAGATCGGAGCTGCGTCCGTCGCGGTCCTGACGATGGTCGCGCTCGCGCTCGTCGCCACGCCTGAGCGACCCAGGTCCGAGGACATCGCCTGGGTGCCTATCGGCACGATCTTCCCGCTCCTGCCAGCCGACCCGGTGCTCGATCATGTCGAGATCGCCGAAGGCGCCTCCACGAGTGGCAGCAAGGCGATCGTAGAAGGCGCTTTGTCGACATATCGGGACTCGGTGTCGTTCTACGGCAAGCTCGCGGAGCAGGCCGAGTCGGTCACCGTACGTACGCCGCTCAAGGGCGAGACCACGGCACTGGTCGTGACCGATCGCCACGACAACATCGGCATGGACCCCGTTGCGCGTGCGATTGCCGACCGGGCCCAGGCCACGATGCTGATCGATCTCGGCGACGACACGTCGAGCGGTCAGGCTTGGGAGACGTTCAGCCTCAACTCGCTTGCGCGAGAGTTCCGTGGCTTCGAGATTGTGTCGGTTGCCGGCAATCACGACACCGGACCGACCGTCAGCAAGCAGATGAAGGACAAGGACTTCGCCGTTCTTGATGGCAAGCCGATCACGGTCGACGGCGTACGGTTCCTCGGCAGCAGCGACCCACGAAGCTCGGGGCTGACTGCCGGATACAACGGCAACGAGTCCGACAACATCGCCGCCATCAAGTCGCAGGACACTGAGCTCACGGCCTCGGCGTGTGACGACGGTGGCGTCAACGTCATCGCTGTGCACAGCCCGTCCTCGGCCAAGCAGGCTGCTGCCTCCGGCTGTGCCGATCTTGTGCTCTCGGGTCACCTGCATCGGCAGGTCGGTCCGACCGTGGTCGCCGGTACGAACGGCCGCTCGACGACAACGCTGTCCACCGGTTCTACGGGTGGAGCGGTTTACGCCTTCGCGTTGGGGAGCAAGCTCCGCCGCAGCGCGCAGGTCACGATTGTCACGTTCGACGACGGAGTCCCGGTCGGCCTCCAGCCGGTGACGTTCGAGCCTGGCGGCATCATCACCGTCGCGGACTACGCGCCGATCAACGCTTCACCTCGCGCTACTCAGGAATGACCCTCTGTAGGGCTACATTCAAAATATGAACGGATTTGGCACGTTCGAGGTCGCTCTTCTTGGGTTGCTGGCAATCCCGGCAGTCCTCGTGGTGTGGAGCATGTGGGCCACCGGCGCATTCCGCAAGGTGCCGCACTAGCCGCAGCGAGCGACGATCAGTGTGGCGTATGCGCGAGCGCACGCCACGACTTCCTCGATCAGTACGTTCTCGTCGATCGCGTGGGCGTCGATGATGTGGCCGGGTCCGTACTGCAGCGTCGGTATGCCGGCCGCCGCGTACTGACGAAGATCCGAGCCGTACGGTGCGCCGACGAGCTGAGGAGTTTGCGCACCACTTGCGGTGACGGCTGCTGCGACCTCTGCACCGAATGGATGCTCGTGCGGGAGGGTTCCTGCGGCGAAGTGTCCGCCCGGCCAGGTGACTGTCGGTGGGTTTTCGGTGAGCCATTCGTTCTCAACGGCTGCGATGGCCTGCTCGAAGCTTCGTTTGGCGTCCGCGAATGACTCACCGGGCATCACGCCGTACCGACCTTCCGCCACCAATTGATCGGGCACGGTGCTGGCCCAGTCGCCAGCGTGCAGAATGCCGATGCTGATGGGCCACGGCAGATCTCCGAACGGTGCCGGCGGTGCCGCATTGCGTACGGTCTCGAGCTCGCGGAGCGCGCGGTTGAGAACCTCGAATGAGTCGATCGCACTACGCCCGGCCGCACGCATCGAGCCGTGGGTCGACCGTCCCTGAACCTCGATCCGGAACGTCAAGGAGCCGGCATTGGCGGACACGATCTGTCTGTCGGTGGGCTCGGCGATGACACAGGCCTCACCGATGTGACCGCGACGAAGTGTGGCGAACGTCCCCAGTCCGCCATCCTCTTCGCCGATGACGGTGTGGACCGCGTACGGCTTGGCGAGCTTCAGGTCGCTGACCGCTCGAGCGGCGGCGATGATCGCGATGACCCCGCCCTTCATGTCGCACACGCCGCGCCCGTACCAACGACCCGCTTCCTCACGGATCAGCCACGGATCGCCGCTGGTCCACGACTCGGCTTCGCCTGGCGGTACGACATCGACGTGGCCGTTAAGAATGAGCGCGGGGGTGCCCGAGCCCGAGACCCCGACGACCCCCCAGGCTTCCTCGCGCTCAACTTCTTCGCCGGGGTAGTCGGCGTCAGCGCGCAACGCGTCGAGGTCCAGCTTCCACTGGTCGACCTCAAGTCCAAGACCGGTCAACGTCGCAGCGCACCAGCGCTGTGCGGTGATCTCTGCATCTGAGCCGCCGACGCTCGGAATGTTGACGAGCTGGGCCAGATCGCGCCTGATCAGATCGACGTCGATGTCCATGCCGCCAGCATGGCACCAGCCTCACAACTGCCGCCGATAGGATCGACCCCTATGACCGAGCTCGACGATCTCCTCGCGCAGCCGGCGTTCGCACTCATCAGGGTGCGCGACGCCGACACGGTCACGCTCGTTGGCGGTACGCGAACCGATCTCGACTCGCTCGCAGACATCCCTGCAGTTCCGGGCTCCGGCGAGGGGTGGGACCACTTGGTGCTGGTGCCATTCGCGCAGGTACGTGAGCGAGGATTCGAAGCGCACCAGGACGGGACGCCGCTGACGTCGATCGCGGTCGACTTCTCAGCCGAGGTCCCGATCTCCGACCTGTTGCCGTCGCTGCCCGATCTGCCGATCGAGTTCGCAGATCGTGGCGGGTTCGAGACCAGCGATGACGACTACGCCGCGGTCGTGCGCCAGATCATCGATGACGAGATCGGCCAGGGCGAAGGTGCCAACCTGGTGATCGGCCGGCACTTCCGCGCGCAGGTCTCCGACTGGGGTCACGAGCGCGCACTTACGGTGTTCCGCCGCCTGCTCGAGCGCGAGCGCGGTGCGTTCTGGACATTCCTGATTTTCACCGGCGACCGCTACCTGATCGGTGCGAGCCCCGAGCGCCATGTCAGCGTCGAGGCTGGCCAGGTCCGGATGAACCCGATCAGCGGCACCTTCCGTATGCGCGGTCTCGAGACGCATGCCGACAAGAAACGTGAGCTCCTCTCCTTCCTCAAGGACGAGAAGGAGATCTACGAGCTGTTCATGGTCGTCGACGAAGAGCTCAAGATGATGTGCGACATCTGCCACGAGGGCGGACTCGTTCTGGGTCCGTACCTCAAGCCGATGACGCACCTTGTGCACACCGAGTACCTCCTCGCCGGACGCACCCACCGCACGGTCAACGAGGTGCTGCGTGACTCGATGTTCGCTGCCACCGTCACCGGCAGCCCGGTCGAGAACGCCTGCCGGCTGATCAAGCAGTACGAAGCGGAGGGGCGTGGCTACTACGCCGCCGTCGCCGCCCTGATCGGCCGCGATGCCGATGGGATGCCGCGCGCCGATGCCCCGATCCTGATTCGTACGGCGGACGTCGATCTCGACGGCAACCTCAAGGTCACCGCGGGAGCGACGCTCGTACGCGACTCCGATCCGATGTACGAGACCAAGGAGACCTGGGCCAAGGCTTCGGGCATCCTCAGCGCGTTTGGACTCGTCGACGCTGCGCCCGAACCGGTCGAAGGCTTCGACGCGTTCACCCGCGAGGACGACGTCATCATCGCTCTCGGTTCGCGCAACCAGCGACTCAGCCAGTTCTGGCTCACCGACCAGTCCGGTGCCGCCCCAGTCCCCTCTCTTGTCGGCAAGCGAGTCGTGATCGTCGACGGCGAGGACGACTTCGTCAACATGCTGTCGCACGTGTTTGGCGTACTCGGTATGACAACTGACATCGTTCGCCACGACGCCTACGCGGATGGTGATCTTGATGGCTACGACCTCGTCGTTGTTGGTCCTGGTCCCGGCGATCCGCGAGAGATCGACGATCCCAAGATGGCGGTCATGCACGGCGTCGTCGCTGGACTGCTCGAGACGAAGCGACCGTTCCTCGCCGTCTGTCTTGGCCACCAGGCACTGAGCTATCAGCTCGGCCTTGACCTCGCTTTCAAGGACATCGTCTTCCAGGGCACCCAGAGCAAGCTGCAGGTGCTGGAGCGCCCGGAGGTCGTGGGCTTCTACAACACCTTTGTTTCCCGGGTTCCTGCTGGCGGACTGCCTGATGGCGTCACGGTCGAGACCGATCCCGAGTCAGGCGACATTCATCTGCTCGCCGGCCCGCACTTTCGAGGCGTGCAGTTCCACGCCGAGTCGATTCTGACTCAGAACGGCTTCGGCATCTTGCGAGACCTGGTCACCGACCTCATCGGATGAAGACGATCGGCCTGCTCGGCGGCATGAGCTGGGAGAGCACGGCTGAGTACTACCGACTGGCCAACGAGCTCGTACGTGATCAGCTCGGCGGTCTGCACTCCGCGAAGATCCTGATGAACTCTGTCGACTTCGCCGAGATCGAGGCGATGCAAGTCGAAGGACGCTGGGACGATGCTGGTGCATTGCTGGCCGAGGCTGCCGAGCGTCTGCAGGGTGCAGGTGCGGATCTGATCGTGCTGTGCACCAACACGATGCACAAGGTTGCGGCTCCGATCGAGGCAGCCGTGTCCGTACCGTTCGTCCACCTCGGCGACACCACGGCCGAGGCGGTCAAGGCTGCCGGGATCACCAAGGTCGGCCTGCTCGGCACCATCTTCACGATGGAGCAGGACTTCTACGTCGACCGGCTCAAGCAGCACGGGCTCGAAGTTGTGCTGCCCGGTAGCGAGGATCGCCAGCGCGTCAGCGCGATCATCTATGACGAGCTGTGCCTCGGAGTCGTACGCGATGAGTCGCGAGGGTTCTATCTCGATGCCATCGGCCGATTGTTGGCCGACGGGGCAGAGGGCGTGATTCTCGGCTGCACCGAGATCGAGCTGCTCGTCGATCAGTCTCATGTGACGGCGCCGGTGTTCCCGACGACGCTGCTACACGTGCAGGCAGCCGTCAGACTTGCCCTGGCGTAGGCGCCGGCTCGACAACGACTGCCGTACGACGCTTGAGGCGAGTGATGGTCACGCCCAGCAGGCACAGGCCGCCGCCGATGAACGCGAGGGCTGTCGGGATCTCGCCGAGGTAGGCCCAGGAGATCAGCGTCGCCACGGCTGGGACCAGATAGGTGGTCGACGCGACCTGTCCTGCCGTGAGCCGCTTGAGTGCGTAGGCCCAGGTGCTGAAGCCGATGGCGGTCGGGAAGATGCCAAGGAACACCAACCAACCGATGTCGCCGGCCGATGCCTCGCCGAGCTCGTCGATCAACTGAGGCGCAAAGGGGAGGCACACGACGGTGCCGACCAGGCACGCGAGCCACACCGACATCACAGGTGACGTGTCGCGGAGCGCGACCTTCTGGCTGAGTGTGCCGATCGCGTAGCAAACTGCCGCGACGAGGCACAGCACGACACCGACCGTGCTGGCAGTCTCGACCGACGAGTTGCGTGTGCTGATCGCGATCAGTGCGATGCCGGCGAACGCCACGGCCATGCCGATGATGAGGGGCTTGGGGAAGCCCTCCTTGAAGATGACTCCGGCGATCAGGGCAATCAGGATCGGCCCGATGTTGACGATCAGCGCGGTGGTGCCGGCGTCGAGGTCTTGCTCGGCGGCATTGAGGGCGACGTTGTAGGCACCGAACCAGACGACGCCGTACAGGATGATCAGCTGCAGAGACTTGCCCGTCGGCAAGGGCTCACGCTTCGGCCAGGCGATTGCCGTGAGAGCGATCGAGGCGGCGAGGAGTCGTCCGAGAGACAACGATCCCGCCGAGAACGTGTCAGCGATTGCGCGAATGCCAACGAATGCGGACGCCCAGAGGAGGACAGTGACCAGCAGCGCCGGGAGGGAAAGATCGCGGTTCTTCACATATTCACGGTAGTGACCGGCACCGACAGGCACGAGCGATAATCGGCCATCCTGGCGTGCAAAACGGCCGACCTTTGCAGGTCGGCCGTCCGCGAGTGATCACTCTTTGAGGTCGCCGCCGTCAGAGTCGAGCGTGACGTTGACCGTTTGGGTCTTGCCACCGCGCTGATAGGTGACCTTGATGGTCTCGCCGGGCTGGTAGCCGCGTACGGATGCGACGAGCGCTTCATTGCTCGCCACCGCGTGGCCGTTGACGGCGGTGATGATGTCGTCCTTCTTGAGGCCGGCCTTGTCGCCCGCGCCGCCCTTGGTGACCTCGGAGACGAGGGCGCCGATGCCGGTGATGTCATCGGACGACACTGCCTGTCCGACCTTGACGCCGATGCGGGCGTGCTCAACCTTCTTGCCATCGAGCAACTGCTTGGAGACGTTCTTGGCCAGGTCGATCGGGATGGCGAACCCGAGGCCGATGGAGCCGGCATCGCTGCCTGCGGCACCGGAGCGGATCGCGGAGTTGATCGCCACGACATTGCCGTTGAGATCAACCAGCGGTCCACCGGAGTTGCCCGGGTTGATCGCGGCGTCGGTCTGTACCGCGGGGAATGTGGTGCCCTGGCTCGTCGCAGTGGCCGAGTTCGATGTGACCGGACGGTTCAGCGCCGAGATGATGCCGCTGGTCACGGTGCTTTCGAGGCCGAACGGTGAGCCGATCGCGACAACTTCCTGACCGACCCGGAGGTCAGCCGAGCTGCCGAGCGATGCTGGCGTCAGGCCTGACTTGCCGGTCGCCTTGATGACCGCGAGGTCCGTGAGCGGATCCGTACCGATGATCGTCGCCTTGGCGTTGGAGCCGTCATTGAATGCGACGGTGAGCGTGCCGTCGTCGCCGGCAACTTCGACAACGTGGTTGTTCGTGAGGATCTCGCCATCGGAGCTGATGATGATGCCGGTTCCAGATCCAGCGTCGTCCTTGCCCTTGACGTTGATCTGTACGACCGAGGGCAGCACCTTCGATGCGACCTTCTCGACAGCGCCGGCGGGTCCACTGGTGTTGGTGGTGTTGCCCGTGTCGAGTGAGCTCACTGTGGTGGTGCCGTCGTTGTTGTCGACGAGTTCGTCGTACGCGTAGGCGCCGCCGAAACCTGAGCCCGCAGCGAGAGCCGCGATGGCCAGGGCGCTGACAACCTTGCGGCCGCGGCGCTTGGGCGGCTCGTCACCGGTGGTGTGGGCTGGAGGGAACGGGTCGCCTCCGTCAAAGGCAGGTGCGGCCGGGAACGTGGTGGTTGGCGCATGTGTCTCGAAGGGCGTCTCAAGCGGTGCCTGCGCGGCGGCGGTAAGCGCGGGCTCGCTGGAGTAGCGGTGCGTGTACGCGGGCGGCTCTTCGACGGGCGGAGCTGCGATGGGCTCGGCAGCAACGGGCTCTGCGGCGGGTGCTTCAGCGACGGGCTCGGCGGCGGGAACCACGTCGGCAGGCGCCTCGATGGCTGCCGCGAGGGCGGGCTCGAGAGCTGGCTCGTCGACTACTTCGTCGCTCACCGGTGCGGCTTCAGCGGGTACCTCAAGCTCGTCGGTTGCGACGGGAGTCTCGGTGGGCGCCTCTGCGGAGGCCTGCTCGTCCACGTCGCGCGCGGTCGGCGGGACGTACGGACGGTCGGCGAAGGGATCCTGCGTTTCACTCATAAACAGAGATTCTCGCCTATTTCTGAAACCCGGCTGAGGGCGGTGTGTGAGCGCGGAAAGAAAATCGTGCGCTAGTCGTCGTCAGAACCGGGCAGCGTGAGCGTGAAAAGTGTCCCGCCACCGTTGCCCGATGACGCCTCGACCGTCCCGCCGTGGCGATCGGCGGCACGTCGCACGATCGAGAGTCCGAGTCCTGAGCCCGGCAACGTACGCGCTTCGCTCGATCGGTAGAACCGGTCGAAGACGTGCGGTAGGTCGGCGGCGTCGATGCCAGGTCCCTGGTCGGCCACGGTCAGCACGCCTTGGTCGAGACGGACGCGGACCGTGCTGCCGTCCGGACTCCACTTGGCTGCATTGTCGAGAAGGTTGGTCACAGCGCGCTCGAGCAACTGAGCTTCGCCGAACACCAGCCATGGCTCGAGCTCGACGTCGAAGGTCACCGCCGGAGCTCGCAGGCGTACGCGATCAGCCGACTGGGTGACGACGTCGGCGAAGTCGAGTGGCTCCGGGTCGCGACGCATAGGTTCGTCGCGGGCGAGCTCGACCAGGTCGCCGACCAGTGTCGTCATCTCCTCGAGCTGCGACCGTACGTCGCCCATGATCTCGTGGCGTTCCTCTGTCGACAGCGACCGCTCGTCGTTGTCCGCCGCCTGACCGATCAGCTCGATGTTGGTACGCAGGCTGGTCAGCGGTGTACGCAGCTCGTGGCCGGCATCGGCGACGAGCTGACGTTGGCGGTGCTGCGACGCGTCGAGAGCTTGGAGCATGGAGTTGAACGACGTCGTCAGACGGGCCAGCTCATCGCTGCCACTCACCTCGATTGGGCGAAGTTCTTGGGTGCGGGCGACGCGTTCGGTTGCGGCGGTGAGGCGACGGACCGGTCGCAGACCGTTGGCCGCGACGGCCCATCCCGCGATGCCTGCAAGAGCGACACCGGCGGCACTGCTCAGCAGCAGGATCACCTTGAGTCGGTCGAGTGCCCGCTCAATCGATTCCATCGGCTGTGCCAGTACGAGTGCCACGCCTGGGCTCGCACTGACCGCCACGACTCGGTAGGAAACGCCGTTGTACGTGAGGGTGCGCATCGAGCGCTTCTCGGTGCCGATCGAAACGGCGACCTCGTGGTGGTCGAACGGGAAGTCGCGATCCGCCGTTGCGGGTGCGAACAGCTCGCCACCTCGTACGACGAAGGCCTTCACTCCGGTCAGTGCGTCCTCGGCGTCGTTCTTCTCCGACGGCACATAGTTGGCGGCAACGGCGTCGTTGGCGCGGCGGAACATCGAGTCATCGAGCGAGCTCTTGAACTCGGATGCCACCGTCACGTACACGATGGCGCTGAGTGCACCGAGGGTCAGTGCGACGGAGAGGGTGGTCAGGATCGCGACGCGCAGCGCCAGCGACATACGTGACGTGAGCGGGCGGACCAGTTGGCGGAACGGCTCGATCACGGTGGGGTCTCGCGCAGGACGTATCCGACGCCACGCACGGTGTGGAGCAGTCGCGGCTCACCTTCGGCCTCGAGCTTGCGACGTACGTAGCCGACATAGACCTCGAGGGAGTTGGCGGTGGTGGGGAAGTCGAAGCCCCACACCTCCTCGAGGATGAACGACCGTTCGAGCACCCGCTTGGGGCGTTGGAGGAACAGCTCGAGCAAGGCGAACTCGGTACGCGTGAGTGACAGCGCGCGCTCACCGCGTGTGACATCGCGCGTCACCGGATCGAGTGACAGATCGGCGAACACCAGCGGCGCCTCGTCCGGCTCCACCGCGGCGGCCCGGCTCGAACGGCGGAGCAGCGAACGTACGCGAGCGAGCAGCTCCTCGAGAGCGAACGGCTTGGTGAGGTAGTCGTCAGCGCCGGCGTCCAAGCCGTCGACGCGATCGGACACCGCATCGCGGGCAGTCAGGACGAGGATCGGTACGTCGTTGCCAGCACCACGCAACGCCCGAGTCGCTTCGAGACCGTCGAGCCGCGGCATCATCACGTCCATGATGATCGCGTCGGGGTTGATCTGGGGCACGCGCGCAAGAGCCTCGGCACCGTCAGACGCGAGGTCGACCGTGTAGCCGTTGAACTCCAGGGATCGCCGCAACGAGTCGCGCACAGCGCGGTCATCGTCGACGACAAGAATTCGCATGGATTCAGTGTGCCCCTGCAGTCTGAGGAGTTGCTGAGTTAGTCGCCAGAAGTGCCATCGAGCAAGGACTGCGCCGCGGAGGCGGCACGGGCACCATAGGTTCCGCCGAACATCACGGCGTGCACGAGCAGCGGGTGCAACTGGTGAAGAGGAAGGCGTTCGCGCCAGCCGTCGGCGAGCGGTGCTGCTTCGTCGTACGAGTCGATCATCCGCTGGAGATGCGGAGCGCCGAACAGGGCGAGCATGGCCAGATCGGTCTCCCGATGACCGCCATGGGCGGCGGCGTCGATCAGCCAGATGTTGCCGTCGGCACCCCAGACGATGTTGCCGGACCAAAGGTCGCCATGGATGCGGGATGGCGCCTCGGCCTCACCGGCGAACTCGTGGATGCGACGCATCACGGACTCGATCGTCTCGGCTTCTTCCAACGTCAGTGCTTGACGATCGACGGCAGCTCGTACGTACGGCATGACCCGTCGCGAGGCGAAGAACTCCGGCCACGTCGGCAGCGGACGGTTGGGCAACGGTGCCAGGCCGATGAACCCGTCGTTCTCGGCACCGAAGGTCGAGGCTCCGGCTGCATGCGTTGCGGCGAGATCGCGACCGAACCGTTCGGCTGCGTCAGCTGTGGGCTTGCCCTGCTCGACCCAGGCGAGGATCAGGCAGTCTTCGGCGACGGCGAGGACCTCAGGTACGTGGGCGCCGCCGGCCTCGGCCAGCCAGCGCAGCCCCTCGGCTTCGCGGACGAACATGTCGACGGGGGCCTGGGGCCGGGTCTTGATGATGGCGTTGTGGCCGTCGGTGAGACGCAGACGCGTCGACGTACAAATGTCGCCGCCGGCGACTGAGGTGGTGGAAACGACACCTTGACCGAGAAGAGATTCCGCCCGTGCGGCGGTTCCGGTCATTCGTGCCATGTCGCTGACGTTACCGCCTGCGCTGCCGTCACGTTTGTGAGTTGGAGAGGTCAGGACTCCAATAGGTCTGGCAATTGCTCGACCAGTTGGTCGGTGGTCCGCTCGATCATTGCGAGGACTGCGGCGAATCCCGAAGCGCCGCCATACCAAGGGTCGGGCACCTCGACGTCGCCCTCGATGGCCTCGGGATCGAACTCCCGAAACATGCGAACGCGGGCCTGCTCTGCGACGGTCGGCGCTTGGTCGCTCATGTCGGCCTGGTTGCTGAGGTCCATCGCCAGCAGGAGGTCGTTCTCGACGAACCAGTCCGTGTTGAACGTACGCGCGACGTGCCGGCTCGGGTCGTAGCCGGCCGATCGCAGTACGTCAGCGGCGCGCGAGTCCATGGACTCGCCCTCGTGCCACCCGCCCGTACCTGCCGAGACAACCTCGACGCGGTCATCCAGCCCGGCCTTGGCGAGCCGGTCCTCCAGAACAACGTGCGCCATCGGCGATCGGCAGATGTTGCCGAGGCACACCAGCGCGATGCGGTAGCTCACTTCTTGTTGGTGAACGCCCCGAGCACCGTGTTGACCAGCGAGATCACGACAGCGCCGAGCACGGCCCACCAGAAGCCATCGACGAAGAAGTACGACACGTCGAGCTTGTCGGTGAGCCATTCCGTAAGCAGCAGGAGGAGGGCGTTGATGACGAGCAGCGCGAATCCGAGCGTGATGATGATGAACGGCAGCGACAGGGTCTTGATGACCGGCGCGACGAAGGTGTTGATCACCGCGAAGATGGCACCGACGATCGCGATCGAGACGACGCGAGCTGTCGTGCTGTCACCTTCGCCGATGTTCATGTGCGTGCCGAGGAGTTGGGCGGCGATCGCCAGGGATGCTGAGCTGAGAATCCACGTAGTCAGAAACTTGGGCATGGCCCGATTGTTGCACTCTGGGTGTCGCAGGCGGCTTATTGCGGCGGCAGCGCCGCGGGAGCCGTCGTACGTGAGGTTTGCGCCAGGATGATGCCGCCGAGTACGGCGAGGGCGCCGAGCACCTGCACCGGGGTGAGCGATTCACGGAACCACGCCCACCCGAGCACGTTCGCGATGACCGGTTCGAGCATGGCGATGACGGTGACGATCGTGGCGGGTATGTGGCGCAGCGCGACCATCTGCAGGAAGAACGGTGCGACGGTGCCGAACACGACGACCCAGGCCACCACCAGCCACGGTGCGGCGGACAGATCCTCGAGGCGGCCGAGCATGCTCGTGCTCCCACCCAGCCCGGGCGACGTCCAGATCGGCTGGATCAGGTTCATCACCACGGTTGCCACGACGAAGGCCCAGAGGATGACGCGCAGCGGGTCATCGACACCGACGTTGTGTTCGGCGAGCAGGAAGTAGGCCGCGAAGCTCACTGCAGCCAGCAACGCCATCACGACGCCGAGACCGTCGAAGGTGAGTCCATTCCACACGCGACTCACGACCGCGAGTCCGACGAGGGCGAGAGATACGGCCAGCCACATACGGGGGCGCACCTCTTCATGTCGGACAAAGCGCACCCACAACACGACCAGCACTGGCGCCAGGTATTCGATCAGCAGGGCGATGCCGAGAGGCAGACGGGTGATCGCGACGTTGTAGGTCAGCTGCAGCGCGACGACGCCAACCAGTCCGAGCCCGACGATCAGCAGGAATGACGTTCCGGTTGGCCGCTTCAAGGCGGATCGGCGGAAGAGCGCGGCGTACAGAACAAACACCAGGGTCGCGCCGGTGATGCGGAGCGTTGTGAACATCTCGGGTGTCAGCTCGGTCGCCATGGCGACGCGCGAGACGCCACCGTTCAAGCCGAACAGCACAGCCCCGATCAGGACCAGCACGATGCCGAGTCGAGGGTTGCGGGCTGTCACGTGCCGATTGTGTCAGCCCTGCTCGGGGATATGGTCGGCTGCATGACGAGTCCATCCGCACGCAGAGCGCTTGATGGCATCCCTGTCTACAAGCCGGGGAAGTCCGCTGCGGACGAGAACTACAAACTGTCGAGCAACGAGAACCCGTACGGTCCGCTGCCCGGTGTGATGGAGCGCGCGGCCGGTCAGCTCGGTCGGATCAACCGCTATCCCGACGCCGGCATGACCGTGCTCTATGACGCGCTGGGCGCCAAGTTCAAGCTCTCGCCTGATCACTTCGCGGCTGGCACCGGCTCGGTTGCCGTCCTGTTCGCGCTGCTCAATGCGCATTGCGAGGCCGGCGACGAGATCATCTACGCCTGGCGCTCCTTCGAGGCCTATCCGATCGCTGCCGACCTCACCGGCGCGACGACCACGCGGGTGCCGCTTCGCGACGATGCGACCCATGATCTCGATGCCATGGCGGCGGCCATCACCGATCGCACTCGCGTCGTGCTGGTGTGCACGCCCAACAACCCGACCGGTCCGATCGTCAAGCAGGCCGATCTCGAGGCATTCCTCGCCAAGGTTCCGGCCGGAGTGATCGTGGTGGTCGACGAGGCATACGTGGAGTTCGTCCGCGATCCCGACGCCGCCGATGGCCTCGCTCTGCTCGCCGCGCACGACAACGTTGTCGTCCTCCGTACGTTCTCCAAGGCGTACGGGCTCGCAGGTCTGCGGGTTGGCTATGCCATCGCACAGCCGGCGGTCGCCGAGTCGATCCGCAAGGCGACCGCGCCGTTCAGCGTCACCGATCTTGCCCAGGCGGCTGCCGTTGCATCGCTCGATTCGGAGGCCGAGCTGACCGCTCGAGTCGAGTCGATCGTCAAGGAGCGCGAGGTCATGCTGGCTGCCCTACGAGGGCAGGGTTGGGATGTGCCCGAGGCGCAGGGCAACTTCGTGTGGCTGCCGCTCGGCGATGACGCAATGGAATTTGCGGCGGCCTGCGATCCCGTGTCGGTGCGCCCGTTCGCAGGTGACGGCGTACGCATCAGCGTCGGCGATCCGGCGGTCAACGCGGAGTTCGTCGCCCTCGCCGCCGCGTGGCGCGAAGTTCACTAAATCCTGTACACCTGTACGAATTGGGAACTAGGGTGTTGGCGACATCGCTGAGGAGCTCCCATGTCCCGTCGTTTCATTGCCGCGATCGTGCTGACTGCAGCACTCGTCGCGCCCACATCGATCGCCCAGGCCTCACCGCCTGACAACAGTGACGGCCTCACGGTCATGGGTACACAGGTGATCGACGCGAGGCAGACCGAGTACACCGTCTCGACAGCGGCTCTGAAGAAGCCCGTACGCATCCGCGTCGTGATGCCGACCGGGTATGACTCGAGCTCATCGACCCGCTACCCGGTCCTGTACCTCTATCACGGCACGTCAGGCCGCCCCTCGGACTGGATCGGCGCCGGAGATGCCCTCGCCACCACGGCCGGCAAGAACGTCATTCTCGTCCTGCCCGAAGCGGGCTACGACGGCGACGGCGGTGGCTTCTTCAATGACGAGTGGAATGGCGGAAAGCGCGGCGGCTCGAAGTGGGAGACCTTCGAGTACGACCAGGTGATCCCGTGGATCGACCACAACTTCCCGACCATCGCCGACCGCGACCACCGAGCCATCGCCGGCCTGTCACAGGGCGGATACGGCGCTGCACACGGCGCCGCATTGCACCCTGACAAGTTCACCTCGCTCGCCACGTTCTCCGGAGCACCCGAGATCTTCAGGAACTCCGTCGTACGCGCGGGTGCGAGCTTCGTCATCGAAGCCATTACCGTCGGGCTCAACGGTCTGCCGCCCTTCACGATCCTGGGCGATCCGCTCCTCAATGCCGTGCACTGGCAGGGCCACGATCCGGGCACGCTGGTGGAGAACTTCCGCGGCATGGACGTCAGCCTCTGGACGGCGACGGGAATCCCGGGCGAACTGGACTCACCCGAGAACCAGTACGGCGGTGGCGCGGGCAATGTCATCGAAGGTGCGACGCACATCTCGACGCTGGCGTTTTCGTCGAGCCTCAAGAACGCGGGTATTCCGCACCGCCTCGACAACTACGTGTTCGGCACCCATTCGTTCCCGTATTGGGCCCAGGACTTCCGCGAGTACCTGCCGATGCTGATGGATCGGTTCGCCCACCCGGTGCCGACGCCGACGACGATTACGTACTCATCGACCGCCAAGGCTTACAACCAGTGGGGCTGGAGTGTCGCGGTGAACCGGACGACCGCCGAGAAGCTCACGGCGCTCACGGCAGCGTCGAAGCTGCACTTCGGCTTCCGAGGCAGCGATCCAGCGACCATCGTCACGCCGCCCTGGTACGTACCCGGCACGACGAAGACCATCGAGATTGCATCCAAGGCCCCCAATCAGACGCTGCAGGTTGTGGTCGACCCGAGCGGGCGACTGACCATTCAGGTTCCCGGCGCGTCCACTGTCTTCGTCCACTGAGGTGGTGAACGACCGCTAACCTGCAGGTCAGAGGCGCAAAATGATCAGGCACCTACTCGACAGTAAGTGCGGATTTGTGGCTAAAGTCATGGTCAGGTGGGAGCACACCTAGGAGCAAACCATGACGTGTCGGGCCCTTCCCTACGCCCTTGCCAGGCCTGATCGCGACGCGACGCGACGCGCTCACCTGCACTGTTTGGTCGGTCAACCGAGCGCAGGATACGATCGCCGCAAGCGTGATGCCGGTCACGCCCGTGTGATCTTCACCAGTCCCAACACCCCTGGGTCCCGACGATTCCACAGCTTCGACATCTCGGCCCGGAGACCCCGCGGCCGCGTGATTGAGGGAGACGCATGAGCTTGACCACGCCTGACACCTACATGGCTGACGATCCAGCGGGAGACTTCCCGATCGTTCAGCTCCTGACGCCCGAAGGCGAGCGCGTCAGCCACCCTGAGTTCGCTTATGACGGCGACGACGAGAGCATCCGCGAGCTCTACCGCGACCTCGTCCTCATGCGCCGCGTCGACTTTGAGGCACACGCGCTGCAGCGTCACGGCGAGATCGGACTATGGCCTCCGGCGCAGGGTCAGGAAGCCGCCCAGATCGGTTCGGGTCGCGCTCTTCGCAAGCAGGATTTTGCCTTTCCGACCTATCGCGAGCACGGAGTTGCGCTGTGCCGCGGAGTCGAACCGGGCAAGCTCGTCGGACTCTTCCGAGGTACTGAGCTCGGCGGCTGGGACCCCAACGAGCACGGCATCGCGCTGTACAGCATCGTGATCGGCGCGCAGACCCTCCACGCGACGGGCTACGCGATGGGCCTGACCCTCGATGGAGCAGTCGGCCACAACGATCCTGACCGCGACGCCGCGGTCATCGCCTACTTCGGCGATGGTGCAACCAGCCAGGGCAGTGTCAACGAGGCATTCGACTGGGCGGCGGTCTTCAATGCTCCCGTCGTGTTCTTCTGCCAGAACAACCAGTACGCGATCTCGGCGTCCACAGATCGACAGACTCGTGGTCCGATCGCCCAGCGCGCTGGCGGCTTCGGCTTCCGGGGAATGCGCGTTGACGGCAACGATGTCCTCGCATGCCATGCAGTGACCAAGGCGGCTTTGCAGAAGGCGCGCGATGGTGAGGGTCCGACCCTGATCGAGGCATACACCTATCGCATGGGCGCGCACACGACGTCCGACGACCCGACCCGCTACCGCGAGACTGCCGAAGTCGAGACCTGGAAGCTCAAGGACCCGATCGAGCGCGTGAAGCGTTACCTGCAGGTGCAGGGCACGCCGCAGGAGTTCTTCGATGCCCTCGATGCTGAGGCCGAAGTGCTGGGCAAGAACCTGCGCGAGGCGTGCAAGGCGCTGCCGGAGCCCGATCTTGAGGCGCTGTTCAGCATGGTTTACGTCGATGGCGAGACGCCTGAGCTGCTTGAACAGAAGGCGGCGTACGTCGCGTTCAGAGATGGCCTCGAGACAGAAGGGACACCCGCATGACGAAGATGCCCCTCTCCAAAGGTTTGAACGCCGGACTGCGCGCGGCCATGGAGGCCGACGAGAAGGTCCTGATCATGGGCGAGGATGTCGGCCGACTCGGTGGCGTCTTCCGCATCACGGACGGACTTCAGAAGGACTTCGGCGAGAGCCGGGTCATCGATTCCCCGCTCTCCGAGCAGGGCATCCTCGGCACCGCGGTCGGTATGGCGATGCGCGGCTATCGCCCCGTGCTTGAGATCCAGTTCGACGGTTTCGTCTACCCCGCGTACGACCAGATCGTCAGCCAGGTCGCGAAGTTCCACTTCCGCAGCGCCGGCAAGGTCAAGATGCCGATGGTCATCCGCATCCCATTCGGTGGAGGTATCGGCGCAGTTGAGCACCACTCGGAGAGCCCCGAGGGTCAGTTCGCGCTGACTGCCGGCCTCAAGGTCGTCGCGTGCTCCAACGCCAACGACGCCTACTGGATGATTCAGCAGGCCATCGCGAGTGACGACCCGATCGTGTTCATGGAGCCCAAGCGTCGCTACTGGGATCAGGGCGAGGTCGACCTCGACCACGACCCGTTCCCGCTGCACAAGTCGCGCATCGTTCGTGAAGGCACCGACGCGACCCTGATCGCGTACGGGCCGATGGTCAAGACGTGCCTGGAGTCCGCTGACGCGGCAGCTGAGGACGGAGTCAACCTCGAGGTCATCGACCTGCGTACGTTGTCGCCGCTCGACCTCGACCCGGTCTATGACTCGGTGCGCAAGACGGGTCACGCCGTCGTCGTGCACGAGGCTGCCCAGACCCTCGGCCTTGGTGCCGAGATCTCCTCGCGCATCACCGAGACCTGCTTCTACAGCCTTGAGGCGCCGGTACTCCGCGTCACTGGCTACGACATGCCGTATCCGCCGAGCCGCACCGAGGAAGAGTTCCTGCCGGGACTCGACCGCGTGCTCGACGCCGTCGACCGTTCGCTGGAGTACTGATGAGTGAGTTCAAGCTTCCCGACGTTGGTGAAGGCCTGACCGAGGCAGAGATCGTTCTGTGGAAGGTCAAGGTCGGCGACGTCATCAAGGTCAACGACATCATCGTCGACATCGAGACAGCCAAGTCGATCGTCGAACTGCCCAGCCCGTACGAAGGCACCATCGACGCCCTGCTCGTCGCCGAAGGTGAGACGGTCGCGGTCGGTACGCCGATCATCCGCATCCTGTCGGCAGACGAGGCGGCAACACCTGAAGCCGCAGCGCCTGCGGCCGCAGCCCCCGCGGTGAGTGCGCCAACGGCCAGCGACTTCTCGACCCCAGAGTTCATCGGCGCACCCGCGGCCGTTGGCTCGGCTCAGGCCGCCGAGCCGTCCGCACCTCCGGAAGAGCGCCAGAAGGTGCTCGTTGGCTACGGTCCGCGCGCATCGTCGCTCAAGCGCCGCGCCCGCAAGGGCGCTGTCGCGTCGGTCGACACCGAGAAGGTTTCTCAGCGCAAGCCGCTGCGTGCGCTGGCCAAGCCGCCCGTACGCAAGCTCGCCAAGGATCTCGGAGTGGACCTCGGCTCGGTGCCGAGCGCCGGCGAGATCATTACTCGTGCTGACGTCGAGGCGTTCGCCGGGCTCGCTGAGACGCCGGCTGCTCCTGCGGCCCGACCGTCGTCCGTTGGCGACGTACGCGTGCCGATCAAGGGTGTTCGCAAGATGACTGCCGCCGCCATGGTGTCGTCGGCCTTCACTGCGCCACACGTCACCGAATGGGTCACGGTCGATGTCACCCGGACGATGGATCTGGTCAAACAGCTCAAGAAGGACCCCGCGTTCAAGGACGTCCGGGTCTCACCTCTGCTGATCGTCGCCAAGGCAGTGCTGCTCGCGATGAAACACACGCCCGAGATCAACTCGTCGTGGGACGAGGCCGCCCAGGAGATCGTGCTCAAGGGCTCGGTCAACCTCGGCATCGCCGCCGCAACCCCGCGCGGACTGGTCGTACCCAACGTTGTTGGTGCCGACTCGATGACGATGGTCGAGCTGGGGCAGGCGTTCGGTGAGCTCATCACCACGGCCCGCGACGGCAAGACGCAGCCCGCCCAGATGGCTGGTGGATCGTTCACGATCACCAACATCGGCGTTTTCGGTATCGACGCGGGAACACCGATTCTCAACCCGGGTGAAGCCGGCATCCTCGCTGTGGGTGCGATCAACAAGCGCCCGTGGGTCGGTGACAACGATGAGATCGTTGCCCGCTGGGTCACGACGTTGGCACTGAGCTTCGATCACCGTCTGGTCGACGGCGAACAGGGCTCGCATTTCCTCGCCGATGTCGCCGCGATCCTGCGCGATCCGGCAGTTGCGCTGACCTACTAGCTTTGTGGATTTCCCCTGTCTCCACAGGGGTTTCATTCACTCAAACGGCTGTCGGTGGTGCGTTCTAGGTTGGAAGTATGTTCACCGAAATCGCCACCGAGGACGTGCTCAGGGCTGTCCGCGCGCACGATTTCGAGGATGAATCAGAACTCAGTTTTGGTGCTGCCCGCATCGATGCGCTGGTGGCGCTTGAGCGGCTGTCTCGCGTGGTCAGTTCCGAGCAGGCGAGGCACATTGCCGCGCTGCACGAGTCGCGCGCTGAGGACATGGGGATCGGTCGTGGCGACCCAACGCTGTCTGTCATCGGCGAGGTGGCGATGGCTCGCAACATCGGACCGTCAGCCGCAGGCACCCAAGTGGGTCTGGCCCTCGGGCTCAAGCGATTGCCGCGGGTTGCCGAGCTGTTCAGCGACGGTGTGATTCCTCAGCCAGTCGCGCAGGCCGTCGTCAACGAATCAGTGTGTCTCGACGTTGATGACTCGATCGTGTTCGACGGTGAGATCGCTCCGCGGCTACCAGGCCTGACGGCCAAGAAGGCGGCCAAGGCCGCGCGGCGTGAAGTCGTGCGGATCGACGTAGAGGCTGCCCGCGCTCGTGCCGAGCGCAACCGCGCCGACCAGCGCGTGTCGATGTTTCCCGACACCGATGGCGTCGCGATCCTGCAGGTTCGCGGACCGGCCGAACAGATTCTCGCCTCCTACAACGCCCTCGACTCGTGGGCTCGCGGTCTCCGTTCGGCCGGTGATGAGCGCACCGTCGGCCAGATCATGGCCCAGACCCTGGTTGAGCGTGTCACCGGACTCGCTAGTGCCGATGCGATCGATGTCGAGATCCAGCTCGTCGTGGATGCGCCCACCCTGCTCGGTCAGGATGGCGAACCGGTCGACCTCGTTGGCTACGGCCCCATCAGCCCTGATGTGTCAGACGACCTCATCGCCCACGCACCCAATCCGTCGATCCGCCGCCTGCTGACGGACCCGATCGACGGCGCACTCCTCGTACGCGAACCCCGCCGTCGGCGCTTCGACTCACCAACGCGCAGGCACATTCGGACCCGTGACCGGATCTGTCGCATGCCGGGGTGCGATGCCACGATCCGCGATGACGACCACATTCATGACCACTCGCTCGGCGGACTCACGACAGCCGACAACGGCCAAGGCCTCTGCAAGAGGTCGCACACCATCAAGTCTTTGCCGGGCTGGAAGGTCACGTCTCAGGGCAAGACCACGATCTGGCAGACACCGACTGGCCACACCTACCGCAGCGACCCGCCATCAGTGCTGCCCCGCAGCCAACCCGGCCACCTCCGCCAATAGGTAGACATAAGCGGGCCTGCCAGCGCATTTCCCATCGAGACGCGTTGGATCAGGATGGGAGCTGAACGAGCATGTAGGTCGCTGTTGCGCGAGCGAGATCTCGGCCCTCGGCGTCGCAGATCACGCATTCGGCACTCAGGATCAGACGCCCGCGATGGACAACGCTGGCGCGCGCAGTTAGTGGGCCGCTCTTCGGTTGCCGGAAGTAGCGGATGTGCATATCGGTGGTGACCTGGATGTGCTCCGTGTCGTTCAGCGATCGGGTGAGTGCCATAGCGGCGGTCACGTCGGCGAAAGTCGCAAGCATGCCGCCGTGCACCGTTCCAGGAGCCGATCCTGCCGTCTCCGCGTTGAGTTCCATGGTCGTCTCGGCTGAACCCTCGGTGATCGAAACAATCGTGATTCCCATGCGGTCATGAAGGCGAACCAGTTCACGGTTCAGGATCGTGGCGGTCTCGAGATCGCCAGCGTTTAGGGCTGCAACGGCACGCTCGCGAACCGATGACTCAACTTCGTCCGACATCTGTCCAACCTACGCCTCCTGCGCTCTAGTCTGGCGGGGTGACCGAGGCCAGCCCACAACAGCGAGGCGCGCTGCTGGTGTGGTTCGTCGGGCTGCTGATCTACCTGCTCGCGGTGTTCCACCGGTCGTCGCTGGCGGTTGCTGGTCTGGCTGCGACCGAGCGGTTCGACATCACGGCTGCGCAGCTGTCGACGTTCACGATGCTGCAGCTGCTGGTCTACACCGCGATGCAGATCCCGGTGGGGCTGATCCTCGATCGCTTCGGCTCACGCCGCGTCATGCTCACCGGGCTGGTGACGCTCACGGCGGCGCAGACGTTGTTCGCGGTCGCCGACACGTACGCGATCGCCCTCATCGCGCGAGTCATCGTCGGCATCGGCGACGCCATGATCTTTGTGTGTCTCCTCCGCTTGGTGAACACCTGGTTCGTGCCTCGTCGCATCCCGTTCTTCACGCAGATGACCGGCGTCCTCGGTCAGCTCGGCGCAATCATCGCGGCGGTGCCGATGACGTTGGCACTGCGCGAGCTCGGCTGGACCAAGGCGTATCTCCTTGCCGCGGCGATCGGCATCGTCCTTCTGATCGCACTCCTGATCTTCATTCGCGACTCGCCAGTTGAGCGATCCGCGAGCGGCCCGGCGATGTCGCTCACCACGATCCGACGCAGCCTGGCCGAGTCGTGGGAGCACCCCGGCACGCGCCTGGGCTTGTGGACGCATTTCACAACGCAGTTCAGCGCCACGACGCTCGGACTCCTGTGGGGCTATCCGTTCTTCGTACGCGGCGAGAATCTGTCCTCGGGGCAGGCCGGCGCGTTGCTGACGATCTTGGTGGTCGCGGTCATGGCGGCCGGCCCGGCGTTGGCGTGGTTCATCACCCGACACCCGTGGCACCGCTCAACACTGGTGCTCGCGATCGTCTCGGCGATTGTCGTGATGTGGACCATCGTGCTGGCGTGGCGAGGGGATGCGCCGTTCTGGTTGCTGGTCCTCCTGATGGTCGCGGTGGGCGTCGGTGGCCCTGCCTCGATGATCGGCTTCGACTTCGGGCGGTCGTTCAATCCCGAGCATCGCATGGGAGCAGCCATCGGCATCATCAACCAGGGCGGATTCTTCGCCAGCCTCGTGCTGGTCATTGCGATCGGCATCATCCTCGACTGGCGAACGCCCGGCAGCAGCACGGCGTACACACCCGAGGCATTCCGCTGGGCGATGTCGTTCCAGTACGTGCTCTGGGGGATCGGGCTGGTCCAGATCTGGCGCTACCGAGTGCAGGTGCGTGCCACGATCATGCGTGATGAACCCGAGGCGTACGGGCGCACTCGCGAGCTCGGCTAGGACCGTACCCACCTATACGTTCAGGAGAATCAGATGCCGATCGACCACGGACCGATTGCCCAACTGGCGTGGGTGACCGACGACATCGGGCGCACCGAGGAGTTCCTCACCGCCAGCATGGGCGCAGGTCCGTGGACTCGGATTCCGGATCTGCACTTCGGGCCAGCGGACTGCACACTTCATGGCAAGCCGGCTGACTTCATCGCGCACATCTCGATCGGCTACGTCGCTGACTTGCAACTGGAGATCATTCAGCCGGTCTCAGGTGAATCGATCTACACCGAGTTCTTGGCCAGCTCAGGTCCTGGATTTCACCACGTCTGCTTCATTCCGGACGACTTCGATCAGACCATCGAGCGCCTGACTCTTGCGGGTTCTCCGGTCGTCCAGGCGGGATCCATGGCGGGCATGATGCGGTTCGCGTACGTCCCTGGAGCGGACGATGGGGCGCCATTCATCGAGTTCGCCGAGATGAGCCCCGAGATTGCGGACTTCTTCGCGACGATCAAGGGCGGCGCGTGAGGGGTTCGAATCGGAGTCCTCTGAGGTCTATGCAAAACACCCCATCACAAAGAGCGTGATGAGGTGTTTTGCATTGACGGCGGAGGATAGGGGATTCGAACCCCTGAGAGCTTTCACTCAACCCGCTTTCCAAGCGAGCGCACTAGGCCACTATGCGAATCCTCCGCGGACGAGGTTACCGGTCGGGGAGGCTGCGAGACGAATCGGGACCGACTGAGCAACCGGGCTGCCGCGGGCATAGTGAAAACCCCCACCCGGAATAGCGCTCACAGCCGTAGCATCAGCCACATGTTCCGCGCCGTAGCTGCCGTGATGCTGACCGTGCTCGCTGTCTCTGCCTGCGATGGCAGTGACGGCAACAGCGACAAGGCTGAGCCTTCTCCGTCGGCGGCGACCGTCACCGTTACGCCGTCGGCCACCACGACACCCACCCCGAAGCCATCGGCCACACCGACGAAGAAGGCCGCCAAGCCCGCAGTGAAGTCTCTGTCGACGGCTGGCCGCGAGTGCACAGTTCTCGAGGAATCATTGCGACTCTTCCCGGGCCACAACCTCTCGATCGCCAACCGCGGCCATTACCTGCACGAGGTACGGGAACTGCAGTCGATGGTCAATGGCGCGGGCGACGGTACGAAGTGCATTCCTGAGGATGGCGACTTCGGACCGGTGACCACGAAGGCCGTCAAGGCATTTCAGACCAAGAACGGCCTCGTCGTCGATGGTCTCGTCGGCGAGCAGACCTGGAACCAGCTCAATCTGGTCCTGTCTCACTAGCGTTCGCGGGCATTGCGCCCGAGTTGGGTGCTGCCCCAACGCCTCCGTATGATGGAGTCAGCCCCTCGCGCGGCGACACATCACCCAACTCCCCCAGGGCCGGAAGGCAGCAAGGGTCAGTGAGCTCTGTCGGGTGCGCGAGGGGTCCTTCATGCCCTCAGGGCAGCGGTTCAATCACTCCGTGATCGTCGAGCCGCTCGACCAACAGGGCCAGGTGATGGCGACCATCGCCGAGTGTGTGGTCGATCGCCGTGAGGCGGCTGGTGAAGTGACCAACGCTGTACTCCGCCGTCATACCGATGCCACCGTGCAGCTGGATCGCTTCCTTGCCGATGTGTCGCCCGGCCTTGCTGACCTGGAGCTTGGCGCGTGACGCGGCCTCCTGAGCATCGCCGCCATCGAGCAGCACCAACGTCGCCCAGGTGACGACGCTGCGGGCGAGCTCGAGCTCGACGTACATGTCGGCTGCCCGGAACGTGAGGGCCTGGAAGGTGCTCAGCGGTACGCCGAACTGCTTGCGGGTCTTGAGGTACTCCGTCGTCTGCTCGAGCGCCGACTGCATGGCACCAAGCGACTCGTGTCCGTACGCGATCTGCGCTTCGGCGATGACCTTCGCGATGACGCCCGACTGGTCTCCTGCTTCGCCGAGCGGTGTCGCCGGGGTTGCGTTGAGACCGATGCGTGCAGCACGGCCACCTTCGAACGTGGCGTAACCGTCACGAGTCAGGCCTTCGGCGTCAGGCTTCACCAAGAACAGTCCGGTGCCACCGTCGACTGCCGCGCTGACGATCAGCAGGTCGGCGCGTGCGCCACCGATGACGGGCTCCTTGACGCCGGTCAGCGTCCAGGCGTCGCCGCTCTTGGTCGCGGTCACGCCAGCACCGGCCTCGCTGTAGCGCTGCCCCGGCTCGTTGTGAGCGAACACGGGTACGAGCGTGCCCTCGGACAAGGCACCGAGGATCTCGGCTCGCTGCTCGTCAGTGCCTGCTGCAGCGATGAGTCCGCCCGCGAGTACGACCGCTTCGACATACGGCTCGGGCGCGATGACCCGTCCGATCTCTTCGGCGACGATCGAGACTTCAACCGGACCTGCGCCCATTCCGCCGTCGGCCTCAGCGAACGGGAGACCCAGAGCGCCCATTTCAGCGAGCTGTGCCCAGGTCTTCTCGTCCCAGCCCGGATCCTGCTTGGTCACGGCACGACGAGTCTCCGAGGACTCGTACGACTTGCCGAGCAGTCCACGTACGGCATCGCGCAGCGCGACCTGTTCTGCATCGAGTGTGAAGTCCATGTCAGCCCCTCAGTCCCAAGATCGTTCCGGCGATGATCGTGCGCTGAATCTCGTTGGAGCCGCCGTAGATGGAGGCTTTGCGGAAGTTGAGGTAGTACGGCGTCGACACCTTGTTCCAGTCGGCCAGATCGGATTCCGGACCTGCGCCGGACGCCAGCGACGCCGGACCGCCCATGTCGACGTACAGCTCGGTGACTGCCTGTTGCAGCTCAGTGCCGCGAAGCTTGAGTACGGACGACGCAGGGTGTGGCTTGCCATCAGTCGAATGGGCGACCACGCGCAGAGCGGTGAGCTCGAGGGCGAGCAGTTCGTTCTCGAGGTCGGCGATCTGCGAGGCGTACAGCGGATCGTCGAGCAGTGAGGTCCCGCCGGGTCCGGCCGTCTTGGCGTAGTCCTTGGCAGCCGAGAGCGAACGCTTGGTTGCGCCTACCGGCGCGACCCCGACTCGTTCGTTGCCGAGGAGGAACTTTGCGTAGTCCCAGCCCTTGTTCTCCTCGCCCACCAGGTTCTCGGCGGGCACGCGGACGTTGTCGAAGAACACTTCGTTGACCTCGAAGCCGCCGTCGATCAGCTCGATCGGGCGGACCGTGACGCCGGGGGTGGTCATGTCGATCAGCAGGAACGAAATGCCCGCCTGCTTCTTGGCCTCCGGATCCGTGCGGACCAGATTGAAGATCCAGTCGCCGTACTGGCCGAGGGTCGTCCAGGTCTTCTGGCCGTTGACGACGTACTCGTCGCCTTCCTTGACCGCGGTGGTGCGGAGCGAGGCGAGGTCGGAGCCGGAGTCGGGCTCGGAGAAGCCCTGCGACCACCAGATGTCGAGGTTGGCCGTCTTGGGAAGGAAGCGTTCCTTGAGCTCCTGCGAGCCGAAGGCCGCGATGACCGGTCCGACCATGCCGGCGTTGAACGCCAGGGGGATCGGCACGTTGGCGAGCTGCATCTCCTCGTGCCAGATGTGTCGCTGCAGAGGAGTCCAGTCCTTGCCACCCCACTCGACCGGCCAGTTGGGTACGGCGATGCCACCGGCGTTCAGCGCCTGCTGCGCCTCGACGATCTGCTCCTTGGTGAGCTCATGTCGAGCCGCGACGGTGTCGCGGATTTCCTTGGACACCTTGGTTGTGAAGAACTCGCGCATTTCCTCGCGGAATGCAACGTCCTCGTCAGACAGCTGAAGTCTCATGCTCGGCTCCTGTAACTTTTTGCACCGTGAGTGCAACTTCATCGTAGGCTCAGCATCGTATGCGTCGGCTTGGCCCCCAGCGTATGTTCAATTTGCAGCACTAGCAGGAGGAATGTTGATGAGCGCGAGCGCGTGGGTCGCTGACGACCTCGGCACGGGGTACGAGCAGCTGACGATTCCGCTGGGCACCGACCCTGATGGTGAGGGGACGATCGAAGCAACCCTCGTACGGCGAACGCCTCCAGCGAAGACTGAAGCCGCCGTGATCTACGTGCACGGATTCAGCGACTACTTCTTCCAGACCGAGCTCGCCGACTTCTTCGCGGACCGGGGCTTCGCGTTCTACGCGCTTGACCTGCGCAAGTGCGGACGTTCGCGTCGTGAAGGGCAGACGGGCCATTTCGTCTCCGACCTGTCCCTGTATGACAAGGAGCTTGATCAGGCGCTCGCGATCGTCCGGGAAGAAACCGGGGGCAAGCCGATCGTCCTGTCGGGCCATTCGACGGGTGGGCTTGTTCTCTCTCTGTGGCTTGATCGACTCAACAAGAAGCCGGGCGGATCGGCTGGAGCTGGCGTCGTGGGGCTCATCCTCAACAGCCCGTGGTTCGACCTCCAGGGCAAGGCGTGGATGCGCTCGGTAGGCACCAAGGCGATCGCCGGTGTTGCGAAGGTCAAGCCGACGACGCCGATCAACTTGCCCGCGACGGATGCCTACGGCACGAGCCTGCACGTGAGCGCCCACGGCGAGTGGGACTTCAACACCTCGTTCAAGCCACTCAACGGATTCCCGGTCACCTTCGGCTGGCTGACGGCGATCCGCCGCGGCCACGCTCAACTGCACAAGGGACTCGACGTCGGAGTGCCGTCGCTGGTGCTTCGCTCGTCCAAGACTCGGTTCGCTCGTACGTGGTCTGAGGCTGTCGACGAAGCGGATGCGGTGCTCGACGTGAAGCAGATCGCCCGATGGGCCGGTTGCCTGGGGAATGCGCTCACTTCGCTGCCGATTGAGAACGCCAGACACGACGTTTTCATCTCCAAGGACGTGCCGCGCAAGGCTGCGTTCGCGGCTGTCGACACCTGGCTGCGCTCCACCTCGCTGATCCCTTCCTGATCGGGGTCGTCAGCGTCGTACGAGGTCTATAGAGTTCGGGACGTGGATGCCCCCCTTGCTCTCTATCGCCGCTACCGGCCGGAGACGTTTGCCGAGGTGATCGGGCAGGACCATGTCACCGAGCCCCTGCGTCACGCGCTCGCCGCCAACAAGGTCAATCACGCCTACCTGTTCTCCGGACCGCGTGGCTGCGGCAAGACGACCAGTGCGCGCATCCTGGCCCGTGCCCTCAACTGCGAGAAGGCGCCCGTCGCCGAACCGTGTGGCGAGTGCCAGAGCTGCCGCGACCTGGCTCGTGGAGGGCCCGGCAGCATCGATGTCATAGAGATTGACGCGGCCAGCCATGGCGGTGTCGATGATGCCCGTGACCTGCGCGAACGCGCTTTCTTCGCCCCGGTCAGCAGCCGCTACAAGGTCTACATCATCGATGAGGCCCACATGGTCTCCCCGCAGGGATTCAACGCGCTGCTCAAGCTCGTCGAAGAGCCGCCTCCGCACCTCAAGTTCATCTTCGCGACGACCGAGCCCGACAAGGTCATCGGCACGATCAAGTCTCGTACGCACCACTACCCGTTCCGTTTGGTGCCGCCCAAGATCCTCGGTGACTACCTGCTTGAACTCTGCAAGTCCGAGGACGTCAAGCTCGAGCCCAACGCTCTGCCGCTCGTCGTACGTGCCGGTCAGGGATCGGTGCGAGACACCCTCAGCGTGCTCGACCAGCTGCTCGGCGGAGCCGGCCCGGAGGGCGTCACCTACGACATCGCCGTCCAGTTGCTCGGCTACACGCCCGACGCGCTGCTCGACGAGGCGATCGATGCGTTCGCTGCCAGTGATGGCGCGACGGTGTTTGGTGTCGTCGACAAGATCATCGAGTCGGGTCAAGATCCTCGCCGGTTCGCCGAGGACTTCCTGCAGCGACTGCGCGATCTCGTCATCGTCGCGGCGGTTCCGGATGCGCTGTCCACCGGTCTGCTCGACGTCCCTGGCGATCGCGCCGAGCGACTGTTGTCCCAGGCGAGTGGATTCGGCCCGTCCGAGCTCACTCGCGCAGCCGACATCGTCAACGCGGCTCTCATGGAGTTCCGCGGTGCCACGGCTCCGCGCCTTCTGCTCGAGCTGATGTGCGCGCGCATCCTCGTACCCGGATCGGACAACTCGACTCAGGGATTCCAGGCCCGCCTCGACCGCCTCGAGCGCCGCCTCTCGATCGACGGCGGTGCAGCCCCCGCGCCAGCGGCACCCGCTGCCGCCGCGCCGGCTCCGCCGATTGAGCCAGCCGCCGTTGTTGAAGAAGTTGCGCCGGTTGAGCCCGTCCAGACCCCGCAGCCCGAGGTCGCGGTCGAGGCAGCGCTTGCTGAGCTCGAGCCCGAGCCGGAACCCACTCCAGCCGCACCTGCTCCCGCTGGGTCGATGACGATTGCGGACGTACGCCGCCTGTGGCCGGACGTGCTCGACAAGATTCGCGAGCTGCGCCGTTTCGCTTGGGTGATGTTGAGCCAGAACGCTCAGGTCATGTCTCTGGACGGAACGACGTTGACCATTGCTCTCGTCAACCCGGGTGCACGCGAGTCGTTCCTCAGCAGTGGCTCAGACGAATACGTGCAGCAGGCGCTGCACTCCGTGCTCGGCGTGACGTGGAGGATCGAAGCGATCGTCGATCCGAGTGCGCGGCCTGCCGCTTCCTCACCGTCAACACCGGATCCGGCGCCTGAACCGGTCAAGGCCGAAGCGCCAGCCGCGCCCCGGGCCTCATCCGCTGCCGCGCGTGAAGCAATGAACGAGCAGCCGTCGGCCGAGGACAGCAACCCCGACGCATCCGCCGATCGTGACGATCCAGTCATCGACAACGAGGACATCGACCCTGAGCTGTTGTTGAGTCGTGAGCTGGGGGCGGAAGTCATTGGCGAAACCACCGGGGACTGAGCCGATTCGTCGACGGCTCGACATCACGCTCGAACCGCTCGACGTTCTCCGCCGGTTCCGCGATCGCGAACGTCTGGTCGCGCTGATCGGTGCCTGGCACCACGGTGAAGCGCTGATCGCCTTCGATCCGACCGACGTCATCACCGGTGATCCGTTCAATGGCATCGACCTCCCTCCCAGTGATGGCGAGGGCTTCTTTGGCGGCTGGATCGGGGCCTGGGGCTATCAACTGGGTCGCCTGATCGAAGAGTTGCCTGACGTCCCGCCACGCCGTATCCAGCAGCCCGATCACCGCATCGCCTTCTACGACCACGTGCTCCGTCTCACCGACGGAGTCTGGTGGCATGAGTCGCTCAGCGCGGACGTCGACCGTGATGCGGCGATCGACGTGATCCTCGCGGGCGCCCCGAGCGAGTCAGAGCCGTACGAGGTTGGCACGTTCGAGATGACGCCGACACCGCAGCAGCATCAGGACGCGCTGCGTACCGTGCTCGACCACATCGCCGCCGGCGACATCTTCCAGGCCAACCTCTGCACCCGACTCGAGTCGCCATTCAGTGGCGACCCGCTCGACGTCTTCTGCGCGGGCGTCGATGCACTGCAACCGGCCTACGCGGCCTACGTCTCCAGCCCCGAGGGTGCACTCGCGAGCATGTCGCCCGAGCTGTTCCTCCGTCGTACGGGCGACGAAGTCCTGACGTCGCCCATCAAGGGCACGGCGTCGCTCGACACCGATCCGGCCGAGCTTGTCAGCTCTGCCAAGAACCGCGCCGAGAACATCATGATCGTCGACTTGATGCGCAACGACCTCGGTCGCGTCAGTGTCCCGGGCTCCGTACGCGTTCCGGCCATCACCCGAGCCGAGCGGCATGCCGTGTGGCATCTGGTCTCCGACGTCGTCGGTCACGTCAGCCGCGGTGTTCTCGACTCTGACCTTCTGCGCGCGACCTTCCCGCCAGGCTCGGTGACGGGCGCGCCCAAGGTGCGGGCCATGGAGATCATCAACGAGCTCGAGGCGACCGGCCGCGAGGCCTACACGGGCTCGATCGGCCACGTCAGTGCCTCGGCAGGACTCGAGATGAATGTTGCCATCCGTACGTTTGAGATCGCCGACAGCCGCATTTGGCTCGGCGTTGGCGGCGGCATCGTTGCCGACTCGACGCCTGAGGGCGAGTACGCCGAGTGCCTCGTCAAGGCGCGGCCGCTGATCGAGGCGATCGGCGGACGACTCGAGCTGACAGCCGAGATGCCGTCGGATGAAGGCTCAGCCGTCGACATTGCAGAGCGGGTTGATCCGACCGTCGATGTCTCGCAGGGCATCTACGACACGCTGCTCGTCGAGGACGGTGTCGTGATCGACATCGATGCGCACCTCGCCCGACTCGATGCCAGCGTCCGATCGGTCTACGGGACAACGATCCGAGCTGGCCTCGACGAAGCCGTGCTGCGCCGCGCCTCAGGGCTGAGTGGTCGCCAGCGGTTGCGTATCGATGCCGTGCCGCATGACGGCGAAGTGCGCGTCACGATGACCAGCCGCGCCATCGACGACGACGCAGCTTCGTGGACGTTGGAGCCTCGAACGATTGCCGGCGGATTCGGCCAGCACAAGTGGAGTGATCGCCGAGTTCTCGAGCATGAGAGCGCACCGGACCGCGACCTCCTCCTGGTGTCTGAAGACGGTGCTGTGCTGGAGACAGCGCGTGCCAGTGTTTTCGTCGTGCACGACGACGGTGTCCACACTCCGCCAGTTGACGACCGCATCCTCCCCGGCACCGCTCGCGCCCGCATCATCGAGATCTTGCGTGACGCTGGCGTACCTGTATTCCAGCGGCGGCTCACGATCGAGGACGTCAGTCGAGCGACGGAGGTGTTCGTCGCCAACTCGCTGCGCGGAGTCGTACCCGTCCGATCCGTCGAAGGCGTCGGCGAATGGAGTGTCGGCCGTACGACCGAGTGGCTGCGCGATGAGCTTTGGGCTTTCTGGAGGAGCCCGGTCCCTAGGCGCGAAGCGCCGGGAGGGAGCTCTGCGACCGAAGGGGCCAAGGTTCTCTTCATCGACAACTACGACTCGTTCGTCTACAACCTCGTCCAGTACGTCGGCGAGCTCGGCGCAACCGCTGAGGTGGTCCGCAATGACGCGATCACGGTCGATCAGCTCGTGGCTGCACGCGAACGCGGCGACTTCACTCACCTGATCGTTTCGCCCGGACCAGGCACGCCAGCCGATGCCGGCATCAGTATCGAGGCGATCCGGCGTCTCGGACCGACGACGCCGACTCTGGGCGTGTGTCTCGGTCACCAGGCGATCGGGGAGGTCTACGGCGCAACTGTCGTACGTGCGCCCGAGATCGTGCACGGCAAGCCATCTCTGGTGCACCACGACGGTCTTGGCGTCTACGCGGGATTGCCGTCGCCGCTGGTGTGCGCGCGCTATCACTCACTTGTCATCGACCCAGCGACGTTGCCCGACGAACTCGAGGCCACAGCTCATACGGCGTCCGGCATCTTGATGGGCGTGCGGCACCGCACGCATCCGGTCGAGGGTGTGCAGATGCACCCCGAGTCCATCCTGACGGCGCGCGGGCACGAGATGCTCCAGTCGTTCCTGGCGGACTCTAGACATAGCGAGTAGTCACTCGCTATGTTGAGTCGATGAACGACTTTGATGTGGTCATCAACGGCGGCACCTACTACGACGGGACCGGCGCTCCGGGCGTCGTGACCAATGTCGGCGTGAAGGATGGACGAGTCACTGCCGTCAGTCCCGAGCCGCTGCCCATTGGTCCTGACACGAAGGTCGTCAACGCGGCGGGCCAATGGGTCATGCCGGGATTCGTCGACGCCCATACGCATTACGACGCCGAGGTTCAGGTTGCGCCAGGTCTCAACGAGTCGGTGCGCCACGGTGTGACAACAGTGCTGGTCGGCAACTGTTCGCTTTCGACGATCTATTCGTCGCCGCTCGACATCGCTGATCTGTTCAGCCGAGTTGAGGCGCTGCCTCGTACCCATGTGCTGGCTTCCCTGGAGGACGCCAAGACGTGGTCGACGCCTCAGGGCTGGGTCGACGCGTTGGAGCAGCTGCCGCTCGGCCCGCACGTCGCCTCGTTCCTCGGGCACTCCGACGTACGCGCCAGCGTCATGGGCATGGGTCGGTCGACCGACCCGGACCACAAGGCGACCAAGGATGAGAAGGCAGAGATCGAACGCCGCCTCGAAGACGCGCTCGATGCCGGATTCCTGGGCATCTCCACGATGACGAATCCGTGGGACAAGCTCGACGGCGATCGCTATCGCTCCCGCTCGCTGCCCTCGACGTACTCGAGCTGGAAAGAGTTCCGTGGCCTCAGTCGCGTACTCCGACGGCGCGGCCGCGTGCTCCAGGGCGTCCCCAACCTCAACAAGAAGTACGACATTGCGTTCTACCTCACCACCGCGATGGGCCTCTTCCGTAAGCCGCTGAAGGTCTCGCTTCTCGCCGCCGCCGACACCAAGGCCGAGCCGTGGGTACAGCGGATCTTTGCGCCGCTGGCCTTCATCGCCAACACGTTGGGCCGTGGGAAGTTCGTCTGGCAGCACCTGCCGACGACCTTCCGCGTCTGGGCCGACGGCATCGACCTCGTGGTCTTCGAGGAGTTCGGCTCGGGACGCGAGGCCCTTCACCTCCGCGAGGAGATGGGGCGCAACGACCTCCTGAACGACGAGGCCTACCGCCGCTGGTTCCGTCGCGACTTCGACAAGCGGTTCTCGCCGCGGGTCTGGCATCGCGACTTCGACGATGCCGAGATCACCGAGTGCCCCGAGGCGAACCTCGTCGGCTTGATGATCGGCCAGGTCGCCCGCGACCGTGGGCTGCACCCCGTCGACTGCTATCTCGATCTGGTCGTGGAGCACGGCACCAAGCTGCGCTGGAAGACCAACATCGCCAACACGCGTCCCGAGGTGCAGGACTCCCTCATCAATCGCCGTGGCATCACGATCGGGTTCTCCGACGCGGGCGCTCACCTGCGCAACATGGCCTTCTACAACTTCGGGATCCGACTCCTCAACCGCGTCAACAAGGCGCAGGGCGAGGCCAAGCCGTTCATGTCAGTCGAGAAGGCCGTGTTCAAGCTGACGGCCGAGCTCGGCGACTTCTACGGCATCGACGCGGGACGCATCGGCGTTGGCGATCGCGCCGACATCGTGGTCGTCGACCCGGCGGGGCTCAGTGACGAGGTCGACAGCTATCACGAGGCCCTCATGCCTGAGTTCGGCGACATGAGCCGCATGGTCAACCGCAACGATGCTGCCGTCAGCGCCACGATCGTGACAGGCGCGGTCGTCTACGAGCGGGGCGAGTTCGTGGAGGGCTACGGCCGCACGCTCGGAACCGGCCGGTTCCTGCGCGCAGGTGAGACGCGCGGCAGTGTCACGCCAATCCGTCGCCTCGACCCGGTGGTGGCACAGTAGGCGCCGTGACCACAGCCCCGCGACGCACGCAGACTCAGCGTCGCGAGGCGACGATGTCGGCTGTCGTCGACGCGGCTGTCGCGGCCCTCGGCGAGGTCGGTTACGCCCGTACGACGACCAACGAGATCGCGCGTCGAGCAGGAGTCTCGCAGGGCGGCTTGTTCCGTCATTTCGAGTCGCGCCTCGACGTGATCCTCGCCGCCGCAGATGCAGTCCGGGCCAGGCAGTTCGTCGACTTCCGCACCGGACTTGAGTCCATGACGACGTTCGACGTGGCTGAGGTCGTGCGACTCCTGCGCCGCGCGACCCGTGCACCGATCAACGCGGCTTGGTACGAACTCCTGGTCGCAGCGCGCACGGATGCCGAGCTCCGCCAGCGGCTCGAACCACTCGCACAGCGCTATCACGAGGAGATCATCGAGCTCGGGCGCGCGCTTCCCATCGCGGCCTCGATCCCACCCGCGGAGCTCGACACGATCGTGCTCGGCATCGTCCACATGCTCGACGGCGAGGCGCTGACGGCCACGGTGCATCCGCACCCAGAGCAAGAGGACATCCGGGTCGAGCAGCTCGTGCGGATGTTGGCCGGAGAGCCCGTATTCGGAGAGCGCGCCGACCACTCGTCTTGAGGCCCTGCCGCCTAGACTGATCCCCTATGTATGACGGCGTGATTCAGGATCTGATCGATGAGCTCGGGCGACTTCCCGGCATCGGTCCCAAGAGCGCGCAACGCATCGCCTTCTTCCTGCTCGACAGCGATCCCGAAGACGTACACCGCTTCGCGTCGACGCTGACCGAGGTCAAGGACAAGGTCCACTTCTGCTCGATCTGCGGCAATGTCACGGTCGACACCGAATGTCGCATCTGCTCGGACCCGCGCCGCGATCTCAGCGTGCTGTGCGTTGTCGAAGAGTCCAAAGACGTCGTCGCGATCGAACGTACGCGTGAGTTCCGCGGCCGCTATCACGTGCTGGGCGGTGCGATCTCGCCGATCGCGGGCATTGGTCCAGACCAGCTGCGCATCAAAGAGCTCCTCCAGCGCCTGCAGGACGGCGCCGTCACCGAGGTCATCATCGCCACCGATCCCAACCTCGAGGGCGAGGCCACGGCGACCTATCTCATCCGCATGCTTTCGCCGTACGGATTGCGTGTCAGCAAGCTCGCCAGCGGGCTCCCGGTGGGCGGCGACCTCGAGTACGCCGACGAGCTCACGCTGGGCCGCGCGTTCGAAGGCCGAACGACAATCGCATCTGTGACGAACGTCTGACGTCCTCCGCGAAACCATTGCCCTGACGTTCCAGCAGGATCAGACTCAGCGCATGACCTCTGCACCTGACTTCAGCAGCCTCAAGGCTGTCTTCATAAACGCGACCCTCAAAAGGTCGCCCGAGCCCAGCAACACCGACGGGCTCATAGTCAAGAGCGCGGACATCATGCGCAGCCACGGCGTGGGTGTCACCGAGATCCGCGCGATCGATCACCAGATCGCTACGGGCGTTTATCCCGACATGACCGAGCACGGCTGGGAGGTCGACGAGTGGCCCGGCATCCTCGACCAGGTCATGGCGGCCGAGATCCTCGTACTTGCCGGTCCGATCTGGCTTGGCGACAACAGCAGCATCATGAAGCAGGTCATCGAACGGCTCTACTCGGCGTCGAGCATTCTCAACGATGCCGGCCAGTACGCGTTCTACGGCCGCGTCGGCGGCTGCATCATCACGGGCAACGAGGACGGCATCAAGCACTGCGCCATGAACGTTCTCTACAGCCTGCAGCACGTCGGTTTCACGATTCCGCCGCAGGCGGATGCCGGATGGATCGGTGAGGCCGGGCCGGGGGCGTCCTATTTGGACCCGGGCTCCGGCGGACCAGAGAATGACTTCACCAACCGAAACACGACGTTCATGACGTACAACCTGATGCACGCGGCGAAGCAGCTCAAGGATGCCGGCGGGATATCGGCGTACGGGAACCAGCGCACCGTGTGGGACGCCGGTGTCCACTCGTACGTGAAGGACTCCGGCTCACCCAACCCTGAGTACCGCTAGTCAGCTGACCGGTTTTCGCGGTCTCGCGGCAGGATCACCGCTGCCACCCCTCACGGTCTACCGGTAGACTGAGCAGGCGCAGCGTCGCGCATCCGTACATCACCACCCAGTCAGGAACGGGCTCGTGGGCATTGTCGTCCAGAAGTACGGCGGCTCCTCGGTTGCCGACGCAACCAGCATCAAGAGAGTCGCCCAGCGCATCGTCGCGACCAAAAAAGCCGGTCACGACGTTGTTGTCGTGGTCTCAGCCATGGGCGACACCACGGATGACCTCATCGATCTCGCCAACCAGGTAGCCCCGCTGCCCCCGGGCCGCGAGCTCGACATGCTGCTCACCGCAGGCGAGCGCATCAGTATGGCCGTCCTCGCGATGGCCATCGGAACGCTCGGCCAGGAAGCCCGCTCGTTCACTGGCTCACAGGCCGGCGTCATCACCGACGCAGAGCACGGCAAGGCCAAGATCATCGACGTCACTCCCGGACGTATCGAAGCCGCACTCGCCGAAGGCGCTGTCGCGATCGTTGCTGGCTTCCAGGGCGTTTCGCAGACCACCAAGGACATCACCACGCTCGGCCGTGGCGGTTCTGACACCACAGCAGTCGCGCTCGCCGCGGCCCTGCACGCCGACGTCTGCGAGATCTACACCGACGTCGACGGCATCTTCACTGCCGATCCGCGCATCGTTCCCGACGCCCGCCATATCCCGCGCATCTCGTACGAAGAGATGCTCGAGATGGCAGCTAGCGGTGCCAAGATCCTGCACCTTCGGTGCGTTGAGTACGCCCGTCGCAACGACATCCCGATCCACGTACGGTCGTCGTTCTCCGACAAGACCGGCACCTGGGTCGTCAAGACCGAGGACGTCATCCAAGAGGGGTCCACCATGGAACAAGCAATCATTTCTGGCGTTGCGCACGATCGAAGCGAATCCAAGATCACCGTGGTCGGCGTGCCCGACAAGGTCGGCGAGGCCGCCGCGATCCTTCGCGCGCTCGCGGACGCCCAGATCAACATCGACATGATCGTCCAGAACGTGTCCGCGGCTGCCACTGCGCTGACAGACATCTCGTTCACCCTGCCTCGCGCCGATGGCCAGACCGCCATGACCGCCCTCGCGCGGCTCAAGGATGACGTCGGCTTCGAGCGCCTGCAGTACGACGACAGCGTCGGCAAGGTGTCGATCGTCGGTGCCGGTATGCGTTCGTCACCCGGCATCACCGCGACGTTCTTCCAGGCTCTCGCCGATGCCGGCGTCAACATCGAGATGATCTCCACCTCGGAGATCCGCATCTCGGTCGTCGTGTCCGACAACCAGGTCGACGCCGCCGTCAACGCCGCCCATGAGGCCTTCAACCTCGGCACCGATGAAGTCGAGGCCGTGGTTTACGGAGGTACCGGACGATGACCAGCATCGGAATCGTTGGCGCAACTGGCCAGGTCGGCGTCGCCATGCGCGCCATTCTCGAGGAGCGCAACTTCCCCGCCGACGAGGTGCGCTTCTTCGCGTCCTCGCGTTCGGCCGGCAAGACGCTGCCCTGGAAGGGTGGCGAGATCGTCATCGAAGACGCCGAGCTCGCTGATCCTTCAGGTCTCGACATCGCGCTGTTCTCGGCTGGCGCGACGCTGTCTCGCGTACAAGCTCCCCGCTTTGCTGCTGCTGGCGTGACCGTCATCGACAACTCGTCGGCGTTCCGCAAGGACCCCGAGATCCCGCTGGTCGTCAGCGAGGTCAACCCGCAGGACATCGAGCTCGCGACCCGCGAAGGTGGCCGCGGCATCATCGCCAATCCCAACTGCACGACCATGGCAGCGATGCCGGTCCTCAAGCCGCTTCACGACGAAGCCACTCTCGTGCGCCTCATTGTCAGCAGCTACCAGGCTGTCTCTGGCTCCGGCATTGCCGGCGTCCAAGAGCTTCACGGTCAGGCACTCGCGGTCGTCGACAAGGCCAATGAGCTCGCGTACGACGGGTCAGCCGTTCAGTTCCCCGCGCCCAACAAGTACGTCGCGCCCATCGCGTTCAACGTGCTGCCGCTGGCCGGATCGATCGTCGACGACGGATCGTTCGAGACCGATGAGGAGCAGAAGCTCCGCAACGAGAGCCGCAAGATCCTCGGCATCCCTGACCTCCGGGTTGCCGGCACCTGCGTACGCGTTCCGGTGTTCACGGGTCACTCGCTGTCGATCAACGCCGAGTTCGCCTCGGACCTGACAGTCGCGCGCGCCACCGAGCTTCTTGCCTCGGCGCCGGGCGTACAACTGGTCGATGTGCCCACGCCGTTGCAGGCAGCTGGTGCCGATCCGAGCCTGGTCGGCCGTATCCGTCAGGACCAGAGCATCGACGGAAACCGTGGACTCGTGCTGTTCGTCAGTGGAGACAACCTCCGCAAGGGCGCAGCACTCAACACGGTCCAGATCGCTGAGCTTCTCGTCTAAAACCTGCTGTACGCGGTGACGTCCTCGAGCCGCGAACCATCTCGTGCCGCCAGTACGCAGATGATCGGCAGCGTCTTGCCCGTGGTCGGCACGTCCGAGAAGAACCGGAAGCTCATGCCGATCTTTTGGGTGAGTCCGCCGCCGGACTCCTCGTACGGGTCGATGCAGGCGTCAGCCAGCTTGGTGAAGTCAGCGTCGTTCACGTTGGCGAGGTTGGCGCCCTTGAGGAATGCCTTTCCGTAGACGGCCTTCATGTCGATGATCCACAAAAGCTCCTGGTCGTGGGTCCCGGAGCAGGAGGCAGCCTTGTCGGTCTTGGTGTCCCAGCACGAGCGCAGGTCGGCGGGGTACTTGCGCGTCAGGTACGACGACATCGCCGGGTTGGTGTTGGTGGACCTGATGGGAGTGACGGGGAAGACCTTGTCGCCTTCGGACGGCGGCGCGAAGCGGAACGAGCACACCGCCTGGGTGGTGCCCTTGACCCAGAGTTCTGGCGAGCTGAGGTTGTACCACTGCGATGCGGCACCGGGCGGCAGTCGCAGGTCGACCTCCTTTGCTGACTTCTCGACCACCGTGACCTGACCGAGGCCGGTGGCCTCACGGAACGGCTCGTCGCACAACGAGTAGACCTCGCTACGGAGCCGCTTGCGGAGCTCGGTGTCCTCGCCGCTGATCTGCGTCAGTTCTGTGCGCCGGGCGAGCTTCTCTGTATCCGTGGTGCCGGCGAGCATGTCATCGGGGATGGCCACGACAGCGACGATCTCGTACGCGTGCAGCTCGCTGCAGGGCACGACGGTCTTCAAATCGGGTGCGAAGTCGTCACCGTCGGCGACCTCCTTGGCGACGCACTGGCCTGACTGCGGTTCGGCGACCTTTACCGGGCCGTCGGACTTGGTTCCGCTGGGGATCTTGGCGTTGTCGTCGCTGCCGCCACAGGCAGCGAGAACCGCAAGCAGCGCAGCAGCAGCAACGAGCCTCATCCGGTACATGGCATCCCCTGATCGAAAGTGGTGCTGACGATACCGCCGCCATGTGGTTCGAATGGGCCATTCGTGCCCATAACGATCACTCGAATCGGTGGGCGCACATAGATTGTTCGATTGTGATCAAACGCGTTGCGGTTGGCCTCCTCGCGCTCGTGGGACTCCTCACCGGCGCGACCCTGCTGTCTTCGGCCGCTTGGTCGATCGGCGCTCCGGCGCCAATTGTCACGACACCGTCAGGCAGCGACATTGAGGTCGAAGTCTCGGATCAGCCCATTCATTTCGAGGGCACCGTGGCAGGTCCCCTCTTTCCGTTTGATCGACTGCAGATCTCCAACTTCACGATCAATCCTGGCGATCCTCCGCTGCGATGCGACTTCATACTTGCAAGCACGAACTGGTCCTGCGATACGTCATCGCCAGAAGTCATTGGTGATTACGAGTTTCACGTGAAGTGGTTCTCCAACGATCCGGGTTATACGGATCCGGCCGAGACCACCACGATCATGGTCCATGTAGTTCCGGATGCCGAGGACCCGCCGCCTCCAGCACCGAAGCCCAAGCCGAGGCCGGAGCCTGAGGTCGTCATACCGACTCCGACACCGACGCCGGAGCCGACACCCACACCCACTCCGACGCCGGAGCCGACGCCGACTCCCGAGCCTGCGCCCGAACCGGTGCCAGCACTCGTTGCTCCCGTATCTGATCTCCCGCCGCCGTGGGACCCGACCGACCATCCCAAGGAGGTCGTGACGATCGGTGTTGCCGCGTTCACGATGTTGACCCTGGTCGGTCCTGCCGGGCTGGCAGCCAGTTCGATGCTGGGCGCAGTCAGTGTGGCCGTCGCAGCAGGTGCAGCAGCCGCCGAGGGCACGCGCAAGGCTGGCAGCGTCAAGGCCGCCAAGGTCAAGATGAACAAGTTCGACGTCAACGGAGCAGGACGCGGCGACAACTCGGGTACGTGGAAGCTCCCGGGTTGGCGACAGGTTGATGCGTTCAGCCTCGCCGCGCCGGCCTGGCTCGCGACGCGATCGCCACTGACCGCCCGAGTCCTGGCCGACGGCTCGTATCTGCGCGCCATCTTCAGCTCGGCCTGGACGCTGATCGTCATCGCCGGTGGAGCGCTCGGACTCGTCGCGGCGCACCAGACCGACGGTATTCCGATCGCGCCATCGGTGGCTCTGACGACGACGCTGCTGGTCATCGCGATCTTCGACGCGACAGCCGGATTCGCCGGAGTCATCGGATTCCTCGGCGGCATGATGATCTGGGGCTCGAACCAGTTGGGAACGGCCTCAACGATCCGCTCGTTCCTCGGCCTCGCCGCGCTGTGGTTCGCGATCCCGCTGATCGCAGCTGCGACGAGACCATTCAGACGATCCCTCGGTGAAGGCAGGCCGTACGCGTGGGACCGGATCGCCGACGCAGTGATCGGCACCCTGACTGCTGGCTGGGCCGTGCAAAAGACGATTGGTGGCCTGCCCGGATTGTCGGGCCTCGACCTGCCGATCGCCGATCACGCCGACAAGATCGCCCTCGCGGCGATCCTGGCCTGCGTGGCGCGCGTGCTGGTCGAAGAGCTCGCCGCCAGGCGCTATCCCCAGCGGCTCACCGCGGTCGAGAAGGGCAAGCTCCCGTTCGCCGGGCCCGGTCAACGCCTTTGGGCGACGGCACTTCGTACGGGCTTGTTCGTGTTCTTGTCGATCGCGTTCATCGGCAACTGCTGGCAGCTGTGGGTGGGCGCGGCGCTGTTCGCCGTACCGCAGATCCTGGCGATCTACGAGCGGAAGTTCCCCAACTCCGAACGACTCCACGGTCTGTTGCCCGCTGGTCTGTTCAAGGTGTTGCTGATGATGGTGGTCGGCACACTGTTCGCCAAGCTCGTGTTCTCGATGCTCGATGATCCGGACTCGATCATGCGCAACGCCTTCATCCTGCTCACGATCCCGGGACTGGTCCTGTCACTGCTCGGACTGTTCGGTCACGACGGACCAGACCCGAAATGGACGTGGCCCAAGCAGTTCCTCGGCGTCGGCATCCTCGGCGGGATCCTCTACCTGGTGTTCACCGGGTTCTGAGAGTCAGTCGACGTCGTCGGCTGAGGTCTCGGCAAGGTCGAGCAGCCACTGCGCCAGTACGTACGAGGCGAGTGCGACCAGCGGCACGATGAGCAGTCCCCACACGGTGTCAGCGAGGCCGAGGAACAGCCCCAGCATCGCAACGATCGTGAGGACGACTCCGAGGAAGCTCTTCAGACGCGCCTGCGTGATTCCGAAGCCCGACAGGAGCAGCTCGCCGAGGACGAATGCGATGAAGGCGACGACGACGAAGGTCAGAGAACCCCAACGGCCGCCGCCGGCGGACACACCACGCAGCTCGTTGAACAGACTCTTGGATGCTAGGCCGAGGGCCACAGCGATCATGCCGACGACGGCTCCAGTGAAGACCGATGCGGGGATCGGGCTCCAGTGCGGCATACGCCAGGTCCGTACGCGGAAGAAGCTGTCGTCGACAGCATCGCGTACGCGGCCAGCTCCAGATTTGATTGCGCCCGCGGCTCCAGTTGCTGCGCTCGAGCCCTTTGAGGTCACGGCCTTCTGGGCACCCTTGACCTTCGACGCGACTTCAATCTTGGGGCGCGGGGCCTTGGGCTTCGGCTTGGTGGGCGCTGGGCCCACCTTCGCGTTGGGGCGCGGAGCGGTGGTGACCGTACGGCCGTATCGCACCTGTGGCGCTGAGTCCTTGGGGGCAGGCTTGGCGACGCCCTTCTTGACTACCCGCTTGACGACCTTCTTCGCGGGTTGTTGTTCGTCGACCATGTTCCGAGTCTTCCACAGGGGTGGGCGAAGTCATTCCGAGATGAGTTGCGATCCGATTGCAATCGGGTGGGTGACATGCAGGAAGCGGGCGACTCATCGAAATGAGCCGCCCGCTTCTCGTGCGTCGGGGTGACAGGACCCGTCGGCCGTGGACGGCCTCCTCCCAAATCCTGCGCGCCATCATGACGCACGAATAGAGGATGGCCAGCAAAGCGCGAAGAGGATGGCTCATCGAAATGAGCCATCCTCTATTCGTGCGTCGGGGTGACAGGATTTGAACCTGCGGCCTCGTCGTCCCGAACGACGCGCGCTACCAAGCTGCGCCACACCCCGGCCGTCCCCCGTATGACTACTGGGAGGACCCGGGTGAGTCTATCTCAGTCAGAGTGAGCAGAGTTGCCTCGGGGCGGCAGGCAAAACGCACGGGCGTGAACGGCGATGTGCCGAGCCCGGCGGACACGTGGAGCCACGACGGATCGTGCCCGTCGACCTGGTGTTTGTGCAGTCCCTTGGCGCGCTTGCGATCAAGATCGCAGTTGGTGACGAGCGCGCCGAAGAACGGCAGGCAGAGCTGTCCGCCATGGGTGTGGCCGGCCATGATCAGCGGATAGCCCAGCGAGTTCCAGCGGTCGAGCACCCGCAGGTATGGCGCGTGAGTGACGCCGATCGCGAGGTCAGCCGTGGTGTCCGCCGGTACGTCATCGAGTACGTCGTAGCCCAGGTGAGGATCGTCAACCCCGACAAAGGCCAGCGAGTGCCCGGCAACTTCAAGCGCGGCATGGCGGTTGGTGAGGTCGGTCCATCCGCGCTCGGCGAATGCGGAGCGCAACTCGCCGAAGGGCAGGTCGGGGGTCGTCCTGAGGCGGGCGCCATTCGTACCCGTGCCACCGCGCAGGTAGCGAACCGGATTCTTCAGATGCGGCTCGAAGTAGTCGTTCGAGCCAAAGACGTAGGCACCGGGGATATCGAGCAGGTCGCCATAGGCCTCGAGCACCGACGGCACGGCATCCATGTGCGCCAGGTTGTCGCCGGTGTTGATCACGAGATCGGGCTGGAGGTCGGCGAGACCGCGAAGCCACTTCTGCTTCTTGTGCTGCCCAGGCGTCATGTGGGTGTCGGACAGGTGCAGTACCCGCAGCGGTGCCGACCCCGGGGGGAGTACCGGGACGGTGACCTCCCGCAGCGTGAACGCGCGAGACTCGTACGCGGTGGCGTACGTCAGCCCGGCTGCAGCAGCAGCCAGCGGCACGACAACGGAGAGCATGACGCCCAGCCTTTCACAGCGTGGTGGGAGACTTGACCCATGTCAGCTCTCAAGGACCAGCTCCACACCGACCTCGTCACTGCGATGAAGGCCCGCGACACCTTGCGTACGTCCACCCTGCGCATGGCACTCGCTGCCATCACCAATGCCGAAGTAGCGGGCAAGGAAGCCAAAGAGCTGTCCGATGAGGACGTCATCACCGTGCTCGGGTCTGAGGCGAAGAAGCGCCGCGAAGCCGCCGAGGCATTTGCTGCCGGCGACCGCCAGGAGCTCGCCGACAAGGAGAAGGCCGAAGCCGAGATCCTCGCGACCTACCTTCCGGAGCAGCTCGGCGCCGACGAGATCAAGGCGATTGTCACGGCCGCCGTTGAGTCGGCGGGTGCCGCGGGCGAGGGCATGAAGGCCATGGGCAAGGTCATGGGCATCGTGTCACCGCAGGTCAAGGGCAAAGCCGACGGTGGAGCGGTCGCGGCAGAGGTCAAGGCTCAACTAGGAGCCTGACGACTCAGGTGTCCGGGTCTTCCGGATCCTGAGGGTCATCGCCCTTCTTCTTGTCGTCCTTCTCCTTGGGCGGCGCGGGCTGACGCTTGGGCGGGACGTCGAAGTTGGACGGCTCGAGGTAGTCCTGGACGATGCCCATCGCCTTCTTCCACATCGGTCCGGCCAACGAACTACCGCCGACCGAGGCGAAGTTGAGGAAGCGACCGTTGATCGTGACGCCGGCCAGCGACTTCGGCAGTCCCTTGCTGGTGACACCGGCGATCATCGCGGCTGTCGACAACTCAGGTGTGTAGCCGTTGTACCAAACAGCCTTGTTCTCCTGAGTGGTTCCGGTCTTGGCAGCTGAAGGGACGCGCAGGGCCGTTCCGTTGGCGTAGCCGAAGCCACCTGGCTGCTGGACGCCGCGAAGGATGTCGTTGATCTGGGCGGCTTCGTCCTTCGTGAGGACGCGCTCGCATTCCGGCTTGTACTCCTTCACGACCCGGTCCTTGAGGTCGACGATCGAGTTGACTGGCATGGGCTTGCAGTACTTGCCGCCGGAGGCCGGCACTGCGTAGGCGGCGGCCATGTCGAGGGGGCTGACGTTGGTGACGCCGAGGGTGAAGGACGGGACCTGGTTGGTGATCGGGTCTCTACGGCCCTTCGAGTCCTTGTGGTCGGGATCGAATGGCACGACGATGCCCATCGACTCCGCGGCCTTGACCGTGTTGCACAGGCCGGCGTCGCGCTCGAGCTGGGCAAAGTAGGTGTTCACCGAAAGGCGCGTGCCGGTGTACATGTTCATCTTGCCGCTGGCCGTCGAGTTGCTCGGGTCCCAGACGCTGGTTCCGCCACCCTCGCAGTCGAAGTACGTGCCGGCCGGCATGTGAATCGTGCGCGGCGACTTGTACGTCTTGCCGACGTCGATACCGCCCTTGAGCGCTGCCGCGACGGTGAACATCTTGAACGTCGAGCCGGCCGGGAATCCGCCGGAGTCGCCGTACGCACGCGGCACCGTGTAGTTGATGAAGGACTGGCCCTTCTTCCTGTCGCGTCCCATGGGTCGCGACTGGGCGACCGCGCGCACCTTGCCGGTTCCGGGCTCGACCATTGCCATGCCCGCAATCGCCTTGTCCCGCGGGTTCACGGTCGACTTGACCGCGTTGTTGGCGGCCTTCTGCATACGCAGATCGATGTTGGTCTTGATCGTCAGACCGCCGCGTTCGAGCGTGGTCTGACGCTCGGCAACGGTCGCGCCGAGCGCGGGCTCCTGCAGCAGGTAGCGGCGTACGTAGTCGCACGAGAATGCCGCGACGGAGGTGACGCAGCCGTTGGGGTACTTCGTGATCTTGAGGCCGAGCGGCTTCGCCGACTCTTTGCCGACCTCGCTGGCCGTCAGCACTCCGAGCCGTTGCATGACCGCGAGGACGGTGTTGCGACGCTGCAGGGCGCGTTCGGGATAGACGCGAGGGTCGAACTCAACGGGGTTCTTGACCAGGCCCGCCAGCGTGGCCGACTGGGTCGCGGTCAGCTTGTCGGGGCTCTGCGAAAAGTAGTGGAACGCTGCAGCCTGGATGCCGTACGCACCATCGCCGAAGTAGGCGATGTTGAGGTAGCGCTCGAGGATTTCCTTCTTGGTGTGCTCGCGCTCGTACGTGATGGCCAGCTTGAGCTCTCGCGCTTTGCGCGCCAGGGAGCTCTCGGTGGCGGCGATGCGCTCTGCCTTGGTCGTGGCTTGCGACAGCAGGGTCAGCTTGACGAGCTGCTGGGTGATGGTCGAGCCACCCTGGGTCTGTCCCTCGGACGCATTGTTGACGGCGGCGCGAATGGTGCCCTTGAGGTCAAGCGCACCGTGTTTGAAGAACCGCGCATCTTCGATCGCCAGCATGGCCTCTTGCATGACCGGAGCGATTTCCTTGAGGGGAACGTCCTGGCGATTCTCCTTGTAGAAGTACGCCATCAGCTCGCCATTGGACGCGAGTAGCCGCGTCGTCTGCGGGTTGGGGCGGTCTTCCAGGGTCAAGGGCAGGTTGACCAGATCGTTGGTGACGTTGTTGCCCGTCACGGCGACGAATGCGGTGGCCGGAATCAGGATGGCGGCCACGGCGACACCCGCGAGCGCGGACAGCCGGGCCATCGACCCCACGGCACCTGCAGTGGTCTGGGGACGTTTGCCGGACTGAGCGAGTCTGCGCAACGAAGCGCTGAAGTCCTCCCGAGCCATGCCAGTCAGGGTACGTGATGCGTGCGAACCGGCTGTTCCACGGGGAAATGTCTAGCCATTTAGGACTAGACAAGATGATCACGAACGGTCTGACATCCCCGATGGCACGTTCCTAGATTGAACCCACGGACTCACTTCGGCCACCGCGGCCGGTCTCGGGGAGGTTCACATGATGCAGTGGAACGAAAACTGGGCGGCACAGGCCGCATGTCGTGGAAAGTCTGACGCGCTGTACGTCAAGGGCGCTGAGCAGAATCGCGCTAAGCAGCTGTGCTCGACGTGTCACGTACGCGCCGAGTGCCTCGCTGAAGCACTGGACAACCGCATCGAGTGGGGTGTCTGGGGCGGTATGACCGAGCGCGAGCGTCGCGCGCTGTTGCGGCGCCGGCCCAACGTCACGGCGTGGCGCAACATCCTCCAGACCGCCAGCTAGTCCTTCTTGGCGAGAAGTTCGCCGATCTCGCGCAGCCCGTCGAGGTCATGAACATCTCCGGCGAGCGCTGCGACTGACACCGTTGGCACGCCACCGTGTGCCGCTGCGAATCCTGACTTGAGTCGTGACTCGCGCGCCGACACCTTGAGTCGTGCAGCGTGGATCGCCAACAGATCGGCTGCCACCTGATCCGTCGTGCTTCCCGAGGTAAGTCGACGTCCAGCAGATTCCGCGTCAGCGGCTGTGATCCCCTGAGCTCCCTTGTCATGCACGCGGTTGATGACCAACCCAGCCAGCGGCATGTTTTCGCCTGCGAGTCGCTCGACGAAGTACGAGGCCTCGCGCATGGCGGCGGGCTCCGGTGAGGCAACGACGACGAAAGCCGTCTCGTCAGCCTGCAGAAGCGCGTACGTTCCCTCGGCCCGCTGCCTGAACCCTCCGAAGAGCGTGTCGAAGGCGGCGATGAACGTCTGCATGTCCGTGAGCACCTGGGCACCGAGCACCTTGTTGAGCGCACCGGTGACGATGCCGAACCCAGCCGTCAGCAGCTTGGCCGGTCCCTTGGCAGGCGCGAGCAGCAGCTTGATAAACCTGCCGTCGAGCATCGACGAGAGTCGTTCGGGCGCATCGAGGAAGTCGAGCGCCGATCGCGACGGGGGAGTGTCGACGATGATCAGGTCCCAGCGGTGGTCCTCGCCGACAGCCTCGGCGTGTAGCTGGCCGAGCTTCTCCATGGCCATGTACTCCTGCGTGCCCGCGAACGAGCTCGACAGCGCCAGGTAGAACGGGTTGTTGAGGATCTGCGCGGCCTTCTCCGGCGATGCCTGCTGCTCGACGACCTCGTCGAACGTGCGCTTCATGTCGAGCATCATGGCGTCGAGCGAGCCGGGTCCGCCGCTGACGCCCTTGACGGGTCGCGGGGTGTTGTCGAGCTCGGTCAGCCCCATGGACTGCGCCAGCCGTCGGGCCGGGTCAATCGTGAGTACGCATACCTTGCGACCCTGCTCTGCTGCTCGGAGTCCCAGCGCTGCTGCGGTCGTGGTCTTGCCTACCCCACCCGAGCCGCAACAGACGATGATCTCTGTCTTGCGGTCCGCGAGCAGGGCGTCGATGTCGAGGGTGCCGGTGGCTGCTCCAGACATTCCGCGCGGCGTGGCCTTCACCTTGCGGGGAGGGGGTGCCTTCTTGGGGCTCATGCCACTCCCTCGCTCTTGAGGGTTTCGGCGAGTTCGAAGAGGGCGCCAAGATCGATGCCGTCCGGGAGCGATGGAAGCTCGATCAACGGCTGGCCGCAGTCGACCAGGAGCTCGCGTTGGCTCTCCTGGAGATCCTGGCGCTTGAGGCTCGCGACACCACCAGCCATCAGGTCGAACGCGGCCTTGGGGTCGAGACCGACCGACTCCAGCGAGTCGCCGACGGCGTCAACCGTCACGTTGCGGGTGAGGAGTGCGGCCTTGGTGCTCGCGCTGACCATGGGCGGGCGTACGAGGTTGAGGATCACGTGACCGACCGGGAGCCGCTCACTCCGGAGTTCGGCGATTCCGTCGATCGTCTCCTGGACCGGCATCTCTTCGAGCACGGACACGAGGTGCACGCGGGTGTCCTTCGACCGCATCATCTCCATGATCGAGTCAGCCTGACGACGGATCGGCCCGACCTTCGCCAGTCCTGCGACTTCGGAGTTGACGTTCAGGAACCGGGTGATGCGGCCGGTGGGCGGTGCGTCCATGACGACGGCGTCGTAGGTGAAGTCCCTGCCCTCGCGTCTCCGGGCGGCTTCGTAGACCTTGCCGGTCAGCAGCACGTCTCGTACGCCGGGTGCAATCGTCGTTGCGAAGTCGATGATGCCGAAGCGGTCGAGCGCCTTGCCGGCGCGACCGAGTCGGTAGTACATCGCGAGGTATTCGAGCAGCGCGGACTCCGGGTCGATCGCCAGCGCATAGACCGATCCACCTCCAAGGCCGACGGCGATCTTGCGCTCTTCGTACGGCAGCGGCGGTACGTCGAAAAGCTGCGCAATGCCTTGGCGTCCCTCGACCTCGCACAGCAGAACCTTCTTGCCCTCGCCGGCCAGGGCCATCGCCAGAGCCGCGGCGACCGTCGTCTTGCCGGTGCCGCCCTTGCCGGTGACGACATGGAGCTGGGTCGAGAGAGCCACCTGCCGAGCGTACCGACCCTGTGTTCGTACGGCGCGTTCAGTGTTTTCCCTACTACCTCGGAAGGCCTGCGTACGTCAGCGTTGGGTCAACCCTCCCGAGGAGTCATCATGCGCAAAACCCTTGCCGCCGGCGCTGTCCTGTTGATGTGTGCGCTGAGCGCGTGCGGTGGCTCGGACGGCGGTGGCTCTGATGCCTCCACCGGCGACAAGCCGGACACCAGCGGCGAGACGACCGCAGTGTTCGATGCCTGCAAGTCGATCACTCCCGCTGAGGCCGAAGCGGTGCTCGGGTACCCCGTCACCGTCGAGGAAACTCCCGGCGGCGGCTGCTCGTGGGGCAGCGAAGAAGATCCGCGACTTGCGTCGCTCTCGGTCAGCGCTGCTGGAGAGGCGGACGTGAACGGTGGTCTGGAGGCCGCCAAGGCTGGAACGACGGCCGTGCTCGACGGTGAGGCGGAGGACGTCCCAGGTCTGGGCGACGGCGCATTCCTGGTTATCGGCCCGCTGAAGGGCGGCGGAGGCGAGTCGATCCAGGCTCAGGGCTCGATTCTGTCGGGCACTCAGCTGATCACGGTTGGCATCACTCAGCTGGGCGGAGCAGCAGTGACCGCGGACGCGGTGAAGGCTCAGGCCGACGCAGGTCTGAAGCTCGTCGGTTCCAAGCTCTGAGTCCGTCCCGGGGAGACTCAGCGCTCGACACACTAGAGTCGCGTCATGAGCAAATGGGAATACATGACCGCACCTGTGCTGGTGCACGCGACCAAGCAGATTCTCGACAACTTCGGGTCTGACGGCTGGGAGCTGGTCCAGATCGTGCCGGGTATGAACCCCGAGAACCTCGTCGCCTACTTCAAGCGTCCGTTGGCATGAGCGCGGTCGAGGATCGTCTCGCCGGGCTCGACCTGGTCGTCCCCACCGTGCCGGCGCCCGTCGCGGCCTACATCCCCGCGGTGCGCACCGGCTCGTACGTTTTCACGTCCGGCCAGCTGCCCCTGCGCGACGGCCAGTTGTTGCTGACCGGCAAGGTCGGCGGCGAAGTATCCGCCGAAGAGGCCTACGACTGCGCCAAGCAGTGCGCCCTCAATGCGATCGCCGCCGTCAAGTCGCAGGTCGATGACCTCGACGAGGTGGTGCGCGTCGTGAAGGCGACCGTGTTCGTCGCGAGCACTCCTGACTTCACTGGCCAGCCCGGAGTGGCCAACGGTGCGAGCGAACTGTTCGCCGCTGCCTTCGGTGATGCTGGTCAGCACGCGCGCAGCGCCGTTGGCGTACCCGTTCTCCCGCTTGATGCTCCCGTCGAGGTCGAGCTCATCGTCGAGATCGGCTGACAATGCGCATCCCGGTTCCGGAGATGCTCAAGGAGCGGGCCGCGATTGCCGCCGACAACCCGGTAGCGCCGCGTGACGCTGCGACCGTCGTTGTCGTACGTGATGGTGCGGACGGCATCGAGGCCTACCTCCTGCGTCGCCAGCCGACCATGGAGTTCGCCCCCGGTATGTACGTGTTCCCTGGCGGCGGTGTCGACGATGCCGATCGCAACGCCGAGGTGCCGTGGGCCGGCCCGCCGCCGTCCGTGTGGGCCGAGCGCTTCGGCTGCTCGGAGGACATCGCCAAGGGACTCGTGTGTGCTGCAGTGCGGGAAACGTTCGAGGAGTCGGGTGTGCTGCTGGCTGGCCCGGATGCCAACTCGGTCGTCGCCGACACGAGCGGGCCCGAGTTCCAGCAGGCACGACTCGCACTTGAGGCGCGGGAGTTGACGTTCGGTGCCTACCTGGCTGACTCGGGTCTCGTACTGCGCGCGGACCTGCTGGGTGCCTGGTCGCACTGGATCACGCCGATCTTCGAGCCGCGCCGCTTCGACACTCGGTTCTTCGTAGCTGTGCTGCCCGAGGGCCAGTCCGTCGGTGAGCTCGCCCGTGAGTCGGATCGCGCGCTCTGGGCCCCGCTGAGCAAGGTCCTGGAGGCTGTTGAGAGCGGAGCCTCGGGCATGCTGCCGCCGACGTTCTTCACCTGCAAGGAGATCGCCGGTCTCGCCGCATCTGAGGTGCTCGGCGCCGCCGAGAAGCGCACGATCCGTGCCATCCAGCCGACGCTGGTCGAGGTTGATGGCGAACTGTTCCTGGAGAGCGACACGGGAGGTCTGGCATGAGCGCGACGAAGGTGACTGAGCGGGCGTCAGTCCTGCGCTGTGACAACCCCGGGATGATGACGCTCGAGGGCACCAACACCTGGATCCTTCGCGAAGGCTCGGGTCGGGCTGTTGTCATCGATCCGGGACCAGACGACGAGGCTCACATCGCTGCCGTCGTCGAGGCTGCGGGAGAAGTCGGCCTGGTGCTTTTCACGCATCGGCACTTCGATCACACGGATGCGCTCTCGCGCATGGTGGATCTCACTGGCGCTCCGACGCGTGCCACAGATCCCGAGTTCTGCCGCAACGCTGAGCCCCTTGTTGATGGCGAGGTCATCGACATCGATGGTCTGCAGATCGAAGTGCTCGCGACCCCAGGGCACACGAATGACTCGACCTGCTTCATTCTCGGTGCCGAGGCGACGCTGTTCACCGGCGACACGATCCTCGGCCGCGGCACCACGATCGTGGCGCACCCTGACGGCGTGCTCGGCCCGTACCTCGACTCGTTGGCGCACATCCGTGAGCTCGTCGAGGAGGGACTGGTGACCCGCATCCTGCCCGGACATGGACCGGTCATCGACGATCCGGCTTCGGTGGTCGACTTCTATCTGGAGCACCGCGCTGAACGGCTCGACCAGGTACGCGCTGCTGTCGCGGCCGGAGCGGTCACCCCCCGTGAGGTTGTCGAGCGGGTCTACTCAGACGTCGACGAAATCCTGTGGCCCGCCGCTGACCTGTCGGTCGCGGCACAGCTCACGTACCTGCAGCAGCAGAACTAGGGCACACCTCCCGGCTGGCGCTCGGCTCGCGCGGCCCCGCATCCCGCCCGGCGGCGTTATCGTCGGTCGACGGACAACCCCGGTCCGCCTCCCTCCTCTGCCTTGCCGGATCGGGCGCGGATGCCACGCTCCCTGATCGACCGCCAACCGGGAGGTGCGCCCTAGCGCGCGCGGCGCTGCAGTCGCTCGAGATCGAGGATTACGACGCTGCGGGGCTCCAGGCGAAGCCAGCCGCGTGACGCGAAGTCAGCGAGGGCCTTGTTGACCGTCTCGCGCGAAGCACCGACGAGCTGAGCCAGCTCTTCCTGCGTGAGGTCGTGGTTGACGTGTACGCCGTCGTCAGCGCGGCGACCGAAGCGGGAAGCCAGATCGAGCAGGGCCTTCGCGACGCGACCGGGCACGTCGGAGAAGACCAGGTCACCGACGACCTCGTTGGTGCGACGCAGACGTCCTGCGAGCTGGTTGAGGAGTGCATGGGCGACATCAGGATGGGCGCTGAGCACCGGGCTGAGCGCTGCGTGGCCGAGGCTCTTGAGCTCGACGTCGGTGACGGCAGTGGCCGTGGCCGAGCGCGGTCCGGGATCGAAGAAGGACAGCTCACCGAACATCTGGCCGGGGCCGAGGATCGCCAACAGGTTCTCGCGACCGTCAGGAGAGGTGCGGCCGAGCTTGACCTTGCCGTCGGTGACGACGTACAGCTGATCGCCGTCATCGCCCTCGTTGAAAAGAATCTCGCCACGGCGAAGGCTCGCCGGGGACATGGAAGCCTCGAGTGCCCCAGCTGCCTCGTCGTCGAGACCTGAGAACAGCGGTGCCTGGCGGAGAACGTCGTCGGTCATGATTCCTTCTGTCCCTGTTGCATGGGTCACAGTGTGTGCACCCGCAGGAAGTTTCCCACATCAGGGCGGGTCATGCGGAGACACTCGCTATCCACGTACGCTGGAGCGCGTGCCGACCGACCCGATGAGACCGGACACGGCACTCGTGCGCCGAGCCCGTCGAGTCAATCGAGTGCTCGCCGAGACCTACCCAGATGCGCGCTGTGAGCTCGATTTCACCAACCCATTCGAGCTGCTCATCGCCACAGTCCTGTCGGCGCAAACGACCGATCGCCGGGTCAATGCGATCACGCCGACCCTGTTTCGTGCTTATCCAGACGCCTTCGCGCTGGCAGCCGCCGATCCTGAGGCAGTCGAGACGATCATCAAGCCCACGGGCTTCTTCCGAGCCAAGACCAAGAGCGTGCTCGGTCTGTCGGCTGCTCTGGTCGAGCACCATGAAGGAGTCGTGCCAGGTCGACTCGAAGATCTGATCAAGCTGCCGGGTGTGGGCCGCAAGACGGCGTTCGTCGTACTCGGCAATGCATTCGACGTGCCCGGACTGACGGTCGACACGCACTTCGCCCGGTTGATCCGACGCCTCGCGTTCGTGACGCCCGAGATCGCGGCTGATCCAGTGAAGGCCGAACACGCGGTCGCCGCGATCTTCCCGCGCAAGGACTGGACGATGTTGAGCCACCACCTGATTTGGCACGGTCGCCGGTGCTGCCACGCCAAGAAGCCCGCGTGCGGTGCCTGCTCGGTGGCCCACTGGTGCCCGGCTTTCGGAACGGGACCGACCGATCCGGTCGAGGCAGCCAAGCTCGTCACCACGCAAGGTCCTGCATGAAGCGAGTGATCGTGGTGGCGCTGCTCTTGGCGCTGGCCGGGTGCACGAGTGCGCCCAGCGGAGAGAAGCCGACGTTCGGTGGTGGCTCTGCACCGGCAGTTGACGAGTCCGCGCTGGCAACCGCCAAAGCCGCGGCCGGCATTGAGGAGTGCCCGGCGAGCAATGCCCCTGTCCCGGACAAGAAGGCATTGCCCGACACCACCCTCGACTGCCTCGGCGGTGGGAAGCGCGTCAATCTCTCCGGAGTCGCTGGAACGCCGACCGTCATCAACCTCTGGGCGTCCTGGTGCGAGCCGTGTCGCAAGGAGCTTCCGCTGCTGGCAAAAGCGGACAAGCAGTACGGATCGGCACTTCGCGTCCTGGGCGTCGATTTTGACGATCCTGCGCCAGACGATGCGATTGAACTGCTCAAGGTTTCCGGCGTGACGTACCCGCAATTGGTCGATCGCGACTCAGCAATCAGGACATCGTTGGCCGTCGTCGGTCTGCCGCAGACAGTATTTGTGGACGCACAGGGGAGAATGGTCGCCACGGAGCGCACACCGTTCCGCTCGTACGCCGAACTCACTGCTGCGATCAAACAACACCTCGGAGTGACTCCATGACGGGCGAGACTGTGCCTGGCGAGAATCTGCCGGAGTGGCTTCGCCCCCTGGCTGAACTCGCCAGCTCGGTTGAGGCTGAGCAGTTGGCACCCACGTTCCCGCATCCTCCGGACAATGCTCGACCCGCAGCCGTACTCATGTTGTTCGCGGACGGAGACGACGGACCCGAGCTGTTGCTCACCGAACGAGCGAGCACCCTTCGCAATCACGCCGGTCAGATCTCGTTCCCGGGCGGAGCGTCAGATCCGGGCGATGCCGATGCGGCTGCCACCGCGTTGCGCGAGGCCCAAGAGGAAGTCGGTCTCGACCCCGCGACGGTCGAGGTGTTCGGGCAGCTCCCGCCACTGTGGGTGCCGCCGAGCAACTTCGCCGTCACGCCGATCCTCGCCTACTGGCGCGAACCACAGCAGCTGCATCCCGTAGACGCTGCTGAAGTCGGCGCGATCATCCATCACCCGATTCGTCAGCTGATGGATCCGGCCAACCGGTTCAGCGTCACCCATCCCTCGGGATGGAAGGGGCCGGGCTTCGACGTCGGCAGCGAGGTTCCGCTCTGGGGCTTCACCGGCGGAATCATCTCTCGCCTGTTCGAACGTCTCGGCTGGGAACAGCCTTGGGACGACACTGTCACCCGACCACTCCCGGAGATCATGTGAATTCCCTCGACCTACTGATCGTCCTCGTGCTGGTGGCATACGCGATCTCTGGCTACTTCCAGGGATTCGTGGTCAACCTCATCGCGACCGTCGGTCTGCTGCTGGGTGGTCTGCTTGCCATCGCGGTGGTCCCCAAGCTGATGTCGGGCCGTACGCCGACGCTGACGACCTCGCTCATTGCGCTCGGAGCCGTGATTGGTGCGGCCGCGATCGGCCAAGGCATCGGCACGTATGTCGGCAGCAATCTGCGCGACGGGTTGAGGTGGCGACCGCTGCGATGGGTCGACGCTGTTGCCGGCAGCGTGCTCAGCATGGTCGCCGTCCTGTGCGCTGCATGGGCACTCGGCTACTCGGTGAGTGGCGCATCGATCCCTTACATCTCCACGGCCTCCCGCGACTCGACGATCCTCGAGAAGGTCGACGGCGTCATGCCCACTCAGGCGAGCGACGTCCTTCGGGCGTTCAACGAGGTGCTCGACTCCAACCTGTTCCCGCGTTACATCGATCCGTTCGAGAACGAGGACATCAAGGCGGTGGCGCCTCCCGACACTGCGACGCTGGCCAGTCTTGGTGTTCGCGAGGCCGCAGGCAGTGTCGTCAAGATCCTCGGTGAGGCGTCCTGTCAGCGCGGGATCGAAGGTTCGGGATTTGCCTACGCACCAGAGCGCATCATGACGAACGCGCACGTGGTCGCCGGTGTCAGCGACCCGGTCGTGGTCATCAGTGGCCGTCGCCTCCCGGCCACCGTTGTCGTGTTCGATCCCAAGCTCGACATCGCCGTACTCCGGGTGGACGGGCTCAACCTGACCCCGCTCGCCTTCGACTCGACCGGCGATCAGGGTGACCCCGCGGCAATCCTCGGGTTCCCCGAGAACGGTCCCTTCGATGCTCGCGCGGCTCGTATCCGAAGCGTGATGGACCTGCGCAGCCCGGACATCTATGACCGTGGCGAGACGGTCCGTGAGACGTACTCGATCCGCGGGCTCGTACGCTCCGGCAACTCCGGCGGGCCGCTGGTGTCTGAGGATGGCGACGTGTACGGCGTGATCTTCGCGGCCTCGGTGACTGACTCATCAACGGGCTATGCCCTCACGGCTGATCAGGTTTCTGCGAATGCCAGCAAGGGACGCTCGTCCACCAGCGAAGTCTCGACCGGAAAATGCGCATGAGAAGAGGGGGCGCCTGATGCGGCGTCTCATCGCGACTGGTTGTGTCGTGATTGCGATGCTCGCCGCGATCGTGACGCTGCCGCTGGCCTGGGTCGCGTCCAATATCGCCGACGAGGACGGCTACGTCGCCTTCACGTCTCCGATGGGTTCAGACCCGGAGCTGCAGAAGGCGTTCGCCGAGTACCTGACCGACTACTTCGTACGTGAGCAGGGGCTTCCGAGCGCCGTGCAGCCGACTGCCGCCAAGGTGCTTGCCGGAGCAGCGGCGAATACCGCCAACGCACCGGGATTCACGAAGGCGTGGGAACAGTCGCAGCGGAGCTCGCACCGGTTGATGTTCGGCCCGAAGGCCAACCAGGACCGGCTCGCCGTCGACCTCGGACCCTTGGCCGACTTCGTGGTCGACCACGCGGCCTCTGGCCTCCCAGTCGCATTGCCGAAGCCCGGCAAGATCGTTCTGCAGGTCAACAATGAGTCGCAGCGCGAAGCGATCGACCAGATCCAGGCGACGAATCACCGCAGCCAGGTTGGCTGGATCGTTGTCGCGGCGGCCGCAGCGCTGTCGCTGCTGTTCGCCAAGCGACGGTCGACAGGGCTCGCCTGGCTGGGTGCTGGTGCACTCGGTGTCGCGGCTCTGCTGAAGGCGGCGACGAGCTACGGCGTACCCAACATCCTCGACAAGACGCCCTCGCCGTCGGGATTCGCACGAACATTGCAGAAACTCCTGGCCGACCGGGCCGCGGACTCATTGAGTCAGTGGTTGGTGTGGCTCACGATTGCCGGCATTGCGGCAATTGTCGCGGGAGTGCTCCTGCGGGTGTCATCCGGCAAGAGCTAGGGACGACGACCGCGGAGTGCTGCGGGGATCGCCTTGGCCGAGGCGATGGTCTTGGTGGGTGCCTTGATCTTCTTGATCGAGTAGATGCCCACGGCAACCAGCACCACAGCGAGCAAGAAGTACGCGCCGGTGACGATCAGGAACGCCCATGCGGGGTGCATACCGGTCATCGTCAGGAAGTACGCCGCCGTGATCGACAGCAGGATGACCATCAGCAGCAGGATGAATCCTGCAACGGCGAACAAACCTGCAGCGAGTCCGCCCGAGATGGCGCTGCTCTTGAGCTCGGACTTGGCCAGCGCGATCTCCGACTGCACGAGCGCGGACATGTCGCGGCTCGCGTCGGCAACCAGACGTCCGATCGTGGGGTCGTCCTGCGCAGAGCTCATGCCATGACCCTACAAGTGCCCGTTTGCCCGCGCAGGTCAGTCCTCATCCTTGCCGGTCTTCATGCCGGATGAGATCAGGTCCATGACTGACGAGTCGGCCAGTGTCGTGGCGTCGCCGACCGTACGGTTCTCGGCAACATCGCGAAGCAGTCGGCGCATGATCTTGCCCGAGCGCGTCTTGGGCAGCTCGGCCACGACCAGGATCCGCTTGGGCTTGGCGATGGCACCAATCTCCTTGGCGACGTGATCCCGAAGCTCCTGGACTACGTCCGCGCCACCGTCACCCGCGGATTCACGCAGGATCACGAACGCGACCGGCGCCTGGCCGGTCATGTCGTCGGTCGCGCCAACCACAGCCGCTTCAGCGACCTTGGGGTGCGACACCAGCGCGGACTCGATCTCGGTCGTCGAGAGGCGGTGCCCGGAGACGTTCATGACATCGTCGACCCGACCCATAAGCCAGATGTCGCCATCGTCGTCCTTCTTGGCACCATCGCCGGCAAAGTACATGTTCTTGAAGCGCGACCAGTAGGTCTCCTTGAACCGCTCGTCGTCGCCCCAGATCGTACGAAGCATCGACGGCCACGGCTCGGTCACGACGAGGTAGCCGCCCTCGCCATTGCCGACGGGCTTGCCGGAGTCATCGACGACGTCGGCGGCGATGCCGGGCAGCGGTGTCATGGCAGATCCGGGCTTGCCAGATGTCACACCGGGCAGCGGGCTGATCATGATGGAACCAGTCTCGGTCTGCCACCACGTGTCGACGATCGGCGCCTTGTCGCCGCCAATGTGCTCGCGGTACCACATGTAGGCCTCGGGGTTGATCGACTCACCCACCGAGCCGAGCAGCCGCAGCGAGCTCAGATCGAAGTCGGCGGGGATCTGCTCGCCCCACTTCATGAACGTACGGATCGCGGTCGGCGCGGTGTAGAACTGCGTCACCTTGAGGTCCTGGATGATCTCCCACCAGCGGCCCTTGTGCGGGGTGTCGGGAGTGCCTTCGTACATGACCTGCGTGACGCCGTTCGCGAGCGGTCCGTAGACGATGTAGGAGTGGCCGGTCACCCAGCCGACGTCGGCGGTGCACCAGTAGATGTCGGTCTCGGGCTTGGTGTCGAAGACGGCCCAGTAGGTGTAGGTGCAGCCGACCATGTAGCCGCCGGTCGTGTGCAGGATGCCCTTGGGCTTGCCGGTCGTGCCGGACGTGTACATGACGTAGAGCGGGTGCTCGGAGTCGAACATCTCCGGAGTGTGGTCTTCGGAGGATTCGTCGACCAGCTCGTGCCACCACACGTCGATGTCGCTGTTGAAAGCAACGTCCTGTCCTGTCCGGCGAACTACAAGGACGTTCTCGACCAAACCGGTGTTGCTGTTGTCGATCTTGATCAGCGCCTCGTCGACGGCCGGCTTGAGTGCGGCGGCAGCCCCACGGCGGTAGCCGCCGTCGGAAGTGATGACCAGTTTGGCCTCGCAGTCGATGATTCGGCTTGCGAGTGCGTCAGCGGAGAAGCCGCCGAAGATGACTGTATGGGGTGCGCCGAGGCGGGCACAGGCGAGCATCGCGATGACGGCCTCAGGGATCATCGGAAGGTAGATCGCGACTCGATCACCCGCGACGATGCCGAGCTCCTCGAGAGCGTTGGCTGCGCGCGAGACCTCGTCCTTGAGCTCCGCGTACGTGATGTCGCGGGTGTCGTCAGCGGGCTCGCCGACCCAGTGCAGCGCGACCTTGTCGCCCTTGCCGGCCTCGACGTGGCGGTCGACGCAGTTGTAGGACGCGTTGAGTGTTCCGCCGACAAACCACTTGGCGAACGGGGGATTGGACCAGTCGAGCACCTCGTCGTACGGAGTGCCCCAGCTGATGCGCTCGGCCTGCTCGGCCCAGAAGCCCAGACGGTCGTTGGCCGCGCGTTCGTACGCCTCGGCCTTGAGGTTGGCATGGGCCGCCAGATCCGCAGGCGGATCGAAATGACGGTCTTCAGTGGACAGGTTGCTGATGCCTTGCTCGCTCACCGCAGTACTCCTCTATCGACGTACGTACTTGCATTGTGTCGCAGGCCACAAGGTGCCTGACAGGTGGTTGCAACGAGGTTGCGGCCCGGAGACGGATGTCTCCGGGCCGCGTTCCCCGATTACTTCTCGGCGCCGGCGCCGGTCATGGCGCGTACGTCGAGCTCGACATATCGCTCTTCCGCTCCAGGATCACTGGACGTCACGGTGCCCAGCCAGCCGAAGAAGAATCCGATCGGAATCGAGATGATTCCTGGGTTGGCCAGCGGGAACCAGCTGAAGTCAGATCCCGTGATCATGGCCGTCTCCGAGCCGGACACGACTGGCGAGAAGATCACCAGTCCGACGCACGAGATCAGTCCGCCGTAGATGCTCCAGACCGCTCCGCGGGTGTTGAACCGCTTCCAGAACAGGTTGTAGAGCAGCGCCGGCAGGTTGGCCGAGGCCGCGACTGCGAAGGCCAACGCCACCAGGAAGGCAATGTTGAGCTTCTGCGCCGGGATCGAGAGTGCGATTGCGACACCACCGATGATGAATGCGGCAAAGCGAGCAACCTTGACTTCCTGCTTCTCGGTGACCTTGCCGCGCTTCCATACGTTGGCGTACAGGTCGTGCGCCACGGACGACGCCGAGGTCAGCGTGAGGCCAGCCACGACCGCGAGGATCGTTGCGAACGCCACGGCCGAGATCAGTGCCAGCAGCACTGCGCCGCCAGTTGATCCGGTGCCGCCGCCGACAGCCTCTGCCAGCAACGGCGAGGCGAGGTTGCCGCCCGACGCCGCTATCTGTTCCTTCGCGTCTCCCTTGACGAGAGCCGCCGCACCGAAGCCGAGGACCAGCGTCATCAGATAGAACGAACCGATGAGGCCGATCGCCCAGAGGACCGACTTGCGGGCCTGACGGGCTGTCGGGACGGTGTAGAAGCGGATCAAGATGTGCGGCAGTCCAGCCGTACCAAGAACCAGTGCAAGGCCGAGTGAGATGAAGTCGATCTTGCTCTCGGTGGACACGCCGTACTTGAGGCCCGGTTCGAGGAAGGCAGCACCGTGGCCGCTCTCCTTTGCAGCCGTGCCGAGCATGTCGGAGATGTTGAAGTTGAACTTCGCCAATACGAGGACCGTGATCAGGATCGTTCCGCCCATCAGTAGGACGGCCTTCACGATCTGGACCCAGGTGGTGCCACGCATGCCGCCGACGACCACGTAGAAGATCATCAGGGCGCCGACTCCGGCGATGGTGAGGTTCTTGGCCGTTTCGGAGCTGACTCCGAGGAGCAGCGCCACGAGTGCACCTGCACCGACCATCTGGGCGAGCAGGTAGAAGATCGACACGACGACCGTCGATGTCGCTGCCGCTGTTCGGACCGGTCGCTGGCTCATACGGAATGCCAACTGGTCGGCCATCGTGAATCGACCGGAGTTTCTCAGCAGCTCAGCAACCAGCAGCAAGGCCACGAGCCAGGCGACAAGGAAGCCGATCGAGTAGAGGAATCCGTCGTATCCAAAGAGCGCGATCGCACCTGAGATACCGAGGAACGATGCGGCCGACATGTAGTCACCGGCGACGGCAAAGCCGTTCTGGGCGCCCGTGAACGAGCGGCCTCCGGCGTAGTAGTCCGACGCGGTTCGGTTGTTTCGGCTGGCCCAGAACGTGATGCCAACGGTGATCAGCACGATCACGATGAACAGCGATGCGGTTAGTGCCTGGTTGCCGCCTTCGTCTGCTGCCATAAGGGCAGTGCTCAAGCTGCTCATCGCTCGATCTCCTGTTCGTACTCATGGCGGAGGCGGTCGGCGATCGGATCCATGCGACGGGCCGCGAAGCGGGCGTACCAAATGGCAATGCCGAAGGTCGTCGCGAACTGAAGCAGTCCGAAGACGAGGGCCACGTTGATGTTGCCGAACAGCTTGTGCGCCATGAAGTCGTGCGCGTAGTTGGACATGAGGACGTACAGCAGGTACCAAGCCATGAACGCAACGGTCAGCGGTACGACGAAGCCGAAGTACGAACGCTTGAGCTCGGCAAACTCTTCTGTGGCGTGTATCCGTTGATAGGCCGCGTGGGCCTCGGTTGACACTTTTTCAGCCACCGTGGGTCACCTCTTTCGTGAAGGCCCACAGCGCAGACGCACGCCGATACCCCCCGGTGGAGTGTGAGCCACGTCACTCGTACCCGTATCTCAGAGTCTTACTCGCTCTCGCCGCCGATACTTTGCGCACGCAGCGGGCCGGCCGGAACCCGAGGCTCCGACCGGCCCTGCTTGTGCGGCTGCGATCAGCTGACGCTGACCGCGTTCCAGGCGGCAGCAACAGCCGACGACTGGGCGCTGCCAGTGCCGTATAGGTCATTGGCCGCGCTCAGAGTCGCAGCCCTGGCGCCGGAGTAGGTCGTGCCCGACGTCATGTAGACCGTCAACGCCCGGTACCAGATCGCTGCAGCGGCAGTGCGCCCGATTCCACCGATCGACGAGCCGTTACAGGTCGGTGAGTTGTGACCGACGCCGCCAATCGACTTCGCTCCCGAACCCTCCGCGAGCAGGTAGAAGAAGTGATTGCCTATGCCCGACGAGTAGTGAACGTCGAGGTTCTTGGCGCTCGACGTCCAGCAGTTCAGTGACGAGCCGTCCGACCCGGGGTTGTCCATACGACGCAGTCCCGCGTGGTTGGCGAGGTCGAACTCTTCACCGATCAGGTAGTCGCCCGGATCGCTGGCGCTGGCTGCGAAGAACTCCACCATGGTGCCGAAGATGTCGCTGGTGGCCTCGTTGAGACCTCCGGACTCACCGGAATACGTGAGCCCTGCGGTGTTCTCCGTTACGCCGTGCGACATTTCATGGCCGGCCACGTCGAGCGAGGTCAGCGGTCCGTACGCAGTGCCGTTGCCATCGCCGTACGTCATCTTCGTGCCGTCCCAGAACGCGTTGACGTAGTTCTTGCCGTAGTGAACGCGGTTGTACGAGCCGGCTCCTGTGCCGAAGATGCCGTTACGCCCGAACGTCGTCTTGTAGTAGTCCCACGTCGTGTCGGTGCCGTACTGCGCATCGACGGCCGCCGACTCACGGCTCGACGTGGTGCCGTTGCCGAAGTGAGTGTCAGTGCTGGTGAAGACCGTGCCAGTGGCGCAACCGATACCCAACAAGCCGCAGAGGGCTGAGTCGGTCTTGTTGTTGACGTCAATCGTGTACGTGTTGCCGCGGGTCGGGTCCTTGAGCTGGAAGCTGGCTCCCGACTGGGTCAGCTTGAGCGGGACGGTGCCGCCATACAGGGACTGACCGTCGCCGTCGACAGTCTGGATGCGCTGCTCGGAGCGGATCGTCTTGCCGGTCTGTGCGTCGACGTACGTGTCCAGGCGACTCGGCGTGCCGTCCTTTTGGGTCCCGGTCCGGGTGACGATCCAGGCGAGGCGGGGTGATGCCGCTGTCGCGTCGACGACCAGCTTGGCGGCTTTGCTCGAGGTCACCTTCAGCAGGGAGAGTGCTTTCGACTTCGAGATGGTCGGGGTGGTCGACAGCGTGAGATCGCGCGCGAGCGTCTGCGAGCTGCCGGTGAAATCGCCACTGGCGTTGCGGTGCACCACCAGGTCGCCGCCGATGACGCGCAACCCGTCGTACGTCCGACGGAGACGTACGTGCGTCGCCCCTGTCGAGTCCTCAAGTGCGTCGATGACCACCAGTCCTTGGTCCGCGCCGACCAACGTCTCAGCCAGGGCGGCACGTGCATCACGAACGGCGTCCGTCGCGTCGCTTCCGGACCTCGAGATGGGTTGCGTCGAAATGACGCGGTCCTTCGGTGCCGCATTGGCTGGCATCCCAGCCGCCGTAATGGCGAGGGCCGCGAGTGCGGCCGTTGTCGCCAGTACATGGGTCTTTCGCATGGCATATCCCCCGATACACACGTGCGTCACCGCGAGGACATCCCCCATGGCATCCGCGTTGTCGGGAGCCTAGGGGACAGGTGATCGCGTGTAAACGGGCTGAGTCCTACGTGAAGGTGAACCAGGACGGAGCTTGCGCCCGGAAGTCGCCGATCGGCAAGACTCCAGCGGCAGCGGGTATGCGTCCGGTCGTCGGCAGGCCAGTGACCTGAGGCAGGTCGGTGAGATTGGAGATGGAGGCCAGATCGGGTTCGGCGGCGCACGAACCGATCACCAGCACAGGCTCGATGCCTGCCTGGCCCAACACCTTGACGGTCAGCGCAAAGTGATTGAGCGAGCCGAGACCTTCACTGCCGACCACGACGACGTCGGCCTCCAGATCGGTGGCGAGATCGAGGATGGTCCGTTCACCCCCGTCGAGGTGGACGAGCAATCCACCGGCACCCTCGATCAGGACGACGTCCGCTTCGATCTCGCGGATCCCGTCGACGTACGTGTCGAGAGGTGGCAGATCGACCTTGTCGATTCGAGCCGCGGCGACCGGAGCTAGGGGCGGCGTCAGGCGCGTGAACTCGTGGATCGCGGTTGATCCAGTGAGCCGCGCGACCTCTTCGAGGTCGGTGGGCTCGCCTGTCGCGATGCCGGTCTGTACGGGCTTCGCCACCGCGACGCTCAACCCGCGCTCCCCAAGCGCCACTAACAGCGCCGCAGTCGCAACGGTCTTGCCGACTCCCGTATCGGTGCCGGTGACCACCACAAACTTCGAGTTCGGAAACGTCATTGAGTCACCGACTGGATGACCTTGCAGGCTGTCGCCAGCTGCTCGTCGTCGAGTCCCGCCGTTGCCGTGATGCGCAGTCGGCTGATGCCGTCGGGCACTGACGGAGGCCGGAAGCAGCCAACCCGTACGCCCAATCGCGCTGCCTCGGCCTGGGCGGCAAGCGCTTCGTGCGGACCAGCCATCGGCACCGACAGGACTGCGCCGGCGACGGGTTCGACGCCGGCGGCCTCTGCAAGCTCGGCAGCGACGGTGTTGACTCGCTCGACCCGGGCAGGTTCGGTCTGCACGATCCGGATCGCTTCGGTCGCCGCGGCTGTCGCGGCCGGGGCCAACCCGGTGTCGTAGATGAACGGCCGTGCTCGGTTGACCAAGTGGTCGATGACGGCGGGACTTCCGAGCACCGCACCACCCTGACTGCCGAGAGCCTTCGACAACGTCATGGTGACGACGATGTCGTCGCGTTCGGCCAAGTCCAACTCGTGCACGAGGCCACGTCCGCCACCTGCCACGCCGATGCCGTGGGCTTCGTCGACCAAAAGGATCGCGTCGAAGCGTTCGCACAGGGCTGCAAGCTCGGGTAGCGGTGCGCGGTCGCCGAGTACCGAGTAGATCGACTCGACCAGCACCATGGCGCGCGACTGGGTGCGCTGACTCAGAGCCTGCTCAACCGCATCGATGTCGTTGTGAGCCACGACCTGCACGGTGCCGCGCGACAACCGGCAGGCATCGACCAGAGATGCGTGGATGTGTGCGTCCGAGATCAACAGGGTGTCGGCGTCGGCAAGAGCGGTGACGGCGCTGAGATTCGCGTGATAGCCGGTCGAATGTACGAGTGCTGCGGGCTGGCCCGTCAAGGCGCTCAGAGCCGCTTCGAGCTCGCTGTGCACCGCAAGTGTGCCCGTGACCAGCCGCGATGCCCCGGCCCCGGCACCCCATGCGACTGCTGCGGACGAGGCTGCAGCGGTGACGCGTGCATCCCGCACCAACCCGAGATAGTCGTTGCCAGCGAGGTCAAGCAGATCGCTGTCGATGTCGCGTGGCTTGAGCGAACGTACGAGTCCGTGCCGCTCGCGCTGCTGCGCGGCGGCTGTCAGCCAGTCGTTGAGGCTCATGCTGCACCTGCCGCAGCTACCAGCGCCGCGGTGATGTCGGCGAGCTCTGCATCCGTGCAGATGTAGGGCGGCATCGTGTAGATCAGATCGCGGAACGGCCTGACCCATACGCCGTGTTCGAGGGCGATCGACGTTGCCGCCGTCATGTCGACCGGATGGTCGAGCTGGATCACACCAACGGCGCCGAGAGTACGTACGTCGATCACGTGCTCGAGCTCAGATGCAGGAGCGAGCCCTCGGGTCAGCTCAGCGTTGATCCGGGCGATGTTGGCTTGCCATTCAGATCCGGTGAGCAGATCGAGGTTGGCGGAGGCGACCGAGCACGCGAGCGGGTTGGCCATGTAGGTCGGTCCGTGCATGAGCGTCCCGGACTCCGAGGCATCGATGCTGGCGGCCACCTCGTTCGTGCACAACACCGCAGCGAGGGTCAGGTAGCCACCGGTCAGGGCCTTGCCGACACACATGATGTCGGGTGTGACCCCGGCATGGTCGCCGCCGAACATCGTTCCGGTCCGGCCGAAGCCTGTGGCGATCTCGTCGTGGATCAGCAGCCACCCATGCTCGTCGGCCTGGGCTCGTAGCCAGGTGAGAACAGTGGGTGGGTAGACGTACATACCGCCGGCGCCCTGCAGCACGGGCTCAACGATGACTGCGGCGATGGTGTCTGAGTGACCGTCGAGCATTGCGGATGCGTCAGCGATCCAGTCGGTGATGTCAGCGTCGATCCCTGCGGGAGGCCTAGGCAGGAACAGTTGCTTCGGCAGGACGTCGGCGAACATCGAATGCATTCCGCCGACCGGATCGCACACGCTCATCGCGCCGAAGGTGTCGCCGTGATAGCCACCGGAGATCGTGACCAACTGAGTGCGCTCGGGCCGGCCTCGACCTCGCTGGCTCTGCAACGCCATCTTGATCGCGACCTCGACGGACACCGAACCGGAGTCCGCGAAGAAGACCTTGTCGAGCCCGTCAGGTGCGAGGTCGATGAGCCGTCGACCGAGCTCAACAGCGGGCTCATGGGTCAGGCCACCGAACATGACGTGAGCCATGGAGCCGAGCTGATCGCGAATGGCGCCGTCGAGCGCGGGGTTGCGATAGCCGTGAATTGCGGCCCACCAGGACGACATCGCATCGATCGGCTGACGGCCATCATCGAGTGTCAGACGTACGCCCTGCGCCGAACGTACGAGCAGCGGGTTGGCGTCGGTGCTCATGGGCGCATAGGGGTGCCACAGGTGATCGCGGTCGAACTCCAGCAGTACGTCCATGGCGTTGCTCAGGCTATCCCTCCAGATTTCGGGGTGCGGCACCGCACCTGAACAGTGTTCAGGATAGATTCCTCCCATGACTGACGTACTCCAGATCGCGCGCGACCACGTCCTCGAGCAGGGCCTCGGCCTCAGCGAGGAGCACCTCGTCCAGATCCTCCAGCTCCCCGATGAGCAGATCCCCGAGCTGCTTGAGCTCGCGCACGCTGTGCGTATGAAGTGGTGCGGTCCCGAGGTTGAGGTCGAGGGCATCGTGTCGCTCAAGACCGGCGGTTGCCCCGAGGACTGTCACTTCTGCAGCCAGTCAGGTCAGTTCCAGTCTCCAGTCCGCTCCGTCTGGCTCAACATTCCCGAGCTCGTCGAGGCTGCCAAGGAAACCGCCAAGACCGGCGCCAGCGAGTTCTGCATCGTGGCCGCCGTACGCGGTCCCGACCAGAAGCTCATGGACCAGGTGCGCGAAGGCATCAAGGCCATCCAGGCTGAGGTCGACATCAACATCGCCTGCTCGCTGGGCATGCTGACGCAGGCGCAGGTCGACGAGTTCGTCGAGATGGGCGTGCACCGCTACAACCACAACCTTGAGGCCGCGAAGTCCTACTTCCCGCAGGTCGTCAGCACCCACTCGTACGAAGAGCGTTGGGACACCTGCCTGATGGTCCGCGAAGCCGGCATGGAGCTGTGCTGCGGCGGTCTCGTCGGCATGGGCGAGACGCTGGAGCAGCGCGCTGAGCTCGCCGTCCAGTTGGCTGAGCTGCGGCCCCACGAGGTTCCGCTCAACTTCCTCAACCCGCGTCCCGGCACACCGTTCGGCGACCAGGAGCTCATGACCTCGCAGGACGCGCTGCGTACGATCGCTGCCTTCCGTCTCGCGATGCCGCACACGATCCTGCGCTACGCCGGTGGCCGCGAGCTCACGCTCGGTGACCTCGGTACCCGCGAGGGACTGCTGGGTGGCGTGAACGCCGTCATTGTCGGCAACTACCTGACGACGCTTGGCCGCGACGCCAACGAGGACATCGACCTGCTGGTCGAGCTCGGCATGCCGATCAAGGAACTCCAGAAGACGCTGTGACGTACTGCGGCCACTGCGGTGAAGACGTCAGCGTCGGCGATCACAACCGGTGCGACGAGCTCCTACTGATGGAGCCGCCGCGCTTCTGCACCAGCTGTCGCCGGCGCATGGTTGTGCAGGTCGTGCCCAATGGCTGGACCGCCCGCTGCGTCGAGCACGGAGTGCTGACCTCCTGAAGGTCTAGCCCTCCTGCTCGAGAGCGGCGGTGACGCGTCGGTGTGCTTCCCAGATCTCCTCAGGCAGGTTGTCGAACTGCTTGAGGTGCTCCTCGCGGTAGCCCATCTCCTGCTGCCAGCGAGCGTTGTCGATCGTGAGGATCGTCTCGAGGTCTTCGGGAGTGATGTCGACTCCGTCGAGGTTGAGCTCTTCAACGGTCGGGATGATGCCGACCGGAGTCTGTCGACCGGAGACCTCGCCGTTCTTGAGCTGCAGGAGCCACAGAAGCGGACGCAGGTTGTCGCGGTAGCCGGGCCACAGGAAGCGGCCGTCGTCTCCGCGCTGGAACCAGTTGACGTGCGCGAAGATCGGCTGCTCCTTGGCGGCGCCGACGATCTTGAGATAGTGCGCCGCGTAGTCGCCCTCGCCGTACGCCATGAACGGGCGGTTCGACATCGGGTCGTAGCGCAGGACGCCTTCCTTGCCCTCGGCGGCTGAGGTGGCCTCGGCACCGAGCGTCAGGCCGTCATAGACGCCTTCGGCAAGGTCGGTGATGGCGCGGATCAGCGGCTCGCGGTCGCGGGTGCGACCACCAAAGATGATCGCGTCGATCGGCACGCCAGCGGCCGCGTTGTAGTCGGCCGCGATGTTGGGCACGTTGTCCAAGGTCGTGGTGAAGCGGCTGTTGGGGTGCGCCCACGGCTCACCGGCCTGCTCGGCCGTGCGGTCCGCGATCGGTGCACCCTTCCAGTCCAGCCAGCCAGCGGTGTCGGCGGGCGGCTCGGGCGTACGGCCTTCCCACCAGACTTCCTTCGTCACCGGGTTGTAGGCGATGTTGGTGAAGATCGACTGGGTGCCTTCGGCGATCGACGCCAAAGCGGTCGGGTTGGTGCCCTCGTTGGTGTCCTTGGCGACGCCGAAGACTCCGTACTCGGGGTTCATGCCGTAGAGCTTGCCGCTGGCCTCGTCGACCCACAGCCACGCGATGTCGTCGCCGTAGAACGAGACGTGATAGCGATCGCCGAGCACGTCGGGGGCGAGCATCATGGCGAGGTTGGTCTTGCCCGAGGCGCTCGGGAAGCCTCCGCAGATGTGGTAATCCTTGCCGGTCTGCTTGTCCTTGATGCCGATGAGCATGTACTGCTCGGCGAGGAACTTGCGCGAGGCCCAGCCGTCGTATGCCGCCTGGCGAAGACCGTGTGCGATCTTGCCGAGCAGTGCGTTGCCGCCGTAGGACGAGCCGAAGTGCAGGATCGTGCGCTCGTCGGCGACGGTCACGAAGTAGCGCTTGTCGTCGGGCGTGCCCTGGCCGAGGTTCTCGAGATCGCCGGTCACGTGGACGGCGCGCACGAACTGGTTGGGGTCTTCGAGGCCTTCGAGGAACTCCGCGCCGACGCGCGACATACGGATCATGTGCAGCACCACGGTGCGAGCGTCGGTGAGCTCAACGCCAGTGGCGTACGGCGCGAGTGCGTTGCCGGGAGGCGCCATCAGATAGGGGATGACGTACATCGTCTTGCCCGCAGAGGCACCGCGCATGCGCTCTTCGAGGAGCGACGTCATCTCCGACGCGGGGCGCCAGTTGTTGTAGACGCCCTTGTCCTTCTCGTCGTTGGTGGCCACGATCGTCCGCTCCTCCGAGCGGGCGGTGTCCTTGACGTAGCTGCGGGAGTAGTAGAGCCCGTCGCCTGCTGGGTCCAGCTCGCCAGCTTCAAGTGCCTCGGCGATCAGTCGTGTGTCGTCAGCGGCGCTGACGACCTCGACTCGTTCGGCGCCGGTCAGATCGGCCCAGTAGTGGACGTACTCACGTACGTGGGGGTTCTTGAGACCCGCTGCGTCGAGTGCTGCATCAATGTCAACCATCGGATGATCATGCCTTTCGGAGAGCGAGAACGCATCATCGGCCCCTATGGACGGGCGCACGCCACCGAGAACGCTACACCAAATGAAGACTTCTTCAAGTGTTGTATTCTACAAGTGAGATACCCAACAGTGGACGGAGGAAGCACATGGCGACGAGTGTTCCGCTTTACCAAGCGAAGGCCGAGCTGTTCCGTACGTTGGGTCATCCTGTCCGGATCAGAGTCCTGGAATTGCTCCAAGGTGGGCCTCATGCCGTCCATGAGCTGCTCGCCAACATTGACGTCGAGTCATCCAATCTCTCCCAGCAGCTCGCGGTGCTTCGTCGCGCTGGGCTGGTGAGCTCATCCCGTGACGGCGCGACCGTGCTCTACACGCTCGCTACTCCGGACGTTGCTCAGCTGTTGCTGTTTGGCCGCAGGATCCTCGCGTCGATGTGGACTGACCAGGAAGGCATGCTCGCCGAACTCCGCGAGTCGGCCGACACGGTGTGAACACCGACCCGGGCCAGCGTCCGACGTCACTTGAACGAACCCAGCGGTGGGTCATCTCGGCGCTCATCACCGCAGTCGCAACATTCCCGACGGGTGCACTCATCATCGCCACCCATCTGATCTACGACGACGACCCGGCAACTGCTGTGGCCTTGTGCATGATGACTGCTGTGCTCGGGGTCATCGCCGTCATCGCGATCTTGCTGATGCACAAGCGCTCGCCTCTGTCGTTCTTCCTGTTCGTTGGTCTGATCCCGGCCAGCTGCTCGGCGATCTGGACCTTCGCGGTCTGAGGTGAACACTGTTCAGGTACGCGGCTAGGCTGCGTACATGAGCAACAGCCTGGACGACGTGGTCTCCGGCGCCCTGGGCGTGCTCGACACCCACGGGCTCGAATTCTGCTCGATGCGGCGGGTGGCATCAGCTCTTGGCGTCCAGCCGAGTGCGCTCTACCACCACGTTCCGGACAAGCAGACCCTCCTGGCGCTCATGGCAGACCGAATCGTTGCCGACGTGCACGCGCCCGTCGACGGTTCTCGGGAACAGCGCGCTCTCGCGGTGTGCCATGGACTGCGCGACGCGATGTTGTCGATCCGAGACGGCGCAGACGTCGTGGCCACCGCATCTGCGTTCCGGCTAGGCGCGTCAGGCATCGAGTCTGACCTAGCCGAGGTGCTCGGCGATCGAGACGGCGCACGCACCCTGCTGCTGTACGTCTTTGGTCACACTCAAGCCACTCAGGATCACCGGTTGGCCAGTGCAGTCGGGGTGCTTGAGGCTGATCCCGACCTCGACGCTTCATTCGACCGCGGTCTCGCGATCGTGATGCGCGGACTTGCCGACTGAAAGTCGGGTAACGTACGCCGCGCCGGACTGATCCGGCCTGACTGAGAGGTGGCGCCGAGCAATGTCGGATGACTTCACTCCCGACAGCAACATCGCACGGCTCTACCCCGAGGCGACTGTCGGCGGCTATTCGCACATTGACGGACAGGTCGAGTTCTACACGCGCATCAACGCGCTCCTCGACGAGACGAGCAGCGTGCTCGACTTCGGCGCGGGCCGCGGTTGGTGGACGGTCGAACCTGTCGCACCAATGGCGCGCCGTCTGCGCTGGTTCCAGGGTCGCGTGTCGTTCGTGGCAGGCATCGACGTCGATGACGCGGTGCTCACCAACCCGTCGCTCGACGAAGCCAAGGTCGTCGGCATCGGCGAGCCGATTCCGTTCAAGGACGAAACGTTCGACGTGGTGGTTGCTGACTACGTTCTCGAGCACGTCGATCACGCAGATGTCGCGCAGGTCTCCGCGGAGATTATGCGCGTCCTGCGCCCCGGTGGTTGGTTCGCGGCTCGTACGCCCAACAAGTGGGGCTTCATCGGCATCGCTGCCCGAGCGGTGCCCAACAGCCTGCACACCAAGGTGCTCAAGGTCGTCCAGCCCAAGCGCAAGGTCGAAGACGTCTTCCCGACTCGCTACGCGATGAACACCCGCAAGCAGCTTCGCCGCGCGTTCCCGGGCCAAGAGGTCATCGTCTACGGCCACACCGGCGAACCCGCCTACTTCGGCCGCAACATGTTCGTATGGCGATTCGTCGATGTTCTCGTCAGGTTCATCCCGCGCCGGCTCTCGCCGACGATCCACGTGTTCGTCCGCAAGCCGCTCTGATTACGACCAGCTGGCGTGCAGCGGGCGACCTTCCTCGTAGCCGGCCGAGCTCTGCACGCCAACCACCACGCGGTCGTTGAACTCTGCGATCGTTCGGGCTCCGGCATACGTGAAGCTCGACCGAATGCCGGCAATGATCTGGTCGAGCAAGTCCTCGACACCAGGGCGATCCGGGTCAAGGAACATCCGCGACGAGCTGATGCCTTCCTCAAAGAGGGCCATCCGTGCTCGCTCGAATCCGGCAGCGTCGCGCGTACGGTTGGACACCGCTCGGGCGGACGCCATGCCGAACGACTCCTTGTAGGCGCGACCGTCGGGGCCGAACTTGAGGTCACCGGGGCTCTCGAGCGTGCCAGCGAACCACGAGCCGATCATGACGCTCGCTGCACCGGCCGCCAGGGCAAGCGCGACGTCGCGGGGGTAGCGGACACCACCGTCCGCCCATACGTGCGCGCCGACTTCGCGAGCGGCTTCGGCGCATTCGAGCACTGCTGAGAACTGGGGTCGACCAACGCCGGTCATCATGCGGGTCGTACACATGGCGCCCGGGCCCACGCCAACTTTGACGACGTCGGCTCCGGCAGCGACGAGGTCGCGGACGCCGTCGGCAGACACGACGTTGCCGGCGGCGATCGAGACGCGCCGACCTGTCTTTGCCGTGTAGGCATCGCGAGCAGCCACGACCACGGGCAGTGTCTCGATCATCTTCGACTGATGGCCGTGAGCAGTGTCGACGACGAGCACGTCGATACCGAGCTCGAGCAGCGCACCGGCCTTGGCTGCAACATCGCCGTTGATGCCAACGGCCGCGCCCACGACGAGCTTGCCGTCGGCGTCGACTGCGGGCTCGTAGATCGTCGAGCGAAGTGCTCCCTTGCGGGTGAGCACACCAACGAGCTCGCCGCCGTCGAGCACGGGAGCGACAGCCATGTGGCGCGCGGACATCTCGTTGAAGCACGTACGTGGATCGATGCCCGCGTCGAAGGTCGTGACATCGCCCGTCATGACTTCGCTGACCTGCGCGAACCGGTCGATGTCGGCGCCGTCGCGCTCGGTGACGATGCCGACGACCTTGCCGTCGTCAACGACGACCACTGCCCCGTGCGCGCGCTTCGGCAGCAGGCTCATCGCCTCGCCAACGGTGGTGGTCGGGCCGACCGTGACGGGGGTGTCGTAGACGACGTGGGCCGCCTTGACTCGGGAGACCGTGGTCGCCACGACGTCGAGGGGAATGTCCTGGGGGATGATCGCGATTCCGCCGCGGCGGGCGATGGTCTCGGCCATACGTCGGCCGGAGATCGCCGTCATGTTCGACACGACAATGGGGAGCGTCGTGCCCGTGCCATCAGCGGTCGTGAGATCAACGTCGAGCCGGCTCGTCACGTCGGACCGACGCGGAACCATGAAGACGTCGTTGTACGTCAGGTCGTGCGTGGGCTGCAGATCGTTGAGGAACTTCACCTGCCAAGTCTAGGTCTGTCCTAGATACGCGGTCGCGTCATGCAAGACTTCGGGGCGGAAACGGGACGGGCTGCCGGATCTCGACGTCGGAAGGCTTTACATGACCACGACATCCAATGGAGGGGCCCGGAGACTCCGGTCCATCCAGGGTCTACGAGGCGTGGCGGTTCTCCTCGTCGTGCTCTACCACGTGGGCGCGCCGATCGGAGCCGGGTTCATCGGCGTCGACGTCTTCTTCGTGATCTCCGGTTTCGTCATCACCCGGCTGGTGCTCTCCAGGTCGGCCAGCACGATGCGTCTCAGCCTGCGCGATTTCTGGGCGGGGCGCGTACGGCGACTGGCTCCAGCGTTGGGTGTCGCAATCCTGCTCACCTTGCTGCTCAGTGTTCCGTTCGCCAGCCCGGTGGGTGTCCAGGGCGACACTGGCGTCACCGGCATTGCCAGCGTCGCTTGGCTGGCCAATATCGTCCTGGCGACGTTGACGCTGGGCTACTTCGCAGACAGCGCGGTCCAGAACCCGCTCCTCCACATGTGGTCACTTGCGGTCGAGGAGCAGTTCTACATTGCTTTCCCCCTGATCGTTGTCGCTGTCCTGTGGTGGGTCCGCCGACGTGGCAAGGCGAACCGGATCCGCCCGTTCGCAATCGTCGTGGCCATCGTCACCGCACTTTCATTCCTGGCGTCAGTCGCACTGACGTACTCAAACCTGCCGCTGGGTGTCGGACCGACCCTGGCGTTCTACTCGCCGGTGACCCGCGCATGGGAATTCGGAGCCGGCGCCCTCGTGGCGATGTTGCCAGCTCTGGTAGCGGCGCGCCGTGCGCAGTGGCTCGCTGCGGTCGGTGCTGCTCTCCTCGTTGTCAGCTTGGTGGTGATTGACGATCCGACGATCTTCCCGGGCTACATCGCGTTCTTCCCCGTGATTGGCTCAGCGCTGATCTGTTACGCGGCAAACTCCTCGGGGGAGAGGGTGCTCTCGTCTGAGCCCATGGTCTGGCTCGGTGACCGGTCGTACGGCTGGTACCTCTTCCACTGGCCGCTCATCGTGCTCGCGTCAGATTTCCTGACCGCCGCGGGGGCGGCGCTGATCGCGCTTGGGATTGCCCATCTGAGCTTGCGCTACGTGGAGGACCCGATTCGCCATCGCCGGCGCTGGTCGAAGCTCTCCGCTCCGAAGTTGTGGCTCCTCACCAGCGTTCCGGTGGTCGGGGCGAGCGTGCTGCTGATGGTGGCGAGCTCGAATCACTGGTGGAACCAGTCGGTCGAGACGTACGCCAAGAGCGTGTCGCGCGGCGTGCACCCCATACAGACGCTGTGCCAGTCTGCGACACCGCTCACTGAGCGGAAGATGTCGGAGTGCACGTTCGGTCCGGCTGACGATGGCGAGCCGATGATCCTCATCGGAGACTCAAACGGTGGAATGTACGCCGATATGGCGGCGCGAGCCGCCAAGAAGGTCGGCCGCCAGATCACCATTGCGACAATTCCGTCGTGCCAGGTTGCTGACCTGGCCATTGCCCGGCCCAAGGTTCGTCTGACGTTCGCCGTCGACTGTCACAGTCGCTACAAGGACACGCTGAAGTGGCTCAGCACCCAGCCAAAGTCGACGGTGATCGTCGCTTCAGGCTCGTCGATCCCGGATCTGGACGACTACATCCTGGTCGACGAGAAGAGCCGCGTGTATGAAGACGGTGCCGACAAGGAACGCGCCTGGGCATCGAGCCTGGAGCGGTCCTACAAGGCGATTGAGGCGGAGGGACACACGGTTGTTCCGGTCGAGCTGATTCCGCAGTGGAGCGACCCGGACGGAACCTCCTGGAGTCCGAAGGACTGCCAGTTGATCGACGTGCTGCGCGACCGTACGGACTGCGAGAGCCATCGATCACGAACCACCATGGACAAGGAGCAGCGCCACACCCTCGCGGCCATGAGTGAAGCCGCCGCGGCTGTGGGCGCGACGTCGATCGAAGTTCGCGACCTCCTCTGCGCCGGAGAAGAATGTGGGACATCGAAGGACGGTGTCGGGCTCTACAGCGACAGCGCCCACCTGACACCGGCCGGAGCGGATCTGGTGATGTCGAGGTTCGTCGAGCTCATGTCTCATCCGCCGCGATGATGCGTTGGGCACTCGTGCTGACATGATGTCGGAGTTCGAATCGCTGTAACGGAAGGTCGGTCGTGACCAAACGAGCTCTGATAACCGGGATCACCGGTCAGGACGGCTCGTACCTCGCTGAGCTGCTGCTCAGCAAGGGGTACGAAGTGCACGGGCTGGTCCGACGCTCGTCGTCGTTTAACCGCGGACGTATCGACCCCATCTCCGAGGCCGATCCCGAAGCCGGGAAGCGACTGCACCTTCACTACGGCGACATGACCGACGGCGTTAGCCTGGTCAACCTGGTTCGCACGATCGAGCCTCACGAGGTCTACAACCTCGCGGCGCAGAGCCACGTGAAAGTCTCGTTCGAGATGCCCGAGTACACGGCCTCGGCCGATGCCATCGGCACCGTGCGCCTGCTCGAAGCCATCCGTTCGGCAAACCTCGAATGCCGCTTCTATCAAGCGTCGACGTCGGAGATGTTCGGCGCGACCCCACCGCCGCAGGGCGAGTCGACCGCGTTCTATCCGCGCTCGCCGTACGGCGCAGCCAAGCTGTATGCCCATTGGGTGACAGTCAATTACCGCGAGGCGTACGACATGTTCGCCGTGTCGGGCATCCTCTTCAACCACGAATCGCCTCGCCGTGGCGAGACGTTTGTGACCCGCAAGATCACCATGGCCGTGGCACGGATTGCAGCGGGACTTCAGGACGAGCTGGTGCTCGGCAACCTCGACGCCGTACGCGACTGGGGCTACGCAAAGGAGTACGTCGAGGGCATGTGGCGCATGCTGCAGCACGACGCGCCTGAGACGTTCGTCCTCGGCACCGGAGTGGGTACCTCGGTGCGCGAGTTCTGTCAGACGTCGTTCGAGCACGTCGGCCTCGACTGGCAGAAGTACGTCACCCACGACGACCGCTACGAACGCCCCACCGAGGTGGACGCGCTCATCGCCGATCCGAGCAAGTCTCGCGACGTCCTCGGGTGGGAAGCCAAGACCCACGCGACCGACCTGGCACGGCTGATGGTCGACGCCGACGTCGAGGCACTTGTGACCGAACGATGACCGCAACCGCCCTGATCACCGGGGTGGGCGGCCAGGACGGCGTTCATCTTGCGCGGCGGTTGCTGGCTGCCGGTCAGCGCGTGGTTGGCACCGTGCAGCCGGGCATTCCCGTTGGCCTCCTGCCCTATCTGGACGGCGTCGAGATCGTTGAGCACGACCTGACCGATACGGATGGCTTCGCTGGACTGGTCGACCGTCACGATCCGGCGACGATCTACAACCTCGCCAGCTTCACCTCGGTCCATGCGAGTTGGAGCAACCAGGACGAGGTGTTCGCGGTCAACAGTGATGCCGTCGTACGAATGCTCGACGTGCTCGCCGGATCTTCGCGCCGGTTCTTCCACGCGTCGAGCTCGGAGATTTTCGGACCCGGCGCCGCCAATCCGCAGACCGAGTCAACGCCACTCAATCCGGGCAACCCGTATGGCGAGTCCAAGGCTCGCGCCCATGAGGCGGTTGCTGCTGCCCGCGCTGCGGGGCTGTTTGCCTCGACCGGCATCCTCTACAGCCACGAGAGCCCCCTGCGCGGCGAACAGTTCGTGACCCGCAAGATCACCAAGGCAGCTGTCGAGATCGCGGCGGGCAAGCGCGATGTGCTCACCTTGGGCAACCTCGATGTGTCACGCGATTGGGGAGCGGCGTCGGACTTCGTCGAAGCCATGCAGCTCGTGACGGATCATGACAAGCCGGGCGACTTCATCATCGCCACCGGTACGTCTCACTCCCTGCGGTCCTTCGTCGAGCTCGTCTTCGAGCTGGCTGGGATCAACGACGCGTGGTCGCACATCGAGCAGGACGAAGCCCTGCTGCGCCCGGTCGACCAGCCCGGCCTCGTCGGCGATCCGAGCCATGCTCGGGCAACGCTCGGCTGGGAAGCGTCGACCTCGTTCGAGGCGCTCGTACACCTGATGGTGTCGGCCGATCAGCGCCGACTGGCCAGCGGCGTGGACGAGTCCGCCGACTACCTGTCAGACGTGTGACACGACCTTCGGAGTGATGGCTTCGAGGATCTCGTTGAACTCAGCGCACACCTTGTCGACATCGAACTTCGCCTCGGCGACCTCGCGAGACTGCTTGCCGATCTTGGTGACCAGGGCGCGGTCCGCGTGCAGCGGTGCCAACCAGGACACCGTCTCGCGTGCACCCTCGGTGGTGGGTGGAGCGACGTGTCCGCCGGTTGCCACGATGTCGGCCGCTGCCGGGTTGTCCTCCGGCATGAGCCCGAGAATCGGTCGGCCCGCTGCCATGTAGGACAACACCTTGCTGGGGATCGAGAACTTCGTCGCCTCGGGCTCCAGCAGGGCAACCAGCACGTCGGCAGAGCCGAGCACGTCAGGGAGGACGTCAGCGGGCTGGAAGGGGAGGACTCGCAGCGGCAGTGTCGGCTCGGCGGCGGCGATCGCCGCGAGCTCGTCAGCGGCTTCACCCTCCGACACGACGACCAGCGAGGCCGGAATGCCATCGTCGATGGCAGTGCGCAGGAGCTCGATGAGCAACGACGGGTTGTGCTTGCGACCGATCGTGCCGGCGTACACCAGACGCAACGAGGTCTCCTCGTCGAACAGGTGCGACGAACGGCGGTTGACCCGACCGACCGGGAAGACCTTGTCCAGTGGAGCCCAGTTGGGGATCACCGAGACCTTGTCGAGCGAGACCTTCCACCCCGGGTAGACCTCCTTGAACGCATCGCCGATCGCCACCACGTGGCTCGCGTTGCGCGTGCAGTAGGCCTCCATGCGCTCGAACAGCTTGCCTCCCAGAGCCGCGAAGGGGCGCGGCAGCTTGCGCCGCAGCTCGTCGGACAGTCCAGCGCTGTAGATGTCCTGGTGCCACATCACGTACGGGAGCTTGGTCCGCTTCGCGAAACGCGAGAACAGGTACATCGTGATCAGCGGCAGGTTGCAGGCGATCACAGCATCGGCCGGCTTGGCCTTCAGCTGCTTGATCCATTTGCGTCCGTAGCGTCGCTCGAACTTCAGGCGTGCCAGGGGCGAGTACTTCTCGAACTCCATCGGCAGGGAGATGCCGTTGAACGAGAGCGTGGAAGCGTCGCCCGGCTGTCGTTCGAGGTGACCTTTGCCGCTGACGTACTGGGCAGAGGACGCGTGCTCGACCTCAAGGCCTGATGACGCGAGCTTGCGCGACAGCTCGGCCTGGAAGGGATGACCGGAGAAGTCGTGGACGATGACCCGCATCGAGTTAGCTGCGCGCCTTCAGCTGGTCATAGATCCAGCCGTAGGTCTTCTCGAGACCGTCGTGAAGGGAGATCGAAGGCTCCCAGCCGTAGATCTCGCGGAACATCGTGTTGTCGCTGTTGCGGCCGCGTACGCCCTGAGGTGCGGACAGGTCGTGTTCCTTGGTGACCTTCACGCCGGCGATCTCTTCGAGGATGCCGATCATCTGGTTGATCGTCACGAGCTCGGCCGAACCCAGGTTGACCGGCTCGACGTTGTCGCCGGCCAGGATGGCCTGCGAGCCTTTGACGCAGTCGTCGATGTACATGAAGCTGCGGCTCTGCTCGCCGTCTCCCCACACACCGATCGTGTGGTCGCCGCTGAGCTTGGCCTGAGCGATCTTGCGCGACAGTGCTGCCGGCGCCTTCTCGCGTCCGCCCTCGAACGTGCCCTCGGGGCCGTAGACGTTGTGATAGCGCGCGATGCGGGTCTCGAGGCCGAAGTCCTCGCGGAAGTGGCGGGCCATGCGCTCGCTGAAGAGCTTCTCCCAGCCGTAGCCGTCCTCGGGGTCGGCGGGGTAGGCGTCGGACTCCTTGAGGGCGGTCACGTTGGGGTCGGTCTGCTTGTCACCCGCGTAGACACACGCGGAGCTGGAGTAGAAGAAGTCGCGGGTGCCGGCGTCGCGGGCAGCGACGAGCATGTTGGTGCTGGTCAGCACCGAGAGCATGCACTCGGCCTTGTTGTTCTCGATGAATCCCATGCCGCCCATGTCTGCGGCGAGGTTGTAGATCTGCGTGGTGTCCTGTGCGATCTTGTGCGCGTCGGTCATGTCGGCGCAGTCCGCAACGATGGATTCTGCGTCGGCATGGACCTGGTACCACTCCGACGTGGGCTTGACGTCAGTAGCGCGAACTGACTTGCCTTGGCTGAGTAGGTCGGCGACCAAGTGGCCTCCGATGAATCCACCGGCACCGGTCACAAGTACGTCTGGCATTTGTCCACCCTTGGAGATCGTTGTAGGCGCCTAGTGTCACATTTGCGACCGCGCTCATACAAAGGGGTCTAACGCGTGACCGGCTTTTGAGTTACTGCCGAAGTTGCCGGTGAGCCAACCGGTAGCATGCCGTTTCGTGAAGGTCCGATTCCTCGTCGCAGCCATGCTCGCCCTCCTTCCGAGTCGACTGCACAGGCTCGGCGGCAAATTCCTGCTCGGCTGGGACGTTCACAAGACGGCACGTCTGGGCCACAGCATCATTGCTGTTCGCAAGGTGACCATCGGCGCGGGTGCGTCGATCGGCACCGGCAACATGATCCGTGGTCTCGAAGAGTTGACGATGGGCGAGGAGTCCACCATCAGCTTCTTCAACTGGATCTCGGGTCCGCCGTTGGGGAGCGGTGCGTTCATCCACTCACCCAACCGATACCCCGCACTCATCATGGGTCGCGGTGCGGCGATTGCCGGCCGTCACATCATCGACTGCTCGGATACTGTGACGTTCGGCGAGTTTGCCTCGATGGGTGGCTGGCGCTCGGTTGTCTTCACTCACAGTGTCGACCTGATCCGCAACAAGCAGCGCTGTACTCCGGTCACGATCGGTGATCGCGCGGCCATCCTGACCAACGTCGTCCTGCTTTCAGGTACGTCGGTTGCACCTCGCTCGGTCGTCTCGGCCGGATCCGTGGTCAACACTCCGTTGACCAAGGAATACACGTTCTACCGCGGCAACCCTGCCGTCGCAGTTCGCGATCTGCCGGAGACCCTCGGCTACTTCAACCGCACCACACCCCACGTCGACTGAACGACCAGGAGCCTCGAACGTGTCCTCTGACAACACAGACATCAGCTACGACCCTGCGGACCACTACGACCGCGTCATGGAGGCGTGGGCGCTGTTGCTTGGTGCCGAGCTGCACTACGGCGTGTTCGACTCGCCGGATCAGCCGCTCGTACCCGCCACGGCTCAGCTGACCAACCTGATGATTGAAGGGGCCCAGCTCGAGGCTGGGCTGCGTCTGCTTGATGTCGGCTGCGGATCGGGTGCGCAGGCCTGCCAGCTTGTCGAGGATTTCGACATCGAAGTGCTCGGCATCACGACGAGCCAGGTCGGCATCGACGAATCGACCGCGCGGGCGAAGTCCCGCGGTATCACCGGGGCGACATTCGAGCTGCGCGACGCCACAGCCAACGGACTGCCGGACAACTCGTTTGATCGCGTATGGGCTCTCGAGTCGTCGCACCTCATGCCCAACCGGGAAGCCTTCGTGGCCGAGGCGGCGCGTGTCCTCCGCCCGGGTGGCCGGTTCGTCATGTGTGACGTCGTACGACTGCGCGACATCCCCTTCGCCGAGCTCCGTGAACGACGCGACGAGTTCGCGCTCCTGCGTGCGGCATATGGCTCTGCGCGTATGGAACCCATCGAGTTCTACGCCGATCAAGCGCGTGCCAATGGGCTGGTGGTTGACCAGGTCATCGACCTGTCCGAGCCGACCTACCCGACGTTCCAGCGCTGGCGCGAAAACCTCGAACTGCACCGTGAAGCGGTCACCCCGGCTCTGGGTGAGCAGGGTGTCGATGAGTTCGACCGGTCCCTCGCCGTTCTCGAGGGCCTGTGGAGTGAAAACACGCTCGGATACGCATTGCTCTCAGCGTCTGCTCCGGCATAAAAGGCTTGATCTATAGTCAGTCCCATTCCCCTCTCGACGTCACTGGAGACGCCATGTCTGATTCCCCCGCCGTAGACACGATTCGCGACTTCCTCGTACGCACTGGCAAGCCTGCGGAGTTCGAACCGTCGACATCGCTGTACGGAGACGGTCTCGGTCTTGACTCGCTCGAGGTTGCCGAGCTGTCCGTCCTTCTTGAGGACACCTACGGCAACGACCCGTTCAGCGCCGGCCTGGAGGTCACGACAGTCGGCCAGGTGCTGGACTTCTACGCACCCTCTGCATGATCGGTCTCGTCCAGAGGTCGGTCGAGCGGCATCCTGACCAACCGGCGATCGTCGGTGAGTTTCGCACCGTCACCTACGCGCAACTGATCGCGGACGCACTGACGGTTGCGGCTCACCTTCGCGCCCGCGGAGTCGAACGCGTAGCCATCGCTGAGGATGACCCGATCACTTGCATCCTCCTGCTCGTGGGCAGTGCCTACGCGGGCATCGAGGCGTGTGTGCTGCCCCGTGCGGCAACCGACGAAATGGTGCTCTCGCTCGCGGACCGAATCGGCGAATCCACGATCGTCACGTCCCGCGAGCTCGACGTGCCCAACGTGGTTGCCACGTCCGAGATGTTCGCCGACATCGACCCGAGCGCCGCCGGCGAGCCCGCCGAGGACGGCACGATCCTGGTGCTGACGACGGGCACCAGCAGTGGCAACTCGCGCGCCGCGCGCCACCTGTGGAGCCGCGTGACGGCGCCGATCCAAGGCGCGCGCCCGACCAACGACCAGCGCTGGATGCTTTGCTACGGCTTGAACCAGTTCGGCGGTCTTCAGGTCATCCTGCACGTGTTCGCCTCCGGATCCACGGTCTACGTTCCGGACAACTTCCAGCCCCTACATGCGGCTCAGCTGCTGTCGCGGTGGTCGATCACCCACGCCAGTGGCACTCCCACGTTCTGGCGCTTCGTTCTCCTTGAGCTCGGCAAGTCCGACCTGCCGCCATTGGCGCAGATCACCCTCGGTGGCGAAGCCGTACCGGCTCCGGTCCTTGCGGGTCTACGTGACCGATTCCCGGACGCCAACATCTCGCAGATCTATGGTGCGACCGAGTACGGCAGCAACATCACCGTCAAGGACGGCCTCCCCGGCCTCCCGCTCGAGATCCTCAAGGCTCACGATCGCCTTCAGTTCGAGGTGCGCGACGGTGAGCTGTGGGTCAAGGCAGCGACGGCCATGTTGGGCTATCGGGACGCCGAGTCAGGTGAGTCCGAGCAGGATCTCGACACCGCCGAGTGGCGCCCGACCGGCGACCTCGTGGAGATCGTCGGTGACCGGGTCCAGTTCCGCGGACGCAAGTCAGAAGTCATCAACGTCGGCGGCGTGAAGGTGCACCCGATCCCGATCGAGGAGCGCATCTCAACGGTCGACGGCGTTGTGGTGTCGCGGGTCAAGGGCCGAGCCAATGCCGTCGTTGGCACGATCGTGGCCGCTGAAGTCGTCATCGCCGATGGCTTCGATCCCAATGCGGTGGTCGCCGCCATACGTACCGCCTGCGAAGATCTACCTCCGGCCGCACGACCGCGCAGCATCAAGGTCGTCGACGAGCTCCGGATCACCGGCAACAAGATCGCGAGAGGTGCATCATGACCAAGTCCGAAGGACGCGTTGTCGTCATCACGGGCGGAAGCCGCGGTCTGGGTGCTGGCATCGTCCAGGCCTACCTCGATGAGGGCTACCGGGTCGCAACCTGTGCCCGCACCCGTACCGACGAGATCGACCGCTGGGCCAACGACCCTGCCACCGCCGACCGCATCCTCTTCATGGAGACCGACCTCAGCGACCGCATCGCTGATCGCGCATTCATCAAGGCTGTCGTCGATCGTTGGGGACGCATCGACATCCTCGTCAACAACGCTGGTGTGGCACGCGACAGCATCCTTGCGACTGCTCAGGACGACGACGTCGACATCGTCATTGACCTCAACCTCAAGGGCACCCTTGAGATCACCCGACTGGTCAGCCGTCGGATGCTTGCCCAGGGCAGCGGCTACATCATCAACATCTCGTCTGTTGTCGGGCTCAACGGCTACCGCGGACTTGCGGTCTACAGCGCAACCAAGGCCGCTCTCGACGGTATGACCCGTGCCCTCGCTCGCGAGCTGGGATCGCGCGGCATCATGGTCAACTCGGTTGCACCGGGCTACCTCCGCACGGAGATGTCCCACGGTCTCGACGAGGACCAGTTGCAGCAGATCATTCGTCGTACGCCGGCCGGTCGACTCGGCGAGCCGGAAGATGTCGCCAGGATCGTCCTGTTCCTGACGAGCGAGGACAACCGCTACGTCACCGGACAGGTGATCGTGGCTGACGGCGGGCTCTCGGCCTGATGTCAGCACCGCTGCAACTTCCCGTCCGAATCCTCGTGAAGGGTCCCAGCACCGTCCTGTGGACCTCGTGGATGAACGGTCCACGTACGGACCTTGCGTTCCCGCGAGCGATCGAGAAGCAGCTGCTTGCCAAGGGACGCCCTGCGGAGGTTCGCAACACGGGAGTTCTCGGGTGGCCCACCGAAGATCTGTTCAAGACCTGGGACGAAGACATCGTCGCGTGGTCCCCGGACATCGTGATCCTTGCGGTCGGCCACTACGAAATCCTGCACACGATCCTTCCGCGCTGGCTGGAGCGTGGCGCCAACACGGTCAACCGCCGACCGGGGCGATTCAGCCACTTCTACTACCGCCGATTCCTCCGCGGCCTCGCCCGTGGTGTGCTGCTGCTGCAGAAGCGAATCGACAAGCCAGGTCGCAAGCTCAACAAGCGTCGTATGCGTCGCGCCATCGCTGACACTGCGGCATACATCAAGATGACGCAGCAGGTTGCCAGTCCGGTGATCCTGCTGATGGAGATCCACCCACCCAGTGCCAGCAAGCACAGCTGGTACGGCGGTTGGATCGAACGCACTGCGTCGTTGAACGAAGGTCTCCGCGCTCTCGTGGCAGAGGTCGATCGACCGGACGTTCGGTTCGTCGAGATCACGGACTTGATGGATCAGTTCGATCGCGACGAGCCCGCCCAGCAGTGGGCTGACGGTATCCATTTCTCACCGGCGTTCCACGCCGCGATTGGTGAGAAGTTTGCAAGCATCGCCGACGAATGGGCGAGCACCCAGCCGCACTTGGCATCACCGTGACCCACGAGCCCACCGGTGCTTTGCGCATCGCGGTGGTCCACAGCTTCTACTCGAGCCGCCAGCCCAGCGGTGAGAACGTCGTTGTGGAGCTTCAGGTGGAGGCGCTCCGCCGAGCTGGTCACGAGGTTCTTCTCGTCGACCGGTCAACGGATGAGCTCGAGCAGGCAGCGACGTACCCGCTGAGGGCCGGGCTGCGGGCAGCCACGGGCCGCGGCGACTCACCACTTGCGGAGATCGAAGCCCATCGTCCCGACGTCGTTCACATCCACAATCTGTTCCCCAACCTGGGACGTCGGTGGGTGGAGCGGCTCAAGGCTCCGCTGGTGACGACACTGCACAACTATCGCCCGATCTGTCCCGCAGGGACGTTGTTCCGAGATGGCGCGAGCTGCACGCTCTGCCCTGACTCGAAGAGTGCTCGGCCAGCCGTCACCCACTCCTGCTTCAAGGGCAGCCGTGCCCAGACGCTGCCGGTCGCGATAGGTACGCGGTTCGCTGAGGACCCGCTACTTCGTAGAGCTGACCGAATCGTCACGCTGCACGACAACATGTTGGCCACGTATGCGCACTACGGAGTCCCCGAGGACCGTCTTGTCACCGTCCCGAACTTCGTGCCGCCCAGGTCTGAGCGTGCGGGAGACCGTACGGACACGTGGCTGTTTGTTGGCCGCCTCACGTACGACAAGGGCATCATCGAGCTGCTGACTCACTGGCCCGCAGACCGCGAACTGGTGGTCGTCGGTGCCGGCCCTCAGGAGGATGAGGCAAGGGCGCTCGCCGGTGACAACGTCACGTTCCTGGGCCAACTGCCCGGCACTGAGGTGAGCCACCTGATGGCATCGGTACGGGGACTCGCCTTTCCCAGTCTGTGGCCCGAAGGACTGCCCACGGTCTACCTCGAGGCGCTTGCGGCCGGATTGCCGGTGATTGCCTGGCCACAGTCGATCGTCGGAACGTTGGTGGCCCGCGACCGTACTGGCATCGTCACGGCTGGGGACCTTCCTGCCGAGCTCGAGCGGGCTGATCGTGAGTTCCCATCGCTCGGTGAGCATTGCCGCGAGGTCTACGACCGGCTCTACAGCGAGCAGGCGTGGGTCTCGGCCATCACTGACGTCTACCGGTCGGTGGTGACGTCCAGGTGAGTACGACTCGTCCGGAGCGAGCCCGCACCACGCTGAGCTGGGGGCTCCTCGACCAGATCGTGGCCAGTGGTTCGACGTTCCTGTTCATCGTGATCGTGGCCACCAACGTCAGCGCTCTCGAGCTCGGCGCGGTCGCCTTTGTCTTCGAGCTCTATCTGCTCAGCGTCTTTGTGGCACGCGGCGTGTCCGGCGATCCGTTGACCTCGCGCTTCTCAGGTGCTGATGAGGCGAAACTCAAGGGCGCAGTACGGGCCGCCACGACAACAACGTTGGTCATCGGAATCGGTCTCGGTCTGCTGCTCGCGATCGCGTCATTGTTCGCTGACGACCCTCTGCGCGACATCCTCCTGATCGGTGCCGTGGCACTGCCCGGGCTGACACTGCAGGACTTCGTACGGTCGGCGTTGATCGTTCAGGGCCGCGTTCGATCGACGTTCCTCAACGACACGTTCTGGGCCGTCACCCAGGTGTTGGCCATGGTCATCGCCATCGCGATCGACCCCGTCGCCCAGACCATCTTCGCCGCGTGGGCCTCAACGGGATGCGTTGCAGCGCTCATCGGACTGGTGCAGCTTCGGAGCGGCGTCGCGCGGCCGCGTGCCGTACGCGGGTGGCTGCGGGAGACGCGAGACATCTGGCCCTACTACCTGGCCGACAACATGGTGTTCCAGGTGTCGTCGCTGCTGCTCGTCGTCCTCGTGTCGGCCACGGCCGGTCTGGCGGCGACGGCCGGCTTCCGGGTGGCCATGACGGTGTACGCGCCGCTGTCCCTGATCGCGCGCGGCTTGATCACCGTGTCGGTCTCGATGCTCGCTCGCATCCGTGACAACCCCGTCGAGGTTCGTCGGCGCGCAATGCTGATCTCGACGGTCCTGACACCGTTGGCGTTCATCTGGGGCTTGCTTTCTCTGCTCATCCCGACCTCCGCCGGCAAGACGTTGTTCGGTGAGTCATGGCTCGAAGCGGAGCCACTGGTGTTCCTTGCCTGCTTCGTCTGCGCGTCCGGATTGTTCGCCACCGGAGTGTCCGTAGGTCTTCGAGCGCTGAGCGCTGGACGTCATACCCTGGCTGGACGGATGGCCGTATCGATCGGCGCTTCGATCGCTGCGGCGATCGGTGGCGCGCTGGGTGAGGAGCGGGGCCTTTTCCTCGGCCTCGCCATCTTCTTCCCGGTGCAGGTCCTGGTGTGGTGGCTACTGCTCAATCACGCCGCTCGGACCACCGAGGAGCAGATCGCGTCAGGCGCGAGCCTCGACGTAGAGTGAGCCGGGCCGGTATTCGGTCCCTGCCTCGTCCTGATCCAGCAGATATTCGGGCCAGTCCTCGAGCGTGCTCGTGTTGAACGAGACCACCTTGGGATCAACAAAGCCAGCTTCCTTCAGCACTGCCGGAAGACTCACCTGGTCATACATCCACTGGTGAGTCTCGCCGCGCTTACGGGCGTCGCCGAGCACGGTGTTCTCGGTCCACCGGCGGAGACCTGTGCGCTGCGATGTTCCCCAGGATTCCTTGCGGACCATCTGGTGGATGAGGAGCAGGATGTTCCACTCGTGGTCCTCGTTGGTCACGTCGCCGCGAAGGGCGCCGTCAAGGCTCTCGATGTAGCGCCGCGCCTCGAACTCCAGATCGGGTACGACGATCCGGTGGACGCCACCGGGCTTGAGCACGCGCTTGACCTCCTTGAGGAAGGTCGGAACGACGTCGTAGTCGAGGTGCTCCAGCAGGTGCGAGTGGTAGACCCCATCGACCGACTGGTCCGCGAAGGGGATTCCCTTCTTCAGGTTGTGGCGCATGACGTCGCCGTCCATGGCGTCGTACGCGGTCCTGCGATCGCCGGTCAGGATCATGGGGGCGACCATGCGGCCGACTCTTGAGCCCTTCATCCGAACGGGAAGCGACCAGTCGATGTTGGTGCAGCGATCGCTCGTCTGATAGCCACACCCAAGGTTGAGTACTGTCACAACGTGCCCTCATTTGGCTTCACGACGAGTCGCCCGGACGCGTCGATGCGGTGGAGAAATACGGGGTAGGGATAGGTCGCCAGGTAGTCATCGACCGCCTTGCGCGAGCCCTCGAGGTAGCCGTAGTCGTCGACGATGAGAATGCCGCCGGGAGACAGCCGCGGGAAGAGGGTCTCCATCTCGACCTTCGTCGAGCTGTAGAAGTCGGTGTCGAGCCGCAGGAAGGCGACCTGCTCCGGAGCCGTTGAGGGGATGGTGTCTTCGACCATGCCCTGAATCGTGTGGACGCGCTCGAGCGGGTAACCCGTCAGAGCGACGTTCGCACGGACCGTGTCGGTCGGCGCTTCCAAATAGGGCTTGTCACCTGTGCCGGCCTGAAGGGTCGCGTAGATCTCTTCGATGGACTGATCGGCACCGGCGATTCCGTCGTGCTCGCCAGGTTCGGGCAGGCCCTCGAACGTGTCGTAGAGGTAGAGGTCACGATCGGTGACTCCGAGCTTTACGAGGGTGTGCGCGGCCGCCATGATGCTTCCGCCCATCCATACGCCCGATTCGACGAACGCACCCGGGATGTTGTTGGCGACGACATGGTGGGTCGCCGAGATGACAGCTTCGATGCGCTGCACCGTCGTCATCGTGTACGGCTGGACGAACTTGATCGTCTCCACGGTCTCAGGAGTCAGATCGGAGCCGAACTCGCGTGACACCACCAAGCCGCGGTTGCGCAACGTCGTGGACGCCCGCTTGGCTGCTCGTGCCTTGATACCCATAGTCGACAGATCTCCTTACGATGCTCGGGCGTCACGGTACACAACCCGAGCGGGTGTCACGGAAGTGCCCACGTATGAAACGCGGGCCTGAGTGTCTATGATCGCGCAGTGTCCTCGGAAATCCAGCAGCGCCGCGACGATGTGCCCGAACCTGTTGCGCTGTCGGCCGCTGACGAGGAGTCGCTGCGCCAAGCTCAGCTCGAACTGCTGGCCGAATTTGGACGCGTCTGCACATCGCACGACCTCGAGTTCTTTGCGTTGTACGGCACGGCGCTCGGCGCGATCCGTCACGGTGGCTTCATACCTTGGGACGATGACCTCGACGTAGGCATGATTCGGGCCGACTACGACCGCCTGACCACGATCATCGACGCCGATCTCGGTGAAGACTTCTTCTTCCAGACCGTCGACTCGGACCCGTTCTACGGCTGCCTGTTCGGCAAGCTGCGCAAGGACGGCACCCGCTGTGTCGACAAGATCAGTTTTGGCTCGCAGCAGCATGGCGGCATCTTCATCGACGTCTTTCCCCTCGATGCTCGGGCGACAGGTCGGTGGACGAGTCGCGAGCAGCGCTTCATGCGGTACGTCGGGTTCCGTCTGCTGTATCTCAAGGCCGGCTATCGCCTGCCGATGCGCAACGAGTCCGTTGTGGCTCGCATTGCCCAGATCGTCACCCGCGGCCTGGTCCGGGTCCTGCCGCGTCGAGCCCTCATCGCTCTGACGATGCGGCACGCGCGCCTGGGTCGTACCGACTCGCCTGGCCAGTACGTCAGCCTGTTCGGCGCGTACTTCTATGACCGCGACACCGTCGATGCGGCGTGGATCCACCCGCTCAAGACCGTGCCGTTTGAGGACGTCACCATCCCGGTTTTCGGCAATATCGACGCTTACCTGACGCAGATCTACGGCGACTACATGCAGCCGCCGCCCATCGAGCAGCAGACCGGCCATCACGAGATCGTCGAGCTCGATTTTGGCGGGAAGAACTAGCCGGTTGGTCGACCAGGCCGTATGTACAACTTTGGCCTGGGTGCCTCGGGCTTCGGGAAACCGTCGTCCGGTGGCTGTTTGAGTAGGCCCACCGCCACGACCATCGACAGGCCGAGTGACAACCCGAGGTAGTGGTCGCCCATGTTGGGCTGGAACGGTCCGGCAAGGATCGCGGCGAGTGCCGGGTAGGCCAGCGCCCGGCGTGGGGCCGTCACCTTGCGGAGGGGGGCGACCATGGCACTGAAGATCAGGATCAGACCGATGAGGCCGATCAGACCTTCGGCCGCCAAGACCTGCAGGTAGATGTTGTGGATCACGTAGGTGTGCTCGGTGCTGTAGCCGTTGCCGAAGAGCGGGTTCTGTTGAACTTGGTCCAGCGCGTCACGAAGGGTGCTCAGGCGCGTTGTGTCGGAGTCTTGCGCACCGCCACCGCCGAAAAGTCGCGATAGTGCCGAAGTGTTCGACTTGTCGCCGGTCGCCTTGAGGATCGTCGGCATGATGAGCAGGATTCCAGCGATCACAGCGATGCCGAGCTTGAGCGATCGCTCGAGCAGCGGAATCAACACCACCAGTGCGGCGAGCACCACCAGTCCCGTGCGGCTGCCGCTGGTCCAGACGCCCACGACCGCGATGGCCGCGAGGGGCGGAACGAAGAGCCATCGACCTCGTACCTTCAGCGTCAGAAGGTAGGGGACGAAGCTGAGCGCCAGCATCGCGGTGTAGGCGAGCGCGACTGGGTGATAGGTGAAGCCGGCATTGCGGTAGATGTTGCGCGGAAGTCCGTAGATCGTGCTGATCGCAGTGCCGATGCAGAACGCGAACATCATCGCCCACATCTGCCGGTTGGTCGGTGCCATCCATGCCACTGCCGCGGGTATGACGACCAGGCCTGTAACAGCCACGAAGACGTAGGCCAGGCTGACCGCGCTGTCGATGGCCAATGGGGCGGAGATCAGCCCCATGACGGTGAAGAGCACCGCGCCCAGCATGAACATGCCGGGTAGACGGAGAGGTTCGTGGAGCAGTCGTGGAAGGGCCAGGAAGAACGCGATGGCGAACAAGAAGCTCGCCAGCACGAACGGCCGTGGGCCAATCTCGAACAGGGTCAGGGGGGCGAACCCGAAAGCCATGATCAGCATCGTGGTGCTGGCCTTGTCGAACCCGACTGCGGCGACATAGCCGAGCAGGGTCAGCATCGCGATCACCGCGACCGCGATCAACGGCGAGCTGATGGCGGCCGGCAACAGGAACAAACACGTGAACGCAACCACCAAGATGGGGACGAGCACAGGAGCGAGCGGCGCACGCGAGCGCGGCCGTTTGCTGCGCCTGGTCGACCCGCCTGATCGCGTAGGTGTTCTGCTGCTCATGTCGCAGCCACCTTACCGGCTGTGCGGCTGCTGGTCGGGGTGAGTCCGCGCTGCGGTTCAGGGGCTGCGGGCCCGTTCGGGACCCTCGGTCGGATGCGTAGACTGGCGTCTCCGAGTGGATCTTTTCTAAGGAGCGGGATGTCGGCACAGAAGACGGTCTACGTAGGTATGAGTGCAGACCTGATCCACCCGGGTCACCTCAACATCCTTGAACACGCGGCCACCTTGGGTAATGTCACGGTCGGGTTGCTCACCGACGCGGCCATTGCCAGCTACAAGCGACTCCCACACCTGACCTTCGATCAGCGCCGGGCAGTCGTTGCCAGCCTCAAGACGGTGCACGACGTCGTACCTCAGGAGACGTTGGACTACGTCGAGAACTTGCGCAAGTACAAGCCCGACTTCGTCGTCCATGGTGACGACTGGAAGAGCGGCGTGCAGCGCAAGACTCGTCAGCGAGTCATCGACGCACTGGCCGAGTGGGGCGGAGAGCTCGTCGAGCCCGCCTACACCGAGGGCATCTCCTCGACGCAGCTGCACGAGGCGCTCAAGCAGATCGGCACCACGCCGAACGTCCGTCTCTCGAGACTTCGCCGGCTGCTCGACAGCAAGGACATCGTTCGCATCATGCAGGCGCACGATGGTCTGACCGGACTGCTCGTGGAGAGCTCGACGGCAGCTCGCGATGGCGTCAACGTCGAGTTCGACGGTATGTGGTCGTCGTCGCTGACTGACTCGACTGCGCGCGGCAAGCCCGACATTGAGGCCGTTGACCTCTCGACCCGTCTGCAGACGGTCAACGAAATCTTCGAGGTCACGACCAAGCCAATGATCTACGACGCCGACACCGGCGGAAAGCCCGAACACTTCGCGTTCACAGTCCGCTCTCTTGAGCGCACGGGTGTCTCTGCCGTGATCATCGAGGACAAGGAAGGCCTCAAGCGCAACTCGCTGTTCGGCACCGAGGTCGAGCAGACCCAGTCGTCGATCGAGGACTTCTCCCTGCGACTCAAGGCGGGCAAGGCAGCGCAGATCACCGATGACTTCATGGTCATCGCCCGCATCGAGAGCCTGATTCTCGGCAAGGGTGTCGAGGACGCGCTCGCGCGCGCCGAGGCTTATCTCGCGGCCGGCGCCGACGGCATCATGATCCATTCACGCGAGAAGACCCCGGACGAGGTGTTCGAGTTCGCGGCGGGATACGCCAAGTTCAACACCACTGCCCCGTTGGTCGCCGTGCCGTCGAGCTATCACACCGTCACCGAGGCGGAGCTCGCCGAGCGTGGCTTCAACATCGTCATCTACGCCAACCACATGCTGCGGGCGGCCTACCCCCAGATGGCGCTCACGGCGAAGACGATCCTCGAACACGGTCGTACGACCGAGGCCGAGCCGTTCCTTGCTTCGATCAGCGAGGCTCTGGCGATCATTCCGGAAAACCGCGCGTGATCAACCCGGGCACCTTCGTCGACGCGATCGGCGGAGACACTCCGTTCTTCACGGGCGTCCCTGACAGCCTGCTCAAGCAGCTCGGCACGCACATCGAGGCGACCCTGCCCGCGTCGCAGCATGTCATCGCTGCCAACGAGGGTGCAGCCGTCGGTCTCGCGATCGGCCACCACCTGCGTACGGGCAGCGTCCCGGTCGTCTACTTGCAGAACTCCGGCGTCGGCAACACCGTCAACCCGCTGCTGTCGCTCGCTGATGTCGAGGTCTATGGGGTGCCGATGGTGCTCCTGATCGGCTGGCGGGGCCAGCCCGGCGTCAAGGACGAGCCGCAGCACGTCAAGCAGGGACGTGTCATGACGCAGCTGCTCGACGCGATGGAGATCCCGTACTTCGTGCTCCCGCATGAAGAGGAGGCAGCGCTCGCGGTTGCGGCCGAGGCGCGCGCTACCGCAGTGTCGGCATCCGGCCCAGTCGCGATCCTGGTCGAGGCCGACACCTTCGCGGCGTCCGAGGCGACGGTCACCGCCGTGCAGCTCGCTCCCAACCTGCCGTCACGCGAGGAGGCGTTGGTCGCGTTCGCCGAGGCCGTGGGCGACGAAGCCGCAATCGTCTGCACGACCGGAATGCTCGGCCGCGAGATGTTTGAGTACCGCGAGGCCAATCCGCGTCCAGCTCTTCGCGAGTTCCTCTGCGTCGGCGGAATGGGTCACGCATCGTCGATCGCTCAAGGCATTGCGCTCGCAGATCCAGCGGCCGACGTATGGGCATTCGACGGTGACGGTGCCCTCCTGATGCACCAGGGCAGCCTGGCGGTCAACGCCAAGGCAGCGAGCCCCAACTTCTTCCATGTCGTGTTCAACAACGGCGTGCACGACAGTGTCGGCGGCCAGCCCACGGCCATCGCCAACGTCGACGTGCCTGAGCTCGCCAAGGCATCCGGCTACCGCGGCAGCGCTCGCATCCTCAGCTGCGACGACGTTGCCATGGCCGTCGCCGACGCGCGTACGACCGGCGGCCCCTACCTGATCGAGATCCAGGTGCGTCCCGGCAACCGCAAGGACATTGGCCGACCCACGCGTACGCCGAAGCAGAGCAAGGAAGCCTTCAGCGCGGCCCTGAGGTCTGGCACGTCATGACCGCGCTGCCTGCGGACGATGGACGGCCTGGACTCTTCGGGCCGAAGTCCCTCGCTGAGATTCCTCGGGTGGTTCGCGAGCTTGGTCTGAGCCGTCTTCTCCTGGTCACCGGCAAGAGCAGCTTCACGGCCTCGGGTGCCGCGGATGTTCTCCCGGCACTTGGTGAGGTTGCGACGATCCATCAATGGTCGGACTTTTCGCCCAATCCCAGCGTCGAGGACGTCATCAGTGGTGTTGCGCAGGCGCAGTCGTTCAAGCCCGACGGGATCATTGCCATCGGCGGCGGCAGTGCCCTCGACATGGCCAAGCTGCTCTCGGTGTTCGTCGACAAGGATCCAGACGAGATCCGCGAGGCCATCCGAACGAACACCGTCACCGGCCGCACTCCAGCGCTGATCCTCGTACCGACCACGTCGGGATCTGGCAGCGAGGCAACCCACTTCGCGGTCGTCTACATCGACAAGGAGAAGTACTCGGTCGCGCATCAGTCGCTGCTTCCGGACTTCGTCATCCTCGATCCGAGTCTCACCGAGTCCGCGAGCGCCTATCAAAAGGCAACGTCAGTCATCGACGCGTTCGCGCAGGCTGTCGAGAGCAGATGGGCTCGTGGAGCCACCCTTGCGAGTCAGTCGTTCGCGGATGCGGCGCTGGTTGACCTGACGTCCTCCGCGGCGCCATTTGTCGAGGGCGACAGCCCGGCGTCCGTGCTGGCCGCCCGCGGCAGCTACCTGGCGGGACGGGCGATTGACGTCTCCAAGACCACCGGAGCGCACGCGATGGCGTACGGGCTGACGAGCCGCCACGGGGTGAGCCACGGCCACGCCGTCGCCACGACCCTCGGCGCTTTCGCGCGCGTCCACGCAGCCGCGGCCGCCCGCGAAGGCGGCGACCTTGAGCGCAATCTCGACGGCATCGCAGGCCTGATCGGCGCCGATGGAGCGCATCAGGTCGGTGACCGGATCGACGAGGTCGCCAGGCAGCTCGGTCTCGAGCTCAGGCTGGAAGCGCTCGGCGTGCCACGGTCAGACCTTGCCGTGATGGCGGGCGAAGTAAATCGCGAACGCCTCGCCAACAACCCAGTGGCGCTGAGCGAAGCGGAACTGATGGAGCTGCTCGACACCTGCTGGTGATCTTCAGACGAGTCGTGATCTGAGAGCCCACGCCAAGCGCGGACATGACAGTAACGCTAGAATTTCACGGGTATGCTCGGCGTCGCGCTGAGTTGGTGGGAGTCACCTCATACACTCGGGCGGTCCGGCGGAACTATCCCGCCTGAGAGCACAACAGCGGAGGCTTGATGAATTTCCAGCAGTTCATAGGCGTGCTTCGCGCACGCTGGAAATTCATCGTTCTGACCCTGCTCATTGGATCCTTCCTCACAGTGGGTCTGTCGATGAGCAAGGCAGCCGTCTATGCGTCGACCGGCCGCGTTTTCATCGTGGTTCCGGACAACTCGGCCCAGGTCAACGACTACCTGTCGACTTACCTCGTGGCCCAGCGCACCGCTTCGTACGCGGAGCTTGCCAAGGACCCGGTCCTGCTTCAGAAGGTCATCGACCGCACAGGACTGCAACTCAGCCGCTCGGACCTTGCCAGCCGCATCACCACCAAGGTGGTGACCAGCACCCAGATCGTCGAGATCCGCGCCACGGGGCCGACCCCGGTGGAAGCGCGAGATCTTGCTGAAGCCGAGATCACTGAGCTCGTCGCGCTCGTCAACGAATTCGAGAAGCCGACCAGCGACAAGCCTGCTGCCGTCGTCGCCCGGTCGACCGGAACCCCGCTGTTGGATTCGGTTCCCGTCGGCGTGCCGCTGGGCTTCGTCATCGCCATCGGCGTCATCCTCAGCTTGCTCGCGGGCATTGTGGGAGCGCTGATCAAGGATCTCCTCGACATCAGCATCAAGTCCCGCCAGGACGTCGAGAACGCGGTCGACCTGCCCGTCATCTCCGCCCTGCCGCACGACCCGTCGGTCGCCAAGGACGCGCACAGCGCGGTCGCCCCTGGCAGCCCGCTCGCCGAGGGATTCCGAGTCCTCCGCGCCAACCTGCGATTCGCCGACCTCGACTCCAGCGGTCAGATGATCCTGGTGACCAGCGCGCTTCCCAATGAGGGCAAGACGCTCACCGCGGTCAACCTCGCGCAGTCGCTCGCCGCAACAGGCCAGTCCGTTCTGCTCATCGACTGCGACCTCCGCAGCCCGAGCGTCGCAGCCAACCTCGGCCTCGAGAATGCAGTCGGCATGCTGTCGGTCCTGCTCGGCCACATCTCGCTGAGCGACGCCGTCCAGGCCCACTCCAGCGGCCTGGACGTCCTCCCAACCGGACCTCGTCCGCCCAACCCGTCTGAGGTCCTCGAGACCGACGCCGTTGGCGGACTCTTGCACGTGGTTCGCGAGGCATATGACGTGATCGTGATTGACGCGCCGCCGATCCTGCCCGTTGCTGACACGTCGACCCTCATTCGCCACGTTGATGGCGTCCTGCTTGTGGCTCGCTACGGTCGCACCCGCAAGGACGTTCTCCGCCTCGCGGCCGAGCGCATCCTTGGTCTCAACGGTCGCCTGTACGGCGTGGTGCTCAACGGCATTCCGCGTCGCGGCGGCGGTGGCTACGGCTATGGCTACGGCTATGGCTACGGCGCAACCTTCGAGCGTCCTGAGATCGCTAGCCCGCGCCCAGCACAGGGTGGCGGCCGTCGTCGCGTCGGTGACGATCCGGCAGCGCACGAAGCCTTCCGCTGAGCTGAACGCATTCGCTCAACGAGCGTTGGTCAGCGGAATTCGACCAGCATCGTGTCGGGCGGCTCCGCCTCGACCGTGAGGCTGCTCTTGTCGACGCGTGCGCGTACGCAGGTCGTCTCGTGACGCAGCCGCAAGAAGCCAGTCTGCGCTCCGTACTCCATGAACAGGTCGCGTACCTGCGACAGTGCGGCTTCGCCGACTGACGGATGCTTGGTCGCCTCGGCGAAGCGCATCAGTCCTGGGAGGTCGAGCTTCTCCCACGTGCCGAACTCGTGCGTCTCGGGCTCGTGGAACAGTCCCGAGGCGGTGAAGGTGTCGACCGGAGTCGGTGGGGCATCGCGGTCGCCGGTGATCTCGCGCAGCTTGCGCATCCACGGGATCGAGTGGTCATAGCGCTGCGTGATGGTCGAGAGAAGGCCGTCACGGCGGAGCACGCGGGCGTACTCGGCCAGAGCTGTCGGTGCCTCGCGAGCCTCAGGAGCGATCACGACGTCGAACGCGTCGGAGAGGAATGGCAGTCGCTCGCCGGCGGTGCGGACGTACTGGATGTCCTCGTGGCGGCTTGCGGTGACATCGTCGCCAGCGACAACGACCTCATGACCCTGCTCGACGAGCTCGTACGCGAGGGCGCCGTCACCGAGGTGCAAGACGCAGGCAAGCCGGTCCCCGACCAACCACTTGGCGGTGCGATCTTGCGGGGAGTCGGTCACCCTATTGAGGTTACCGGGCCGCCGTACGGCTGGCCGGTACGCTTCGGGCGTGTCCGATCCGTTCATCTCAGCAGCTCAGCTCGAGGGCATCCCTTCCGCGTACGCAGCAACTCGCGATGGCATTGACTCGCTTCTTCGTGACCGAGGGCTGCGCCAAAGCACCCCCGATCACACCGCCAAGTCCCTACTTCTGGGTGCGGCTGCGACTGCCACGCTCGAGGGCAGCTCGTACGAGCCGGAGGTGCTGGCGGCAGGTGGCGGCGATGCGACCGCCCGTGGCGCCGTCCGGCTCTCGACCGAGCTCCTGGGGCTGATCCCGGTGTGGAAGCGTTCGCCCGTCCAGGCCATGGCTCGGATGCATGCCTTGGCCGCTGGTGGATCGGTCGATGACGAGGACCTCGGTCGTCCGGTCAATCCCGATGGCGTTGCCCGGTTGACGGAGCTTGCGTGGATGATCGGGCAGCCGACAGAGGCGCCGGGACTTGTCGTGGCAGCGCTCGTGCACGCCGAGATCATCGCGGCGGGTGCGTTCGGCACGCACAACGGCGTCGTCGGTCGCGCAGCCGAGCGTCTGGTGATGGTCTCGAAGGGCGTCGACCCGGCGTCCGTGACGGTGCCCGAGCTTGGCCATGCGGCCGTGCCGGACGGCTATCGCTCGGCACTCGCGGCATACGCGAGCAAGAAGCCCACGGGCGTTCACCAATGGCTGATGTACTCGTCTGCCGCGTTCACTCGCGCAGCCGAAGTCTCGCCGCTTGCAGGATGACGACACAGAGCGGCGGCGCCAATTCCAGAGGAATGGACGCCGCCTGGCCAGCAATGCTCAGCTACCAGGCGTGCTGGATCTGAGTCGTCGTGTCTTCGCTTGAATCCCTGAGTGGAACGAAGATCTGCGAGCAACTGTCCCATTGAGACGGGTGATCGCCGCGTGGGTACTGGGCTGCTGTGCCGTCTGTGGAGTTGTCTGAGTTCTTGTTCCTTTTGTACGCCGGTGGCCCGGAAGGCAACAGCCCTACTCGCGCGTAACGTTCTGCGCTTTGGTTCACAAGGGGTGCAGGTGTCAGGCGACGAGACGCTTGCGCCGCGTAACCAGCGCAACAGTGATCGCACTGACCGCACCAGCCACAACAGCAACGGCCGCGACTTTTCCGACGCGTGTGTCGAGTCCGAGGCGTCGACGGAGGGCAACGGGTCGAGCGAAGATCAGGATCGGCCAGCCGTTCTCATCGGCCATGCGGCGCAGTGTCTTGTCCGGGTTGACCGCGAAGGGGTGACCGACGGCCGCCAGCATGGGCGCATCGGTCTCGGAGTCTGAGTAGGCGTAGCTCTCGGTGAGGTCGTAGCCCCGCTCAGCGGCGAGCTGTTCCATCGCCTTGGCCTTGTTGGGCCCGTACGCGTAGAAGTCGACGTCTCCGGTGTAGCGGCCGTCCTTGACCACCAAGGTCGTGGCGATGACGTGGTCAACGCCGAGCATCTCGCCGATCGGCTCAACGACCTCAGTGCCGGAAGCCGAGACGATCACCACGTCGCGGCCTGCCGCCTGATGCATCTCGATGAGCTCGACGGCCTCGTCGAACACGATGGGATCGATGATCGAGTGCAGGGTCTCGCCGACGGACTGGCGCACGACCTCGACGTCCCAGCCCGCCACCATCTGCGTGAGGTAGGCGCGCATCTTCTCGAGCTGATCGTGGTCAGCACCGTTGATCGAGAACATGAACTGCGCGTATGCACTGCGCAGCACGGCTCGTCGACTGAGCAAGCCGCCCTCGAAGAACGGCTTGCTGAAAGCGAGCGTGCTCGACTTGGCAATGATGGTCTTGTCCAGGTCAAAGAACGCCGCAGATCGGGTGCTCACGACTTCAGGATAGGCACGTCCACACCCGCGATGGGTCAGGAGGAGCGTCCACAGCCGGGTCGTTTACGCATCGTTCGGTCGTCGCTGGGCGTGACGGTTGATGTATGTCCGACGCCGAGCTACCCCTGATTGCCACCGCCGATGAGCATCTTCTCGACGATGCGCTGCGCTGGTGCGCGGCAGTCGGAGTCATCCCGGAGGTTGCCGCAGACCTCACATCGGCCCGCCGGTCCTGGCGCCGTGCGCCGTTGGTGATCGTCGGCGAGGATCTGGCCGAACGGATGGCTCAGGCGGAGATGCCGCGGCGTGATCACGTCCTTCTCGTGACGGACGATGCCTCGAAATGGTGGTCGACTGCGGTCCGGCTCGGCGCCGGGGGTGTGTTCGTCCGCGCGGAGGAGGAGCGCATCCTCGAGGCGCTGGCCTCGGCGCTCGACGGGCGAGGTGAGGCGTGTTTGGTCAGCGTGGTTGGTGGGTCAGGCGGGGTGGGCGCCTCGACGTTGGCGGCATCCACGGCGCTGACTGCTGGTCGTCGCAGGCTTCGATCGCTGCTGTTCGATGCCGATCCTCTCGGCGGTGGACTCGACCTCGTCCTCGGTTCGGAGCGCGCCGAGGGCGTGCGCTGGCGCGACCTCGACTCGACTCGTGGACGACTCAGCGCCGGATCGTTGTCTGACGTTCTCCCGGTTCACTCGGGCGTCGCGACGCTCTCGTGGGATCGCACATCGGAGGCATCGCTGCCCGACTCCGTCCCGTCAGTACTCACGGCCGCAGTGCGAGGGTTCGACCTCGTTGTTGCCGATGTTCCACGCCACTTGGATGCCCACGGTGTCGACATCCTTGGACGCTCCGTGCTCACGGTGCTGGTGGTGGCTGAGGAGATCTGCGCCCTCGGTGCGGCGCGACACGTGCTCTCGCGCCTCGAAGCTTGTACTGCCTCCATCGCAGTGGTCAGCGTCAGCCGCTCAAGGGGCATTGGCACGACGGCGGTTGCGGACGCGCTGGGTCATCCAGTGCACACGAGACACCGATTCGATCGCCGCATCCGTGGCTCGGTCGACCGAGGCCATGGACCAGGCATGTCGCGTTCGGCACGCCGAACGTCCGCCGCCTTGCTCGACGTTCTTGGGCTGGCCACATGACCGAGCGCAGCGAGGGCATCAAAGTGCACAGTCGTCATGCGGGCGCCGACACCCCAGGGCATAGCGCGCTTGGCTTGCCACTAGAGGCGACCGAATGACACAGCGAGAGCTCGTCGAGCGAATTCGGCAGCGGCTGGCGTCCGATCCGTCCGAACCGACGGCGCACAGCGTCGCGGCGGCGCTTCGCGCAGAACACCAGCTCGCCGGCAGCGCCACTGTTCTGGCTCTGGTTGATGAGCTGAGGCGGGAGACACGCGGGGTCGGATCACTCGAACCGCTACTCGCGTTGCCCGGTGTCACTGACGTGCTGGTCAATGGCCCGGAGGAGGTCTACTTCGATCGGGGTCGCGGCTTGGAGAAGTCTTCGATTCAGTTCGGCGATGAGGAATCCGTACGCCGCCTTGCCCAACGCCTTGCAGCTCAGGCCGGACGACGCCTCGACGACGCGAGTCCGTGGGTCGATGCGCGGCTGGGTGACGGAACTCGACTGCATGCCGTGCTCGCTCCACTGGCCAGACCGGGCTCGTTGATCTCGTTGCGCGTGCCCGCTCGACGATCGTTCTCGCTCGACGAGCTGGCAGCCGCTGGGTCGTTGAGCGCGGTCGCCGTCGAGCACATCCAGGCAATTGTCGCCAAGCGGTGCGCATTCATCGTCAGCGGTGGCACTGGCTCGGGCAAGACCACGCTGCTTGCCGCGATGCTCGGTCTGGTCGACCCGGACGAGCGCATCGTGATCGTCGAAGACGCCACCGAGCTGCGACCTGACCATCCTCACGTTGTCGGCCTCGAGGCTCGTCCAGCCAATATTGAGGGCGCTGGACTCGTGACCGTACGCGACCTCGTGCGTCAGGCGTTGAGGATGCGCCCTGACCGGCTGATTGTCGGAGAAGTGCGCGGCGGCGAAGTGGTCGACCTGTTGGCCGCGCTCAACACCGGGCACGAAGGTGGTTGTGGCACGATCCATGCCAACTCGGCGGCGGATGTGCCCGCGCGGTTCGAGGCACTCGGGGTTGCCGCCGGTATGCCACGCGAAGCGGTGCACAGTCAGCTGCGCTCAAGCCTCGACCTCGTGCTGCACCTTGCGAGGGCGGCCGACGGCACCCGTACCGTCGAGCAGATCGCCGTCCTCGACGCGGACGAAAGCGGACTGGTGAGGTGCGAGCCCGCGTTGGCTTTCGACGGCAAGGAAGCGGTGTGGGGTCCGGGTCACGACCGCCTCACCGCGCTCCTCGAGTGACTCTCATGGCTGCGTCGCTCACGGTCTTCGCGTGCCTACTGGTCAGACTGCCCGGGTCCTGGCTCGCCCATGAACGTCTCGGAACGTCCCGTTACAAGGTGGTCAGACCCGCCTCGCTGATCGCACCGCTCTCGGTGGTGACCTGCGCCGTGGTCATCACGGTCGGCCTCCCGCCGGCGCGGTTGATTGCTTCGCTCACGGTCGGCGGTGTCGCCTGGTTCGCTGTGTGCCAACTGCGCGCCGAACGCGTACGTCGTCGTGCCCGTACCCAGCGCGACGCGGTGGCTGAGGCCTTGGGCCTGATGGCAGCCGAGCTACGGGCTGGCATTCTGCCGCAGCGCGCCCTGGCCGGGCTCGCGCCAGACTTCCCGATTCTCGTCACTGCTTCGCGCGCAGCGGAGTTGGGCGGAGACGTGGCGTCAGCCTTGCAACTGCAATCGGCCGCACCGGGCTGCGAGCTGCTGGCTGCGGTCGCCAGCGCCTGGTCTGTTGCCGAGCGGGCCGGGGCACCCTTAGCGCGCACCCTGGATCGACTCGAAGCGTCGACGCGAGACGACCGGGAAGTCGAGCGCGAGGTGCAGTCAGGTGTCTCGCCCGCCCGAGCGACGGGTCGTCTCATGGCAGTCCTCCCCGTCATCGGCCTGACCATGGGCGCGGGGATGGGCGCGGATCCGATCACACTGCTCACCGGCACTGTTCCCGGCGCACTGTGTCTGGCAGCGGGCTCGGCGTGCGCCTGCGCCGGAGTGGCCTGGGTCAACCGCATTGCGACGACTGCCGAGCGGACCGGATGATCACGGCGTTGCTTGTCTCCTTGGCCGTGTGGTGCGCCATTCCAGCGTCACCTCTCGGCAGGCAACGTGCACTCTTTGCGGTGCCCCGACCGTCACACAGACCGAAGCCTGCAGTGCTGGCGGCAGCGGCAACACCGCTCTTGGCGTTGATGGTCTTGGGTTGGCCGGTCGGTGCGGTCCTTGGCCTGGGGCTGAGTCCGGTCGCTCACACGTTCGTGAGTCGCCTCGAGTCGGCGGCAACGCGCGAACGCAACGCCAAGATCTCGGCGCAGCTTCCGGGAGCCCTCGACCTCATGGTGGCGGCACTCGAAGTCGGACGACCGCCCAATGTGGCGCTGGAACTTGCGGCCGACGCAACGTACGACCCCCTCGGCCCCGAACTCGGCCAGCTTGCGAGTCGCCTGGCGATCGCCGGAGATTCGATCGCTGTCTGGACCTCGGTGCTCGACGATCCAGCGCTGGCACCCGTCGGTCGAGCATTTCGTCGCGCTGAGACCTCGGGGATGCCCGTCGCGCAGGTGATCGCCGGGGTTGCCGACGAGCTGCGTCGCGAGCGCAACGCAGCTCGGCGCGAAGCCAGTCGCAAGGTAGCGGTCCGTACGGCTGCGCCTCTCGGTGTCTGTTTTCTCCCGGCCTTCTTCCTCATCGGAATAGTGCCGACGATCATGAGCGCCTTTCGCTCCTTCTCCTTCTGAACGTGTCCACATGGTTTGGAGTCGGGTCAGGTGTCCCCAATCCGCGAAGTGGGGGCACAGATGGGCCACCGCGAAACACATATTCCCGGTGACAGATTCACCCACCGAAGGGACACCTCATGAAGACCTCGCTTTTGAAAAGGGCACAGCGACTACGGGCCGAGCGCGGCATGACCACCGCCGAATACACCGTCGGCACGCTGGGCGCCTGCACGATCGGCGGCGTGCTGGTCAAGATCGGCCAGTCCGAATGGTTCGGCGATCTCGTCAAGGACCTCATCAACAAGATCCCCGAGATCCTGCCGTTCTGACCCAGCGCCGGGGCGAGCCTTTCTCGCCCCGGTTGCTCGAAAGGAGTTCCGCCGTGAGGAGAGACGAACGAGGGATGGCCACAGCCGAATACACCGTCGGCACGCTTGGCGCGGTCTGCATCGGACTGGTTCTCTACAGACTTGGCGCGCTCGACCACGACAACCCGTGGCTCAAGACCTTCACAGAGATATTGGAGGGTGCGCTGTCCTGGCGGCCGCTTCGCGACTTCATACCCGGAATGGGTCTGAGAATGTGATCAGGCATCAACGCGGGATGGTCACGGCCGAGCTCGCCACGATCGCTCCGCTCGGCGTGGCCTTCGCATTCCTGTTGCTGTGGATCGTGTCGCTCGGCCTCACCCAGGTGCGCCTCATCGATGCATCTCGCGAGGGCGCGCGTCTGGTCGCACGAGGCGAGTCCGTCGGAGCGGCCAGGCTCGCTGCCAAGAAGCTCTCGCCCGACGACGCGAAGATCACCATCACCACAGAGGACGGCCTCGTGACGGTGACCGTGAACGCGAAGTCGGCAATGCCGATCCCGTTCTTCTCGGGGATCGGCGCTCGCGAGATGGAGTCGTCATCGGTGGCTGCTGAGGAGTCGCCGTGAGTCGCGATCGTGGTGCGGTAACGGTTTACGCCGCATCGGCTGCGGTGTTGTTGACGCTCGTCGCGTTGGTGTTGGCCCAGGTCGCGGGCCTCATACGACTGAAGCATTCGGTTGCGGCCGCTGCAGACTTGGCGGCGTTGGCGGCAAGCCGCGCGAGTGTCGAGGGCAACGACGGCTGCGACGCGGCCGATGAGCTGGTCCGTCGCAACCGTGCCCGACTGGTCTCATGTCGGATGGACTACGACGTGGCAACGATCGTGGCGGGTGGCACCAGCAAGTCGTGGTGGGGTCAGAGGTGGTCGTTCGAACAGAAGGCTCGCGCCGCACCAGACTTCTACATGGACTAGTAGGAGTCGGCGAGAAGCGCGTTGAGGAGTGTGACCGCTCCGGCCTTGTTGAGGGGCTCGTTGCCGTTCCCGCATTTGGGTGAATAGACACACGACGGGCAGCCGGTCGGGCATTCGCAGGCCATGATCGCGTCGCGGGTGATCGTCAACCAGCGCTGCGCGACCTCGTACCCACGCTCGGCAAAGCCGGCGCCTCCCGGATAGCCGTCGTAGACGAAGACAGTCAGCGTTCCAGTGTCCGAATGAAGCGCGGTCGAGACGCCGCCGATGTCCCAGCGATCGCACGTGGCCAGCAGCGGGAGCAACCCGATCGCCGCATGCTCCGCTGCGTGTGCGGCACCAGGAATGTCGGCAGTCTTCAGCGACTCAGCAACAGCCTCCTCACTGAGCGTCCACCAGACAGCCTTCGTCGGCAGGGTTCGCTCCGGCAGATCCAGCAGCTCCTCGCCCAGCATCCCTCCGCCCGTCGTGCTCCGCTTTGTATAAGAGATGACCTGCCTGACCACATCTACCGAACCGAACGACATCGCGGCCTCGCCCCACTTCGTCGTCCGCTCTGTCTCGGTGATCGTGATCTCGGTGACCGATCGCGCCATCGTCGAATATTCCGGATCCTCGCGATGCACGATCGCGACTCCGTCCTCAACGTCGTACTCATTGACGACATGCACCTCGCCCTGGTGCACATAGACCGCGCCGTCGTGGACCGCGGCATCTGCCGATCCCGCATCCACCGTGCCGATCAGTCGGCCCGTACCGGCATCAACGATCTGCACCGGCGACCCACCGCTCGACCGGATGTCGGCAAGGTTGCTGGCCCGTTCGCGCTTGGTCCAGAACCAGCCAGCGGGACGTTTGCGCAGCAGCCCGGCAGCCTCGAGCGCCTTGATGCCCTCAGCCGTACGCGGGCCGAAAAGCTCGAAGTCAGCCTCGGTCAATGGCAGCTCGTGGGCTGCAGCCGCCAGGTGGGGGCCGAGCACATAAGGATTGTCAGGATCGAAGACCGACGACTCGACCGGTGCGCCAAGTAGTGCCTCGGGGTGGTGCACGAGGTATGTGTCGAGCGGCTCGTCGCGGGCGACCAGGATGCCGATCGAGTCGCGTCCCGCTCGACCCGCGCGGCCGAACTGCTGGCGGAGTGCTGCCCGAGTACCTGGAAAGCCGACGCTGATGATCGCGTCGAGCCCTGCGATGTCGATGCCAAGCTCCAACGCGTTGGTGCTGGCCAATCCGAGCAGATCGCCATCCCGAAGTCGTCGCTCGAGTTCACGTCGTTCTTCGGGCAGGTAGCCGCCTCGGTAGGTCGCGACCCGAGCCGCCAGCTCGGGATCGACCTCGGACAGACTCCGTTGGGCTGTTGCCGCGACTGTCTCGGCTCCGCGTCGCGATCGAACGAACGCCAGCGTGCGTACCTTCCCGATGACCAGATCGGTGAGGAGTTCGCCGGCTTCAGTGTTGGCTGCGCGGCGCACGGGCGTCTGGCTCTCGTCCTGCCCGGGGAGCAGCGGTGGCTCCCACAAGGCGATGGTCTGCGCCGCGTGCGGCGAAGCGTCGTCCCTCACCGCAACGACGTCGAGTCCGGTGAGGCGTGCTGCGAAGACATCGGGGTCTGCGACTGTCGCCGACGACAGGACGAACACCGGATCGGCCCCGTAGTGCTGACAGATGCGTCGCAGCCGGCGCAGGACGTGAGCCACGTGAGCGCCGAAGACGCCTCGATAGTGGTGACACTCATCGATCACGACATGGCTGACGCCGCCAAGCACACGACTCCATCGAGCGTGCCCGGGAAGGATCGTGTGGTGCAGCGTGTCTGGGTTGGTCAGCAGGTAGTTGGCGTGGTCTCGCGCCCAAGCCCGCTCTTCGCGCGAGTTGTCCCCGTCGACCGTCGCCGGCCGGGTGAATGCCGGAGCAGCCGCCAGACGACGCAGCTGGTCCGCAGCGAGTGCCTTGGTCGGTGCGAGATAGAGGACGCTCGGCAGTCGATTGCCTTGCAGTCCGCTGCCCGAGCGACCCTCCGCGAGAGCAGTCAGCGCCGGAGCCTGGAAGGCCAAGGACTTGCCTGACGCCGTACCGGTCGACACAACCGTGTGGAGGCCAGAACGTATGTGGTGCAGGGCCTCGGCCTGGTGGCCCCAAAGGTGGGGGATGCCCTCGGCCTCGTACATCGACCGGACTTCAGGGTCGACCCAGTCGGGCCACGGCTCGATGACGGCTTCGCGAGCTGGGATGTGCTCGACATGCGTGACCCGTTCGCTGTGGCGAAGGACGATGTCGGCGGGTTCCACGTGGGAAGTCTTCCAGACCCTGCGCATGCAATCTGTCGAGCGGCGACGGCCCACAGATCGTGGTTAGATGCTTGACATGGAGCTGGCACTGTCATCGCGCACTGTCGACGATTTCGAGATCATCGAGGTCGGCGGCGAAGTCGACGTATACACAGCCCCCAAGCTTCGCGAGGCGATTGTCACGGCGATCGAAGCGGGACACACACGATTGATCATCGATGTCGAGAGGGTCGACTTCCTCGACTCCACTGGTCTCGGTGTGCTGGTCGGCGCCCTCAAACGCGTCCGAGCAGACGGCGGCTCACTCGACATTGTGTGCACCCACGAGCGCATCCTGAAGATCTTCGGGATCACCGGATTGGACAAGGTCTTTGGCCTGCACGCCTCGATCGACGAGGCTCGTGCGGCGACACATCATGAGACCCCTTGATGCCGTTCTCATAATTGGCATGTAACCTCCGTCACGTTGGTCTGGATGTCTGGGCCAACGCTTCTTTCTGCTTATCTCATGGAGGATTTTCATGGCGAACGCGACTTTTGTTGCGGCAGTAGGCGGAGATCTCGACTTTTCTGACAAGAACTCGTACTACTTGTACGCGGTTGTCGGCGTCGGTGTTCTCGCGCTCATCATGGCGTTTGTGTTCCGTTCTCAGGTGCTGAAGGCATCTGAGGGAACCGAGAAGATGCAGGAGATCGGACAGGCAGTCCAGGAGGGCGCAGCCGCGTACCTCAGCCGCCAGTTCCGTACTCTCGCGGTCTTCGCGCTCGTGGCACTCGGAATGCTGGTCGCGCTCGACGCGGCTGTCCTCGGGTGGGACAACGAATGGAAGATCAAGATCGGTCGCTATGTTGCGCTGCTGGCTGGCGCAGGCTTCTCGGCACTGATCGGCTACCTCGGTATGTGGCTCGCAACGCGCGCCAACATCCGCGTAGCGGCAGCTGCCCAGAACGAGGGCCGCGAGGTGGCGATGCGTATTGCGTTCCGCACCGGCGGCACGGTCGGCATGCTCACGGTGGGCCTCGGCCTGCTGGGTGCCGGTGCGATCGTCCTGATCTACACGGGCGACGCGCCTGTTGTGCTTGAAGGCTTCGGCTTCGGTGCAGCTCTGCTCGCCATGTTCATGCGAGTCGGCGGCGGTATCTTCACCAAGGCTGCTGACGTCGGAGCCGACCTCGTCGGCAAGGTCGAGCAGAACATCCCCGAAGATGACCCGCGCAACGCTGCGACGATTGCCGACAACGTCGGTGACAACGTCGGTGACTGCGCCGGTATGGCTGCTGACCTCTTCGAGTCGTACGCCGTCACCCTGGTTGCCGCGCTGATCCTCGGCTCGGTTGCCTTCGGCGAAGTTGGCCTCGTCTTCCCGCTCGTGATCCCCGCGATCGGTGCACTGACCGCCATCCTCGGTGTCTTCCTTACGCGCCCGCGCGCGGGTGAAGGCGGACTGACGACGATCAACCGCTCGTTCTACATCTCGGCTCTCGTGTCGGGTGCGGCTTCGGTCGGCGCAGCATTCCTGCTCCTGCCGGACAAGTTCAGCAACGCGAAGCTCCCGGGCATCGACACTGACTCACTGATCGTCACGCTCGGCCAGCAGGCCGGTGCTGACGCTCCGGGTCTGGACGCGAACCCGCGTCTCATCGCGATCATCGCGGTGCTGATCGGTATCGTCCTCGCCGCTGTGATCCTGGCCCTCACGGGTTACTTCACCGGCACGGAGACACGTCCGGTCAAGGACGTCGGCAAGACGTCACTCACGGGTGCCGCAACTGTCATCCTGTCGGGTCTGTCGGTCGGCTTCGAGTCGGCGGTCTACACGGCCATCGTCATCGGTGCGGCTGTCTTCGGCGCGTTCCTTCTCGGCAGCGGCTCGCTCGTTGTCGCACTGTTCGCGGTGTCTCTCGCTGGTTGTGGTCTGCTGACCACCGTCGGCGTCATCGTGGCAATGGACACGTTCGGTCCGGTCAGCGACAACGCCCAGGGCATCGCTGAGATGTCGGGTGACGTCGATGAAGAGGGTGCAAAGATCCTCACCGAGCTCGACGCTGTCGGTAACACGACGAAGGCCATCACCAAGGGCATCGCAATCGCGACGGCTGTTCTCGCAGCGACGGCGTTGTTCGGCTCGCTGACAAGCTCGATCACGGCGGCTGTTGAAGGCGCCAACATCGGTGAAGAAGCTCGCGGCATCAAGGTCATCGAGACATACGCCCTCAACGGTGTGTTCAACGTGGCTGACCCGAGCAACCTCTTCGGTCTGATCCTCGGTGCAGCTGTGGTGTTCCTGTTCTCAGGACTCGCGATCAACGCTGTTGGCCGTGCGGCCGGCGCCGTGGTTTACGAAGTGCGTCGCCAGTTCCGGGAGATCCCGGGAATCATGGAAGGCACGGGTCGTCCCGAGTACGGCAAGGTTGTCGACATCTGCACACGCGATTCACTGCGTGAGCTGGCGACGCCGGGCATCTTGGCGATCTTCGCTCCGATTGCTGTCGGCTTCGGCCTCGGCATCGGTCCGCTCGGTGCCTACCTGGCCGGCGCGATCGGCACAGGCGTGCTGATGGCCGTGTTCCTCGCCAACTCCGGTGGTGCGTGGGACAACGCCAAGAAGCTCGTCGAAGACGGCAACCACGGTGGCAAGGGCTCGCCTGCACATGAGGCGACGATCATTGGTGACACGGTCGGTGACCCGTTCAAGGACACCGCCGGTCCGGCGATCAACCCGCTGCTCAAGGTGATGAACCTCGTCGCGCTGCTCGCGACTCCGTTGATCATCAAGTACGCGTACGGCGAGGACGCCAGCGATCCGATCCGTTACACCATCGCTGGTGTTGCGGTTCTGATCATCGTCATCGCTGTGGGCATTGCACGCTCGCGTCCGATTGCGCTCGATACGAGCGACGCCGACTCGGTGCCGGCAAAGGTCTGATCAGCACTACGTCGAACGGCGCAGACCCCAACCGGGTCTGCGCCGTTCTTCATGTCTGAGAAGGTGTGCAGGTGATCGATGAGGCGTACGTCCCGCATCTGCGCGCCGCGCTGACCCGCGCTGGCTTCACTGTCGACAACGTCTTTGCGCTGATCGGCGAGGAAGCGCATCACGCTCTCGCGCGCAACCAGGTCGCTCCAGCCTTGCGCGCTACGACCGGCCGTGGAGACCTCGCCACGTTGGTACGGCAGTTTGCGCTCCAGGTCCCGGTCGACCGACGCCGCGTCGATGCCGCGCTCCCGGATCTCGTTGAACCACTTGCCGCCGCCAACATGCTGCAACTGTCGGGCGACGAGGTCCGCGCGTTGGTCGACATCAGACCGTACGGAGATGAGTCGCACGACTGGTGGATCGTCTGCGACTCGACGCCGGGGCTCAATGGCCCGCAGGGCGTGATGAACCCCGAGCACGTGCTGGGGATCAGCGAGGCATCGTCATCGCTGGCGCAGCTGACCGTACGTGAACCGGTCGGCCGAGCACTCGACCTCGGCACCGGCTGTGGTGTGCAGGCGCTGCACCTCGCCCAGCACTCGGGCATCGTCGTCGCGACAGACGTCAATCCCCGCGCGTTGCAGATGGCGCGACTGACGGCATCACTCAACGAGCTCGACATCGACGTACGTGACGGCAGCCTGTTCGACCCGGTGGCGGGTGAGAAGTTCGACCTGATCGCCACGAACCCACCCTTCGTGATCTCACCTCCTGGCGCCGACGTGCTCGTCTACCGCGACTCGGGGATGCCCGGCGACAGCGTCGTACGCCATCTCGTCGAGAACGCCGCAACGTACCTCAACGACGGTGGGTGGTGCCAGATCCTCGCCAACTGGGCGCACCACGACGGCCGCGACTGGCAGGCGGATCTCGACGAGTGGTTCGCGGGGAGCCCGCTCGATTCGTGGGTCCTGCAACGTGAACTCGTCGATCCGTCCGAGTACGTCGAGATGTGGCTGGCCGACGCTGGACTGAACACCGCGCCTGACTACATCCAGCGCTACGACGCCTGGCTCGACTGGTTCGCCAGCGAACGCATCGATGCGGTCGGCTTCGGCTGGCTGAGCATGCGGCGTACGGATGAAGCCCCGACGCGACTCTTCGAGGAGTGGACGGGCGAGATCGCACCGCCGATCGGACCAACCGTCGCGGCATGGGGTCACCGCGTCGATGTGATGCGACATCTCGAAGACACAGACCTGCTCGACCGTGCCTGGAAGCATGCTCCCGACCTGGTCGAGGAGACCCGAGGTCCAGTGGGCGCAGAGCACCCCGAATCCATCGTGCTCCGCCTGCAACAGGGCGTACGCCGTGCACGGCAGGTCGACACGGTCGAAGCCGGACTCGTCAGCGCCAGTGATGGCGACCTCACGGCCGGGCAGATCCTCGACGCTCTAGCGATGTTGCTCGAGCGCGATGCCGGTGAGCTGCGCTCGACGTACGCGTTGTCGGTACGACAGCTCGTCGAGGACGGCTTCCTGTTGCCCCACCAGCCCGCAAAGATGCGCGCCTAGCCGGCGGGCGTCTCCTCGATGGAGTGGCTGTCGGGTTTGAAGGCCGGGAGCAACTGACCGCCCCAGGCCAGTAGTGCGATGGCCGTGGCGATGAGGCCGCCAACCACAAAGCCGCCCCAAGCGCCGACCTCATCGATCGCAACGCCGATGATCGGAGAGCTTGCCGCTCCGCCGATCATGAACGACGTGCCCTGCCAGCCCATGGCTTCACCGCGACGATCCTCGGGCGTGAGCTTCGCGATCCACTCGGTCGCCGCTGTCATGGTCGGCGCGCACAGGAAACCGGTCGGGATGACCCACAGCGACAGCGACCAGACCTCGCTGCCGAGTCCGACAGGGATTGTCGTCAGTCCGAGCGCGAGCAATAGATAGGTGGGTCGGATCGACTTGTTGAGCGATCCGTAGATCACGCCGCCAATCAACGACGACAAGCCCCACAGGCCGTACGTGAACCCGATCGATCCCACGTGGTCGATCTCGCGCAGCTGAGCGACGATGCCGAGGTCGGTGCCTATCAGCGCTGCCAGCGTGCCGCCGGAGATGAGAAAGAGGAACGCGAGGGGAACCGACATCCACGGGCCCTTGGGTCCCGAGGATTCGACGACCGGCTCGTCCGGGTCAACGGCCGAGCGGGTGGGCGGGTTGAGGCGCAGGAACATCAGTCCTGCCACGACCTCAGTCATGCCGATCGCGAACAACGCCCAGGCGGCACTCGCCTGCGTCACCAGGACGACGCCGACGGCGGGACCAATGATGAAGCTGGCTTCGGCAACGACGCTGTCGGCCGAGAAGGCCGTGCGTCTCAGCCGTTCTTCGACCATGACGCTGAGCGACAGACGCACGATCGAGAAGATCGGGATGAGGAACAGACCCATCACGAACGAGAGCGGGACCAGCAACGCATAAGAAGTGGAGAGAGCGGCGATCGGATAGAGCACGCCGACCGCGACGATCGACGGAATGATCGCCCGGCGCATGCCGAGCTTGTCGATCAGGCGTCCGCGCCATGGCGATCCGACTCCGGCGCCGATGGTGGAGGCGGCCGCCACGATGCCGGCCTGAGCGTAGGTGCCATCCAGTGGACCGACGACGAAAAGGGTGAAAACCAGGGGAGCCGCCATGGCCGGTATGCGGGCAAAGAACGCTGCAACAAACAGCGTTCGTACGGGTCTGTCAGCCCACAACTCTGCGTATCCCCGGAATCCCACCGACCCATCCTCGCACCACGCGGGGACAGGACCGTTTCACAGATCGTTGACCGTACGCGCTACGGTGTGCCTCGTCTGATCTAAGAAACATTCGAACCGCGGAGAGAATTCTTGACCACCCTCGTCATTGTCGAGTCACCCAACAAGGTCGCCAGCATTGCTGGCTACCTCGGCGACGGCTATGTCGTGGACTCCTCGGTCGGTCACATCCGCGATCTACCCAAGGGCGCCGACCAGGTGCCAGCCAAATTCAAGGGCGAGCCGTGGGCGCGCCTGGGTGTCGATGTTGATCACGACTTCGAGCCGATCTACGTCGTGTCGCCCGAGAAGAAGCAGCAGATGGCGAAGCTCAAGAAGCTTCTCAAGGATGCTGACGAACTCGTACTCGCAACCGATGAGGACCGCGAGGGCGAGGCCATCGCGTGGCACCTGCTTGATGAGCTCAAGCCGACCGTGCCGGTCAAGCGCATCGTCTTCAACGAGATCACTCGTGACGCCATCCAGTACGCGATCGCCAACCCGCGCGATGTCGACATGGACTTGGTCGACGCACAGGAGACGCGCCGCATCCTCGACCGCCTCTACGGCTACGAGGTCAGCCCGGTTCTGTGGAAGAAGGTCATGAGCGGCCTGTCCGCCGGCCGCGTGCAGTCCGTCGCCACCCGCCTTGTTGTCGAGCGCGAACGCGAGCGTATGGCGTTCAAGGTCGCCTCCTACTGGGACCTCGAGGCAACGTTCGATGCTGGCGAGGGCTTCGACCCGCGCCAGTTCCCGGCCAAGCTCAGCAGCGTCGATGGCCTGCGCGTTGCTTCCGGCACACACTTCGACAACTCCGGCGCACTGACGTCCGACAAGGTTGTCCATCTCGACGAGGCGAAGGCAGGTGCGCTGGCCGATGGTCTGCGCGACCAGCCGTTCACGATCCGATCGGTTGAGTCCAAGCCCTACACGCGCAAGCCATACGCGCCGTTCCGTACGACGACGATGCAGCAGGAAGCGTCTCGCAAGTTCGGCTTCGGGGCCGCTCGTACGATGCAGGTCGCCCAGCGCCTGTACGAGGGCGGACACATTACTTATATGCGTACCGACTCGACGACGCTGTCGCAGACCGCACTCACCGCGGCCCGCGCCCAGGTCACCGAGCTCTATGGCGGCGACTACCTGCCCGCCGAGCCGCGCGTCTACGCCAGCAAGGTCAAGAACGCGCAGGAGGCGCACGAAGCGATCCGCCCGGCGGGCGAACGCTTCAAGACTCCTGACCAGACCGGCCTGCGTGGTGACGAGCTCCGGCTGTACGAGCTCATCTGGAAGCGCACCATCGCCTCGCAGATGATGGACGCCAAGGGCAACTCGGTGTCGATCCGCATTGGCGCCACCGCGACCACCGGTGAGGACGCTCTGTTCTCCGCTTCGGGTCGCACCATCACGTTCTACGGATTCCTCAAGGCGTACGTCGAGTCCAGCGATGACACCGAAGCCGAGGGTGACGACCAGCAGACCAAGCTGCCCAACGTCATCGAAGGTCAGACGGTCACGGCTGCCGAGCTCGGCAAGGCCGGCCACGAGACCAAGCCGCCCGCGCGATTCACCGAAGCCAGCCTCATCAGCGAGCTGGAGACCCGCGAGATCGGCCGCCCGTCGACGTATGCGTCGATCGTCGGCACGATCCAGAACCGCGGCTACGTCTATAAGAAGGGCACGGCTCTGGTGCCGGCCTGGATCGCGTTCTCGGTCATTCGCCTGATGGAGCAGCACTTCGGCAGGCTCATCGAATACACCTTCACCGCTGAACTCGAAGGCGTTCTCGACGATGTCGCCGGCGGCCGGGAAGATCGCGTCGCTGTACTCACCAGCTTCTGGGTCGGGGAGGGCGAGGGCAACACCGGCCTCAAGCGCCTCGTCGAGAACCTGCCTGACATCGACGCCCGCGGACTCGCGACGTTCCCGCTCGGGGACGAGATCGACCTTCGCGTCGGCCGCTACGGACCGTACGTCGAGGGCCCGCCGTTCACCGAAGACGACGAAGGCAAGCGCGTTCCGACGCGCGCCAACGTTCCCGAGGATCTCCCGCCTGACGAGCTGACGCTCGACAAGGCCAAGGAGCTGCTGGCAACGCCGGCCGGCCTTGAGAAGGAGCTCGGCGACCACCCCGATACGGGTCTCGCGATTGTCGCCAAGAACGGTCGCTTCGGCGCCTACGTCACCGAGGCGCTGCCTGAGGATGCCAAGAAGGCCGACAAGCCACGTACGGCGAGCCTCTTCGCGTCGATGACCCTCGACACCATCACGCTCGACGAAGCTGTGCAGCTGCTCAGGCTCCCTCGCGTCATCTACACCGAGGAAGACGGCACCGAGGTCACAGCGCAGAACGGTCGTTACGGTCCCTACCTCAAGAAGGGCACTGACTCTCGCTCGCTCGAGCGCGAAGATCAGCTCCTCACGATCACTGAGGAAGAGGTGCGGGCGATCTACCTGCAGCCCAAGACGTACGGCCGCCGCGCGGCAGCCGCACCGCTCAAGGAGCTCGGGACAGACCCCGTCAGCGAGCGACCGGTTGTGGCCAAGGACGGTCGCTTCGGCATGTACGTCACCGACGGCGAGTACAACGCGACTCTTCGCAAGGACGACTCGCTTGAGGACCTGACGCCGGAGCGAGCGTACGAACTGCTCGCCGAACGGCGCGCCAAGGGTCCAGCTAAGAAGGCGGCCAAGCGCCCGGCCAAGAAGGCCGCGAAGAAGACCGCCAAGAAGACGACGGCCAAGAAAGCTGCAGCCAAGAAGGCCTGACTGGCATGATCCGACCGCTGATCCGTCCGCTCGCTCCGCGCGATCCTCACGAGGAGCATCGCACCGCTTCACCGCTCGAGCTGTTCACCGATCTTTGCTACGTCGTCGCGATCGCACAGGGAGCGCTGACCCTCGAGCACGAGATTGCGGCGGGCCACCCAGCCCACGGCCTCATCTGGTTCTCGGTGTCGTTCTTCGCGATCTTCTGGGCCTGGCTCAACTTCGTGTGGTTCAACTCGGCGTACGACTCCGACGACACGATCAGCCGGTTGCTCACCTTGCTGCAGATCTTCGGATCACTTGTCCTTGCGGCGGGTGTGCCGAAGATCTTCGAGGAAGACTTCACGCTCGGGATCATCGGCTACGTCATCATGCGGATCGGCCTGGTGCTGATGTGGTTGCGCGCTTCGGCGGGTCATCCGGAACGTCGTCGTACAGCGCTTCGGTACGCATACGGGCTGATTGCCGTGCAGGCAGGTTGGGTCGCTGCGTTGCTCGTGACCGGCGGACACCTTCCGCTGTGGCTGTTCATCGTCGGCGTCGCGCTCGACTTCGGAGTGCCGTTCTATGCCGAGCTTGCCGGGACGACGCCGTGGCATCCGCACCATATCGCCGAGCGCTATGGCCTGATGTTCATCATCGTGCTGGGCGAGATGATCTTGTCGGTCACCCTCGCGCTGCGAGTTGCCTTCGACGAGAAGGACCCGCCGATGGAGTTGTGGTTCGTCGTGGCCGGTGGCGTGCTCGTGACGTTCTGCGCGTGGTGGCTCTACTTCTCCCGCGACAACTCCAGCATCCTGACTGGCAACGACGTCGGGTACGTGTGGGGCTTCGGTCACTATGTGATCTTCGGGTCGGCTGCGGCAATCGGCGCTGGGTTGGCGGTGCGGATTGCGTACTACGGAGACCACGCCGAGGTCAGCGACCTGGTCAGCAGCGCTTTCGTGACGGGACCGGTGGCTGCGTTCCTGCTCATGCTGTGGGTCATCTGTGTGCGGCTGCATGACCCGTCACTGCGTACGGCGATCCCGTTCGTGGCGGCTGTCATCGCGCTCGTTGCGGTCACCTTCGTGCCCTACTCCGAGCTGTGGGCCGGCGTGATCTTCGTGATCCTGTTGGTCGCCGTATTGCGAAGGACTCCTGTCAGCGCCTCCGCCTAGGTTGGACGTATGGCTGACGTCCCCGTCCCGCCGGAGTTCCTCGATCGCGTGCGTGCGATCTGCATGGCGCTGCCCGATGCGTACGAAGAGCGCGCGTGGATCGGTGTGCGATGGCGCGTCCGCAAGCGCACCTTCGCGCACGTCGTGACGATCGAGGAGGACGGACCGGCGTCGTTCCGGAAGGCATTCGATGTCGACGGCGAGACGACAGTCGTGACGTTCCGCGCAGTCCACGAGGAGCGTGAGGCGCTGACGAACCAGGGCAAACCGTTCTACAGTGCCGACTGGGGACGGCACGCGATGGGCATGCTGCTCGACGACGACACCGACTGGGCTGAAGTCGAGGAGCTACTCACCGACAGCTTCTGCATGATGGCGCCTCGCAAGCTGGCAGTACTCGTCCGCGACGTGGGCCCACCCGGTTAGGCTCCACACCATGGATCCGCTCTTCACCGACACCGGGGTGTTCCTCGCCCTCGAGGGTGGGGAGGGGTCCGGCAAATCCACGCAGGCGGCCCTGCTCGTCGAGTGGCTTGAGTCGCTGGGCCACCGCGTCCTGCTGACCCGTGAGCCCGGTGGCACCGAGGTCGGCAAAATCTTGCGCCATATCGTCCTCGACAACGACACGGGTGAGCTGTCCCCGCGTACTGAGGTCCTTCTGTACGCCGCCGACAAGGCTGAGCACGTCGACATGGTCGTGCTGCCTGCACTCGCTGACGGAGCCGTCGTGCTCACCGATCGCTACGTCGATTCGACGCTCGCCTACCAAGGCGCCGGCCGCAATCTCGACATCGCCGAGGTCGAGCACATTGCGCGCTGGGCCACCTCGTCGCTTCGTCCGCATCTGACGATCGTCCTCGACATCGACCCGGCAATCGGACATGCGCGGTTCGAGGGCGCCGACCGCATCGAGTCTGAACCGTTGGAGTTCCACCAACGCGTACGCGCACACTTCCTGGAGCTGGCCGCTGCCGATCCGGCGCACTATCTCGTCGTCGGTGGTGGTGGCACTCCCGAAGAGATCCACGCCGACATCAGGACCGCAGTTGAGCCATGGCTCGGTCAGGCTCACCCATGAGCGTCTGGTCTGACCTGGTCGGCCAGGAGCCGGTAGTCGAGATCCTCAAGGACGCGGTTGCGTCCGCAGGCGGCGAAGGCCGCTCGATGACCCACGCCTGGCTGTTCACCGGTCCTCCCGGGTCTGGCCGCTCCAACGCGGCGGGTGCCTTCGCAGCTGCACTGCAATGTGAGCAGGGCGGCTGCGGCGAGTGCCATTCCTGCACCACAGCGCACGCTGGCAGCCATCCCGACATCACGATCATCCGTACCGACGGACTGTCGATTGGCACCGACGTGGCCCGCGAGTACGTACGCAAGTCGGCCCTGCGGCCTGCGCTCGGTCGCTGGCAGGTGCTGATCGTCGAGGATGCCGATCGACTCACCGACCAGGCTGCCAATGCGTTGCTCAAGGCGATCGAAGAGCCGTCCAAACACACGATCTGGATGCTCTGTGCGCCCGCGGTTGAGGACGTCATCATCACGATCCGTTCGCGTTGCCGCCCGGTACTGCTTCGTACGCCATCCGCCACGGCGATTGCGGGTCTTCTGGTCGAACGCGACGGCATTGAGCCGGCGCTGGCTTCTGCCGCTGCTGCGGCCTCGCAGGGACATATCGGCCGAGCCCGCGGACTTGCCAAGGATCCGGCCGCACGCGAGCGTCGCCGGGCGATCCTCGCCCTGCCTGTGTCGCTACGCGACCTGGGCGACTGCCTCGCGGCGGCCCAGACGATCAACGATGCAGCTGCGGCCCGAGCTGCAGAGGTCGGCGACGCGGCTGATGAGCGAGAGCTCGCTGACCTGCGCCAGGGCTGGGGAGTCGAGGAACGAGGCCGACGCCCGGCGGGCTACTCGGGGGCGCTGTCGACGCTCGAGAAGGACCAGAAGCGCCGTCGTACGCGACTTGCCCGCGACTCGATCGATGGGGTTCTCCTCGATCTGCTGTCGTTCTGCCGCGATGTGCTCGCCGTCCAGTGCGCAACCGGGACCGATCTGATCAATGCCGATGTCGTCGACGACATCAATACGGTGGCGCGGATGTGGACGCCCGAATCGACCATCGGGATGATCGATGCCATCGTCGAGTGCCGTGAGTCGCTCACGGCAAATGCTGCTCCGCTGCTTGCTCTCGAACGAATGATGATGGGACTTCGCCAGACATGAACAGACGCGCCTGGGCTCTCGGCCTCGCACTCGTGCTCATCATCACCGCGGTCATCGTGGGCGCGGCTTACGTGATCACCGATCGCGAGACCTGGACCAAGCCTGAGCCGGTCGCGTCGGACGTACCCAGCGACCTTTCGAAGTTCTACACGCAAGATGTCTCGTGGAGCAGCTGTGACGATGCCAAGTGCGCCGACGTGGCCGTTCCCATCGACTACGACGACCCCACCGGCGCGACGACCAAGCTCGCGGTCAAGGTGATCCCGTCGCTCGGTGGTGCCGCCAAGCGCAGCATCTTCGTGAACCCCGGCGGACCTGGCGGCGACGCCACAGACTTCGCCGACACGATGTCGTCGGAGTTCGGCAACGAGGTGCTCGAGACGTACGACATCGTTGGCGTCGATCCCCGAGGCGTCGGCGACAGCGAACCGCTCCAGTGCATGTCAGACGACAACTTCTCCGACTTCACCAACGTCGATCCCGACCCCAACACTCCTGAGGAGATCGCTGCGCTTCGCAAGAGCGTGACTGATCTCGGCACGGCCTGTGAGCGTGAGGGTGGCGAGCTCGCGGCCCATGTCTCCACCGAGGAGGCTGCACGCGACATGGACGTCGTACGTGCTCTGCTCGGCCGCAAGAAGATGGACTGGTTTGGCGCCTCCTACGGCACCCAGCTCGGCGCGACGTACGCGACGCTGTTCCCCAAGACCGTCGGACGCATGGTCCTCGACGGTGCGGTTGACCCGGCACTCAGCGTGATTGAGTCCGCGATTGGTCAGGCGACCGGGTTCCAGCGCGCTCTCGTGGCATTCGCCAAGGACTGCATCAAGAAGGACTCGTGCCCGCTCGGCAACGACCTCGATGCTGGCATGGCCAAGATTTCCGACCTCATGCGTCGGCTCGACGAGACTCCTATGGAGACCGGAGATCCTTCCCGCGAGTTGACCGAGGGCCTGGCGTTCTACGGGGTCGCCGTCACGCTCTACGACAAGGGCACGTGGCACTACCTCGAGCGTGGACTCAAGGAAGCCTTCGGGGGCGATGGCACGACATTGCTCGTGCTCTCCGACGCCTACTTCGACCGCGATCCCAACGGCAAGTACGGCGACAACATCGGTGAGGTCATCTACGCCGTCAGCAGCCTCGATGTCGCCGATCCGCCGACTCTGGCGGAGGTGGAGGCTGCGTTGCCTCGCTTCGAGAAGATCTCTCCGGTGTTCGGACGCGCACTCGGTTGGGGCACGCTGTCGCCCAGCGACTGGCCGATCAAGGCGACGCATCCACAGGTCAAGATCGACGGCGAGGGGGCTCCGCCGATCATCGTGGTTGGAACGACGCGAGACCCAGCCACACCGTACGAAGGGGCCCAGTCCCTGGCGAAGCAGTTGGCGTCAGGTGTTCTGATCTCCCGCGATGGTGACGGCCACACGGCCTATTCGTCCGGCAACCAGTGCATCAGCAAGGCCGTCGACGAGTACCTCGTCTCCGGCAAGGTGCCCAAGGATGGGCTGTTCTGCAAGGCTGAGTAGCAAGCGCTACTTCGCGCCGCCGAGCAGGCTGCCGAGGATCGAGCCGAGATCGGGAGCGTCCGACTTTGCGGTCGAGTTGGCCTTTTCGACTTCGGCCTTCACGGCACCCGCATCGGCCTTTCCGCTACCGGCGACTCTGCTCGCGAGGAAGGCCATCACGATCGGCGCGGCGATCTTGAGGATCTTTTCGACGTCGATTCCGGACACTCCGGACTTGTCGCCAATGGCCTGCGAGACATCGGGCGTGGAGCCGCCGAGCACCTTCTCGAGGATGCCGCTGCCGGCCACACCGCTGATCAGGGCACCGAGGTCCCCGAGCGGTTGGGCTTCGGCGTGATCGCCGAGCGCGCTGGCCAGCGAAGCTGCACCGTCACCGCTCTGGACGTTCTTGTCGAGGCCGCCGAGCAGAGCGGGGAGGCTGTCCTTGAGGACTTCCTGCACCTTGCCGGGCTCGATGCCGAGCTGCTGGGCGATGTTGTCGAGGGTGTCCGTGTCGATGCCGGAAAGGATGTCGTCTGCGAGAGCCATGCAGGCAGCGTAGACCTGCCGTGTGAACTCGACCAGACCAACGAGTTAGTTGCGGATGGCCTCGTGGTGGCGGATGACCTCTTCGATGATGAAGTTGATGAACTTCTCGGCGAATGCCGGGTCGAGATCGGCCTCTGCGGCGAGGGCGCGCAGTCGGGTGATCTGCCGTGACTCACGCTCAGGGTCGGCAGGCGGCATGCTGTGCTCAGCCTTGAGCTTGCCGACGCGCTTCGTGTACTTGAATCGCTCCGCCAAGACATGGATCAGCGCAGCATCGATGTTGTCGATGCTCGCTCGGATCTCCTCGAGCTCTGCCTGCGTCGCGTCAGTCACGGATGCGATTCTACGGTGCTGAGGTCAGTTCGTTCCCGGTACGGCCAACCGGTAGACTCTTGCTTCGGTTCGGCGGGCGATCCTCGCTGAACCTTGGCCGCTTTAGCTCAGTCGGTAGAGCGTTTCACTCGTAATGAAAAGGTCATCGGTTCGATTCCGATAAGCGGCTCCACACGTCCCAGCAGGTCACGGCAGTTTGTGGGCATCTGGACGATTCACCCCATCTGATGAGGTTTGCCCCAGATTTGCCCCGGGGCCATTTAGGAGAGCTAATCCAGCTCGATCTGCCGTCGTGCCGAGGTGATGGACGTATCGGTCTGTCGTGCTGATATCTGCGTGACCCATCCACGTCTTGACCGTCACGACTGGTACTCCGCGTGCCAGCCAGAGGCAAGCGGCGGTGTGTCTGAGGTCGTGGATTCGTCGCCCTTTTCCCAAGTTTCGCCAATCGGTGCTTCGCATGAATGCGGTGCGATGAATGGCCGCGCCTCGATCGGTCGTGATGAGCAGGTCGGTTGGAGCTTTAGCCTGCGCCATTGCCAGTAGCAGGGGCTTAACGCGGTCAGCGACAGGCACAAGTCGGGAGTGCCCGGACTTGGTGGATTTGGTGTCTCGGCCTTCGCTTCGACTTCTCTGCACGCGCAGCATCGCATCAGGTACTTCGATCAGATCACCTACACGCAGTGCGCGAAGTTCCCCCCATCGCAGACCAGTCCAGGCGGCGACTACGACCACATCGGCGAGACGTTCATTCAGCTTGGCAATCTCATCGGCAAGGAGGTCGATCTCAGCCTCCGTGAATGGCTGCATTTCGACGGCAGGATCTATCCGTCTGGGCGCACGGACTCCGGCAACCGGGGAAGCTGTCGTCAGTCGTGCACGTACGCAGTCCGCGAAGAAGGCGGAAAGGGATGCGCGGTATCTGACGACGGAGCTGTGCGCTCGGTCATCGCGCGACCACCCGACCAGCAACTGAGCGACGTGTGCCTCGGTGACGGCATTCACAGACAAACCCATGAACCAGCGTGGCAAAACCCGCGCCAGGTCGGCATCGACAGTCAGGGTTCCGGGCGCGACGGCGCCCTCTCTGTCGCGGACCCAAGTCGCTAGGCGAGTCTCAACCCGAACACGACCAGCTTTCAGGTCGACACCGGCAGACAGTTTGGATTGTTCCGACGCGGCCCAAGTCTGCGCTTCACGTTTTGTGTCGAATGTCTTCGCGCCGACATACCGACGACCGTCCTTGACGACTGCGGTCCATCGACCGTTGGCCTCTTTGCGAATCGCGGCCATCACGCGCCGCCACGGTGCGATCGAATCCACGCGAGAACATCGGTAGACAGATAGCGCGGGGACTTTGGAGTTACCCAGATGACGGGGGGGCCGTCACCGGCAAGCCGCATCCGACAAAGCGTCGACGGATGAACGCCGAGTAGTCCGGCGACAGTCCGCGAGTTCAGCAGAGCCTCCATCAGGCCAACCCAAGGCGACGCCGCTGTATGGCCAGACGGTGCTCGATGCTCACTCCGCGCACATGCTCGTCCTTGGTCATCACGCTCTTGAGGACTACGAGAAGTTCCTCGATGGTGCGCGCGTCAAAGTGCGCGCCTGCCGCTGTTGCATAGCCGATGAGAGCAGGGAGGAGGATTCGGAGTGAACCTTCTCGCGAGCCAATCCGTACGAGTTCATCGCCGATGGGTGCACCGGCCAATTGTGCATCCTGTATCCGCCGCCAGTCGTCCGAGACTGGTCGGCGCGATCGGTTTGAATCGCCGCTGGGTTCGCGCAAACTGAGCCATTCGCCAGTGAGGTACTTCCACAGCGTCCGGCGATTTCGGAGGACATCATCAGGGTCACTTAGACCGAAGTCGCGGAGTGCGTCCCGGCGGAGCTGAAACTCCACTCGTACAACTCGGTCGCCTGGCTTGTAGGCATCGCCCCACACGCTGGGCCACCAGTCGGTTCCTTTTTGCAGCGACTCAAGGGTCTTGTCGTAGATTCGGGCAAGAATTGCGTTACCGGCGCCCCACCCGAGTCCAGTGAGGTCTTCGTCGTCTTCCCAGGTCCGGCGAGCTTTGGCTCGTGAAACGAAATCGCGACGGTCTTCGGCGACGAGGCTCCAACCTTGTACGTCGACGAAGAGGTCCATTCGGCTCACTTGCCAGTCGATGTGGCCGAGGATCGCGGCGAAAGTTTCGCGGCACCATTTCACGACGGCTTCGATACCTACGGCGTGAATGAACTCGGCATGAGGCTGGACGAAAACCGTCGGCAAGTTGTCGCTGTAGGTCATCCCAACCATCGCGTGCCTGTGCTCAAGTCGGAACCGATGCTTGTTGAGCGGCCCCCAGCCCACCAGGAATTGCTCGTTGCCGAGAGTGAGTGGAACGGGGTCGCGGTTGACGCTGGCGAGCGTGCGAGCTCGTTCGAGGTCTTCCACCAGTGCGGAGGTCAGAACTCCACGGCCTGTCAGGTACAGAGCATCAACGCCAGACGCCAGCTCTTTCAGTGAATTGTTCCGTTCTATATCCATATATGAGAATGTAGTCAGACCAAGCACGGTCGTCAATACTTCCAGATATGGAAATAGTCTATTCTTCCTCGGAGGCGGAGAACCATTTCTTCAGATCGACGGAGACGCCGCGCATGTCGTATTCGTCTGGATGAGTTCCAAAGACCGTGCGGAACCACTTGACCTTGCGATACACAGTGGTGGGCGCCATTCCCAGGTCGATAAGTCCTTGATATCCGCCGTAGGCATGCCACATAACCCAGAAGCCCACTAGATCGGTGACTTTGTTGGCCGAGTACCTGCGTGCAAGGGGTCGAAGGACAGGATCCGTGATTGGTGCAACGTTCTTTTCGGTCCAGGCCAGATAGCGATCCCACGCTTTGCGGGCTTTGCCCCTGCCCTCAGGGGACGGCATTGGGTCGGATCGGAAGTCAGTCATAGTTCCATATTAGGAACTACCGTCCACAGTCTGAGGAGTGGGCTCGTCTACCGGTGGTTTGCTGGGCCACCAGTTGCGGTCCCCGAGTAGTGCGGCGCAAGAAGGGACGACAAGGGTGCGGACAACGAAGGTGTCAAGAAGCAAACCGACTGCGACCGCGAAACCCGTTTGGGCTAGGCCGTGGACCGAGGAGCCGATGAGGGCGACAAATGCACTCGCGAAAATTATCCCGGCCGAGGTGATGACGGGTCCGGTAGCGGTAACGGCATCGGCCACGTCTCGACGGCTCAGGTTCAGCCCGCCCTCGCGCATGCGACTCATTAGCAGAATGTTGTAGTCGGCACCGACCGCGACGAGGAGCACGAACGCAATGACTGGCACGTTGAACTCGATGTTTTGACCGATGAGGTGCTGCCAGAAGAGAGTGGTCAGGCCGAGGGCTGCGGCGCACGAGAGGATGACCGAGGCCAAGAGGTAGATGGGCGCGACGAGTGACCTGAGCGTGATGATCAGGATCAGCAGCACGATGGCGAGGACCAGGCCGACCACGTATCGGGTGTCGTGATCAAGATATTCTTGTAGGTCCGCTCCTAGACCCCCAGCGCCTGTCGCGAGGATGTCAGTGTCCTCCAATGTCGTGCCGCGGATGGCTTGTTTGGCCGCGTCGTGAGTGGCGGCGTACCTGTTGACACCGTCGACACTGAGAGGATCGGTCTTGCCGCTGATCTGGATGCGTGCCACTCGACCATCGGAGCTGAGGAACGTCTTGCGTGCCAGGGCGAGGTCCTCGTCCTTGAGTGCACTAACGGGGAGGTAGAAGCCACCCGCGTCTACCGTGTTGGCTTCGTCTCGGACATCGGTCAGGTAGGTGCCTGCTTCATCAAGTCCGTCGGTGAGTTGGGATGTCTCGGTCGCAAGTTGGGTGATGCCTGGGCTGATTGCACTAGTGCCGTCAGCGAGCTGCTCGCTTCCTGCGGCGAGCTGGGCGAGTTTGTCTCGGAAGACTTTCTGTCCGTCTGCAAGCTCCCCGCTGCCCTTTTCTGCGCGGACCAGGCCCTCATGCAACTTGCGCAGTCCGTCGGCGAGGTCGCTCTGGCCGGATCCAATGCGCTTGGCGGCGGTCGCGGCGTCTTGAAGGCCGCCGAGGAGCTGATCCTCTTGGGCGTCGACGATTTGCTTGAGTCCCTTTCGAGCCTTGTTGCAGATGGGGTCGATGCCGCACAGGGGATCGGCGGCGAGTGCCTGCTGAATCGATCTAAGTCCCTGAACACCTTGCGCCGCTTTGTCGTGAGCGCCCTGGAGGCCAGTGGCGAGCTGATTTGCGCCGTCGGCGAGCTGTGCGGCGCCTGATGCGGCGGTATCGGTCTTGTCGGCAGCGGTTCCAAGGCCGGCCTTGAGTTCGGTCAGGCCAGTGACGAATTGGTCGGCGCCGCTCACAGCCTGGGCGCTTCCGTCAGCGAGTTGTTTCGTTCCGCGATCAAGCTCCGTGGCCCCGTCGCTCAATTGGTCCAGCCCCGGTTGCGCTTTCGTGAGCTTGCGATCGGCCTCGTTCAGCTCCTTCGCCAGCGTTCCTAGCTGGTGGCTGATCTGGGCTTCACGCAGCGGCTTGCCCGCAGGTTGGGTGATGCTCCGTACTGAGGAGACCCCGGGGACTTTGGCAACCGCATTGCTCAATGTGTTGATACTGGCCAGGTCTTTTGGATTGCGCATGTCTCGTTTGGAGGTCACCAAGATGTAGTCGGGCAGGGTCTCGTTCGGCGCGAAGTGCTTAGACAGAGCGGCATTGCCGACGTTGCTGGGAGTGGTGGACGGCTGGGCTGCGCGGGTATCGAACGACAAGGTCATCGTAGGAAGAAACGCAGCCAGAGCGGCGAGGAAGAGGACGCTTCCAGCGAGGACTCTGCCGGGTCGTGTTGCGACCAAGGTGCCGACTCGGCTCCAGGTGGATTCAGGGTGGATCGCAGGTGCAGGACCGATGCGGTGTCCGGCCCACGAGATGAGTACGGGGGTCAGGGTCAGGTTGGCGGCCAACGACACGGCGACCGCGATTGCCATCCCTGGACCGGTGGTGGAGAAGATGCCGAGGTTGGCTGCGATCAAAGTGCAAGCGCCCAAGATGACCGTGGCCGCTGAAGCCACCAGAGCCGAGCCGATGCGAGTCGTTGCGGTATCAATCGCGGTTGTCACGTTGCCGCTGTCGCGGTACTCATCACGGAATCTGCTCAGCAGGAAGACGGAGTAGTCAGTACCGGCGCCGAGCACAATCGCCATCACGAAGGCCGACGTGTAGGACGACAGTGCGAGCCCGGACTCCCCAAGTATGGAAAGCACGCCTCGCGTGCACACCAAGGCCACTCCGATGGTGGCCAGCGGAATCAGTACAGTGACAAGTCGCCGGTAGATCAACACCAGGATGAGTACCAACAGTCCGATGCTGACGGCGTGGATCGTCTTCGACGCCTCATCGACAGCAGTGGTCAGGTCGGCCACTGTTGCTGGATCGCCGGTGATGTGAACCTTCGTGCCGGGATCAGGGTCCGCCTTGTCAACAATGCTCCTCAGGAGCGCCACATCCTCGTTCGACCGAGGTGACCCAATCGGTGCCTTCAGCCCGACTGGTATATAGGTGGCACGTCCGTCCTTGCTCGTCAGCGAGGTCCGTAGCTGGCTTTGATCTAGGTAATCCTGAACCTCGACGATCTGTTTCGGGTGAGCATTCAAGCCACTCACGATGCGACGGTACGTCGCCTCATCAGAGTCGTTCAGGCCATCATCGTTGACTAGGACTACGAACGCGTATGCCTGTGTCTTTCCGGTGCCAAAGGCCGAGTCCATGGCTTCCAGGCCGCGAACGCTAGGTGCCCCATCTGGCAAGAATGCCGTCGTGCCCCGCTCGACGACCTCTTCCAAGCTGGGCGGGATCAAAACCAGCCCCACGCTGAGCGCGATCCAAGCAGCAACTGTGAAGGCCGGGAACTTCAGGGCGAGGCGAGGGAGGCGCAGAACGCCGCGGCGACCGCTCTGTCGGCTTGGCTTCATTGTCCACATCCTAGTCACAGATGTTGAACTTAGAGTACAAACTGCGGTCATGCAACGCTAGACTCACCTCGACAACAGGAGGATGCGATGAGGGCACTGCCAGTTCAGCTCGCCACCAAGCTGTACGGAGCGGCCGAGTTGATGGCCGATCAAGGGCTGGACAACACCAAGATCGACGACATTGCCGAAGCGAGTGGCGTGCCGAAGGCGACCTTGTATTACTACTTCGCAGGCAAGGAGGAGATACTTGCGTTCTTGCTCAAAGACCTCCTTACCGCGATTGCCGGGGATGTGGCTGTGGCGGTGGCCGCGGATGGGCAAGCCAGCGAGCGCTTGGTCGGCGTGGTTCGCGCGCAATTGGATGTGATGGTTCGCCACCCCGCATTGTGCCGAGCTTTGGTCGGCGACCTCGGCCGAGCGACGCGACTACCGGAGCTTGCGGCGGCGCTTAGTGCAGCCTTCTACGAGCCCGTGGAGGAATTGTTGCGAGAAGGTGCAAAGGATGGCTCCCTACGAGCCACTGAGGACCCCATGTCGGAAGCCGTCATGATCTTCGGGACCGTGACGGTAGTTGGCCTAATGGAAGCCATATTCGGCCCACAGAACGATCCGGAAAACATCGCTCGCGGAGTTTCACGTCTTCTGCTCGACGGCCTCGCTCCTCGGAACCCAGGAAAAGCGTCCTCATGAGCGGAAATGGATTCGATGCCCTGTTTGCATGCTGGGAACAGGATCAACAAGCCCCGCAGTCTGATGGCGACACCCTGCCGTCGCACCATCCGCAGTGTCTGGGATGTGGCGTTCAGAATCCGCACGGTCACCATCTGGAGGCTCGCCGCGAAGGGGCTAACGCAGTCGTTGCGACGCACAAGTTCGATGCCCGCCACGTCGGTGCCCCAGGCATTGCTCACGGTGGGGCTGTGGCGACAGTGCTGGACGACCTCTATGGGTTCCTCCTGTACGCCATCGGAAACCTCGCGGTCACCCGCAAGCTTGAGGTCGAGTACCTCCGACCTGTGCTCCTGGATGTCGAGTACTCACTGCGAGCGGTCAGCACAAAGCCGGACGGTCGCAAGATCCGTATGTCGGCCACCCTCGAAGACGTCGCTGGACAAGTTATTGCTCGATCCGTCGCGCTTTTTCTCATCGTTGAGATTGAGCACTTCACTAGCCACGGAATGCCTGACACGGCTTCTTAGCAAGTCCCGCGGGTGGACGGATGCTGAGAATGTATTTTGTGGGTGCTGTGTTACAAAGGGCGCACCCAAGCCGACCAAGCGAGCCAGCTCAGCTCTGAACGTGCCGATCCATCGAGTCCGGCCATCGGGCCGACTGTGCAGGCCGTGCGCGGGCTCCGCCCTTGCGCGCGGCGCTGCCCATCCGGACCGAAGACCGGGCAGCGAGTGGCTGAGCATTCGTTTCACGCGCGGGTGAGAACGCGGCTTTCCGACGGTCACTGATCGGCGCCCCTCCACACGGATGCGCAACTGGGCCATGCACCGAACGTCGCGGAAGATGAGCGCATCCATGCGAAGCCTCTGCGCCACCCCACGAGCTACGCATCAGCGCCCGCCAGAAAGCCGCTCGGTGGTCGGGTCGGGGATTTGCCCCGGATTTGCCCCGATGGCGAACACGTTGAGTTTGAATCGCAACGGAATCATTCGCTGCAACGTGTGCAATCGGTGCAAGCTCGATCCAGCGCCCTCGTAATGAAAAGGTCATCGGTTCGATTCCGATAAGCGGCTCCACGGAAATCAAAGTGTGAATCTCGGTAGTGTCCCGGTCATGAGCACGAGTGCCGGCGATCCGGCGAATGTTCCTCCCGACGCGCTGGTGCTCGAGTTGCGTCGCACGGCCGCTGAACTGCTGCGGGATGTGTCGTCGTACGCGGACGACATGTTTGCGTACCTCCTCGAGCGCATCCCGGAAGCTGGCGCCGATGACGAGATCCGCGGACTGACTCTCGGATCGTGCTCGTCGAACCTAGAAGCGGCGCTTTCGATGATTCGACACGGAATAGACGTGAGCGCGGCGACTGCACCTGTCACGGCCTTGGAGCATGCGCGCGCCATGGCGGCTCGCGGCTACAGCGTCGACGTGATGCTGCGCTTCTATCGCCTGGGCCACGCCTACTTCAGTGAGCGCATGCTCTCCAAGGTCACGGACGTGGTCGAAGACCCAACGCTCGCACTCGGGGTGGTGGCCAGCCTTCAGCGGTACGCGTTCCCTTACGCCGACCGCATCTCCAGCGAGGTTGCCGCCGAGTATGGTGCCGAACTCGATCGCATACAAAACCGAGCCCGAGCGGCCCGGACCGATGCCGTCCGTGGTCTGATAGCCGGCGACAAGATCGACCTCGGGCGAGCCGAAAGAGCGTTGTCACACCGGCTCACAGGATGGCAGACCGCCTTCATTTGCTGGACCGAGCGCGATGATGCTGATCTCGGAGGCATCGGAGCGGTGGCGGGTGCGCACTTCGGTTCCGTTCATCCTCTGCTCGTCGCGGACGGAGCTCAGGCGCTGTGGGGGTGGGTTTCCACCACTCACGCACCCGACGTGACACCTGGGGGCCTCACGGCACTGGCCGACCAGATCCCGTCGTCGGTCCGGATCTCCCTCGGTACGCCAGCAGAGGGCCCCGGCGGCTTCCGCGACTCCCATGCCCAGGCTCAGCGCGCCCGGCGGATAGTTCACCTTTCAGGTCGGGCGGTGCCGCTGACTCCATACGCTGAGATCGCTCTCGTCGACATGATGAGCGGCGACCTGGAGCTTGCCCGCGCATTCGTCTCTTCTGAGCTTGGTGCCCTTGCTGTCGTGGGACGTCGAGAGGAAGAGGATCGGCGGACTCTGTTGGCAGTCCTCGACGCACAGGGAGGACTGGCAGCCGCAGCGAAGGCACTCGGTGTGCATCGCAACACCGTGCTTCAGCGTATGCACCGGGCAGAGGAACTCAGAGGGCGTCCTGCCACGACACGAGTTGCCGAGCTGCACGCCGCACTGCAGCTCGTCCATGTGCTCGGACCAGTGATACTTGCCCCGGAGCCTGGCAAAACCTAACCGACGGTGTGCTGCCAGCACATTGTGCTGGGCTCGAAACCCCTAGTGCCAAGCAGCTCGCGGTTCGTATGGTGCAGGCATGTCAGCAACCGCAGAGCAAGCCACAGCCTCGCGCCACGCACTCCCTGACCCGGGTGAAGGTGTCCCAGTGATCTCGTGGCCTATTGTCGGCATCTTCTGCGGTGCCGTTGCGGTGTTCGCGTTCTCCACATGGGCGGCGGTGGCCGACAGGCTTCCCGCCCCGGCGACGGTCTCGCTCAGCGCGGGTGCGATCTTCGTGCTGTTCACGGTGCTGCACGATGCCGCGCACTACTCAATCAGCACTCACCGCTGGGTCAATGTGGCGTTCGGCCGGGTCGCGATGCTGTTCGTCTCGCCACTGATCTCGTTCAAGTCGTTCGCCTTCATTCACATTGAGCACCACCGCAACACCAACGACGACGAGAACGACCCTGACCATTTCGTCAGCGGCGCGCCAATGTGGCAGCTTCCCGTCCGGTTCCCCCTGATGGACGTGCCGTACCTGGCCTTTCTGATTCGCAATGTAAAGCGCCGGCCCAGGGCCGAGGTCTTGGAGACCGTGTTCCTGATGGTTGCGACCATCACAGTGATTGTCATTTGCGCATTCACCGGTCAGCTGTGGACCCTGGCACTGATCTATCTGATCCCCGAACGAATCGCCATGTTCGTACTGGCGTGGTGGTTCGACTGGTTGCCACACCACGACCTTGAGGACACTCAACAAGAGAACCGCTACCGGGCCACCCGCAACCGAGTCGGCTCGGAGTGGGTCCTCACACCGCTGCTTCTCTCGCAGAACTATCACCTCGTCCATCACCTGCACCCCTCGATCCCCTTCTACCGCTACGTCGCGACGTGGCGGCGAAACGAGGAGGCATACCTCGAGCGGGACGCTGCGATCGGAACCGTCTTCGGCCAGCAGCTCGACGCAGACGAGTACCGGGAGTGGAAGCGTCTGAATGGCACGCTCGCCCGTCTTCTGCCCGTACGTATGCCGAAGCGCTCGTCCGCCGGCGCCGCGGTGTTCCACTCACTCAGGGTCGCTGGCGTCGACCGTTTGACCAACGACAGTGCACTGGTCCGCTTCGACGTTCCTGACGACCTACTCGATCAGTTCTCCTTCGAGCCCGGTCAGCACGTCACCGTCCGTACGAACCTCGGAGGCGAAGGCGTACGGCGCAACTATTCGATCTGCTCCGCCTCGACCTCGGACGCGCTGGAGATCGCGGTCAAGCACATTCCCGGGGGCGCCTTCTCTACTTTCGTCATGGAACAGCTACGAGCCGGCGACACACTCGAACTGATGACACCGACCGGCTCGTTCGGCACTCCGCTTAACCCGCTTGCGACCAAGAACTATGTGGCGATCGCCGCCGGTAGCGGTATCACCCCTGTCCTCTCGATCCTGCAAACGACGCTCGAAGTCGAAACCGAAAGTCGCTTCACCCTGATTTACGGCAACCGAGACGCGGACAGCACGATGTTTCGGGAGGAGTTGGATGATCTCGAGTCGCGTTACGCCGACCGACTATGGGTCATTCACGTGCGTTCTCGCGACCCGCGACACCCAGAGCACCTCCGTGGTCGCGTCGATCGGCCGAAGCTCGATCAATGGCTCAGCTCCGAGCTGGCTGAGGACTCGGTGGACGACTGGTTCCTGTGTGGGCCGGTCGAGATGGTGACCGATCTGCGCGGACATCTCATCGAAACCGGAGCCGAGCCGGACAGCATCCACGTAGAGCTCTTTCACGGCTTCCAGAAACCGAAGGCTGCCGATGGCTTCGCCCCATCAACTGTCGGGGTGAACCTGCGCGGCCGTCGGCACGAGGTCCCGCTCGCTGCGGGCGACACGGTTCTTGAATCAGCGCTCAAGGCGGGGTTGGACGCGCCCTACGCCTGCCTCGGCGGAGCATGTGGAACCTGCAAGGCGAAGGTTCTGCTGGGGTCGGTGTCGATGGATCAGAATTTCGCACTCTCGACCGCCGTCGTTGAGGCTGGCTACGTGCTCACCTGCCAGGCTCACCCCACCACCGACGAGGTCAACGTTGACTACGACGGGTGAACCGGGCTGCCTTCAACTACTCGTTGTACCGGTGCGCGGCTTGGAGAACCGAGCCCACAGCGCTTGATGGATTGCCAGCGTCGCCCAGCCAGCGAGGGCCATACCGGTGATGTTGATCAACAGCTGCAAGGTGCTTCCCCAGATCTCGTGGCCCACCCCGAACGCGAGACCTAGCGCCACATTGCCGGCTGCCGGGATGGTCGTCACCGATATGAAGACCCCGGACAGACCTCCCGCTTTCGCGGAGATCAGCGACAGGACCCCAGCTGCGGCGGCGATGACCGCAACGATGAACGACCACCTGTCGGGCGAGTAGATGAATGCGGTCTGTGGTCGGGGACCAGTCACGTCGTCCACCGTGATCCAGCCCAGTCCGCGTCCGATCAGCGCCGCGACTGTGGTCGCCAAGATCGCGACAACGAATCCAATGAGCAGAGTTCGGGCGGACAACGCCAACAGGGAGTAGCGCCGACGAACCAGGGCCACACCAACAGCGGCCACCGCGCCGAACTCTGGTCCGAGGACCATGGCCCCGATCACCAAGATTTGAGAATCGAGGATGATGGCGATGCTGGCGATCAGCGTCGCCAAGACCATGAAGCTGAGATAGGTCCAGTTCAGCTCAGAGTCCTCGTACGCACGGTTGGTGACATCAACCCAGACCACAGCGTCCGCGCTGCTCCCCGGCGTTCGCCGCTCTGCGATCAGACCCTCCTCGGACAGCCACGCTTGGACCGGCTCAGCGTGGATGCTTCCCGACTCGTGCAGGCCGATGTCGCGGAGCTGGTCGATCAACGCGTTGGCACCTTCGCGAGCAACATCGACGAGGACGACATCACCCTTGGGACGCACCGCAGCACCCCTCAGGATCGAGAGGCTACTGACTGCCGGGTCGTCAGCCATGATCGACAAAACATCATCGGTCAGATCCGCAGGCGAGGTGATCCTCAAATGCAGCATGCGATCAGTCTGACTGACGATCGGACACGAGCCGGTAACCAATTCCGGGATCCGTCAGGAAGATCGTCGGGCGCGATGGATCCTGTTCAAGCTTTCGCCGCAGCTGAGCCATGTAGACGCGCAGGTAGTTGGTCTCCCGGTCGTAGCCCGGCCCCCACACCTCATGCAGCAGGTCAGCCTGACGTACGAGGCGTCCGCCACTGCGCGCCAGCACCTCGACGATGTGCCATTCAGTCGGCGTGAGGCGCACGTCCGCTCCGCCGCGCGATGCCTTGCGCTCGGTGATGTCGAGCAAGACGTCTCCGACTTCGACGACCAGGGGTGATCCGTCACCTCCGCTGCGCCGAATTGCCGCCCGTACGCGTGCAAGTAGTTCCTCGATGTCGAACGGCTTGGTGATGTAGTCGTCGGCACCCTCGTCGAGAGCCTCGACCTTGTCATCGGATTCGTGCCGCGCTGACAGAACTACGACCGGTACCTGCCCGTAGGCCCTCAGGCGCTTCAGCACCGTGACGCCGTCCAGATCAGGGAGACCGAGGTCGAGGATCACCACGTCCGGCATCCGCTCGTCGACGATCTGCAAAGCAGAGCGGCCATCTCCCGCCGTCTCGACGTCATAGCCACGAGCGCGCAAGTTGATCGAGAGAGTGCGCAGGATGGCGGGATCATCATCGACAGCGAGCACAAAGGTCATTGAGCGTCTCCATCCGCGGTCCGCAACGGGAGGTCGGCGACGAACGTCAATCCACCGCCAGGTGTGTCCTCGGCGGACAACGTACCGCCCATCGCCTCGGTCAGCCCGCGTGCAACGGCGAGACCAAGACCCACTCCTTCACCGCGAGGAACGTCACCCAGCCGTTGGAACGGCTCAAACAGTCGATCGCGTTCGGCTGGTGGAACCCCGGGACCTGTGTCGACTACTCGTATGAGCGCGCGACCGGCCAACACGGATGCGTCGACGCGCACCGATGTGTTCTCTGGTGCGTAGCTGAGGGCATTTGCAACGAGGTTCGCCACGACGCGCTCGAGCAGACCTGCGTCGGCTGCGATCAGCGCCGCGGCAGGGTCGATGTCTACGACGACCCGCTCGCTGCCGGCCAGAGAAGACACGGCGTCGCGGATGACCCCTTCGACCTCAACTTCGTCGACATGCGCCTTGACAGCACCCATCTGAAGGCGGCTCATGTCGAGCAGATTGGCAACGAGATCGTCGAGTCGATCCGCCGATTCCTCGACTGTCGCGAGCAGAGCCTCTTCGTCCTCAGGCGACCAGTCGATGTCGGTGTTCCGCAGACTACTGATCGCAGCCTTGACTGCGGCCAGCGGCGAACGAAGGTCGTGCGAGACGGCGGCCAGCAGTGCTGTGCGCGTGCGGTCGGCTTCCTCAAGTGCGTGCCGCTCTCCGCTCTCGGCAGCCGCCCGGCGCCGCTCGCCTATGACCGCAGCGTGCGCGGCGTATGCCTTCAGAAGTCGCTGGTCCGCTGCCGGAAGAGGTCGTCCGATCAGCGCGAGGCGCGACTCATCGTCGATCTTCACGCTGACATCTGCATCGGCGAGCGCAGCGATCGGAGCGCCGTATGCCTTGCGAACGTGATCTCCCGTGGCGATGATCGCCGCTCCGCGCATGCCGAACAGTTCGCACGCACTGGCAAGCAGCTCTGGGAAGTCATGGGCGTGGAGCAGGTTGTGCGAAAGCACAGTCAGCGCGTCTGCTTCCGCGCTCGCCTTCTCCGCCTGTGCGGTACGGCGTGCTGCCAGGTCAACCACGGACGACACGGCGATGGCGACGATGACGAAGAGCACCAGTGCGAAGGCGTTCTCGCCGCTCGCGATCGTGATCTTTCCCGTGGGCGGGGTGAAGAAGAAGTTGAGGCAAAAGCCGCTCACCAGGGCCTGAACGACAGCAGGACGGAGGCCGCCAATCAGAGCTGTCGCAACGACCAAGCCCATGAAGAACAGCGACTCCGTGGGCAATCCGTGGAAGTCAGGGGTGACCAGCAGGAGTCCAGAAAGTACGAACGGTCCCAAGATGCCGACCGCATAGCCGAGTAGCCGACGTCGTCGACCCAGCTCGGGAGTCGCGCGTACGTTTCCTTTCTTTCGGCGCGCTTGGTCGTGCGTGACGATGTGGACGTCGATGTCTCCTGACTCCGCGATCACGATCTCGCCGATTCCCGGGTTGACCAGCGTCGAAAGCCGTCCTCGCCGACTCGCGCCGATGATGATCTGGGTGGCGTTCTCAGCGCGCGCAAAGTCGAGAATCGCCGTCGCCGCGTCGTCTCCGACGACCGTGTGGAAGCTGCCGCCCATGTCCTCGGTCATCGCGTGGAGCTTGTGCAGGCGCGCTGGATCCATCTGAACCAGCCCGTCGCCGCGCGTCACGTACAGCGCCATCCACGCCCCGCCGCCCGTACGCGAAGCGATGCGAGCGGCTCGCCGAAGCAATACCTCGGACTCTGGGCCGCCGGTCACCGCGACAACCAGACGCTCGCGGGCAGCCCACGTCGAGTCGATCTGGTGCTGGTCGCGATAGCGGTCCATTCCTTCGTCGACCCGATCGGCCAACCACAGCAGCGCCAACTCGCGCAGGGCCGTGAGGTTGCCCTCCCGGAAGAACTGGGACATTGCTGCATCGATCTTGTCCGCGGAGTAGATGTTGCCGTGCGCCATTCGGCGTCGAAGCGACTGCGGGCTCATGTCGACGAGTTCGATCGCGTCGGCCTGTCGCACGATCTTGTCGGGCACTGTCTCGCGCTGGCGAATCCCGGTGATCGACTCGACCACGTCGTTGAGGGACTCCAGGTGCTGGATGTTGACCGTGGTGATGACGCAGATCCCGGCGTCGAGCAGCGTCTCAATGTCCTGCCAGCGCTTCTCGTTCTCCGTACCTGTCACATTCGTATGTGCGAGCTCGTCGACCAGCGCCACCTCGGGGTTGCGAACGAGGATTGCCGGCAGATCCATCTCTTCGTACGAGGTGCCTCGATAGTCAATGCGACGGCGCGGAATGACCTCTAGATCGGCCACCTGCTCGGCGGTGTGGAGTCTGCCGTGTGTCTCGACGAACCCGACCACGACATCGGTGCCACGCGATGCCCGACGCTGGCCTTCATCGAGCATCGCGAACGTCTTGCCAACGCCGGGTGAGGCACCGAGGTACACCCTCAGGATGCCTCGCTGCCTCGCCTCGGTCTCCACGTTCTCAGTGTGCACCGGCGACTAACTCACTGTCGCTCGAGTGCGAGGTTGAGCTCCAACACATTGACCTTGGGTTCTCCGAGGAAACCGAGCTGGCGCCCGTACGTATGGTCCTCGACCAGCCTGCGCACAGCATCCACCAAGAGGCCGCGTGCCTTCGCGACGCGCTCTACCTGCAGCGCGGCGTACTCCGGCGAGATGTACGGGTCCAGTCCCGACCCTGACGCGGTCACGGCATCGGCCGGCACATCGCTGACATCGACGCCTTCGGCACCAGCGACCGCTTCCTGACGTTCCTTGATGGCCGTGAGCAGGTCGGGGTTGGAGGGCCCGAGGTTCGAGGCTGCCGAGGCGAGACCGTCGTACTCGGCGGCCGACGGGCGGCCGTGGAACCACTGGGGATCGTCGACCTTGAAGTTCTGGCCGATGATCGACGAGCCGACGTCCTTGCCGTCGCGGCTGACGATCTGACCGTTCGCGTTGTCGTTGAAGGCGACCTGGCCAACACCCCACACAGCAGCCGGGTAGGCCACACCGAGCACGACGGTCATGACCACGAGGACCTTGAAGCCGACAAAGCACTGACGAAAGAAGGTTGCCATGAGTTATCCAATTCCTGGGATGGTCGAGACGATGAGATCGATGAGCTTGATCCCGATGAATGGTGCAATCACGCCACCGACGCCGTAGACCAAGATGTTGCGACGTAGCACCGACTCCGCCGATGCGGCACGGAACTTCACTCCCCTCAGGGCGAGTGGGATCAGCGCCACGATGACCAGGGCGTTGAAGATCACTGCAGAGACAATCGCGGACTTCGGCGTTGCGAGGTTCATGACGTTGAGCGTGTCCAGTGACGGATAAGCCACCAGGAACATCGCGGGGATGATCGCGAAGTACTTCGCGACATCGTTGGCGATCGAGAACGTCGTGAGTGCGCCCCGAGTGATGAGGAGCTGCTTGCCGATCTCGACGATGTTGATGAGCTTGGTCGGGTCGGAGTCGAGGTCGACCATGTTGCCCGCTTCTTTGGCCGCAGAGGTGCCCGAGTTCATGGCGACACCCACGTCGGCAGCCGCCAGAGCAGGCGCGTCGTTCGTACCGTCTCCGGTCATCGCGACGAGTCGTCCGCCCTCCTGCTCCTTGTGGATCAGCTTCATCTTGTCCTCAGGCGTTGCCTCGGCGAGGAAGTCGTCGACCCCCGCCTCCTTGGCGATGGCCGCGGCCGTCAGCGGGTTGTCGCCCGTGATCATGACGGTGCGGATACCCATACGACGCAGCTCGGCAAACCGCTCAACCATGCCTTCTTTGACGACGTCTTTGAGGTGTACGACGCCCAGCACCTTTGAGCCATTCGCGTCGGACTCAGCGACAACGAGTGGTGTACCGCCGCTGCCGGCGATCGCGTCGATCGACATACGGACGCCGCGGTCCATGTCGCGACCGACCCACGCGGCGACCGACGATCCGGCGCCCTTGCGCACCGTGCGACCGTCGGCGAGATCGACGCCCGACATGCGGGTCTGGGCGGTGAACTCGACGAACTCCGCACCTGCGGGCAGATCGGCGTCATTCGCACCTTCAGCCAGAGCAAGCTCAACGATTGAGCGTCCCTCCGGCGTCTGGTCGGCAAGGCTCGACAGCCGAGCCGCATCACGCAGCTGCACCAGGGTCACCCCGTCAGCGGGGACGAACTCCGACGCACGACGGTTGCCGTACGTGATGGTGCCCGTCTTGTCGAGCAGCAGAGTGCTGACGTCGCCGGCAGCCTCGACGGCACGTCCCGACATGGCGAGCACATTGACCTGGACGAGTCGATCCATGCCGGCGATGCCGATCGCGCTGAGCAGCGCACCGATTGTCGTCGGGATGAGGCACACCAGGAGCGCGACGAGAACCAGGGTCTCCTGCGGTGCGCCGGCGTAGTCCGCCATTGGCTTGAGTGTTGCCACCGCAAGCAGGAACACGATTGTCAGGCTCACCAGAAGGATCGACAGTGCGATCTCGTTTGGGGTCTTGCGACGCGTCGCACCCTCGACGAGAGCAATCATTCGATCGATGAACGTCTCGCCTGGCGCTGACGTGATCTGAATGACGATCTGGTCCGACAGCACCTTCGTGCCGCCTGTGACGGCCGATCGGTCGCCGCCGGCCTCGCGAATGACGGGTGCAGACTCGCCGGTGATCGCCGACTCGTCGACCGAAGCGACGCCTTCGACGACGTCACCATCGCCCGGGATCGTCTCTCCAGCCGCGACGACAACGCGGTCGCCCTTGCGGAGCTGCGTGCCGGCGACGGTCTCCTCGACACCAGCGGAGTTGAGCCGTCGGGCAGTGACGTCCGTACGCGCTGCCCGCAGCGACGCTGCTTGGGATTTGCCGCGCCCCTCGGCGACGGCCTCGGCGAGATTGCCGAAGATTACCGTGAGCCACAACCAGACCGTGACGACCCATGCGAACACCGACGGATCAGAGATCGCGATGACCGTGGTCATCACCGACCCGATCCACACGATGAACATCACCGGACTGCGCCAAAGGTGGCGTGGATCCAGCTTCCGCAGTGCCGCTGGCAGCTGCGAGAGAAGGGTGGACAGGGTCATGAGAGTGCCTCCGCGATGGGTCCGAGCGCGAGCGCCGGGAAGAACGTCAGACCGGTGATCAGGAGGATCACGCCGACGAGCAGACCGGCGAACAGGGGTGTGTTGGTGGGCAACGTGCCGGAGGTGACCGGGACCTTGCCCTGTTTGGCGAGCGACCCCGCCAGCGCGAGCACCAGCACGATCGGGATGAACCGACCAAGTAGCATCGCCAGCGCCAGCGAGATCTGGAAGAACGTCGACGTCACGGTGATGCCACCAAAAGCGCTGCCGTTGTTGTTTGCCGCCGACGTGAAGGCGTACACAACTTCACTGAATCCGTGACCGCCTGGGTTGCCCATGGCGTCTGCCGAACTCGGCAGCGCGATGGCGACGCCGATTCCGATCAGGATGATCGCCGGCACGCTCAACGTGTAGAGAGCGACGTACGTCATCTCCCGCGCACTGATCTTCTTGCCGAGGATCTCCGGTGTTCTGCCGACCATGAGCCCGGCGATGAACACCGTCAGGATCGCCATGATGAGGATGCCGTAGATGCCCGCGCCGACTCCGCCCGGAGAGACCTCGCCGAGCATGATGTTGACGAGCACTGTGCCGCCGCCTGTGGGTGTGAACGAGTCGTGCGCGGAGTTGACTGCACCTGTGGACGTACCGGTCGTCAGAACGGCCCAGAGCGATGACGCCCATTCACCGAACTGAGTCTCTTTGCCCTCCATCGCAGCCCCTGCGAGCTTGGCCGCCTGCGAGTGCGCACCAGCTTCTGCCCAAGTCGTGATCGCCGTCGCCGCGCCGATGAGAACGGCCATGGCACCCAGGATCGACAAACCCTGCTTGCGGTTGCCGACCATCGTGCCGAGAGTGCGAGTCAAGGAGATCGGGATGACGAGGATGAGGAACATCTCGATCAAGTTGGAGAACGGGTTGGGGTTCTCGAACGGGTGAGCCGAGTTGGCGTTGAAGAAGCCACCACCGTTGGTGCCGAGCTCCTTGATCGCCTCTTGGCTCGCGACCGGACCACCGGGAATGACCTGAGTGCCGCCCGTAATTGTGTTCACCGTGTGATCGGCGAAGTTCTGGATGGCGCCCTGGGAGATGAGCAGGATCGCGCCGACGAAGGCGACAGGTAGCAGGATGCGCAACGTGCCGCGTACGAGGTCAACCCAGAAGTTGCCGAGCTCGCCACTGCGTGAGCGGACGAAGCCACGGATCAGGGCCACCGCGACCGCGAGACCAACAGCGGCAGACAGGAAGTTCTGCACGGCGAGGCCGCCAGCTTGGGCACTGAACCCGAGCGTCGACTCACCGGCGTACGACTGCCAGTTGGTATTGGTCACGAACGAGATCGCAGTGTTCAGCCCCATGTCCCACGGCATGCCAGCCAAGCCTCGGTCGAACGGCAGCGCCTGTTGGCCGATCAGGATCGCGAACAGCGCAACAATGCTGACGGCGGAGAAGCCCAACACGCTGTACGTGTAGGAGCGGGCAGTCTGCTCCGAGTCGGGATTGACCCCGAGCAGGCGGTAGACGCGCTTTTCAAAGCCCCAGTGCCTGGGGCTGGTGAAGACGCGCGCCATGTAGTCGCCGAGCGGTACGTAGACCGCGGCGAGCAAGGCAATGAGGGCTGCGATCGTGAGCAGCCCGGCGGTGGTGTCAGACATGGGTGCCTCTCAGAACCGGTTGGGGAAGATCAGGGCTGCGACGAGGTACGCCAACAGGCCAATCACGATCACCAGCGGGACGGCTGTATCGAAGGTCATGCCTCCATGGCACACCCGCAAACGCCCGAATTCACGGGCGTTGACGGAGCGCTAGCGGCTCTTGACGCGATCTTGACGCGCCAGTGCGGGCGCGGACCGGGGGAGAACTGTCTTCCCACTGCGCGAGAATCGAGGGATGAAGTACGTCGTGCTGTTCCGCGGCATCAATGTCGGCGGGCGCAACAAGATCCCGATGGCTGAGCTCCGTGAGCACCTGTCTGCCAACTTCGACAATGTGCGCACCTACATCCAGTCGGGCAATGTGCTGCTCGAGAGCGATCTGCCGGCCGACAAGGTGGCAGCCCACATCGACGCCAACCTGCGATCAGCCTTCACGATCGACTCGGATCTCGTACGCGTCCTCGTCCTCGATCCCAAGAGATACGGCGAGGTCATCGCGGATGCGCCCAAAGGGTTCGGAAGCGATCCCGACACCTATCGCTACGACGTGTTCTTCTACATGGGCATCACCGCCGATGAGGTGAAGCCTCACATCGTGACGCACCCCGAGGTCGATGACGTGGTGGTCGGCAAGCGGGCGACCTATCACCGGCGGATCGCCGCCAGGGCTTCGAGCAGCAGGGTCAACAAGATCGTCAGCTCACCCGTCTACCCAGGCATCACGATCCGCAACTGGAACACCACCACCAAGGTGGCCGCGCTTCTCGACGAGTAGGCAGCCAGGGACTTTTGGCCCAGTACGACTGGCCGTACACCGACGTACACTCCAGCAATGGTGGGAAAAAACGATCTCGCGATGCCGCCGGGCGCTGACCCGGCGTCGCTTTCGCGATACCTGAACGAAGCGCACGACGAGTTCGTGAGCACGGGTCAGGCAGACCCTGCCCTGCGTCAGCTGGTGCTGGAATCCTGGCAGCGCAGTGTCGAGGGCGGACTCGACCCGGAGCAGGCTATGGCCGCCATCCGGCTCGATGACGCTGCCCTTGCCGAGATCCGAGACACCCATCCGTTGGCCGCAGGGATGCCGGTGATCCGGCGACTGCTGGTCGAGAGCGCCGCGGATGCGGGCCTGCTCGTCGCGGTGAGCGATGCGGCCGGACAACTGCTGTGGGTTGAGGGATCTGCGTCCTTACGCTCGCGTGCCGAATCCATGCACTTCGTCCCGGGTGCCGACTGGAGCGAGAACAGCGCCGGTACGAATGCGCCCGGCACAGCTCTCGCCCTCGATCGGCCGGTGCAGATATTTGGGCCCGAGCATCTCGCCAGGCATGTAACCCCGTGGAGCTGTTCGGCGGCACCGATCCATGACCCCGACACCGGCGCAGTCCTAGGCGTGCTCGACCTCACCGGAGGCGCGGAGGTGGCAACGCCCCAGAGCTTGACGCTCGTTCGCGCGACCGTCGCTGCCGTCGAAGCAGAGCTGCGCATCGAGCGATTGAGCCCGTCGAAGCCTGCAGTGGTCTCGAGCGGCTGGTCGTTGCCCGCACTCGACGTGCTGGGCGGCCATGGTGCAACGCTGCGTCACGGATCGACCACCAGTCGTCTCAGCCTCAGGCACAGTGAGCTGCTGCTCCTGATTGCCGAGTCACCCGATGGGCTCACGACAGCGGATCTGGGTGTTGCACTGAGCGAGGACGAGCAGGCAACCGTGACCATTCGGGCGGAGATGTCCCGCCTCCGGTCGGTGCTTGGACCGATCGAGCTGTCCTCTCGCCCCTATCGGCTCAAGAATGCGATCGACACCGACATCGCACGGGTGCGCGACGACTTGGCTCGAGGTCAGCTGCGCCGCGCTGTCGCGACCTACCGGGGGCCGATCCTGCCGAAGTCGACCGCACCGGCGATCGAGCGTCTACGCGACGAGCTGCACATGCTCGTGCGATCCAGCCTGCTGACCAGCGACAACGCCGACGCGCTGCTGTCCTTCGCCGACACCGCGCACGGGCGTGACGACTTCGAGATCTGGCAGCGAACCCTCGAGGTTCTGCCGCTCACATCGCCCCGTTATACCCAGGTGGCTGCGCACGTTGCGCACCTGGATGAGGAGCTCGGCTGAGCAACCTTTGTGCAACGTCGGTGTGACTACGGTCACGGTAACTGACACAAAGGAGCACCCCCCATGACTGTCTACGCCCAGCCGGGTACCGAGGGAAGCATCGTTTCCTACAAGCCCCGCTATGACCACTGGATCGGTGGCGAGTACGTCGCACCGATCAAGGGCCAGTACTTCGAGAACGTCTCGCCGATCAACGGCAAGGTGTTCACCGAGATCGCCCGCGGCACCGCCGAGGACATCGAAGCCGCGCTCGACGCGGCCCACGCCGCTGCACCTGCCTGGGGCAAGACCTCGGTGACAGAGCGCGCGAACATCCTGAACCAGGTGGCCGACCGTATCGAGCAGAACCTCGAGATGCTCGCCGTCGGCGAGACCTGGGACAACGGCAAGCCCGTGCGCGAGTGCATGGCGGCCGACCTGCCACTGGTGGTTGATCACTTCCGCTATTTCGCGGGTGCGATCCGCGCTCAGGAGGGATCGCTCTCCCAGCTCGACGAAAACACGGTGGCCTATCACTTCCAGGAGCCACTGGGCGTCGTCGGCCAGATCATCCCGTGGAACTTCCCGTTGCTGATGGCGACCTGGAAGCTTGCTCCTGCACTTGCGGCCGGCAACTGCGTCGTCCTCAAGCCGGCTGAGCAGACTCCGGCGTCGATCATGCTGCTCATGGAGCTCCTCGCAGACCTGCTGCCCGCCGGCGTCATTAACGTCGTCAACGGGTTCGGCGTCGAGGCCGGAGCGCCGCTTGCCTCAAGCACGCGCATTCGCAAGATCGCCTTCACCGGTGAAACCACCACGGGCCGCCTGATCGCGCAGTACGCGAGCCAGAACCTCATCCCGGCAACGCTTGAGCTCGGTGGCAAGAGCGCCAACATCTTCTTCGAGGATGTCGCAGCCAAGGACGACGCGTTCTACGACAAGGCGCTCGAGGGATTCGCGATGTTCGCACTCAATCAGGGCGAGGTCTGTACTTGCCCGAGTCGCGGGCTGATCCAGAACTCGATCCTCGAGCAGTTCCTGCCCGCAGCGACCGACCGGGTCAAGCAGATCGTGCAGGGCAACCCGCTCGACACCGACACGATGATTGGCGCTCAGGCGAGCAACGATCAGCTCGAGAAGATCCTGTCGTACTTCGATATCGGCGTGAAGGAAGGTGCGCGCATCATCACCGGTGGTGAGCGGGTCGACCTCGGCGGTGATTTGTCGGGCGGCTACTACGTGGCGCCGACCATCTTCCAGGGCCACAACAAGATGCGGATTTTCCAAGAGGAGATCTTCGGACCGGTCGTATCCGTCACTGGCTTCGAGGACTACGACGATGCCATCAACATCGCGAACGACACGTTGTACGGACTCGGCGCCGGTGTGTGGTCTCGTGACACCAACACGGCATACCGCGCCGGGCGCGACATCCAGGCCGGCCGCGTGTGGACCAACTGCTACCACCAGTACCCGGCGCACGCCGCGTTCGGTGGCTACAAGTCCTCGGGCATCGGACGCGAGAACCACAAGATGATGCTCGATCACTATCAGCAGACCAAGAACCTGTTGGTGTCCTACGACCAGAACAAGCTCGGCTTCTTCTAAATGGTTGACCGCGTCGCGATCACCCCGGAGGCTGCGGAACTGCTTCGCAGCCTTCGGGTCTCGCACGACAAGCCGCTGATGTTCCACCAGTCGGGCGGATGCTGTGACGGCTCGGCGCCGATGTGCTTCACGCAGGGAACGTTCCTCACGGGTCACCAGGACGTACACCTTGGCAACCTCGAGTACGGCGCCAGCGAGGTTGCTCCGGTATGGATCTCCCGCGAACAGTTCAACTACTGGTCGCACACCCACATCACGATCGACGTCGTGCCGGGTCGAGGGGCCGGGTTCTCAATCGAGGGCCCGACTGGCTTTCGCTTCATCATCCGATCCCGCGTCTTCACCGAGGACGAGACCGCCGAGCTCGAGCCTGTTGCCTGAACGATCAGTTTTGGAGAAGCAGCTGAGGGCACCGCGCGCATAGCGTCGTTGTCATGACGAACATCAACCACATCACCCTCGAAGTAACTGACACCACGGCCGCCAAGGCCTTCTATGCCGAAGCCTTCGACGTCGACAAGCAGATCGAACTGCGACAGGCATCGGACCAGCCCAGCGACGGATTCCGCGGCTACACGTTGTCGTTGGTCGTTGCCCAGCCATCGACCGTCGACAGCCTCTTCGCCTCAGCTCTCGAAGCCGGAGCCACCGAGATCAAGCCGGTGACCAATAGCTTCTGGGGCCATGGCGGATCACTCCAGGCGCCCGACGGCACCATCTGGAAGATCGCCTCGTCGTCCAAGAAGGAGACGGGACCGGCTACCCGCCAGATCGACGGTGTCGTTCTCCTGCTCGGAGTCGACGACGTGAAGGCGACCAAGCAGTTCTACGCCGATCAGGGACTGAAGGTCGGCAAGAGCTTCGGCAGCAAGTACGTCGAGTTCGAGACCACGAACGTGAAGCTCGCGCTCTATGGCCGCAAGGCGCTCGCGAAGGACGCCGGCGTACCGGCCGACGGCACGGGCTCGCACCGGATCGCAATCAACAGCGACGCCGGCACGTTCGCTGACCTCGACGGTTTCAGCTGGGAATGAGCTAGAGGTTGGGCCCGCGCTAAAGGTACGACTTGCGGCGCAACCACTGCAGGCAGATCAAACCCCACAACGGAGGCAGGTACTGCGTTCCCAGGCGCTGAGTCAGCGCAATCGGGAACGCAGTTTCTGCCGGTACGCCGAGCGCGACGAGCGCACCCGTGAGCGCCGCCTCGGCACTGCCAATGCCGCCCGGCGACGGTACGACGCTGGCCAGCATCGACCCGGCCGTGTTGACCGCGATGAGCTCGATCGGGGAGAGGCCGATGTCGTACGCCTGAGCGAAGCAGCCGAGAGCCAGCGCGTACACGAGCTCGGTCGCGAGTGCTCCACCGAAGATGCCGATCTGGCGCTTCTGCTGACTGCCAAGGACGACGAGGCTCGACCAGATCCGCGCCGCGAGATTGCTGACCTTGGCGCGGGCGCGCGGGATGAATGAGACAACTGCTGCGGCGATCACCACACTGCCGATCGCGAGCATGACCGTACGCAACGAGGGTGCGCTCACTCCATCGAGCTTGATGTCGACGAACGGCAGGACGAGGAGGAGCAGGAGGATCCGCGAGAGGCCTCGGGCAGCTTCCTCGATTGACGCTGTCAGGATCGCCTCGGGCGGTTTGACGTCGAAGTTCTCGAGGAACTGGACGTCGGTTGCCACCCGACTTGCCGAGCCAGGCAGCGTGAGCCCGAAGACCTTGAGAGCCGCTTGGAGCGCGATCGCTGGCTTCCACGGAATGTGGACCGCCGAGGCTCCACGCAGGACGATCGCCTGGGTCAGGAACATCAGTTGAGCCGCGAGCAGGCCGAGGATCAACCACGCCGGGTCGGCCGAGCGAAGCTGCTTCCAGATCGTTTCGAACCCGACATCGCCGAGCAGACGTACGAGGATGAACAGGCCGACCACAACGAGGACCACCATCACGATGTCGGTCCACCGCCAGCGCGGTTTGGCGCGCGGCTCGTCCGTCTCGGCCTCCACGACCGACAGACTAGCCACTCTGCGTGAGTGCGACCTCTTGTTCTTCGATGCGCTCGGTGATCCTTGCCTGGAGGGACGGCCGCAACCACAGCTCGAACAGATCCTGGGTCGTGCGATCCCTGAATGCGAAGCTGTCGTTGGCCACAACGAAGATGCCGCGGGTCGCGAGGTGGTCCATGTGGGCTTCGATTTCGATGCGACGACTCTCGGTACGGCGCTCGCTGCCGAGAATCTCCATCACTCCTGATGCCGTGGTGGGTTTGTCGAGCACGGCCATGACCTGGCAGATCTCCAGATCCAACGGTTCGAGTCGTTCGGCCAGAACTCGGAACGTCGTCGACGCTGCTGGAAGTACGGTCGAGGTCAACGAGTCACTGACCAGCCCAAGGCCTCTGATCGTCGACACGACTTGCCCGGTCGATACCCAGGCCCGCAGAATCTCGACGGCGATCCCGGCCAGCCCTTCGCTCCTGGTTTCGAGGATCTCGACGAGGTCTGGTGACGGTGAACCTGCAAGAATCGCCTGAGCCATTTGGGACAGCTCGTTCGCAGTCACGGGCGGCGACTCGACGACGGTTGGAATGTAGACCGACTCGTTCGCTTCGACCAGAAGTTCGGCGGCCTCGGGGGTGGTGACGATGACGAGCACTCGACCCGGTTGCGACGGGACGGTCCCGAGCACCTCAGCGATGGCGGCATGCGCACGGGCCGGAGGAAGATCTATTGGGCCTGTCACCGCGACATCGATCAGTCCGGTGGCGGGGGACATCCGGGTTGCAGGTGCTTGCCGCGCAATCTTTGGCGGACGGACGCGTCGCAGATGGGCTCCGCTGACGCGACCCACCGCGACTTCGAGAAGCGACTCACGCCCCGATCCTGGAAGGCCAGCAACACAGACAACGGAAGTCCCGTCGCCTCTCGCGCTGTCTCGTATAGCTTCGCTCAACTGGGCAACGCTCCGCTCGCGGCCAACGTAGATCGAGAATCTGGAGTTCTCGTCGTCGACCTTGGTCAGCTGTCGCTGCAGAGCCTCGGTCTGTGACGACGGCAATGCATTGAGGTTGGTCTTCAAGTTGCGGCGGCATCGTTCGTAGGACCGCATGGCCGAGTCGGTCTCGCCGATACCTGCATAGGCGCGCATCAGCGACCGGTGCGCTCGTTCAAAGCATGCGTCGAGGCTGATGGCGAGTGCGGACATCTCGATCGCATCGCGCATCCAGCCGAGCTCAATCGCGCTCTCAGCCGCGTCGGCCAGCATCAGCTTGCGCTGGGTCAGCAAGTCGTCGCGGATGTCCGCCGCCCAATCGCTGTCGTCCTCATGGGCGTGGAAGTCGTCGACGTACAGTGCCTCGGCCTGTTTGGCCGCGGTGACGACACCGGCGAAGTCGCGCGATCGCATCGCCGCGGCGATGTCGTTGCCGAGCTGCTGATGGGCGGCGACATCGACCCAGCATCCTCGAAGTTGAAGGCCGCTGAGGTGTCGCATGATGCTGTCCTTGCCCAGGACTTTGCGAATCTGGGCAGTCGCGGTGTGCAGGCTCGCGGCTGCCTTGGCATCAGGCACATCAGGCCACAGCTTGGCGATGATGCTCTTCGAGCTGACAATCTGATCGGAACTCATGGCAAGGAGACGCAGTAGGTCGCTGGTCTTGCCGGTGGTCCATTGTGATGACGGCACCACGGTGCCGTTGCCCAGCCGAATCCAGAGTCGGCCCAATAGGCGTATCTCGGTTTGATCGTTCACAAGTACTCCCAAACGTGTGATCGTTCTGCTCCCAGAACTCACCGTACGGGTTGTCGGGGTCACTTCGTGGCCAAATCGACTGCCTGAAATTTCAGGCAATTATTGCGACCACGTGACTAGGGAGGACCAGTCCGAAAGGACCATTGCACGGTCTTGCGGATGCCGGGACGCTGGGAGGTGGCGTCCGAGGTATGGGAGCGGGGGCGCTAAGGGTTGGGAGACCGATGAACGTTCGAGGCGACGCGGCGCGCCCAGAGTTGTTCGCTGGCCGCTATCGGCTGGGCAAGTGCCTCAAGTCGGGGCACGGGGTTGAGACGTACCTCGGTGTGGACGAGACCACCTCCACCCAGGTGGTGCTGAAGTCGATCGTCCCGCACCTCATTCACGATGCTGCGCGGTTGCGCTTCGAGCACGAGACCCAGGTGCTCAGAAGGCTCTCGGGTACAGGTCTGGCCACTTTGTATGACGCCGGCGTCACCGACGGTCACTGGTACCTCGTGCAGCCGTTCATGCCGGGATCAACTCTTGAGGAAATCCTCAAGTCCGGTCCGCTTTCGTTGGAGATGGCCCTTCGGATCGCGATCGACGTTGCCAGCGCGTTGGACATCGCCCATGGGGCGGGCATCTTCCACCGCGACGTCAAACCGGCCAACGTCATTGTTGGCGGGACCGATCCCGCCAGCCCGGTCACTCTCATCGATTTCGGTTTTGCGCGTAGCCCGTTGCTGGATGAGTCCCTGAACGAGCAGCTTGTCGGCACAGTGCGTTATCTCGCACCGGAAGCGGCGGGGATGCTCGCAGTTCCTGCTGACGAGCGTGCGGATCTTTATGCGTTGGGCGTGCTGCTGTTCGAGTGCCTTGCGGGCGAGCCGCCATTTCCTGGCGAAACTGTTGGCGAGGTGCTCCGAGAGCACCTGTCGATGCCAGTCCCCGAGGTCGGACGCCGCCGACCGGGCATGCCCCGTGCGATCGACGCGATCCTGGCTCGGCTGCTGAGCAAGGACCCGAACGACCGATATCAATCAGCGTCCGCCGTGACGTATGACTTGAGTGCTCTCTTGGAGGCCGTGCGGGCCGGCTCTTCGGACCCACGCTTGGTGATCGGTCGGATCGATCACCGGCGGACGCTTACGGATCCTGCATTCGTCGGACGTGAGGCAGAGCTCGCGAGCCTCATGTCCTTGGTCGATGAGGTCAGGATGGGCGGATCAGGGCTCGTCCTTCTGGAGGCCGACTCTGGTGGCGGCAAGACCCGCCTTTTGTCTGAGGTCGCGTCGCAGGCGTCCTCGGCCGGAGTTCTGCAGCTACAGGGTCAGGGTGTTGCTGAGACTGGCGCCCGTCCGTTCGAGGTGCTCCATGGATTCGCTGAGGACCTGCTCTCGCATGCCGCGAACGACGACCTGTGGGACTCGATTCGCGAAGGTGTCGGCGATGGTGCGCCAGCAATCGCCCAAGTGCTGCCTCTGTTGGGACCGCTGCTGGGTGTGACCGAGGAGCTCGACGCTGGCCCCGAGCACCTGGGCGAGCAGCGAAGTTTGACGGTCCTGCATCAGCTCATGAACTCAATCGGTGATGCCGATCATCCCGTGTTGATCATCTTTGACGACTGCCAGTGGGCGGATCGGCTGACGATTCAGTTACTCGCGGACGTCTTTTCTGACAGAGCGCAATGTCCGCCGTACGTCGGAGTGATCGCAGCCTTCAGGTCTGAGGAGGTGTCGGACGAGCATCAGCTCCGCGCCATGCCGTTCGCCCAGTCTGTGCAGCTCGGTCGCCTGCCAGCGCGGGCAATGCGGCAGTTGTGTGAGTCGATGGCGGGACAGCTGCCGGATGAAGCGATCAACACCGTCGTCCGGCTCGCCGACGGCAATCCGTTCATGGGCGCGGCGGTGCTTCGTGGACTCTTCGAGTCCGGCGCACTGCTCAGTACGGACCGGGGTTGGCAGGTCGACGAAGCAGCGCTGATCGACGTCCAGACGGCTCGACGCTCCGCCAGCTTCTTGGTTCGACGGCTTGAGCTGCTCACCGAGGACTCGATCCACGTACTTTCGGCCGGAGCTTCGCTCGGCAAGGAATTCGACTTCATGCTTGCGGCGGAGCTCGTGCAACACAGCGATGTTGCTGCCACGATCCTGCAGGATGCCACCCGCAGACGACTCGTGTGGATTGACGATGTCACCGGCCGCTGCAGCTTTGCGCACGACAAGATCCGTGAGGCGTTGCTCAGCCGACTGGACTACTCCGAACGGCGGGAGCTTCACAGTCGCGCAGCCGACGCCATGCTCGGCATGGAGGAGAGCGGGGCCTCGGTCTTCGACGTCGCCTATCACCTGGACGCAGCCGGCAGACATCAAGCGGCGCTGCCGTACGCACTGAGGTCGGCCGAAACTGCGCGTACGCAGCACGCTCTCGATTCGGCGCTGTCGCACTATCGAATGGCCGAGCGTGGCGTCGAGCCCGAGGATCTCGAGACCCGCGTCGTCATTGCCGAGGGCCTGGGAGACGTGCTGGCACTACAGGGGGCGTACGACGAGGCCGAGGAACAACTCACCGTGGCTGAGCAGATGGTGACGGATCGCGTCCACCAGGCAGAGGTTGAAGGCAAGCTCGGAGCTCTCGCCTTCAAACGAGGCGATATTCCAACCGCCCGCCGCCATCTCGAGGGAGCTATGGCGCGGCTAGACCGGCCCGTCCCGCAGGTCTTCGCCTGGCTCCTCGTGTGCTTGGTGTGGGAGCTGTGCGTTCAAGTTGTGCACACCGCTGCGCCTCGCCTGACTGTGCGACGCAAGCCGGAGGGCCGCGAGGAGGACTTTCTTGCGATGCGCCTTCACAGCCGCCTTGCCTATCTCTACTGGTTCTACAGCGGCAAGGTCACCTGCGCTTGGACACATCTGCGGGGGCTCAACCTGGCTGAGCGTTACCCGCCCAGTGCCGAGCTGGGTCAGGCCTACTCCGAGCACGCCCCAGTTGCGACGATGGTGCCGCTGTTCAACCGTTCGTTGAAGTACGCCAAACGCTCCCAGGAGATCAGACGCGACCGGGGCGATATTTGGGGACAGGGGCAGAGCCAGAGCTTTGCCGGCGTCGCACTCTATGCAGCGTCCAAGTTCGACGAGGCGGAGGAGGCGTCCCGTGAGGCGATTCGCCTGCTGGAGTCGACGGGCGACCAGTGGGAGATGAATACAGCGGGGTGGAATCTTGCGATGTGCCTGCATCGCAAGGGTCAGCTGCGAGAGGCCGCGGCCACTGCCAAGGGTGTCTACGAGTCCGCGATTGCGATCGGCGACCAGACGTCGGCTGGTGTCGGGCTTTCGGTGTGGACGCGAGCAGCCTGCGGTGACGTCGATCCACGGCTGATCGATGCAGAACTGGCGCGCGAAAGCATGGACGCGAGCACGACAGCAGAGTTGCGACTCGCTGCGGGCATCGCAGCTCATCGCGCTGGAGACCTCGCCGCGGCGATCGAGCACCTGGACCTGGCGGCGGAAACGATTCGTACATCCGGACTGCGGCAGGAGTATGCAGCCCCGGTCGCGTGCTGGAGGGCGACTGCTGCTCGCACCCTTGCAGAGCAGGCTTCGCCGCATGATCCATCTGGATACAAGGAGGCTGTTCGCAAAGCGTCCAAGGCTGTCCATAGCGCCAGGTTCTGGGCGTTCAGCTATCGCAACAATGCACCTCACGCTCTCAGAGAAGCTGCGCTGATCGCATCGCTCAGGAATCGGCCGAGGCGTCGTGAGAGGTATCTGGCACGCAGCCTGGCCGTCGCCGAAAAGCAGGGGGCTCTGTACGAGGCGGCGCTCACCCGACTGGCCGCCGCCGAGATCCGTATGCGCAGAGGCGACGACCATGGTGAGGTGGTAGATGCCAGGCTCGCTGTGTACGAGTTCCAGGGAAGCGTGATCGAAGACGAAACCCCCGAGGCGCCAAGCGTCTCGCTGTTTGATCGGTTCAACACGTTGCTCAGTGTCGGCCGCACGATCACGGCCGCCGCCAGCATGGAGGCCGTGGACGTGGCGATCCGCGAGGCGGCATTGACCCTGTTGCGCGGAGACACGTGCCACATCATCAGTGCCGATGCGACCGAGACGGCCAACCCGACCACAGAGTCCGGCGAATCGGTCGACCTGGCGAGTCGTACGCTCCTCGAGCGTGCGATCAGTGGTGGCGTGCCAGTGGTGTCCGGCGATTCCGCCGTCGGTGTCAGCGAGAGCCTGGTCATGTCTGACATCCGGTCAGTTCTGGCGGCACCGATCATCGTGCATGGAGAGACCCGCTACTGCTTCTACGTGACTCACCGGCAGATCAGTGCTCTGTTCGGCGAGGAGGAGATTCAGCTCGCAGCGTTCGTCGCGACTCTTGCGGGAGCCGCGTTCGAACATTTGGAGGGTACGGAGACTCGCTATCGTTCGCTCGCCCGCAACTCAAGCGACGTTCTCACCCTCGTGGGGCGCGACGGAATCGTCAGTTATCAAAGCTCGTCGGCCTCGCGGGTGTTTGCCTTGCCCGCCAATGGGATGGTGGGTCGCCCGATCGACGAATGGGTGCATCCAGAGGATCGTGACTTGCTCACGGACGCACTTCAGCGCGCCAGCCTCCACAGCGACACGCGAGTTGAATGTCGATTCCTGCACGCCACTGGCTCGTATGTCTACGCCGAGACAGTGGTGACCGACCTGCTGGACGATCCAGCTGTGTCGGCGCTGGTGCTCAACAGCCGCGACATCACCGATCGCCGCCTGCTGGAGGACGAACTGCGCGAGCGCGCCCTGCACGACAGCTTGACGGGCTTGCCCAACCGGGCGCATTTCCTCGAGCGCGCCCAGCAAGCGATCAACCGGAGGGATCCGCGTCCGTTGGTTGCCTGTTTCCTCGACCTGGATGATTTCAAGTCAGTCAACGACACATACGGGCATGGTGCAGGCGACGAGTTGCTGTGTGAAATGAGTGAACGGTTGCTTGAGTGCCTGCGGCCGGAAGATGTGGTTGCCCGATTCGGTGGCGACGAGTTCGCCCTCCTCTTTGAAGACACAACGCTCAAGGAGGCGCTGAGCGCCATCGAACGTATCCAGGCGGCAACGGGTCGACCGGTTCGCGTCGCAGGCACCGAACTTGTCTGTCATTTCAGTATCGGCGTGGCTCCCTCATCTGGTCGGAAGGCGACAACGGACCAGCTTCTCGCTGAAGCCGATGTTGCGATGTACGCCGCCAAGTCGAGCGGAACCCATTTGTGCCGGGTGTATGAGCCGCCGATGCGAGATCTTGCCGAGTCGCGATCTGTGGCACGAGGTGCGATTGACCGGGCGCTCTCACAGGGTGAGTTCTTGCTTCATTACCAGCCGATAGTCAATCTGCAGACCGAAGAGTGTCTGGGTGTGGAAGCCCTGATCCGGTGGCAGCACCCAGAGCGCGGACTCCTGCCCGCGGCGGAGTTCATCGATCTCGCGGAGGTCAGCGGGCACATGCCCGCGATCGGCGCCTGGGTCATCGAAACTGCGTGTGCCGCGGCCGTGGACCTGGCCGAGGACTTGTCCATGAGCATCAATGTCTCGCCGCAGCAGCTTCAGCAGCCGCAGCTCGCGCAGAGCGTCGAGCGAGCCCTCAGTAGGTCCGGCCTTCGGCCTGATCGTCTGGTGCTCGAGTTGACCGAGACGACCGATATCACCGATCCGGCGACTGCAATTGAACAGTTGCGCCAACTGGATGAGATGGGTGTGAAGCTCGCTCTGGACGACTTCGGCACTGGATATGCGTCTCTCGACTATCTGAAGCGATTCCCGGTTCAGATCCTCAAGATTGATCAGGAATTCGTTCAGCACATCCACGAGAGCGAGGACGACCGAGCCATCGTGCGCGGAATCATCGAGCTCGCCAAGTCGTTCGGCCTACGGACGATTGCTGAGGGTGTGGAGCAGATCGAGCAGCAGCGTGTCGTCACCGAGTTGGGCTGCGACTTCGGTCAGGGGTTCCTGTGGTCTCGACCGGGGCTTCCCGAAAACTTGCCCGAGGTGTTCCTGCCCAGTTCGGCTGCCTGAGACAGACTCGTCAGCCGGCCCGCACCTGTGCTCGGGTGGGAGCAAACGCGCTGGTCCCCAGCCAGGTCCACAGACGATCTGCGTCGCGTACTGGACCCACGACGCTGATGTCACCGCCACGCACCATCTCGGTGGCGCTGGCATCACCGCTCCAGACGTCAGTCAGAGCTCGCACCGTTGAGCGGACTTCGAGGGTGAGTTCATGTCCCGGATCGTCGCGGCACAGGTCGGCGACACCATCCTCGACGACGAGCCACCAGTGACGTTCGCGGGTGGCGGCATCCGGGAAGTGGAAGTGAATGACGACCTGGCGGTCAGGAAATTCCTTGAGCTGGACGAATCGGCGTACGTCCCACATCAGGAATCCGGCATCGAGCTGATCGGGACGCAGCCGGCTTCCGATCCAGCGCGCACCCCAGTGCCCCATCGCGAGAACAATGGGTCGGAGCTCCTCGCCCGCGGGAGTGAGCTCGTACGACGTGTTGCGCCCGTCGACGTGACGCATGATGACGCCGAACTCCTCCAGCGTCTTGAGTCGGGTGGACAACAGTGCCGGCGACATCCGGGGGACCCCGCGGCGGATCTCGTTGAACTGAGTGCTCCCGCAGAGGAGCTCGCGTACGACGAGCGGAGTCCATCGGTCGCACAGCACCTCCGCTCCGCGGGCGACGGTGCAGAACTGTCCGTAGTCGATCATGACTTCACGCTAGGCATCGCCGCGGCAGATGACTAGTTCAGAAATTGAACTAGTTTGCTGGCGCTCGGGGCCGGACTCTGGTGTTGTCGGGTATGGAGCCCGGGCAAGGAGACGAAACCATGACCACGCAAACGTTCGACCCCGTCGCATTCAAGGCCACCACCCGTCAGCAGTGGCAAGATGCCGCAGAAGCTTGGCACCGCTGGGGTCCCACCATCGGTGACTGGCTCGGTGCGGCCACTGATTCCATGATCGAGCTGGCCCATATCGGCGAGGGCGCCAGCGTTCTCGACGTCGCTGCCGGTGCTGGCGAGCAATCGCTGCCGATCGCCCAGCTGGTAGGTCCTTCCGGCAAGGTCGTCATCTCTGACATCGCGCCCGAGCTGTTGACTCGCGCGGCCGACGAGGCGAAGGCCGCGGGTCTCGACAACGTCGAAACGCTTGAGCTCGATGGCGAGGAAGTCGGTACGCTCGCGGGCGCCAACTACGACGCAGCCGTCAGCCGGGTGGGCCTGATCTACTTCCCCGATCAGCAGAAGGCGCTCCGCGGCATTCACTCCGCACTTCGTGACGGCGGACGATTCTCGACGGTCGTCTACTCGACCCCGGACGAGAATCGCTTCTTCTCGGTGCCGGTCGGCATCATCCGCGGTCGCGCGCAGCTGCCTCCTCCGCTTCCGGGCCAGCCCGGTCCGTTCTCGCTCGGTGCTCCGGGCGTCCTCGAGGAAGCACTGACCACTGCTGGCTTCACGGACGTCGAGGTCGTTGCGATCCCGTCGCCCGTACGACTGCCGAGTGCCAGGGACTGTGTGAAGTTCCAGAAGGAGTCATTCGGTGCGCTGCACCAGATGATGGTGAGCCTTTCACCGGAGGAGCGGGACGACACCTGGCGTCAGGTCGAAGCGGCGCTGACCGAGTTCGAAGGCCCGGATGGCTTCGTCGGGCCATGCACGATGCTGGTAGGTGCCGGTACCGCTCGGCACTAGTCCTTGTTGGTCGAGGGTCCGAAGTCGCCGTACGGAGCGGAGTCGCGCTCCCGTACGGCGTCTCGGAACCCTGCTTCCGCAGCGCGCTGCTGGAACGCGTACCCCTCGCGGGTGTGGCGAGAGATGCCGTCGAAGACGGTGCTGATCATCTGACTGTTCTGGACTCCCTGTGCGAGCAACGCAGAGTTGAGCGCGAGTTTGACCATCATCAGCTGGTTGAGCGGCATCGCGGCGATTCGCTGGACCAGGATCTCGGTGCGTTCGTCGAGTTGATCGGGCTCGGGAGCCTCGATGGCCAGCCCCCACTCGGCTGCCTCGCGTCCATTCAGGCAGTCTCCGGTGAGCAGCAGGCGCTTGGCTCGCTGATCACCGAGGCGATGCGCCCACATACCCGCTGAGGGGACGCCCCACACGCGCGTGGGCGGGTAGCCGATCTTGGCGTCGGCGGCGATCACGATCTGGTCGCAGTGCAGCGCGATGTCGGTGCCGCCGGCAACGCAGAACCCGTGGATCTTGGCGACAGTCGGCTTGTTGGCGTGGAGCAGGCTGGCGAATCCTCTGGTGAAGCGGCTCATCATGGCGAAGTCGATCATCGGATCCCACGTGCCCTGGGGATCGTGGTTGGTCATCTGTACGACGGGGTCGAGGACTGTGCCTTCGGACCCACTCGAGATGACGCCGCCGTCCATGAGGTTCTCGGCCGAGGCGGCGAGGTCGTAGCCACCACAGAAGCCCTTGCCGCGGCCGCTCAGGACGATCACGTGAACGCGAGGGTCGAGGTCGGCGCGCTCGACGGCATGGGCCAGTTCGATCGGGGTATCCGGGGTGATCGAGTTGCCCTGGTCAGGTCGGTTGAACGTGAGGCGCGCGACGCGTCCGTCGACTTCGTACGTCAGCGTGTTGTACGCCGGGCCGTCGTCGCTGGGCGCCTTGGCGTGCGCATACGGGGATCCGTCACCCTCGGTGGCGCTGCGTCGCCAGCGTGCTTCGTCGTCAGTCATGGAGGAAGGCTACCGAGTTGGTCAGGCGCGAACGGCCCGATTGCGGCCTTGCTGTTTGGCGAGGTAGAGAGCCGCGTCTGCCGTCGCGATCGATGTCTCGAGGTCGATGCCTGGACGCGCGATGGTGATGCCGTAGCTGGCGGTCGGCATTGGGAAGCCAGCCTCAGCGAGCCTCAGCTGTTCACTGATTTGAGCCGTAATAGCCTCTGCGCGATCCAGATGGGTATTCGGCAGCAGCACGATGAACTCTTCTCCTCCGTAGCGACCCACCAGATCAGAGGTGCGAACTGTGCCCGAGCAAGCGTCAGCAAATGCTCTGAGCGCTCGGTCGCCAGCGGGATGCCCGTACGTGTCGTTGACAGCCTTGAAATGGTCGAGATCCGCCAGGATCAGAGCGGCAGAGGTCTCGTGGAGCTCTGCCGCAGCCAGCCGCAGGAACTCAGAGCGGTTGAGCAGACCAGTGAGGCCATCGTGACCCGCCTGTGCACGCAGCGCTTTGGTCGCTTCCTCGTTGCTCAGGATCGACATGCTGAACGACACCACGACCAGAAATATCAAACTGACGATCGTCGTGACCTGCGAACCAAAGACCGACTTGAACACGTCGCCGTCTTGGCCATCCACCATGAATACGACCCAGCGAGCTGCATAGAACGCGCAGATGCAGGTCGCGGCGGTTGCCACGGACGTACGAATATGGGTGAGCTCACGATCGATGCGCCACAGCTCGCGGGCGCTGAGCCCGAACATCAGGCTCATCATCGCGAGGAAGACGGGACCGCCAGTCCACACGTTGTGGACGGGATCATCAGCAAATGACGCGATAGCGGTGACGGTCGGCGCGAACAGGAGAAGCCACGCAGGAGTCTTAGATCCAGTCAGTGAGCGGGTCGCGGCCCAGGCAGAGGCAGCCCCGAGTACCAAGAACGTGTTGCCCGACGGATTGGCCCACCGTTGGTGCTCGGTTCCATTGAGAATGAAGGCGGCTGATCCGACAAGGAACCAGGCAAGAGCAACGCTCCACCAGCCGCTGTATCCAGACCGAGTCGATCGATAGGTGACGAAGTAGAACAGCGCGAGCATCGTGAGCGCGGCCGTGGCGAAGGCAACCCGCAGTGTCGTGGTGTCCAGGTCCATGCCGAGTCCCTCGCTCTTGGCGAGAGTATTTCACGCGCTTAGGTCACCTGCGCGGTCAGCGTTGCGGGTTGTCGCGCTCGAACATCAAGTCGTACAAGAATTGCGCGACGAACATGGCCTGGACCATGACGAGCGAAGCCAAAATCAGCTGAGTCATGTGTCGCCCTTCTGTCTCGTTGTGGATGGTTCAACGAGGCCGGGCGAGAGTTCGTTACGGCTGGCTGACTATGGTGCCGAGCACCTCGCCCAGCTCCAGCCTCTCTCCGTTGTCCAAGTGTGCAACTGCAGAGATCGCGACGGTGTCGCCGTTCTCAAGGAAAGAGCGGGTTGTGCCGTCGGCCAGCGAGATCGGCTCAGTGCCGTTCCACGAAAGCTCAAGCAGCGATCCACGCTGGTTTGTCTCGGGTCCGCTGATGGTTCCCGAGGCGAAGAGATCGCCGGTACGAAGGGATGCGCCGTTGACGGTCATGTGCGCCAACATCTGAGCGCCGGTCCAATACATCGATGCGAACGGCGGCCGGGAGATCTCGATGCCGTTGAGCGTGATGACGAACTCGAGGTTGAGTCCCCACGGCTCGTCTGTCTGGAGGTACGGCAGCGGCGTCGGCGTCTGGGCTGGCGGATCGACGCGCGCACGGGTCAGCGCGGCGAGCGGGATGATCCATGGCGAGATTGAGGTCGCGAAGGACTTGCCGAGGAACGGGCCCAGCGGGACGTACTCCCATGCCTGGATGTCCCGAGCCGACCAGTCATTGACGAGACAGACACCGAACACGTGCTTGTCGAACTCGCTGATCGGAACGGGAGTCCCGAGTGCCGATGGCACGCCGACGACGAAGCCAAGCTCCGCCTCGATGTCGAGCTTGATGCTGGGGCCGAAGGTGATCTCGCCGTCGGGTGAACGGCGTTGGCCGTTCGGGCGCAGGATCGTGGTGCCTGAGGTGACGACCGTGCCGGCGCGGCCGTGATAGCCGATCGGCAGGTGCTTCCAATTGGGCGTCAGCGCATCGCCGTCTGGACGGAACATCGTGCCGACGTTGGTCGCATGGTGCTCGGACGCATAAAAGTCGACGTAGTCGGCAACCGTGAACGGCAGAACGAGCTCGCCAACTTCATGCAAGTACTGAGCGTCGTACAGGTGCTCGGTCGGTTCGTGGGCGAGGAGCGCATCACGTACGGCCTGCCAGGTGTCCGGCCCTGACGCGAGGAAGGCATCGAGGGAGCCGTCGGCAAACAGCGCCGCATGGTCGGGCAGAGCAGCTTTCGCGTCGAGCACCTGGGTGCCGATGCCTACGCCGACGTGCCGCTCGCCGTCGAGAACAAACGAGCAGAACGGCAGGGTCGTGCGGCCGAAATCGGTCATGCGATCAGCTCGAGCTCACGCAGATCGGTCACTGGCTCGTCGATGCTGCAGGTTCCGATCGAGCGGAACAGACGTCGTACGGCCTCGGGGTTCGAGACCTTGAGCGCTGCGGCATCGCTCTCTAGCAGTGCAGGTACGGGATCGCTTCCGTCGATCGCTGCGTTGACCGCGGCGAGGATGTTGAGGAAGCCGTGGTCGCGCTCAGTGCGTACGGCGTGGTGAAGACCGGCGGTCAGCTTGAACGCGAGGTCGTTCTCGACGCAGTGCTGGATGGCTCCGCCGAGTTGGCAGGCTGACGGGGTATCGCGGGTGTCGGGTCCCCCGCAGCGGAGCTTGAGCATCGCTCCCTCGGGCACGCGGAGAGATTCATGCCAGGTGCGCTCGACGAACACGCGCAAGCCGTTCGGGATCTCGGGGAGCCGATCGACCTCGCCGTTCAACTCAAGCGCAACCAAGGTGAGGTTCTGCTGTGCGGCGAGGTCGTGCGCCGCGTGGTTGAACTCGTCGACCGTGGCGACGAGCGAGAGCTCGAGGTGGCCGTGACCGAGTGCGTCGCGGAGCTCGCCGAGTCGTGGGGCGCTGCAGATGAACGGTCCGACGTACTCACCCTCGGGAGTGCCGCGACGGGCAAGATGCGCGCGCACGGCCTCCTTCATCGGCATGTTTCCTGGCGGGAAGATCGCCGCGTCGTCGAAGAATTGATGGAACATCAGCGGATCCACGAGAGTGCGTATTCGCCGTCGTCGGACGCGCTGCCGCCCTCGCCGAGTTCAAGAGGGCGGAACGTGTCGACCATGACGGCGAGCTCATCGAAGGACTCGACGCCGAGGCTGGCCTCGATCGCCGATGGCTGCGGACCATGGGAGTGGCCGCCGGGATGCAGTGAGATCGAACCCCTGGCAATGCCTGAGCCCTTGCGTGCTTCGTAGTCGCCCGCGACGTAGAACATGACCTCGTCCGAGTCGACGTTCGAGTGGTAGTACGGCACCGGGATCGCCAGCGGGTGGTAATCGACCTTGCGAGGCACGAAGTTGCAGATCACGAAGTTGTTGCCTTCAAAGACCTGGTGCACCGGCGGCGGCTGGTGGACGCGCCCGGTGATCGGCTCGAAGTCGGCGACGTTGAACGCGTACGGGTAGAGGCAGCCATCCCATCCGACGACATCGAACGGGTGCAGCGGGACAACATGGATGCTGCCGCTGAGTCCGCCAGGGCCGGAGCCGCGGTGCTTGATGTATACCTCGACGTTGGTCTCGTCGCGCACCTCAGGCTCGCTGGGTCCGCGAAGGTCGCGCTCGCAGTACGGAGCGTGCTCGAGGAGCTGGCCGAACTTCGAGAGGTAGCGACGGGCGGGGCCGATATGGCTGTTGGCCTCGATCGCGTACGCGCGAACGTCGCCGTTGGGCACCCAGCGATGTGTCGTGGCGCGAGGGATGATCAGGTAGTCGCCGTCGCTGAACGGGAGGTGGCCGAACACCGTCTCGAGGGTTCCGCTGCCTGACTCGATGAACACACACTCGTCGCCGGTGGCGTTCCGATAGAGAGGTGACGTCTCGGCCGCGACCACGTACGAGATACGGACGTCGCCATTGCCGAGTACCAGCCGCCTGCTCGTGACGATGTCGTTGCCGGCGCCGCCGTCGAACAGATCGTGCAGCTTGAGGTGCCTGGCGAGCAGCGGCTCGTTGGGCTTCGTCGACTGGTCTGGGAGCTCCCACGTACGCGCTTCCGTGATCGCCGAGGGCACCCCCACGTGATACAGCAGCGACGAGTCGGACGAGAAGCCTTCCTCGCCCATGAGCTCCTCGCGATAGAGGTTGCCCTGCGGATCGCGGTGCTGGGTGTGACGCTTCGGCGGGATGTTGCCCGCACTTCGGTAGTGGGCCATCGACCCTCCCTAGAAGTTGCCGCGCTTGGCCTGTTCGCGTTCGATCGCTTCGAACAGCGCCTGGAAGTTGCCTTTGCCGAAGCCTAGTGACCCATGGCGCTCGATGAGCTCGAAGAACACCGTCGGGCGGTCACCGATCGGCTTGGTGAAGATCTGCAGCAGGTAGCCGTCCTCGTCGCGGTCGACCAGGATGCCGCGCTTCTGCAGCTCTTCGATCGGCACCCGCACCTCGCCGATCCGGGCACGCAGCGCTGGATCCGTGTAGTACGAATCGGGGGTGTCGAGGAACTCGATACCGGCGGCGCGCAGGCGATCGACGGTCTCGAGGATGTTGTTGGTCGCGAGTGCGAGGTGCTGGGCGCCAGGCCCGCGATAGAACTCGAGGTACTCGTCGATCTGTGACTTCTTCTTGCCAATCGCCGGCTCGTTGAGCGGGAACTTCACTCGATGGTTGCCGCTGGCAACGACTTTGCTCATCAGGGCGCTGTACTCCGTCGCGATGTCATCGCCGACGAACTCGGCCATGTTGGTGAAGCCCATGATGCGGTTGTAGAAGTCGACCCACTCGTCCATGTGGCCGATCTCGACGTTGCCGACGACGTGGTCGAGAGCCTGGAAGATCCGCTTCGGTGCATCGTCTGCGCGGACCAGAGTGGAGCGGCGCTCGACATAGCCCGGCAGGTAGGGACCGTCGTACTTGCTGCGGTCCACCAGCGTATGGCGGGTGTCGCCGTACGCAGCGATGGCGCCGATGCGGACGGTGCCGTGCTCATCGGTCATGTCGTGCGGTTCTTCGAGGATCTTTGCTCCCTCAGCGCGCGCATGCTCGATGCAGACGTCGACGTCGGGGACCTCGAGGGCGATGTCGGTGATGCCGTCGCCGTGGATGCGGTGGTGGTCGAGCACGAAGCTGTCGGGATCGACGCCGCCCTTGAAGACGAAGCGAACTGCGCCGCTCTCCAGGACGAAGGCGTGGTGGTCGCGGTTGCCCGTCTCGGGGCCGGAGTAGGCGACGAGGTCCATGCCGAAGGCGGACATGAAGAAGTGGGCGGACTGCGTTGCGTTGCCAACTGCCCAGACGACGGCATCCCAACCGGTGACGGGGAACGGGTCGGACTTGGTGTCGTACTCCACCAATCCGACGAGCTGCTTCAACTGGTCGAGGTCGAGCTCGGCGAGGCGTTCGGAGTCGGTCAGATCGATGGTCATGCCCCTAGGTCACCCCACTTGGTACACGATGGGCAAGCGAGCCAGTCAGAGGTGGTCAGGTATGACACTTGAGCGGAGTAGCCTGATCAGTAAGTAGGCAATCTGACTAGGAGTTAGCAACGTGGATCAACTCGATGTAGCGCTTGTCGAAGCCATGCGTGAGAACCCTCGTGTTGGAGATCTCGAGCTCTCCCGGATCGCCCGGGTCGCACGAGCCACCGTCCAGTCACGGCTCTCCAAGATGGAGGCCGCCGGGATCATCACCGGCTATGGCCCGGACATCGATCTGATTGCCGCCGGCCATCCCGTCGTCGCGTTCGTGACTCTTGAGATCGCGCAGGGCTCACTCGATGCTGTCACCGAGGAGCTCGAGTCGTTGCCCAACGTCCTCGATGCGTACGTCACCAGTGGCACTGCCGATGTCGTCTGCAAGATCGCCGCCACTTCGCATGAAGATCTCCAGGCAGTCCTGCTGCACATCAGCCAGTCCGGGACGGTCGTCCGATCGACCAGCGTCATCGTCCTGTCGGAATTGGTGAAGCCACGCGTCCTGCCGATGCTCCGCAAGGGAGCGACGGGAAGCCCATCCCGAGCCCCGGCCTACCGGGTCACGCGTCAAGCGAAGCGTTGAATTGATTGAGGTAGCCGACGAATACCTCGAGATCCTTGGGGGACCAGTCGGCAAGCCGTTCGGTGAAGTCGGATCGGCGATCCTGCACTAGGGCGTCCACTCGGGCCTTGCCCTCCGCTGTGAGGCGCAGGATCTGCGCCCGACCGTCGGAAGCATCAGGTCTTCGGGAGACGAGGCCGAGGCTCTCCAGGTGAGCAATCTGACGACTGACGGTCCCCTTGTCGGCGCCCGTGATGGTGGAGACGGCCTGCGCACGCATGCTGCCGCACTGCCAGATGAGGAACAACACCGAATAGGCGGGGACCGAGAGCTGCGGGTCGATGCGATGCGCGCTTTCGAGAGTCATACGGCGAACGCGAGCGACGATCGTGAGGACTTCTCGCTCGATTCGCTCGAGCGATTCCTGCTTGAACATGATCCAGCCCTCTCGAGCTGGTCAAGGGGGTTCCAGCCGCATCGAGCACTCTCTCGCTGAACAGGTCGCGAGCACAACATGCTCAGCCGTTCGTCCCTCGAGGTCAGAGTAGTCCCTTGAGTCGCTCGAGCGCCTCGGCGATGACCTCGGGCTTCTTGCAGAAGGCCCACCGTACGAGCGGTGCTCCCGCTTCGGCGTCGTCGTAGAACACCTGGTGAGGGATCGCGACTACGCCGGCGACCTCGGGCAGGGCGCGACAGAACTCCATGCCGTCGGTGAAGCCGAGTGGACGGATGTCGGTCGTCGCGAAGTATGTGCCCTCGGGAACGAAGACCTCGAACCCGAGATCGGCGAGGCCAGTGCAGAGCAGATCGCGCTGCTTCTGCATCTGCGTGACGAACGACGAGAAGTACGCGTCATCGAACCGGAGTGCCTCGGCGATTGCGGGCTGCAACGCAGAGCCGGACGTGTATGTCAGGAACTGCTTCACGCCGATCGTCGCCGAGACGAGCGAGGACGGACCGGTAGCCCAGCCGATTTTCCAGCCGGTGAGCGAGAAGCTCTTGCCGCCGCTCGAGATAGTCAGAGTTCGTTCGCGCATGCCCGGCAGAGTGGCGATCGGAATGTGGGGGACACCAAACGTCAGGTGCTCGTAGACCTCGTCACTGATCACCACGAGGTCGTGCTCTTGCGCGACCGCAGCAACGGCCTCGAGTTCTTCGCGTGTCAGCACAGTGCCGGTCGGATTGTGCGGAGTATTGAGCAGGATCGCCGTCGTACGAGTGGACACCGCCGCTCGCAGCTCATCGATCGGCAAGCGGAAGTCAGGTGCCCGCAGCGTCACGGGCTTCCGTACGCCACCGGCCATCTGGATCACCGCAACGTACGAGTCGTAGTAGGGCTCGAGGACGATGACCTCGTCGCCTGGATCGACGAGTCCGAGGATCGCTGAGGCGATGGCTTCGGTTGCGCCAGTCGTCACACCGACCTCAGTGTCTGGATCGATCGTCAGCCCATAGAACCGCTGCTGATGAGCGGCAATGGCGAGACGCAGCTCGGGCACGCCGATGCCTGGCGCGTACTGATTGCGACCAGATCGCATCGCATCGGCCGCAGCATCGATGATCGACGCCGGACCGTCGGTGTCCGGGAATCCTTGGCCGAGGTTGATCGAACCGGTGCGAACGGCGAGCGCGCTCATCTCGGCAAAGATCGTGGTGCCGAGCCCGGCGATGCGGGCGCTCGAGGTCTTCATGGCTCCCGACACTAGACCCGCCAGCACCTACGATGACGCGGTGACTCAACCACTGACACGTACGCGCGTTGCCGTCGCTGCGGGCTTCTTCTTGCAGGGCTTGGTGTTCGCCGCGATCGTGACCCAGACCCCGCGCATCAAAGACAAGTTCGGCATCGACGACGGAGCGCTGACCGGCATCCTCGTGCTGGTCGCGGTCGTGTCAGGGGTGGGTTCGGTCATCGCCGGCATGATCGCCGAGCGCCGTACGAGCGCTGTCGCCTTCAAGCTGGCCCTCGCCACCATCGGCCTCGGAGCGCTGCTGGTCGGCCTGGCCCCGAACCTCGGACTGTTGCTCGCCGCCTTCGTGATCTACGGACTCGGTGTTGGTGGAGTCGACGCTGGAATGAACATGCAGGGCGTACGCGTGCAGAAGGCGTACGGCCGCAGCATCATGGCCAACTTCCACGGCATGTGGTCGGTCGGAGGTATCACGGGTGCGCTGTACGCATCGGGCGTCGCCGAGATTGACGTGCCGCTCGCGATCTCGCTGGTGATCGTGGCCGTCGTGGTCTGGCTAGTCGTGGTCTGGGCATCGCCTGCGTTCATCGAAGCTCAGGAGCATGAGGCCGGACTCTCGGCCAAGGGACTCGACCTGCCGTGGCGTCCGATCCTGATCTTCGGGCTCGTCGTACTCCTCTTCTATGCGGCCGACACCGGCATCCTCACCTGGAGCAGCGTGTACCTCGAGGACGCGCTCGACGCGTCGAAGACTGTGGCTCCGCTCGCGTACGGCGCCTATCAAGCGGGCGCACTGTTCTCACGTTTCGGTGGTGACTTCCTCGTACGTCGCATCGGCGCTCCGTCGGTTGTGGCGATCGGTACGACGGTGGGAATCGTTGGATTGGTCACCGTTGTGTCGGCGGCTGCGCCGGCCATGGCGATCGCCGGATTCTTCATCGCGGGCCTCGGTCTCGCGATCTTGGCGCCTCTGGCATTTGCCGCACTTGCGGGTGCCGTACCGGCCACCGCACTCGATGTCGCGATCGCCCGAATGAACATCGCCAACTACCTCGGAGCCATCCTTGGAGGGGGCCTGATCGGTGCTGCCGCAACGGCCGATCACCTGCGTTGGGCGTTCGTGATTCCGCTCGTTCTCATCCCGATTGTGCTGCTGACCGCGAGGAGTTTCCGGACAGCCGATCCAGATTCCGTCGAAGCGGTCTAAGACTGGCGAAATTGCCTGTAAAACCGCATAAAGTCGCCCCACCGTTCTCGGGGGGTGAAACGGTGGGGCGACAACAGGCGCCAACGGCCACAAGCGCATTGACCCTGCTGAACAAATGCTACGCGAACGCTGCGAACGCGTCTGAGGTTTTGGGGAAATTAACTAGCCCAGAATCAAGATGCGAGAATTGCACCCATGACAACGACTGTGACCCCGAAGAGCCCGGAACGAACCCCCGGGCAAAAGATTGCTCGGGCAGTCGGAATTCTGCTGATTCTCGCCGGCCTGAGCATGCTGGCGTACATCGCGTGGCAGTACTACGGCACCAACATCGTGTCGAAGCACAAGCAGGAGGAAGTCAAACAACAGATTGCCGAAGACTGGGGCAAGGGCCTCGACAGCGACGCCATCGGGCTGCTGCGTGTCCCACGGTTCGGCGACACGTACGAGAAGCCGATCGTCAAGGGATTCGGCGACGACGACCTGGCGCGCGGCGTTGGTTGGGACACCAAGAGCGCCCGGCCGGGCCAGATCGGCAACTTCGCCATTGCCGGCCACCGGGTGACGCACGGCGAGGTGTTCTCGAAGTTCCCCAAGCTCAAGAAGGGTGACCTCGTGTATGTCGAGACGCGCACCGACATCTTCACCTACAAACTTCGCAACGGCGGCAAGAGCATCACGGTCGACTTCACCGAGGGTTGGCCGCTGCAGCGCGTGCCTGCACCGGGTGCGGCAGGTGAGAGGCCGACCAAGGCCGTCATCACGATGCTGACCTGCTCGGAGCTGTTCCACACGCGCAACCGCAATGTGGTCATCGGAGACCTGATCAAGACGGTCCACAAAGACAACGCGGCTCCGGCGCCGGCGACCGAGTAAGAGGATGCACGACTACCAGCGCGAGTTCATCGAGTTCGCCCTCGACCATGAGGTACTCAGGTTCGGCGAGTTCACCCTGAAGTCGGGGCGTACGTCGCCGTACTTCTTCAACGCCGGGCTGTTCAACACCGGCGAGCGACTTGCGGAGCTGGGCCGCTTCTATGCGGCAGCGATCGTCGACAGCGGCGTCGAGTTCGACGTGCTGCTCGGGCCGGCATACAAAGGCATCCCCATCGCGTCGGCCGCCGCCGTACAACTCGCGGTGCAGCACGGCCGCGATGTGCCGTGGTGCTTCAACCGCAAGGAAGCCAAGGATCACGGCGAGGGCGGTCTCGTCGTCGGTTCGCCGCTCGAGGGCCGGGTGCTCGTCGTCGATGACGTCATCACCGCCGGTACGGCGATCCGCGAAGTCATGGAGCTGGTCGACACCGCCGGCGCGCAGGTCGCGGGCATCATCGTCGCCGTCGATCGACAGGAGCGCGGCAAGGGCGAGCTGTCGGCGATCCAAGAGGTCGAGCGAGACTTCGGCGTTGCGGTCACCGCGATCGTCACGCTGGGCCAGATCATCGAGTATGTCGAGGAGACCGGCCGACACAGCGAGCACCTCGACGCTGTGCGCGCCTACCGCGACGAGTACGGCGTCGCGTGACAGAGCCCGACCTGCCTGGCGTTGGACCGTGGGAGGGCGAGTGGCCGGTCGGCGATCACTTCGATGCTGAGCTGCTGCGCGACGGTGACCGCCGCAACGTCATCGACCGCTACCGCTACTGGTCGCTCGAGTCGATCGTCGCCGACCTCGACCTGCGTCGCCATCCGTTCCACGTCGCGATCGAGAACTGGCAGCACGACTTCAACATTGGATCGATTGTGCGTACGGCCAACGCGTTCGCTGCCGCCGAAGTGCACATCATCGGCAAGCGGCGCTGGAACCGTCGCGGCGCGATGGTGACGGACCGCTACCAGCACGTGCGCTATCACGACACCGTCGACGACTTCAGCGCTTGGGCGAGCGAAGCCGGTCTCGCCGTGATCGGCATCGACAACGTCGACGACTCAGAACCGATCGAGACCGCGAACCTCCCGCGCGAATGCGTCCTGGTGTTTGGACAGGAGGGCCCGGGGCTCAGCGACGAGGCTCGCAAGGCCTGCGAACGTACGTTGTCGATCGCGCAGTTCGGTTCGACCCGCTCGATCAACGCTGGCGCAGCGGCCGCGATCGCGATGCACGCCTGGATTCGGGCTCATGTCTGACGCTGTGTCGCTCGATCTTGTCGACCCGGGGTCTGCTGAGGCCAGGGAAGCCGTCGCTGCGTACCTTCTCGAGCTCGACCAACGGTTCGAAGAGGGCTTCGACCCGTCCGAAGCCGCTGGCGATGAGGAAAAGTTCGGCGGAGATCATGGTGTGTTCCTCGTTGCGATCCTCGACGGCAAGGTCGTCGGCTGCGGTGGATTGACGACCATCGGCGAAGGCGTCGCTGAGATCAAACGGATGTGGGTCGCCAAGGACGCACGCGGTCGTGGACTGGCAGGTCGGATACGGCGGCGTCTCGAAGAGCTCGCAGTCGAGCTCGGGCACGACGTCGTACGACTCGACACCAACCGGGCGCTGACCAATGCGATCGAGATGTACCGGGCGGCTGGCTACGCCGACATTGAGCGCTACAACGACAACCCTTACGCAGACTTCTGGTTCGAGAAGCGCCTGACTTCCTAGGTGACTCGCTGGTAGGAAAAGCAACTGGGATACTGAAGTCTCCAACGCCACCACAGGAGTACGAATGCCCGTCGCGACCCCCGAGATCTACGCCGAGATGCTCGACAAGGCCAAGCGCGAGTCGTTCGCGTATCCCGCCATCAACGTCTCTTCCTCGCAGACGCTGCACGCAGCACTCCAGGGCTTCGCCGAGGCTGGCAGCGACGGCATCGTCCAGGTCTCGACCGGTGGCGCCGAGTACATCTCCGGCCCGACGATCAAGAACATGGTCACCGGTTCGATCGCCTTCGCGAAGTTCGCTGAAGAGGTCGCCGCGAGCTACCCCATCAACGTGGCTCTTCACACCGACCACTGCCCCAAGGACAAGCTCGACGGATTCGTACGTCCGCTGCTCGAGCTCTCGACCGAGCGCGTGAAGTCCGGCGGACTGCCCTACTTCCAGTCGCACATGTGGGACGGCTCGGCGATCGAGATGGACGAGAACCTGCAGATCGCGGTTGAGCTTCTCGCGAAGGCGAAGGCGGCCAACGTCATCCTCGAGGTAGAGATCGGCGCCGTGGGTGGCGAAGAAGACGGTGTCACAGGCGCGATCGACGAGACGCTCTACACAACTCCCGAGGACGCACTCGCGACTGCAGCGGCTCTGGGTGTTGGCGAGAACGGCCGCTACATGACGGCCCTGACGTTCGGCAACGTGCACGGCTCCTACAAGCCGGGCAACGTCAAGCTGCGTCCGGAGATTCTGAAGGCTGCCCAAGAGGTCGTCGGCAAGAAGTACGGCGTCGACAAGCCCTTCGACCTCGTGTTCCACGGCGGCTCGGGTTCAACGCCTGAGGAGATCTCGGCCTCCGTTGACTACGGCGTCATCAAGATGAACGTCGACACCGACACCCAGTACGCCTTCACCCGCCCGGTTGCCGCGCACATGTTCGCCAACTATGACGGTGTTCTCAAGGTCGACGGTGAGATCGGTAACAAGAAGGTCTACGACCCGCGTGCCTGGGGCAAGGCTGCCGAGGCTGGCATGGCAGCGCGTGTTGCTGAAGCCTGCGAGAACCTGCGTTCGGCTGGCACCAAGCTCTGACCGAGCACGCGTACGACAACGCGGACCGGGAGGCGGTCTACCGAGTCATCGCAGAGCGCCGCGACATGAGGCACTTTGCCGGCGGTGCGGTCGACGAGGACGTGCTCGCCCGCCTGCTGTCGGCTGCCCACCAAGCGCCGAGCGTAGGCCTGATGCAGCCGTGGCGCATCGTCCGCGTCACCGATCTCGCACTGCGGCATGCCCTCCACGACCACGTCGAGGTCGAGCGTGGGCGTACCGCCGACGCGATGGGGGAGCGTGCGGACGAGTTCATGCGGCTCAAGGTCCAGGGCATCCTCGACTGCGCGGAGGTGCTGGTCGTGGCTCTCGGCGACGATCGCGAGCGGCACATTTTCGGGCGGCGAACGATGCCGCACATGGATCTCGCGTCGGTGTCCTGCGCGATCCAGAACCTCTGGCTTGCGGCTCGCGCCGAAGGCATCGGTATGGGGTGGGTGTCGATGTTCGTCCCGGAGGTCGTGGCCGAGCTGATCGGTGCACCCGAGGGCGCCGAACCCGTCGCGATCCTGTGCCTCGGCCCGGTCGAGGAGTTCTATCCCCGGCCGATGCTCGAGCAGGAGAAATGGACATCCGTACGCCCGCTGGACGAGCTGCTCGCTGACAACTCGTGGCCACGCTGAACCGGCTCAGGGGGAACTGGCTAGTCTGCCGACATGACGAACCTCTTCGGTGAACCGCCCGAGACCTTGTTGCCCGAAGACCCCGGCGCTGCCTCTCTGGCTGCTGGCGACAACCCCAAGAACGTGGCTGCTCTGCACCCTGAGTCGGCAGACGCGTGGATCACGCTGGCCGAGCTGGCGCTGGCCGAAGGCCTCGACCTCGAGGGCTACGCCTTTGCGCGTACCGGCTACCACCGTTCGCTCGACCTTCTCCGCCGCAATGGCTGGAAGGGTCACGGCCCGCTTCCCTGGGCACACCTTCCCAACCGTCCATTCCTGCGCTCGCTCGCCGCGCTGGCGGATGCGTCTGAGCGTTTCGGCGATGCCGGCGAGGCGCAGCGGTGCCGCGAGTTCCTTCACGAGTCGAGCAAAGAAGCGTACGAAGAGCTCGTCGCTCCGAAGGCCTAGCGCCACATCCGGATGGCGCCCGGTTCGATGCGCCATGAGTGTTCGGCGGCTGGCTCGGTGAGTTCGCCGTCGCTGGTGCAGGGGAGTGGATCGCCGACGACGGTTACCGAGGTCCCCTGGCGATAGATGACGTCGTCGTGCTCGTGCTGATCGCCAGTACGCAGCTTCCACGCGTACGCGATGCGGCGATGGCGACGCCCGGCGTACGTGACCATCAGGTCGATCAGACCATCGGACGGATCGGCTTCGGGCAGCAGAGCGGCGCCGCCGCCGACGAATCGGCCGTTGCCGACGGCAAGCTGGATGACTCGGCCGCGCGGGAAGGCTGCGTCGCCATCGATCGTGATGGCGAGATCGGCACCTGGAGTCGCCAGGCCCTTGACGCTCGCGATCGCGGCCCCGACCGCATAACCGACTGGCCCGAGGAACTTCTTGATCGGCCGGGCCACGATCGCGGCTTCGGCACCTACTCCGATATGCGCGACGTTCACGACAACCTCGTCGTTGCCGTCGATGATCAGGTCGATCGTCTCGATGTGGTTGGCGACGATGACTTCTGCCGCGAGGTCCGGTTCATCAGGCAACCCGAGGGTCGCGGCGAAGTCGTTGCCTGTGCCGAGCGGGATCAAGCCCACGATCACCGAGCTCAGGCGACCAGCGGTACGAAGTGCCGCGATGACGGCGTGCAGGCTGCCATCGCCGCCAAGCACGACGACTCCGTGGAGGTCGGGATGCGCGGCAAGCGCGTCGTCCAGCTCCTCAGGCGTCGACGTCGTCACGAGCTCGACCTCGTACGTCTTGCGAAGGCTTGCGACTGCGACCTCGACAGATTCGTCGTCGGAGCTGCCGGCGGAGGCGTTCGCAATCGCGAGGAGAGTCTGCATCAGACCCCGAGCCTAGAGCGGTAGTGGTTGCTCTTTCGGTTCACCGAGCTTGACGAAGACAACTCCGGCGAGGATCAGTGCGCCGCCGAGCAGCTGGATCGCGCGGGGCGATTCGTCGAGCAGCAGCCACGCAAACACGACGCTGGCGACAGCTTCGCCGAGGCCAACGAATGCGGCGAGCCGCGAACCGAGGCGTCGAGTCGCGGCGATGCCGAGCACGTACGCGATGGCAGCGGTGATCACGCCGAGCCCGATCACCGGAAGCCACCAGGGCAATTGAGTGTCGGCGAGAACCACGTCGGCATCGGACGTGCCGAGCGGGACGATCCCGATGCCACCGGCCAGAAGTAGAACGACGCCGCCGACGACGAGGCCGCCCGCAGCCAACACGATTCCGGGCAGTCCGTTGTCTTCGTCCGCGGAGATGATCCAGTAGAACGCGGCTCCGGCCATGGCCAGCAGCGCCCACGTCACGCCGAGCGCATCGACGTCAGCGCCGGACAACAGATCGAGGACGAGCACGAGCCCGCCCAAGGCCGTGAGCGCACCGACGACGGTGAGTCGGGTGGGTCGCTGGGAATGCCGCAGCCACAGCCAGACGATCACGGCGACCGGTGACGTGAACTCGATGAGGATCGCGACGCCGACTTCCATCCGGTCAACCGCGTTGAAGTACGCGAGTTGGCAACCCGCAACGGCGATCACTCCGTACGCGACGAGAAGCCCGGCGTTCTGACGCAGCAAACTCCACCGACCTCGCAACGAGATCGCGGCAGGGATCACCAAAACAGCAGCGGCGATCAGGACTCGAGCGGTCACCGCCGAACCAGCGGTCCATCCTGCTTCGATCAGCGCTTTGGCAAATGGGCCCGAGAGGGCGAAGGACATCGCAGACAAGACGGCAAGCGTCAGCCCGGCGCGAAGACGCGAAGCCGGCACCGAAGCAATGTCATGGGTCAACGACGTCATGGCACATGACATTACGGTTCAGGGATGTAAGGTGTCAATATGGCGTTCACCCATGACACCGAAGCGGCACTGGTGGCAGCAGTCGAACTGGTCAACTCCGCTGAGTCGCCCGAGACCATGACGACCACGGACGATCTCGCGGACTTCTTCGTGAGGCACGGCTACACCGGAACGTTGCTCGGCAACGACGGCGAGCTCGAGGCCGTACGAGCCCTGCGTCCTGGGTTGCGAGCGCTCCTGACGAGCTCGCGTGACGACGCCGTACCTATCGTGAATCGCATCTTGGCCGACGCCGAAGCGGTTCCCCAGCTCGTACGGCACGGCGCCGTCGACTGGCACCTGCACGCGACCGAGGACGATCGCCCGCTGCACACCCGAATGGTGGTCGAGACGGCGATGGCGATGATCGACGCGATCCGTGCCGATGAGCTGTCCCGCTTCGGAATCTGCGCGGCCGATGACTGCGAAGCGCTGGTCCTCGACCTCTCGCGCAACCGTTCCCGGCGGTTTTGCAGCACGACCTGCGGCAACCGCGAAGCGGTCGCGGCATACCGCGCTCGCCAGTCGCAGTGAAGGCGCCCAACCGCTAGACTGCACCAGTAAGAGCCCCGTGAGACCGGGGCTTGTCGCATGTCGAGGGTGGTGCAATTCCATGCCTGCAGTGGTGATCGTCGGGGCCCAGTGGGGCGACGAAGGCAAGGGCAAGGCGACAGACCTGCTCGGTAGCCGCGTCGACTACGTCGTGAAGTTCAACGGTGGCAACAACGCCGGACACACGGTCGTGATCGGCGATCAGAAGTACGCCCTCCACCTGCTGCCCAGCGGCATCCTGAGCCCCGGGTGCGTTCCGGTCATCGGCAACGGCGTTGTCGTCGACCTCGAAGTGCTGTTCCACGAGATCGACGGCCTGGAGGAGCGCGGCATTGACACCTCGCGCCTGGTCATCAGCTCCAACGCCCACGTCATCGCCGACTACAACCGGACGCTCGACAAGGTCAACGAGCGCTTCCTCGGCAGCCGCAAGATTGGTACGACGGGTCGCGGCATCGGTCCCACGTACGCCGACAAGATGAACCGACTCGGCATCCGCATCCAGGACCTCTTCGACGAGAAGATCCTGCGCGAGAAGGTCGAGGCCGCACTCGAGCTCAAGAACCAGATCCTCACCAAGGTCTACAACCGTCGCGCTGTTGAAGCCGAAGAGATCGTCGAGGAGTTGCTGTCATACGTCGACAGGCTCCGCCCGATGGTCGCCGACACAGCCCTCGTTCTGCACCAGGCACTGGCCGAGGGCAAGACCGTGCTGCTCGAAGCAGGTCAGGCGACGCTGCTCGACGTCGACCACGGCACCTACCCGTTCGTGACCTCCTCGTCCGCGACGACCGGTGGTGCGTGCACCGGCTCCGGTATCGCGCCGACGGAGATCACTCGCGTCATCGGCATCATCAAGGCGTACGCAACCCGCGTTGGCGAAGGGCCCTTCCCGACCGAGCTGTTCGACGACGACGGTGAGCAGCTGCGCAAGAACGGCGCCGAGTTCGGCACCACGACAGGTCGCCCGCGACGCTGTGGTTGGTACGACGCTCCGATCGCTCGCTATGCGGCGCGGATCAACGGCGTGACCGACTTTGTGCTGACCAAGCTCGACGTGCTGACCGGCTGGGACCAGATCCCGGTGTGCGTCGCGTACGACGTGGATGGCGAGCGGGTCGACGAGATGCCGATGACGCAGACCGGCTTCCACCACGCCAAGCCGATCTACGAGTACTACCCCGGTTGGACCGAGGACATCTCTGAAGCTCGCACGTTCGAAGACCTTCCGAAGACGGCGCAGGAATACGTGCTCGCCCTCGAAGGTATGTCGGGATCGCGTATCTCGACGATCGGTGTCGGACCCGATCGTGAGCAGACGATCGTGCGACACGACCTCCTCTGACGAGCGCCGATAGGGTCGACACGTGAAGACACTCGTCATCGGCACAGGCGGCCGCGAGCACGCACTCGCTCTTTCGCTCTCACGTGATCCACAGGTCACCGAGGTTCACGCGGCTCCCGGCAATCCGGGTATTGCCGCGTTCGCGACGCTGCACGATGTCGACCAGCTCGACGGTGCCGCAGTTGCGGCGCTCGCGCAGTCGCTCGACATCGACCTCGTGATCGTCGGACCTGAGGCGCCACTCGTCGCGGGTGTCGCGGACGCCGTACGTTCAGTCGGCATCGCGTGCTTCGGACCAAGCGCCGCAGCTGCCCAGCTCGAAGGCTCCAAGGCATTCGCCAAGCAGGTCATGGCTGCCGCCGAGGTGCCGACCGCGATGGCGCACGTGTGCGACACCCCCGAACAGGCCGCAGCCGCACTCGACGCTTTCGGTCCGCCGTATGTCGTCAAGGACGACGCGCTGGCGGCCGGCAAGGGTGTTGTTGTCACCGACGACCGTCAGGCCGCGCTCGACCATGCAGCAGCATGTGGTCGAGTCGTGATCGAGGAGTACCTCGACGGACCCGAGGTCTCCCTGTTCGCCATCACCGATGGTGAAACCGTCCTCCCACTTCAGGCCGCGCAGGACTTCAAACGCGCGCTCGACGGTGACGAAGGACCCAACACCGGCGGCATGGGCGCCTACACCCCGCTCGACTGGGCGCCAGACGATCTGGTCGCCGAGGTGTCGCGTCGTGTTCTGGTGCCCACGGTTCAAGAGATGGCTCGTCGAGGCACGCCTTTCCAGGGGCTCCTCTACGCAGGCCTCGCGCTGACCAGCCGCGGCACCCGCGTCATCGAGTTCAACGCCCGGTTCGGCGATCCGGAGACCCAGGCGTTGCTCGCTGTCCTCAAGACTCCGTTGTCCGCCCTGCTCAACGGCGCTGCGACCGGCACGCTCGGCGAGGTCGGTATGCCGCAGTGGCACAAGGAATCAGCCGTCACGATCGTGATGGCCGCCGAGGGCTACCCCGAGTCGCCCCGCAGCGGCGACGAGATCACCGGTATTGAGGCGGCAGACGCGATCGACGGTGTCGATGTGATTCACGCAGGAACCGCGCTGATCGGTGGCGAGCTGGTGACCTCTGGCGGCCGTGTTCTGTCGGTCACCGCAACTGGCAGCACCCTCAACGAAGCGCGCGAGCGTGCGTACGCCGGCGTGGCCGAGATCAGCTTCGACGGCGCCCACGCCCGTACGGATATCGCCCTTGCAGCAGCGGATGGGACAATAGAGGCGTGACCACACCCAACGTTCTGGCCAGCCGATACGCATCGCCGGAGCTTGCGCGCATCTGGTCACCCGAACACAAGATCGTCCTTGAGCGTCGCCTGTGGATCGCCGTCCTGACGGCTCAGAAGGATCTTGGCGTTGAGACCCCGGATGGCGTCATCGAGGCGTACGAATCGGTCATCGACCAGGTCAACCTCGCGTCGATCGCCGACCGCGAAAAAGTCACCCGCCACGACGTCAAGGCTCGCATCGAGGAGTTCGCCGCGCTGGCGGGCACCGAGCACATCCACAAGGGCATGACCTCGCGCGATCTCACTGAGAACGTCGAGCAGCTGCAGATCCGAGCCTCGCTCGAGCTCGTACGCGATCGTGGCGTTGCCACGTTGGCTCGTCTCGGACGCCTCGCCACCGAGCACGCTGAGCTGGTGATGGCTGGCCGCAGTCACAACGTGGCAGCCCAGGCGACAACGCTTGGCAAGCGCTTCGCAACGATCGCCGATGAGCTGCTCGTCGCGATGGAGCGACTCGATGACCTGATCGCTCGCTACCCGCTTCGCGGCATCAAAGGCCCAGTCGGCACGGCTCAGGACCAGCTCGATCTGCTGGGCGGTGACGAAGCCAAGCTCGCAGAGCTGGAGCAGCGCGTTGCCCGTCACCTCGGCTTCGACAAGGTCCTCACCAGCGTCGGCCAGGTCTACCCACGCTCGCTCGACTACGACGTCGTCACCGCGCTGGTCCAGCTGGTCGCCGCTCCCTCCAACCTCGCCACCACCATCAGGTTGATGGCCGGCAACGAGATCGTGACCGAGGGCTTCAAGCCCGGCCAGGTCGGCTCGAGCGCCATGCCGCACAAGATGAACACCCGCTCGTGTGAGCGCGTCAACGGCCTCGCCGTGATCCTTCGTGGCTATGCGTCGATGGTGGGCGAGCTCGCCGGCGACCAGTGGAACGAAGGCGACGTTTCGTGCTCAGTCGTACGCCGGGTCGCACTGCCTGACGCGTTCTATGCCGCCGACGGATTGTTCGAGACGTTCCTGACTGTGCTCGACGAGTTCGGCACCTTCCCTGCGGTCATCCAGCGTGAGCTCGACCGCTACCTGCCGTTCCTCGCGTCGACCAAGGTCCTCATGGCCGCCGTACGCAATGGTCGCGGTCGCGAGTCTGCCTACGACGCCGTCAAGCAGCACGCGGTCGCCGTAGCCCTCGAAATGCGTGAGAAGGGTGCTGCAGAGAACGATCTGTTCGCGCGCCTGGCTGCTGATGAGCGTCTTGGCCTGTCGGAGTCCGACCTCGCGTCGCTGGTCGCCTCGCCGATCGACTTCACGGGCGCAGCCGTCAGTCAGACTGCTGCAGTCACCCAGCGCATCGAAGAACTGGTTGCGGCCCATCCCGAGGCAGCTGCGTACGCGCCCGGCTCCATTCTGTGAGCGAACCTGACCCGAGGCACCGCTACATCGGCTTGGTCGTGGCGGTCGTCGTCGTGATCGCGTCCGTGCTCTATCACGTCGACTTCTGGAACGAATTCAACAACTGAGCACCTCCGCACGTTGCGAGTGCCGCCGATAGGCTGAGCCCGTGCCCATTGAGATCCCCGGAACCCGCCACATCCACTCGGGCAAGGTGCGCGATCTGTACGACACCGGCGACGGCAATCTGCTGATGGTGGCGTCGGACCGGATCTCGGCATTCGACTTCGTTCTCGAGCCCGGCATCCCCGACAAAGGTGAGCTGCTCACGCGTATGTCGCTGTGGTGGTTCGACCAGCTCGAGGACATCGTTCCGAATCACATGATCTCGACCGAGGTCCCGGAGAACGTACGCGGACGTGCCGTGATCTGCGAGAAGCTCGACATGTTCCCGGTCGAATGTGTCGTCCGCGGCTACCTCACCGGCTCCGGACTCATCGACTACAACGCGACCGGTGAAGTGTGCGGCGTCCCGCTTCCCGCTGGTCTGGTCGATGGTGACCGTTTGCCCGAGCCGATCTTCACGCCGGCGACCAAGGCCGAGATGGGCGAGCACGATGAGAACGTCTCGTTCGAGGCTGTCGTGGACACGATCGGTCTCGAGACCGCCAACGCCCTGCGTGATCTGACCCTGCAGGTCTACTCGCGCGCCGAGGGAGTCGCGCGTGAGCGCGGGATCATCCTTGCCGACACCAAGCTGGAGTTCGGGGCACGGGCCGATGGCACGATCGTGCTCGCCGATGAGGTCCTCACCCCCGACTCGTCACGCTTCTGGCCTGCCGACGAGTGGCAGCCGGGTCGGACGCAGCCGTCATACGACAAGCAGTTCGTACGCAACTGGCTGCTGTCACCCGAGAGCGGCTGGGACAAGGCCAGCAACACCCAGCCCCCGGACCTGCCAGCCGACATCGTCGCCAAGACTCGCGAGCGCTACGTCCAGGCGTACGAACAGCTCACCGGGCTTGCCTTCTAACGCAGCAGGAACCAGGTCGCTGCTGCTGAGGCTCCGAAGATCACCATCGCCAGCGTGGTCAGGACTGCGGGCGAAATCTGACGCCTGAGGCGTTTGACGTCCTTGGCCTTCGTACCAGCCGCAACCTGCTCCAGCGCATCGGCAAAGGCAGCGGCGGACACGGGCCGATCCGCAGGGCGGGTGGCGAGAGCCGATGCGAGAACGCGATCGAGTGCGCGCGAGCCTGCGCCATCGAGCCGAGGAGGCCGCGTATCGGGCGTACGCTTGAGCAGCGATCCAGGATCGCTGACGTTGAACGGCTGCTTGCCGGACAGCAGCTCGTACGTGACCGCGCCGAGCGCGTAGACGTCAGAGCGCGCGTCGACGGCTTCGCCACGAGCTTGCTCGGGCGCCATGTACGCCGGGGTACCGGTCGTGACGGTGACTCCGCTCGCCTCGGCAAGCCGTTTCGCACTTCCGAGGTCAGCTACGAGCACGCGCTCGCCTTCGCCGACGAGCAGGTTGGTGGGCTTGATGTCGCGGTGAAGAACGCCGGCGTCGTGAAGGACTTGAACGGCTCGCGCAGAATCGACAGCCAGTTTCAGTGCCTGTTCGGTCGGCACAGGGGTCTTGACTCGATCGGCGACAGTGCCGCCGTCGATGAAGTCCATGACGAAGTAGGGACGCTCCTCATGAGTGCCGATGTCGTAGACCCGAATGACGCGCGGGCTGTCGATCTTGCGCAGCAAGCGAGCCTCCGAGAGGAATCGTTCGCGTACGTCAGCGTGGTGCGCCCAGTTTTCGGCGAGGATCTTGACCGCGACCGGGATTTCGAGCTCCGGGTCGAAGCCGCGCCAGACCATGGCAAAGGCACCGAAACCTTGCACCCCATCAAGGCGGTAGCGCCCTATTTGTTTCATAGGGCTTCAGTATGGTCGATGCATGCGGGAGGACGAGCAGCTGATCGAACTGGCGCGCTCAGGCGACGCCTGGGCGATGGAGGAATTGCTCACCCAGATACGGCCGAGGGTCGTCAGCCGATGCGCTCGACTCCTTCCTCACACGCTCGATGCTGAGGAAGCCGCACAGGACGCGTTGCTGTCCATCGCGACGCATCTCAAGGACTACAACGGCAGCGGCTCGTTCGAGGGTTGGGTAACGGTGATTGCCTCCAACTCTGCTCGCCAGACCTACCGGGCGCTCAAGCGCAGGTTCGCCGAACGGGCGGTGAGCGAGCTCCCCAACGCGCCAGATCCGCGTACCACCAGCGTGATCGCCGGCAGCCGCATCGACTTGCTCGACGCGATCGAGGCGCTCGAGCTGGCGCATCCCGAGACCGCCGAGGCCTTCGTACTGCGTGACGTCGGATCGATGTCGTACGACGAGATCGCCGAGCTGACCCAGTCGCCATTGGGCACGGTGAAGGCGCGCATCCACACTGCGAGAGGATTCGTACGTGGAAAGTTGGGGGTCGATGTCGACAACTTTTGAGTTGCGACGTGCATCTCTGTTCATGACGAACGCTCCATGGGGAGCACCAAGAAGCAGGAGATTGTCATGAAGCAGCAAGTCGCGGCCGCAATTCTGGCGGCCAGCATGGTCGGTGGCGTCGGCACAGGTGTTGTGGCTCATCAGCTGAACTCTGACGACCCCAAAGCGTCGCCGACTGCGACTCCGTCCACCACTGCCACCAAGCCGAAGCCGGCCAAGACCAAGCCCGCACCGGTCAAGACGACCGCGGCGCCGCTGCCAGCTGCGCTGCTGCCCCTCACCTCGCTGAAGATCCTGGCCGGCCAGGTCGGCCCGGTGAAGGTCGGCATGACCAAGGCCCAGGCGTTCGCGACGGGATACCTCAACCAAGACGTCCCGCGGACTGCCTGCGGAACGGTCGACAAGCTCGCGTGGAAGGACGCCTACAAGGCAACTCTCGACATCTACACACTGGATGATGGTGAGGTCTCGTCGATCGGTGTGAGCAATCCGGGTCCGTCGACGCTGTCGGGGCTCCAGGTCGGAAGCACCTTCAAGGCGGTCAAGGACGTACTCGGTCCCGAGCATGCGCCGGAAGAAATGGGCTACGGCCAGACCGGCATGATCATCAACCAGGGCGACAGCTGGATCGGGTTCCTGTTCAACGCGGCGCCCGATGCAGTCACGGACGCGACACCGGTGTCGTTCATCGAGGTCACTCGCGGCAACCCGCCGGGCCTGATGCGCGACGGCTGCTGACCCGATAGCCCTCCTCAGGGGTGCGTTCGGGCGGCTATGGTGAAGTCCCCGTCACACCTGAGGAGCGCATCGTGGGCAACCTGGCCACCCTTCTGGAGAAGTCCGCCACCGAATATCCCGACCGCACGGCGATCGTGTTCGGTGACACCCGGCTGACGTACGCGCAGGTCAACGGCGCCGCCAATCAGGTCGCCAACCTGTTGGTGTCGCGTGGGATCAAGCCCGGCGACAAGGTCGCACTCTCGTGCGCCAACCTCCCGTACTTCAGCACGATCTACTACGGCATCCTCAAGGCCGGTGCGACCGTGGTGCCGCTCAACATCCTGCTCAAGGGTCGCGAGGTCGCGTACCACCTGAACGACAGCAACGCGAAGGCCTACTTCGCGTTCGAGGGCACGCCTGACCTGCCGATCGGCGACGCAGCATGGGAGGGCTTTCAGGCGACTGACTCGTGCACCGAGTTCTTCCTGATCAAGCTCGACTCCGCACAGCCGGCACCGCTGAGCCCGCCGGAGTTCTTCTCGCCGCTAGTCGCTGAGCAGCCTCCGACCTTCGACACCGTCGAGACGGATGACGACGACACCGCCGTCATCCTCTACACATCCGGTACGACGGGTCAGCCCAAGGGCGCCGAGCTCCGCCACCGCAACATGCGCGACAACGCGCTGATGGGAGCCGAACTCTTCGGTGCCAATGCGTCGAGCCCCGACACCTATCTCTGCGTGCTGCCGCTGTTCCACTCATTCGGCCAGACCGTGATCCAGAACGGCGGCTTCGCGTACGGCGGCACGGTCGTCATGCTCCCGCGTTTCGATGCTCAGGCCGCGCTTGGCCTGATGCTGAAGGAGAAGGTGTCGTTCTTCGCTGGCGTGCCGACGATGTACTGGGGACTGCTCGCCGCTCTCGACGAGAGCGTCGACGTGAAGCAGTTGGCTGAGAACCTCCGCGTTGCCGTTGCCGGTGGCGCGGCATTGCCGGTAGACATCCACAAGCAGTTCCAGGAGCGTTTCGGCGTCACGATCCTCGAGGGCTACGGCCTTTCGGAGACGTCGCCGGTGGCGTCGTTCTCGCGTTTCGGTCAGGAGCCGCGCGTCGGTTCGATCGGTCTGCCGATCCCGGGTGTCGAGATGAAGCTGATCAACGACGACTGGACCGATGTCGAGGACGGCCCCGACGCCGTCGGCGAGATCGCGATCAAGGGTCACAACATCATGAAGGGCTACTACGCCCGACCCGACGCGACCGATGAAGCGATCAAGGACGGCTGGTTCCGCTCGGGCGACCTCGCCAAGAAGGATGAGGACGGTTTCTACTACATCGTCGACCGTTCGAAGGACATGATCATTCGTGGCGGATTCAACGTCTACCCGCGAGAGCTCGAAGAGATCCTGATGGAGCACCCGGCCGTGTCGTTGGTGGCCGTCATTGGTGTCCCGCACGACTCGCACGGCGAAGAGATCAAGGCGTACGTCGTCAAGAACAAGGACCACGACGATGTGTCCGAGGCTGACCTGGTGGCATGGGGCAAGGAGCAGTTCGCGGCGTACAAATACCCCCGCGAGGTCGTCTTCATCGACGAGCTGCCCATGACGTCGACCGGCAAGATCCTCAAGCGCGAGCTCAGCTGATCCCGTACCAGTGACAGACAGCGGCACCTTCCACATCAACCCGGACACCGGGCGCCCAAACGAGTGCCCGGATCCGTTGAACTGCAAGTTCGGCGGCGACGACTTCCACTACGCCTCCAAGCATGATGCCGAGGTTGCGTGGAAGGCGCGCCAGCTCGAGCGCGGGATCATCGCGTACCGCTCGGTGATGCAGAAGCAGGAACAGAAGGAAGAGGAGCAGACGCTCGCTGCCCTCCGCAAAAAGGCCCAGGGCAGCGCCAAGAAGGTGTCCTGGGGTGTGCTCCGCTCGCTGGCGGTGAAGAACCTGTCGAAGTACCTCGTCAACTTGACCGGTTTGGTCGTCTCCTACATCGTCGTCTCGGGTCGCTGGCTGTCCGACGACTGGGCTCGTCGGTTGATTCCGATCATCGCGACGGTGACCTTGGTCGGGTTCTCGATCTGGTTCGGTATCCGGATCTACAAGGGCAGTCGCAAGACCGTGCGTGTGGTGAAGAAGAAGCGCCAGGCGCGCAAGGTCACGCGCTGACCTGTCACAGGGCGTGTCTCCCCATTCACCGCCGGCTCGCGCGGCCCCGCATCCCGTCTGACGGCGTTATCCTCCTTCGCCGCACAACCCCGTTGCGCCTCAGTCGTCTGCCTTGCCAGCCGAGCGCGGATGCCACGCTCCCTCTCGGCGGCCAATGGAGAGACACGCCCTAGACTGGGGCCATGCCCCGCGTCATCGTTGATGTCATGCCCAAGCCCGAGATCCTCGACCCGCAGGGCAAGGCGGTGCACGGCGCTCTGCCGCGTCTCGGCTTTGCCGCGGTGACCGACGTACGCCAGGGCAAGCGCTTTGAGCTCGAGGTTGCCGCTGCTGATGAAGCCACGCTCGCAGAGGTCCACAAGATCGCCGAGACGCTGCTCTCCAACCCGGTGATCGAGGACTACGCAGTGCGGGTGGCCGAGTGAAGATCGGCGTCGTCACCTTCCCGGGATCGCTCGACGACACTGACGCGCAGCGGGCCGTCACGATTGCCGGTGGCGAAGCCGTAGCCCTCTGGCACGGCGACCACGACCTCAAAGGCGTCGACGCCGTCATCCTGCCCGGCGGATTCTCGTACGGCGACTACCTCCGCTGTGGAGCGATCGCACGCTTCGCGCCGGTGATGACTGAGGTCATCGCTGCAGCAAACGGCGGTATGCCGGTGCTCGGCATCTGCAACGGCTTCCAGATCCTGTGCGAGTCACACCTGCTCCCCGGCGCGCTGATCCGAAACGATCACCGCCACTTCATCTGCCGCGATCAGACACTCAAGGTCGAGAACGTCGATACGTCGTGGACCTCCGACCTGAGCGTCGGCCAGGAGATCGTCATCCCGCTCAAAAACGGGGAGGGCGGATTCGTCGCCGACGCTGAGACTGTCGCACGCCTTGAAGGCGAGGGTCGTGTGGTCTTCCGCTACGTCGACGTGAACCCCAACGGCTCGGTCAACGACATTGCCGGCATCACGAATGAGCGCGGCAACGTCGTCGGTCTCATGCCGCACCCTGAGCATGCAGTTGAAGAACTGACCGGTCCGGGCGTCGACGGGCTCGGCCTCTTCACCTCAGCTCTGAAGTCACTGACCTCTGCCTGATCGTTCGAGGCGTTAGTGTCCTGCCATGCGCCGCGTTGGAATTGCCGCCGGGATACTCGCCCTCGTTGTTCTCAGCGGCTGCGGTGGTGACAGCGACTCAGCCAAGCCCAGCGAGTCCCCATCCGCGACGGCAGCCACGCCCAGCCCCGCACCTGAGATTGCTGACACCTACGTTCCAGCCGACGGTGACCCGAAGACCCACATCCTGCATGTGACCATCCGCGATGTTGGAGGCGTCGAGACGTACGAAGCCACCGCGAAGGGTTGTGTACCGCTCAACCCGCCGCACACGACTCAGTTGGTGGTCTCCGGTCCGACCTCCAAGTTCGATTACACGCCACTCAAAGAGGCGTACATTCCAGCAACTGCCGAACCCGTCAATGGCGCATGCGAGGCGAAGTTGACCATCAAAGTTCGCTACGCGCCCAGGTACTCGTTGGGGATTGCGTTGGAAGGCCAGGGGATTGCCACCGGCGACGAGCCACCCCCGGCGTGGATCACTACGCGAGGCAGCTCGCAAGAGGTGACTGTCGTGTCCCAGGTGGTCACAACTTTGCGTTGAGACCCTCCGTCACGGCGACAGCTTGCTGACTTCGCGGTCGAGGATCTTGGCTCGGCCTTCTGAGGTTCGCGCTTTGAGCAGTTGCAGGATGATCGCGTAGCGCTCCGTCCTTCCCAGCGCTTCGAACGCTGCTTTCGCTTTCGGATTGCCTTCGAGCGCAGCCACCAGATCGGGTGGTGGCTCGGCGTTCGCTTGCGACTCGTACGCAGCGTCCCATCGACCATCCGCTTTGGCCTTCTCGACCTCAGCAATGCCGCCGGGTCGCATCCGCCCGTCCGCTGTCAGAGCCTCGACCTTCTGCACGTTGACCTGGGACCACGAGCTGGTGGGCCGGCGCGGGCAGTAGCGCTGAAGGAACGACACCTCGTCGTTCGACCGTCGCTGGCCGTCAATCCACCCGTGTGTCAGCGCGACGTCGAGGGCATCCGAGATGGAGATCGTCTGGAGGCCGGAGTTCTTCTTGGCGATTCGCAGCCATGCCTCGGTGTGGTCTTCCCGGTTCTGTTCGAGCCAGGCTGACCACGCGTCAGCGTCGGGAAAGTCGAGGACGTCCACGCGAGACCTGACTTCTAGAGGGGACGGTGGGGTGCCAGTTGGATCAGCTGATTGAAGCCGCAGCGATGGAGCTGCGCAAACCGGCCCAGAGGTACGGCCTTGGACTCGGCTGCGACGAGGGCTTTGAACGCTTTCGCGGCGCCGGCTCGCGGGTAGGCCTCGATCACGTCGGTGCGGAACTTCTTCGACAGGTCAGGGGCGCGGAGGCCGATCAGGTCATAGGCCGCGCCAGCCCCTACGTACACGCCGAGCGCGCCGTCCTTCTCAACGGTGGCTCCGGCCGTGGGGTGAACGGTGATCGCGTCGCCGACCATGTCGCTTCTGGCGGCATCGACCCCTGCTTCGCTGGCGCAGCGTGCGGCGCGCTCTGCGCTGCGGATCGCAAAGTCTTGGCCCTTCACGACCGAGTCGACGCCATGGTCGTGGAGCAAGCTGCTGACATAGAACAGCTCGGGATCGAGCTCGACCTTGTCGAGGGCCGCCAGGCCACTGCCAAACACCCAAGTCCGGTAGCCATGCCCGATCACGGCGCTGCTCTGCTCGAGCGCTGCCTCTTCGGCCTGTCGGGCGAAGACGCTGTCGGGCGGAGTGAACGCGGAGGCCTCGAGCGCTTTCGCTGCTGCCGAGGTGCGTCCCGTGAGGAGTTTGAGCCTCCCAGCAACGTACTCGCCCTGGCCTTTGATGATTTCGCGAAGCAACCCGCGACGTTCGGACTTGGTCATGGCGCCCTGCGTGCGGATGGTCCATGCGAGGCCGCCGAGGCGTTCCGGATCAGGTTGGGACATGCGTCATGGTTTCACATGGGGACGGGTACGAGGTCGTCTCTGTTGGACTGGCGCTTCTTGCTCGAGCCGAGCATCCACGAGAGCACCGCGGCAATCACGCACAGTCCAGCGCCGCTGATCCAGGCCAGCGTGTAGCTGCCCGTCTGGTCGCGGATGACGCCTGCACCCAGAGCAGCAGCTGCGGCTCCGAGCTGGTGCGCGGCAAACACCCAGCCGAACACGATCGTGCCCTGCTCGCCGAAGTACTCACGGCAGAGTGCAACGGTCGGAGGTACGGTCGCGACCCAGTCGAGTCCGTAGATCACCACGAACATGACGATGCTCGGCCGCACGCTCTGCGACAACAGCACCGGGAGAAGGAGGAGGCCGACGCCGCGGAACAAGTAATAGCCAGCGAGCAGCAGCCGCGGGTCGTAGCGGTCGGTGAACCAACCGGATGCGATCGTGCCGACGATGTCGAAGATGCCGACAACGGCGAGCAGGCCAGCCGCGGTCGTCGTGGACATGCCGTGGTCGTGGGCACCGGGAATGAAGTGGATGCCGACGAGGCCGTTCGTCGTGGCCCCGCAGATCGCGAAGGCCAGAGCGAGAGCCCAGAACGCCCGCGTACGTGATGCCTCGCGCAGGGCATCGATTGCGCGCTGTGCCGAACCGCCGGTCTCGCGAACGGGTGGCACCCAATCAGCTGGCGCACCGTACGGAGCGAGCTTGCGGTCTTCAGGGAAGTCGCCGATGAAGCGAATGACGAGGGGTACGACGGCCAGCGCCGATCCAGCGATCACGAGCGATGCCGTACGCCAGCCAACGTGGTTGGCGAGAGCGGCGACGATCGGCAGGAAGACGAGCTGTCCCGTCGCACCTCCAGCCGTGAGCACTCCCATGACCAAGCCGCGACGCTCGACGAACCAGCGGTTGGCGATCGTCGCGGCGAAGACCATCGCCATCGATCCGGTGCCGAGGCCGATCAGCACACCCCAGGTGATGAGGAGCTGGAAGGACTCGGTCATGAAGACGGTCAGGCCGCTGCCCAGGGCCACCATGATCAGCGCGACGGTGGTGACTTTGCGGATACCGAACTTGTCCATGAGCGCTGCCGCGAAGGGAGCCGTGAGGCCGTACAGCAGGAGGTTGATGCTCACCGCGAGCGACATGACGCTGGTCGACCAGCCGAACTCGTCGTGCAGCGGTACGAACAGCGCTCCGGGTGCGGCGCGGAATCCGGCGGCACCAATCAGCGCAAGGAACGCCGCAGCCGCGACGAACCAGGCTGGGTGGATCCGCTGACGCGTCATGAAGTGATTCAACCCTGCGGGGACTGCATATGTTCCAGTGCGGAAGGATTGGCACCATGGATCTCCCCCTCGCCTGGTCGATGCTTCTGATTGCCTCCGCTGTCTGGAGCATCATCATCTGGCCGCCGTTCCTGCGCCGCGTTCTCAAGGATGAGCGCTCTCGCGACGCTGACGGCAAGGCCACGACGTTCCTGCGGGTCCACGTGATTCTGATCAGCATCTCGCTGAGCCTCGCGGCTGCGGTTGGCGTGCTTGGAATCCTCACGCTCGTTTGAGCGTTGAACCAGCCATGAGCAACAGCGTCGAGTTCAATGCCCAAGAGCATCAATACGAGATCCATGTCGATGGCACCTTCGCGGGGTTCACCAAGGCATTCGTCAGCGGTGACGTCGTGACGTTCCCGCACACCGAGATCCTCGATGAGTTCGAAGGCCAGGGACTGGCGAGCCAGCTCGTCACCGGCGCGCTCGACGACGTACGCGCGAAGGGCAAGAAGGTCATCGCCACGTGCCCGTACGTGTCTCGATTCATCGAGAAGCACGCCGAATACGCCGATCTCCTCGCCTGAGAGTCGCGTCACGTACGGCCTCAGAATTCGTTGGTGAAGGCGCCTCACTGGTAGTATGTGAATACGTGAACACGCTGTTGAAAGCGTTGTTCTGCCCGGCGAAGTAGCGCGATCCCGCGCGAAATGGACTTTCGGGCAATCTTTCCGAAACGTCTGTGAGTACTTCTCTGTGAGCAACAACGCCGTCAGCCCTGCGCTGACTACCTTCTCTTCCCTGAACCTGCCCGCGTCGATCGTGTCGACGCTGGCTCGCCAGGACATCGTCAACCCCAGCCCGGTCCAGTCCGCGGTGATCCCCGACGCGCTCGCGGGTCGCAACGTGCTTGGCCGGGCCCGCACGGGATCCGGCAAGACGCTGGCCTTCGGCCTTCCCGTCCTCGTCCGCCTCGCTGGTCGTACGAGCCGCTCCAAGGCTCCCCGCGCACTGATCCTGCTGCCCACGCGTGAGCTGGCCACCCAGGTGCGCTCGGCCATGGAGCCTCTCGCCCAGAAGATGGGCCTTCGCCTCACCACCGTCTACGGCGGTGTCCCGATCAACAAGCAGATCACGACCCTGCGCAACGGCGTCGACGTCGTCATCGCCACGCCGGGCCGCCTGACCGACCTGCTTGATCGTCGCTGCATCTCGCTCGACGACATTGAGGTGACCGTTCTCGATGAGGCCGATCACCTGTGCGACCTCGGCTTCTTCAAGCCGATCGACGCGATCCTCGCCAAGACGCCTCCCAACAGCCAGCGACTGCTGCTGTCGGCGACGCTCGACGGTGACGTCAACAAGCTCGTCAAGCGCCACCTGCCGCAGCACGTCCTCCACGAGGTTGACTCGGCTGACAGCCACGTCGACACGATGGAGCACCACGTCCTCGTCAGCGCTGCGACTGAGAAGTCCAAGACGGCGTTCGACCTGCTCCGCGCCAACCCGCGCAGCATCGTCTTCACCCGTACGCGTCGCGGTGCCATGCGCCTCGCGAAGCAGCTCACGATGAACGGCATCGAAGCCGTCGACATGCACGGTGACCTTTCGCAGCGTCACCGTGAGCGCAACCTCGCCGCCTTCAGCAGCGGCAAGGCCAGCGTCATCGTCGCCACCGACGTCGCCGCTCGCGGCATCCACGTCGATGGCATCGGCCTGGTCGTCCACTACGACGCGCCTGCCGAGCACAAGGCATACCAGCACCGTTCGGGCCGTACGGCTCGTGCGGGTGAGTCCGGAGCAGTCGTCACGATGACGACACCCGAAGCCCTGCGCGATGTCATGGCTCTGCAGAACAAGGCGGGCGTCACAGCTCGTCACCACGAAGCTCGTACGGCCCCGTCTCCCATGACGGTCGCCAACCTGTCGGGCGCCGGTACGGATGCTCCGCATCCGTCGTCGGTCCGCGCCGGTGCGCGTACTGCCACCAACAACGGTGGCGGTCAGAACCGCGGCGGCGGTCGCCCGCAGGGCGGATTCCGCGGCAACGGTGGCGGTCGTCCCAGTGGCAACGGCAACGGCCAGCGCCGTCGCGGCGGATCCGGTGGATCCTCCGGCGGACGCAACCGCAGCTACGCCAGCTAGACCTCAGCAACATGAAGACGCCACCTCCTCGGAGGTGGCGTTCTTCGGGCGAGGCGGAGTGGGTTCATGAAGCTCTACGCCGACACCGCCGGCTACCCGCCTGGGACCATCACGTTCCACGGCCGTACGCGAAGCACCAGAAGGTCGCCCCTGACGGCACCGTCGTCGTGTGCCGCCTCGACGTAGCGCGCTGCGTCGGCGGCAGGCACTTTGATGATCGTCTGGCCGACACCGGGATCGTCGGGCAGTGGACCGGCGGCAATCAGTACGCCCTTGTCCTTCATACTCCCGACGAACGCAAGGTGCTCGGCAAACAGGGGATGGCCGAACACCGGCCCAGCGACGACGTTGCCCGGTCGGTGCTCGAGCACCAGCCATACGTCTTGGTTGTCCGTTTCGCCGGCAGGTACCGAGTCACGGAAACCGGCAAGTACGGTCGGCCACCCGTTGCGGTATTCGTCGCGCGCATCTGCGGGCTCGTCGAAGATCTCCCAGCCTGAGTGCGTGAGTCGTACGAGGGTGCGACCGTCTGCGATCGGCACGAAGTCGACGGCAACCGTGCTGGCCGACTCAGGCCCGCGGCCCGGGTGCCAGGTGAAGCTCAGGTTGCCGGGAGGGTTGGACTCCAGGATTCGACCCCACACATTGCTCTCGCCGCTGGAAGCGGTCTCGACGATCTGATCGTCGATCCAGGCGACCGTATTGTCCTTTTGGTACACCGAGTGACGACTGAGCGGCCACCACTCGCCGATGCGGTCAGTCCACGCGGCATAGGCGACGTCTGCTGATGCCGAGACGATGACATTGCGTACGACGGGCGCAATGGTCATGTGCGTTCTCCGTTCTCGACGTGCTTCACGAACTCCGAGAGGACGTCATCCCAGGTCTTGGCGATCCACACTTGCAGCGGTGCGAGGCCGCCGGGTGCAAGGGCATACAGATTGCGCGTGCCGATGCTGGTGTGCTCGACGATGCCTGCTGACTCGAGCACTTTGAGGTGCTTGCTGACCGCAGGACGGCCGATCGGCAGGCGATCCGCGAGCTCGCCGACGGGCAGCGCGCCGTTGCCGAGGGTCTCGGCGATGCGTCGACGCATGGGGTCGCCCATCGCGTCGAATGCGGCTTCGCTTCTGGCTTGGTTGCTCATGAGTAACGGTTACTCTAGAGCAACCAATAGCCGATGTCCACACTGATTTCACCGCCAACTAGGCTCGGTGACCATGGTTTCCAGGACTCCGGTGGTGCGACGCGTCACCCTGCTGGGTCCGGCATTCATTGCGGCGGTCGCGTATGTCGACCCGGGCAATGTCGCGACGAACGTGACTGCGGGTTCGGAGTTCGGCTACACCCTCGTGTGGGTCGTCGTGATGGCAAATGTCATGGCTGTACTGGTGCAATACCTGTCGGCGAAGCTCGGTATGGTCACCGGCAAGTCGCTGGCAACCCACGTCGGTGAACAGCTGTCGCGAGCTCCACGCCTGGCGTACTGGCTGCAGGCAGAAGCCATCGCGATCGCGACTGATCTCGCTGAAGTGGTCGGTGGCGCGATCGCCCTCAACCTGTTGTTCGATTTGCCGCTCGTGGTCGGCGCGATCATCACCGCAGCCGTGGCCATGGTCATCCTCCGGATCGGCGACCTTCGCGGTCAGAGCGCACTCGAGCGAGTCATCGTCGGCTTCCTGGCGCTGATCGCGGTCGGCTTCCTTGCAGGCTTGTTCGTCAACGCACCGGAGCCGGGACCGCTCGCCAAGGGCCTCATTCCGACCTTCGACGGCGCGGACAGCGTCCTGCTTGCTTCGGGCATCATCGGCGCGACGGTCATGCCGCACGTCATCTACCTGCACTCCAGCCTCACGATCACCCGCCTTGGGCGCCGCGGTGAGGGGCTCACGGTTCGTCAGCTGCTGTCGGCGACACGTACCGACGTGGTGCTGGCCCTCATCCTCGCCGGTCTGCTGAACCTCTCGCTGCTCGTTGTCGCGGCGGCCAGCCTCAACGGCCTGCCCGGAACCGACACTCTTCAGGGCGTTCACAACGTGGTGACCTCAGAGCTCGGCGCCGGAGTCGCCCTGCTGTTCGCGGTAGCGCTGCTCGGCTCGGGTCTCGCCTCGACCTCCGTCGGCAGTGCCGCCGGAGCAGAGGTCATGAACGGGCTCCTTGGCATCAAGTTGCCACTGCTCGTACGTCGTGTGGTCACGTTGATCCCGGCGCTCGTCGTACTCGCCATTGGCGCCGAGCCCAGTCGCGCTTTGGTGATCTCGCAGGTGATCCTGTCGATCGGCATCCCATTCGCCCTGATCCCGTTGGTTCTGCTGACTGCGCGTACCGAGGTGATGGGCGAGTACGTCAATCGCCGGCTCACGACTGCAGCCGCATGCCTCGTTGCAGCGATTGTGATTGCGCTGAACGTCGCGCTGCTCTGGCTGACATTCACTGGCTGACTTGGTTGAAATCCCTACCCGCGGCGAGGCTCCTGCGCGGTAGCGTTCGACGATGATCCGCACGCTCTCTGCCTTGGTCCTGCTAGTCGGCTTTGTCGCGGCCTGCGACAGCGACGAAACTCCGAAGGCCGAGGAGACCGCGAGCGCGACGGCAACCACGGTCACTCCCACGTCGACACCGACTCCGACGCCGACTCCGACACCAACCCCGACACCCGCGCCGCCTACGTCGGCGGCTCCGAAGCCCAAGCCCGCCGTCACAGCCTGTCTGAAGATCTGGAAGACCGGAGCCGTGCTGCCGGTTACGTACAACGGATGCCCCGAAGCCGCTGGAGAAAGCTCGTGGGAAGTCGAAGAGTGCTACTCCGGTGGCAAGTACGCGACCTTCTGGTCAGCGAATGGGGCGACCCGCTACGCCGCGAAGTTGGGCGGCCCGATCTACAAGAAGGTCTCCGCAGCTGGCGACGACGACTACGGGTACGTGCTCGGGGAATGCAGCAACGACTGAAGACTTCAGAACTTCGGCCACTGGCACGATGATTGGGTCATGCCCGAGTTGCCTGAGGTCAATGGACTGATCGAGTTCCTGCGTGCCGAGGCAGTGGGTTCGGTCGTAGTCGGTGTCGAGCTGGCGTCGTTCTCGGTGCTCAAGACTTTTGATCCCCCGGTGACCTCACTGCCGGGACTGACGATCACCGACGTCACTCGGCACGGCAAGTTCATCGATATCGACGTCGACGGCATCCACATCGTGGTGCACCTCGCCAAGGCAGGCTGGCTGCGCTGGTCAGACAAGCTCCCGGACACCAAGCTCAAGCTCGGCGCCAGCAACATCGCCGCCCGCGTGCGGCTCGACAAAGGCGATGGACCGACCGTCGGCTTCGACGTGACGGAGGCCGGCACGCGCAAGGGTCTCGCGATGTACGTCGTACGGTCGCCGTCCGATGTCCCAGGCATCGCGGCTCTCGGTCCGGATCCGCTCGAGCCAGGGTTCGAGCTCCGCCCGCTTCTCGGCCGCAAAATGCAGGTGAAGCGCTTGCTGCGGGATCAGAAGATCATCGCCGGTGTCGGCAACGCATACAGCGACGAGATCCTGCACGCTGCGAAACTCTCACCGTTCGCCATCGCGGACAGCCTTGATGAGGACGAGATCGTACGGCTTGAAGCCGCTCTTCACGACGTGCTCTCGGAGGCGGTGGAGGAGGCTCGCGGGAAGCCGGCGTCCGACCTCAAGGACGACAAGCGCACACGGATGCGCGTGCACGGACGCACCGGCGAGGCGTGCCCCGTGTGCGGTGACGCGGTGCGCGAGGTCTCGTACGCAACGTCATCGCTGCAGTACTGCGCGACGTGTCAGACCGGTGGCAAGCCGCTCAAAGATCGGTCGACGAGCAAGTTCCTCAAGTGAGTTAGCCGGCCGCGACCAGGGCGACCGCCAGAACCGCGAAGACCAGGCCGACTCCTTGCCAGCCGTGGATCTTCTCGCGCAGCAGTACCGCGGCGAGCAGCACCGTGCTGGCCGGGTAGAGCGACGAGATCACGGATACGACTGAGAGCAGTCCGTGGTGCGTGGCATAGAGGAACGCCCCCTGTGCGGTGGCACCGAGTGGCCCCATAGTCACGGCCTTCCAGGAACCGCGATCGCGCGGAACCCATCCCTGTCGAAGGATCGTCGCCATCACGATGACGGCGAGCACTGACGTCACCTGCGACGCCGCGAGCGGGTAGAGACCAGCGTCGTCGCCGACCTGGCCGAGGAAGACGAAGAGCGCACCGAACCCGACACCGGCCAGGATGCCGTCGACGACTCCGCCGCGATGTGCGGGGTTGTCGTCGACGACTCGAGAGATCAGTGCGATGGCGGGGAATGCGCAGATGATGCCGAACACCGCGAGCTGGGATGGCCGATCGCCGGTGCCAAGCCCGACGGCGACGGGCAGCAACGCCGTGCCGATCGCCGAAAGTGGAGCGACGACTCCCATACGGGCCGTTGCCAGACCGCGGTAGAGGAACACGACACCGAACCCACCGCCCAGCCCGGCCAATGCGCCGAAGGCGATGTCACGGCTGGTGGGCGACCCACTGATGAACAGAGCAGCGATCAGGCTGAAGAAGCCAGACGACGTCTGTCCGACGACCGCGACCTGCCAGGGCGATGCCTTCTTGGCGAAGATGCCGCCGAGGAAGTCCGAGATGCCATATGCCAACGCCGAGATCAGCGAGAAGACAATGGCCACGTCAGAAGACTACGACGCACTACTCCTTGCGTGAGCGCGCGCGTACGGCAACCACGATCAGCAGAAGAATGGCGGCAGCTGCCAGCGTCCACTTGATCGCGCCGACTGTGGTCATCAGGTCAACGTCGCCATTCGTGAGCGAGTCGGACTTGATGTTGAGGAACACCAGGACGTTCTCGATCTCGTCAGCGAGAGATGCGCCGATGGCCAGCAACGTGCCGAGGAGGGCGACCCCACCTGACGCGAGCTTGTTGAATGCGAAGACACCCAGCACTCCGTACGAGAGGGCGAAGATCATGTCGCAGATGTTGGCCGTCAGAGCGAGGCTTTCGTCATCGCCGAGCGTGCTGGCGAAGTCCTTGGCGTCCGACGACATTTGCAAGGTGTTGTAGTCCAAGAAGAAGGCAAAGATCGCCAATCCGGCCACGCCGCCAACTAGGAAAATAAGCTTCCACTTCGATGCAAGAAGTTCCATGCGCCGCAGACTACTTGGGAGCCTCCCTAAAATGGCGACATGAAGCTTCGGCAGGTCAAATCACTCGGCGGGCGAGCCAACACCGCCGTGGGGGACCTGGCGGCGAAGGTTGACGATCAGACCGGTGAGGCTGCAAAGAAGGCGGCCAGAGTCATCGTGCTGGCGGTCACCCTCCTCCGCATCCCAACCGCGCTCCTGATGATCCTGCCGATCCCGTTCATCCTCACGACGATCGTGCTGGGACTACTGGCTGATGGCGGCATCCGGTGGGTGCTGCTGCCTGCGGGTCTGGCGATGCTGGTCGTAACGTCCGCTTTCTGGGGGCGGCGCCGGCGGATCCTTCAAGCCGTCGAGGAGCCGGACAAGTTGGCGACTGAACTCGGCATCATGATCAGCCTGACCGACAAGGTCGAGGAGACCCGCGGGGCGATCACGAGCATCGCCGGAGCCGGCGGATGGCGCATCTTCGAGCGGCTGAAGAGTGTCTGGTCCGGTGTGGCAATGACCGGTCGTTGGATCGAGGGCATCGGTGACCTGCCCCGGGCGCGCTACTTCGGCCCGCCCAAGATCGGCACCACGGTCACCGTCGCAGTCGCCGCGCTCTGGCTGATCCCGATCTCCGTGGTGGTCGCCGTGCTCTCGGTGATCGGCTCGATCGCCGGCTCGATCTAACCGATCAGCTGCTGCATCGGCGCGGCATACAGGCGTACGACGTCGTCGATCGGCGCGTCTGCGAGCGGTTCCATGCGCACGACATAACGCATCGTCGCCATGCCGATCAGCTGTCCGGCGATCAGGTTGGCCCGGAGCTCGCGGTCGTCACCCTCGAGCACGCCCAGCAACGAGGTGATGAGTACGTTTCGGGCCAGCTGGATCATCGGCGCCTGCCCGTCCCCGGATCCCAGCGTCGTACGGATCATCGCGCTGAACGCGTCGCGGTGCGGATCCCAGGCGCTGAGGAACGTACGCAACAGGCGTTCGGCCATGCCGTCCGGTCCGCCCTCGACCACCGATGCGATCTTTTCCACCGGGTTGACCGGCAGCTGCATTGTCGCGACGAGCAACCGCGCCTTGTCGCCGAAGTAGTGGCTGATCAGGCTCGCATCGACGCCCGCGTCGGCCGCGATCGACCGCATCGATGCCCCGGCGAAACCCTTGGCCGCGAACTGCGTACGTGCCGCGTCGAGGATCGCTTGCTTGGTGTCGCCGGCAGATTCGGCGCTCGGTCGACCGCGTCGGCGTGGAGCCGTCACGGGGTGCGACGCCTCAGCGTCAGGGAGGCGAGAGCGATCGCTACGGCGCAGCAACCCACGAGGATGCCGAGATTGCGGCTGAGGGTGCTGGACCAGACGTCGCTGTGGGCGAGCTCAGAGAACGAGTCGGTGGCGTAGCTCAACGGCAGGACGTCGGAGATCCAGTTGAGCACCTTCGGCAATGAGTCTCGAGGTGCGAGGAGACCGCACAGCAGGATCTGCGGCACGACCACGAGAGGCATGAACTCGACGGCCTGGAACTCCGTACGTGCGAAGGCTGACATCAGCAGACCCAGGGCGGTACCGAGTACGGCATCAACCACGGCGAACAGGATGATCGCCCACGGTGTCTGCACGTTGAGATCGAGGAGCCAGATCGCCACCGCTGAGCTGACCAAGGCCTGGGCGAGCGCGGCGATCCCGAAGGCGATGGCGTAGCCGCCGATCAGCTCGCCCCGCTTGAGAGGAGTGGTCAGCAACCGCTCGAGGGTGCCCGACGTACGTTCGCGGACCATCGTCACCGAGGTCACGAGGAACATGACGATGAAGGGGAAGAGGCCGAGCATCTGTGGGCCGACCCGGTCGAAGATCCCCGGTTGCCCGTCGTAGATGTACTTGAACAACGTCAACAGGACCGATGGCAGCAGGACCATCAAAGCGATGCTGCGGGGATCGTGGCTGAGCTGATGGAGGACGCGCCTCGCCGTCGCCAAAGTACGCGTCATGCCACGTCCCTTTCCGCGAGTACGAGGAACGCTTCTTCGAGATCGTTCGTTCCAGCCTGCGCACGAAGCTCGTCGGGTGTGGCGTCGGCGATGAGCACTCCGTCGCGCATCAGCAGTACCCGGTCGCAACGGCCAGCCTCGTCCATCACGTGGCTTGAGACGAGCAGAGTCTTGCCGTCTTCTGCGAGCCCCCGGAACATTCCCCACAGATCGCGGCGGAGAACTGGATCGAGGCCCACGGTCGGCTCGTCGAGAAGGTAGAGCTCGGGATCCGCCAGCAATGCGGCAGCCAGCGAGACGCGGATGCGTTCGCCGCCGGAGAGGACACCGGTCAACGTGTCGGCTCGAGACGTGAGCCCGACGTCGGCGATGGTCGAGGTGATCGCTCCGCCGTCCTTGCCGGCGAGGGAGCTGAAGTACGCGAGATTCTGGCGCACCGTGAGGTCGGGATAGACCGAGCTCGCCTGCGTGACGTAGCCGACTCGGGCGCGGTTGCGGGCGGTGCCGGCCGGCTCGCCGAGCACGGTGACGCCGCCGCTGGCGACGATCTGGATGCCGGCAATGGCGCGAATCAGCGTCGTCTTGCCGCTTCCGCTCGGACCGAGGAGTCCGGTGACCGATCCCGTGGGGACCGACAGGTCGAGACCGGGGAGAACTGTCTTGCCACCCCGGATGACCGTGAGGTTCGAGACCTCGATGGCATTATTCAACATACGTTGAATATAAGTCGGCCGGGTGTTCTCGTCAACTGAGGGCTTATGCGACATCGGCGATGTCATCGTCATACGCTGTGGGGCATGGACCTTCGCGAATTCGCCTTCCTTCCCGTACGTGTTGCGGTTGCCGGCACCCAGGCAACTCTGGCTCTCGGCCAACTCGCGTCACCGAACGGACCGATCCTGCGCGAAGGCGGCTACGCCAACCGACTCGGCGCGCTCCTCGGCGAGAACGGACTGCTCGACCAGCTCAGCAAGCTGCTGGCTGATGAGCGTGGGCCCGTCGGTCTGGCCCGTACGCTGGCCGACCTCACCGCCGAAGACCGTCCGATCGGCAAGGCTCTTGCCCGCGACGGACTCCTGGATCGCATGGCTGACGAGGACGGTCCCTTCGTACGACTCCTCGAGACCGGCGGTCCGCTGGACCGAGCTCTGGGCGAGGACGGGCCGCTCTATCGACTGCTGGCGCCCGGCGGTCCGCTCGACCGATTCCTGGCCGAAGAGGGCGCGATCGATCGCGTACTCGCAGAGGGCGGACTGCTCGAGCAGCTGCTTGCCGAGGACGGAATCCTCGAGAAGTTGCTTGCTCCCGGCGGCACTCTCGACCAGCTGATCGACCTTGGTACGACCTTCGATGCGATCGTTCCAAGGCTTGAAGCGCTGGGCAATGCCATCCCCAACCTCAACACTGCGGTCAACATTCTGAGTGGCGCAGTCGAGCCGCTCAGCTCGCTGGCAGGCCGACTCCCGGGCGGGCGCCGACGTACGCCGGCACTCGAAGGATCCGAGTGAGGGCTGTGCGCTGAGCCACCGATAGGATCGGGGTGTGACCGAAGCCCCCCGCCTGGACACCGTCGACGTAGCAACAGCCACCCCCGACAAGCCCCAGCCGTGGGCTGAGCTTGGTCTCAAGTCGGACGAGTACGACAGCATCCGCGAGATCCTCGGTCGCCGACCCACGGGCGCCGAGCTGGCGATGTACTCCGTGATGTGGAGCGAGCACTGCTCCTACAAGTCGTCCAAGGTGCACCTCAAGAAGTTCGGCGACCTGCCGCAGGAGACTCCGCTCGGCAAGACCCTTGCTGGCATCGGTGAGAACGCCGGCGTCATCGACATCGGCCAGGGCTATGCCGTCACGTTCAAGGTCGAGTCGCACAACCACCCTTCATACGTCGAGCCCTACCAAGGTGCGGCGACCGGAGTCGGTGGCATCGTCCGCGACATCCTTGCGATGGGTGCCCGACCGATTGCCGTCATGGATCCGCTGCGCTTCGGCCCGCTCGACGCTGAGGACACCCGCCGCGTCATGCCCGGCATCGTCGCTGGCGTCGGTGGCTACGGCAACTGCCTCGGCCTGCCCAACATCGGTGGCGAGGTTGTCTTCGACGAGTCCTACCTCGGCAACCCACTCGTCAACGCTCTCTGCGTCGGCGTACTCCGTCACGAAGACCTGCACCTCGCGTTCGCGAGCGGCGTCGGCAACAAGGTCGTCCTGTACGGCGCTCGTACGGGCGGCGACGGTATTGGCGGCGTCTCCGTACTCGCCTCTGAGACGTTTGACGCCGATGGTCCGGCGAAGCGTCCCAGCGTCCAGGTCGGCGACCCGTTCATGGAGAAGCTGCTGATCGAGTGCACCCTCGAGCTGTTCAAGGCCGAGGTCGTCAACGGCATCCAGGACCTCGGCGGCGCCGGACTCTCATGCGCTACCAGCGAACTCGCGTCGGCGGGCAGCGGCGGAATGCACGTCGAGCTCGACACGGTTCCCCTGCGCGACTCGACCCTCTCGCCCGAAGAGATCCTGATGAGCGAATCACAGGAACGCATGATGGCGGTCGTCGAGCCCAAGCACCTCGACGAGTTCATGGCGATCTGCGCCAAGTGGGATGTCGAAGCTGTCGTCGTCGGCGAGGTCACCGATGGTGATCACCTCGTGATCGATTGGCACGGCCAGACCGTCGTCGACGTGCCGCCGCGATCAGTGGCCCACGATGGTCCGACCTACAACCGCCCGTACGCCCGCCCGTACTGGCAGGACGCGCTTCAGGCTGATGGCGCCGAGAGGCTGCCCCGACCGTCCACCGGCGATGAGCTGCGTGACCAGATCGTCGCGATCGTCACGTCACCCAACATGGCTGACAAGTCGTGGATCACCGATCAGTACGACCGCTACGTACAGGGCAACACTGTGCTGGCCCAGCCGGAGGACGCGGGCGTCATTCGTATCGACGCCGAGACCAACCTTGGCGTCGCCGTGTCAACCGACTGCAACGGTCGCTTCGCGAAGCTCGATCCGTACGTTGGCGCTCAGCTCGCGCTCGCCGAGTCCTACCGCAACGTTGCGGTGACCGGCGCGCTGCCGCTGGCCGTCACGGACTGCCTCAACTTCGGTTCGCCGGAGGATCCCGATGTGATGTGGCAGTTCGAGCAGGCAACCCACGGACTCAAGGATGCGTGCGAAGTACTCGGCATCCCGGTCACCGGTGGCAACGTCTCGTTCTACAACCAGACCGGCGAAAACCCGATCCTGCCGACGCCCGTTGTCGGCATTCTCGGCGTGATCGAGGACGTACGTCAGCGCATCAAGCAGGGATTCACCGGTGACGGTTCGCACGTGCTCGTCCTCGGCGAGACCCGCGAAGAGCTTTCCGGCTCGGCATGGGCGGGAGTCGTCCACGATCACCTCGGTGGCAACCCGCCGGTCGTCGACCTCGCCGCCGAGCAGGCGCTCGCCTCGCTGATGGTCGAAGCCGCCAAGACCGGCGTCGTCGAGTCGGCCCACGACCTGTCTGATGGCGGCCTCGCGGTTGCACTCGCCGAGGCAACGTTCCGCAACGGTGTTGGCGTAAGAGTTGAGCTCGATGACCCGTTCGTCGAGCTGTTCAGCGAATCGTCGGCGCGAGCAATGGTCGTCGTCAGCGAAGAGCGGCACGAAGAGCTCGTCAGCCTCGCCGAGAAGCACGGTGTCGAGCTGGCATCGGTCGGCCGTACCGGCGGCACTTCACTCGAAGTAGTCGGACAGCTCAGCATTGATGTCAATGAGCTCCGCACCGCGTGGCAGGCAACCATTCCGGCCGCTCTGGCCTGATGGCTCGCCGCCCCGTACCCCTCGGTCGTGAGGAGTTCGCTGCGGTCTGCGCACGTCTCGACGGTGGCTCTACCGATCGCGCCGATCTCAAGGCGGCGACAATGCACCTGATCGCAGTGCTGGTGGCCAAGGCTCCCGGTAACAGCGTTGAGGTGCGGGTCCCGCCATTCGCCGCCGTGCAGTGCATCGAAGGAGCGCGGCATACCCGAGGGACGCCGCCAGCCGTTGTTGAGATGGATGCTCAGACGTGGATCGCCCTGGGACGAGGACAACTCGATTGGGCTTCTGCCACCAAACGCGCGTCTGGCGAAAGATCCGATCTCTCTCAGCTGTTTCCGCTTGACCCGGGATGACTTAGGGTGGGCTTTGCGGCAACGGACGCTCGGGGGACGGGTGGGCCAGTCGTAACGATCTAGGCCTACAGGGGACTTTGCAACTGCCATGATGCGCGACCATTCTGACGATCCGGCCCACCGCTGGTCGGCCATGCTTTCCGGCCTGATTGGCCGCCGCCGCGACGCAGTAGTCAAGGCTCTGCGCAACTCCGTCGACAGCGGTTACCCCGCGAACGCAGACGGGGTGCGGGTGCTCGTCGCGTACGCGCAGGGTCAGATCAGCGCCCGCCAGTACGTCGCCCAGATTCTTGAGACGCTCGGGTTCATCCCCGCCGCTTACGTACCCGCGTCTGCCGTACGCGCACCCGAATCGTGGCACTCGGCTCGTGACGCGGATCCGTGGCGCGCGCCGGCCCGGGTTCAAGACCCGTGGCGTGACGAGCTGTCCGCACCGACCCCGACGAGTGTGCCGGCTGATGGTGGACTCCTGGACTTTGGCGAGTCACGGATTCAGTCGAGGTGGCATCCGGAACGGAACGAGAGCACCACGGTCACGCATCCCGCTCAGACCAGTCGGCAGCAGGCCGTGCAGGCTTACATGAGTGGTCAGATCCCGATGGAAGAGTTCCTCCGCATCAGCAACGGCTAGGCAGTCCTGCCGCGCTGCAGGAGGGTCCAGACGGTCGACTCGGTCGTCGAATACCGCGGGAGGTCATTGTTTTCGCGGTACGTCTTCACGGCGGTGACCGTCTTGGGGTCATAAATGCCGTTGAGCGAAGGCTTGAGTCCGGCGGCGGTCAGGGCTCGCTGGAGGCGCCACACGGACTCACCGATTGACCCCTGCTTGAGTACGCGAGGCGTGTAGCCGTACGCAAGCAGAGCGGTCCAGGTGGGTCGGGTCGTATAGGTCTTCTTGGGCCAGTCGCGACTCTTGCGGAACGCGAGAAGCGCGTCGAGCGTGTTGGTGGTGAAGGTCCCGCTGACCGTCGCTGGGAATCCTCGCCGTGTCAGCAGGCACTGCAGTGCGGAGACAGCGGTGCCCTTCGAGCCGAGCTCGAGCTTCGGGTACGAGGAGAAGGTGATGTTCACGTCGCACGGCATGATCTTCTTGGTGGCCACAGATCCCTTGCCGACATCGAGGAAGTCCCAGTCGATGTTGACGGTGTAGCCGCCATAGGTGGCGTCCACACCGTTGTCGAACTGGTGGATGCGCTGATGGTTGTTCCAACCTGAATCGCTCAGGAAAGAGCCCCCGTCGGTGTTGGCCACCTTGTTGGTCCAGGCGATCCACATGTGGTCGGGGAAGGTGAAGCCCCTCCCGGCGATGCGAGCCTCATCGAAGGCCTTGATGGCAGCCGAGCCGCTGGAGTAGAGGCCCGACTTGTAGCCCTCATCGTGAAGGCGCTCGGTCCATGCATCGGCGAACTGAAGCACGATGTTGTCGCAGGCCGTCGTACGCGCGTACCACTCGATATCGAGGTAGGAGACGCTTCCGGAGCCGAATCCGTACTTCTTGAGCGCAGCGATGGTCTCGTTGGCGTCAGCGACGCCCTGTGACCGCGCCGTCGACACCGTGGTCGACATCTTCTTCTTCTGGACTCTGGACTTGGGGTTGTTCTTGAAGCAGGGCGCCTGATAGCCGACGTGGATCGGGATGAACCGCCAACCGTTGTCGGCATTCTGGGCAACCCACGCCTTGCTCAAATTGGGCTGGTACGCGTCGCCGCAATAGCGAGAGTTGCCGGAGATGTAGATGCCGATCGCCGTGAACGGAGACTTGAGGTTCCACGCATCCATGACCTTCTGGTTCGGCGCGACGCACGCGTCGAAGCCGTATCCCTTGAAGTTTCCGGGCGCAGGCGGGTCAGCCGCAACGGCGGCCGTGGGCGTCATGAGAGTCGCGGCGAGGCCGACCGAAATAACGGTCAGCAGCTTCCGCGCGGTTGGGGAAGTAACCAGGCGCATCCAAAAAGGGTAACTCGCGCGAAGGATTTCGCTGGGATGTCAGACCTGTCGGTCGCTGTCAGCCCAATACGGCTTGCGCAGGTCACGCTTCAGGATCTTGCCCGACGGGTTGCGCGGCAGGGCCTCGACGATGTCAATCGACGAAGGCGCCTTGTAGCCCGCAAGGCGTTCCTTGGCGAACGCGATGAGCTCCTCCGGCTCGACAGCCTGATCCGGTTTGAACGCGACGACGGCCTTGACGGTCTCGCCCCACTTGTCGTGCGGAACGCCGATGATCGCGACTTCCGCGACGCTGGGATGCTCCGCGAGTACGCGCTCAACTTCGGGCGAGTAGACGTTCTCGCCGCCTGTGATGATCATGTCCTTCAGCCGGTCCTCGATGAACAGATAGCCGTCCTCGTCGACTCGGCCCAGGTCGCCCGTACGCACCCAGCCGTCCGGTGTGATCAGCTCGGCCGTCGCCTCAGGTTTGCCGAGGTAGCCAGCCGTTGCCTGGGGTGTGCGGAACCAGACCTCACCGGATTCGCCGACCGGCTCGTCCTTGAGGGTCGACGGGTTGACGATGCGCAGCTCGGCTTTGGCGACCGGCAGGCCGGCCGACACGAGGCGCTCCGGGTGGGACTCGTCGCGGTGCGCGGCATCGTTGAGGACGGTGATGACGCCACCGAACTCGGTCATGCCGTAGACCTGCTGGAACTCCGTGTTGGGCCAAGCCTTCATGGCCTCACGCAGGATCGGCAGCGGCATCGGAGCGGCGCCGTAGCCGAATCCCTTGAGCTTGCTGAACAGTGCCATCGCATCGGGTCCGGCTGCGATCAGTGCCGCGACGACCGCTGGCACCAGGAACACGTGGGTGCTGCCGGCCATGATGCCGCCGGCCAACTGCATCGCGTCGACCTCGCTGATGATGTAGCCGGGGATGCCGACCACTGGTCCGAGGAGTGCGTACGAGGTACCGCCCACATGGAACATCGGCATCGCGACCAGCGCCATGTCGTCGTCTTCGTACGTGGTGTCGCCGATGCCGTTGATGCTGTGCTCGACCATCGCGTGCTGGCTGAGCATCACGCCCTTGGGGCGGCCGGTTGTGCCGGAGCTGTACATCACGACGCAGATGTCATCGGGCTCAACGTCAGGCTGGCGGTCGGTCGGCGAGCCAGCTGCGAGCCAGGCTTCGTACTCGTCGTTCTCACCACCGACGACGATGACCTTCTTAACGTTCTCGAGCTTGTCGCGCACTAGGTCGAACTGCTCGAGCAGCGTGTGACCCACGAAGACGACTTCCGCGCCACAGTCGTTGATGACGTAGTCGAGCTCGTCGCCGGCCAGACGCCAGTTGACGACGGTGGTTGCCGCGCCGAGGTGGCAGCCGCCGAGGAGCACCTGGAGGACTACGGGGTTGTTCTTGTCGAGGATCGCGACTCGGTCGCCGCGTTGCACGCCGTCCGCCTTGAGGGCGCCGGCAGCGTGGCGTACGGAGTCCCAAGCCTCAGACCACGACCACGTGCGTTCGCCGAAGATCCAGCACGGCCTGTCGGGGCTGTCGCTCGCCCGGAAGGCGAGGAAGTCGGGGAGGAAAGTGGCTGGCGGAACTGTGAACGTCATGCGTGCTCCTCGGCGGTGTGACCTGGATCACGACAGCCTAGAGGACACTTAGGGCTCGAGGGTATGTGCGATGCGTTCGAGGGTCTTGCGCATGCCGACCTTCGCGGCCGGAGCCATTCGGCTGTGCTTGAGGTAGAACTTCTGCTTGTCCTGCGAGACGTCCCACGTCTCCTTGACCAGCGTGCCGCCGTCGACGGGTTCCAGTTCGTAGCGCCAGATGCGGCCACCGACCAGGCCCTTGGCGCCGGTCGTCTTCCAAGCGATACGGCGATCCTGCTCAAACTCGATGACTTCGTTCGACGTCTTGTAGCCAACGCCCATGTGCATCGACATGCCGAACTTGGTGCCGAGCTTGAGAGGGCGTGAGTCCTGGCGAGTGCCCTGGACCGTGCCAGACCCATCGATCTCGGAGTGCTTCGCCGCATCCGACAGCAGCGCGAAGATGCGGTCTGCCGGAGCGTTGATCGTACGTTCGACGGTGATCTGGTCTGAGCTCATGCGTCCATTCAACCGGTACGCACGCATCTCGGCAGGTTCAACCTCCCAGGACGAAGGCGACGAAGAAGCCGAGCGCGGTCGCGAGCCCGACCCACCAGCCGCCGTCTTTGTAGGCCTCGGGCATGAGTGTGTCGGCGAGGACGGCGATGGTGGCGCCGCCGGCGAACGCCTGGACGGTCGCGATATGGCCTGGACCGATCGAGTCACCGGCACCATTCGCAGCCACCGTCACGATCACGAGGATCACGGCAGTCGCGGCCCACAACGTCATGACTCGCTGCCAGCTACCTCCGCTTGCTTCGCGCATCTTGGCGGCGCTGCCAATCGCCTCAGGGGTGTTGCCGACCGCGATCGCGACGAGCAGGACGACCCCACCCGCCTCGCTGATAGAGACGCCCAAAGCTGTGTTCTCGGGGATGCCGTCGAGAAGAGTGCCAAGCATCAGGCCCCAGCCGACTGCGGCGGTGCCCAACTTCTTGTCAATCAGATGGTCGGCGACGACGTACGTCCCGGCGCCAGCAAGCAGAGCAAGACCGGCGTGCCACGCAGCGACGGCATGAAAAGCAGGCTCGAACAGCTCAGCCGAGGCGGCCGCAATCATCGTGCCGGCGCCGAAGGCCATCAGGGCGGCAAGGGCAGGTCGCGGGATCCTCCAGCGCAGACCAATTGCCGCGCCGATGACCAGTGGCAGCGCGGTCGCCAGTCCGTACAACAGGGCCTTCGTCACAGCACCACGCTAGATGCTTCGCGGAGTGTCCGCGGGATGCGCGGCAAGTGGGTCTTGAGGCGGGGTTGCCCGTACACTTGAGCACGTGCCCCGCGGAGATGGACGCCTCACCCACGACATCGATCCCCAGGACGCCGGACCCCAGGATGCCTGTGGCGTCTTCGGCGTCTGGGCTCCCGGTGAAGAGGTCGCCAAGCTGACCTATTTCGGCCTGTACGCCTTGCAGCACCGAGGGCAGGAATCTGCCGGCATCGCGGTGAGCAATGGAAAGCAGATCCTGGTCTACAAGGACATGGGGCTCGTCTCCCAGGTGTTCGACGAGTCGACGCTCGATTCGCTCAAGGGCGAGCTCGCGATCGGCCACGCTCGCTACTCCACGACCGGCTCCAGCGTGTGGCACAACGCGCAGCCGACGTTCCGTCCGACCGCTCAGGGCTCGGTCGCCCTCGGCCACAACGGCAACCTCACCAACACGGCCGAACTGATCGAGATGGTGCGCCAGCGCGAAGGTCTTGCGGGCGGCGCCAGCAAGGGCGAGACCGCGACCAGCGACACCTCGGTCATGGCCACGCTCCTCTCCTCCTTCCCCGATCGCTCGGTAGAAGAAGCAGCGCTCGAGGTGCTGCCCAAACTTCGCGGTGCCTTCTCCCTCGTCTTCATGGACGAGAACACGCTCTACGCAGCGCGTGATGCCCAGGGCATCCGCCCCCTCGTGCTCGGTCGTCTCGAGCGCGGTTGGGTCGTTGCCAGCGAGACCGCCGCTCTCGACATCGTCGGCGCCTCCTACATCCGTGAGATCGAGCCCGGTGAGTTCATCGCGATCGACGAGAACGGACTGCGCAGCGAACGCTTCGCCAAGGCCGAGCCCAAGGGCTGCCTCTTCGAGTTCGTCTACCTCGCCCGTCCTGACACCACGATTTCTGACCAGCGCGTCTTCTCGGTCCGTGCCGAGATCGGCCGCCGGCTGGCTCGCGAGTTCCCCGTCGATGCGGACTTGGTCATCCCGGTGCCTGAGTCCGGTACGCCTGCCGCAATTGGCTACGCCGAGGAGTCGGGCATTCCGTTCGGTCACGGTCTGGTCAAGAACTCGTACGTCGGCCGCACGTTCATTCAGCCGTCGCAGACGCTGCGTCAGCTCGGCATTCGACTCAAGCTCAACCCGCTGCGCGATGTGATCGCCGGCAAGCGACTCGTCGTCGTCGATGACTCGATCGTCCGCGGCAACACTCAGCGCGCACTCGTACGCATGCTGCGCGAGTTCGGAGCTGCCGAGGTGCACGTACGCATCTCGTCGCCGCCGGTGAAGTGGCCGTGCTTCTACGGCATCGACTTCGCGTCTCGTGCCGAGCTCATCGCCAACGGCATCTCGGTCGACGAGATCCGCAAGTCGATCGGTGCCGACTCGCTTGCGTACATCTCGCTCGACCAGCTCGTCGAAGCGACCAACGTCAAAAAGGACAACCTCTGCCGCGCCTGCTTCGACGGCATCTACCCCGTCGCGCTGCCGGAGGACGACCTGATCGGCAAGCACCTGCTCGAGGTGCAGGAAACCCTGCCCCTCGAGGTCATCTGATGACGTCTTACGCCAGCGCCGGAGTTTCCATCGCCGAAGGCGACCGCGCCGTCGAGCTGATGAAGGAGTGGGTCGAGAAGGCCCGCCGCCCCGAGGTTGTCGGCGGCATCGGCGGATTCGCTGGCCTCTTCGATGCGTCGGCGCTGAAGTCGTACGACAAGCCGTTGCTCGCGACCTCGGCCGACGGTGTCGGCACCAAGGTGCAGATCGCCCAGCGCATGGACAAGCACGACACGATCGGTTTCGACCTCGTCGGCATGCTGGTCGACGACCTTGTCGTATGTGGCGCCGAACCGTTGTTCATGACTGACTACATCGCTTGCGGCAAGGTCGTGCCCGAGCGCATCGCCGACATCGTCAAGGGCATTGCTCAGGCATGTGCCGAGAGTGGCACCGCATTGCTCGGCGGCGAGACCGCTGAGCACCCAGGACTCCTCTCGCCCGACGAGTACGACATCGCCGGCTCCACCACTGGTGTGGTCGAGGCCGACAAGCTCCTCGGCGCTGAGCTCGTACGCCCCGGCGACGTCGTCATCGGCATGGCTTCGAGCGGGCTCCACTCCAACGGCTACTCGCTCGTTCGCCACGTCTTCTTCGACAAAGCTGGCTGGGAGCTCGACCGCGAGGTGCCCGAGCTCGGAGGCACGCTCGGCGAAGAACTGCTGACGCCGACCAAGCTCTACACACTGCCGTGCCTGGCGCTTGCCGCCGAGCTCGAGGTGCACGCGATGTCGCACATCACCGGCGGCGGGCTCGCAGCCAACCTCGCTCGCGTGCTGCCCGACACGGTCTCCGTACGCTTCGACCGCTCCTCCTGGACACCCCAACCGATCTTCGGCCTGGTCGGCGAAGTCGGCGGAGTGGCGCAGGCTGATCTCGATCTCGCGCTCAACATGGGCGTCGGCATGGTCGCGATCGTCGCCCCTGACGCAGCCGATGCATCCATTCAATTGCTCGCTGACCGGGGCGTTGACGCTTGGATTGCAGGCGATGTGTCCGAGGCAGGCATCCATGGCGACGGCGGCACCGTAAACCTCGTTTAACACTGAGGCACGCGGGTGGGGGCCGATGCCGGGATTGTTTAAGGACTTAGGTAGGCTTGTCAGCACGACAAACTGACTATTTTTCTGCGAGGGGGTCGGACCCATGGGGCGCGGCCGAGCTAAAGCCAAACAGACCAAAGTTGCGCGCGACTTGAAGTACCGCACACCAGAGACGGACTTCAACAATCTGCAGCGCGAGCTCCACGGCGAATCGGGCGAACCGATTCCGGCGCAGTATGTCGACATGGTCGAACGAGAAGACCCGGCAGCTTCTTAAAGCCACCGGGTCGTTCCCAAACGATCTTGCCTAGCTTCGCAGCGCGGCGCCTAGGACTTAGGCAGCCACACCGAACGCAGTCGGCCTACTTCGCGCATGCGCTGTTCCGCCACGCGATCGGCAGCCACCGCCGGTGTCACGCCTTCGCTCTTGGCGTGCTCAAGCACGCTAAGCGTCGTGTCGTAGATCTTCGCTGCCCGCACCTTGGCGCGGTCGAAGTTGAAGCCTTCGAGCTCGTCGGCGACCTGTACGAGACCGCCTGCGTTGACGCAGTAGTCGGGCGCGTACGTGATGCCGTGCTCTTCGAGCAGTTTGTCGATGCCTTCGTGGGCGAGCTGGTTGTTGGCAGCACCGCAGACGATCTTGGCCGACAGGACACCCACGACTTCGTCGTCGAGTGCGCCGCCCAGCGCGCACGGTGCGTAGATGTCGAGCGGCTCCCGGACGAGCGCTGCCGTGTCGGCGACGACCCGGATCTCGGGGTGCTTCTCCTTGAGCGCTTCGACGGCGGGTGCGTAGACGTCGGTGACGACGACATTCGCCTTCTCCTCGAGAAGCAGCCCAACGAGGTGACGGCCAACCTTGCCGACGCCGGCCACGCCGACGGTCTTGCCGGCGAGCGAAGCGTCGCCCCATACGTGGAACGCGCTCGCGCGCATGCCCTGGTAGACACCGAAGGCGGTGAGGACCGACGAGTCACCGGCACCGCCGTGCTCGACAGTTCGACCGGTCACGAAGTCGCACTCGCGGGCGATGATGTCCATGTCGGGGCTGAACGTGCCGACGTCGCACGCCGTGTAATAGCGGCCGTTGATCGACTGCACGAAGCGTCCGTACGCGCGCAGCAGGGCCTCAGACTTGAGGGTGTTCGGGTCACCAATGATGACGGCCTTGCCGCCACCGAGATCGAGACCCGCGAGAGCCGCCTTGTAGGCCATGCCCTGCGAAAGATTGAGGACGTCGGCGAGAGCTTCCTGCTCTGAGCCGTACGGATAGAAGCGCGTTCCGCCGAGCGCTGGGCCCAGGGCGGTGGAGTAGATCGCGATGATGGCCTTGAGGCCGGATGCTTCGTCGTGGCAGAACACGACTTGCTCGTGCTCGGTGCCAAAGGCTGACGGTGGGGTGCTGGAGTCGGTCACGGTAGTGCTCTCTTGTAGAAGTGGCGAATGTGCGTTGGTGGGCACATCCATCGTTCGAACCACGGGGTGGTGTGGTTCGAAACACATTCTACGCGTGTTCCAAGCCCTACATTGACCCCATGACTGAGCGAACCTTCAAGGCCGGACTTCTCGGCATCGCAGCCCTTTTCATCGTGTTGTTCGTCGTGATCCTGGCGCCTGAGGTCAAGGACCTCACCTTCGGTGACGCGATCGACGACATGTTCGGAACTCCCGTCGCCTCGGGCGTCGCCACCGACATCCTGCTGACGTACGCAGCGCTCTTCCTGTGGGTCGTCTACGAAGCGGTGACCAAGAAGGTGCGTCGCGGATGGATTGCCCTCCTGCTCGGCGCAGTCGGCGTGGCCGTCGCGCTGCCGGCGTACCTGATCATCCGGATGAATCAGGTCAAAGAGTCCTAGTCCTTGACGCGTTTGGCCAGTGACTTGTCCATGCGCCGAAAGAGCGGCTGAGATGCCTTGGTGACAACGCCCGGGAGTGCGGCCATGCCGAGCTCGCCCATCGTGCCGGCGAAGCTGGTGACTCGTGTCGGTTTGTCGACAATTGCCTTGACGAGCCAGTTGGCCGCCTTGTTGGCGCTCAACATCGGCATGGCCTGATAGATGTGCGTGGCCGTCGACATCTCGGTGCGGACCATGGGGAAGTAGACGACGGTTGACGTGATGCCCTTGTGGCCGAGCTCAGCGGTCAGCGACCGGGTGAACGACTCGAGGGCCGCCTTGCTGGCGAGGTAAGCGGAGAACAACGGGATCGGAACCTGTGTCGACATGCTCGACGAGATGACAACGTGTCCGTGGCCCTGCTCCACGAAACGGGGCACCAAGGCGAGTGTCAGCCTGACGGCGCCAAAGTAATTGATCGCCATCGTGCGCTCGTAGTCGTGGGCGCGATCGACCGAGTCGAGAATCGGTCGGCGAATCGAGCGGCCCGCGTTGTTGATCAGTCCGTCGATCCGCGGATGCTCGGCGAGCAGCTGCTTGGCGACGGTGTCTGCAGCGTCAGGATCCGAAAGGTCGACCGCGTACGTATGAGCCACGCCGCCCTCAGCCTCGATGCTCTCGCGAACCTCGGCGAGCTGATCCTCCCGCCTGGCCAGCAGGCATACGGTCGCACCAAGGCGGGCGAGCTTCCGCGCGGCTTCGGCGCCGATACCGCTCGACGAGCCGGTGATGACGACGGTCTGACCTGCAAGCTTCATTCGCTGTCCCCAAAGAGTGCGGCGAGCAGTCGCATACAGCGCTGCATCATCTGCTCAGCTGTTTCAGTTGGATGGTCGAGCCACCAGTCCATCAGCGAATCCACGATGCCGAGCCAGACGGTGGTCATCGCGGAGATATCGAGCTCATCGGTATTGCCGGCGAGTGTCATGAGCTCGGCAACGCCTTCCTCGGCGAGTTTGCCGATGCGGTCGGCGTACAAGGCGACGGAGTCTGCGATCGGGCCGGTGCTAGGCGCCGTCGGATCGAAGAACAGGCGCCACAAGTAGGGCTGGGGCTCAAGAAGTGTGAACATGCCGCCGAGAGTCTGCATACCGCGCTCGATACCGACGGCGTCGCCGCGGGCGATCCGCTCGATCTCCTCGGCCACGATCGCGCCGCCTCGGTCGAGGCATGCTTCGTACAGGCCCTCTTTGGAGCCGAAGTAGTTGTAGATCAGCGGCTTGGAGATGCCGGCCTTCTCGGCGATGGTGGCAACCGACGTGCCGGCGAACCCGTCCGTACCGAATTGTGCGGAGGCGATCTCAAGGATCTGACTCTCGCGGTCGAGGCGGGGGACACCCTTGGTGCCTGCATTCGGTCTGGCCACAAAAAGAGTCTAGCGGCATTGTATGAACTTGTGGTAACTTACCCACGAGTCATATACCGCGAGAGAGTGAATCAATGAACGAACTGCTTGACCCACTCAAGAATCCGACGATCGTCGCAGCGCCGTTCTTCGTGCTGACCCTGCTCATCGAGCTCGCCGCGTTCAAGTTCCTTGAGACCGATGACGAGGACTTGCGCGGCTACGAAGGCAAGGACGCCCGCACGAGCATCCTGATGGGCGTTGGTTCACTGGTGTCGAGTGCACTCTTCAAAGCCGGCACGCTGGTCGTGTTCGTCGCAGCGAGCGTCTACATCGCACCGTGGCACCTCCCGACCGACACCTGGTGGTACTGGGTCGCCTTGATCCTGGGCCTCGACCTGTCGTTCTATCTCAACCATCGCTTCGTCCATCGCGTACGCATCGGCTGGGCGGCGCACCAGGCACATCACTCGAGCGAGTACTTCAACTTCTCCACCGCGCTGCGTCAGAAGTGGAACCCGTGGGCCGATGCACTCTTCTGGCTGCCGTTCCCGCTGTTGGGCTTCGAGCCGTGGACGCTCTACATCGCGTTCTCGTTCAATTTGATCTATCAATTCTTCACCCACACCGAGCGCATCGGCTTCCTGTGGACGCCGATCGAGTTCGTCATGAACACCCCGTCGCACCACCGCGTGCATCACGGCAGCGATCCGGAGTACCTCGACAAGAACTACGCCGGCATTTTCATCATCTGGGACCGCATGTTCGGCACGTTCCAGAAGGAGCTTCACCGCCCGACGTACGGACTCACGGTGCCTGTCGACACCTACAACGTGCTGCGACTGCAGTACGGCGCGTTCGCTGAGCTGTTCCGCGACGTGCACAACGCGACCCGCTGGCGCGACAAGCTCGGCTACGTTTTCATGCCGCCGGGCTGGCACCCGGGCGAGAAGCGTTCGGAGGCCGAGCAGCCTCGCGAGATGTCCAACGCGTGAAGCGGTTCGCTCTGGTCGCCGGTGTCTCGGCGATCTTCCTGACGCTGTGCGATCAGCTGTTTCACGTTCGTACGGACACGCTCGTCTATCACTGGGATCCGCAGGTTCTTGGCCAGACGATCATCGTGCCGTTGACCTTCCTGCTGGCGACGGTCTCGATGCTCGACACGAGCCTGCGTGTCAACGGCGTAGCGCCACGCTCGACGAGCAGCAACGGGGTGATGGCGAGCCTCGCGATCGTCACCTCTGTGTACCTCATCTCGGGGTTTGTCGATCAGAAGTACTCCGTCGCGTACGCGTTGGCATTGCTCGCAACGTGGGCGATCCGAGTCGTACGTCGCGGCGAGCCCGCGATCGTCCTCGGCTCGGCAATCTTGATCGCGGTCGGCGGCGTGCTCGGCGAGGCGGCGCTGTCAGCAGTCGGCGAGTTCAGCTATCTGCAGCCAGACGTGATTGGGGTGCCGTGGTGGCTGTTCCCGCTCTACTTGCACGGCGCACTGGCCGCCCGTGACGTCGCTTCGACGGTAGTTTTACGACATGAGACCTCTCCGGTACTCCATCAACCTCTCCCTTGACGGGTGCTGTGATCACACGGCACTCTCGCCGACCGAGGACATGCACCGGTTCGCCACCGAGATGATCGGTCGCGCCGATGCGCTGCTGTTCGGCCGCGTGACATACGAGCTGATGGAGGCTGGTTGGCGGGGGCCAACACCACCAGGCAGACCTGCCTGGATGGAGCCGTTCGCCAAGACCATCAACGAGGCCAAGAAGTACGTCGTGTCGAGCACTCTGGAGAGTGTCGACTGGAACTCGGAGCTCGTGCGCGGGGATCTCGCCGCATTTGTGCAGGACCTCAAGCAGCAGCCGGGCGACGCGATATACACCGGCGGCGTGACTCTCCCGATGGCGTTGGCGGAGCTCGGGCTGATCGATCAGTACGAGTTCTTTGTGCAGCCCGAGCTCGCGGGCCATGGTCGAAGGTTCTTTGAGGGGCTCGCTGAGCACGTTGAGTTGAAGCTCATCGGAAGCAAGGAGTACGAGTCGGGAGCGGTGGCACTGAGCTACGTACCTGCCTAAAGGCCGCGGATCAGCCCGCCGTCCACAGGGAGCATCGTGCCGGTGATGAAGCCAGCCGCGGGTGAGAGCAGGAAGGCAGCGGCTCGGCCGAACTCCTCGGGCTTGCCGTACCGGCGAAGTGGGATCGCGGCTTCGTTGGCTGCGCGTGCTGCAACTGGATCAGCGGCGAGGGCGTCGAGCTCACGTACGCGATCGGTGTCGACCCGCCCGGGCAAGAGGCCGTTGACGCGTATGCCGCGCGGCCCGAGCTCGTCTGCGAGTGTCTTGGCAGCCATCGCGAGGCCAGGTCGGAGCCCGTTGGAGATGGCGAGGTTGGCGACGGGCATCTTGGCTGAGGACGACAGAACGAACGCGATGGAGCCACCGTCCTCAAGCTCGGTCGCGATTGCGGTGGCCAGCCTGATGGAGCCGAGGAACACAGACTCGAATGCGCCCCGCCATTCATCCTCGGTGCGCTCCATCAGCAGTCCCGCTGGCGGGCCGCCGACGCTGATCAGCGCGCCGTCGAGGCCGCCGAACGTGTCGCGGGCAGCTGCAATCAGTCGTGCCGGGGTCTCGGGATCCGAGTTGTCCGACGCGACGCCTGTCGCATTGGCGCCGAGCTCGGCAACGGTACGGTCGACGGACTCCGGAGATCGCGAGGAGATGACGACCTTCGCGCCATCGGCGACCAGTACCTTGGCGGTGGCAAGGCCGAGCCCGCCGGTCGCTCCGGTGAGGATGTACGTACGGTCAGCGAGTCCGAGGTCCATGCCCCCACATTAGAGCTCGAGATCCGCCTTCAACGTGCGCAGCCCTTCGTCGGCAACGCGGTACCAAGCCCACGTGCCTCGGCGCTCGCGCGTCAACAGGCCAGCGTCGACGAGGATGCGCAGGTGGTGGCTGACGGTGGGCTGGGACAGTTTCACGGTGTCAGTGAGGTCGCATACGCACGCTTCGTCGCGACCGGCGCCGGCGACCAGGTGGAGCAGCTGCACGCGAGTGGGATCGGCGAGCGCCTTGAACCGGGCGGCCTTGGCTTCGGCATCCGTTGTCGAGAGTGCTGAGGGCAGGTCGCTGCAGCAGCTCACGTTCTCGACCACGGGCAACAGCTCGGTCTTCATCGCGCCTCCTGTATTGACAAACATCAATATAGCAGGGCACGCTTACATCGAACAACGTCGATGAAAGGACAGTGTCATGGGTGGCTGCGAATGCGGTTGTTGCTGAACTCGAGGAGGGCGGTCTTCGCCGAGTTCGTGGGGACCGCCATCCTCATCATGGCCGTCGTTGGTTCTGGCATTGCCGCCCAACGACTCACGGCTGACATCGGACTCCAGCTCCTGATCAACGCCGTTGCGACGGTGCTGGCCCTCGGTGTCCTCATTGCGCTGTTCCTGCCGATCAGTGGCGCCCATTTCAACCCGGTCGTGAGCGCCGTGATGCTTGTACGCCGAGACCTGTCCGTCGGTCTCGCTGGCGCGTACGTCGTCGCTCAGGTCGCCGGGGGCGCGCTCGGCACTCTGATCTCCCACGCGATGTACGACCGATCGCTGGTCTCGACCTTCGACGGTGATCGGTCCGAAGCGGGGCTGTGGCTCGGCGAGATCATCGCCACCGCGGGTCTCGTGCTGGTCGTCCTGCTGGCATCTCGCGAGGTCGTCGCCGTGGCTGTGCCGGCCTGGATCGGCGCGGCCTACTTCTTCACTTCGTCCACGTCCTTCGCAAACCCAGCCGTGACGATCGCTCGAGCACTCACGGACTCCTTCTCGGGGATCCGTTGGGAAGACGTCCCGTGGTTTGTGCTCGCACAACTGCTGGGGGGCGCCATCGCTATCGTTCTCGCACGATCACTCAAGGAGATGCCGTGAAACCAACGGTCTTGTTCGTATGCGTCCACAACGCTGGCCGCTCACAGATGGCTGCGGGCTTCTTGCAGCATCTGGGTGAGGGGCGCATCGAGGTACTGTCGGCAGGATCGCAGCCCGCGGATTCGGTCAACCCTGCGGCGGTTGAAGCGATGGCTGAAGTTGGCATCGACATAGCGACCGAGCAGCCGAAGCTCTTGACGGACAGTGCTGTCCAGACGGCCGACGTGGTGATCACGATGGGCTGCGGCGACGAGTGCCCGTTCTATCCCGGCAAGCGCTACGAGGACTGGGTGCTCGACGATCCGGCCGGTCAGGGTGTCGAGGCCGTACGGCCGATTCGCGACGAGATCAAGGGGCGAGTCGAGGCTTTGATCGCCTCGCTTTAACGCCTCTTGCGGGGCGGGTCGGGCTCGATCCGCAGGGTGTTGAGCGCCGTTGCGAGCATCTCGTAGTGGCCAGTCAGGAGCAGGAACTCGACGGAGCGTCGCTCGTCGAGATGCTCACGGAGCGCGGCCCAGCTGGCATCGCTGAGGTCCTTCTTGTCGTGGAGTTCGTCGACAGCGGTCAGCAGCGCAACCTCACGAGCATTCCAGTGCTTGTCAGTCGGGCCAACGGTGACAGCGGCGAGATCCTCCGGCGTCACGCCGGCCCGTGCGCCGATGCGCTCGTGGTGGGCGCGCTCGTACGCGCTACCGGCCAGGGTCGCGACGCGGAGGATGATCAGCTCGGTCTCGCGACGAGGCAGCTTGCCGCCCGGCATTAGACCGCCGGCAAACATCAGCCATCCCCAGAACAGCCGCTTGGTGCGGCCGAGCACCAGGAACACCTGCGGTGGCTCAGTACCCATCGATCTGCCAGCCAGCTTGCTGAACCCCTTGATGAACGGGCTCGTCTGGCGCCAGTTGCCTGATGTGATGCGAGGTTCGCTCATCGGATCGCCCGCGCCTTCTCGGCTTCGGGCAGAACCTTGTTGGCAACCTTGTTGAAGATGCGCATCGCCAGGGAGTAGCCCGGCGGGAAGGCGCGCTGCAGCGTGAAGGCCAGGAAGATGTCGGGCGACGTGTAGACCATGTAGCGGTTGCGCTTCACGCCCCGCAGGATCGCCCGGGCAGCATGGTTGGGCGTCACCGCACGTTTCTTGAAATGCGCCTGTGCCTTCTTGAATGCCTTGCCGGCCTTGTCGACGCCGGCAACCTCGATCGTCTCGGTCAGTCCTGTGTCGACGCCGCCTGGGCAGACCAGGCTGACCCGGATGCCATGACGTCGTAGATCGAAGCGCAGTACCTCGGAGACGCCGCGCAGGCCGAATTTGCTGGCCGAGTACGCCGCGTGCCACGGCATACCAATGAGTCCGGCAGCTGACGAGACGTTGACCAGGTGGCCGCCTCGACCGGCATCGACCATTGCAGGCACGAAGGCCTCGATGATGTGGATCGGGCCCATCAGGTTGACCTCGACCATGCTGCGCCAGTGCTTGTGCTCGAGCGCGGAGACAGTGCCCCAGGCCGAGATGCCGGCGACATTCATGACGACATCGACTGAACCGTGGGCGTCATGGACTTCCTGGGCGAATGCCATCACGGCGTCGACGTCGGTGATGTCGAGCGACTTCGCATACGCGACGTCTCCGCCAGCGGCCTTGATCGTCGCGATGGTCTCGTCGAGGGGGTTGATGTCGGTCAGCACGACTCGCGCGCCACGCTCGGCGGCGACCTCAGCGGTCGCACGGCCGATACCGCTGGCTGCGCCGGTGACGAGCACGAGCTTGCCGGAGATGTCAGTCATGGCTCGATCCTAAAGGAGATTCACCCAGAAGTCGTACGTATGTCCCAGTTTGCTATGGGACACCAGGCACACGGCCGCTCGACCCGGCCCTGGCTACAAAAACATGCGGGCCACGACGTTGTGTCGTGACCCGCATTCGGAGCCTGTGGCCCGCTGTTTTGTGGCCAGGGCCGGGGTCGAACCGGCGACCCTCCGCTTTTCAGGCGGATGCTCGTACCAACTGAGCTACCTGGCCGTGCCTTCCCCCGTAACGGCGGAGAGGGCGACGATCACCTTATCGCACTGACTTGACCCGTCAGAAATCGGATTGGGGCAAGAAAAACCCCGCATCTGGCATCAGATGCGGGGAGCTTCAAGGTGGCGACCCCGACCGGACTCGAACCGGCGACCTCCGCCGTGACAGGGCGGCGCGCTAACCAACTGCGCCACGGGGCCTCGTGGCAACTCCGCGAAGGAGCAGACGCAACTGTAACGCACCGGCGGTCGACGAAACAAAACGGGTTGGTGTCCCGTTGAAGGCCTGCCGTTACCTCATCACGACCACTTTTGTCGCAGACGTCCGAAGGGTGAACCGTTCCCACAGCACAGGCGGAAATGGCTTGTATGAAGGCATGACCGCACACGCCATTCCGTCCCCACTCTCACTTGCGCAGCTGGTGGAGTGGACGAGCTGTGTGGCTGAGGATGTTCGTGCCGGCCACTATGCCGTCGAGGCGGACGCCGACGAGCGGTGGCACGCACGCCTGCACCGCGACGACCAGATCGACATCTGGTTGATCAGCTGGACGACGGACCAAGGCACCCAACTGCACGACCACGGCGGCTCCTCGGGCGCCTTCACGGTCGTCAGCGGTGAACTGAGCGAGACGATCTGGACTCCCGGCGTCGAGAAGCTGGCCGAGACGCCTCGAACCGAGGGCGACACCGTCGTCTTCGGTGAGCACTACGTGCACGACGTGCGGAACATCGCTGCCGAAACAGCCGTGAGCGTGCACGCGTACTCGCCGCCCCTCTCGCTGATGAACTACTACGACACTGAGGGCAGCCAGCTCATCAAGCTCGCCTCGGTCTGGACCGACGATCCCGAAGAGCCCGCCCCGACACTGCACGCTGTGAAATGACGGAGCGTGCCATGACGTATGCGTCCGTCGACGAACTTCTCGAAGCATCGCGTGCCTCAATCGAACGCCTCGAACCGCACGAGGCGTCCGAGCGCGTTGCCTCTGGAGCGCTGATCGTTGACATACGACCTGAGTGGCAACGGGAATCAGATGGAGAGATTCCTGGTTCTGTCGTAGTTGAACGCAATCATCTGGAATGGCGTCTGCATCCCGAGTCAGGCGCGAGCCTGCCGTTCGCGCAGGCTGGTCAGGAGTGGATCGTGGTTTGCACCGAGGGCTACACCTCATCGTTGGCGGCATCAGCGCTCACATCGCTGGGGCTTCCGGCGAGTGACATCGCAGGCGGCATCCACGCCTGGCGTGACGCCGGGCTGCCCGTTGTGGCTGGTCCGACGGCTGTCGAGCATGTCGTCGCGGCGCCAACCTCGCCCTGAGATGACTGCCCATTCGCATTGCCGACTGACCAGACACGGGCAAGACTGTCCCGAGTCTGTTGATTGCCTACCAACGCCCCTGCCCACACTGTGCGTAACGCGGAGGACCGCATGATCGAATACCGCTCCATCAGCAAGACGTTCGCTGACGGGACGGAAGCGGTGAGCGACTTCAGCCTCGTTCTCCCTTCGCAGACCACGACCGTGTTCGTTGGCTCGTCCGGATGTGGCAAGACAACACTCCTTCGCATGGTCAACCGGATGGTTGAGCCGTCCGCAGGTCAGGTGCTGATCGACGACGTCGACATCGCGACCCGCAACCGCGTCCAGCTGCGCCGCAGCATCGGATACGTGATGCAGCACGCCGGCCTGCTCCCACATCGCAAGGTCATCGACAACGTCGGCGCAGTGCTGCGTCTCAATGGCGTCGACAAGAAGGAAGCGCGAGAGCGTTCGTACGCGGTGCTCGAGACAGTTGGCCTCGATGCGTCGGTCGCGACGAAGTACCCGACGCAGCTCTCCGGAGGTCAGCAGCAGCGCGTAGGTGTTGCTCGCGGTCTCGTGACCGATCCCAACATCCTGCTGATGGACGAGCCGTTCGGTGCCGTCGATCCGATCGTCCGCGACGAGCTGCAGCAGGAGCTCCTTCGGCTTCAGCGTGAGCTCGACAAGACGATCGTCTTCGTCACGCACGACATCGATGAAGCCTTCTTGCTTGGCGACCAGGTCGTCATCCTCAAGACGGGCGGCCACATCGCGCAGGTTGGTTCGCCCGCCGAAATCCTTGCCGAGCCAGCCAACGATTTCGTACGGAGCTTCGTGGGTCTCGACAAGGGGCACCGCAAACTGCACGTCGAGGACCGCGACGGCACGAGCATCGTCGTGGACGAGACGGGCAAAGTCACCGGAGTGCTCAACCCATGAAGTGGCTCAACGCCAACTGGGACAAGGTCATCGACCTGCTACTCGACCACCTGTGGTTGAGCGGCTTGCCGATCCTGCTCGGGTTCCTCATCGCATTGCCGATCGGCTGGTACGCCAATCGGCACCGCAGGCTCCGGGGCTTCATACTCAGCGTCAGCGGAATCCTCTACACCATCCCGTCGCTGGCGTTCTTCCTGATTTTGCCCAGCATCATTGGCACCGGCTTTTTGGATCCGATCAACGTCGTCGTGGCACTGACGGTCTATGCCGTCGCGATCATGGTGCGGTCATCGGCAGACGCGTTCGAGTCGGTGGCACCGGCGGTGCTTGATGCCGCAACGGCGTCGGGATTCTCGGCTGTGGGCAGGGCCTTCCGCGTCGAGCTTCCGCTGGCCGGTCCCGTCCTGCTCGCGGGTCTGCGTGTAGTCGCGGTGAGCACCGTGAGCCTTGTGAGCGTCGGGGCCTTGATCGGCGTCAGCAATCTCGGCTCGTTGTTCACCGAGGGCTACCGCACAGACAACAACCCTGAGATCTTGACCGGGGTCGTCGGGATCGTCGCCGTTGCACTCTTGTTCGACGCGCTGCTCGTGTTGGCCGGACGACTGTTGATGCCATGGGTGCGAGCCGCTCGGACTCCCACCCGCGCCCCGATCTCGGTGCGCTTGCGGAGTGGTCGCGCATGAGCGTTGTCAACGACACGATCGACTGGTTCTCGGACTCCGCGCACTGGTCGGGCGAAGACGGTGTTCCGCACCGTCTGGTTCAGCATCTCGGCTACACCGGACTCACCGTCGTCATCGCCGCGGCGATCGCAATTCCGATCGGTCTGTGGATCGGTCACACCGGACGCTTGCGCGGTCTCGCCGTCGTCTCTTCGGGTGTGCTCAGGGCCTTGCCGACGCTGGGTGTCCTGACGTACGCGTCGCTGTTCACCGGGATCGGCATCAAGGCGGCGATCTTCACGCTCGTGCTCCTCGCGATCCCACCTTTGCTCGCTGGCGCTTATGCAGGACTTGAGTCGGTGGATCGCCAGACGATCGACGCTGCCCGCGCGATCGGGATGACCGAGTGGCAAGTGCTCACCAAGGTCGAGGCGCCATTGGCCCTCCCTTTGATCGTCGGCGGCTTCCGCTCGGCCACGCTCCAGGTCGTCGCCACGGCGACGGTTGCCGCGTTCGTCCCCGGTCCTGGCGGACTCGGCCGCTACTTGATCGACGGCCTTGCCCTTTCCGACTACCCACGCGTTGTCGCAGGCTCTGTCGTGGTCATCGTTCTCGCGCTGATACTCGACGGAATCTTCGTCCTGATCCAGCGTGCCGTGCTCGGCTCCCGCCCAGCTCTCAGTCCCACCTCTGCTTAACCCAACCCCCACCAAGGAGAAAAATGTCCATCAAGAAACTCACCGTTGGCGCTGCAGTCGCTGCTCTGGGTCTTTCGCTTGCCGCGTGTGGCAGCGATCCGACCGACGGCGACAAGGCTGCGTCCGACTCGATCACGATCGGATCGGCGGCGTTCCCCGAGAACGAGATCATCGCTGAGATCTATGCGCAGGGTCTCGAGGCCAAGGGCATCAAGGTCACCAAGAAGCTCAACATCGGCGCCCGCGAGGCGTACATTCCGGCGCTCAAGAATGGCGAGATCGACTTGCTGCCTGAGTACTCCGGCAACCTGCTGTCCTACCTTGACCCCAAGGCGACTGCGACGTCGGAAGAAGACATCGAAGATGCTCTCGACGATGCCCTCCCCGACAACCTCGAGGTGCTTGACGCTGCGAAGGCAGAAGACAAGGACTCGCTCAATGTCACGCCCGAGTTCGCATCAGAGAACAGCGTGAAGACGATCGCTGACCTCAAGAATGTGAAGGGTCTGACGCTCGGCGCCAATCCGGAGTTCAAGGAGCGCGCTTACGGCATCCCCGGACTCGAAAAGGTCTACGGAATCACGGGCATCAAGTTCGTCCCGATCGGTGACGGCGGCGGTCCCAAGACGCTGAAGTCGCTGCTCGATGGTGACATCGATGTGGCTGACATCTACTCGACGACTCCGTCGATCCTCGCCAACAAGCTCGTGACCCTCGAGGATCCCGAGAACCTCATCGCCGCTCAGCAGGTCATCCCGCTGATCAACGATGACAAGGCAACGGACACGGTCGAGGACGTCCTGGACGCCATCTCGGCACAGCTCACCACTGCTGATCTGCTCGACCTCAACAGCAAGAACCAGGGCCCCGACAAGACGGCTCCCGCGGTTCTCGCCAAGGAATGGCTGACGGCAAAGGGCCTGATCTAAGGCTCACATCACGAACGGCCCGACCACAGCATGTATCTGGCTCGTGTCGGGCCGTTCGTGCGTTCCAGAACTAGACCTTCACGGGCTCGAGCTCATCCGGCTCGCCCTCGGAGAGGCCGATGCGGTCGTGCAGCTTGCGCAGCGGTTTCGGTGCCCACCAGTTGCGCTTGCCGAGCAGGGCCATCAGCGATGGAACCAACATCGCGCGGACAATGGTTGCGTCGATCAGGACTGCCGCAGCCGTACCGATACCGAGCTGCTTGATGAAGATGATCTCCGACGTCGCGAACGAGCCGAGAGCGACGGCGAACAGCAGCGCCGCCGCGGTGACGATGCGACCCGTACGTTGCAGGCCGAGTGCCACCGACTCGCGCTCTCCGGCACCGGCGTCGCGGGCTTCCTTGATACGCGTCAGCAGGAAAACCGCGTAGTCGGTGGAGAGGCCGAAGACGACCGCGAACAGGAACACCGGCTGCGTCGACTCGAGGGCGCCCTGACTTACGTAGTCGAGAGGTCCCTGGAATCGGCCTTCCTGAAAGATCAGCACCAAGATGCCGAACGTCGCGGTGATGGTCAGGACGTTCATGATCAGAGCCTTGATCGGGAGCACGACCGATCCAGTCATCAGGAACAGGGTGATGAACGTGACGATGACGAGGATCAGCATCGCGAGCGGAACGCCAGCCTTGATCGCGTGTACCTGGTCGACCTGCTCTGCGGCTGCACCACCCACCAACACGGGCTCAGGCGCCTTGAGCTCTCGGATCTCGGTCACAAGGTCGAGCGACTTCTCGTCCATCGTCGGGAACTTCGAGCTGACGTCGATCTGCCAGGTGTCGCCACCGCGGTAGCGGGGTTCACTGACGGCCGCTGCGCTGTCCAGTTCGCCCAGCTGGCTGGCGTACGCGGTGACTTCGGCAGTGTCTGACTCGGCGGCGGGCAAGGCGACGATGATCGGTAGGGACTCAGCGCCGACGAACTCGGTCCGCAGGGTCGTGTCGACCACGTGGGCCGACGCATCCTTCGGCAACACTGTCGCGTCGACGCCGGTGAACTTCACGCCGAGGAATGGTGATCCGAGCGCGAGCAGGATTGCCGTACCGGTCAGTGCGATCGCGATCGGGAAGCGCATGACGAACTTCGAAAGCTGGTACCAGAAGCCGTGCTTCTCGGCCGCGATCTCGGCAGCCTGTGCACGCTGCCAACGCTTGGGAGAGCCGGCGTTGACGCGGTGCTGCAGCACGGCGAACAGAGCGGGAAGCACGATGACTGACACAGCTGCGGCCATGAGCGCGACGATCGATACGCCGATGCCCATCGAGTAGAGGAAGCGCAGAGGGAACACCAGCAGTGCGAGTCCGGCGCCGGCGACGGTGACCGCCGAGAACACGACGGTACGACCTGCAGTGGCGATCGTACGGCGGATCGCCTCAGGTCCGGGCCCCGTACGTACGAGCTCTTCTCGATAGCGCGAGACGAGGAACAACGAATAGTCGATCGCGAGACCGAGTCCGAGACCGGTGATCAGGTTGAGCGCGAAGATCGAGATGTCGACGAACTCGTTGATGCCGCGGACCACCAGCAGTGAGCCAACGATCGTGATGCCGCCGACAAGGAGGGGCAGGAGTGCGGCGACAGCGGATCGGAACACCCACAGTGACACCAGGAACAGCAGTGGGAAGGCGATCAGCTCGGCCTTGACCAGATCGCTTTCGACCTGCTCATTGACCTGCTGGTAGGCCGGACCGAATCCGCCGATCGTGACGCCATCGACCTCGCCGAGTTCGTCGCGAAGGTGCTCGGTCGTGCTGTCGGGGTCGCCGTGCGACTTGTAGATCGCGACGACATACGTCTTGCTGCCGTCCTTGGAGACGAACGCGGGACCGGAGTCGGGTCCGCCAGCGACTTGGGCGACGTTCTTCTCGGACTTCAGGATCGAGAGCGTTTCGTCGAGTGCCGCGGTGTCCTTGGCGGGCATGACGGCGATGAGGTCCGGTGATGCCATCTCGCCTGAGGCCTTCTCGATCCGTTCGAGCGCCTTCGCGCTCTCGGCGCCGGTGTCGGAGAACGAGTCGTTGTCGCTGTTGAGCAGCGAGGCGACTGGGCCGCCCAGCGCTCCGGCAACAGCGAAGAAGAGCACGGTGATGGCGAGTACCCGTCGTGGATACGTGTTGGCGAGACGAGCGAGTGCAGCAAACATCAGTACTCCTTTACTACGGCGAGGGGGTCGCCGAACAGGTCTGTCAGGTCGAGTGAGGCAAGAACGGTGAGCAACATTCCGTGACCCATGAAGTCGCGGACTTCGTCAGCAGTGGCACCGCTCAACTCAGCGATGTCTTCCCAGATCTCGCGGTACGTGCGTTGGGCGACGTCCTTGATGGCCGGGTCGGATGCGGCTGCCCAGGTGTGAAGCTGGCAGCGCAGGGAGTTGACGTCTTCGTTCATGAAGCCGAGGTACGCCAGCGCCATTGCCTCGAGTGGGGAGGTTTCGGGGTCGCGCTGGTCGACAGCGTCACGGAAGGCTTGGCGCAGCTTTGCGGTGTGGTGCTCGATCACGGCGGCCATCAGGTCGTTCTTGGTTCCGAACAGCCGGAAGATGTACGGCTGGGAGACTCCGGCCCGATCTGCGATGACCTCGACGGAGGTGGCGTGCATACCTGCGCGGCCGTACTCCTCTTGAGCTGCCTCGAGGATCAGGATGCGGCGATCCGCTGCCTTCATACGCTTTCCGGTTGCCATGGAATTAAGTTAGTGACCACTCACAAACATGTCAAGAGTGTTCGATATGTGGGAATTCACCGGCGTCGAAGGCATCCACACGCCTACGATTCAGGCACTCCCACCACATGCAAGGAACACCATGCGTACTGCCAACCGGTCGCTTGTCCTCGTGCTCGCGTTCTTGGTCTCGGTCATCGCCGCCCCGGCCTACGCCTCCGATGACTCGCCAGGCTTGCTCAACACTGTCGAGAAGACGGTGGATGCGGTCGCGTCACCGGCTCAGTCGCCCGCTGTCGCGCCGAAGGTCGCCGGCCCGGTTGGACAACTGAGTTCAGTCGTCGATTCGACTTTTGGCGGGCATACCTCGCTGAGCGATCTTCCGTTGGTCTCAGGTGTGGACCAGGCCCTCACCGGCGGCGCGGTTAGCCCGACGGATCCGGGGTCTGAAGGTGGCTCCGACGGCGACGACTCGCTCTCCGAGTCCTCGACCTCAGGCAATGAACAGGTGGTTGCATCTCGACCGCTGACGTCCGTCTTGCAGCTCAACTCGTTCTCGGCGTCGGTCCCGGCAGCGGGTACGCCCTCTGCCGAGGGCGCTGAGCTCGGGGCGACATCGACACTTCCCGATGGCGGAAGTCCACTCACGCTCGCCTGGCTGGTGCTTTGCGCAGTCCTGACAACAGCCGGCATGGCCGTCATCAGGAGAACGCGTGCGTCGGCCTAGTTGACGGCCTTCAGGACGATTCGGTTTTCGGCCAGGTCCCAGAAGGTGTCGGCCCGCATCCATATGCGTCGGACGATGCCCGAGAGTGGGCCAGTGTGGGGAGAATTTGGGTGCGGCCTGGTCAGGCCGGATGCCTCGGCAGACAGGAGGCGTGAGGCGATGCGGCCACCGAGACGAGGACCCACCGCGACGGCAAGGTCACCAATCAACCGATGCTCAAGGGCCATCAGCTCCCTGAACTCGCTGCAGAGCTGAGCCCACACGCCAGCCCACGGCAAATGGACTGAGCGCGACTGACCGTAGAGGCGCCCCTTGGCCTGGGCGATGGCTCGCTCCAGACGACGGAGCTGATGCACATATTCCTTGACCCGCTGCTTGCCATCCGGAAGGCGCCTTCTTGCGGTCGGGAGGACAACTGCGCACACAGACGATACGTGCCGGCAGGCGTGGATGAGGAATGCGTCGGCCTTCTGAACAAGGTCGCCAGTCCTTGCCTTGCCGTAGGTCGAATGGGCGGAGGCATCGATCTCATCGGCAAATGTGCGGTGGGAATGCCGGACGATTTCTGGCAAGGAGTCATGCATGACGTACACCTCTTTGTGATCTTGTGAATCTCTTGCAGGTGGTTCGCCACGGCACATCGCCTGGTTTGGTCGCGGCGCTCTCGCGCCTAGATCCATCTCACACAGGGTTGGCTTGGAGGCACCCCCGGCGTTCTACTAAGGTTAGGCACACCTGACGCTTAGGAGAGATGTACGTGAGGCTCAAAACCCTTGCAATTGCAGTGGTCGCAGCATTGACCGTGCCCATGCTCACCGCATGTGGTGGTGACGACGCACCGTCGATTACGGTCTACAACGCTCAGCACGAAGAACTGCTCCAGGATCTCGCCCCAGCGTTCACCAAGAAGACCGGCATCAAGGTCAAGCTCCGCAATGGCAGTGATTTCGAGCTCGCCAACCAACTGGTGCAGGAGGGCAGCTCGTCGCCCGCCGACGTCTTCCTCACCGAGAACTCCCCGGCCATGTCGCTGGTTGAGAGCAAGGGCCTGTTCGCCAAGCTCGATGCTTCGACATTGGAACTGGTTCCCGCGCAGTACGAAGCCAAGAGCGGCCAGTGGATGGGATTCACTGCACGATCGACCGTGCTGGTCTACAACAAGGCCAAGGTCGACGAAGCAGACCTGCCCAAATCTCTCCTCGATCTCGCCGACCCGAGGTGGAAGGGCAAGGTCTCGTTCTCTCCGACCGGTGCCGACTTCCAGGCGATCGTCAGTGCCGTCCTTCAGCTCAAGGGTGAGAAGGCCACGAAGGCGTGGATCGAAGGCCTCAAGGCGAACGGCACGGTCTACCAGGGCAACAATGTCGTCCTCAAGGAAGTCAACGCCGGCACGATCGACGCCGGCGTGATCTACCACTACTACTGGTACCGCGACCAGGAGGAATCGGGCGAGAACAGCAATGACTCGGCCCTTCACTTCTTCGGCAACCAGGACCCTGGCGCCTTCCTCAGCGTCTCGGGTGCAGGAGTTCTCAAGGCGAGCAAGCACTCGGCCAACGCGCAGAAGTTCGTCGCCTTCCTCGCGAGCGAGGGAGGGCAGAAGGCCCTCGCGGCCAGCTATGCGCTCGAGTACCCGCTCAACCCGGCGGTTGACCTGGGCCGTGGCGTCAAGCCGCTGTCGGAGCTCGATCCGCCGGTCGTCGACCTTTCCGCGTTGAACGGTCCCGACGTCATCGCGATGCTCCAAGACGCCGGGTTCCTCTGATCGACACGCTCGTGGCAACTCGACGGCAGGGAAGGCGGAGCAGCGCTCCTCCCTCCCTTGTCGTCATTTCCGCCGTGGTGGCAGCGTTCGCCCTCATCCCGCTCGGCTACGTCATCGTCTACGCGGCCTCTCTCGGTGGCCAGGAAATGTGGGACCTGCTCGTACGCCCACGTATGGGCGAACTCCTCTGGAACACGTCGCGGCTCGTCGTTGGTGGCTGCCTGCTGAGCCTGGTGCTCGGCGTCGGCTGTGCGTGGGTCGTCGAACGTACGGACGTACCCGCCCGCAACCTGTGGCACGTGCTCGCGGCAGCGCCTCTCGCAATCCCGGCCTTCGTCAACAGCTATGGCTGGTCCTCGCTGACACCCGATGTTGAGGGCTACACCGGTGCGTTGGTGATCGTGACCCTCTCGTACTTCCCGCTCGTCTACCTGCCGACCGCTGCCACGCTTCGCGGACTCGACCCGGCCATGGAGGAAGTAGCCCGGTCGCTCGGCTTCGGACCCGGCTGGACCTTCGTTCGAGTCGTCCTCCCGCAGCTGCGACCCGCCATGATCGGCGGTGCTCTGTTGGTGGGGCTCCACATGCTGTCTGAGTTCGGTGCCCTTCAGATGCTCCGCTTCCCGACGTTCACGACCGCGATCTACGACCAATACAAGTCGTCGTTCAACAGCGCGGGCGCCAATGTCATCGCGGCCGTCCTCGTGTTGTGCTGCCTGGTGTTGCTGATGGCGGACCTGCGTCTGCGATCCAATCGTCGGCTCGCGCGCGTCGGCAGTGGTGCCAAGAGGGATGTCGTACCGGTGCGACTGGGCGCTCGCCGGGTCCCCGTACTCCTGATGCTGGTCGCGTTGTCGGCTGCGTCATTGGGCGTCCCGATTTACAGCCTGATCCATTGGCTCGTCGTCGGCTCGTCAACGGCTTTCCCGGTCGGCGAAATCCTCACTGCGGCAGGCACATCGATCGGGCTCGGCTTGGCCGCTGCAGTGATCACGGTGCTGATCGCCCTGCCAGTCGCATGGCTCTCGGTGCGCCACCGTACGAGGATCTCCACGTCGATCGAACGCAGTGCGTACACGGCCAATGCTCTTCCCGGCATCGTCGTCGCGCTCGCACTTGTCACGGTGTCGATCCGCTACGTGCCGGGCATCTATCAGACCTACCTGCTGCTGGTCGCCGCGTACGCGATCATGTTCCTCCCGCGAGCGTTGGTCAGCGTGCGGTCGGCGGCCGAGCAGTCTCCGCCCGTCTACGAAGACGTCGCGCACGGGCTGGGCATGGGTCGGATCGCGACTGCTCGTCGCGTCACCCTTCCGCTCATCGCACCGGGCATCGGCGCCGGTTGTGCGCTCGTCTTCCTCGCTGTGACGACCGAGCTCACGGCGACGCTGCTGCTGTCGCCGATTGGAACGACGACCCTCGCCACCGAGTTCTGGACCAGCTCCTCCTCGGTCGCCTACGGAGCTGCGGCGCCGTACGCACTGCTCATGGTGCTGATCTCCCTGCCCGCGACGTATCTGCTGGCTCGCCGCCCAGCCTTGGGGGTGGGGGCATGAGCGAGCGGAGCGAGCTCATCATGAGGCAGGGATCATGCCGGATCCTCCGTACCGTGCCCTTTCCTACGGAGGCGGAGGCATGAGCGGTTTGAAGATCAGAGGTGTTTCGAAGTCGTTCGGAGATCAGCTCGTACTCGATCAGGTCGACCTCGAGATCCCGAACGGATCGATCGTCGCCGCGCTTGGCCCGTCGGGTGGCGGCAAGACAACACTGCTCCGCATCATCGCGGGCTTCCTCGACGCCGATGCCGGATCGATCAGCCTCGGTGGCACCTCCCTGGTCACCGGCGGCCGGGGAATCCCGCCGCAACACCGCGGCATTGGTTACGTGCCGCAGGAGGGTGCGCTGTTCCCGCACCTCAACGTCGCAGCCAACATCGCGTTCGGTGTGCGGCGCCGCGGATTCGACGTTGACGAGATGCTTGAGCTGGTCGATCTCGATCCGTCACTGAAGCGCCGCTTTCCGCATGAGCTTTCGGGTGGCCAGCAGCAGCGCGTCGCTCTGGCTCGTGCACTCGCGCCTCGCCCGTCGATGGTGCTGATGGACGAGCCCTTCTCGTCCCTCGATGCTGGTCTGCGAGTCGAGACCGGCAAGGCGGTCATCCGCGCGCTCCGGGCGGCGGACGCGACGGCGATCCTGGTGACGCACGATCAGGACGAAGCCTTGGCGCTCGCGGACCAGGTAGCCGTCATGCGCGACGGTCGGGTTGCCCAGTTGGCGAGCCCCGAGGAGCTCTACCGCGCACCAGTAGACGCCGCGGTCGCCGGTTTCGTTGGCAGCGTCGTGATCCTGCCCGCAGCGATCTCCGGGCAGGTCGCCAGCACTCCGCTGGGAGACATCAGCATCCCGGCCGGTACGTCGAGCGGCACCGCTCAGGTCCTCGTACGACCTGAGCAGCTCGTACTCGGCACGGCGGGTGTACGGGCAATCGTCGAGGACGTCAGCTTCTTCGGTCATGACGCCACGGTCCGGCTGATCCTCGTCGACAGCGCCCTGACTGTAGAAGCGCGCGTACCCGGCACCGACGTGCCGGCAGTCGGCGATGCTGTCGGCATTTCGATCCGTGGCACTGGCTCGGTGCTGGGGGCGGCACCGCAGTGATCACCACCAGCAATGCATTCGGCACGCTTCGTGCGAATGGCGACCGTCCAGCGCTGATCACCCCCGGCAACACGGTCACGTTTGCCGAACTCGGTGACCGCATCGATGCTGTCGGCGATGTCCTCGCGGGCGAAAAGCGCCTCGTCGTCGTCGGCGGAGCCAATACGCCAGAAGCGCTGACCGCGTACCTCGCAGCGATGTCGCATGGACACGCCGTGCTCCTCGTGCCAGGAGACAGCCCGGTCAATCTCGACTCGATCGTCGACGCGTACGACCCGGACGTCGTTTTCGATCCGGCGCACGGCAGCTTTGTGGAGCGCCGCGAAGACTCGCGCCATGAGCTGCACCCTGACCTCGCGCTGCTCATGTCGACATCGGGCACGACGGGTTCGCCCAAGCTGGTCCGGCTGTCGCTCGACAACGTCGTCAGCAACGCCCGCTGCATCGCGGAGTACCTCGACATCCGTGAGGGTGATCGCGCGATCACAACCTTGCCGATGCACTACTGCTACGGACTTTCGGTGGTCAACAGCCACGTTCTCAGTGGGGCTGGCCTGGTGATCACCGACCTGTCCGTTGTCGATGAATGTCTCTGGACGCTCGCCGCAGAGGAGCAGGCCACATCGTTCGCCGGCGTGCCATACACGTTCGACCTGCTCGACTCGACGGACTTCGCCGATCGCGACCTGCCGTCCCTGCGCCACGTCACGCAGGCGGGCGGACGACTCGCTCCTGAGCGCATCGCCGCGTACGCCGAGCTCGGTCGCGAACGTGGTTGGGACTTCTACGCGATGTATGGGCAGACCGAGGCGACCGCACGGATGGCCTATCTGCCGTCGGATCTTGCTCTCGAGCGTCCTGCGGCGCTGGGCGTTCCAGTGCCCGGCGGGTCGTTCCGATTGGCCCACGTTCCGGAGTCCACGGACGACGCCGTCGGTGAGCTCGTCTACAGCGGGCCCAACGTGATGATGGGCTACGCGACTTCCCAGGCCGACCTCGCGAACGGGCCGGAGCTGAGTGAGCTGCGTACCGGCGACCTCGCGCGGCAACACGCCGACGGATCCTACGAATGGGTCGGTCGACGCAGTCGCATCTCCAAGGTGTTCGGACTGCGGATTGATCTCGACGAAGTCGAATGCGCACTGCTCGGCGAAGAGCTTTCCGCTCGGTGTGTGTCGGTGGGCGACCGCGTCCACGCATTCGTGGACTGGCACGCCGACGTCGCACATGCGCGCACAGTTGTGGCGCAACGCTGTGGTCTGCCAGAGCACGTCGTGAGTGTTGGGCGACTGCGAGACATGCCGCGCACCTCGAACGGCAAGACTGACTACGCCGCGCTTGGACGCCAGGCCCGACTGCTTGACTCGGCTGGAACACCGGCGCGCGCATCGGACAAGTGCAGAAGCCGCCTCGACGTCGTGCGCGATATGTACGCCGAGTTGCTGGCGCGGCCCGATGCGGCACCGGGTGACAGCTTCACGAGCCTGCGGGGCGACTCCCTGTCGTACGTCGAGCTCTCCACAAAACTGGCCGGCGAAGGTATCGATCTTCCCTCGGACTGGCATCGTCGAACGATTGCCGAGCTGGTCCAGGCGCCGTCGCGCCGTCGTCGCGGCACACGTGTGGAGATGTCGATCCTGCTGCGTGCCGTCGCGATTCTGCTGATCGTCGGCACCCACGGCAACCTCTGGACGGTTCCTGGCGGGGCGCACTTGCTGCTCGCTGTGGTCGGCTACAACTTCGCGCGGTTCCAGCTCGGCCGAGGCGGAGTCGAGACGCTCAGGTCCGGGGTCGGATCGTTGGTGCAGCTGGCTCTGCCGTGCATGGTCTGGATCGGCGCTGTAGCGCTGGTGATCGGCACGTACGAGCCCGGCACCGTCTTCTTCCTCAACGGTTTGGTCGGCAGTGACCAGTGGACTGTCCAATGGCAGTTCTGGTTCCTCGAGGCGATCATCTGGACCCAGCTCATAGCCCTCGCCGCATTGGCGATCCCGTGGCTTCATAGGACCGAGCGTCGCTCACCGTTCATGTTTGCGATGGCGGTCTTGGTGGGCTCGCTGGCTGTCCGCTACGCCGTAACCGGCGTCGAGGCGGGAGCGACTGAGCGCTACACGCCGTTGATCGTGCTCTGGTGCTTCATGCTCGGATGGGTCGTTGCGGTCGCCCGCACCCACCTGCAGCGGGCCGCCGTCTCGGTCCTCGCTGCTGTCGCAACGGTCGGCTTCTTCGATGACCTTCTTCGCGAAGGAGTCATTGTCGCGGGCATCCTGCTACTGATCTGGGTGCCTGCGGTCCGCATGCCTCGGTCGGCCTCTCGAGCGGTCGGCATCATTGCGGCTGCGTCGCTCTACATCTACCTGACGCATTGGCAGATTTACCCGTACCTCGAAGACCGCGTACCGGCGCTCGCGGTGCTGGCCTCGATCGCGATGGGCCTCGCGTACCAGTTCGCATGGAAGGGCCTGGTTGATCGGATGCGAAACCTTCGAGCTCTGTTCCAGGCGAGGACTTTCGCGGCAGTGAGTTAATTCGCTTGGAGGAATCACCGGTCAGCACCTACCGTTGATGTCAGAGGGCAAGCCCGCCCCACATCTGAGAGGTCTCATCCGTGAGTACGTATCGCAGCACAGAATGCATGATCGGCTTGACAGCCGATCGTGAGCTTCGTGCTGCCTTTGCGCAGCGCGTCGGGATTGAGCCCTCGCCGGTGAACGGCAGCCACAAGCGGCTGTCCCTCGTTCAGGAGCTCCGTATGTAGGTGCATATTCGCACCCGACATACGGGCCGTTCCAGCGAGGAGACCACCTCATGGGGCGGCCCTTTTGCATGTCCAAACGCGTACGAATGGGCGAAGCCGACTGGTCGAGGCAGCGGTTTCCAAAACCGCCGAAGGGAGTTCGATTCTCTCCGCCCATGCAAGACAACTTCATTGAGACAGGACTTCACGGGCACCGGACCCGCGAGCCAGCCGAGAGGCTGACGAGCAAAGTGGCACCGGGCTCACCGTCACAAGGCCGTGAAGAACACCATCCAGCCCAGACCCGTCAGGGAGTGGGAGCGAACTCAAGAGTGAACAGCATCAGGCAGGCACCGGACCCGAGAGGGAGCGGCGACCTGCCAGCCGCGGTGGCCCGCTTGGAGACAAATGGGAAGCCAGCGCCGCGGCACATGCGTCGGTTGGGCAATTGGTAGCCCGCTTGGCCGTAACCCAGGTCCCTTCGGGGTATGCAGGTTCGAGCCCTGCCCGGCGCACCACGCCTCGCAAGCATTGCGGTGATGCTCCGGACTCTTAATCCGGAGAGCAAGGTTCGATTCCTTGGTGGGGCACATATGGAGGTAGTCCGGCTGGACGAGGACACCGTTTTGAAAACGGCTGGCGGTGCGAATCGCTTGGGGGTTCGAGTCCCTCTGCCTCCGCTGTGGATGACGATGCACCGGTGGCGGTGCGCCCGGTTGCTAACCGGGAGGCACCTCACGGTGTGTGGTTCGACTCCACCGTCTTCCGCCAAGCTCTGTCGGTCCAGTGGAGTGGACACCCGCCTGTCGAGCGGAAGATCACGGGTTCGAGTCCCGTACGGAGCGCTGTGCCGTGGTGGCTGTTGGTTGCCAATTCGGACTTTCAATCCGGGCCGCGCGAGTTCGATCCTCGTCCACGGTGCCACGCCTCGTTGGTCTAGCGGCAGGACGCCTGGTTCTCAACCAGGAGATGGCGGGTTCGACCCCCGCACGAGGTACGTACGACGGGGCGGGGACCGGGGTCCAAGACTTCCTTGCAAGAAGACTCCGCAGGGTTCGACTCCCTGTCGCTCCACGCAGATGTAGCTCAGTTGGTTAGAGCGCGACCTTGCCATGGTCGAGGCCCCGGGTTCGAGTCCCGGTATCTGCTCCACGCTCGCCTAGCCCAACTGGCAGAGGCGCCGGTCTCAGAAACCGGAGGATCGGGGTTCGAATCCCCGGGCGAGTACTTACCGGGTGTAGGCCAGCGGCTAGGCCACCTGCTTTGGGAGCAGGGGATCGGGGGTTCGAGTCCCTCCACCCGGACTTGCCTGTCGACCAATGGTCAGGTCACCTCGCTGATATCGAGGAAACGCCAGTTCGATTCTGGCCGGGCAGACGGCTGGTAGCTCAGTGGCAGAGCAGCTCTCTTACAAGGAGTGGAGCGGGGGTTCGAGTCCCTCTCAGCCGACCACGGGTCTGAGGCGTTGTAGGCGGCGCGGCCGGTTGAATCCCGGCAGGGCGAGGTTCGATTCCTCGCGGACCCACTGGCCTTCGGGCGAATGCTCGATAGCTCAGATGGCAGAGCGGCCGGTTGTTACCCGGATGCGCCCAGGTTCGAGTCCTGGTCGAGCAGCTCAATGCGGATTGGTCCAGTGGCACGGATGCCCGGCTCTGAATCGGGAGACCGAGGTTCAACTCCTCGATCCGCAGCTCAGCACGTCAAAAACCAATGCGGGTGTCGGGAGACGCCATGGGTCTCATAAGCCCGTCGGTCCACGTTCAACTCGTGGCCCCGCAACCATTTCGCCTCGCGAGCACGACTGGCTGTGCAGCGGACTTTTACTCCGTGGGCTCCGGGTTCGAATCCCGGGCGAGGCACTGTGCCACCAAACATTTGAAGGAGGTGACGGCACATGAAGAAGGAACGCAAGGAGGAGCAGTTCGCGCTGATCCTCAACACGACTGCGGTGAACGGCGCCTACGAGCACCCGACGCCGAACGTTGCATGGGCATGTGCCGGCATCGATCCGGACATGTTCTTCCCTGCCGATGATGAAGCCCTGGCAGCAGCTACCGCGATTTGCGATGGCTGCGCCGTGCGGACCCTGTGCCGCACCATCGCCATGGCTCGGGCCGAGACCGGTGTCTGGGGTGGCGTTCTCCTGGCGGAGGGCATTCCTCAGTCCGGTGTGAAGCGTCGGGGACGGCCATCCAAGATGGCCGTCGCCTGACCGTGCAGGCTGCGCGCGAAAGGGACTCGGTCCCAGCAGCCACCTACGCTCGTGGTCCAGAGGACACGACGCCGGCCTACGAAGTCGGAGACGGAGGTTCGATTCCTCCCGAGCGTGCTGTGTCCGTGGTGTAGCGGCAGCACATCTCCTTGTGACGGAGACGGCGCCGGTTCGAATCCGGTCGGACACCCCAGCCGGTGTAACTCAGTGGCCAGAGTGCCTCTCTCGTAAAGAGGAAGTCGAGAGTTCGACTCTCTCCACCGGCTCGATGCGGATGAAGTGTTGTGGCGGCACGCGGGCGTTCCATGTCCGAGGAGCGAGTTCGATTCTCGTCATCCGTTCCGGCCTCCAGTAGTGGATCTACCGCCCGGCGTCCGAAGCCGGACTGCCTGGTTCGAGTCCAGGTGGAGGCACGTTCAAGAGATACATCAACGATCAATCAACAGAAGGAGGTGGCCCATGGCCACGACATTTCCAGTTGCGCTCGAGGGCGCAGGAGCCGAGACGCTCATGTGGGCCTCGCCCGAAGAGGTGGAGAGCGCTGCTCTAGACCAGCTGCGCAACATCTCTCGGCTGCCATGGGTCCACGGGCTCCGTGTCATGCCGGACGTCCACCTCGGCAAGGGCGCAACGGTTGGCTCGGTGGTTGCGATGAAGAACGCCGTGTCGCCAGCAGCTGTTGGCGTCGACATCGGCTGCGGCATGCAGGCAGTTCTGACGGACTTGTTTGTTGCCGACCTGCCCGATGACCTGGGCGCTCTTCGTGCTGCGGTCGAGGCGACGATTCCGGTCGGCTTCTCGGCTCACGAGAGTGCACCCGACACCGGTGTAGGTGTCGGTTGGGATGCGTTCTGGGCGGGCTTCCGCGACCTTCACCCTGGTGTGCAAGACCGTGAGTCGCGGGCCATGAAGCAGATGGGAACGCTCGGAGGTGGCAACCACTTCATCGAGCTCACCGTCGATGGCGATGGTCGAGTGTGGCTGATGCTGCACTCGGGTTCGCGCAACATCGGCAAGGAGGTCGCCGAGCGACACATCAACGGAGCCAAGGGTTTGGAGCACAATCTCGATCTGCCAGATCGTGATCTGGCTGTGTTCCTCGCTGGAACTCCGCAGATGGATGCCTACCTGCGCGACTTGTACTGGGCGCAGGACTACGCAGCGCGCAATCGTGCCGTGATGATGGCTCTGTTCCAGGGAGTGGTCCGTGAGTACTTCGGTCGTTTGGGCCGCGAGGTCTCATTTGGCGAGCAGGTGAGTGCGCACCACAACTACGTCAGCGAGGAGACGTACGACGGCGTGGACCTGATCGTCACCCGCAAGGGGGCGATCTCGGCGAAGTCGGGCGAGTATGGCCTGATCCCCGGTTCGATGGGAACGGGCTCCTATGTCGTGCGGGGACTGGGCAACACCCAGAGCTACTGCTCGGCGTCGCATGGCGCGGGACGGCGTATGTCGCGGACAAAGGCGCGCAAGACATTCACCGTCGAAGATTTGGTTGCACAGACAGCCGGTGTCGAGTGCCGCAAGGACGTCGGCGTCGTCGACGAGATCCCGGGCGCCTACAAGTCGCTCGAGGCAGTGATGGAGGCGCAGACCGACCTCGTAGAGGTGGTCGCTCGTCTCCAGACGTTGATGTGCGTCAAGGGATGAACCGTTTCAACTAGTGAAAGGAGGTTGACGGTGAGTACTCAAGTAGCGCTCCTGAACGCCTCCTACGAGCGATTGGGCAGCGTGCCGTTCAAGCACGCTGTCCGGATGCTCTTCCGCGAGGTCGCAATTGTTGAGGAGGGACGGGCCGATCGCATGATCGGCCCGCATCCATGGCCGAGTGTGATTCGGCTGGTGCGGTACGTCGCTGCGAAGTGGCTCTATCGAGATGCAGCTTGGTCTCGTCAGAACCTGCTTCAACGCGACCGGCACAAATGCGCGTACTGCGGAGGTCGCGCCGAGACGGTCGATCATGTTCTGCCCGCCTCGCGCGGTGGCCTTTGGGAATGGATCAACACCGTCGCGGCATGCGAGCGGTGCAACAACCGCAAGGGTGACCGCACGCCGACCGAAGCGGGTATGCCGCTGCGGTTCAGTCCGTACGTACCGACGCGCGCCCAGTTGGCAGCACTCGACTGAGGCGCGTGTCGGTGCGCTGGTTCTTGTGGCCGAGAGGCAAGGCGACGGCCTGCAAAGCCGTAGACACCGGTTCGAATCCGGTCAGGAACTCGAAGTTGGCGTTGAAACTTTGGTACCCCCAACGGGATTCGAACCCGTGCTACCGCCGTGAAAGGGCGGCGTCCTAGGCCGCTAGACGATGGGGGCCAGAAAACCAGTCCAGCATAGTGGGTGAGCAAGGTGGCTCCCAAACCGGATCGGGCAGGATGGAGGCATGGTCGAGATCAGCGAGGATCGGTTCGCCGAGCTCGTCGAGGCCGCATTCGCTGCGGTACCGGCTGAGTTGGCTGCGCTGCTCGACAATGTCGTGCTGTTCATCGAGGATGACGCGCCAGCCGACGAGCCCGATCTGCTCGGTTTGTACGACGGGATCCCGCTCACGGAGCGCGACAGTACGTACGGCGGCGCCATGCCGGATCGCATCTTCGTCTACCGCAACCCGACGCTGGCGATCTGCGACACCGAGGCGGACGTGATCGAAGAAGTAGGCATCACGGTGGTGCACGAGATCGCGCACCATTTCGGTATCGAAGACGATCGACTGCATGAGCTCGGTTATGCGTGAGATCCGCCGCGCCGACGAGCGCTACCAAACCGACGGTGACGGGGTGATGACCCGGCACAGCTTCTCGTACGGTGCGCACTACGACCCCGACAACATCGGATTCGGACCGCTGATCGCGATCAACACCGAGACCATCGACCCGGCGGAGGGCTACGACCAGCACCACCACGCTGATGTCGAGATCGTGACCTGGGTTCTTGAGGGCGTTCTGATGCATGCCGACTCGACCGGTCATCGCGGAGTGGTCCGCCCTGGCACGGCGCAACGACTCAGCGCAGGCACCGGCGTGCAGCACACGGAGCAGAACGCCTCGCAAGATGAGCCGCTCGTCTTCGTACAGATGATGCTGCGGTCGTCGTATGACGCCAAACCGGAGTACGTCGACGCCGTGGTCGAGCCTCGTGGGCTGACACCTGTGATCGGCGTCCATGCGGCGGCAGAACTGTTCGTCGTTCGACTCGCAGCAGGCGACTCGATCACCGTGCCAGCCAGCCCGAGGAGCCTTGTCCACGTCACGAAAGGCTCGATCCGGCTCGATGACACCACTCTGACCGGCGGCGATGAGGCGCGTCTGACGGACGAACGCGCGTACGATCTGAGTGCTGCCGAAGACGGTGGCGAAGCACTGATCTGGCAGCTGGGGAGCTCATGAACGTCCTCGTCCTCAACGGACCCAACCTCGGTCGTCTCGGCGTACGCGAGCCTGACATCTACGGCACCGCGACGTACGGCGACCTGGTCGCGCGCTGCGCGGAAGTTGCCGAGGAGACCGGACTTGACGTCGAAGTTCGTCAGACCGACACCGAATCCGAGATGATCGGCTGGCTCCACGATGCGGCCGACTCCGGTGCATCCGTGATCCTCAACGCTGGCGCCTGGACCCACACCTCAGTGGCCGTACGCGATGCCGCGAGCCAGCTCGCCGGTCCGCTGGTCGAGGTGCACCTCAGCAACGTCTACGCGCGCGAAACCTTCCGTCACAAGTCCTACCTCAGCGACATCGCGGTCGCTGTAGTCGTCGGCATGGGCCTTGAGGGCTACGCCGCCGCTTTGAGATTTCTCAAACAGTCGTAATCTTCAGGTGTGAGGGGTTGGCAAGCGCATCACACCGCTGTTGACCGGCTCGGGGAATCATTCGGACGCATCCCGGCCGGCGATCGCGTACGCCTCGCCAAGAAGACCTCCAACCTGTTTCGCCCTCGCGATTCCTCGATCAGTGGGCTGGATGTCAGCGGACTCGACGGCGTGATCGAGATCGACATCAATGCGCTGACGGCTGATGTGCAGGGGATGTGCACGTACGAGCATCTGGTTGCCGAAACCCTGCCGCGAGGGCTGATGCCGTACGTCGTGCCTCAACTCAAGACGATCACCCTCGGTGGAGCGGTCACGGGCCTTGGCATCGAGTCAACGTCATTTCGCAGCGGACTGCCGCATGAGTCAGTGCTCGAGATGGACATTCTCACCGGTTCCGGCGAGGTCATCACGGCAACTCCGGACAACGATCACGCGGATCTGTTCGACGCGTTCCCCAACTCGTACGGCAGCCTCGGCTACACGACTCGGCTCAAGATCAAGCTCGAGAAGGTGCCGGCTCGTGCCGCATTGCGCCACATACGGATGGCCGACGCCGCGTCCGCGGTCAAGACGATTGAGGCGATCGCCGACTCCGGTGAGTGGGAGGGCGTGCGGGTCGACGGCCTCGACGGCACGGCGTTCAGCCCGGACGAGATCTACCTGACGCTCGCTAACTTCACGAACGATGTGCAGCGCAGGCCGAGCGACTACACAGGCCAGCAGATCTACTACAAATCGATCCAGCGGCGCGAAACCGACGCCGTGACGATGGAGCAGTACATCTGGCGCTGGGACACCGACTGGTTCTGGTGTTCGGGTGCGTTCGGTGCGCAGAACCGTTGGCTACGTCGCATCTGGCCACGACGCTGGCGACGTAGCGACGTCTATCACCGGATCGTGGCACTCGACGAGAAGGTCGGCCTCAGCCGGTTGATCGATCGCATCAAGAAGGTGCCGGGCCGCGAGCGCGTCATCCAGGACATCGAGGTGCCGGTCGACCGGCTTCCAGAGTTCCTCGAGTGGTTCGATGCCGAGGTCGGCATGCGGCCCGTGTGGCTGTGCCCGCTGCGAACAACTCGCGCCTGGCCCGTTTACCCGCTCGATCCCGGGGCAACCTATGTCAATGCTGGCTTTTGGGGCACCGTCGAGGTCCCGGCCGACGCCGAGCCCGGCTCGGTCAACCGGCGGATCGAGGAAGCCGTCCAGAAGTTGGGCGGACACAAGTCTCTGTACTCCGAGGCGTTCTATGACCAGGACACCTTCGAGCAGATGTATGGCGGCGAGACCCTCGCCGCTGCGCGTCGTCGCTACGACCCCGAGGGACGACTCAGCACTCTGTACGAGAAAGCGGTGAGGAACTCATGACAACAGATGTAGGCATACGACTCTCGATCGCCGACGCACTCGGCAGGTTGATGAAGGACGGGCTGCCGTTCCGCTTCGAGGCATTCGACGGCAGTGTCGGTGGACCGGAGGACGCCCCCATCACGATTCGTCTGTTGAACGAGAGAGGCCTGGCGTACCTGATGACGTCGCCTGGCGATCTCGGCTTCGCTCGCGCGTACGTCTCGGGTGACCTCGAGCTCGAGGGCGTGCACCCAGGCAATCCGTATGACGCGATGGTGCTGATGATGAGCCAGCTCCGCTTCAAGATGCCGTCGGCGCCCGAAATGTTGCAGATCATTCGCAGTCTCGGCTTCGGCAATCTCAAGCCGCCGCCACCGCCAGAGGAAGAGCACCTGCCCAAATGGCGGCGTGCGCTCGAGGGGCTGCGGCACAACAAGAAGCGCGATGCCGAGGCGATCCACCACCACTACGACGTGTCCAACCGCTTCTACGAGCTCGTGCTCGGCCCGTCGATGACCTACACCTGCGCGGTGTTCCCGACGCTCGAATCAACGCTCGAGGAGGCGCAGTACGAGAAGTACGACCTCGTCGCCCGCAAGCTCAACCTCCAGCCGGGGCAGCGACTGCTCGACATCGGCTGCGGCTGGGGCGGCATGGTCCGCCACGCTGCGAAGCATTACGGCGTCAAAGTGCTCGGCGTGACGCTGTCACAGGAGCAGGCGAGCTGGGCTCAGGAGGAGATCAAGCGCCAGGGGCTCGAGGACTTGGCCGAGGTGCGATTCATGGACTATCGCGACGTCACAGAGACGGGCTTCGACGCCATCAGCTCGATCGGGCTGACAGAGCACATCGGCGTCAAGAACTACGCGTCGTACTTCACGTTCATGCGAGATCACGTCAAGACCGGCGGCCGCATCCTCAACCACTGCATCACTCGCCCCCACAACAAGACGATGTCGACGGGTGCGTTCATCGACCGGTACGTGTTCCCCGACGGCGAGCTGAACGGAGTTGGCCGCATCACGACGGCAGCTCAGGACGTCGGCCTCGAAGTGCGTCACGTCGAGAATCTGCGCGAGCACTACGCGATGACCCTCCATGGCTGGTGCGACAACCTCGTCGAACACTGGGATGAGGCGCTCGAGGAAGTCAGTCTCGGTCGCGCGAAGGTGTGGGGCATCTACATGGCTGGCTCGCGGCTGGCATTCGAGCGCAACGAAATCGAGCTCCATCACGTGCTCGCGGTCAAGGCCGACGAGATGGGGAACGCCGACTGGCCGCTGAGGCCCGACTGGCTGAGCTGACCGTACGGCCTCAGAGTCGCTCGACCGAGGGATGGTCGATGGCGCCCTTGGTGTCGAATAGGCGTTTGGCCGTTGTTGCGATCGAGGCGAGGTCGTACTCGTGGTGATTCTGCAGCAGGACCGATAGATCCGCGGTTGCCAGCACCTCGTCGAGATCGGTCGCGCGCGGGACGCTCGTCCCGTTGGGTGCCCATTCCTCTACGTGCGGGTCGTGGAAGACCAGGTTCGCCCCCTTGTCCAGCAGCAACTGAGCCAGAGGGATCGCGGGCGACTCCCGCTTGTCGGCGATGTTGGGTTTGTACGTCACGCCCAGGAGCAGAATGGTCGATCCGCGAAGAGGCTTGCCTTCGTCGTTGAGCAGGCTGGTGATGCGATCGACGATGTACGACGGCATCTGCAGGTTGATGGTCTGCGCCAGCTCGATGAGCTGGAATGGTCGACCGAGGGTCGCGTGGACCTTGTAGGACAGGTAGTTGGGGTCGATTGGGATGCACTGGCCACCGACGCCGGGCCCGGGATAGAACGCCTGAAACCCGAACGGCTTGGTCGCAGCATTGCGGATGACCTCCCATAGATCGATGTCCATGTCGTGGCAGAACTGAGCCATCTCGTTGACCAGCGCAATGTTGATGTGGCGGTAGGTGTTCTCGAGCAGCTTGGTCATCTCGGCTTCACGCGTCCCCTTCGACGGGACAACCGTGTCGATGAAGCGGCCGTAGAACGCGGTCGCGACTTCGGTGCAGGTGGGCGTGTGGCCACCGACGACCTTTGGGGTGTTGGCGATGCCGTACGTCGGGTTGCCCGGGTCGACCCGCTCGGGGCTGAAGGCGAGGTGGAAGTCCTTGCCCGCGACGAGACCGCCCTGCTCCAGGATCGGGCGCACCACCTCGTCCGTCGTACCCGGATACGTCGTCGACTCCAGCACGACCAGCTGACCGGACCGCAAATGGCGGGAGATCGAGGCTGTTGCCGCGGTGACGGCAGCGAGATCGGGCTCGCCTTCGACCGACAGCGGAGTCGGGACGCAGATGACGATTGCATCCGCCTCGGCGAGCACGCTCTCGTCGGCAGAGGCAGTGAAGCCACGTTTCATCATCTCGGCGACGTCGTCATCCGAGAGGTCGTCGACGTGACTCACGCCGCTGTTGAGTGAGTCGACCATGGCCTTGTCCATGTCGAAGCCAGCGACCCGAAGTCCGGATCGGGACGCCTGTTGGGCAAGCGGAAGTCCGACGTACCCGAGGCCGATGATTGCCATGTCTAGGGACAACGGAGTTCCTTCGTCGCTGCGTTGCCGAAGGCTATCGCAGGACGGGGTGCGTCAGCTGATGTCGATGACCACGGGGGCGTGGTCGCTGGGGCCCTTGCCCTTGCGTTCTTCGCGGTCGATGAACGCGGAATCGACGCGAGCGGCCAGCGCTGGCGACGCCAGGATGAAATCGATGCGCAGTCCGCGCTTCTTGGGGAACGCCAACTGCTGATAGTCCCAGTAGGTGTAGACACCCGGGCCGGGCGTGTGGGGCCGTACGACGTCGGCGTATCCCGCGTCGACGATCGCCTGGAACGCCTCGCGCTCGGGAACCGAGACGTGGGTGTGGCCCTCGAAGACCGACATGTCCCAGACGTCTTCGTCGGTAGGTGCAACGTTCCAGTCACCGACCATCGCGATCTGCGCCTGCGGGTCGTCGGCGAGCCACTGGCTGGAGGCTGCGTGCAATCGCTCGAGCCAGGCGAGTTTGTAGGTGTAGTGGGGGTCGTCGAGCGTACGGCCGTTGGGCACGTAGAAGCTCCAGACTCGAACTCCTCCGCAGGTCGCCCCGATCGAGCGAGCTTCGAGATGTGCCGGATCACCGAAGTGCGGCTGGTCGTCGGCGTATGACATGGCGACGTCTTCGAGGCCGACACGTGAGATCAGCGCGACGCCGTTCCACTGATTGAGGCCGAAATGCACGTATTCGTAGCCCAGGGCCGACAACTCAAGGCCGGGGAACTGGTCTTCGCGGCACTTGGTCTCCTGGATGGCCAAGACATCGACATCGTTGGCCTCGAGCCAAGCGACAACACGGTCGATGCGGCTGCGGATGGAGTTGACGTTCCAGGTCGCGATTCGCACGGTTCGAACCTATCCCAGCCTTCCGACCTCTTCGTCTCCCGATCGTTCCTGTTACAGAAGTGACTAATGGTGCGTATCATCGAAGGTCGATGCGGAGGAGGGAACCCATGCGCCGACTGCTTCTGATCGCCTTCAGTACGGTCCTGTGCCTTGGCATGTTCGTCTCCGCTGAGGCCGCCGGAAGCCCGCCGGTCACGTTCCCAACCAGCCCCAAGGGCCTCAAGGCCCCGGTCACGCTGCCCTCGGCGCTCGACGCAACTCCCAAGTACGTACCGCAGATCTCGTGCCAGCCGAGCACCCCGCCAGGCATCAGGAAACTCCGCGCGCTCGTTCTCGAGACCTATCAGGAGGGTGGCGCTGGCAACACCGCGCGCAAGTGCAACGAAGGCACGTCCGAGCATGCGGATGGCCGCGCGTGGGACTGGATGGTCAACGTCAATGACGCCAGTGAGAAGAAGGCCGCGGCTGACTTCCTTGCGTGGCTCACGGCGAACCATGGTGCCAAGGCCAAGCGTCTCGGGATCATGTACGTGATCTACAACAAGAAGATCTGGGCCGTCTATCGCGAGTCGGACGGGTGGCGCGAGAGCTCGGGCCACACCGACCACATCCACATCTCGTTCAGCTGGAACGGCACTCGCGGCAACACCTCGTTCTGGACCGGGGAGCTGCAGCCGACGGACTACGGCCCCTGCATCGTCTTCGCGGGGGCGACCGCTGTGATCCGGTCGACCCCAAACACCAAGCCTTGCCCCGCGACCACAACTCCGGTCCGCAAGCACCCCAATACGCTCATCCAACTCGGGTCGAAGGCCTCGACCGTGGTGTCAGCCCAGGCGGCTCTCAAGGTCAAGCAGACCAAGGTTTTCGACGCGGACACGCGTGTCGCAATCCGCGCCTATCAGCTGGCGCACGACCTGCCGATCACCGGAACGTTGGACGACCCGACATGGGCATCGCTCTTCCCGTCCAAGGCGACGGATGACGTCACGGCTGGCTACACCGCGGAGGAAGCAGCTGCGTACGGGCTCGAGCACTACGGAGACTCGACGCTGCGCGAGAAGTCAGTCGGCAAGGCGACGGCGTTCTTGCAGCTCGCCCTCGGATTGGCACCCGCAGATCGCAACGGCTACTTCGGGGCGGTCACGATCGATGCGGTCAAGAAGCTTCAAGCTGATGCGGGTCTGGAGCAGACCGGCAAAGTCGGAAAGTCTGAATGGCAGGTCCTCGCCGGAGTCTGAGCCGTGGCGACCGCGAGGCGGTGATGCCATGATGTGGCCATGACTCAGGACGAGGTCGCCAAGCCAGAGCCCAGCAAGGACGAGCCTCACAAGGAGGCTCCCGCTGGGGCCCAACCTGCTGATCGGATCAACGCCCCAGAGGGTGACGGGCCCAACTGGGTCCTGAGGATCGTGCTGGTCATGGTCGCCCTCGTCGCTGCTTTCATCGCGTTCCGCGTGTCCGCCGCGTTCTTCCCGCGCTGGTGGGCGCAACGGGTCGCCGACCAGGTCAAGGGTGATTTCACGGATGGCACGTTGTGGGGTCTGTTCTACGGATTCGTGTTCACCTTCGTACCGTTGCTGCTCCTGTTCCAGATCCGTCGCCGGTTCTTCAATTGGACCTGGCGGATCATTGTCACCCTCATTGCGCTGCTGCTCGCGGCGCCCAACTGGCTGACCCTCTCGGTCGTGCTCGGCACGAGCAAGGCGGCACATGCCGGCGAACGCATCATGGACGTCGACGCACCCAATTTCCGCGCTGGAACGCTTGCTGGCGTCATCATCGGAGCGGCGGCCGCGCTTGCCCTGACGGCCATGAGCCTGTGGTTGGCGCGCCGCAAGAACCAGGTCAAGCGTCTCAAGAACGAACGCGATCAGCTGCGGAAGGCTGTTTCGAAGCCGGCTGACGAATAGCGAGTATTTGGTGCGCGCCGCGACTGATTCCGTCGTGTGTCCGGCTCGTAACTTGTGCATCAAAGGTCTAGATGCAAAGGCAACGCCCGCGCTAGCATGCAGCAACTTCACTGAAAGTTGGGTGCACTTACATGGCGGATCAACTCAGCGCGGATGAACAACACCTCGCCAGGCTTGGCTACAAGCAGGAGCTCAATCGTTCCTGGTCGAGTTTCTCGAACTTCGCGATCTCCTTTTCGATCATTTCGATCCTGGCGGGTTGCTTCACGACCTTCGGCCAAGCTTGGAACAACGGTGGCCCAGTGGCCATCTCGTGGGGCTGGCCAATCATCTCGATCTTTATCCTGATCATCGGCTTCACCATGTCGGAATTGGTTTCGGCCTATCCGACCTCGGGCGGAATCTACTGGTGGGCCTCCAAGATGGGCGGGCCAGCGGCAGGCTTCTTCACCGGCTGGCTCAACCTCATTGGCCTCCTTGCCGTCACCGCGTCGGTGGCATATGGGTGCGCAACATTCCTTGATCTCACGCTCGGAACTCTGAGCAGCGGATGGGCGGACGACTACAGCCTCAAGCGCGTGTTCGTACTGTTCGTGATCATCTTGACTATTGCTGCCCTACTCAACATCTTCAGTGGGCACCTGCTGGCGATCGTCAACAACATCTCGGTGTGGTGGCACGTGGCTGGTGTCGCGGTTGTCGTGTTGATTCTCGCGATTGTCCCGAAGACGCACCTCGCAATCAGCGAGGTGTTTGGCGGGAAGGTCAACAACTCAGGCTATGCCGAGGCGGCGACGAGCGGTCATACCTATTGGTTCCTCGTCCTCCCGCTTGGGTTCTTGCTCACGCAGTACACGATCACTGGCTTCGACGCTTCGGCTCACCTGTCTGAGGAGACGCACGATGCCTCTGACGCAGCAGCCAAGGGAATCTGGCGTTCGATCTTCTACTCCGCCGTGGGTGGCTGGATCCTTCTTCTGGCATTCCTGTTTGCGGTTCAGGACAAGGACGCCGTGACTGCTGGTGGTGGCGGCGTGGACCTGATCTTCGGACAGGCACTTGGTCAGGGGTGGCACGTCACGGTGTTGGCGATCTCGGTGGCAGGGCAGTTCTTCTGCACGATCGCTTGTCTCACCAGTGCATCGCGCATGACCTTCGCGTTCAGTCGCGACGGCGCGATTCCTGGATCGCAGATCTGGTCGAAGGTCACTGCAGCGAAGGTACCGGCGAATGCCGTTATCCTCGTCGCGGTCATTGGTGTGCTCATCACCCTTCCCGCCTTGGTCGAGGTCAACCTGGGCACGAAGGACGCTCCACTCATCGTCCCAATCGCCTTCTACGCCGTCGTGTCGGTGGCGGTGATCGGCCTCTATCTCGCGTTCCTGATCCCGATCTGGCTCCGTTGGAAGATGGGTGACGAGTTCAAGCCCGGCAGCTGGAACAACGGCAAGAAGTACAAGTGGATGAACCTCGTTGCGGTCGCCGAGATCGCTGTCATCTCGGTCTACTTCGTCCTGCCGTTCACTCCGGCTGCGGCCCCGTGGAATGACAACTTCTCCTGGAAGTTCGTCAACTATGCGCCGATCCTGACGGGTGGTGCGCTTCTCCTCCTGACGCTGTGGTGGCACCTGTCGGCGAAGAAGTGGTTCACCGGTCCGAAGCACACGATTGACGAGGCTGTCATCGAGGCTTTCAAGGATCAGTAGCGGGAGGTAGGACGAGGACGGGCATGTGAGGGTTCTCGCTGTCGACGATGAGGCGCTGGGTGACAAGCCAGACCTCGACGCCACAGCCGATGAACCCTCACATGCCCGCATCTCTTCGTGGCTGCTGGCCCGCGTTGTGGCCGGCAAGCTGCGACCGGACGACAAGCTCCCGCCAGAAGAAAGTCTTGCTGCTGCCCTCGGGGTGAGCCGAATGACGCTTCGCCAAGCGCTCGGCTCGCTGGCACAGCAGGGTTGGATCGAACGCCGTCGTGGCCGGTCAGGCGGAAATTTCATCCGCGAGCCGCGCATTGAGGTCGATCTCACCGGATTGCCCGGGTTCACCGAGCAGATGAGGCGAGCCAACGTACGGGCCGGTGCGCGGGTCATCCGCGCCCGCTTGGTCGAGGCCGATGCTGATGTCGCAGACGGGCTCGAGGTGTCGCGGGGTCAGCAGGCGATCGAGATCGTACGCGTACGTTCGGCCCGACGGGAGCCCCTTGCGCTGGAGGAGACGTACCTCCCCGCGCACCTGTTCCCGGGTCTGCTCGACCACAAGTTGACCGGCTCTCTCTACGAGCTGATGCGCAGTGCATACAGCCTGGCCCCGGACTCTGCGGTGGAGTCGCTCGAGCCCGAGATCTCGACGCCCGAGCACGCATCGCTGCTCGAGGTGAAGCCTGGGACGGCGCTGATGCTCGTCACGCGCAAGGCGTCCACTGCGGCCGGGGTTGTCGTCGAATACGCACGCGATCGCTATCGCTCGGATCGCACCCGCATCAGCCTTCAGACCGGTGTCGGTTCGCAGGTCGCGACCGAGCTCAGAGTCGAGCTCACGTGACCGTTACGTCTAGACCTTTAGCGGCCGGCATCGATAGGCTCCGCGTATGACGGACCTGGAGGCACTGCTCGACCAGGTCCCTGCGCTTGCAGGCAATCCACGCACAATTGAGGATCTGTCGGGCGGGCTGACCAACCGTAATCTCAAGGTCACCACGCCTGATGGTGTGTTCGTAGCCAGGCTTAACCTGAGCGACTCGGCTCTGCTCGACATCGATCGCGAGGCGGAGGCTTTCAACACCCGCGCCGCGGAGGCGTCAGGGGTGGGCGCGCCGTACGTCGACTTTCGGCCCGACCTCGGGTTGCTGGTGATCGGCTTCATCGAGGGACGCACGTTCACCGATGTCGACCTGCGAACAGCCGGCGCTTTGGACCGCGTGGCAATCGCCTTGCGCACGCTGCACTCCGGACCGCGCTTTCAGAACGACTTCGACATGTTCGTGCGGCAGTCGACCTACCTTCGCACCTGTGTCGATCGAGGGTTCAAGATCCCGGACGGCTACGAGGACTTCAGCAGAGACTTCGCGCGTATCCAGGGCGCGCTTTCGGTCAATCCAGTCGAGTCGGTGCCCTGCAACAACGACCTGCTCGCCGGCAACATCGTCGACGACGGCAGCAAGCTCTGGCTGATCGACTACGAGTACTCCGGCAACAACGATCCGTACTTTGAGCTCGGCAACTGCTGGACGGAGTGCGGTCTCGACGATGACCACCTCGCCGAGTTGGTGACCGCGTACGTCGGCCGTGAATCGCCGGCGCTGCTCGCGCGCACGCGCTTGAGGGCGGTGACGTCCCGCTATGGATGGTCGCTGTGGGGCTTCATCCAGGCAGAGACCCGGGACGACGACTTCGACTTCTACGGCTGGGGGCAAGAGCGATTCGACAAGGCGGTCGCTGACTTCCGCTCGCCCGAGTTCGCAACCTGGCTCGAGGCGGCGGCGTCATGAGCATTCCCAGTCGAGCCCGGATCGTCATCATCGGTGGCGGCATTGTCGGCACGAGCGTGGCCTATCACCTCACTCTGAACGGTGAGTCTGATGTGGTGCTGCTCGAGCAGGGAGAGCTGTCGTCCGGAACGACCTGGCACGCCGCGGGACTTGTCGGCCAACTTCGAGCGACGCAGTCGGGCACGACTCTGGTGCAGTACTCCGCATCGCTGTACGAGCAGCTCGAGGCCGAGACGGGACTGAGCGCGGGGTTCAAGCGCTGTGGAGGCGTCACGGTTGCCCGTACGGAGGACCGGATGGAGCAGCTCCGCCGTACTGCCGCGACCGCGACGGCATACAACCTCGAGTGCGAGCTGCTGACGCCCGAGGAGGCAGGTGAGCGCTGGCCGCTCATTGCCACTGAGGATCTCGTCGGCGGTCTCTGGCTTCCCGGCGATGGCACGGCCAACCCCACAGATGTCACTCAGTCGCTTGCCCGCGGCGCCCGTAGGCGTGGCGCGACCGTGGTCGAGCACGTGCGCGTCCTTGAGGTGCTCGTCGAGGACGGCGCAGTGACCGGCGTGCGTACGGATCAAGGCGACATCGAAGCCGAGATCGTCGTCAACTGTGCAGGTCAGTGGGCTCACCATCTTGCCGCGAAGATCGGCGTCAGCGTTCCGCTGCACTCCGCTGAGCACTTCTATGTCGTCACGGACCAGATCGAGGGTGTGCGCCCCGACCTGCCGATCCTGCGTGACCCCGACGGCTACACGTACTTCAAGGAAGAAGTCGGCGGACTCGTAGTCGGCGGCTTCGAGCCTGTCGCAAAACCATGGGTCGCTCCCGATGAGATCCCGTACCCGTTCGAATTCCAGCTGCTCGGCGAGGACTGGGAGCACTTCCAGATCCTGATGGACAGCGCCTTGGAGCGAATCCCGGTGCTGCACGAGACAGGCATTCGCAAGTTCTACAACGGGCCGGAGAGCTTCACGCCCGACAACCAATTCATCCTCGGCGAAGCGCCGAGCCTCCGGGGATTCTTCGTCGGCGCGGGCTTCAACTCAGTCGGCATCGCGTCCGCAGGAGGTGCTGGTCGGGCCCTGGCCGAGTGGATCCTCGAAGGCGAGCCGAGTGTCGATCTGCTGGCCGTCGACATCCGCCGGTTTGCTCCGTTCCAAAACGACAAGGAGTACCTCCGCGCTCGGGTAGCGGAGGTCCTCGGTCTGCACTACGCCGTGCCGTGGCCTAATCGGGAGTTCGACACGGCGCGACCGCTACGTACGTCACCCCTGTACGAGCGGTTGCGCGACGCCAACGCGGGATTTGGCAGCAAGATGGGCTGGGAGCGCGCCAACTTCTTTGCTCCGCCGGCCGTGGATTCGGTCATCCAATACGCGTGGGGCAAGCAGAACTGGCTCCCATGGTCGGCGGCCGAGCAGAAGGCATGCCGAGAGGCCGTCGCGGTGTTCGACCAGACTTCGTTCTCCAAATACGTCGTGCACGGTGCTGATGCTGAAGCGGCCCTGCAGTGGATCTGCAGCAACGACGTTGCTGTGGCGAACGACGAGACGGTCTACACCGCACTGCTCAACTCGCGGGGAGGCTACGAGTCGGACCTGACGGTCACCCGGGTTGCCGCGGACGAGTACTTCCTCGTCAGCAGCTCGGCGACCACCGAGCGAGACCAGGACTGGATACGCCGCAACATCCCCGCCGGGCTGGACGCACACGTTGCCGATGTCACGGACCGGCTATCGGTTCTGGGCGTGATGGGGCCGCATTCACGAGCGCTCCTGAGTCGGCTCACGAATGCTGACCTGAGCGAGGACGGTTTCGCGTTCGGCATGAGTCGGGAGATCCAGCTAGCTGGCGCAACGATTCGGGCCACCCGGATCACGTACGTCGGCGAGCTCGGCTGGGAGCTCTACATCAAGAACGACGATGCGCTGCAGGTCTATGAGGCGATCAAGGTTGAGGGTGCAGCCTTCGGGATCGTCGATGCGGGCTACTACGCGATCGAGGCGATGCGACTCGAGAAGGGCTATCGCGCCTTCGGTCGTGAGTTGACGCCCGAGATCAACCCCGTCGAGGCCGGACTGTCGTTCACCTGCAAGCTCGCCACCGACATCGATTTCATCGGTCGCGCCGCTGTCGAGAAGGCCAAAGCCACCGGCGCCTCACGCCGAATCGTGTCCTTCGCCTGCGACGACCCAAGCGTCATGATCTGGGGCGGCGAGCTCCTCGTACGCGATGGCATCGCTGCTGGTCAGGCGATGTCTGGCTCGTGGGGGGCGACGATCGGCTCGGGAGTCGGACTGGCCTGGATCAATGGACTGTCAGGACAGATTGTCGATCCGGCGTACGTTCGTGAGGGGGCGTACGAACTGGATGTAGGCGGTCGGCGAATCCCAGTACGGGTGTCGCTCAAGCCGCTCTTCGACCCAGCGGGCGACAAGATCCGACCTGCCTGAGTCTGGACACCGGGCTCGGCCGGACTATAAGGTTCGAAATCAGACCTTAAAGCGCAAGGAGGCGAGATGACGGAGCAGTTGCTGGAGCACGACGCCCTCGCCGACGCAGTCCTCCGACCGGTCCGTGGGCACCACGCGTTCGAGTCCTGTGTCGAAAAACTCGCCACGTCGATCCGTCTCGGAATCTACGCAGATGGCTCAACCCTGCCGCCCGAGCGAGAACTTGCCGAACGTATTGGCGTCTCGCGCGCCACCCTGCGCGAGGCGATCGCTGCCCTTCGCGAGGCCGGCTTGGTCACGACCCGCCGCGGTAGGGGAGGCGGCACCGTCGTCGACTTCCGTCCCGGCGAACCAGGTTCACGCATGCTCGCCCGTCCGCGCGAGGAGCTCCTCGACGCGCTCGACTTCCGTCGCATCGTCGAGCCCGGTGCCGCGCAGGCTGCTGCAGCGACGACGCTCACCGACCAGCAGGAGGCGATGCTGCGTGCCGCTCTCGACAAGGTCAACACCGCGTCGAGCAAAGCGCTGCACCGGCAGGCTGACTCGCAGTTCCACCTCGCGATCGCATCGTTGTCGGACTCCGCGCTGCTGATCGATGCGGTCACCAACGTCCAGATCTGCCTGCACGACATGCTCGACGCGATCCCGCTGCTTGACCGCAACATCGATCACTCGCGTCAGCAGCACGACGCCATCGCCAAGGCGATTCTCGCCGGCAGCGGTGCTCGTGCCAGGCGGATCATGGAAAGCCACTGCGACGACACGGCTGCTCTGCTCCGAGGCCTGATGTGAAGGCGCCAGTTATGAAAGGGAAGTGCGCATGACGACACGACACCCGAAGCTCCTCTCGCTCGAGCAACTCCGCGTCAAGATCACGGAGGGCGAGGTCGACACCGTCATCGTCGCGTTCACCGACATGCAGGGTCGATTGCAAGGCAAGCGGCTTCACGGCCACTACTTCGTCGACCACGTCATCGAGGACGGCACCGAGGGCTGCAACTACCTCCTGAGCGTCGACGTCGACATGAACACGGTCGACGGCTACGAGATGTCGTCGTGGGACAAGGGCTATGGCGACATGGAGTTCGCTCTCGACTTCGACACGATCCGTCTGCTGGGCCATTTGCCGGGCACTGCGATGGTTCAGTGCGACCTGGTGTGGCTCGACCACAAACCGGTCGTCCAGTCGCCGCGCACGATCCTCAAGGACCAGCTCGCCAAGGCAGCCGCCGCCGGTTTCACCGCGCTGGCTGGCACTGAGCTCGAGTTCATCCTGTTCAACACGACGTACGAAGAGGCCTGGCGTACCAACTACCAGGACTTGCCCGCCGCCAACCAGTACAACGTTGACTACTCGATCGTTGGCACGACCCGGGTCGAGCCGCTGCTGCGGGAGATCCGCAACACGATGTACGACGCCGGCATGAACGTCGAGGGTGCCAAAGGCGAGTGCAACTTTGGTCAGCACGAGATCGGCTTCCTCTATGACGAGGTGCTGGTGACGGCCGACAACCATGCGGTCTACAAGACGGCCGCCAAGGAGATCGCCGCGCAGCATGGACAGGCACTGACGTTCATGGCGAAGTACAACGAGCGTGAGGGCAATTCCTGCCACGTCCACCTGTCGCTGCGCGGCAAGGACGGCGAGCTCGTGTTCTGGGAGAAGGACAAGAGGAGCGCCACGTACGACCAGTTCATCGCTGGCATCCTCGCGACGATGCGCGACTTCACCTTGCTCTATGCGCCCAACATCAACTCGTACAAGCGTTTCGCTGGTGGCTCGTTCGCGCCTACGACGGTCGCCTGGGGACTCGACAACCGCACCTGCGCCGTACGCCTCGTAGGCCACGGTCCGAGCGCACGCCTCGAGAACCGGGTGCCCGGCGGGGACACCAACCCGTATCTCGCGCTCGCCGCCATGCTCGCCGGTGGCCTCTATGGCATCGAGAAGGGTCTCAAGCTCGAGCCGGAGCAAACCGGCAACGCGTATGAGTCCGACAAGCCCAAGGTTCCGACGACCCTGCGCGAAGCTCGCGACGCGTTTGCGCAATCCGAGCTCGCAAGTCTGCTGCTTGGCGACGATGTCGTCCGGCACTACACCAACATGGCCGACGTTGAGCTCGCCGCTTATGACGCCGCTGTGACCGATTGGGAGCTGCGCCGCAGCTTCGAAAGAATGTAGCGCGCCGGGCTCCGCCCGCCCAGCGACTTCGTCGCTGCCACGCTTCGCGTGGGCGCTTAGCCTCGCTTCGCTCGGCCCATGGTCGGGGCGCAAACTGAACTTGTAGAGGAAAGGAAGCCAGTGAGTAGTACGTACACCGTCGTCAATCCGGCGACGGAAGAACAGGTCACGGAGATCCATCTCGCGACGCTCGAAGAGACCGACGCCGTGATCGAGCGGGCTGCGGATGCCTACCCGGCCTGGCGCGATCTACCGCCGGGCGAGCGGGCGACGCTGCTGCGCCGCTTTGCCTGCTTGGTCGACGAACACGTCGACGAGCTTGCCGAGCTGGAGGTGCGCAACTCCGGCCACACGTGGGGCAATGCCACGTGGGAGGCGCGGAACGTACGCGATGTCCTCAACTACTACTCGGCTGCTCCCGAACGGCTGACCGGACACCAGATTCCAGTCGCCGGCGGTATCAACGTGACATTCCACGAGCCGCTCGGCGTCGTCGGGATCATCGTTCCCTGGAACTTCCCGATGCCGATCGCGGGCTGGGGATTCGGTCCAGCGCTGGCTGCCGGCAACACCGTCGTGCTCAAGCCCGCTGAACTAACGCCGCTCACCGCTATCCGCCTCGGCGAGCTGGGACTCGAGGCAGGACTGCCTGAGGGTGTCTTCAGCGTGATTCCGGGCAAGGGTTCAGTCGTCGGTGAGCGGTTCGTGACGCACCCGGCCGTACGCAAGGTCTGCTTCACAGGATCGACAGAAGTCGGCAAGAAGATCATGGCCGGCGCTGCCGACCAGGTTAAGCGCGTGACGCTCGAGCTGGGGGGCAAAAGCGCCAACATCGTCTTCGCAGACGCCGACCTGGCCAAAGCGGCGGCCTCCGCACCGTCGGCGGTCTTCGACAATGCCGGGCAGGACTGCTGCGCACGATCGCGGATCTTGGTCGAGCGGTCCGCATACGACGAGTTTGTCTCGCTGCTGGAGCCGGCAGTCAAGGGCGTCAAGGTGCTCGACCCGTCCGACCGGACGAGCGAGATGGGCCCGCTCATCTCGGCTGCGCAGAAGACGACCGTTCAGGGCTTCGTCGACGAGGTGGAGGTTGCATTCAGCGGCTCCGTTCCCGACGGGCCCGGCTTCTGGTTCGCGCCGACGGTCGTACTCGCGGGTGACACGCAACAGCGGATCTGGCGTGAAGAGGTCTTCGGTCCCGTCGTCGCGGTGATGCCGTTCGACTCCGAAGAAGAAGCGATCCGCCTTGCCAACGACACAGAGTTCGGCCTTTCGGGTTCGATCTTCACTCACGACCTCGGTCGCGCGCTGAGGGTCTCGCGTGGTGTCGAGGCCGGCAACCTCAGCGTCAATTCGCACTCCTCGGTGCGCTACTGGACACCGTTTGGTGGTTTCAAGCAGTCGGGCCTCGGCCGCGAGCTCGGACCCGACGCACCACATTCGTTCACCGACGTGAAGAACGTCTTCTTTTCAAACGACTAGACCTCTCCAACGACTAGAAGGACTCAGAACATGGCAGGACGCATCGAAGGCAAGACAGCAGTCGTCACGGGAGGTTGCTCGGGCATCGGCCTGGCGACCGCTCGACGCTTCGCCGAGGAAGGCGCCAACGTGGTGATTGGCGACCTCGACGACGCCAAGGGACCCGGCATTGCCGAAGAGCTTGGTGGCACGTACGTACACGTCGACGTCACCGACAAGGATCAGGTCGACGCGCTCTTCAAGACCGCGAAGGACACGTACGGCTCGGTCGACATCGCTTTCAACAACGCGGGCATCAGTCCTCCGGAGGACGACTCGATCCTCGACACCGACCTCGAGGCGTGGAAGCGCGTACAGGACGTCAACCTGACCAGCGTCTATCTCTGCTGCAAGGCCGCGCTGCCCTACATGCTTGAGCAGAAGAAGGGCTCGATCATCAACACGGCGTCCTTCGTCGCGGTGATGGGTGCGGCCACCTCGCAGATCTCCTACTCGGCATCCAAGGGTGGCGTGCTGTCGATGTCGCGTGAGCTCGGCGTGCAGTTCGCCCGTGAAGGCGTACGCGTCAACGCCCTGTGCCCGGGCCCGGTCAACACCCCGCTGCTCCAGGAACTGTTCGCCAGCGATCCTGAACGAGCCGCACGTCGACTGGTCCACGTACCGGTTGGCCGCTTCGCCGAACCTGAGGAGATGGCGAACGCTGTGCTGTTCCTGGCTTCGGATGAGTCCTCGTTCATCACCGCCTCGACGTTCCTCGTCGATGGCGGCATCTCCGGGGCATACGTCACGCCGCTGTGAAGCCACTGATTGGAGTCACGACGTACCGGGAGCAGTCCCGGTGGGGAGTGTGGGACGAGAAGGCTGACGTGTTGCACGCGGTCTACGCGCAGACGATCGAGGCAGCGGGCGGAGTCGCCGTACTCCTGCCGCCATCCGATGCCGACGCGGCATTGGCCCTGGTGGGACGCCTAGACGGCCTCGTCATCGCTGGTGGTGCAGATGTTGATCCGTGGCAGTACGGAGCCGAGCCGCACGAGCGCACCGAAGGTTGGCGTCCCGACAGGGACACCTGGGAGCTTGCGCTGCTCGACGCCGCTTGGGAGGCCCGGCTGCCGGTGCTCGGCATCTGCCGAGGCATGCAGCTGATGGCGGTGCACGGCGGCGGATCGCTCGTCCAGCATGTGCCCGACGCAGTCGGCGACGAACGACACTCGCCCGGCGGGGACGAGTACGGCGAGATCGCGGTCGATGTCGTGCCCGGTACGAAGCTGGCCGGTGCAATCGGAGAGCTGGGCGTGGTCTCCTGCCACCACCACCAAGGCGTACGCGAACACCCCGGATTCATCGCATCGGCCCATGCCGCCGACGGCACGCTCGAGGCGATTGAGCGTCAGGACCGGCCGTTCTGGCTTGCGGTGCAATGGCACCCCGAAACGCGGGAGGACGCCGGGCTCTTCAGAAGTCTGGTCGACGCAGCCTCCCAGTGAATGTCCGGCCGGCTCAGTACCGTTGAGGTCAGGAGGTCAGGTGCGCATCAACAGGTTTGCAGCAGTGGGCGTCGCAGCAGTCGGCATTGCCGCAGGAGTCGCGGCGGCGATCGTCATCAAGCGCCTGACGCCCGACGGCAAACCCAAGCCACCTCCGCGCGGAGACCATGACGGCTGGCACCAGGTCGCACTCGCTTCACTCGACTTCGAGACGACAGGTATCGACCCGCTCAACGATCGGGTCCTCAGCTATGCGCTGATCGCCGACCGAGGTCCAGACATCAACGGGCTGATCAACCCCGGCATGCCGATCCCCGCTTCATCGGCTGAGGTCCACGGCATCACCGACGTACTCCTCGCTGACGCTCCAGCTCCGGCAGTTGGCATCGCGATCGTCGCCGAGTGGGTTCAGTCGCTGATCGACAGGGGCATCGGCCTCGTGGTTTTCAACGCCGCCTACGACCTGTCGATGCTTCACGCGGAAGCGACGCGGTGGGGCGTCACCCAGCCCGACTGGGACCGACTCCTCGTGGTCGATCCGTACGTCATCGACTGGGGCATCCAGCGAGGGACGCTCGGGTCACGCAAGCTCACCGATGTCGCGGCCTACTACTCGGTGTCCCTCGACAACGCGCATGACGCTGCAGCTGACGCCAAGGCAGCGAGGGGTGTTGCCTACGAGATCGGCTTTCGGCACCCGCACGTTGCCGCGAGCAGCCTCGTCGAGCTCATGCAGCGTCAGCGCTCTTGGTACGCCGATCGCGTCGAGGACTGGAACTCGTACGCCCGCACCGTCGGCCGCACTCTCGATGACCCGAACGGTTGGCCACTGGCTTCAGCCCTGACCAACCGCTCGGCCGAGTGATCAGTTGATCTTGTAGACCCGGGTGCCGCAGATCATGTCGGCGAACGTGCGCTTCTCGTTGTCCCACAGTGGCCACAGCACACCGAGGTAGCAGGGAAGCAGGTCGAGGAACCGGGCGAAGTAGCGCCCAATGGCAAGGCCGTAGCCGGTTGGCTGATTCGTGCCGGCACGGTAGACGGCGATTCCGAGCACCTTCTTGCCAATTGTTTGACCGGTCGTGCCCTGCAGGTAGATCGAGTTGAAGATGATCCACAGAAACCCGAGGCCATAGCTTGCGAGGATTGCGGTGCTGTCGGACTCGAAGTGCAGCTGATCTGCGCTGTCCACCGTCACGGTGAACGGTTCGCCGAAGATCGCTGCTGCGGCGAAGCTAATCGCCACTCCCGGAAGGGAGTCGAGGATCAACGCACCGAATCGTTCGAGCCAACTGGCAAAGCGGACCTGACCGGTCGGGTAGCCGTACTGACCGGGAGGCGGTGGGTAGGCGCCGTACTGGGGCGGCGGTGGCGGGAATCCGCCCTCCGGCGGGGCCCCCGGATAGCTCGGGTACGTCGGGTAGCTGGGGTCCGGTTGCTGGTTCTCTGGCGGCTGAGTCACGTCAGACAACCTAGAGGGTCAACCCTGGACGCGGGCGATGATTGCGGCAGCGAGCACATCGGGCGATTGTTCGGGGATCCAGTGGGTCATGCCGTTGAGCTCGATGAACCGGTAGTCCGCATCGACGAACTCAGCGCACTGCTCGGCCGGTACGCGACCGATCGCCAGGTCCTGATCGCTCCACACGTACGTCGTCGGGACGGTCACTGCCGGCAGCGAGGCGAGATCGGCACCCATCGCCCGGTACCAATTGAGTGCCGCGGTCAGGGCTCCCGGCTCGGAGAGATGAGCGACGTAGCCGGAGGCTTGATCGGCAGGCACGGCATCGCCGTACATCGCGAACAGGCGCTCGCCGTCGTTCTCGAGGAGGAGATGTTCGGCCTTGCCCTCCTGGCGGAGCAGGCCGATGTACGACGCACGCTGCTGCTGGTCCGGATCGCCGACGAGAGCTGCACCATACGCCGCAAGGTGTGGAACGGATACCGCCGTCAGCGACTCCAGCCGGTCGCCGTGGTTGGCCGCGGCCACCCAAGCCACTGCGCCACCCCAGTCGTGACCGACGAGATGGAACGTTCCGAGGCCCAGCGCGTCAGCGATCGCGACGACGTCGTCAGCGAGCACGTCGGTGGCGTAGTCGGCGACCTCGAGTGGCCGCGCGCCTGGCGAATAGCCGCGCTGATTGGGCGCAATGACCCGCAGCCCGGATGCGACGAGCAGCGGCGTGATGGCCGACCACGACAGCGAGGTCTCTGGGAATCCATGCAGCAACATGACGGGCGTGCCGTCCTCGGGCCCGTCGAACCGTACGTCGAACGTCATCTCGCCGACCGTCACCGGCGTGGTCTCATCGAAGGTCATTACTCAAACGTATCGCCGATACGTGCAACTGCTTCGCGATCGAGGATGGCCGCCGTCTCGGGGTCTGGCGCACTCCCGCCACGGTCATACGGCATCCACCAACGGTCTGCATCGTTGCGTGGCTTGGCCGGATAGGTGTCTATGGCTTCGTCGAGAAGCGCCTCCATAGCGATGTGCAGCCGAGCCGAAAGCTCGTCGATCGACTCGCCCTCGCCGGGTGTGAGCGCCTCGCCGACGCTGACCGTGACCGGCATACGCCTCCGCAGCGATCGGTGACCGTCGACGGTGAGGATGCGGTGACCTCCCCATACGACGACGGGAATGATGGGCACTTGGCCGTGCACCGCCAGTCCCGCGGCACCTCGTTTGAACGGCTTGAGCAGCCAGGACCGGCTGATCGTCGCCTCCGGGAACACGCCCACCAGTTCGCCCTCGTCGATCAGCCGCAGACCTTGACGGTAGGCGCGCCAACCTTCGCGTCGATCCACCGGGATGTGGCGCATCTTGCGCATCAACCACCCCGCGAGGCGGGACTCGAACACTGACCGCTTGGCCATGAATCGGACCAGTCGATCGCGATCGCGGGCGGCGTACCCGATGAACGTGAAATCGAGGAAGCCGATGTGGTTTCCCGCGATGACCCCGGCGCCAGTCGCCGGTATGTGTTCAGCACCGCGTACGTCGAACCGGTAACCCATCACCGTGAACAGCGTCGCGAAGATGCGATTGACGACCCGGTAGGTCATCTAGGACTTGGCGTCGGGGAAGACCGGCCAACAGTCTGTGCGGATGGTCGGATCGAAGCCGGGTCCGGCCGCAATCGTTGCCTTCTCGCGGTTCAGGACGCCGGAGGTGAGGAAGAAGATTGACGCAATGTAGAGGGCCATGATCGCGAGCCCGCTTGCAACCGCGTCCTTGTCGATGCGATCGGCCTCTCCGAGCAGGATGATCCCGTCGGACAGCAGGAACAGCAGGCCGCCGATACCTGCTCGAACATCCGTTGCCATCGAGGTGGCGGCGGTGCCGACGAGAAGCGCGGCATAGATCGGTACGACCGGTTTGAGCCCGTCCTCCAGTCCGCTCCAGGCGTATGCAATCATCGCGATGCCCGCGACGGTGTAGATCGCGAGGATCCACGGTTTGCGCTTGAGCTGTCCCATCGCGCCGCGGGAGATGAAGAACCGGATGAAGCAGATGTGGCCGAGTGCGAACGCCGCCATGCCGACGATGAACAGGTCCTCGAACTCAAGGAAGAGGTCGCCGAAGAAGCAGAACACCAATGCGGCAGCCAGCAGTCGCGGACCCTTTTGCTCGATCACCCAGGCGACGAGCAGGGGAGCGAGCACGCATTTGGAGATGCTGTCCCAGGGGTCAGCCTCGGCACCGTTGAGTACGAGGTGGACCACGGTCATCACGCCGAAAGCGATGATCCACGGACTCTTCAAAGCGGTCATGGGGATCACGCTACCGCTCAGATTGCTCCTTGAGGCGGTACGGGCGACTGTGCAACCGTGGAGCCATGACCTCGCGTATCTCTCATACGACCGTCGACTCGCGGAATGCGTACGAGCAGTCCGCGTGGTGGGCCAAAGTGCTCGACATGAGCGAAGATCCGGCCGATCCCAACCTGCCTGGTCACGAGGAATGCATGATCTTCTCGGCCGATGGCCGCCAACGGGTGCTGTTCATCGAAGTGCCCGAAACGAAGGAGATCAAGAACCGTCTGCACTTCGATCTCCGCCCAATCGATGTCACCCGAGACGAGGAGATCGCGCGAGTCCTGGCTCTTGGCGCAACTGAATTTGAGGATCACCGTTTACCTGACGGGCGCGGTTGGATGACGCTCAAAGATCCTGAGGGCAACGAGTTCTGCATCCTGCGTGGCGACCTCGAGGTGTCGGACGACTACGCGCCTCAGTGACTAGCGGCTGACCGACCGCGCTTGCTTGTTGGCATACATGTCGGCATCTGCCTTCGCGAACGTGGCCACGACGCTTTCTCCGGGGCCGGTCGAGGCGAACCCCATGGACGCCTGGACATCGTGACCCGCCATCGCATCCATGAAGATCCCGAAATGGACGGGCAGCTCATCGACCGCGACATTGTTGGACAGCACTGCGAACTCGTCACCGCCATAGCGAGCGATCCGATCGCCCGAACCAGCGACCGCCGTCAATGCGTTGGCCGCTCGTCGGATGAGCTCGTCACCAGCCGTGTGCCCTCGCTTGTCGTTGAGCGCCTTGAGCCCGTCGAGATCGATCACGGCTACAGCGATGGGATCGGCATAGGCGTCGACCCGCTGCTGAGCATCCGCGACGAACATGTCCCAGCCGCGGCGGTTGGTGAGGCCGGTGAGGGCATCCCGTTGGGCGAGGGCCTCCGCGATCTCCGCCGCTCGGCGTTCGCGGTCTGCGCTGCGTGACATCGCGAGCTGAGATGACAACAGCTCGCCCATCAGCTCGATGAGCTCGGTGTCGACCGATTCGATGCTGGCGATCGGCTCGGCACCCACTCCACACAAGGTGCCGAACGTGCTGCCGTCATCGTCCTTGATCGGGAATCCGGCATACGCGCGAATGCCGACTGCGTCAGGGTGATCCGCGTAGCCGGGGTCGTCATGGGAATCGATCACAAAGCGGGATGCGCCGCGCAGCATGCGAATGCAGAAAGTTTCGTCCCACGGCACGCGCTGCCCGACCTCGAGTAGGCCTTCGTCGTGAACGTGGACGTGGACCTGTTCGCCGCCAGCGACGCGTGACACCGACCAGTCGCTCATGGGTGTGTGCGCGTTGAGGTAATCGACGATGCGCTGTGCAGACATGCTGAAGTGATCAGCGCCGTCGACCTGTGCCCAAGTTTCCACGTACTCATTGTGGCTGAGCTGGTGGGCCACCGCTCGGGGAATCAGACGGTGTAGCCGCCATCGATGTCGAGCTTCTGTCCGGTAATGAAGCCTGCGCGATCCGACGCCAGGAAGCACACGGCTTCGGCGATGTCGGCGGCATTGCCGAAGCGCCGGAGCGGGATGTTGTTGCGGGTGATCGCAAGCGCGTTGTCATCGAGCTCGCCTGATTCGATGAGTCGTGCGGCCATACCGTCCGTCAGCATGCCGGGCCCCACGGCGTTGATGCGAATGCCGAATCGGCCTTCCTCTGCGGCAATCCCGCGTACGAGTTGTTCGACGGCACCCTTTGGCGCTGACGAGAGCCCATCGCGTACGGGGAACCGCGCCGTTGCTGCCGTCGTGACGGCGACGATCGACCCCTTGGTCTCCCGCAGCCGCGCCAGCGACGGGTGAACGACGTTGAAGAAGCCAACCGCGTCCTGGGTGAGTTGCTCGGCGAAGTCGGCAGGGGACACCTTCGACAGGTGGACCATCGGAACGTGCGGACCGGAGGCATAGACGAGGGTGTGGATGCCGCCGTAAACCGTTGCAACCTCCGCAAGAACGGAACTGCAGGCCTCGGCCGAGGTTACGTCGAGAGCGTGGGCGGACGTACGTACGCCGTGCTTGGCGGCTGCCGCGGCGACGGATTCACCGGCGTCCTTGTTGCTCCGATAGGTCACCGCTACGTCGCTGCCGCGCGCGGCGAGCATCTCAGCGATCGCAGCACCCAGACCACCACTGCCGCCGACGACGAGGGCGGCACCAGTTGCGTCTGCAAAGTCTGTTGAAAGTTCATTGGTCATGAGGTCCCGAACTCTACCGAGTGGTTGTCCTTGACACGGGGAACTGGTAGAACGTGTTCTAGATTTCACCTTGGAGGTGTCATGGGCGACGGTGCCGCGGAGGTGGTCTCCGGCAAGGCTTGGACCGATTTTTGCCGTGCGTTGGAGCAGGCTGGCGAGGTCATCCTGCGAGACAAAGCACCGTCCACGCCGCTTGATCGGGCGGAGGGCTATCGCTATCTGACGCGCCTTCTGCGCCAGATGATGTACACGACGATCGAGAACGCCGATCCCGACTTCCCGCGACTGCATGAGCTCGACCGGGTCAAGCTCGGCGCCGACAACCCGGACAACGTCTATTTGTCGGCCAACATCCGCGGAGACCGTACGTACAAGATCACTGGCACTCGCGGCAGCATCTACTACTTCAGTATCGGTTCGAAGGCCAACCGCTACGCAATCGACGGCACCATGGCGTCGACTGGTGAGCTTGGCGACAAGGACCTCGTCATCGAGCCTGACGGCACGGTGGAGATCATTGTCAGCGCCGAACCGCACGACAAGAACTGGCTGCCGCTCGAGCCGGACTCGACCGGTCTTGTGGTGCGTCAGACGTACATGGATCGGGCGACTGAGGTTCCCGGCCAGTGGACGATTGAGCGGGTCGGCGAGCCGATCCAGCGTAAGGAACTCAACCCGGACCATTTCGTCAAGGCGCTCCAGACGGCTGCGTTTTCACTCCATGGAACCGCCGCGATGTTCGCCGGCTGGACAGAGATGTTCATGGAGCGGCCCAACGAGATGCCTGACTTCGGCCAGGAGTTCTTTCAGAAGGCTGGCGGCGACCCCGAGATCTTCTACGCGCACGGCTACTGGACGCTCAAGCCCGGTCAGGCGTGGGTCATCGAGACCGAGGTCCCCGAGTGCCCCTACTGGAACTTCCAGCTCGACAACTGGTGGATGGAATCGCTCGACTGGGAGCGCAAGATCACCATCAACAAGCACAGCGCCAAGCTCAACGATGACGGCACGCTGACGATCGTTGTGGCCGAGCGCGATCCGGGCTACGGCAACTGGATCGACACGTGCGGCCACGAAACCGGCACGGCGCTGCTGCGCTGGCTCGGTGCCAGTGAGCACCCGCTCCCCACCTGCACTGTTATTGATCTGGAGGCTTCATGACCACCGCAGCCGAGACTGCGACCGCCCTGGATGTTCAGGGGCTGCTCGACGCCGCGCGCGTCAAGACCGGACTCAGCGACTACGGCGACGAGTGGTTCGTCGAGCCGCTGACCGTGCTGACCAAGGCACTGGCCGACGAGGCCAAGCTCTCCGAGATGGGTCTGGCCCTGACCAAGAGTCGCTTCATCGCATCGCTGGCCGATCGACTGCGTCTCAAGCAGTTGCAGGTCGAGAACCCCGAGATCCTTGAAGAAGAGGTGACGGTCGCCGCGGAGATCTGCGGACTACCGCGTACGGGTTCGACGCTCTTGCATCGATTGCTTGCATCGTCGCCGGAGGTCACCTCGACGCTGTCGTGGGAGACGTCGTACCCCTTGCCGTTCCCGGGCGAAAGCCCCGCTGCCGAGATCCGTACGAAGCGTGCTCGCGATCGCTACGAGATGTTCCTCGAGATGGCGCCCGACTTCGGCGACATCCACACGATCGAGTGGGACGGTCCTGAAGAGGACGTCATCCTGATGGACCGCACGTTCACCTCGATGAGCTTCGACTCGTTCTACTGGATCCCGACCTATGGGCTCTGGCTGCGCGAGTTCGATCAGGCTCCGGCCTACCAGGATCTGAAGCAGTGGCTGCAGGTCCTGCAGTGGCAGAGCCCCGAGCGCCACGGCCAGCCGTGGATGCTCAAGTCGCCGCACCACCTGACTGCGGTCGACACCGTGCTCGACACGTTCCCCGGCTGCAAAATCATCATGACGCACCGTTCGCCGACCAAGGCTGTGCCGTCGTACGCCTCGATGGTCTGCGCGATCTCCGCCCAGTACAGCAACGATGTCGATCCGAAAGATGTCGGCCCCTACTGGCGTGATCGCTTCGTCTCGGCTCTGACGCAGTTCTCCGACGTACGTGCCAAGCGACCCGAACGGTTCATCGACGTCGACTTCCTCGAAGTCGTCAAAAACCCCGTCGACACAGCAACACGAGTCATGGGCGAACTCGGCCTCCCAGCCGACCGCGAAGCGTTGGAGGCCTACATGGCCCGCAACGAGGAGCAGCGTCACGGCTCCCACACATACACAGCCGAGGACTTCGGACTCACCGAAGCCGGGCTGGAGCAAGATTTCGCGTTCTATCAGAAGGAGATTGCACCGTGATCCTCAAAGACGAGGTCGTCGTTATTTCAGGTGTTGGAGCCGGGCTTGGCGCCAAGCTGGCCATCCGGGCAGCCAAGGAAGGCGCGAAGGTCGTCATGTCGGCGCGCTCCGCCGACGTCATGGACGCGACGCTGAAGGAGATCACGGCAGCGGGAGGCGACGCGATCGCCGTGCAGTGCGATGTTCGCAAGACCGATCAGGTCGAAGCTGTCATGGCTGCGGCTGTCGAGAAGTACGGCAAGATCAGCGGACTGGTCAACAGCGCGTACGGTCACCCCGGCTTCACGGATCTGCTCGACACCGAAGAGAAGAACCTTCGTCGTGCGATGGACATCATCCTTTTCGGATCGCTCAACATGGCCCGTGCTGCCGTCCCGCACATGACCGATGGTGGATCGATCGTCAACGTCGGCACGATGTCGACGCGCGTACCGCTTCAGGGCGAAGGCGGCTACGCCATCTCGAAGGCGGCAATGGGCTGTGCCACGCAGTACATGGCACTCGAGCTCGGTGGCAAGGGCATCCGCGTCAACCAGGCGATCCTCGGCTGGCTCGACGGACCCGGCGTCCGGTTCTACCTGACGATGACGGCGGAAGAGAAGGGCATCACTGAGCAGGAGGTGTACGACGACATCGCGTCGCGCAACCCGCTCGGCCGGATCCCGACGGATGAAGCCTGTGCCGGCGGCATCCTCTACTTGCTTTCGAAGTACGCGTCCGAAGTCACTGGCGCAACCCTGGATGTCAACGGTGGGGAGCACATGCCGGCATGACCACCCATCTCGTGACGTCCGTGACGGTGCAGATCAACGCGCCGGCGGCGTTCGTGTGGGACGTGCTGGTCGACTATCCGAGCTATCCAGAGTGGAATCCGTACACAATTGCTGCGGAAACCACTCTGGAGCTCGGTGATCGGATCGACCTGACGCTTCCTCAGGTCGACGGCTCTGACTCCACGTTCATCAACCGCGAGTTCATTCGCGTCGTGGACCCGCCACATCACCTGCGTTATGACACGGGCGAGGAAATGCAGGGGATTCACGCGCAGCGCGATCAGTACATCGCCGAGACGGGTCCGGACACGTGCGAGTACTACACGACCGACACCTTCGTCGGAGAGCTCGCTGACCTGGTTATGGAGACGACCGGTGAGTGGGTCAAGGCCGGCTTCGACTCCGTGGCCACCTCGTTGAAGGCTCGAGCCGAAGCGTTGTACGCAGCGCGCTAGCTCGCGAAGCGGTCTGTTGCTTCGATGATCGCGTCCAGAATCCCAGGCTCGGTGAACGCGTGCCCGGCGTCAGGGATCATGCGGAACTCCGCTTCCGGCCAGGCTCGGTGTAGATCCCAGGCCGTCGTCGCTGGCGTGCACATGTCGTAGCGACCCTGGATGATCACGCCAGGAATGTCCTTGAGCTTGGCCGATTCGGTCACCAGTTGGTTGTCGGTGAACCAACCGTCGTTCATGAAGAAGTGGTTCTCGATACGAGCGAACGCCACGGCGAAGGCATCTTCGGTGAAGTGATCGATCAGCTCAGTGTCTTGGAGAAGCGTGATGGTCGACGATTCCCAGCGCGACCAGGCCTTGGCGGCAGGTACGTGGACCGCGGGGTCGGGGTTGTTGAGTAGGCGGCTGTAGGCCTCAATGAGATGCCCACGCTCGACTTCAGGGACCGGCGCGATGTATCCCTCCCAGAGGTCGGGGTAGACGTTGGCCGCGCCGCCTTCGTAGAACCAGTCGAGTTCGCTCCTGCGGAGGGTGAAGATGCCACGCAGCACGAGCTCGCTCACAGCGGCCGGATGCTTCTGGGCGTAAGCAAGAGCCAGGGCGGAGCCCCAGGATCCGCCGCATACGAGCCAGCGGTCGATGCCGAGGTGCTCGCGCAGCGTCTCAATATCCTGGACGAGGTGCCAGGTCGTGATGGCGCTGAGATCGGCATCTGGCGCGCTGGTGTGCGGCAGGCTGTTGCCGCAGCCACGTTGGTCGAACAGAACGATGCGGTACTTCGACGGATCGAAGCAACGCCGCTGATCTGGGCTCGATGCGCCACCTGGCCCGCCATGGAGATAGACCGCAGGCTTGCCGTCAGGGTTCCCCGACACCTCGTAATAGATCTGTTGACCGTCGCCGACGTCGAGCAATCCAGAGTCGAAGGGTTCGATGTCGGGGTAGAAGGTGCGCATACGCAAAACCCTAACGATGGGGTCCCTACTGAACGCCTGGGCGTCCGAGTGTGAGGAGTTCTGGCTCGGAAGCGGTACCGCAGCACCCACCTGCGTCTGCGGAGTCATCGTCGAACAGGCCGGAGCCTCCGCAAACGCCCGTTTCTGGCAGGGTCAGTTCGACCCGAGCGGCCGCCTCGTGGTCACCGGCGATTGCCGCAGCTACGGACCGAGTCTGTTCAAACCCAGTGAGTGCCAGGAATGACGTGGCGCGGCCGTACGACTTCATGCCCACGAGATAGAAGCCGGCCTCGGGCTGAGCGAGCTCCTTGGCGCCGTGCGGATAGACCGTGCCACAGGAGTGTTCGTTCGGATCGATGAGTGGTGCGAGCTGCCGCGGAGCCTGAAGCACGGGATCGAGATCCAGTCTGATCTCGGACAAGATGTCGAGGTCTGGTCGGAATCCGGTGAGCACAATGACCTCATCGATGCCGTCGACGACCTGGCCGTCGAACGACTCGATGCGCAGGCGGCCGTCCGGGCCGTGGCCGATCTCGGCCGTGCGGAATCCGTTGAGAGTCGTCACCGGGCCCTCGGTGACCGCGGCCTGTGCAAGTTGACCCAACGCACCGCGCTCGGGAAGTTCGTCCTGACCGCCGCCGGAGAATGCCGCGCCGACGGTGGCGCGACGTACGAGCCAGGTCACCCGCGTTTCGGGCTCGTCCTTGGCCAGGGCGGTCAGTCCGATCAGCGCACCTTTGGCGGATGCGCCAGTGCCGGCGACCACTACGTGCTTTCCGGCGTAGCGGGCGCGATCGGACTCATTCCGGAGGTCAGGGATGCGGTAGCTGATGCGATCTGCTGCCTCGGCCTCCCCGATTGCCGTGACACCGTCACCTCCGAGTGGGTTCGGCCCGGTCCAGGTCCCCGACGCGTCGACTACTGCTCGGGCTTGGATGTGGCCAGCGCCGTCAACTGTCCTCGTATGAATCGTGAACGGTGCTTCGTCCCGCCCGGAGCTGACGAGTCGATCACGGCTCTGCTTGGCCACTGAGGTCACTTTGGTGCCAAAGCGCACCGAGTCACCCAACGCCTCGGCGAGTGGCTGCAGGTAGTCGGCGACCCATTCGGCTCCCGTCGGGTAGCGCTTGGCGCTTGGCGCGGTCCACCCAGCGTCGATCAGCAACTTTTCAGCGGCCGGATCGATGAGCTCGGACCAGGCAGAGAACAGGCGCACGTGCCCCCATTGGCTGACTGTGGCACCTGCAGCTGGACCGGACTCGAGTACGAGGACGTCGACGTCCCGGCTGCGGAGATGAGCGGCGGCGGCGAGGCCGGATGGTCCGGCGCCGATGACGACGACGGGCAGTTCGGTGGTGATCTGGTGAGGCATCAGGGTTCCTTGAGGGTTCATACATTCACGTTTGTCGATGCATGCGACTCTACCCAAACATCGAAGAATGTCAATGTATGGGCTAGCATTGGAGTATGCCGACAGCACTGACCGTCATCGAGACAACGGATTCGACCTGCTGCTCACCCATCACGAGTGGGGTCATGAGTGACGATGAGGCGACCTCCTTGGCTATCAAGTTCAAGGCAATGAGCGACCCGACTCGACTCAAACTGCTCTCGTTGGTCGCCGCCACTCAGGACGGCGAAGCCTGCGTGTGCGACCTGAATGAGCCCCTCGACCTGTCGCAGCCGACTGTGTCGCATCACCTCAAGATTCTTGTCGAGGCAGGGTTGCTGACCCGTGCGAAGCGTGGTCGGTGGGCCTACTTCGCGCTCGTTCCAGGCGCTTTGCCGTCGCTGGCGGACACGCTTCAAGCCTGATCAGAAGCCAGCGCGGCGTTCCAGAAGGATCGTGTCGCGCCAGACCCCGTCGAGGTGAGCGATTCGCTCGCGTCGCCCAACGTCTCGAAAGCCCGCCGCATGATGAATCGCGAGGCTGGCAATGTTTTCAGGAAAGATTGACGTCTGGAGCGTCCATAGTCCGGCGACCTCGGCAGCTGCCACCTGATGTCGAACGAGCGCCGAGCCCACTCCCATACCGGCGCTGGCGACGTCGACGTAAACAGAGGTCTCGCCGACTCCCCGGTAGCAGTCGCGGGCGGAGGTGGGTGAGATCGACGCCCAGCCGATGACCGTCCCGTTCAACTCTGCGACCCAACGCTGTCCGGGCAGCCACTTCGAATCGAGGACATCTGCCGGCGGCACGTCGGTTTCGAAGGTTGCGTTGCCCGTGGCGATTCCGTCAGCGTAGATCTGGCGCACCGCTTGCCAGTCGCCCTGCTGAAGGGCGCGCAGCCGGACGTCCACCGCATTCACGTGGGCCCTGTGGGACTCGAACCCACAACCCGCGGATTAAAAGTCCGCTGCTCTGCCAATTGAGCTAAAGGCCCTGCGGCCCAAGTCTGCCAGTCCAATCTTGAAAGTCCTGCGCGGGGACGTTGTAACGACTAGCCTCGAATTCAGGGGATGACGAGGCGGTCGTGAACTACATCGCGGATAGGATTGCCGTTTCGTGACGGAGCAACTCATCACCGGGAGAGCACGGATGCCAGAGCCCTTGGACAGTCGCCTTCGCGACGACCAGGCACTCGACGAGATCGAGCTGACGAGTCGACTCATGATCGCGGCATCTGCCAAAGAAGGTCATCTGTCGCAGCGAGAAGTCGACGAACTCCTCGGCATCGCCCAAGCTGGCTGACAAAGTGGTACCCGCGATTGACACTCCAGTTCGTTGTGCATCTAGCATGGGCGTGCCCTATCCAGCACTGACGGGAGTTTGTCGTGCGTTTTCGCATTCGACCAACTGAGACATCGTTCTACGATCTGTTCTCCGAGATGGCAGCCCATCTCGTGACCGGAGCAAACCTCCTGGCACAGATGCTTGATGCGGACACTGACAAGGTCGCGCTCGGCGAGCAGATGCGTGAAGCTGAGCATCAGGCCGACGAAACAACCCACAAGATCGTGAAGCGCGCCAACAGCACGTTCATCACGCCGTTCGACCGCGAGGACATCTACCGCCTCGCCAGCAGCCTCGATGACGTCATGGACTTCATGGAAGAAACGGTCGACCTGGTCGGCTTGTACGAGCTTGGCGATCTGCCGTCCGACTTCGCACCTCAGGTCGAGGTGTTGCAGCGCGCGACCCAGCTCACCGCTGAGGCGATGCCGAAGCTGCGGACCATGAAGGACCTCGACGAGTACTGGATCGAGATCAACCGTCTCGAGAACCAGGGCGACCGGTCATACCGTCGCGCCGTCGCGAAGCTCTTCAGTGGCAGCTACAAGTCCCTCGAAGTGCTGAAGCTCAAGGACGTCGTCGACTCCCTTGAACACGCCATCGACGCGCTCGAGTCCGTCGCCAACACGGTGGAGCAGATCGCCGTCAAGGAGTCCTGAGTCGTGGACCTCACCCTGGCGTTGGTGATCACGACTGTCGCCATAGCGCTCTTCTTCGACTACACGAACGGCTTCCACGACGCCGCGAACGCCATCGCGACTTCGGTGTCGACGCGTGCGCTCACACCGCGCATCGCATTGACGATGGCCGCGATCCTCAACTTCGTCGGAGCATTGCTTGGTGTCGGGGTGGCCAAGACCATCAAGGACATTCTCACCGGATTTGATGGCCTGACGGCCAATCACGCCTTGACGGTCGTGCTCAGCGCACTCGTCGGCGCCATCGTATGGAACCTCATCACCTGGTATTTCGGCATCCCGTCGTCGTCATCCCATGCGCTCATCGGTGGCCTGATCGGCGTCGGCCTCGCAGCGGGCGTATCCGTCGACTGGGACAAGGTCATCGACAAGGTCGCGATCCCGATGCTGATGAGCCCCGCAATGGGCTTCTGTGGAGCATTCCTGATCATGCTCGCGATCATGTGGATCTTCCGTAAGGCCAACCCCCACACCGTCAACCGCGGATTCCGTATGTCGCAGACGGTCTCCGCTGCAGCGCTCTCGCTGGGTCACGGTCTGCAGGATGCGCAGAAGACGATGGGTGTCATCGTGCTGGCGCTGATCGCTGGCGGCGAGCACACGGGCGACGACATCCCACTCTGGGTCATTCTCGCCGCGGCCGGTGCGATCTCGCTGGGCACGATGTCCGGCGGTATGCGTATCATGCGCACGATGGGCCGCCGCATCATCGCGCTCGACCCGCCTCGTGGATTCGCTGCTGAGACCACCGCAGCCGTCGTGCTGTACGGCATGGCGATCGGGCTGCACGCGCCCGTCTCGACGACTCACACGATGACGTCAGCCGTCATGGGTGCCGGTGCGACGAAGCGCTTCAGCGCGGTCCGGTGGGGAGTGGCGAGAAGTATCGTCACGGCCTGGATCATCACGATCCCGGCGGCCGCCTCAGTCGGCGCTCTCTGCTACTTCGTGCTGCACTTCGTCATTCCTGGCAACTGAGCTGACTCACGCTGGGACTACCCGGTCACCTGGTTTCGACCTTCCTGGCGGCTTCGCCGCGGCACGCGCCCCCTACGCACTTACGTCGGGAGTCATCCCGCCCGAAGCATGCGTGGGGGGACCCCCAAACCTGGCTTCGCGCGCGCTCGCAGAGCTCGCTTGGCTCAGCCAAACCGTCCCTGGATGTAGGCCTCAGTGGCCGGGTCCTGTGGGTTGCTGAAGATTGCCTCGGTACGACCTGTCTCGATCAAACGTCCGGGCTTGCCGACACCTGACAGGTTGAAGAACGCCGTTTCGTCCGACACTCGTGCAGCCTGCTGCATGTTGTGCGTGACGATCACGATCGTGTACTTCTCCTTGAGCTCGTGGATCAGGTCCTCGATGACGCTCGTCGAGATCGGGTCAAGTGCGGAGCACGGCTCGTCCATGAGCAGGATCTCCGGCTCGACCGAGATCGCGCGGGCGATGCACAGACGCTGCTGCTGACCACCCGAAAGGCTTGAACCGGGACGGTCGAGACGATCCTTGACCTCAGTCCACAGTCCGGCGCTGCGCAGCGAACGCTCGACGATGTCGTCGGACTCGGCCTTCTTCATGCGCTTGCTGTTGAGCTTCTGCCCGGCGAGGACGTTGTCGTAGATCGACATCGTCGGGAACGGGTTCGGGCGCTGGAACACCATGCCGATCATGCGGCGTACGTTCACCGGGTCCATGTCGGGTGCGTAGAGATCCTGGCCGTCGACCAGCACCTTGCCCTCGACACGTGCGCCACGGATGACCTCGTGCATGCGGTTGAGCGAACGCAGGAAGGTCGATTTGCCGCAGCCCGACGGACCGATGAAGGCGGTTACGGAGCGCGCGGGGATCGGGATGGTGACACCTTCTACGGCGAGGAAGTCGCCGTAGTAGATGTCGAGATCTGCGACATCAATGCTTTTGGCCATGTGAGTGGTCCTTTCGCGCGGTTAGCGCTCGCCCTTGGGCGAGAAGAAGTAGGAGACGAGGCGGGCGATCAAGTTGAGGAGCATCACGATGAGCAGAAGCACGAGGGCGGCTCCCCAGGCGCGATCGATGCTGAACTGCGGCGGGATGCCGGGGTTGGCGATTGAGGAGAACGTGAACACGGGCAACGTGGCCATACGTCCTTCGAACAAGTTGAAGTTCACCGAATCGGTGATTCCGGCGATGATCAGCAGCGGTGCCGTCTCGCCGATAACTCGCGCGATCGAGAGCGTGATTCCGGTGACGATGCCCGCGAGCGCTGTGGGGAGCACGACCTTCGCGACGGTGCGCCACTTGGGCACACCGAGCGCATAGGACGCCTCACGCAGTTCGTTGGGGACCAACTTCAGCATCTCCTCGGAGGACCGAACGACTACCGGGATCATCAGCACCGAAAGGGCAACTGAACCGCCGATGCCCATCCGTACGCCTTCGCCGAAGAATAGGACGAACAGGGCGTATGCGAACAGTCCCGCAACGATCGAGGGGATGCCGGTCATGACGTCGACCAGGAAGCGGACCCAGCGGGAGAGCCTGTTGCCGTCTGCGTACTCGACGAGGTAGATCGCGGCGAACAGGCCGATCGGGACCGAGATCACTGTGGCTGCACCGGTGATCAGCAGGGTGCCAACCATGGCTTGGTAGATGCCTCCGCCTTCGCCGACCACGTTGCGCATCGAGTAGGTGAAGAACTCAGCAGACAGGACCTTGGTGCCTTTGCTCACGACTGTGAACAGGATGCTGAAAAGCGGGAAGAGCGCAAGAGCGAATGCCGATGTGACCAGGACGGTCACAAACCGGTCGGTGGCCTTGCGGGTGCCCTCAACAATCAGCGACCACACGGGCAGGAGGTAGCAGATGGACCAGGTGACGGCGACTGTCAGTAGCGCACTGTCACCGAGGAAGTGTGTGGCGAGTCCCGCGACTGCTGCCAGCGCGAGGACACCCTTTGGCGCCCAGGTCGGCAACTGCGCCGCGCGGAGCTCTGCGGTGACGTCTACAGGGTTGATCGTGGTGGTCATCAGTTGGCTCCGGAGAACTCGGACCGGCGTTCAACGATCGCTCGAGCGGCGAAGTTGACGAGGAAGGTGATCACGAACAACACCAGACCACTGGCAATCAGGGCGTTGACGGACAGTCCGCTCGCCTCCTTGAAGCTCAGCGCGATGTTGGCGGCGATGGTGCTTGGGTTGGTGCTGCTGATGAGGTTGGCCGAGACGGTGCCAACCGTGACCGAGAGGACCATCGCGACGGCGAGTGTCTCGCCTAGCGCGCGACCCAGGCCGAGCATCGCTGCGGACACAATGCCGGAGCGGGCGTAGGGGAAGACCGCCATCCGAGTCATCTCCCAGCGCGTGGCGCCGAGGGCCAGAGCGGCTTCCTCGTGGAGGCGCGGCGTCTGCAGGAAGATCTCACGGCAGATTGCCGTCATGATCGGAAGGATCATCACGGCCAGCACGACGCTGGCGGTCATGATCGTGCGACCAGTGGCAGAGGGTGGGCCCTCAAAGAACGGGATGAAGCTGAGGTTGTCGCCGAGCCACTTGTAGAGGGGCACCATGTGCGGGGCGAGGAACTGAATACCCCACAAGCCGTAGACAACGCTGGGCACGGCGGCGAGCAGGTCGATCAAGTAGCCGAGTGTCGCGCCTAGACGGCGGGGCGAGTAGTGCGAGATGAACAAGGCGACGCCAATTGCGACCGGCACTGCCATGAGAAGTGCCAGGGTCGCAGCGAGGAGGGTTCCAAAGACGAGGGGCCAAACGTACGGCAGGAACTCCTTGCCGCTCTTGACCTCGTCGGGATTGGCCAGAATGCCCGGGATGCCTTCGACGGTGAGGAACACCGCGACGCCGGCGAGCACAAGCAGGATGAAGACTCCCGCTCCAGTCGACAAGCCAGAGAAGACCCGGTCACCGAGACGGCGTACTACCGGGGCTTTGCTGGGAGTCAGCGTGCTGGTCACAGGTTGTGCCTTTCAAGAAAGAGTGGGTGCGGCCGCCCGGCCCGGTCGGGACCGGACGGCCGCACTCTAGATCAGGCTGCGGAGATCGTATCGATCGCGGCCTGGACCTTGCTGCTGAAGTCGCTGCTCAGCGGTGCCGAACCGGCACTCTTGGCAGCGGCTGCCTGTCCGTCTTCGCTGGCTACGTAGGTCAGCCATGCCTTGACGAGTTCAGCCTGAGCTGCATCGTCGTACTTCTGGCATGCGATCTGGTAGGACACGAGGACGATCGGGTAGACGCCAGCTTCTTCCGTCTTGCGGTCGATGTCGATCGCAATGTCGGTGTCGCCGCGACCGTCAACCGGAGCTGCCGAGTCGAGGACCTTGGAAGCGGCCTCAGGCGTCGGGTCGGTGTACTCGTCGCCCACCTTGACGCTGGCCTTGCCGAGGTCGCCGGCCTGGCTCTCGTCGGCGTAGCCGATCGTGCCCTGACCGCCGGTGACGGCTGCTACAACGCCCGAGGTGCCTTCGGCTGCCTCGCCACCCTTGACGGGCCATGTCTCCACGACTCCACCGGTCCAGCCGCCATCGGAAGCCTTGTCGAGGTAGTCAGTGAAGTTCTTGGTCGTGCCCGAGTCATCCGAGCGGTGGACGGCCGTGATGTCGCTGTCCGGAAGATCTGCATCCGGGTTGTCAGCGGTGATGGCCGGGTCGTTCCACTTCGTGATCTTGCCTTCGAAGATGGAGCCGATCGTCTTGGCCGACAGGTTGAGCTTGTCAACGCCATCAAGGTTGTAGATGACAGCGATGGGGCTCACGTAGACAGGAACCTCAACGATGTCGCCCTTGCAAGTTTCCTTGGCAGTGGCGAGCTCTTCGTCATCGAGGTAAGCGTCCGAGCCAGCGAGTGCGAGGCCACCAGCGAGGAACTGCTCGCGGCCACCACCCGAACCAACCGGGTCGTAGTTGACGGTGACGTCAGGGTTCGTGGTCTGGAATTCCTTCTTCCAGGCGGCCACAGCGGCTTCCTGGGCGCTGGATCCGCCAGCGTTCAGGGTGCCAGAGACCTTCGAGTCGCTGCCACCTTCGGAAGGATCTTCGTTTGCGGCGCCACAGGCCGTGAGGCTCAGGGCGATCGTGAGTGCAGCGGCCGCTGTTGCGGAGCTACGGAGGAATGTGCGGTTCACGGGGAGGTTCCCTCTCTGGGATTCTTGCTTGACCCTCCGGACGTTAGAAGTCGCAGGTGTATCGACGTCGGAACCGAGGTGAACGCACGGTGAACGGTGCCGTAACGCTCGTCGCTCGTATTTCAGGCGAGTTTTTCGACCGCGAAGACGGTGCCCTTGCGGTGGTGAATCACGACGCCCTCGCCGGGCGCCAGATCATACGATTCCGTGCCGATGGCCTCGAAGATCCACGGCAAGGTCGGCCGGTGCGTGCAAAGCACAACAGGGCGTTTGCGATCCAGCGTCGCAGCGACCGATCGCTGCACCTGGGCGAACGTCGTGTCCTCGCCGATACGGTCGTCGATCTCGATGAAGGTACTGATCGAGTGCGCGTACGGCTCCACGGTCTGCGCGCACCGCAGCGCGGGGCTGCTGATGACCCGGCCGACACCGTAAGCGGCGAGTATCGGCGCCAGTGTCTGGGCCTGCTCGGAGCCCACTGACGTCAGCGGGCGCTCGAGATCGTCGATGTCCGCTGATCGCGCCGCAGCCTTGCCATGACGCTGAACGATCAGGGTGCGGGAGCGGTGGGCCTTGCTGTCGAGCAGATCGACAAATGACTTGAGCAGAATGCGATCGTGATCGTAGGTCAGCAGTTTTCGTGCTTCCCGCACGCCGACCCAGCGGATCTCATCGACTTCTTTGTTGGGTACGAACGGCTCAGTTTCGCCCACGGCACGAGCCGACCAGTACGTGACGGACTTCAGCCCGCCGGCCACCGGATAGCTGAGCTCGCCCAGAGGATGACCCAGACGCACGCGGGCACCGGTCTCCTCGGCGATCTCACGCGTCGCGGTCGCTTGCAGGGATTCGCCGTCGTCGGTCTTCCCTTTGGGGAAGCTCCAGTCGTCATACGACGGACGGTGAATGAGCAAAAGGTCGACGCGCGGTTCGACTCGGCCGGAGGGTGGGCGCTTGCGCCACACCACGCCACCGGCGGCCTTCGTCGCCTGTTCACTCGCCATGGGCCGTATTGTCCCCTGAGGAAGTGACTGACTGGTGAAGGAGGAGTGGCCCCGATGCGTCTGCGATTCGTCCTCTCATGGGTCCTTGCTCCTCTGCTGGTGATCAGTGTGGCCTTGGCGGGAGGCTACTGGGTCTCGGGTCGCGTTGGCGATACTCGTTCGTCCCTGACCTCGGCGGTGGACTCTTTGCCGGCTGACACGCTGGTCGCGGGTTTCACTGACTGGGCCAATATTCGTGAACGTCTTGATGTCGGTGACGCATCCACAGCCGCAGGACGAGCGACCCTCAATGACGACGCAGCACTGCGTGACCTCTCGACCCGCTCGGTGATCGGGCGTTTTGTCGAAGAGATGCATTCGTTGTTCGGATGGTCGGTCGCCGATCTGGAATGGGAAGTGTTCGGGCAGGCAGCTGACGGAGCTGCGATGGTCGGACGTTTTGATTCGTCGGTCTCGCTGTCCGACGTGCGTGGTGCGCTGCGCAAGCTTGGCTACCAGCAGGACGGCCGCGTGTGGAATGCGTCGGAGTCGACACCGACCACCGGCGATCTGTCCTCGGCGCTCGCGTCGATCGCGATCGTTCCTGGCAAGCATCTTGTCGTCGCAGCAGATCGACCGACATACGTCATGACGGTCCTGCAGACCATCGACCGCGACGAGCCGTCGCTGCTGAGTGTCAGCCCGGCTGCCAAGGTGGCACAAGCGCTCGCGGGCTCCGATGCAGCGCTCATCCAGAGCGGCCCGTTCGCTTGCAGCGGAGCGTCGCTCGAGAAGCAGTCAGCCGACGTACAGGCCCAGGCATCGGCGGCGATTGCGCGTGCCGGCCAGCTCGCTGACTTCGCCTTCGCGGGTCGAGGCCTCACGGATCTGTCGACCAACAAGCAGCAGCTGAAATTCGCCATGGGATTCGACTCGCCATCACAGGCCGCCGCTCAGCTCACGACCCGAAAGGCGCTGGCCAGAGGAGCGTTCATTGGGGGCAGCGGCCGCGTTGAGGACTCGCTCCAGCTGACGGGTTCGCGAGTCGACGGTTCGACCGCGACGTTGCAGTTCGACCACGACCCGGTGACCGCCAGCTATATGGGTGGACTCGGGCCCGTGCTGTTCGCCAGCTGTCCGAGCTAGGAGCGCGAGCGCCTGGAACGAGCCTGATCGGTCAGCGTCGTCTGCAGATCGATTCCGTCGTGCAGGTTCCAGATGCCGTCCGCGCTGAGGTGCCAGGACTTGGTGTCATCGGACGCGCTGGTCTCGAGCAGGTCGCCCAGCTGGGCAATGTGTTCGGCCGACGGTATGCGTACGAGCACCTCGACACGACGGTCCAGGTTGCGGTGCATCAGGTCAGCTGACCCAATCCATGCCTCGGGTTGACCAGCGCCGGCGAACCAGTAGACGCGGCTGTGCTCAAGGAATCGTCCGAGGATGCTGCGCACGCGGATGTTCTCGCTCAAGCCGGCCACACCCGGCCGGAGCGTGCAAATGCCTCGCACCACCAGGTCGACGTTGACGCCAGCTCGCGACGCCTCATAGAGCTTGTCGATGACTGTCTCGTCCACGATTGAGTTGGACTTGATCCGGATCCCAGATGGGAGCCCTGCCCGGTGGTTGCTGATTTCTCGGTCGATCCGCTCGATGAGGCCGTCGCGGAGACCCTGCGGAGCCACCATGAGCTTGCGGTAGGAGAACCGCTTCGCAAACCCCGAGAGGTTGTTGAACAGGTCGCTCAGGTCGTTCGCGATGTCGGGATCCGAGGTCAGCAGGCCGAAGTCTTCGTAGAGCCGTGCTGTCTTGGGGTTGTAGTTGCCGGTGCCGAGGTGGGCGTAGCGGCGCAGGCCGTCGGGCTCGTCACGTACGACGAGTGACAGTTTGCAGTGGGTCTTGAGGCCGACGAGTCCGTAGACCACGTGGCAGCCTGCCCGTTCGAGCTTGCGGGCCCAACGGATGTTGGCCTGCTCGTCGAAGCGCGCCTTGATCTCGACGATCACGAGGACTTGCTTGCCTGCGCGGGCTGCATCGACGAGCGCGTCGATGATCGGTGAGTCTCCGGAGGTTCGGTAGAGCGTCTGCTTGATCGCCAGTACGCGCGGATCTGCGGCGGCCTGCTCAATGAAGCGCTGGACGCTGGTCGCAAACGAGTCGTACGGGTGGTGCACCAGCACGTCGCGCTTGCGCAAAGCGCTGAACAGATCTGCGGGACTGGAGGTCTCGACCTCGGCCAGGTGGGTGTGGGTACCGGGTACGAACGGGTCGAACTGCAGCTTGGGGCGATCGAGGTCGGCAATCTCGTTGAGGCTGCGCAGATCGAGCGGGCCGCGGAGGCGGACGATCTCTGCCTCCTTGATGCCGAGCTCCGAGACCAACAACTCAAGTACGCCGGGGTCGATGGACTCTTCGACCTCAAGACGTACGGGCGGTCCAAACTTGCGACGCAACAACTCCTGCTCGAGGGCCTTGAGCAGGTTCTCGGCGTCATCCTCCTCGACCTCGAGATCCTCGTTGCGGGTCACCCGAAATACGTGCTTGGCGATGACCTCCATACCGGGAAACAGCAAGTCGAGGTGAGCTGCGATCACTTCTTCGATGGGGACGAACCGGCCCGGCTCAGCCTCCATCCAGCGGTTGATGATCGGCGGGACCTTGACCCTCGCGAAGTGATCCTTGCCCGTGTCGGGATTGCGCATCAGGAGCGCGAGGTTGAGTGAGAGGCCCGAGATGTACGGGAACGGGTGGGCTGGATCGACCGCCAGCGGTGTGAGCACCGGGAAGATGCGCTCGCGGTACTGCTGGCTGATCGCGTCGCGTTCCGACGAGCTGAGCGCGCTCCAGTGCAGCAGGTGGATTCCTTCGTCGGCGAGCGCCGGAAGGACTTCGGCGTGGAAGGCCTCCGCATGCTCGACCATGAGCTCCTGGCTCGCGGCCAAGCTGCTGGCTAGGACGTCGCGTGGGCTGAGTCCGCTAGCCGACGGCACAGCGACGCCGGCAGCGATGCGGCGCTTCAGCCCGGCGATGCGCACCATGAAGAACTCGTCGAGGTTGCTCGCGAAGATCGCCAGGAAGCGCGCGCGCTCGAGCAGCGGAATGGCCTCGTCGCGTGCGAGCTCAAGCACGCGTGCGTTGAACGCGATCCAGGAAAGCTCGCGATCGAGGAACCGCTCGTCGGGCAGGTCAGCGTCCGCCGCCTCGTACGGAGGGTCGACGTCGAACTCGTCAGGTGACGCCGGAGCTTCGACGTCAGCGATCGCAATGTCGTGTGATTCCACAGTTCATCGTTACAGACCAAGGTGAACGCAAATTGAACACGTCCATGCGCTAACTTGTGCGCCATGTCCATCGCACATCAGGTGATCGACGGCGCGAAGGGCAGTACTGCCCGCGCTGTGTTGAAGCTTCCTCGACCAGTCCTCCGAAGGCTCGCGGGCGCCCCTGTCGTCATCAACGGACGAACCCTCGATCCAGAGATTCAGTTCCTTTTGAAGCTGCAGCGGCTCGAAGGTCCTGCGGTGGAGACCCTTTCGATCAGCAAAGGTCGGCGCCAGGTCCTGACCAGCGCGAAGCTGACGGGTGGCAACCAGCCGATTGGCGCTGTCACTGACCGATCGATCGATGGCCCCGGCGGACCGTTGCCTCTGAGGTTCTACACTCCTCGCGGTCTCAAGGGACCGGCGCCTGCGCTCGTCTACTTCCACGGCGGGGCCTGGATCTACGGTGACCTCGACAGCCACGACGCAGTGTGTCGAGTCCTCGCTGAAGATGCACAGGTACGTGTCGTGTCGGTCGACTATCGACTCGCTCCTGAGGCGCCGTTCCCTGCCGCATGGGACGACTGCTGGGCGGCCTGGAAATGGATCACCGAGAACGCCCAGGGGTTGGGCATCGACGCCACTCGTATTGCAGTCGGCGGCGACAGCGCGGGCGGCAACATGGCAGCGAGCGTCGCTCAATACGCGAGTACGGACCAGAGTGTGGCCGATCCTGCCTTTCAGCTGCTGATCTACCCGCGCACCGATCTCAGCACTGATAGCGAGAGTCGGCGTCTTTACTCTGAGGGCTACTTCCTCACGAAGGCGTTCATCGAACTCGGTGACGACAACTACCTAGTAGGTGACGAGGACAAGACGGACAAGCGCCTCTCGCCACTTCACCATGATCCGTCGGGAGCTGCGCCGGCGTACGTCGTGACGGCGGGGTTCGATCCGCTGCTGGACGAGGGCAAGGCGTATGCCGACAAGATGGCGGCGGCAGGAGTGCCGGTTGAGTATGTCTGCGAGGACGGCCTGATCCACGGATTCGTGAACATGGTTGGGCTGGGCTCTTCGGCCCCTCGAGCCGTGCGCCGCATGGCGACCGCCCTGCAGCGGGGTCTCAGCTAGTCACTCGTGCGAGTGAGCGTCCGCGACGTGCGGACGTACATACATGACGTCCTTCGCGTGAGGTGTGAAGCCCAGACCTTCATAGACCGCGAGCGCCGGGCTGTTGTCGCCCTCGACGTATAGGTCGACGATGCGCAACCCTGACTCGTACAGGTGGCGTAGGCCGCGAGCGGTCAGCGCCTTGCCGAGCCCGCCGCCTTGGGCATCTGGGTCGATGCCGACGACGTAGACCTCTCCGATGCCCTGCTCGACCTTGGTCCAGTGAAAGCCGACGACTTGCCCGGCACGTTCGGCCACGAATAGCCCGGCCGGATCGAACCAGTCGCTGCTCGCGCGTCGCTCGAAGTCAGCACGATCCATCGATCCCTGCTCGGGGTGGGAGGCGAAGGCTCGAGCATTGACCGCGACGATCGCGTCCAGATCCTCGTCTCGGTACGTACGCAGAGTGATCCCGTCGGGCACGATCTCCGTCGGGGCTTCGACCAGATCGAGCCGAAGAGCGAGCAACGTACGCCCGACTTCCAGGCCTGCGGAGGCTGCGAGCGCCTGCGCTGCAGGCAGATCGCCGTGTGCCCAGAACTCTGACTCGCCGTCGGCGACTAGTTCTTCGACGATGCTTCGACCGATGCCAGTACGACGGTGAGCTGGATCGACGACGACCTCAACGGGCGCGTCACCAGAGGCGTAGGCGGCGCCGATCAGCGCTCCTTCAGGGGTTGTTCGCAGCACGAGCACACGTGCTGAGTCGCGGTTTCGAAGCGCGAGCAGCGTCGCCTCATTGAAGGGTGCGACACCATCGACGGCCGCTGCGCTCTCCGCGAGATCGCCAAATCCCGGCAAACGAGAGGTACTCATCGAATCCGGAGGTCGCGGAGCTGTGCTGCGCACTCGGCGGCAATTGCCTTGGCGAACGCTTCGGGAGTATCACCGGGAGGTTCGGGCACGATGTGGTGCACGGTGCCAGCCTCAAGCAGGTCGATTGCACCGATGCGCTGAACCTCTGCCATCTCGGCTGCGTGCTCAAGGTCGCCGTGCACGATTGCGCTCGCACCCTCCGGAGGCAACGGAGACAGCCAAGCGTTCTCGGCAGCGATGACGACATCGGCTGGCAGCAGCGCGAGCGCGCCGCCACCGCAACCCTGTCCGAGCAGCACCGACACCGTCGGCACTCGCATCGTCGACATCCAGCTGATGCATCGCGCGATCTCGCCGGCAATTGCGCCTTGCTCGGCCTCAGGCGAAAGCTCCGCCCCGGGGGTGTCGATGAACGACACCAGCGGCAGCTTGAGCTCATTGGCCAACCGCATGCCGCGCCGGGCTTCACGCAGAGCTGCGGGCCCCATCGGCTTGAAACGGGTTTGGGTCGTTCGGTCCTGACCGATCACGACACAGGGCTGTCCGTCGAGCCGAGCGAAGGCCACGATCATCGCGCTGTCGCGCTCGCCCTTCTCGGTGCCCTGCAGCCGAACGGTCGCATCGCTTCCGTAGCGCAGCACCTCGCGTACGCCGGCGCGCTTGGGCGCTCGAGTGATTTGAATGGCATCCCACGCGCTTCGGATCCGGTACACCTCGCCACTACGGCGCTCGCGCGTCTGCGGAGTTGGTGCGTCGACCAGCAGGCCGAGGGCGCGATCGATCAGCAGCGGCAGCTCGTCGGGCAGTACGACGGCGTCGATGATGCCTCGATCAGCGAGGTTCTCGGCGGTTTGGATGTTGGGCGGGAACGGTTTGCCTTCGAGCAGCTCGTAGACCTTGGGGCCGAGGAATCCAATCAGGGCGCCGGGCTCGGCGATCGTGATGTGTGCCAGCGATCCCCAGGAGGCGAAGACTCCGCCGGTCGTGGGGTGACGCAGGTAGATGAGGTACGGCAGGCCCGCTGCGCGGTGGTCCATGATCGCCCGCGAGATGTCGATCATGTGGACGAACGCGGGGGTGCCCTCCTGCATACGGGTGCCGCCCGAGGCGGTCGTCGCGAGTACGGGGATGCCTTCAGCGGTGGCCCGGCGTACGGCCGACACGATCCGCTGCGCGGCCTCGCGACCAATCGAGCCGGCGAGGAAACGGAACTCGTTGACGAGCACCGCGACGGGTCGACCGCGCATCAAGCCTCGGCCGGTCAGTACCGACTCATCGGTCCCGGATCGCTCGGCGGCCGCGACCAGTTCTTGGCGATACTGCGGATCGAGTCCACTGTGATCGATGGGGGAATCCCACGATTCGAAGGAGCCTTCATCGAGTACGAGCTCGAGCAGGCCGTGCGCAGTCAGGTGGGCCATCAGGCCTCCAAGACTAGACGGTTGCGGAGTCGGCGTCCTCGTTGTCGCGCGCGGGTTCGGCCTTGGTTGCGACGAAGCGGTAACCAACGTTGCGCACTGTGCCGATCAACGTCTCGTGCTCGACGCCAAGCTTGGCGCGCAGGCGACGTACGTGGACGTCGACCGTGCGTGTGCCACCGAAGTAGTCGTAGCCCCACACTTCCTGCAACAGCTGCTGACGGGTGAAGACCCGGCCCGGATGCTGAGCGAGGAACTTGAGGAGTTCGAACTCCTTGAACGTGAGGTCAAGGCTGCGGTTCTCCAGCTTGGCGGTGTAGCTGGCGTCATCGACGACCAGGCCGCTCGAGGAGATCACGTGGTTCTCGGTGTCACCGTCACGCCCGGCGGCGGCGCGGCCGATACCGAGTCGCAGACGCGCCTCGAGCTCGGCGGGTCCAGCTGTGGTGAGGATGACGTCGTCCATGCCCCAGTCGGCTGCCGCAACGGCAAGTCCGCCCTCGGTCAGGATCAGGATTAGGGGGCATTCGATGCCGGTCGTACGAATCACGCGCGTCAGGCTGCGAACCTGCGCAAGGTCCTGGCGGCCGTCGACAATCACGGCGTCGCACGGAGGCGCATCGAGCAACGCGCTGGCCTCAGCGGGAAGGATCTTGACGTGGTGCGGGAGCAGGGCGAGTGCAGGCAGGACCTCTACCGAGGACTGCTTGCTGCGTGTCAGCAGGAGCAGGTGCGCCATCCGCTACCTCCAGTGTTCGCTGGAATTACCGCTTTTGCCTATGAAAAAGGGCCATGGTGAATCACCGTGGCCTCGTTGCATGCTCAACAATACGACATGTGTCAGAACAATTTCCACCAGATGAGAACGACGTCACAGTGCGCTACTGGGCGTCGGCTCGTTCGGCAGCAGGCCTTGCCGAGGAGACCGTTGCAGCCGGATCCCTCGCGGACGTCCTGGCGGAGATCACTCGCAGACACCGAGACAGTGACCGGTTCGAGGACGTCATCGACGCGTGCTCGATCCTGATCGACGGCACTCCGGTCGGATCACGGGAGCACTCAGACGTACGAGTGTTTGCTGGCAACACGGTCGAACTTCTCCCGGCCTTTGCTGGAGGTTGACCGGCGCCGCGAGACCCTGACCTGCCATCATTCGGGGGTGCCGAACGTCGCCTCAACGCTGCTGTCCTCATCTCTTGCGGGACTGCTGACGCTTGCAGCCTTCACGGATCCGTGGCTGGTTGCAGCTGTTGTCGTGGTGGTCCAGTTGCTCATCGCGCTGGCACCCGGACCTGTTAGTGACGTCGAGGTGCCACGTTTCGTACCTGTTGCTGGTGCTGGTCTGGTCGCCACTGCCCTGACGATGTGGCCGGGCGCACTCGAGGGCGCCGACGGCACCTCCGCCAAGGTGTTCGGCCACGCCGACAACGGCATCATCGCGTCGATCATGCCGGCGATCGTCGTGGGCGTCTTCCTGACGCTGGCCACACAGATGCTTCGCACCGATGGCCGTACGAAGCTGGTCTCGACGGCCTCATACTCCGTGGCGCTCAGCGTCTGTGCGGCTTTGACCGTGGCATGGATCGGCGCAGTCAAGTCGTTTGGCCAGGAAGAAGTTGTTGCCGTTGGCGCCGCGGGAGTGGGTGCTGGTCTCTTGGTGTGGCTCCTGCCGATCGACCGCTGGGTATGCGGCTCACTCGCGACCGTGGCCGGCGCAGGCGCAGGTGCGGCTGTCGTGCTCAACGTCGACACCACCATGACCTGGGTGCTTGGGCTGACTCTTGGAGCTACCGCGGCGGTGTTCGCGATCCTTGGTCAGGTGCTCGGTCGTGAATGGGCGCAGGGACATTCTCACCCGGCTGCCGGGTGGGGCCTTCCCGGTGCGCTGTCAGTCGCGCTCGCTGCGCCGATCGTCTACATCGCCGGCCAGCTGATTGGCGCCCCCGGCTTTTGAGTGATGGCCGAGTTCAGCCGATACGGGCTCAGACTCGAGTACGTCAGTCTCGTCGCTGGCACTGGCCTTGTGTGAGGCGCGGCGCTCCTTGCGCGACAAGCCTGGCTCGGCCTCAGCCTTGGCGGCGGCCTTGTCTGCCTTGCGGGCTGCTCGGCGCTGCTTGCGCGACAGGCTTGCCTCGGCATCCGCTTCCGAGGACTCCGTGGTTGCCCGGGTCAGCTGGTCAGGTGCGTAGCCGTATCCGTAGCCATAGCCCTCGCGGCCGCGACGGGAGACGGGCGTCATGTTGAACACCGTGCCGGCCAGGCGTGCACCGACTGAACGCAGGCGCTCAACAGCACCGCTGACCTGACCGCGTGTGGTCGAACCGTGACGGACCACGAGGATCGCGCCATCCGTCACGGGAGCGAGTACGGCCGCGTCTGCGACAGGAAGAAGAGGTGGTGCGTCGATCAGCACGATGTCGTACGACCGGCGCAGCTGAACGAGAAGCTCTCGTAGCTCTGGGGATTGCAGCAGATCGGTCGGGTTCGGCGGGATGGTGCCTGAGGTGATGACATCCACTCCGTGCGATTGCTGAACCGCTTCCTGCCATTCGACTTCGCCGACAAGAACCGTGGTCAGACCGACGGCACCCTCGATCCCGAGATACGTCATGACCCGCGGCCGGCGCAGATCTGCCTCAAGAAGGAGTACGCGCTTGCCGGACTCGGCCAGGCTGAGCGCGAGGTTGATCGTGGTCGTCGACTTGCCTTCGCCGGGCACAGCGCTCGTGACCACGAAGACCTTGCTGGCTCCGCCGAGCTTGACGAACTGAAGGTTGGTGCGGAGTACGCGATAGGACTCAGCTCGCGGCGAATGGGTGTCGAGCGCGCTGATGAGTGGCCGCTTCCCCGCCCCTCGGTCGTAGTGCACGTTTCCGAGGAGTGGCGCGCCGCCGGTCCTCGTGGCCAGTTCCTCAGGCGTTGTCGTGGACTGATCCAGCACATCGCGGATGGCGGCCAGGGCCACACCAAGAAGGAGGCCCAGCATCGTCGCCACGATCAGATTGCGAATCGGCTGCGGGCTGATGGGTTGATCTGGCGTCGTTGCCCTGTCGACGATCGTTGCCTTGACCGGCGCTGCGCTCTTGCCGTCTGGCGTCTCGAGCTCCTTGACGTAGCCCACAAAGACTTCGGCGATGGTCTGTGTCAGAAGCTGCGCGCGATCGGGATCAGCATCCGTGACGCTGATGCTGAGTACGACGGTGTCGAGCCGGGCGAACGCCGTGATCTGGCTCGCAAGTGCTCGGGGCGACTCGTTGAGGTTGAGCTTCTGAACCACGCGGCGCGAGATCTCTTCACCCGTGAGGAGGTCCGCATACGACTTGACGCGGGACTGCGACAGGAGGTTGCCCGAGTAGGCGCTGTTCGAGTCCGACTCCTGGGTCGACACGAAAAGACGTGCTGACGAGGCATACATGGGTGTGGCGCGCGACGTGAGAAACGCGGCGGCGCCCGTACATATGAGCAGCACGACCGCGATGGTGATCCATCGGCGTCGGGCGATCCGAAGGTACTGGATCAATCCCATGAAACCCTCCCAGAGAACGTTCGAGCGGTCATGCGAACATCTCGGTCACAGTAGCGGAACTCCAGTGCAAGACAGGAACGAGTCTCGGGCGGCTTCATGGCGAATCCTTTGTCGAGGAAGTCAGCAGGCTCGTGAACAGCGGGGCCAGAGTCATGCTGGCTGGCACTGAGAGGTGAGAGGCGTCGCGATAGATCCAGTGACCGTCTCGGTAGGTCGAACACTCTGACTTACGACAGAGCTGATCAACCAGGTCGATTGACTCGGGTCGATCTGCCTCGGGCACGAGGTTGAACGCGTCGATCGCGGGCTGTCGCTCCGCGAGCATTACGCGGCGATCGATCGTGAGGCCGCATGATGGCGCATCAATGGCGATTCTCGCGAGCGGACAGGACTGTGCCAACCAGGGATCGCCGTGGGGATAGTTGAACCGCAGGGCGGGTTGGACGAATATCACCCGGTGGCCGTCCGCACGGAGGTTGGCGAACGTATCGGCGAGCCCGGCGGCATACGCTTCTAGCCGCTTGCTCTGAGACTGCGCTGTCTTGCCGTCGTGACCTTCGAACGCGTACTTCTCGCCGTTGAGGAAGGTGGTCCCGCCGAGCGAGAGCACGACTGTGCCGGGAGGTTGTTCGCTCAGCCAGCTCAAGGCAGATCTGACGTACGTACGACACTCAGTCATCTCCATGCCGTCAGAGACGACGTTGACATCCATGAACGGACAGGCCGACCTGGCACCCAACAGGAGGTCGACGCCTGCGCTCTTGGTTGTCTGCGCGAGTACGTCAGAAAGCTGGCCGGCGGTGGAGTCACCGAGAAGATAGACCTTCGCTCGGCCCCCGTGGCTGAGCATGCAGTCCGTACGTGCCCGTTGTGCGAGCGGCACGTCAGAGCTGCAGCCGATGCGGCTGTCGAGATGCAGTGGCGTGACCTGCGAGTCCATCGCCTGTGCGGCAGGCACGCCCCACTGAGAGCGTGTGCCGCCAAAGATGATGCCGGCCGTGATGGCGCCGACAAGCGCGAGCGTTCCCAGTGATCGCCACGTCCAGGCGCTCGTGCGTCGACCAAGCGGATCAACAATTGATCGCGCACGATACCGACGCTCGACGTGGTCGTACGAGATCTTGGCGACCCAGATTGAGGCGAGAGCTGCCAGCGGGGGAATCCACCATCGCCCCGGCAGGAGTGCTGTTGCGATCACGATGATCGGCCAGTGCCACAAGTACCAGGAGTAGGAGCGATCGCCCGCCCATACAAAGGGTCTGAGTTCGAACAGTCTGCGGACCCAGGTGTCTCCGGCCGCGCCTACAGCGATGAGCGCCACTCCGATCGCGACAGGGAGGAGGGCGAGAGCGCTCGGGAAGACCATCGTGGTGTCGTATGCGAAGAACAGCACGACATACGCCAGCAGTGCCGTCGTGGCCACGCTCAACAGCACCCGCGGGCTGACTCGTTCGATCCGGTGCCACCACAGCGCCAGCAGGCCGCCGGCTGCGAATTCCCAGGCTCGCGAGACGGAGGAGTAGTACGTGATGTTGTGCATGGACGCCGCGAGCGACGTCCCCTGCGACGCGACGTACGCCATGGCCAGGCAGGCGATGAACGACAGGAGGCCCAGGCAGCCAATCAGTACCTTCGCGTTGCGAACCCGGCGTCCATGGGTTGCTCCTACGGCCAACCCGAGAGTCAGCAGCCATGGAAACACGGCGTAGAACTGTTCCTCGACCGAGAGCGACCACATGTGCAGGAAGACGTTCTGGTCCGCCTCGAACTGGAAGTACCCGCCAGAGATGAAGGGAAGTACAAGGTTCGCGACCGAGAAGATGGAGGCGAGTCCGGTGATGGCGGCGACACGTTGGGGTCCCAGCGGGCTCAGCAGCACCGCACTCGCGATGAGCGTGACGATCACGCACACCACCAGCGCCGGGAGAAGCCGCGCGACTCGTCGCTTGTAGAAGGTTCGAAGGGAGATTCGCCCGGTCCGTTGTCGCTCGTGCAGCAAGAGCCGTGCGATCACGAATCCGGACAGTACGAAGAACACGTCCATCGTCACGAAGCCGCCTGCGAACGGGATTCCAGCATGGGTGGCGACGACGACGGAGGCGGAGAAGCCGCGAATTCCCTGCACGTAGTCGAGCCGCGGCAGGTCGCCGCTGTTCGACGGGTCGGGCAGGTCGGTCGGCTGGTCGCTTGAGGTCATGCGGTTCGCGGGGTCATGCCGGTGTCACGAATCTTGCGCGCAGGCACGCCTGCGTAGGTCGTGTTGGGTGGTACGTCGGAGGTCACCACGGCAGATCCCGCGACGATGGCGTTGTCGCCGATCGTGACTCCCGGCATGATGCTCACGCCAGATCCGATCCACACGTTCTCGCCGATCGTGACTGGGCTGACAACGAACCGCATCTCCTCGATCGGGTGCTTCGGGTCATGGTTCGAATCTCGAATCATCGCGTACTCGCCGACGCCTGTTCCGCGGCCGATAGATACGCGTTCCTGTGCAGATATCACTGCATGGTGTCCGATGAAGAATCCATCAAGTTCCAGCCGGGCGCCGCGGCTCGCCACGAGGTAGACGTCGCTGCCGACGTGGGCGTTGCCGATCCGCAAGTATGCGTCTCGGGCAAGCTCGATCCTGGTCCGGCGCTGGATCCGGACTCGACCCGTCAGCTCGACGCCTTCGTGGGACAGTCGCAGCTTGGTGCGGCGAAGGAAGAGCCCCGTTGGGCGGGTCAAGCGACGAGTTGTGCGTACCAGGGTCGGCGTGAAGCGACGGATCATTGAGGGCCTCCTGTGGGGGCGACGACATCAAACTTCGTCGGATGCTTGCGGGCAAGCCGTAGGGTCGCGAAAGCTCCGACGACGGTGTAGAGCGCGACGCACGCCCACGCGCACCCAGTCGCGTCTCCCAGCCGTGCACCGAGCAGGTACGCGGGAACCGAGCCGAGCCCGGCGAGCAGGCCGACGAACGAGACCTCTGATACCCATCCGCCGCCGATGAATCCGCGCACCGCAAAGATGAACAGTGAGAAGCCCCACTCCGCCGCCATCAAGATGGCCAGCAGACCGACTGAAGCCGCGTACTCATCGCCGAATACTGGGGTGAAGAGGAAGTGCGCGGCCACGACGAGTGGGATTCCCATGATCGTGACGGCCGCGAGACCACCTAGTTGTGCGCGGACGATCGAAAGGTCGGATCGCCGAGTGGCGATGTCATTCGTCAGTAGTTGGGCCACGGCCGTGGGACCGATGCGTACCGTCTCCGCAACTGTCGCAGCGAGCGCATACGTCGCGACGGCTTGAGGCCCGGCCACTGACGCCAGGATGATGCGATCCGAGCGCATCAGCAGGGCCATACCGATCGGGTGGCCCAGGGAACGCGCTCCTGTGGCGACCAGTTGCGAGTAGGGGAGTCGAGCGGGTGAGCCCACAGCCAGGACGCCGTGTTGGCGACCGTAAACGATGCTCGCGGCGACGGATGCGCCCGAAAAGAGAGCCTGCAGCAGCACCAGGGTTGAGGCAGACGCGTGTGCAAGGCAACCGAGCACGACTCCAGCGAGGCCGACGACGGCAGCGGAGGCGGCCCAGCGGGCTCCTATACGGAACTTCCCCTGCGAGTACCAAGCCTCGGTGATTTGTTGCGTGGCCACGAGGACGCAGACGGACACCGAGATCGCCAGGACAAAGGGACCGGACCGGAGCGCGTCGTCAGTGAGGTATGAGAGCGGGATGCACAGAACTGCCGCGATCAGCGCACCGAACACGGATGACGCAACGCTGAGCCGGGTGTAGGCCGCGACGACTCCCATCGCTTCGGAGTCGGGCGAGCGCGGAAGGATGCTCCGTAGAGCGTTGCCAGTACCGAGAGTCAGGATCGGCGAGATCAGGGTTGGGATGGCTAGGGCTACGACCATGAGTCCACGATCTGCCGCCGGCAGCACGACAGTGCTCAACAGGGCTGCGGACGCATTGGCCGCAACCTGGACGACGGTGCCGGACATCAGAGACGTGACAGCTTGGCGCCGTTTGTTGGTCGTCATGGTTCTTGCGCCTGCCGGGGTGGTGGCCACAACAGGATCAAGCCGATGACGATGACGCCAACAATCCACCGAGCTGGCACGGGCGCGAAGTCGTTGCGGACACTCGCCATCAACGGCGTCAGCGTCATCACGATGATCGCCGAGCCGAGGGTTGTGTCCGGAAGACGGTCGAGTATTCCGATGACCAACCCGATGGCGGCCATGAAGCACAGCACGAAGAGCGGGCCGCCGTTGCGGAGCCCCTCGGCAACGGGTGAACCGCCGATCGGTCCGGCACGCTGGAGGATCTCGACGTTGAACAGCCGAAAGTCAGGAGTCGGCGGATGGCCGCCCGCTAGGCGTTCAACGAATCGAAGCATGGGGGCGATGAGCGTCACGCCGTGGTGGGGTGGCTCCCCGCCTGCCATCCACTCCTGGACGACGACGACCGGTTTGATGCTGTAGCCCAGCTCAGCCAGACCCTGCATTGGGGCGACACCGACGTCAGTGGGGTTCAGGAGCGCTTGAATTCCACCGAGCCGAGTCTGTCTGATGATGCTGGCAACCGTGAGGGTCGCGATCGCCGCCGGAAGAACGAAGAGAAGGTTGAAATGCCGCCTCCGGCCCTCGATGACGACCAGCGGCGCGGCCGCGAACAGAACGGGCCCGCGGAATCCGATCGGCAGGAGGATCAGCGCCACGATGACGAATGCGGCCCAGCCGGCCGTGCGAGCTTTGCCGTCTGCAGCGATGAGAAGTCCGCACCCAGCGGTCAGGAATCCGAGTCCGTACGCGAATCCTCGTCCTGTACCCAGCGCAAAGATCTGGTCGTACGACAGTGTGAAGATGTTGTCGCCAATGACGACCGGCATCAGCAAGAGGATGGCTGCCACCAGCAGTGCGGCGCCCGCAACGGTGAGCCGCGTCTCGATTGACGCGCCGTCCGCCGCGCGGAGTGGCAGCTTGATCTGGGGTGCGCACAACGCTCCGACGGTGAAGGCAATCATCGCGAAGCACACGATCGTCACGGCTGGCTCGAGGTTGCGTGCCGTGATCCAACCGCTCTCGAATCGGTTGAGGAATGCCTCTTCCCCGATGAGCGCAGTGGCAATGACCAGGCCTCCGTGGAACAGGCCGAAGACGATCAGGTAGACGCCGCGACCCTCGACGAGGCCACGCTTGGGTGACCAGACCGTAAACAGAAGCCCTATCCACGTGATGCAGAAACCGATGGCGAGAGTGCCCATGCCGTGACTTGGCCCGGTCGCGATGAAGATCGATGCGAGGAGCGCGATGGCAAGCCCGGCAATCACCCGAGGCCCGGCCCCGAGATCCCTTTCCTGAATTGCGTCGGTCGTCATGCCGACCACGCGTCCCGCCACACCGAGACATTCTTCTTGAGGTCGAATTGGGAGTCCACCATCGATCCGCGAAGCGTCGCGGCATCGGCCGACCTCGCGGCAATCTGAATCGCCTCGGCCCATACGTGCACCGGTTCGTCGAGCGACACGAGCCAGATACCGGGCATCGTCTCCGCAAGCTCGCGGATCGTCGGCAAGTCACTCGCCACAACAGGGACTCCCGTTGCCAGTGCCTCCAGAATCACGCCCGGAAGACCCTCCCGGAATGACGGCAGTACCAGCACGTTCGCCTGACGCAGAAGGTCTGGCGCATCGGAGCGGGCGCCCAGCAGCTGCAGACCCTCAGGTAACGATTTGCTGAGGTCGTCCGATCCGCCTTCGCCTGCCACGAGTGTCTTCCACGGGCCCAGCGTGAGCAGCTCCCGCTGGATCGGGACGAGATGAGCTCGGTTCTTCTCAGGTGAGGCGCGACCGAGGTACAGGACTGTGCCACCTGGGCCGAGTGGAGGCGGTGTGGAAGGGGGGCGATATCGGTCGAGGTCGATGGCATTCGGCATGACCACGCTGCGGGCGGCGATCCGCCGACGTGTTGCACCGTGCTGTTGCACCCAATCCAGGGAGGACTGGGTCACGCCCGAGATTTGTTGCGCTGTCACACCGAGCAGCGTTGCGGCCAGGTATCGGTATGCCCGGCGCAACATGCCAGTGTCGTGGCTGTCGCCGGTGCTGTGCATACGGGCGATCCGCTGGTCAGCCCTGGCTGCCCACGCGACCGCAAGAATGACGCCGCTGGTCAGGGAGACGTGGGACATGACCACGGCCGGGCGATGTCGCCGAAAGATCAAGAAGAGCTGAATCACGAACGAAGGTCGCCACGAGATCCGCAACGGGATCACCTTCGCACCAGCCGCTAGGAACTGCGGGGCGAGTTCTCCCTTTCTTCCCGAGAGGCATACGAACGTCTGCGAGACCTCCGACGCGGGTAACGCCTGGCAGAGCTCAAGCGCCCTGGTTTCGGCTCCGCCAACGTCGAGCGCGCCGAGGATGTGGACAACCTGCCGTGCCGGGGGCGTCATGCCTGAGTCCTCAAAACCGCTCCGACAGCGTCAGTCCACGTATCCAGTAGCGTCGCCTGGTGCTCACCGGAGAAGCTATGCGAACGCTCGAGGTTTCGCCGTCCCTCAACCTCGCGCAGATCTTCGTCCGCAAGGAGTTCACCGATGCGATCCGCGAGTACGGAGGCGTTCTCGGGTGGGATGCACCAATGCTCCGGCAAGAGCTCGGGAATTCCGCCCACTCGAGTACTGACACATGGAAGAGATCGTGCCATCGCTTCGATCAAGGCGCGCGGCATCCCTTCCGCAAGTGACGGCATGGCAAAGATGGTGCTGGCATCGAGCTCAGCCCGTATTTCTGAGTGAGCAATCTGACCGGTGAACCTCACCCGGTTCTCGATGCCGAGGTCGCGACACTGACGCCGGAGGGTTCGTTGGTAGATGCCCTCGCCGACGAGTACAAGCTCGATGTCCGGATAGTCGCCGATCAGCGATGCCACGGCTTCGATCAGGTAGTTGTGGCCCTTGTATGCGACTTGCTGCGTGCCGACGGAAATGATGCGTGCGTTGCGGGGTTCTTCCGCCCGGATGGGCTGCGGATGGACCACAACGTCGGAACATGCGACGGCGACGGCGTCCTTGTTCGGCGGATAGTTCTTCTGCAGATACTCATCTGTCACGTAGCGCACGACATCGCCGCGCCTGACACACCAACGCGTGGCCGCGACGGCGGGAATGGACATCCAACGCGCTGGTCGACCGATCACGCCCGAATGGAGTACATCGCGTGGATCACCAACAACCTGCAGGACGATGGGCAGTCGACGCACTGTGGCTGCCAGAACCGCGAGGATGCCGATGATCCCGGGCTGCTTGACGACAATTGCGGACGACGTGAACGTCAGGCGAAAAATCGTCCAGGCGAGGCGAGGCAGCACGACAACCATCGCGCGAGCGTTCACGTAGTACGGCAGTGCCACGAACTCGCCTGACAGCTGATGTTTGCCGGATCCCGTGCTCTTGGTGATGCGTCCCGCCAGCCGCAAATTGGTGCCCTGCGGAAGAGTCCGAGTCCACCCGTCGCCTGCGAGCATGGACTCGTTGGTCAGGACTGCGCCCTCCGCGCCACGCACGAATCGGGACTCGACAAACACGGTGACGGGCCGGGCATCCGGTTCGCTCACGTGGTTGGACTTTCCGCTCGTGGTGGACGGGACGGTGGGGAACCTCAGTCTGGGGCACCAGGCCGCGTGAGGCACGCGAATCGGGCTACTGTGCCGCCATGCTCGCGCGTATGAAAGACGTGGCCGTCAGCGTCGTCAGGATGCTATACCTCGCAGGTCGACGTCGTGAGTTTGCGTACGTTCATCGAGACAGGCTAACCGGAGGCTGGGTCCACCGTTATCGAGGAACTTCGGTGGTCTCGCCGACCCCTCGTGGGGCGCCGTGGTCCATCAGGAACAGGGATTCTCGTGACGTCTGGTTTTGGGCCGGCTCGCCGTCTCCTGGAGACACCGTCATCGAGGTCGGCGCTGAATGTGGCACCGACACAGTCGTCCTGAGCCGCATGGTGGGTCCGACTGGTCGGGTGATTGCGATAGAAGCTCATCCGGGAACTTTCGAGTTCCTCGCCCGCGCCGTCGAGCTGAACAAACTCGACAACGTTTCGCTCGTGAACGCTGCGGTCGCCGATGCTCCCGGCGTGTTGACGATCTCTGACGACGGGGTGGACGGAATCTTGTCCAACAATGTCGTGACGTCCGCCGACGCTGGGGTCACTGTCAAGGCAGTAACTCTCGATGAGCTGTCCGAAGGTCTCGCACGCGTCGACATGGTGCGAATGAATATCGAGGGTGCCGAGAAGCTCGCTGTTCGCGGTATGGACCAGACCGCGAGACGCGCATCGCTCGTGATCATCGGGTGTCACGACTTCAGGGCCGACCGCGGAGACGGTGAGGAGTTTCGCTCCTCAACAGAGGTCGAGGCAGCTTTGGAGAGTTGGGGCTTCGATGTCCAACGCCGGGCTGATGATGCGCGGCCATGGGTGCGCGACACCCTCTACGGACGCCGCAGCTGACCGTTGGGCTGAGCGGTTTCCTCCAACAGGTCGACCAACGCCTTGGCGAGTGTTTCGGGATCGAAGTTCCGAGCCTCCCGGGCTGCGGCTCGTAGGCCCCACGCACGAAGGTGTTGTGGGCCGAGCGACGCCACCTCCGACATCTTCTGTGCGAGTGCTTCGACGTCGCCGGCGGGCACGATCCAGCCGGAGTCCGGGTCGACTGTTTCGGGAAGTCCTCCGGCATCGCTGACGAGACTCGCCACTCCCGACGCTGATGCTTGGCGCGCGGCACCGTGGTTTTCCGACAGTGACGGACTCACTGAGACATCTGCCGCGGCGTAGTACGGCCGTACGTCGGACAGCGTGCTCAGCCAGGTCACAGTCGGGTCGTCCTGAATGTTGAATCGCTCGATGAGTTCCTGGCGAAGCGTTTCGCCCGCAGCGTCGAATCCGGAACCCACCAGCAGCAAATGCGCAGATGGGCGGCTGGCCGACACTGCTTGCCAGGCTTCAAGAAGGATGTCGTGGCCCTTGATCCCGCGTCCCTTGTGGGTCATCCGCTTTGCCGCATAGACGTACGCGACCATGACGAAGAGAGTGGTGTCCTCATCGAGGCCGAGAGTGGCACGCGCTGCCGCTCGATCGGACGGAATGGCCGGTCTGAACTGGCCTGCCTGCATCGCGTACGCGACGGTCTGGACCGAAGGACCCTTGCGACTGAGGCCTCGGTAGACGCGGGCGGTGTATTCGCTGCCAGCCACGATGACGGTGTCAAGACGCATCAGAATCCGTTCGAAGAATCGGATCAGGGCTGACTCGAGGTAGAGCGGTCCGGCCACCATGTGAACTCGGGGAACGCCCATCCGCACGGTCGCCAGTCGAGTCGCGAGTGCGGATGCGTACAGGTGATAGTGAAGGACGTCTGGCTTGAGTGACCGGAGCTGCTTTCGGAGGCGCCTCAGTCCGAGCAGGGTCGATGGGGTTGGCCGCAGCCGAAAGTTGAACTGAGACTCCACGACGGTGAACGCGGCCTCGTCCAGCTCCCGTCTCAGGCGACCATCGCCTGACGGGATCACCACGACTGGGTGATGTCCGCGGCGGCTCATTTCATGGAGGTGGGGGAGGATCCACAAGCCACCCTCGTTTGTCTTGAGGACAACAGCGATCCTCAAGGCAGTCGCGGGTTGGGTCGTCACCGTCGTGAGCCTAGTCATCTCACAGATCGGGACGCCTGTGAACTGCCACGTACGCTTGGAGTGTGGGTCCCCTCGTCCTGATTGCGGCGCTTGCGCTGACGGTCGTCATCGCTGTCGTACTGCAGCTGAAGAATGGCCGGTTTGCCTCGAAGCCCGACGGTGAGCGGCTCGGCGTCGGTGAACTCGGTGCCCCCCTCGGTGAGCGTGCAACGCTCGTTCAGTTCTCGAGCGCATTCTGCGCACCCTGCCGAGCAACGCGCGTACTCCTGACCGACATCGCAGCCAAGACCCCGGGCGTTGTCACGATCGAAATCGACGCCGAGGAGCAGCTTGAGCTGACCCGAAAGCTCAACATTCTGCGTACGCCGACAGTGTTGGTTCTCGATGCCAAGGGTCGGGTCACCCGTCGCGCTTCGGGCCTTCCGCGGCGTGAACAGGTACTCGCGGCGCTCAATCACGCTGTGGTCTGAGCCACACTCCCCACGTACGAATCTCGCGATATGGGACGGGTGTCCATATGTCGGGACGAATCGAGGATTGCGGCCATTTCCTCCCTACTCTGGATGACATGTTCCAGACGACACATCTCACGCGACGCAGGGCAGTGGACAACTGCTGCATGTGCTCGTCGCTGTGTCGTATGCGCTGACCCTTCATCCCCGTCAGCCCGTCACCAGCCCGGACCACCGGCCGTGACCCCCGAATGCCCAGGAGCAGTTACATGTCTTCCCAAGACACCGTCGCAAGACAGCAGTCCGCACCGACTCAGGTCGATCCGCGCGGTCTGCGCGTCGCCGCCGGCATCACCGCCGTCGTTGTCGCACTGGTTCTCGTACTGCCTTCGCCGGCGCGCGAGATCTTGCTGGCTGTCCAGGTTGCTGTGTTCGCCACCGCGGCGTTCGTCGGACTTGGTCGCTCGCCCTACTCGATCTTCTTCAAGAAGTTCATCCGTCCCCGGATCGGCGCTCCCGCCGAGCTCGAGGACTCCCGTCCGCCGCGCTTCGCGCAGCTCGTCGGTTTCGCGTTCACCGCAGTAGCACTGGTCGCCTTCTTGGCCGGTGCCACCACGGTCGGGCTCGTGGCCACGGCATTCGCGCTCATCGCAGCACTGCTCAACTCGGTCCTCGGCTTCTGCCTGGGCTGCGAGCTCTACCTTCTGCTGCGCCGGTTCACGCCGGTCAGTGCCTGACAAACGTCCCGTAACACTCACGCATCACACACCAATGGAGGAACCGTATGAGCCGCGAATCCGCGCTCGTCACAGCTGACTGGGTCGAAGAGCACCTCTCCGACTCCAACGTCGTTCTCATCGAGGTCGACGAAGACGCTGACGCCTACGACAAGGGTCACATCGCCGGAGCAGTCAAGATCGACTGGCGCAAGGACCTGCAGGATGGCGTCCGCCACGACTTCATCGACGGCGATCGCCTCGGCGCGCTGCTGTCGTCCAAGGGCATCAGCAATGACGACACCGTCGTCTTCTACGGCGGCAACAACAACTGGTTCGCCGCCTACGCTTACTGGTACCTCAAGTACTACGGCCACGAGAACCTTCGTCTCCTCGACGGCGGTCGCAAGAAGTGGGAGCTCGACAGCCGTGAGTTGACGACCGAGGTCGCCGAGCGTCCCGCGACGACGTACGTCGCCAAGGCGCCCAACGCTGACATTCGTGCGTTCCGCGACGAGGTCATCGCTGCCATCGGCACCAAGAACCTCATCGACGTACGCAGCCCTGACGAGTACGCCGGGCGCCTCCTCGCTCCGGCGCACCTGCCGCAGGAGCAGGCTCAGATCGGCGGTCACATCCCGACTGCCGGCAACGTGCCGTGGAGCAAGGCTGCCAACGACGACGGCACCTTCCGCAGCGACGAAGAGCTCAAGGAGCTCTACGCCGAAGCCGGTCTCGACGACGCCAAGGACACCATTGCCTACTGCCGCATCGGCGAGCGCAGCTCGCACACGTGGTTCGTACTCAAGGAGATCCTGGGTCACGAGAACGTCAAGAACTACGACGGATCGTGGACCGAATACGGCGCTCTGCGCGCTGTGCCTGTCGCCCTCGGCGACGAGCCGGGTGTCGCCTGATGTGCGGCGCGATCCGAGGCGGACCGAGCCTCGAAGGCGTTGACGTCGCCAACGAAGCCGTCATCCAGGGTGTCGTCACGCGTGACGGCGAGCCCGTCGGCAACGCGTACGTTCGTCTGCTCGACCGTACGGGCGAGTTCACCGCTGAGGTTCCGACCTCCGCCACGGGTCAGTTCCGGTTCTTTGCCGGCCCGGGTGACTGGACGCTCCGCACGCTTGCCCCGAAGTCAGTCTCGGTCGACAACGCCGTGACCGCTGCCAAGGGCATCGTCGCAGAGGTGCTTGTCGCCGTCTGATCGTTTGTAGCTAGTCCAGGGACGCCCTTTCCACCGTGTGTGGGGAGGGCGTTCGCTGGTTCCTGCGCAGCTTCAGTCGAGAGGCTGGTTCGATGCCAGCCACGCCGCCGTCGCCTTGAGCCCTTCGGGCAGCGGCACTGGCTGCAGCTCGGGGAACAGCTCTCGGATGCGCTTCCCGTCGGACTGTGACGCTCGGACGTCCCCAGGTCGAAGTGGTGTGTGTTCGACCGTGAGCTGACGACCCAGAATCGACTCGATCTCACTGACCAGCTCAAGAAGAGTGGTGTTGGTGCCGAAGGCGAGGTTGATCGGTTGGTCGAAGTGAAGCGACTTCTCCAGCGACAGCGCGATGGCGTCGCAGACGGATGCCACATACGTGAAGTCGCGAGACTGGAGTCCGTCGCCGTGAATCGTGAGTCGCTCTCCATGAAGAGCGGCGTCGAGGAATCGAGGAATGACCGCCGCATAGTCGTGGTCGGGCTGTTGGCGAGGTCCGTAGACGTTGAAGAAACGCAGCGCCAACGTCTTGATGCCGTACGAGTGGCCGTACGCGATCGCATACGACTCGGTGGCGAGCTTGCTAGCCGCATACGGACTCATGGGTCTCGTCCAGTCGAACTCTGACTTCGGCATGGCTTCATTGCTGCCGTAGACCGAGCTGGATGACGCCACGATCACCTGGTTGACGTTGGCGAGCCGCGCGGCTTCGAGGACGTTGAGAGTGCCGGTCGCATTGGCGTCGTGAGCGCGACGTGGATGCTCGACGGAAAGTGCGACGCTGCCGATGGCCGCGAGATGTACGACCGCGTCGACGCCATCGACAGCCTCAGCAAGCTGGTCCATCGAAAGGATTGACCCTTCGAGGAACGTGACGTCAAGCCCCTGAAGATTGTCTTTGCGGCCAGTTGTCAGGTCGTCGAGAACGACGATCTCGGTGGAGGGATCCCGCGAGATCAGGGTCTCGACAAGGTTGGATCCGATGAAGCCCGCCCCGCCGGTGATGAGAACCTTCATCGCGCCGGAACCCCCTTGACGGTCACGTTGGTGGGTACATCGTGCACGACACACGCTGCGGCACCGACGGTCGCGTGCGCCCCCACCCGTATCTCCTGGATGAGTGTGGAGTTGGTGCCGAGTTCGACACCGGTGCCGATATGGCAGCTTCCTGAGATGACGGCGGCCGGATGCACTGTCACGAAGTCCTCCAGGACGGAGTCGTGGCCGACGTGGGAGCCGCGGTCCAGATGTACGTGAGAACCCAGCGTGACGTCGGACCCCACCGCGACGAAAGCGCAGATCACGGAGCCGGGGGCAATCATGGAGTTGGCGCCGATCACGGCCGTCGGGTGGACCAGCGTGGCTGGGACCATCCCTGCTTCACCAGCAAGGGCAGCGAGTCTTTGACGTGTGGTGGGGTTGCCTACGCCAATCACACAGTGGGCACCGGGAGCGTAGTCACCGATTCCGCTGAGTGGGCCGAGAATCTGACTTCCTCGCCGACCCACGCGCGCCACGTTTTCCTCGGTGGGCGAGTCGTCGACGAAGCCGACCACGTTCCATGTCGGACTGACCGCGTTGATGGCGTCGACAACATCGGCCGCCTCGCGTCCAAAGCCACCTGATCCCACGATGACCAGATCGAGTGTCATGGGCGCTCACCTTCAAATGGTGCGCTGGTGACGCCGCCGCCGTAGGCAGGCCCCTCGCGCCGGAACAACACTCCGATGGTCTTCAACAGAATCGACAGGTCGAGCTTCAGGCTCTGAGAGTCGACATAGCGGACGTCGAGGTCGAACCTCTCGGCCCAAGACAACGTGTTGCGCCCACCGACCTGCGTCAGGCCCGTGATGCCCGGAAGTACTTCCTCGCGTCGCCGTTGATCTGGCGTGTATTGGACGGAGTACTCAGTTGGCAGAGGCCGCGGCCCGACAATCGACATATCGCCCTTGAGCACATTGAAAAGCGTAGGGAGCTCATCCAGGCTCGAGCCGCGCAGCAGGGCGCCAAGCCGGGTCAGTCGATTGGCGTCATCGAAACCGGCGCTGGCGCCAACCGGTGCGGGCAGCATGGTGCGGAACTTGATCATGGTGAATGGAGCGCCGCCGATCCCTGCGCGCTCTTGACGGAACAGCACCGGCGTCCCCATGCGAGCCCAGATCAGCAACGCGATGATGGCCTGGATGGGCAACGAGAGCACGAGCGCGACCGTGGAAAGGGACAGGTCGAGGACTCGCTTGGTGAGATGGGGACGCATCAGACCTCGCCCAGGAATTCGAGGATCGCGGTTGTCACTCGGGCGATGTCATCGGTGCTGAGCGATGACCCGCTGGGCAAGGAGAGTCCCGATTCGAAGAGGGTCTCCGCTGCGCCGTTGATGTTTTGGGGTGATCCGGCGAAAGCGGGCTGGAGGTGCAAGGGCTTCCACAACGGCCGACTCTCGATGTCCTCTGCCTCGAGAGCCTTCCGCAGCTGCTCGGTCGGCCACCCCGTCACATTGCTGTCGACCAGGATTGCTGTGAGCCAGCAGTTGTCCTCGTCATCGCCCTCGCGCTGGAAGATCTCGACGCCCGGGACAGTGTCAAAGAGCGATACGTACGTCTCGCGGACGGCTCGTCGACGAGTGAGCATCTCGTCGAGTCGTGCCAGTTGAGCCCGACCGAGTCCGGCGAGCAGGTTGGAGAGTCGGTAGTTGTAACCGATCTCGCGGTGCTCGTAGTGGACTGCTGGCTCTCGTGCCTGAGCTGACAGGAAGCGCAGTCGGTCGGCGAGGTCGGGGTCGCGGGTCAGAACCATCCCGCCGCCGGATGTCGTCATGATCTTGTTGCCGTTGAACGACAGCACTGCGGCGTCTCCGAACGATCCGGCGAGGGTGTCGCCTGACCGCGCGCCCATCGATTCAGCGGAGTCGGACAGGATCTTGAGTCCGTGTTTGGCGGCGATTGCGGCGATGGCGTCGTAGTCGGCGCATTTGCCCAGGATGTCCACGGGCACGATGGCTGGCACGTTCTTGCCTTCGTCGCGCAGTCGCTGGATCGTCTGGTCGAGTAGTTCGGGGTCGATGTTGCCGGTCGACGGGACGCAGTCGACGAACACCGGGGTAGCGCCCGTGTATGCGATCGCATTGGCGGTCGCTGCGAAGGTGAGCGCTGCCGTCGGGACGAAGTCGCCGGGACCGACGCCCCACGCGACGAGCACGAGGTGGAGGGCCGCCGTGCCGGAACTGAGAGCAACGGCGTGCTCCATGCCAAGGCGGTCGGCCATTTCGCGTTCGAAGGAGTCGACGTCTGGACCTGTCGGCGCAACCCAACCCGATCGGATGGCGTCCACGACGTGACGCTCCTCAAGTGGACTGACGTCCGGGCTTGAGAGGTGGATACGAGTCACGGGCGGACCTTGGTCTGATCGGGCATCGCCAGTTGTGCCGACATCGCCGCGATTGAGTCAACGGCTGCCCTGTTGTCCATGTCGAGGCGAAGGTCCAGTGCTTCGGCCGCGGTGACTGGCGGGACGGAGACGTGCGAGACAAGAGGGTGAACAGGTCGGTCATCGACCTCACCGGAGCCGAACAGCTTCTCGTGCAGCTTCTCGCCTGGCTTCAGCCCGGTGAAAACGATGTTGACGGAGGTGTTGGACTGTTCGATCAAGCGCTCGGCGACTTCGACGATCCGGACCGGGTCACCCATGTCGAGCACGAGTGCCTCACCGTTGCGACCGATCGCTGCCGCTTGGATCACGAGCTGGACTGCTTCATCCACTGTCATGAAATAGCGGGTCACAGCGGGATCCGTCACGGTCACTGGACCGCCCAGCTGGATCTGTGCGGCAAACGTGCGCAGCACTGATCCGCTTGTACCGAGGACGTTGCCGAACCGAACGCTGATGTAGATACCGGACGTTTTCGTGGCGAATCCAGCTGTCAATCGCTCGGCGATGCGCTTGGTGTAGCCCAGCACGTTGATCGGGTCGGCGGCCTTGTCAGTGGAGATGTTGACGAAACGTTCGACCGCGAACTCTGTCGATGCCTCGAGCACGTTGAGGGTGCCGAACACATTGGTCTTGACCGCCTCGGAGGCCTGACCTTCGAGCAGGTTGACGTGCTTGAGCGCGGCCGCGTGGAACACGACCTGGGGTCGGTGGTCAGCAAACACTTGCCGCATACGTTCTCCGTCGCGGATGTCGGCAAGTACGACAGTGCGCGACTCGAGGTCGGCTCGTCCGTGCATCGACAGCAGTAGCGAGTGGAGTGCTGATTCGTCGCGATCGAGTATGACCAGCGACTCGGGGCCGAACCGGACGATTTGCCGGCACAATTCGGAGCCGATGGAACCGCCAGCTCCCGTCACGAGCACGCGCATACCGCTGAGGTAGCCGGCGATCGAGGCTAGATCGGTCTGGATCTGGTGTCGACCCAGCAGATCCTCTGGCTCCAGGTCCCTGACGGCCGTGTGGTGGACGCCAGCAAGAAGCTCGCCCACGCTCGGCAGAACCTTGACGCTGAGACCCGCAACAACAGCGACATCGTTGATGCGGCTGATCGTCCCCGAACTGGCGCTGGGAATCGCGACGATGACGGTGTTTGCGCCGGTACGCGATGCGACTCGCGCGAGTTGGTCGGTGGTCCCGAGCACGTCGAGTCCTCGGTAGCGGAGGTGCTTCTTGTTCGAGTCGTCGTCGATGAAGCCGACTGGCTTCCATCGCTGTTCACGGTCTCGCTGCATGGACTGCACCAACTGGCGCCCCGCGTCTCCCGCGCCCACGATGATCGCCGGTGTGGACACGGCGCCGGATGGGCCGGGCTTGCCCTGCGACATGAGCACCCGCCAGAGAGCTCGCGGCCAGGCGCACAGCACCAGGGCGATGAAGGTGGCGATGATGGTCGTTGATCGTGGGATGTACGGCGGCTCGCTGAGGACATTGAAGGCCGTCGCTGCGATGCTGGCCGCTACGAGAACACTCGCCAACAAGAAGAGTTCTTCGAAGCTGCCGAACGCTCGCCGACCATGGTGGAGGCGCAGCATCCAGGCGATCAGGATGTGCGTCGAGATGGCCACGCTGCCGACGAGCAGAACGCCGAAGAGCGGAATCGGTGTCCCGACCCCCTCCATGTTGATGCGCGGAGCCGTTGTCAGCGTTTCAAAGCGCAACGCAGTCGCAAAGTAGATCGCTGCCATCCACCCGATCGAGTCGACCAGTATCAGGACGGGCAGGCGGTGACCGCGAAGCGCTACGAGAAAGCTGGCTCGCACGCGACCCCCTCCGAATTGCCTCGCGGGCCAGTGCGGCCCACCTTGACGGACTCTACCGACTTGGGTGGCTCGGCTGGACGCACTTGGGCAGGTCCGCCCTCGCTAACATGAGGCATGTCGAGAAGAGGCTGGCTGGGCCAGCAAGCCAAACGCCGTGTGGCAATTGCAGGACTCAGCGCTCTCGTCATCGCGAACATCGCGTTGTTCGTCGTGCTGCAGCGAAACCTGCTGGCGGCCCCTGTAGCGCGAGGAGATCTTCCGACACCGTCATCGAGCAGTTCAGCTCCACCGACTGAGGCGAATGGCGCCGTCACGCTCGTACAGTCGCAGCGTGGATACCTCGCCCGGGTGACGCGCGGTCAATGCACCGCTGACGGAAGGCCCCGCATTGACTTGTCGCTTGACGGGGGAGAGAAGTTCAGCGAAGTAGCGCTTCCCCTCCTCGGCTCCTCGGAAGGTTCGAATCCAGGGGACGCCCCGCAAACCGTACGTACGATCCTGTCGTTTCAAGCGGACTCACCCACCGAATTCACGGTGGTGGCCAGCGACGACGAGTGCACGTCCCGGGGGTTTAAGACTGATGATGGAGGGCGGTCGTGGCAGAGGTCGAAGATCGCCGACGAATGGTTTGTTGACGCCCCTGGAACGGGAGTGGTGTCCCCGGACGGAGCTACCGAGCCGGGATGTGCCGTGATCTCGCTGGCGCCGCTCAGCGATCGCAACGCCAAGGTGCTGTGCGACAACGATTTGGTGCTGGGCACGGACGACAACGGCCAGAGGTGGGTGACGCTCGGCAGCCTGGACGGCGTGACGGCCGGACTGTTCGGTGGCCTCTATGACGGATATGCCATTGCGCCTGGTGGGGCGTGCACTTCGCGTTTTTACGTCACGACTGATGCCGGAGGTGTCTGGACCCCCGGCAAGTGCGTCAGCAAGGCCGAAGTGGTGACTTCGCTCGTCGGCTCAACCGCTCAGTTGTATGCCTTGGTCGGCGATAACGTGCTGACCAGCGTCGATCTCGGAAAGACTTGGAAGCGCGCTTGAACGCAGTCCGTATCAGATAGTGACCGGGAACACCCCTTGGTGACCGCAGGATCGCGTTTCTACGCTAGAGTTTTCCCATAACGAACTGCACAGCAGGTCGTTAGCCAGAACATAACGTGATCTATGTAGGGAGTCACGGCGGTTTATCCACCGCTTGGACTCAACAAAACTCGGACCTTTTGGAGTGCGGATGATGAAGATCAGGCTGATTGCCGCCGCGGTGATCGCGGGAGCAGCGACCCTGCTCTCCGCCGGCTCGGCAAACGCGGGTTACTCAGATCCCCCGATCACGCTCACGCTCGACGACAACATTCTTGTCGGCGGCAACACGTTCAGCTACACGGCTGACTCCGGCTCGGTCGAGTGCGACTGGACCATCACATACAACGACGGTCGCGCACCGGGCGAGCCCGCTGTGCAGCAGGGCAGCGGAACATCGTTCTCTGGCTCCTACAAGACCAAGGTCGTGACCAAGAAGTTCAAGTCGCCGATCACCGCCACGTGCGAATACGACGACGGACAGACCGCGTCCACCGACGATGCGACCACCGCTCCTGCGTTCTACTCGACCGGCAGCGGCGCCAGCACCCTTCAGGCTGCGATTCAGGAAGCCAGTGCATCTGCCACGGTCACCCTGCTTCCCCTCGGTGGCGATGACAGCGGTTCGCTGCCCGACACCGGTGGATCCAACCTGTCGCTGATCCTGCTCGGCGGCGGACTGGTTCTTGTTGGCGGTGGCGTCACCTACATGGCTCGCCGTCGTCAGTCGAGCCACTAAGACTGGTACGTAGAATCGTGCACGTCCCGACTATCGGGACGTGCACGATTCTTTTTATGGTCGCCCGCGACAACCCGTTCGGAGTTCAATGAGCCAGTCGGCCTATCGATCGCGGAAGCACCGTCCGTGGTACCGCAAGATCACCCGCGCACACTTCGGTTGGGCGTTCGCCGGTCTTCTGACGGCGGTGCTCATCCTCTTCGGATGGCAGGCTGCGCGCGCGAGTTCGGCGTTGAGGCTTGCTGCCAACCAGGCGCAGGTCCTGCAGAACCAGATCATTGCGGGCGATGACGTGGCAGCCAAGACGACGATGGCCGCACTCGCCGACTCAGCTGACCGTGCCAAGAGCTCAACCGACGGAGTTCTCTGGCGGCTGGGTGCCAAGGTCCCGTTCTTCGGCAAGAACGTGTCCGCGGTGCAGGACGTGTCTGTCGCGATCGACACCATCGCCCGGGAGGCTCTCCCGCCCGTCGTCGATCTGTCCTCAAAGATCAACCTCAACACCTACAGCCCGCATGACGGCAAAGTCGACATCAACGCCATCGAGGAGATCGGGCCGTCGGTCTCGGACGCATCTGACGCTATCGCCAAAGCCAACAAGCAGATTCGTGACATCAACGCCGGCTCCCTGCTTGTCCCGCTGCGCGGACCGGTCTCGTCCATCCAGGCCAAAGTTGGCGAGGCCCGAAACGCATCCAAGTCGGCGACCCTCGCGGCTCGCCTGCTTCCGTCGATGCTCGGCAAGGATGAGACCCGCCGCTACCTCCTGCTGATCCAGAGCAACGCGGAGATCCGTGCGACGGGCGGCATTGCTGGCTCGTACGCGATCCTCACCGCCAAGCAGGGCAAGCTGTCGATGGGATTCCAGGGAGCCATCCAGGATCTACTCCCGTTTGAGGAGCCTGTTGTCCCGATGACCGAGGACGAGAAGGACGTGTTCTCGTCTGCGCTGGTGACCGACCTCCGCAACGCCAACCTCACTCCTGACTTTCCTCGTACGGCACAGATCACCCGCGCGATGGTCAAGAAGGGTCTCAACAAGAACGTCGACGGAGTCATCTCTGTCGACCCGGTCGCAATGAGCTTCATCCTTGCGGGCACCGGCCCGGTCAAGCTCAAGAACGGCGCGGCCCTGACGCCCGAGAATGCCGTCGAGGTGCTGCTCAACGCGATCTATCGCTTCTACCCAGACTCCACGCGGCAGAATGACACGTTCGAATATGCCGCGCGCAAGGTCTTCAATGTCGTGAAGTCAGGTCGCGGTGAGTCGCGGCTGGTGATCTCCGGAATGGTGAAGGGCGCGAGCGAGAACCGGATCATGGTGTGGTCGTCGCACAAGGATGAGCAGCGCTTGATCGCTCCATCTGACCTGTCAGGCGCGTTCCTCGGCGATGACGGCAAGACGCCGCGCGTTGGCCTCTACTTCAGCGACGCCGCTGCAACGAAGATGGAGTACTACCTCAACTACTCGACGAGGGTCACGGCCACCAAGTGCCTCGAAGACAATATTCAGGAACTCACGTCGACCACCCAGGTCACCTCAAACGCGCCGTCCGATGCCAAGGATCTCCCTGAGTCAGTCACCGGAAACGGTTCGGCGACTCCCAAGGGCACGATGAGCCTGAACCTTCGTTTCTACTCACCGTTCGGCGGCGGGTTTACCGAGGTTCGGGTCAACAACAAGAAGCAGACGGTCTACGGCGACACATTCAAGGGTCGCAACGTCACCCGCGTAACGCTTCAGGTCAAGCCTGGCGAAACCATCTCGGTGACCACCGCAATGATCTCCGGGCCCAATCAACCGGGCGACGTCATCTTCTCGACCACCCCGGGAATCGTGAGTGCTCGCAACGACGTTGTGACGCCGTCCGCTTGCAAGTAGGTCAGTCGACTTCGGTCGGTGAGCCCAGCAGCAGGTCTGGGTTGCTGTCGACGAATGCCCCGACTGTGTCATCGCGCATCGCTTGGAACAGCTGGTCGCTGAGCTCGTAGTCGACGTTGACGATGCTGCCGGCGACTGGGTCGGTGCCCGTGCCGTTGGTGGGGATCGTCATGAACGTGACGTCATTGGCGCGCGTGCTGCGCATCGAGATGGCCAGTGATCGGATGCTGGAGTTGGACCAGTCCTCGTCTACGGCGATGTTGTTGGTGATCGCGCTGAGAGTGCTGCGGAGCTTGAGCGGGTTGGTCAGGGTGCCGCGATCCAGGATTGCGATCATCATCGAGCGCAGGAAGTTCTGCTGACGCTTGACGCGACCGAAGTCGCCGCCGGGAACGCTGTAGCGCTCGCGTACGTAGTTCAACGCCTCCTTGCCGTTGAGCTCGCGGGTGCCCTCCGAGGCGGTGGTGATCTTGACTCCGCCAAGTGCGTTGGTGATGTCTTCGAAGCCGTCCCAGTCGACCATCGCGAGGTGGTCGATGCGAAGGCCCGTGAGGTTCTCGACGGTCGAGATGGCGCCCGAGGGACCATAGAGCGAGAGTGCGGCGTTGATCTTGGTGTTCTCACGCTGGCGACCGGTGTCATCGAAGACGGGGACGTAGCTGTCGCGAGGGATCGACGCGATGTACGTGGTCTTCCGATCGGCACTGATGTGCACGAGCATCGTGGCATCGCTGCGGTACTTGCCAGTCGGCCATTTGCCGGAGGCTGCGTCCTCGAGGATCGAGTTGCCACCGGGATTGCGCTCCGAGCCCGCATCGGCGCCGAGCAGAAGGATATTGAGTGCTTCGCTGTCGTCCGGCGCGGGCCGTACGGACTCGTTGAGCGTCACTGGGACGCGTTCGATGTTGGTGAGGCTGTGGTTGAGCATGTACGCGAAGACGCCTACCGCAAGGGCCAGCACGGTGATGAGGGCGAGGAATGCCGTCAGCCAGCTGTGACGCCGGAAGAACCCACGACTGTCCTCGGCGCCGTCGACGGCCTCATCGGCTCCAGCGGTGTGTTCGCCCATCAGCGGGTCTCCTGGTGTCTGGGTTGTCTGGATTCAACGACTGCGGAACGGTGAGGCTCCGCAGTCACCTGACTTCATCGGGGGCCGGCAGGACATCGTCAGGATTGGCCTTGATGTAGGCCGAGACCGAGTCCTTCCGCAGGGCATCCCATAGCTGCAGCGCCTTCTGCTCATTGAGCCGCACGATGCTGCCATAGACCGCGATCGTTTCGGTACCGGCGATGGGGGCGGTGAGGAACCTGACGTCCTTGGCCTCGGTGCCGCGCAGGGAGAGCGCGAGGCCGCGCATGTCGCCGGCCGACCATTCGGCATCGACCGTGAGGTTCTCGGTGAGTGCGCTGACGGTGTTGATGAGCTTGACCGGGTTGGTCATCGTCCCCTTGTCGAGGATCTTCTTCATCAGTGCGCGCAGGAAGTTCTGCTGGCGAGCGATGCGATCGAAGTCGCCGCGGAGAAGGCCATAGCGCGTACGGACGTAGGCGAGAGCCAGCTTGCCTTCGAGGACCTGCGGTCCGGCTTCCCATTGGATCTTCTGCTTGGGATCGTAGAAGGCCTTCGGGATCGTGACGGGGACGCCGCCAACTGCCGATGAGAGCTCGCGGAAGCCAGCCCAGTCGATGATCGCCAGGTGCTCCATACGGAGGTTGGTCAGGTGCTCGATCGTCGAGATCGCACCGAGGGGTCCGAACTCGGAGAACGCCGCGTTGATCTTGCCCTGGTGCTGCGGGCGACCGTCGGCGTCGTAGATCGTCGTGAACGTGTCACGAGGGATCGAGGTCAGGTAGACGTGCTTTCGATTGGACGAGATGTGCACGATCATCAGGGTGTCGCTGCGGTACTTGCCGATGGGCCATTCGTCGGCCTTGGCGTCCTCACCGATCGAGGTGCCCGACGGCTGTCCCGAGATCTTCTTGCCCTTGTCTGAACCCAGCAGCAGGATGTTGAGCGACTTGCCCTTGTCTGGGTCAGGACGGTTGGTGTCCTTGGAGCTCGGCAACTTGGAGACGTTGTTGAGCTTGGAGTTGAGCATGTAAGCGTAAGAAGCGCCGCCCACGATGGGGACGACGATCAGGAGCGTGAAGAGCGTGATCAACAGCTTGCGATGACGCCGTCGGAACGGTTGGCCGCCAGCACGACGCTTGCCAGCCTCGCCGTAGCGACGCTCTCGTCTGCTAGCCATCATGCTCCTGTTCCAGGGGGTATCCCGACTATTCTGCCGGGTCATCGCAAGTCCGACCAATCGTGCCCACCCAGATGGCCGATAGAATCGAACTCATGCCGTTCGAGATTCCGTCTGACCTCCACCCCGACCTCATGCCGATGGCGTGGTTGCTCGGTCCGTGGCACGGCAACGGGCAGGGCGAGTACCCCACGATCAAGCCGTTCTCGTTCGAGCAGGACGTCGTGTTTGCCCACGACACCAGGCCTTTTCTGCACTACTTCAGCCGCACCTGGATCACCGACGAAGCTGGGGAGCGCGTACGCCCTGGAGCCCTCGAGACTGGCTTCCTCCGCCCAGTTGGTGAGGGTCAGGTTGAGTTCGTCCTCGCGCACGCCACTGGCTTCGCTGAGATTTGGTACGGCACGATCGACGGCGCCCGTCTCACGCTTTCGACCGACGTCGTCGCGCGTACGTCGACCGCCAAGGATTACACCGCGGGCCAGCGTATGTACGGGCTCGTCGAGGGTGACTTGATGTACGCCTACGACATGGCTGCTGAGGGACAAGAGATGCAGTCCCACCTTTGGGGACGGTTGCAGCGTGTCTGACGCAAGCCCACTCCTGTCGTTGCCCGGTGCAGTCGGCGGAAACGCGCCTGACAACCTCGTGGCCGCGCACTACGGGTCCATTGCGGGGGAGCAGCGTCGCCTGATCGAAGGCGGCACGTTCGTCGACCTCTCGCACCGTGACGTCGTCACGGTCACCGGCCCCGACCGGCTGACCTGGCTCCACTCCCTGACGACGCAGTACCTCGAAGGTCTGGAGCCCGGCGTACACGCTGAAGTGCTGCTGCTGTCGCCGCAGGGGCGTATCGAGCACGGCTTCTCCGGCGTCGACGATGGCGAGACGTTCTGGGCGCACACCGAGCCGGGCGCGGGAGCTGCTCTCGTGGCCTTCCTCGATCGGATGCGCTTCATGATGCGCGTTGAGGTGGCGCTGGCCACGGCTGAGTGGGCGGTCATCGGCCTCCCGCAGCTCGATTGGAAGATCGTGCCTCGAGCGGACTTGAACACTCTTCCCTCCGAGCTGGGCGACCCAGTCGGACTCTGGGCCTGGGAGGCGCTGCGCATCGAGGCAGGGCTGCCTCGTGTCGGCATGGACACCGACGAGCTGACGATCCCCAACGAAGCCGGCCTGCTGAACATCGCGGTGCACCTCGACAAGGGTTGCTACCGCGGCCAGGAGACCGTCGCTCGAGTGCACACGCTGGGGCGACCGCCTCGGCGGCTGGTGCGACTGCACCTCGACGGCTCGGTCAACCATCTGCCGCCCGTCGGCTCAGATGTCACGCTGGACGGCGTACGCGTGGGCTCCATCGGCTCAACTGCGCGCCACCATGAGCTCGGCCCGATCGCGCTGGCGTTGGTCAAACGCAATGTCGATCCCGCAGCCGAATTGCTCGTCGACGGTGTTGCCGCTGGTCAAGAGTTGATTGTCGACCCGGAGGCCGGGTTGCACGTACGACCGGTACTACGTTGACGGGCCATCGGCGTTTCGCGATCCTTGCCATTTGCACCGCCAACATCTGCCGTTCCCCCATGATCGAGGTGCTGCTGCGCGCAGAGCTCGATCCCAAACTGTTCGAAGTCGCGAGTGCGGGCGTTCAAGGTTGGGACCGCCAGCCAATGGACGCGATGGCTGCAATGGAGCTCATGCGATTCGGTCACTCGCCGGGCAAGTTCAGGTCGCATGCGATCGACTCCTACCTTGTCGACTCTGCGGATCTGATCCTCACTGCGACCAAGGCGCACCGCTCAGAGGTGCTCGCACTCAACCCGCGTGCCCTGCGGCGTACGTTCACGCTGGTTGAGTTCGCTGCGCTGTGCGAAAAGGTCGAAGGGGCCTACCCGACCGAACTCGTTGCCGAGGCGGCACGTCAGCGCAGCCTGGCGCCAGCCGACATCGACATCGGTGACCCCTATCGCCGGAGCCCTGAAGTACATCGCAAGACGGCCGATCAGATTGCCGGGGCCGCGCATACTGTCGGCTCACGCCTCAACACGCTCGCCCATATCTGATCAACTTCGGCGTGCGCCCCTGCGCTGTCCGCCGGTTGCCGTCTTGGAGAAGTACTCCGGGCCATAGCCATAGCCGTATCCATAGCCGTAGCGGCTCAGCTCGCGCGCCGGGCTCATGCTGAGCACAGTGCCCAGAAGTCTGGCGCCGACGGCCTGCAGGCGTTCGGTGGCTGTTCGCACTTGTTCGCGACCGGTGGAGCCGTGTCGTACGACAAGGATCGCGCCATCGGAGATCGATGCCAGCAGCGATGCATCCGTGACGGGAAGCAGCGGCGGCGCATCGATCAGCACGACCTCGTAGCGGTGGCGCAGCTCGGCGACGAGGGCCGTCATGGCCTTGGTCTGGAGGATCTCCGAAGGGTTGGGAGGCAACGCACCGCTCGTGAGGACATCCAGGCCCGGCGTTCCGGCCTGCTGCAGAGCGGCATCAAGCGCAACGCGACCGACCAGAACAGTGGTAAGTCCGACGGACTTCTCGATGCCGAGGTATTCGCTGACACGTGGACGACGCAGGTCGCCCTCGACCAGCACGACTCGAGTTCCGGTCTGCGCGAGTGCGATCGCAAGGTTGCAGGCCGTGGTGGACTTGCCCTCGCCAGCCAGGGAGCTCGTGATGGTGATGACCTTGTGGTCGCGATCCACGTCGAGGAACTGAAGGTTGGTGCGCAGGATGCGTACCGCCTCGAACCGCGGGTGGTGCGTGCCGAGGGATGTGATCAGCGGCGTGCTCGCTGCGGCCCTGTCGTAGGCCATTGCTCCGAGTACGGGTGCTCCGGCGAGCTCCTCGAGCTCTGTGGGTGTCCGGACACTTCGATCGGCGAGCTCACGCCAGGTGGCGAACAGCAGGCCAGCCAGCAAGCCGAGGCCTGCGCCGATCGCGAGCCACATCGGGCGCGACGGATAGAACGCGGACGATGGCGTCGCTGCGTCTTCGACAACGCTGGCGGTCAGCGCTGTGCTGGTGGTGGCACCGTTCTCGTCGCCGGCGCCTTCATTGGCGGCGTTGGCAGCCTGGTTGTCTTCGAGCCAGCTGACGAACTGCTCAGCCGACTCCTGAGCAATACGGGCGGCGGTCTGTGAGTTGGAGTCCTCAGCCGTCACACGCAGAACAGAGGTGTTCTTCAGGACTCTGGCGTGGAGGCGACGATCCGTTGCAGCAACGCTGTCGGAGAGGCCGAGGCTCTTGACGACGCGGCCCGCGATCGTACGGCCGCCCAGGACGTGTCCGTAGGACGCAACCGTCCGTGAGTCCACAGCATGGGTGCTCTCGGCTGGAGGTGGCGCGATGAGCACATCAGCGTGCGCGGAATAGCGCTGTGTCGCCGTCGACAGCAATCCCACAGCGACGGCAATTCCGAGAAGAGTGAGCACGACGATGGAGGGCCAGCGTCGGCCGAGCTGATGGGGCGACACTGCGTCTCCTTCGCGGTTCGACGTCTTCGGAACGGCACGAGCATGCCACATGAATGCCGCTCAAATTGCCGGTTCACGGAGAGACATCGCGTAACTCTGGTCCCACACGCTCGTTTCACCTTTACACCAGCAAACTCTGCGTGAACTTTTGCAGTCAACTTTGGAGAGATGGTGCATGGACTACACACCAATCGGAGTCGGTCGCGTTCTTGCCGCCTTTGCCCTCACCATCGTTGTTGCTGTGCTGCCCGTGGCGGCAGTGCTGATCAGCCACTCCCCCGCGACAATTAGCGGGCCCGACGGCTACGGTGGGTGGGTGCTCGGGTTGGGCAGCGTCGCCATGGCGGCCGCTCTCTTTGGTCTCTCTCGGCTTGCAGTCGCCACCAAGCGACGTAGCGTCGGGCGGCCTTCCCAGGCGTGAATCCGCAAGTGGGATCGACCGCTTCGGTCCTTGATAGGCAGGAGCGGGAGGTGGCGGTGAGTTCCGCAAGTCGCGAGACCGGTACCGGTTGGCAGCGCCGCTATGGCCAGATCTTGGTGCTCTCGGACTTCGTCATCCTGACGTGGGTTTTCATCACTGCGCACATCGTGTGGGCCTCAAAGCCACATTGGAACGATCCCAGTGGTGCGTACGAGACCAAATGGCTCGCGACGTCAATCGTCACCCTTGGGCTGTGGCACATCGTGTTGACGCTCGCTGGCACCCGCGACCCGCGCGTCCTCGGCGGAGGCGCCGAAGAGTACAAACGGGTCCTCAATTCCACTCTGGTGATGTTCTCGTTCCTCGCCTTCTTCGGCTACGTAGCCGCAATCTCGCCCCCACGTACGTACGTCGTTGTCGCACTGCCGTTCGGTTTGCTGATGCTCGCTCTCAGTCGGTGGGCGTGGCGCCAGTGGCTCCAGGTCCAGCGCCAGTCGGGTCAGATGACCCACCGCGCGATCGTCGTCGGCAACAGGGAGTCCGTCGAACACCTTGCAGCCGTGCTCGGTCGCAACGAGGGGTTCGGCTATCAGCTCGTCGGCGTGTGCCTGACGGGACCAGATTCAAACGGTGGCGTCGGAGGCCTGCCCGCGGTTGGCAACGTTGACGCGCTGAGGGCAGCGGCAGCATCCGTGGACGCGGACGCGGTGATTGTCACCTCCTCGGACGCGACCCACCCCGATATGGTGCGCCGGCTCGGCTGGGATCTCGAGGGGCACGACATCGAGATCATCGTGGCGCCATCATTGGCCAACATCGCGGGGCCGCGAGTCCATATCCGCCCTGTCGCCGGACTTCCGTTGCTGCACGTTGAGAAGCCGGCCTACCGAGGCGGCGCTCGATGGGCCAAAGGCACGCTGGACCGCGTCGGCGGCTGGACGTTGCTGCTCATGTGTTCGCCGATCTTTGTGGCCGTCGCCATTGCCGTCAAGGTGTCGAGCCCCGGAGGTGTGTTCTTCGTCCAAGAGCGCGTCGGCCGTGATGGCAAGACCTTCGGAATGATCAAGTTCCGCACGATGGTCGACGGTGCCGACGAGATGCTTGATGAGCTCACACCCGACACCGGCAACGCCGTGATGTTCAAGATGCGCGACGATCCGCGCGTGACGCGCGTCGGCAAGGTGCTGCGTCGGTTCTCGCTTGATGAGCTCCCGCAGCTGGTCAACGTCATCAAGGGGGACATGAGCCTGGTCGGTCCGCGCCCTCCGCTGGTTTCAGAGGTGTCGGGCTACGCCGCTGATGCTCGACGTCGTCTGCTCGTTCGCCCTGGCATCACCGGCCCGTGGCAGATTTCGGGGCGGTCTGACCTCAACTGGGAAGAGACAATGCGTCTCGATCTCTACTACGTGGAGAACTGGTCGATTGTCGGCGACATCTTGATCCTCTGGAAGACGTTCCGAGCTGTCGTTCGTGCCCACGGTGCCTACTAGTCTGAATTCGTTGCTTAGGGCATTGCACCGATAACCTTGTCTCCATGACTGACGACGAGGTTCGCGAATCCCCGACGTTCGCAGACCTCGGATTGATCGAACCGCTCGTACGCGTGTTGTCTTCCCTGGGCTACGAGACGCCGACACCCATCCAGGAACGTGCCATCCCGTCCTTGCTCGAGGGCAAGGATGTTGTGGGTCTGGCGCAGACCGGCACAGGCAAGACCGCAGCGTTCGCGCTGCCGATCCTGCAGCGCATCGACCCCACGAACAAGAAGACCCAAGCGATCGTCCTGGCCCCGACTCGTGAGCTCGCGCTCCAGGTCTGCGAGGCCATCGCGGCGTACGCCGCCAACCTCCCGGGCATCCGAGTGCTTCCGGTCTACGGCGGCCAGGGCTACGGCTTCCAGCTGCAGGGACTGCAGAAGGGTGCGCACATCGTTGTCGGCACCCCTGGGCGCGTTATCGATCACCTCGAGCGCGGCAGCCTCGATCTGACGTCTCTTGAGTACCTCGTTCTCGATGAGGCCGACGAGATGCTCAACATGGGCTTCGCGGAGGACGTCGAGCGGATTCTCGCTGACACTCCGGAGTACAAACAGGTCGCGCTGTTCTCGGCGACCATGCCCAAGCAGATTCGATCGCTGGCCAAGAAGTACCTCCACGATCCCGTCGACATCGCAACGCCCAAGGCAACGACGTCGACCACGACGGTCCGCCAGCGCTGGATCCAGGTCTCGCATCACCACAAGTTCGACGCCATGACGCGTCTTCTCGAAGTCGAGACGGGCGACGGCATGCTCGTGTTCGTCCGTACGAAGTCCGCCACCGAGGAGATCGCCGACAAGCTGCGTGGCCGCGGATACTCGGCCGCTGCGCTCAACGGCGACCTGGTGCAGGCTCAGCGCGAGCGCACGGTGTCGCAGCTCAAGTCCGGTGCGATCGACATCATCGTCGCGACTGACGTCGCAGCTCGCGGACTCGACGTCGAGCGCATCACGCACGTCATCAACTACGACATCCCGCACGACACCGAGGCTTACGTTCACCGCATCGGCCGTACGGGCCGCGCCGGCCGTACCGGCGAGGCGATCCTGTTCGTGACTCCACGCGAGCGTCGCATGCTCTCGGCGATCGAGAAGGTCTCAGGCCGTCCCGTCGAGGAGATGTCCGTCCCCTCGGCCGAGGAAGTCAACGAGAGCCGGGCCGGACGTTTCGCTCAGGCGATCACGTCGAGCATGGGTTCGCCCCAGTTCCACGCGTTCCGCACCTTGGTCGAGGAGTACGTCGCCGAGAACGATGTGTCCATGACCGATGCAGCGGCGGCCCTGGCGATCATGAGCCAGTCGGACAAGGAGTTCTTCCTGCGTCCCGATCCGCCCAAGTCGGCTCCTCGCGAGCGAGACAGCTCCTGGGGCCGAGACGGCGACGCGCGTCGCAAGCCTGCAGGGTTCGACCGCAGTGACCGACTGCCCGCAGAGGGATCCGCGGTCTATCGCGTGTCGGTCGGCAAGCGTCACAAGATCGGCCCGTCGGCGATCGTCGGCGCACTGGCCAACGAGGGCAGCCTCAAGCGTTCGGACTTCGGCAAGATCACGCTGCTGACGGACCACTCGCTGGTCGAGTTGCCCGCCGATCTCCCCAGCGCCGTGTTCGAAGCGCTGGCCAACACCCGTATCTCCGGCAAGCTCATTGAGCTGCAGCTCGACGACGGTGCTCCGCCGCGGGCCCGCACCAGCGAGTCGCACGGCAGCAAGCGCCCGTACGAGAAGAAGCAGGGCGGCAGCCGTCAGCCGGCCAAGAATCCCCCACGGACTTCGTCCGCGGGAGGGGCCCCCACAAGCTCAAAGAAGCCGTATGCCAAGAAGGCCGACGACAATCCCCCACGGACTTCGTCCGCGGGAGGTGCCCCCAGAAGAACAAGTAAGGACGGCGAGAAGAACCCGTACGAACAGAAGGTCGCCGAGAAGTCCCGCAAGCCGCGGCACAAGTAGCAAACGCTTCTCCCTAGGATGGTCTGATGTTCCGCCTCGTCAACGCGTCCCGCGGCTACGACTGGGGATCAACGGCAGACATTCCGCGCTTTCTTGGTGACGAGCCGAACGGTGGACCTGTCGCTGAGGTGTGGATCGGCACCCACCCGCTTGCGCCGTCGACCGATGACAAGGGCGCGTCCCTTGCCGATGGAGCGGGGGACCTGCCATTCCTCGTGAAGCTTCTGGCGGCGGACCGACCGCTGTCGTTGCAGGTGCACCCCAATCGCGAGATGGCTCGTGAGGGATTCGAGGCCGAAGAGGCCGCGGGCGTCCCTCTCGATGCTCCGGAGCGGACCTACAAGGACCCTCACCACAAGCCCGAGATGGCGTACGCGCTGACGACGTTCGACACACTCGTCGGATTCCGGCCCACCGCCGAGATCCTGCGCGTCTTGAGTGGCATCAACACCCCTGTCACGCAGCGGCTCACCGAGAGCCTCAACGCATCGCCTGGCTTCCCTGGCATCGTCAAGCTGGTGGAGCAGCTGCTCGTCGACCCGCCGTCGGCGGCAGAGTTGGCGGAGGTCCGCGCGGCCTGCCAGTCGCTGACGGATCAAGGCATCGACATCAAGCGCGCCTACGTCACGGCTCTGGAGATTGCCGAGCATTTTCCAGAGGACGTCGGCGTGATCATCTCGATGATGCTCAACCGGCTCACGCTCCAGCCTGGTGAGGCAGCCTTCCTCGGCACCGGCATCATCCACTCGCACCTCAAGGGCATGTGCCTGGAAGTCATGGCGTCGTCGGACAACGTGCTGCGAGCCGGATTGACCAACAAATCTCTCGACCCTGTCGGACTCGTACGTTGCCTCGGCACCGGTATGTCCCGGCTGGCGCGTGTCACGCCTGAGCCGTTCGGCTTCTCAACTGATGTGTTCAGCCCGGATGTCGAAGAGTTCGCCCTGGCGGTGAGCCAGTGCTCGGAGGGATACAGCGATGACACGCCCCTGCCTCCCGCTGACAGGCGGATCCTGGTCTGCACCGGTGGTGAGGTCGAGCTGGTCAACGCCGCAGGAGAGCGGCTCTCGATGTCGCGCGGCGACTCGGTGTACGCCGGACCTGAGGATGGCGCTTTGACGATCGTGGGCACCGGCGAGGTCGCGCAGGCCTATCAGCCGACGTCGGAAACCGTGGTTGGCGAGCTGATCGACCTCGTACCGCCGTTCGTCGAGCGTGAGCTCAAACGAGATCGTCGCGGCCGCGGTCCTTCAAGGCACTGACAACGTCCTTGACCCGCTGAGCGTGTTCGCGGGTTGTCACCAGAGTCGCATCGACTGTGCGTACGACGATGACGTCATGCAGGCCGACCACGGCGATGGTCGTGCCGTCCTCGGCGATCGTGAGACCGTCGGCGTCGACCCAGACTGTGCCGGGCGCCGGGGTGACTCCGATGTCCTGAAGCGCCGCGTAGTCCCCGAGGTCGTCCCAGCTGAACGAGCCGGGCACCATCGCCATACCGCCCTCGAGTGACACCGGCTCGGCGATGGCGTGGTCGATCGCGATCTTGGTCAGCGCTGGCCAGACGTTCTCGAGCACTTCCTGGCGGTCGGGCTGCTGCCAAGCGGCCGCAATGCGGGTGAGTCCGTCATGGAGCCCAGGCTGGAGGCGGGCCAGATGGTCGAGGAGAACGCTGGTGCGGGTGACGAACATGCCGCCATTCCAACTGTGGTCGCCATCTGCAACGTACGCGGCAGCAGTCGCCTCATCGGGCTTCTCAACAAAACGGGTGATCGCCCGAGCGGAGGTGGCTCCTTCGACGTCGAGCAGAGCACCTGCCTCGATATAGCCGAAAGCCGTCGACGGTCCCGTCGGAGTGATGCCGATCGTGCTGATGAGGCCCTGTCCGGCGACTGCGACCGCCTGCCGGATTGCTTCAGCAAAGGCAATTTGGTCATCGATGACGTGATCGGCGGCGAACGATCCGATGACAGCGTCGGGGTCTTTCGCGCCGATGATGGCGGCTGCTAGCCCGATCGCTGGCATCGAGTCACGCGGTGAGGGTTCGACAATCAGTGAGGTGAGGTCAGGGAGCTGCTCGCCGATGGCACCTGCATGGGCCGCGCCTGTCACGACGTGGATGCGCTCGGCGGGGATGAGGTCGACCAACCGATCCCACGTCTGCTGAAGCAGCGATCGTCCTGATCCGTTGAGGTCGAGCAGGAACTTGGGCCGAGACGCTCGGGAGAGTGGCCACAGTCGGGTGCCGGCTCCACCCGCGGGGATCACCGCGTGGAAGGAGGTCAGCGCAGAGTTCTCGGTTGCCGGCACGTCGTCACTGTAGCGACTGGCTCAGCCCGCTCATGATCGTGATTGCCGCGGATCTCATAGGGTGACGGGGTGGAAGTCCTCGCAGAAGTCGTCAGGTCCGGTTTGGTCGAGAGCCGTCATCGTGGGGTCGCCGTACGCGTCGATGCTGCAGGCGAAGTTGTGTGGTCGATCGACGATCCCAGCACGGTGGTGTTTCCGCGTTCAGCCAACAAGCCGATTCAGGCTCTTGGGATGCTCCGGGCTGGCCTGCCACTCGACGGGAAGCTGCTGGCACTCGCGGCGGCGAGCCATTCGGGCGAATCGTTCCACCTCGATGGCGTACGCGAGATCCTCGCCCTGGCTGGACTCGACGAGTCGGCGCTCCAGACGCCTCCGTCCTATCCATTGGATCCGAAGGTGCACGCGGACTACATCCGCGCGGGTGGCGTACGGGCGCCCATCTGCATGGACTGCTCCGGCAAGCACGCCGCAATGCTCCTCACCTGTGTGACCAACGGCTGGCCGACCGACACGTACCTTGCCCCTGAGCACCCGTTGCAAGTCGTGATCACTGAGACCTTCACCGAGCTGACAGAGGGCCCGCCGTCGGTGATCGGTGTTGACGGGTGCGGAGCCCCGCTGCTCGCGACCCCGCTCGTACAACTCGCCAGAGCTGTCGGCCGGATCGCTGCGGGTGCTCCGGGCACTCCTGAGGCGACGCTGGCAGCCGCGATGAAGGCTCACCCTGAATTCGTGAGTGGCACTAACCGTGCGGAACTCGCCCTAGTACGGGCGTTCCCGCAGCTGATCGCGAAGTCCGGCGCGGAGAGCGTGTTCGTCGTGGCCCAGCCAGATGGCGAGGCATTCGCCCTCAAGATCGAGGATGGCGGTGAGCGTCCGCTGTACGCCGTGATGGCGCGCGCCCTCGAACTCGCGGGGCTGAGCGCCCCAGTGTTGGCGGAGCGGCCTCAGGTACTCGGCGGCGGACACCCCGTCGGAGAAGTTCGTACGACGTTCTGAGTACGACAAAGGGCCCCACTCCTTGCGGAGTGGGACCCTTCCCCGAGATTCAGGCGTTGGCGCGCTTGCTGGCTGCGAACGCGATGCCCGAGGCGGTCACGATTCCGCCACCGACGAGCAGCCAGGTGATGTCGAGTCCACCGTTGTCGGTGTCGTCGGCGACCAGCTCAGTCTCGAATGCTTCACCTGCGAACAGGTCTTCGCTGCGGTCGATCGAGTCAGGCGAGCCCTTGGCGCTGTCGACCGCGACAACCTTGGCTTCCTTCTTCTCGGCCGTGTCGGTGTCAGGAGCCTGCGGAGCCTGGGGCTGAGGCGCCGGCGCCTTGTCTTGCGGACCCTTGGGCTGAGGAACGGGTGCCTTGTCCTGCGGACCCTTGGGCTGAGGAACGGGAGCCTTGTCCTGCGGCTTCGGCTTGGGCGGCTCGGGGTCTCCACCGTTGGGCTGAATGATGATGACCGGGCCGTTGGGGCCAGCGGTGGCAGCCGTGGCGCCGACCATTGTGAAGCCAACAGTGGCGAGCGGGACTGCGATGACGAGGTTGCGGATGGTGCGGTTCATGACTTCTCCTGTGGGTGAGTGTGAGCTGCTGTTTCAGTTGGTCTGTGGTGTTGCTTGTAGGTAGGAGCCACAGACCCCACAGGTCCTTACAACTTTTCTCGGAATTCTTTTCGCCACGGCGTTGACCTGCAGTGATGACCTCAATGTGACCCATGTCGCAAGCCGATCTGCTTGCATTTGCTAACTATTGCAAGCACTATGGAGGTATGGCCAAGTTGAGCATGCAGAAGACCGTCGAAGGACTCGGCGACTACCTGCGTGAGCAGCGGGGTCAGGCACAGATGTCGCTTCGACAGCTGGCTGAACTCACGGATGTTTCCAATCCGTACCTCAGCCAGATCGAACGAGGTCTGCGTCGACCGTCGGCAGAGGTTCTGCAGCAAATTGCCAAGGCGCTGCGTATTTCGGCTGAGTCGCTCTACGTTCGAGCCGGCATCCTCGATGCCGATGAGAGCGGAGCGCGGATGGTGGAGGACGCCATAGCCCTCGACTCCCGTCTCACCGAGCGTCAGAAGACGGCATTGCTCGACATCTACCGATCCTTTGTCGGAACCGATGAAGCCACTGACACCCAATTGGTCGCAACCGTGACCGAAGCAAACCAGGAGAAAATATGACTATCACTGACACGATCAACGCTCAGGTCAAGTCCATCGTCGAAGACGTGAAGGCTCTGCCCGAGACGCTCAAGAAGCTTGACGTTGCCGACCTGCAGAAGCAGGCCCAGGGCTTCGCGCAGACCGCTGTTGGTACTGCCACCAGCGCGTACGCCGACCTCGCCAAGAAGGGCGAAGAGCTCGTCAACAAGGCCAAGGGCCTCAAGGTTGACGACATCAAGAAGACCGTCGACGGCACCGTCGAAGACGTCACCAAGCAGGCCAAGGGCTTCGCGGATGACGCTCAGAAGCGTGTTGAGGGTCTCGTCGAGGACGCCAAGGCGACCGTCACCAAGGTGACCGCCAAGAAGGCTCCCGCCAAGAAGGCTCCGGCCAAGAAGGCTCCGGCTGCCAAGAAGGCTCCGGCGAAGAAGACGGCTCCCAAGGCCTGATTCACGCCACCACAAGAACGGGCTCCCCTTCGGGGGAGTCCGTTCTGCTTTTCCCCAAGGGTGCGCCCGGTAGCCTGCTTCCGTGCCTGACTTGTTCGCAGTCCAGAACGGACTGTCCCTGATCATTGGTGTTGCGCTGTTCGCAGCCAAGGCGTTCGCACTGGTCGACTGTGTGGGTCGGCCGTCGGCGCAGTTCACCTACATCGAGACGTTGCCCAAGCGGAGTTGGCTCATCATCCTGTGCTTGGCGGTTGCCGGACACGTGGTCGACGGCTTCAGGCCGCTGGGACTCCTCAGCCTGATCGGTACTGTCGCGGCGTTTGTCTACCTGGCTCAGGTGCGAGGCTCGGACTCGCGCTGAGCGAGTCGGTGCGGGTGTAGCCACCGTGTCACGATGAGCCGGAGGACGGCGAGATCGTCGTCAGCCGCGACATCGGGATGAGCATCCCGGGCGGCGCGGTGCGCCACGAGTATCGCGCAGAGCCAACGGGCGGTGTCGTCGACATGCAGTTCGCCGTCGACCGTCCCGTTCTCAATGCCTTTGAGAATGAGAGTGGCGAACGCCTGCTCGACGGATCCGTCCAGTACCGCCTCGGGGTCAACGGCTAGATGGTCGATTGTGTCAAGAACTTCGTCCCACGCTTCCGCTGACATGGGACGACTCTAGTGGCGACGCCGTGCGTACAGTCGGGCTCATGGACTCTGTCATTGACATCTCCGGACTCGTCAAACGGTTCGGACAGTTCGCGGCGCTCGATGGGCTCGACCTCAAGGTCGCCCAAGGCGAGGTCCACGGCTTCCTCGGGCCAAACGGCTCCGGCAAGTCGACCACGATCAGGGTGCTGCTCGGAATGCTTCGCGCGAACGAAGGTCGAGTCACGCTCTTCGGCCAGGATCCCTGGAGTGACGCCGCCGCACTGCATCGACGCCTCGCCTACGTGCCCGGTGACGTCAACCTGTGGCCCAACCTGTCTGGCGGAGAGGTCATCGACCTCATGGGGCGACTTCGTGGCGGCCTGGACACGACGCGCCGCGATGCGCTGATCGAGCGATTTGAGCTCGACCCGACCAAGAAGGCGCGCACCTACTCCAAGGGCAACCGGCAGAAGGTCGCCCTCGTCGCCGCGCTCGCCGCTGACGTCGAGCTGTTGATCCTCGACGAGCCGACCTCCGGCCTCGACCCACTCATGGAGTCTGTGTTCACTGACTGCGTCGACGAGTTCAAGGACGAGGGCCACTCTGTCCTGCTCTCGAGCCACATCCTCGCTGAGGTGGAACGCCTGTGCGATCGCGTCAGCATCATTCGCTCCGGCAAGACTGTTGAGTCGGGAACGCTGTCCGAGCTGCGACACCTCACGCGTACCTCCGTGACTGCTGAGATGAGCCGCCCTCCGATTGGGCTTGATGCGCTTGAGGGCGTTCACGGCGTAACGGTTGAAGGAAACCGAGCCAACTTTGAAGTGGATACCCCGAAGCTCGGCGCCGCGTTGGCGCAGTTGGGTCAGTTCGACATCCAGTCGCTGACGAGCCAGCCGCCGACGCTCGAGGAACTCTTCTTGCGCCACTACGGCGACGAGATCGAAGCCGTGGAAGAAGTCGAGTCGTCATGACCGGCGTACGTACGCTTTTGCGGCTCTACCTCCGGCGTGACCGAGTCATGTTGCCAGCATGGATCGTCGGTGGAGTATTGCTGTACTACTCGCAGGCGGTCAGTACGGAGGGTCTGTACGCGACCCAGGCCGACCTGGACAAGGCCGCGGAGAGCATCGGGGGCAACGCCGCCTTCATCGCCATGCTTGGCCCGGACCGCGCGCTCAACACGTTGGGTGGTCAAGTCGCGTGGCAGTCGGTCGCCTTTGGCATCATCGTGGCGGGCCTCATGAGCATGTTCATCGTCGGACGCCACACCCGGGCCGAGGAGGAATCGGGCCGGGACGAACTCATTCGTTCGGCTGTTGTGGACCGCACTGCTCCGATGATTGCCGCGGCAATTGTGGCGATCGGGGCCAATGTTCTGCTTGGCATCCTCACCACGGTCAGCCTGCTGACGGTTGGACTGGACGTTGCCGGATGTGTCTCGCTGGGTGTGTCTCTCGCTCTCGGCGGCATCGTCTTCGCGGGTGTCGCGTTGTTGGCGGCCCAGCTCACCGAGGGTGCGCGATCCATGTACGGGATCACTGGCGCCGCGATCGGTGTGTCATACGTGGTGAGAGCCGTTGGCGACGTTGGCAATGGCGCGCTCTCCTGGCTCTCCCCGATCGGATGGGCGCAGGCGATGCGCGCTTTCGCCGGCGAGGTGTGGTGGCCGATCGCCCTGTTTGTCCTCGGCGCGGGCGTACCCATTGCCGCGGCGATCTGGATCTTCTCGCGTCGAGACGTCGGCTCGGGAGTCTGGGCTGCGCGACCCGGGCCGGCGCGTGCGGGGCGCGGGCTCAGGTCGTCGACCGGTCTGGCCTGGCGGTTGCAGCGCGGGTCGATTATCGGGTGGGGTCTGGGGCTCTTGCTGATGGGACTCAGCTATGGATCGATCGGTGACGATGTCGAGGACCTGCTTGGAGACTCCGAGTTCTCACAGGATGTCTTCGGCGCCGGGTCTGGACCGAGCCTCACGGAGTCGTTCTACGCCACCGCGATTGGGATGATTGCGCTCCTCGCCTGTGGTCTTGTCATCTCATCGGCCCTGCGCCCGCGCGGCGAGGAGGATGCCGGTCGTGTCGAGGGGCTGTTGGCTACCGCGTTGCCTCGGAGTCGCTGGTTGTGGAGCCATGTCGCCATGACCGTGCTTGGTGCGGTGGGCGGCGTTCTGCTTGGAGGGCTCGGCCTTGGCCTTGGGTACGCCCTGGTCACCGGTGATGGGGGAGCGATCAGCACGTATTTCGTAGCCACAATCCCGTACGTCGCGCCAGTTCTGCTCCTGGGTGGGATAGCGCGCCTCCTGTACGGAGTCTCCTCGCGATTGGCGCCGTTCGCCTGGGTTTCGCTCGGCTTCTGCTTCGTTGTGCTGATGTTCGGCGCGGTGCTTCAACTGCCGGACTGGTTGGCCGCGCTTTCGCCCTTTGACCACTTGGCTCTTACTCCTGCCGAGGACGTCAGATGGGCCCCGGTCCTCGTGATCGGCGCACTTGCTGTGCTGGCGAGTGCCGCTGGCCAGTGGTTGTTCCGACATCGCGACGTTCACTGAGGGCTAGAACATACGTTCGAATAGGCGTACGCTTTCAGCATGGACGCGTACTTCCAGGGTTCGCTGCTCGACGCGGGTGTCACGCCTGAAATTCGCGCGCTCGCTCCTCGTCGCACGGTCCTGACGCGCGGAGCCTGGGTCGACGTCCTGCCGGGCTGGATTGCCGGATCCGACGACCTGTTCCTCCGGCTGCAGTCCGAGGTGCCGTGGCGAGCTGAGCAACGAGAGATGTACGACTCCGTCGTCGACGTTCCGCGCCTCGTGTGTTCCTACGGTCGCGATGACGCCTTGCCCGACCCGCTGCTGACCGAGGCCCGCGAGTTGCTCAGCGACCACTACGAGGACGAGCTCGGCGAGCGTTTCGCGACAGCGGGGCTTTGCTACTACCGCGACGGGCAGGACAGCGTCGCCTGGCACGGCGACCGCATCGGTCGCGGTCGTACAGAAGACACCATGGTCGCGATCGTTTCGCTCGGCGCTGCTCGTCGCCTGTCGCTACGTCCGCGAGGAGGCGGCGAGGCAATCGGCTTCGCGCTGGGCCACGGAGATCTCGTCGTGATGGGTGGCTCGTGCCAGCGCACCTGGGAACACGCGATCCTCAAGACCGCGCGCCCCGTGGGGCCACGCATCAGCGTTCAGTTCCGCCCCCGCGGAGTGCTCTGAGCGCTACTTCTTGGCGCGGCGGTTGGCCCGGTCGCGCTCAGTCGCGTCGAGGATGATCTTGCGGATGCGAACGTTGCCGGGGGTGACTTCGACGCACTCGTCCTCGCGGCAGAACTCCAGCGACTGCTCAAGCGACAGCTTGCGCGGCGGAACGAGCTTCTCGAACTCATCTGCGTTGGAGCGGACGTTGGTCTGCTTCTTCTCGCGGACGATGTTGATGTCCATGTCGTCTGCGCGTGAGTTCTCGCCGACGATCATGCCTTCGTAAACCTCGGTCGCCGGCTCGATGAACAGCGTGCCGCGCTCCTGGATGTTGGTCATCGCGTACGACGTCGCAGCACCTGCGCGGTCAGACACGAGCGAGCCCGACGGGCGGGTCGAGATCTCGCCGGCCCACGGCTCGTACTTCTCGAAGGTCTGGTGCGCGATACCGGTACCGCGGGTATCGGTGAGGAACTCGGTACGGAAGCCGATCAGGCCACGTGCCGGAACGATGAACTCCATACGGACCCAACCGGTGCCGTGGTTGATCATCTGTTCCATGCGACCGCGACGTACGGCGAGCAGTTGGGTGATCGTGCCGAGGTACTCCTCAGGTGCGTCGATCGTCAGGCGCTCCATCGGCTCGTGCACCTTGCCGTCGATCTCCTGCGTGACGACCTGCGGCTTGCCGACCGTGAGCTCGTAGCCCTCGCGGCGCATCTGCTCGACCAGGATGGCCAGCGCGAGCTCGCCACGACCCTGAACTTCCCAGGCGTCGGGACGCGCGGTCTCGAGGACCTTGAGCGACACGTTGCCGATGAGCTCGCGGTCAAGGCGGTCCTTGACGAGACGAGCGGTGACCTTGGTGTTCTTCTCGCGACCGGCGAGCGGCGATGTGTTCGTGCCAATCGTCATCGAGATGGCGGGCTGGTCGACCGTGATGAGCGGCAGCGCAACCGGGTTGTCCGGATCTGCCAGGGTCTCGCCGATCGTGATGTCCGGGATACCGGCGATGGCGACAATGTCACCGGGTCCGGCGCTCTCACCGGGTACGCGCTCAAGCTCCTGAGTGACCAGCAACTCGGTGATCTTGACCTTCTCGGTCGTACCGTCCTGCTTCATCCACGCAACCTGGCTGCCCTTCTTGAGGGTGCCCTCGAAGACGCGCACGAGTGCGAGGCGGCCGAGGAACGGCGAAGCGTCGAGGTTGGTGACATGAGCCTGGAGCGGCGCGCCCTCGGTGTATTCCGGGGCAGGGACGGCTTCCATGATGGTCTGGAACAGCGGGATGAGGTTGTCGCTGTCGGGCATGCCGCCGTCTTCAGGCTGCGTCAGCGAAGCGCGACCGGCACGTGCCGAGGCGTACACGACGGGGAAGTCGAGGGCGTCCTGGTTGGCGCCATCCTCGAGCAGGTCGAGGAACAGTTCGTACGTTTCGTCGACGACTTCGGCGATGCGCGAGTCAGGGCGGTCGACCTTGTTGACGACCAGGACGACGGGCATCTTGGCGGCAAGTGCCTTGCGAAGCACGAAGCGTGTCTGGGGGAGCGGGCCTTCGGAAGCGTCGACCAGCAGAATGACCGCGTCGACCATCGACAGGCCGCGCTCGACCTCGCCACCGAAGTCAGCGTGTCCAGGGGTGTCGATGATGTTGATCGTCACGCCGCCGTCGGGCGCACCGGGACCGTTGTAGCGGACCGCGGTGTTCTTGGCGAGGATCGTGATGCCCTTTTCGCGTTCCAGGTCTCCCGAGTCCATGGCGCGCTCGGCGAGCTGGTGGTGCTCGTCGAAGTGACCCTGCTGCTGGAGCATGGCGTCGACGAGCGTCGTCTTGCCGTGGTCGACGTGGGCGACGATTGCGACGTTGCGCAGGTCAGAGCGAATGGGCATGCGAAAAATAGTCCTATGCGTGGGGGATGCTCGAAACAAGATGGAGCCTGCCCATTCTACGGGTGCAGCACCCTTGGCGACGAATCGCGTCATCCGTTGTTCATTGCGTGTTAACAATAGTGCTGGGTCTGCAATAGTTGCGTCTCTGTTAGTATTTTTCGGTGACCACGAACATTCAACTCGAAGAGGCGCTCCAGCAGTTCCTCATGCGCTGCATGAGCAGTGCGGAAGCGCAGGGCATCGACCGACTCGTCGAGCTCGAGCTCTCGATCAGCCAAGCCAAGACTGTGTTTGTCCTGGCGCAGGCAGTCGGCCCGCTCCCCATCCACCAGATAGCCGAGCAGATTCGGCTGTCGGTCGCGGCGACCGGCCGCAATATCGACCAGCTCGTGAAGATGGGGCTCGTCGAGCGCAAGGAAGACGAGAACGACCGTCGGGTCAAGCTCGTCACGATCACCAAGGCTGGCCACGATGTCGCCGACCAGCACCTCGAGGCACGCAGGACCGCACTCCGCGCGATGGTGTCTCGCCTCAGTTCAGCTGAAGCCGATCAGCTTCACGACGCACTTCAACCGATTCTCGCGGGCGAGGCCCTGCGACCGACCTCTCAGGAGAACTCATGACTTCCCCAGTCGACACAGTTTCCGACGACGACAAGATCACCCCCGAGCTTCTCAAGATCGCAGGTGTCGTCGTCATCGGCGCCATCATGTCGATCCTTGACGTGACAGTCGTCAACGTCGCCCTTCCCACCTTCCAGACCGAGCTGTCTGGCAATGGTGAGCCGCTCGCCTATTCCACCGTTGCGTGGACTGCGACGGCGTACATGCTGGCGCTCGCAGCAGTGATCCCGCTGACCGGTTGGGCCGCTGACCGCTTTGGCACCAAGCGCCTTTACCTGACGGCGATCGCGCTGTTCACGATTGGCTCGCTGCTGTGCGCGACGGCCTGGAACATCGAAGCCCTCATCGGCTTCCGCGTTCTGCAGGGCCTCGGTGGCGGCATGCTCATGCCGCTGGGCATGACGATCATGACCAAGGCAGCCGGTCCGCACCGCATGGGTCGCCTGATGGCAATCCTCGGCATTCCGATGCTGCTCGGTCCGATCATGGGCCCGATCCTCGGTGGCGTCCTGATCGACGCGGCGTCGTGGCACTGGGTCTTCCTGATCAACCTGCCGATCGGCATCATCGGCCTGATCTACGCGTTCAACGTCCTCCCGAAGGACGCTCCCGAGCCGAGCGAATCGCTCGACTTCGTCGGTATGTTCCTGCTGTCGCCGGGCCTCGCCACGTTCCTCTACGGTGTCTCGTCCATCCCGGGTGAGGGCACGGTCGCAGCCAACAAGGTGCTGATCCCCATGATCATCGGCGCTGCCTTGATCATCGCCTTCGTCGTGTGGTCATTCCGTCCGAAGCACCCGCTGCTCGATCTGCGTCTGTTCAAGAACCGCAATCTGACGATCTCGATCATCACGATGTTCCTGTTCGCCTCGGCGTTCTTCGGTGCGCTGCTCTTGGTGCCGACCTACTTCCAGCAGGTCAACGGCGACTCGGTCAAGCAGGCCGGACTGCTCATCGCGCCTCAAGGCATCGGCGCCATGCTGACCATGCCGATCGCTGGTGCGCTCACCGACAAGATCCCGGTTGGTCGCATCGTTCCGTTCGGATTCCTCGGCATCCTGATCGGTCTGGCCGGTCTGTCGCAGAGCACCGATCCGGGAACCTCGAACGTGCAGATCATGGCGTGGTTGTTCGTGACCGGCCTGGGTATGGGCTCGACGATGATGCCGCTGTTCACCTCGGCGCTCAAGACGCTCAAGGAAGCCGATGTGGCTCGCGGTTCGACGCTGCTCAACGTGACGCAGCAGGTCGCGAGTGCAACCGGTATCGCGACGATCTCCGTCGTCCTCACCAACGCCATGAAGAGCCACGACGTGCTCGCGGGATCCGAGAAGCTCCCCGGAGTCGACGGTGGCCTGACGGCTGCTCAGCTCGCAGCCAGCTCGCACACCGACAAGGGTCAGGGGCTCGTTGAGGCACTCAACGTGTCCGGCGCGACCCTGCAAAAGGGATTCCAGGACCTCGCCGACGCCTTCCAGACGTCGTACCTGGTTGCCTTCGCTGCCCTGGTGATCACGTTGATCCCGGTGTTCTTCCTGCCGCGCAAGCGTGAAGTCGCGCACCTGCTCGATGACGAGGACGGCTCAACTGATGTCGTGCCCGTCGTCATGCACTGACGATCAGCACCTCGAGAGGCCTCGCCGGTCAGCCGGCGGGGCCTTTCGTATGTCAGCTCTCGCGATGCACCTTGTGCGCCGCAGCTTGGGCGATCGGCTTCACGATCATCAGGTCGACGTTGACGTGCTGGGGGCGAGTTGCCACCCACTGCACGGCGTCGGCGATGTCCTCGGCGAGGAGCGGTTCGGCGACACCGGCGTAAACGGCATCGGCCTTGGACTGGTCGCCAAGACGTACGAGGGAGAACTCCTCGGTGTGCACCATGCCGGGCGCGATCTCGGAGACGCGTACGGGTTGGCCGTTGAGCTCAAGACGTAGCGTCTCGGTCACCACGGCAAGAGCGTGCTTGACCGCTGTGTAGCCGCCGCCGCCTTCGTACGCCCAGCGACCGGCGGTCGAGCCGATGTTGATGATCGTGCCGGCGCCGCTGGCGATCAGTGCCGGAGCCAGCGCCTTCGTGACCTGCATCGTGCCGATGACGTTGATGTCGTACATGCGACGCCACTGCTCGGGGTCGCCTTCGATGACCGGGTCGGCGCCGAGGGCGCCTCCGGCGTTGTTGACCAGCACATTGAGGGTCGGGCCGACCTGGGCTGCCAGGTTGGCAACCTGAGACGCATCGGTGATGTCGCACTCAATGGCCGTGCCCTTGATCTCGCTTGCGAGGTCGTTGAGCCGGTCGAGCCTACGGGCGGCACAGATGACGTGATATCCCGCGGCGGCAAGGGCCCGCGCGGAGGCCGCTCCGATACCGCTGCTGGCTCCGGTCACGACGGCAGATTTCATATCCCCCATCTTTACAGACACTGCGTTGCAGACGGACGCCTGAGGACGGCGTTGGCCCGAACTGTCAGAATGGAGGCGGAAGGCGGGTGTTCATGCTCAAGCGCATTGCGATGCTGTCGGCACACACATCCCCGCTCGATCAGCCGGGTGACGGTGATGCGGGCGGAATGAACGTGTACGTGCTCGAACTCTCGCGACAGCTGGCATCCCGAGGCGTCGAGGTTGAGATCTTCACCCGCGCCACTTCCCGCCATCAGGAACCCGTCGCCGATCCCGAGCCGGGCATCCGCGTCCATCACGTTGCAGCCGGTCCATTCGAGGGGCTGGAGAAGAACGACCTCCCGTCACAGCTGTGCTCCTTCGTACGCGATGTCCTGCGTGCCGAGGTCGAGCGCGAGCCGGGGCACTTCGATCTCGTCCACTCCCATTACTGGCTGTCGGGGCAGGTAGGCACTGTCGCCCGCGAACGTTGGGGCGTACCTCTCGTACACACGATGCACACCATGGCGAAGGTCAAGAACGCTCAGCTTGCTGAGGGCGATTCGCCTGAGCCGATTGGCCGCGTCTACGGCGAGGAGGAGATCGTTCGTCTCGCCGACCAGCTGGTCGCCAATACGTCGGAAGAGCGCCGTGAGCTGATCGAGCTGTATGACGCCGATCCTGATCGGGTCGCCGTCGTGCACCCCGGGGTCGACCTTGAGGTGTTCAAAGCCGGCCGTCAGGACGTCGCCCGCAAGATGCTCGGCATCCCTTCGGATGCTGCACTGCTCCTGTTCGCTGGGCGCATTCAGCCACTCAAGGCACCCGACGTCGTACTCAACGCCGCGGCGGTGATGTTGGAGCGGGATCCCGGCCTGCGCGACCGGCTCGTCGTCGCGATCGTCGGCGGCGCTTCCGGCAGCGGCCTGGAGCATCCCACCGCGCTGTCCGACTTGAGCACCTCGCTCGGCCTCGACGATGTCGTCCGGTTCATCCCGACCGTCAGCCAGTCCGAGCTCGCTGACTGGTACGCCGCCGCGAGCGTCGTCTGTGTGCCGTCCTACAACGAGTCGTTCGGACTCGTCGCAATCGAGGCCCAGGCCTGCGGCACTCCAGTCGTCGCTGCTCGGGTCGGCGGACTGCCCACCGCTGTCTCCGATGGAGTCTCAGGCGTACTTGTTGACGGGCACGATCCCGCCGACTACGCCTCGGCGCTGCACCCCTTGCTCGTGGATGCAGAGCTGCGCGAAGGAATGAGCCACAAGGCCGTACATCACGCTGAGTCGTTCGGGTGGGATGTCACCGCCGAACGCACCCTCGAGGTCTACGCAGACGCAATCGCCGCCTACGCGAAGTCGCCCGTATGACTGACGCACGGGCAACGATCATCGAGACGCTCACGGCGTCGGATCTCGTGTTCACGGAGCACAGCCCCGGAGTCTTCGAGATCACGCTGCCGGGCGAGCGCAAGCTGCAGACCACGTGCCGACTCGAGATCGGCGGCCACGCGCTCGGCATACACGCTTTCGTCTGCCGCAAGCCCGACGAGAACCATCAGGCCGTCTATCGCTGGCTTCTCGAGCGCAACCTCAAGATGTACGCCGTCGCGTTCGCCGTTGACTCTGCCGGCGACATCTACCTCGACGGACGCCTACCGCTCTCGGCGATCACCGTCGAAGAGCTCGACCGCGTGCTCGGTGCCGTGCTGACGTACGCCGACGAGTCGTTCAACACGATCCTCGAGCTCGGCTTCGCCTCCTCGATCCGCAAGGAATGGGAGTGGCGCGAGTCGCGCGGGGAGTCCACTCGCAACCTCGACGCGTTCAAGCACCTGCGCCCATGAAAGTACAGATCTTCGCGGACATCACCGATCCGTGGTCGTACGTCGGATCGACGCGTTTCGAGCGCGCCGCAGCGATGGTGTCGATCCTCACCGGCGAGCCCATCGAGCTGACTCTGCGCGCCTTCCAGCTCGAGCCGGATGAGCCCAGCTCTGGCCGACCACTGATGGATGCCATGGCCGAGCGACTCGGTGGCCTCGACAAGGCTGAGTTCATCAATGTGCAGGTCACAGCCGGTGCGCGCATCACCGGTATCGATCTCAACTTCGACGAGGCGATTCAAGCCAACTCCTTTGATGCCTGGCGGCTGCTGACCTGGGCTGATGAGGACGGACCCGGCGTCCAGCGCGATCTGGCGCACCAGTTGTGGCGAGCGCACTTCCTCGAGGGCGCCGACATCGGCGACCCGTTCGTGCTGGCCACCCGAGCTGCGCTCGTGGGCCTCGAGCTCGAAACGGCCGAGGCGCTGTTGGCGAGCACCGAATACTCCGACGAGGTACGCATGCAGGTGGAGACCGGCAAGGGGCTCGGCATCAAACAGCTCCCGTACGTCGTGGTCGAGAACACCTGGAAGCTCGAGGGCGTGCACTCGCAGAACGACTACGTACAAGCGTTGAGCCGGATCTACGAAGAGTGGAAGGCCGATGAATCCGACGTCGGCTGAATCGCTAGGCTCAATCGCATGAGCACCCTGATCCTGCTGCGTCACGGCCACAGTGAGTGGAACGCCAAGAACCTCTTCACCGGCTGGGTCGATGTCGACCTCAACGAGCAAGGACTCGCGGAGGCTGCGCGCGGCTCTGAGCTCCTCGCCGAGGCGGGACTCAACCCTGACGTCTCGCACACCTCGCTGCTGCGTCGCGCGATCCGCACATCCGAGATCGTGCTCAACGGCATCGACCGTCACTGGATCCCCGTACGTCGTTCGTGGCGTCTCAACGAGCGCCACTACGGTGCGCTGCAGGGCAAAGACAAGAAGGCCACGCTCGAGGAGTACGGCGAAGACCAGTTCATGGAATGGCGTCGCTCGTACGACACCCCGCCACCGCCGATGCCCGATGACAACGAGTTCAGCCAGGCGTCAGATGCGCGCTATGCCGACCTGCCCGATGAGCTGCTGCCGCGTACCGAAGCGCTGGCTCAGGTGCTCGACCGGATGCTGCCGTACTGGTACGACTCGATCGTCCCCGACCTGCTCGGCGGCAAGGTCGTTCTCGTCACAGCTCATGGCAACTCGCTGCGTGCGCTCGTCAAGCACCTTGACGGGCTCAGCGAAGAAGCTGTCGTTGGCCTCAACATCCCGACCGGCATCCCGCTCGTCTACGAGCTCGACGAAAATCTCAAGCCGACCGTCAAGGGCGGCAAGTACCTCGACCCGAAGGCCGCCGAAGCCGCGATCGCAGCCGTAGCCAACCAGGGCCGCTAGGCGAGTCGCGTCGTCGTCTCGCCAGTGTTTCGGACCTGGCGGCTACGCCGCGATGCTCAACCCGATTCCTGACATCCCTCGCAGGGCTCGGGATCAGGAATCGTACTTGTAGCCCAGGCCGCGGACTGTCGTCAGCGTTGCCGGGTTCGTGGGGTCGGGCTCGATCTTGGCGCGCAGCCGCTTGACGTGTACGTCGAGAGTTTTGGTGTCGCCCACGTAGTCGGCACCCCACACGCGGTCGATCAGCTGACCACGGGTGAGCACGCGCCCGGGATTGCGCAGGAAGTACTCGAGGAGCTCGAACTCCTTGAGCGGGAATCGGGTCACTTCGCCGTCGATCGTGACGAGGTGGCGATCGACATCCATACGTACGCGACCCAGCTCGAGTGACGCGTTCTCGTCGACGTCGTCGGTGGTGCCGCGGCGGAGAACTGCGCGGATGCGGGCGACGAGTTCGCGAGGTGAGTAGGGCTTGGTGACGTAGTCATCGGCGCCCAGCTCGAGGCCCACGACCTTGTCGACCTCGGTGTCCTTGGCGCTGACCATGATGATCGGTACCGATGACGTCTGACGGATCGCGCGGCATACCTCCGTGCCGGAGAGGCCCGGCAGCATGAGGTCGAGCAGCACGATGTCCGCGCCATTGCGGTCAAATTCCGTCAGCGCATCAGGGCCGGTCTCGGCGATGGCCACCTCGAAGCCCTCCTTGCGGAGTACGTACGACAACGCTTCGCTGTAGCTCGTCTCATCCTCGACGACCAATACCTTCGTCACTGCTGCTCCTCATCAAGTTCCTGGGTGTATGCCGGCATCACGAGCGTGAAGGACGAACCCAGACCGGGCTCGCTCCACACTTCCACGGTGCCGCCGTTGCTGGCGGCGACGTGCTTGACGATCGACAAGCCGAGTCCTGTGCCGCCGGTGGCGCGTGCCCTTGCCGGGTCGACGCGGTAAAAGCGCTCGAAGATGCGGTCGAGCTCGTCATTGGGGATGCCGATGCCGTTGTCAGCAACCGTTATCCGTATGTTTTCGCCTTCGTGTGTCGCGGAAACGGTGACCCGTGAGCCCTCTGGGCTATAGGTCACGGCGTTCTCCACGAGGTTGCTGACCGCTGCATGTAGCTGGGCGCGATCGCCGTGGATGTAGAGCTCGGACTCGACGTTCGTGACGATCTCGATGTCCTTCTTCTCCGAGTCCGTCGCGGAATGCTCGCAGGCCTCGGAGATGAGCTCGCCGACCTTGATGATGGTGGCGTCATCGCTCAGCAGGTCGTTCTGGAGTCGTGACAGATCGATGATCTGTTGCACCAGGCGGGTCAGTCGCTCGCTCTCGGTGTGCATGCGGTCGGAGAAACGTACGACGGCCTCGGGATCGTCCTTGGCCTCGGCGACGGCCTCAGCCAGCAGGTTGAGAGCGCCGATCGGTGTCTTGAGCTCGTGGCTGACATTGGCGACGAAGTCCCGGCGTACGGTCTCGACACGCTGCTCGCGGGTGCGGTCGTCCGCGAGCACAAGGATCAGTCGGGAACCGAGCGGAGCAACTCGCGCGTGAATGTATGAAGTCGTGCCCCGCTTGGGCTGGAGGGAGATGTCGGCCTGGCGCACCTGACCGTCACGACGCACCTGGCGTACAAGGGTCATCAGCTCTTCGGGCTGGAGGCGATCCTCGTGAACGATGCCCATTGCGTGGGCCGGCGCCGAGGCCTGCACCACGGTGTCGGAGGTGTCGATCAGAACCGATGAGGAAGGCAGCACGGCAAGGACTGCTTCGACACCGGCGGGGATGACGGGCACTGTTTCGACCATCGTGTTCTGACGTCTTTCGCTGAATCGCCACATGAATGTGATTGCAGAACCGATGACAGCACCGATCACTCCCGCGATCAGAAACCCTGCGCTCGTATCCACATATCGATCGTAGGGTGAAGAGCTCGAACTTCTTGTCTCCGCAGGCCAATACCGAAGCGACCTTCAGACCCTGTTCACGGCGCGTTCACCGTAGGTCGCCGTCCGTTCATCCCGTTTGCCTAAAGTAGGGGCATGCGAGATCAGTATTACGAACAGCTTGATGCCATCGTCGACGACTTGGTGAGCCTGACGGGTTCCGTACGTAAGGCCGTCGCCGAATCAACGCGCGCGCTGCTTGAGGCCGACGGCAACGTCGCCGAAGCAGTCATCGCCGGAGACAAGGACATCGACGAGGCGACCGAAATGATCGAGGAGCGTGCGCTCCTCTTGCTGGCAACTCAGCAACCAGTCGCCACCGACCTCCGCCAGCTCGTCGCGACGTTGCGCATGCTGACCGATCTGCAGCGCATGGGCGATCTGTCCGTCCACGTTGCCAAGGTCGCACGCCGTCGCATGCCCGACTCGGCGGTGCCGGTCAAGCTTCATCCGACGATCGCGGCCATGGCTTCGGTTGCCGACTCGATGATCGACTCAGCGTCGCGCATCGTCGCCAACCGTGACGTCAAGGCTGCCGCCGAGCTCGAGGCCGAGGACGACGAGATGGACAAGCTCCGCCGCGAGCTCCTTCGTTCGGTCCTCAACGTCGAGTGGCAGCACGGTGTCGAGCCGGCCATCGACCTGGCACTGCTGGGTCGTTACTACGAGCGCATCGGCGATCACGCGGTGTCGATGGCGCGTCGCGTCGTCTACCTCGTGACTGGCCAGGGCCAGCTCACCTAGACCAACCTCTGCAGCACCCTCGGGCCTCACCACGTACGCCGTGGTCGGGGCCCGTTGTGGTTAGTGAGCGGCTTCTTCGGTCTCTTCGGCTTCGGGCTCTCCGCCGGGCGTGCCGCCGGTGACCTTGTCGTAGTCGGCTGTACGCGCGACGACAGGGATTTCGATTGTGACCGGGGCTGAGTCGGTGAAGGTGAACGTCGCCTTGACGTAGTAGCCAGCCTCGGCGCCATCGGTGACCGTGAAGCCACCAGCGTCGGAGGCTCCTCCGAGAGTGGCGAGCTGTTTGTCGGCCAGAGGCAGCAGCGAACGCAGACCGCGAACGGGCAACTCCTTGCCATCCAAAGTTGTGACCGTGACGTTGGAGAGACCCTGCTCGTCGCCCGTGTTGTTGACGAAGCCGGCCGACACTGTCGCCGAGCCATCCTCGTTCGCAACGAGAAGCGCGTTCAGGATGTCGACATCGCCATGCTCGTTGGCGCCGACGCCGGCCTGGTACTGCTGGTTGGTCTGCGCTTCAAAGCCGCAGGCGCTGAGGGCCAGGAGAGTCGTAGCGGCGAATGTGGCCGCGAGGCGACGTCGTACGGAGCTCACTGGTTGCCTGCTTTCGTTGGTCGGACATCGATCCAAAGTCGTCGCGCCGATCGTATCGGAGCGTCTTCCAAATGGTGACTTTGACCTCTGGCAAGAGCGTCTGCTACGGGTCTCATACCAAGAAACGGGCCCGAGCGCTGTCGGCTGCGCATGTTATCCTTGTCACCTAGGAAAGGTACTTTCTCTATGACTTTTACTGTCGGCGAAACCGTTGTTTACCCAAACCACGGTGCTGCAGTCATCGAAGACATCGAAACCCGACAGATCAAGGGCGAGGACCACGATTACCTGGTTCTCCGGATCGTTTCCCAGACTGACCTGATCGTCCGCGTCCCGGCCCGCAACGTTGACCTGGTCGGCGTTCGCGATGTTGTCGACCTGGCTGGTCTGGAGCGCGTCTTCGACGTGCTGCGCGCCGAGCATGTCGAAGAGCCGACCAACTGGTCGCGCCGCTACAAGGCCAACCTCGAGAAGCTTCACTCCGGTGACGTCCTCAAGGTTGCCGAGGTCGTACGCGATCTGTGGCGCCGCGATCACGAGCGCGGACTGTCTGCCGGTGAGAAGCGCATGTTGGCCAAGGCCCGTCAGATCCTGGTCTCCGAGCTTGCGCTCGCGGAGAAGACCAACGAGGACAAGGCCGAGATTCGTCTCGACGAAGTTCTCGCTTCCTGACCCAAAGCACCCGTACGAGGCCCCCGACTTTCGAGTCGGGGGTTTCGTCGTTTCCGGGGACCTGGTGTCAGGCCTGGAACAAGATTGCGGTCGCGATCGCGGCGATGCCTTCGCCTCGACCAGTCAGCCCGAGACCGTCAGTCGTGGTCGCCGAGAGTGACACGGGTGCACCGATCGCATCGCTGAGTACGCGCTCGGCCTGCTCGCGCTTGGTCGAGATCTTGGGCCGGTTGCCGATCGCTTGCACTGAGACGTTGCCGATGCTCCAACCTGCGGCTCGTACGCGTCGGGCTGTCTCGCGAAGGAAGTCGGTCCCGGCAGCGTCTGCCCACTCGGGCTCGGCACTGCCGAAGTGGCTGCCAATGTCTCCCAGGCCCGCGGCGCCGAGGACGGCATCGACGATCGCGTGAGCAACGCAGTCTCCGTCGGAGTGCCCCTCAAGCCCCTGATCCTCGTCGGGCCATTCGAGTCCGGCGAGCCACAACGTACGACCTGGCACGAGCTTGTGTACGTCGGTGCCAACGCCGATTCGAGGAGAGCTCACACGTTGATCATGCCGTACACCAAGCGGGGTGTGGCTGTGGCGGCGACAATGGACAGGTGACTCCACGACGAGGTTTAGCCAGCGGAATGCTCGCGGCTGCGGCCGCGGTGGGAGTGAGCGAGGCGCTCGCTGCGGTGTTCAACTTGCGTGAGTCGCCCGTGTTGGCGCTGGGGCAGACCGTCATCAAGCTGACTCCTGGTGGGATCGCCGAGGGGATCATCAGCGTCGTCGGCAAGAACGACAAACCACTGGCCGTCGCATCTGTGCTCGTTGCGATCCTCCTGCTGGGTGGGCTGGCCGGGTTGTGGTGGAGCGCTCGTCGCGCGTGGTCCCTCGCCTTGATCGGCGTGCTGGTGGTCGCGGCTTCCGCAGCGATGGTCGGTCGACCGTATGCGTACGGTGTCGGCGTGGTTGTCTGCGTCATCGCTGGGGCCGTGGTGCTCAGCGTCCTGGCGGTGCTGCATCGAGCTGAGGTCGAGCCAGCTTCAGGCCGCCGCGACTTCCTGCGTACGGCTGCCATCATCGGGGTGGCGACTGTCATTGCCGGTGGAGCTGGTGAGCTGCTCGGCTCGCGGCGACGTCGCCGGCAACAGATCGAGCGTGCGCGTACAGCTCTGCGAGTCCCGTCTCGCAATGTCGCGGTGCCTTCAGGTGTCGACTTCGGTGCCAAGGATCAACCCCGCTGGCTCACTCCGAACGACGAGTTCTATCGCATCGACACCTCGCTCACGCCACCGCTGATCGACCCGAACGAGTGGAGATTGCGCATTCACGGGATGGTCGACCGCGAGATCACCCTGACCTACCAAGACCTGCTCGATCGGGGCCTCGCGGACGCCTGGATCACGATCTGCTGCGTCTCCAACCGCGTCGGCGGCGACCTGATCGGCAACACCACGTGGGGCGGTGTCCCGATCAAGGACCTGCTCGACGAGGTGGGGATCAAGCCGGGTGCAGATGCGTTGCTCTCGACGTCGGAGGACGGCTGGACCTGCGGCACCCCTCTTGAGGCGCTGACTGATGGCCGAAACGCGTTGCTTGCGCTGACGATGAACGGTGAGCCGCTGCCGATCCCGCACGGCTTCCCGGTCCGCCAGGTCGTACCCGGTCTGTACGGATACGTGTCTGCCACCAAGTGGGTCACAGATTGGGAGATCACCCGCTTTGCCGACTTCGAGGCCTATTGGAGTCAGAGGGGCTGGGCCGACCAGGCTCCGATCAAGACTCAGGCGCGCATCGACCTGCCACGCGGGCAGGCCTCGGCCGGCAAGGTCAATGTCGCCGGAGTCGCCTGGGAGCCCAATGTCGGCATCAGCGGAGTCGAGGTCCGCATTGATGGCGGGGATTGGCAGAAGGCAACGCTTGCCAAGGTGCCCAACGTCGACACCTGGGTGCAGTGGGCTTTTCAGTGGGATGCGGACAAGGGCGATCACACGATCGAAGCGCGCGCGATCAACAACAACGGCGAGCCGCAGACGGGCGAATTCGCCGGCGTCCTGCCCGACGGAGCCACCGGCTACCCGGGAATCGGCGTCAAGGTCGTCTAGCTACCAGCGCGCTGTGTCGCTGGGGAGCGCGCGACTCGTCGGGCGGATGACGTAGACGACGCCGCCGCTGCCTCCGAGCCACGCCTTCTCGAACTGCGAGCGCGAATAGACCCTTCGCACGGTGGAGTTCTTGGACGCCGCCGGGTCGTTGGTGATGACCCTGCCGTCTGCGGCGAAGCCGCGAATCACCAGCAGGTGACCCGGCGTCGACGAGATGGGGGAACCGGTGAGCTCGCCCGATTTGAACGCAATTGACGCCACGAGCGGGATGCCTGCCTTGATGAAGGCCTCGGCATCGCGCAGGTTGGTGAGCCGCGTGACGAAGCTGTCGAGGGAGTAGCCCGCGGAGTAGGCCGTGTTGAACGGCCAGTTGCCGGTGCCTTCATAGCGATAGTCGTACGTGTAGCGGGCGGCGTGGTTGACGTAGCCCTCCGCGAAGCGAGTCCAGTCGTAGTCGGCCGGGGTCGGGCCGGCACCGAAGTAGCGCATGATCATCGAGGTGGAAGTCGGCGAGCACCAGGCCTCCCCGCCCCCGCCCCACTGCGGGTGCTGTCCGCTGTGGGTCATCTGCGACGACATCGGCACCGACAAGTCCTTCGTTGATGTCATGGTGGTTGCACTCGTGCTGGTCGAGCGCGTTGCATAGGTGGCGGCTACGCCATTGACGGCGAAAAGCGTGGGCTTCGCCGTGGTGGTGACGCTCTGCATCAGATGGACTCGAACCTGCCAGCCGGTGAACGTCTTGCCGCTGTTGGCGATGATCGTGTCGGTCGACAGCTTGGCGAGATCATCGGTCTGCGAGGTGTAGGACGTGCGCTTGATGTCGTCCGTGCCGGTGGCGTAGCGCGCGACCGTGTCCCAGCTGCCGACCGTTGCCGCGCTGCGTACGCGGACCTCGATCCTGGCCCAGGTGCGACCCGGGGTCTTGATGCTCCACGAAGGGATGAGGGTGCGGGCGTCGAAGCCGGCGTCCTGCCAGGGTGACGTCCACGCGCCGGTGCGATAGCTCCTGGCGCCGCCGGTCACTCGCGGATCGTCGTACGTGATCGTGGAGGTCTCTTCGCCCAGGGTCATCGAGCCTGAGCCGGCGGAGAGGGCGACCGAGGTGCCGGCGGCGAAGTCGGTCGAGCTGGTCCATCGGGCGAACGACGCCTGGTCGGACTCTGCAGCCGATGCGGGAGCAGCCGCCAGCGCCGAGAGGCACAGGGCAGCCGCAAGTACGAGCCTGGGGAAGTGGGCCATCGATCCATCGTAGGTGACGGATGTGGCCAATGGGATAGAAGTGACTCGGTCGCCCCGCGAAACAGCGGCGGGATCACGAGGCCGGAGCCGATAAGGTTGACCCGTGCCATTCCAGCTCTTCGACACCGCAACGCGACAGGTCCGCGAGCTGGATCTCGTGCATCCCGGCAGGGTTTCGGTCTATCACTGCGGACTCACCGTGCAGGGCCCGCCGCACATCGGCCACATTCGCAAAGAGGTCGTGTTCGACGTACTGCGTCGCTGGCTTGAGCACTCCGGGCTCGAGGTCACGATCGTCGCCAATGTCACCGACATCGACGACAAGATCCTCGCCAAGGGCGTCGAGCAGGAGCGGCCGTGGTTCGCCGTGGCTTATGAGAACGAGCGCGCGCTGCACGCGGCGTACGAGGTGCTTGGTTGCGTACCGCCGACGTACGAGCCCCGCGCCACCGGCGTCGTGCCCGAGATGATCGAGATGATGCAGACGCTCATCGAGCGCGGTCACGCCTACGCGGCTGAGGACGGATCCGGTGACGTCTACTTCGACGTACGGTCGTGGCCCTCGTACGGCGAGCTGTCCAACCAGAAGATCGACGACATGCAGGCCGCCGAGGACGCACCGCCGGAGGGCAAGCGCGACGCCCGCGACTTTGCGTTGTGGAAGGGCCACAAGGAAGGCGACCCCGAGTCCGCGTCCTGGCCGACGCCGTGGGGACGCGGCCGACCCGGCTGGCACCTTGAGTGCTCGGCGATGGCGGCGAAGTACCTCGGCCACGAGTTCGACATCCACGGCGGCGGTCTCGACCTGCGCTTCCCGCACCACGAGAACGAGCTGGCCCAGTCGTCAGCGGCGGGTCAGAAGTTCGCGCGCAACTGGATGCACAACGCGATGCTCAACCTGTCGGGTTCCAAGATGAGCAAGTCCGTCGGCAACACGTTGCTGGTCAGCGAAGTCGTCAAGCGCGTACGTCCGATCGACCTGCGCTACTACCTCGCCGCGTCGCACTACCGTTCAATCGTCGAGTTCTCCGAGGAGTCGCTGTCCGAAGCGGCCACGGCCTTCGCCCGCATTGAGGGCTTCGTGCGTCGTGCTGCTGAGCTGGTCGGTCCCGGCGAGCTCGGTTCCCCAAGCCCCGAGTTCGCAGCTGCAATGGACGATGACCTCTCTGTGCCAGCCGCTCTGGCCGCTCTTCAGGCCGTGATCGCCGACGGCAACAAGGTGATCGGCAGCGGTGACACTTCATCGCTGGTGGGCATTCTTGCTGCCGTACGAGGCATGCTCGACGTTCTCGGTTTGGATCCCTTGGCCTCCACGTGGGATCGTGGGGGTGACGATGCTGCGTACGCGCAGGTGATCGACTCCCTCGTGGGCGGGCTGCTTGAGCAGCGCCAGGAGGCGCGGGCCAACAAGGACTTCGCTGCCGCGGACCGAGTTCGCGACCAGCTCAGCGCTGCCGGCATCGACATCGAGGACACGCCGCAGGGTGCGCGCTGGTCCGTGAAGGGTGACTGACATGCCGGGCAACAGCAAGCGCAAGGGCGCGATCAAGAAGACCGGCAAGGGCAACCCCACGGCCGGATCAGGTGGCCGTCGCCGCCAGGGCCTCGAGGGCAAGGGACCGACGCCGCGCGCCGAGGATCGCCCCAACCACAAGATCTACAAGATGAAGAACGCGACGCAGAAGCGTGAAGCCGCGCGTCCCAAGCGCAAGACCGGCGATGCCGCCGAGTGGGTGGCTGGACGCAACCCGGTCGTCGAGCTGCTGCGCGCGACTGTGCCGATCCACGCCCTGTATGTCGCTGAGGGCACCGAGCGCGACGATCGCATCCGCGAGATCTTCAAGCTCGCCGCCGAACAGCACATCAGCTTGCTGGAGATTGGTCGCATCGAGCTCGACAAGCTGACCGGTGGAGCCGTTCACCAGGGCATCGCAGCCAAGCTCAACGCGTACGAATACGCCGACCCGGCCATCTTTGCGCGCAACGCCGCAGAGCTGGGCGAGCCGGCACTGATTGTGATGCTCGATGGAGTCACCGATCCCCGCAACCTCGGAGCCGTTATTCGCTCCGCCGCCGGCTTCGGCGCCCATGGCGTTGTCATCCCCGAGCGTCGGGCTGCGCACATCACGGCCTCGGCGTGGAAGACGTCAGCCGGTGCCGCTGCCCGCGTGCCCGTTGCTCGCGTCACCAACCTGACGCGTCAGCTCAAGGCGTTTCAGGACGAGGGCATGATGGTCATCGGCTTGGCTGCCGACGGCGATGTCAACCTGCCCGACTCACAGATGATCGACGGACCCGTCGTCGTAGTGATCGGCAGCGAGGGCAAGGGGCTGTCACGGCTCGTCTCCGAGACCTGCGATGAGCTGGTCTCGATCCCGATGTCGACAGGCCTGGAGTCGCTCAACGCTGGTGTCGCTGCGGGTATCGCGCTCTACGCGATCGCCCAAGCACGGGCTTAACCCAGAACGCGGTCGAGGTACTCGTTGCTGAACGTCCGTTGCGGGTCGAGCTGGTCGCGGATCGCAACGAAGTCGTTGAACTTCGCGTAGCGCTGCGCGAAATACGACGAGTCGAGCGTGTGGATCTTGCCCCAGTGCGGGCGGCCCTCATATGACCTGAAAATGTCTTGCGCTGCAGCGAAGTAGTCCGTGTAGTCGCTTCGTACGTATTGGTGCACGGCAACATAGACGTTGTCGCGTTCGTGACCGGTCGACATCCAGACGTCATCGGCGGCGGTGAAGCGAACCTCGATCGGGAACGAGATGTTCTCGTGACCGGCGCCGAACCACTTCTTCAGTTCGGCGAGGACATCACCGAGTGCCTCTCGCGGCATGGCGAACTCGGACTCGCGGAACCGTACGGTGCGCGGCGAGACGAACACGTTGTAGGAGTCGTCGACGTACTCGCGAGCGCTGAGCGTCGAAGCGGCGATGCTGTTGACCTTCGGGATCCAGCTCCGCTTGCGGGCGACGATGCGGTTGATGCCTTCGAAGGCGGTGTTGCTGAGGAACTCGTCGTCGAGCCAGTGCTTGAACTTGCCGATCGGCTTGCGCGCGGTGCCCTCGGGCACGCGATTGTTGCGCTTGATCATGGTCTTCTCGGTGTGCGGGAACCAGTAGAACTCGAAGTGGTCGTTGTTGCCGACCAGGTCGTCGATGCCCTCAAGCACCTCGGGCAGGGCCATCGGCTCCTCTCGAGCGTGCAGGAGGAAGGCCGGTACGCACTGCAGGGTGACTTCGGTCAGGATGCCGAGCGCGCCGAGAGTGACGCGCGATGCGCCAAACCAGGCATGCGACTCGTCGATCTCAAGCACCTCGCCGTCGCCAGTCACAAGCTGCACGCCGACCACTGTCTTGGAGATGCCGAACAACTTGTCGCCAGTGCCGTGAGTGCCAGTCGACACCGCACCAGCCACGGACTGAGGGTCGACATCGCCGAGGTTGGGCAGCGCGAGTCCGAGCGCATTGAGCTGAGGGTTGAGCTCGTGCAGCGAGACACCGGCCTGCACCCGAACGCGAGCCGTCGCCGGATCGTGGCTGATGATCTTGTTCATGCGATCCAGGCGGAGCAGGATTCCGTCGGTTGCCGCAATCGCGGTGAACGAGTGGCTTGCGCCGACTGCCTTGATCTTGATCCCAGCCGCGACGGCCTCACGTACGAGCGAAGACACTTCGGCCGTCGACGTGGGGTGCGCAATGCGCTCCGGATGCGTCTCGACGCTGCGGCCCCAGTTCTGCCAGTGCTCAGCCAAAGTTCTTGCCCTCTCCGCGATAGGTCGGTACGCGTTCGATGCGGCCGTCAGCCGCGACGATGGCGATCTCGTTGAATCGTTCGCACATCTCGCCAGCCTTGGCGTAGCGCATCACTACTCGATCGCCGATGCTCAGATCGCGCGCGGCCTTGCCCTTCACTGGGCTCTGAACTTCGCCGGCACCTTCGGTGCTGATGGCCTTGAGGCCCTCGGGCCAGGTCGGCTCCGGCTGGCGGTTCTTGTTGGTCGGACCGGAGGCGATGTAACCACCGGCGAACAACGTCGCGATGTCAGGCGCTGGCTTGCGTACGACAGAAAGCACGAAGTACGCCGCGGGCCGTGCCTCGAAGGCGTCGTAGCCGTCGAACAGCGTCGGTACGAACAGCCCGGAGCCCGCGGTCAGCTCGGTGATCGCAGGATCTGCGCCGGTGACCTCAAGGCTGCCGGTGCCGCCAGCGTTGATGATCTCGAGCTTGGCGTGCTCGCTGACGGCGGCGATCACCTTGCTGCGGCGCTCGAGCAGGTCAGAGTTGGAACGCTTCTTGACGAGCCGTACGGCGGGCGAGGTGTCAGGCAGTCCGGCGATCTGCGCGTCGTAGAACATCACGCCGACCAGGTCGAAGCCCTTGCGACCTGCGATTGCCTTGGCCAGCACGCCAGCTTCGCCGGCATGGTGAACAGGGGAGCGACGAACGCCGAGGTGCGCTGGTCCGATCTTGAGCGATGAGTCGACGTCGATCGCGACCCGGATCGCGGGATGGTCCGCGCCGAGCAGGCTGTCGATGTGGTCGAGGGACTCTGTGCTGTCGACCATGACGGTGATCGCCGCACGCTTGCGATCGTCGGCGACGAGCTCTTTGAGTGCCGACGCGCTGGTCGTCGGGTAGGCCAGCAGGATGTCGTCGATGCCGTTGTCGACCAACCAGTTGGACTCGGCGAGCGAGTAGGACATGACACCGGCAAAGCCTTTGCGAGCCAGAGTGCGATCGATGATTGATCGAACGCGTACGGACTTGCTTGCGACTCGGATCGGCACACCAGCTGCTCGGCGTACGAGATCGTCGGCGTTCGCCCACACCGCGGGCTCGTCCACAACTGCGAATGGAGTGTCGAGATCGGCGGTGGCTTTGAGGAGTCGGTCGAACGGTTCTGGCACCTAGACAGTATGCCGCGCGGGTGGTTCGGGGCCTCCACTACGATGGTCGTCGGACCTTAGGGTCCATGCCCCTGTAGCTCAGTTGGTAGAGCGTCTCACTTGTAATGAGAATGTCGCGGGTTCGACTCCTGTCGGGGGCTCCAACTACCTGTCGCGCGTGTCCCAGGCGCGTTCGATCTGGCGCATCAGCGCTGGATAGACGATCAAGTAGCGGAACGGCTTGATGAGGTCCATGTAGACCTTGCCGAAGCGGCCACGAGGCTTCACCAGGACCGCCATCTGGCCCTGGTGGTCGCCGTGCCCCTTGTCGACCCAACCGAGGTGCATCATCGCGTGCACTGTCTTGTTGGAGATCTCGGCGGCGGACTCGCGATCTGTTCGGTAGAGCGGGTCGAACGGGAGCGAACCGGAGTCGAAGCCGTCGGTCGTACCGCGCAGATCCGCAGGCAATCGGCTCATCAGGGAGGACTCGTTGTCGCCGGGTATCGGCAGCTTGTCGTCCTCGTCCCAGCCGAACCACTCGCCGAGCTTGTAGCGGACGCCGAACAGAACTCGGCTGATTCGAGACGGGCTGTCGTCGGAGCTCAGGTGAGTCATGACCTCGAGCAGTTGCGCGAAGTCATCGGGGCCACCGTGGACAGGGAGCGCCCAAACGTCCTCAACCTCGAAGTCTGGAGCGATCTCGGCAACACGCCAGCCCTGCTCGTCATGGGCGGAGCGAGGCAGCCTCACACTCAGGACTCTTCGAGGATCTCGGCGGCGTCGTCATCGTTCTCCGGTGCGTTCCACGCGACGGAGTCGTCGATGCGTTCGTTGAGGTAGCGCAGGATCTCCGTGGTCGTTGCGACAACCGGAACAGCGAGGAAGGCGCCGGTGATACCGAAGAGCGTGCCACCCGCGGCGACGCCGAGGAGTACGACTGCGGGGTGCAGGTTCATGGTCTTGCCCTGCAGCATGGGCGACAGGACATTGCCTTCGAGCTGTTGTACGGCGACGACGATGATCAGCACGATCAGCGCATCCTTGGGCTCGTTGGTGACGAGGGTGACCAAGACCGCGAGTGCACCGCTGACGAACGCACCGATGATCGGGATGTACGCGCCGAAGAACGTGACGACGGCCAGTGGGATGGCCAGCGGCGAGCCGATGATGGCGAGGCCCGCGCCGATGATCGCTGCATCAATCAACGCAACGAGTGACTGGACCCGGATGAAGCCGCCGAGCGTGGCCCATGCGCGGTTCGCAACCTCGACGATGTGTCCGCCTGCGCGCTGACCGGCGACAACCTTGACCCACGGCAGGAACTTGTGGCCGTCCTTGACGAAGAAGAAGGTCAGCATGAGCACGAGGATCAAGTTGACGATTGCGGAGGTCGCTGCGCCGATTGTCGAGAAGATGCCGGAGCCGATGGACGTCGCGCTCGACTGCACCTTGTCCTGCAGGGCTTCGATCGCCCGGGTGATCTGTCCCTCGGACAGGTTGAGCGGTTCGCCAGTCAACCAGTCGCGTACCTTCTGCAAACCGTCCGACGCACTGGCGGCGACTTCGCTGGCCTGGCCGGCGACCTGTGGGGTGAGGATCGCGATGACGCCGACGATGGCGCCAATGAAGCCGAGGACGATCGCCATGGCGGCTAGCCCGGCTGGCCACCCTTTCGAGCGCAGCCAAGCGGCAGGTGGTCCCAGAATCGTCGTGACGATCAAAGCCAGGGCGACCGGGAAGATCACGACCCAGGTGTGACCGATGATCCAGCCCAGCACCAAGCCAGCGGCAGCGAGCACGACGATGCGCCAGCCCCACTTCTGCATGACTCCGAGGCCTTCGTCGATGACGACACCGCGGTCACGTATCTGCTTCTCGCTCACGTTCCCAGACTAGGGGTATGAGGCGAACCCGGGACCTAGCCTGCGCCGCCCGCACGGAAGTTGATCCACGCGTCGTTCATGCGCTCGACCTGTCCCGGCGTGAACATGTCCATGCAGGAGTCTTGGCTGTAGTCCATGAAGTTGTGGATGGGGTCGACGCCAGGCGCTGTGCACGTGTCTGCGCCTATTGGGCAGTTGAATTGCGGAGTTGCCTCGCGCGGCGTGTCAGCGACGTAGTCGCCCGAGGCTGCGCAGCCGCTCTTGAACGTGTGCTCCAGCATCAGCCAGTGACCGACCTCGTGAGTCAGCGTGTCTCCGAGCGAGTACTTGCCTGCTGTGCCGCCAGGCATCGACTCATCGAGCATCACGACGCCGTCGATGAAGTCGCGGCCGTTGTTGTAGCCCTTGGGGAAGTACGCCCAGCCGAGCAGGCCTCCGCCGATGTTGGCGGAGTAGACGTTGAGCGTCTTGGAGTCGCCTTCGTACAGCGCCTTCTTCATGTCGCGCTCGTTTTTGCCGGGAACGACGGTGTACCAGGAGGCGTCTGTGGTCCACGTGATCTTTGAGAGGTCAAACCTGAAAGGCGAGTCCGCGGCGTCCGCGGCGGTCGCGCCTGAGTAGGCGTCGTTCAAGACCTGCATCTGGTCACTGATCATCGTCGTCCAGCGCGCCTTTTCAGTGCTGGAAAGTGTGTGATCAGAGACGACGTGGAAAACCGTTGGAATCTCGACGCTTCCATTGGGGAGACGCGGGGCGTCCTTGAGAACGCCGTACGCATTGGCCTCGTTCTTCGGGTAGAGCTCGGGCTCCTTTGCGGTGCTGCCCTCAGCGACCCGCGCGCCGCTCGGGAGGCATTCAGCTGCGCCTGGAGATGGTGCGGCCGAGACAACCTGCGGGCCTGTGGTGGCGGCCAAGAAGCCGGCGGCCAAGGCTGTTGCTGACATCCAACGAATCATCGAACGATTGCGCATGTGGTCCCCCCAGGACGTGGTTTTGGATCAATCTACGCCGAGGTTGGATCAGGTGCGAGTGCCCATTCAACGGGTTCTGCGCCCTGTGCGTCGAGCAGCTCGTTGGCGCGGCTGAAGGGTTTGGAGCCGAAGAACCCGCGCGATGCTGACAGCGGGCTTGGGTGGACCGACTCGATCGTCGGGATGGTGCCGAGCATCGGCTTGAGTCCCTGGGCGTCCCGGCCCCACAGGATGGCGACGAGCGGTTGGTCACGCGCCACCAGTGCACGAATTGCCTGCTCCGTGACGGCCTCCCAGCCCTTGCCGCGATGACTCGCCGGAGTGCCGGGTCGTACGGTCAGCACGCGATTGAGCAGCAGCACGCCCTGCTTGGCCCACGGGCTGAGATCGCCAGACTGTGACGGCTGTATGCCGAGGTCTGCGTGGAGCTCGTTGAAGATGTTGGTCAGACTTCGTGGCAGTGGCCGTACGTCCGGAGCCACCGAGAACGACAACCCAACCGGGTGTCCAGGAGTCGGATAAGGGTCCTGACCGGTGATCAGCACCTTGACGTTGGCCATCGGCTCAGCGAAAGCGCGCAGGATGTTGTCACCAGCAGGAAGGTAGGAGCGGCCAGCCGCAATCTCCTCCCGGAGGAACTGACCCATCGCCTCGATGTTGGCCGCGACAGGTTCGAGGGCCTCCGCCCATTCCGGGTCCATGAGCTCAGACAGCGGCTTCATCCCGCCACCTTCCGCAGAGCTCGTGGGGCCAGCAGCCCAGCGAGCAGGCAACCGATGACCGGTACGGCGAACGCGGTCGTCAGAGATACCCAGTTCGTGAGGATGCCGATAACGGCAGGACCGGCGAGCAGTCCGAGGTAACCAGTGCCGGTGACCCGAGCCAAGTACGTACCCGAAGCGGCCGGATCGATATTGCCTGCGGCACTGAAGAACTGCGGCACGCAGCCGGCGAGCCCGATGCCGAAGACAGCCCAGGCGACGATCGCGACCCATGGCGTCGGCGCCAGCGCCGCACCCAGCAGTCCGACGGCACCGACCAGCGCGGCGCGCTGAACGTACGCGGCGGCGCCAATTCGACCAACGATCCGATCTGCGAGCAGTCGTACGGCCGTCATCGTCACTGAGAATGCGCCGAACGCCCACGCCGCCACGGTCTTGCTGGCGTCGAGCGAGTCGTGCAGGTGCACCGTGCTCCAGTCGTACGCCACGCCTTCGGACAGCAGCAGCACGAAGGCGAGCAGTGACAACAGGATCACGCGGCCGGTCCATGGCGCGCGCTTCACGTCGGCCTGTGCTGGTGCCACCGGTGCAGAACGGAGCAGTCCCAGTCGAGCCACCAACGTGACAACAATTCCTGCGATCGCCGCAACGCCAAGGGTCAGCCGAATGTCGGCGTCGGCAGCGATCAGTACGCCACCGACCAGCGATGCGGCCAGTCCGCCCAGAGAGAAGAACGCGTGGAAGGCGCTGATGATCGGTCGTCCGTACGCGCGCTCAACCTCGACCGCTTGCGCGTTCTGGGCGACGTCGATGATCCCGTTGGCAGCGCCGAAGACACCTAGCGCCACAGCCAGGGCGGTGACGCTGGTCGCCACCGCTGGTCCAATCAGTGCAGCACTGAGGGCGAGCCCGGCGGCGACAGTCACCGGGCGGCTTCCGACCTTGTCGATGAGTCGCCCGCCCACCTGCATACCGACCAGAGCGGTGCCACCCATGAGCAGCAAGAGATAGCCAAGAGTCGCCTTGTCGGCGCCCGTACGGTCGAGGATCTCTGGGATGTGAACGACCCACATGCCGAGCGAAAACCCATTGAGCGCGAAGAACGCGAACGTTGACCTTCGCGCTCGAGTCAGTGGCATGCCTCGACCCTATCCACGCGGATAGACTGCCCGGGCTGTGTCAGCCATCGCCTCCTACCGCGCACTGTTGCGCATCGTCGGGCCCGCCTACATCGTCGTAGCCTTCCTCGGGCGGATCCCGCTTGCCATGAGCCAGATCGGCACCCTGATCCTGGTCAGCACTGCGACCGACAGCTACGGCCTCGGCGGAGGCGCTGCCGGAGTGCTGGCAGTCGCGAACGCCATCGGATCGCCGCTCGCCGGAGCGCTGGCGGATCGGATCGGCCAGCGTCCGGTCGTGCTCGTCCAGTCGATTGCGGGAGCCCTCGGTCTCGCCGGGATCGTCATCGTGACCAGTGATCGGTTCGGTTCGATGCCGGCGATCCTGACCATGGCGGCGATCACCGGGTTCGCGATCCCGCAGGTCGGGCCGTTGGCGCGCGTACGGTGGCGGCCGATCACGTCGGAGGAGGAAGACCAGCGCCGACTCGTCGACGCGGCGTTCTCGTACGAGGGGTCAGCTGACGAGGCTTCGTTCGTCCTCGGTCCGGCACTCATCGGTGTCCTTGCGATCCTCGCTGAGCCAGCGGGCGCAATGCTCGTCGCCGCCGTTCTGCTCGGCGTATTTGGTACGTGGTTTGCCCTGCATCCGACGTCCGACCTCGTGGCGCGACAGACCACCCATGGCGGTGGAGGGGCGGGCGCGATGTGGACGATCGCGTTCTTCGTGCTGGTCATCGCCCAGTTCAGCATTGGCGTCATTTTCGGCAGCCTGCAAACCGGCAGCACGGTGCTTGCCGAGTCAGAAGGCCAGGCGGGACTCGTCGGCCTGATCCACGCAACGTTGGGCATCGGCAGCGTGATTGCTGGGCTCGCGATCACCGCGCTGCCCGAACGCATCCTGTACGCCACGCGCATGCTCGTCGCTGCCCTTGCCCTGCTGGTTCTGTCGGCTCCGCTGCTGCTGGTCGACTCGATCGCCTCGCTGGTCGGCGTGATCGCGTTGCTCGGCTTTGCGGTAGCGCCGTACATGATCAGTAACTTCGCGCTGGCTGGCATCCTCGTGCCATTGCACCGGGTCGGCACCGCGATGACCCTGCTCGCGGGAGCGACCGGCATCGGCTATGCCGCGGGCGCCTCGATCGCCGGCCGATTGGCTGACGACCACGGTCACACCGCAGCTTTTGCCGTGACGATCAGTGCCGCCGGGCTCGCCGTGCTGCTGGCCGTGACGGCGAACCGCGCACTGCGCAACGCCATCCCGGTCAACGTCTAGAGCACTGTGTTCTAGAGCTGGGCGAGAGGAGTGACCTCGATGTTGAGCGCTTCGCCGACGGGACCGTTGACGAGCTTGCCCTCGTGCGTGCTGAGGCCACCGGCAAGTGCGGCGTCGTCCGTGACTGCCTGCTTCCAACCCTTGTCGGCGAGAGCGACCGCGTAGGGGAGCGTCACGTTCGTCAGCGCGTACGTCGACGTGTGCGGAACTGCGCCCGGCATGTTGGCGACGCAGTAGAAGACCGAGTCGTGGACCTTGAACGTCGGGTCATCGTGCGTTGTCGCGCGCGAGCTTTCGAAGCAGCCGCCCTGGTCGATCGCGATGTCGACCAGCACGGAGCCGGGACGCATCGTCGCTACGAGGTCATCGCTGATGAGAGTTGGGGCCTTGGCGCCAGGTACGAGCACGGCGCCGATCACGAGATCGGCCTCGCGTACGGCCTTCTCGATCGCGTAGGAGTTGGACGCCACTGTGGTGACGGTGCCACCGAACATGGCATCGACCTGACGAAGGCGAGCAACGTTCAGGTCGAGGATCTCGACGCGAGCTCCCATGCCCTGGGCGACGTGTGCGGCGTTGACGCCAGAGACGCCAGCGCCGATGACGACGACATTGGCCGGGTGCACTCCGGGGACTCCGCCGGGCAGCACGCCGCGGCCGCCGCCACGACGCATCAGGTGATAGAAGCCAACCTGCGGAGCGAGCTTGCCTGCAACCTCCGACATGGGGGCGAGCAACGGCAGCGAACCATCGGCAAGCTGCACCGTCTCGTAGGCAATGGACGTCGTGCCCGACGCCAGAAGAGCGTCGGTGCACTCGCGGCTAGCGGCGAGGTGAAGGTAGGTGAAGAGCGTCTGGCCCTTGCGCATCCGGCTGTACTCCGCGGCGATGGGCTCCTTGACCTTCAGCACCAGCTCGGCGGTCTCCCAGACCTCGTCGGCGGTGGCGAGGATCTTGGCGCCGGCAGCGACGAACTCGTCATCGGTGATCGACGATCCGATGCCGGCGTCCTTCTCGATGACCACGTCGTGGCCACGGCGGGTGAACTCGTGAACGCCGGCCGGGGTGATGGCGACGCGGAACTCGTTGTTCTTGATCTCGCGGGGAACGCCGACCAACATGGGTTGCTCCTCAGAACGATTCGGTAGTCCTATCGTGAAGGAACTGCGGTTTGTCGTGCAACTGCCCGAAGAACATTCGCTAGGATGGGTGTTGACACGTGATTCATACGCAATGAGCCGATCAAGGGGTACGCATGCCGAAGGATGTTCGAGAGCTGGATGACCTCGATCACCGCATCGTCGAAGCGCTGCGTGCCGAGGGCCGCTTGGCCAACAACGCTCTCGCCGAAAAGGTTGGCGTTGCAGCCTCGACCTGTCTCGTCCGTCTCCGGAGTCTGATTGATCGCGGAGTCATCGCCGGCTTCCATGCTGAAGTCGATCCGGCCTGGTTCGGTCGACCCATACAGGCGATGATCGCCGTACGCTTGCGGGCCGACGCCAGAGGATCGATCAACGAGTTCTCCGACCGTCTCGCGGCGATGCCTGAAGTGCTCAACGTCTACTTCCTCGCCGGCGCCGACGACTTCCACGTTCACGTAGCGGCGCGCGACTCCGAGGATCTGCGCGCGTTCGTCGTCGACAAGCTCAGCGCGGCACCCGAAGTCGCCCTGACAGAAACCAATCTGATCTTCCAGCACAAGCGCGGCCAGCTCGCCGACTGACGCTACTTCCAGATCGGCGCAATCTCCTTGCGATAGCGGCGACCCGGGCCCCGGGTCAGCACGACGAGGACCGGCGCTGGGAACTCGCGCTTCAGTGCTGCCGTGGCATCTGCGTCGGCTCCGTCGAGAAGCCAGGATGCGAACGTGCCGGCGCCACCCTTGTGCGCTTTGCGCACAGCTGCCTGTGCGGCCTTGAGCTCGGGCTTCTTCATCTGCGTCGCGGACCACGGCTCCAGGTCGCGCTCCTCGTGCTTCAAGTGCTCATCGAGGACGACCTGCAGCTCGGCGATAGCTCCCCGCGCGGAATCGAGGCTGGTCTGTGAGGGGTCGGTGGTGAACACCTTCATGGCGCCCTCGGCCCCCACCAGCGCCGCGCTCATACGGTCGTGTTCGCCCTCTAGCTCCTCGACGAGCTTGGGGTCGACGCCAACCTTCTCGAACGCCGGCCAGAAGATCGTCTCCTCGTCGTCGTGGTGGTGATGAAGCTGGTACGCGAAGTTGTCCCAGGCCCGACCGAGGTCGCTGGCACGTTTCTGATCGCCTGGCGCGAAGGCTGCGAGCGCGTCACCGAAACGCTTCATGTCTCGCCGGAAGGCTGCATGGATGATCGTGTTCATGGTCAGGTGTTCGGTCATGTCTGAACCTTCCCGTTTGCGGACAGTTTGAACACGAGCGCGTCACGGGCCGCGGGCCACTCGTCGTCGGTCATGGAGAACAGGACGGTGTCGCGCCACGATCCGTCGCGGCGAATGATGTGCTTGCGCATCACGCCTTCGCGTACGCCACCGATGCGGGTGACAGCCGCCTGCGAACGTTCGTTCCTGATGTCCACGTGCCACACGACCCGGGCGCAGTCGAGCGCGTCGAAGGCATGGCGCAGGAGCAGCAGCTTGGACTCGGTGTTGATCCCCGTACGCCAGAAGCGCCGCCCCAACCAAGTTGAGCCGATGGCCACCGTGCGCCGCGCCGGATCGATGTCGTAGTACGTCGTTAGCCCGGCGACTTCGTTGGTGCGCTGATCGACCTGGGCCCACGAGCGGGTGTTGGGCCGCCCGAGGTAGAGCTCGATGAGTGCCTTGGCCTCGTCCAGGTTGGTCGGCCGAGCGAACAGTTGCCAGGTGAAGACCTCGTCATCATCTGACGCCGCGAGCAGCCCTTCGGCGTGGTGCGGCTGCAGCTGCTCGAGCCGCACATGGTCACCGACGAGGTTGGGCGTCTCGTCCCACTGACTCATGGGTTCAACCTAAACCGGGCGGGGGTTCTTGGCGTGCGGATCACGTACGGCATTGAGCTCGCGCAGGAAGTTGGCAGCCCACAGGTCGATGTCGTTCTCCATCACCTGGCGACGCATCGCCTTCATACGGCGGGCGTTTTCGCGTGGATCGGCGTTGATCGCCGCCAACAGCATCTGCTTCATGCCATTGATGTCGTGCGGATTGACTTGATAGGCCGACTTGAGCTCGGAGGCCGCGCCCGCGAACTCGCTCAGCACCAGGGCGCCCTTCTCGTCGTACCGGCAGGCGACGTACTCCTTGGCGACGAGGTTCATGCCATCACGCAACGGCGTCACGACCATGACGTCGGCGGCGCGGTAGAGCGCGGCCATCTCCTCGCGCGGATAGGAAGCGTGGAGATAGGTGACCGGTTGCTGCCCGATGCGGCCGACGTCGCCATTGATGCGACCGACGAGTCGGTTGATGTCGTCGCGCAGCAGGATGTACTGGCCGACCCGTTCGCGAGATGGTGTCGCCACCTGAATGAAGACGGCGTCGTCGACGTCCAACGCACCTTCGGTGATGAGCTCGCCGAACGCGCGCAGGCGCTGGCGCAGGCCCTTGGTGTAGTCGAGTCGATCGATGCCGAGCAGGACGACCTTGGGGTTGCCCAGGCTCTCGCGGATCTCGGCAGCCCGAGCGATGACCTCCGGCGTACGGGCGAGCTCTTCGAAACCGGCCGCATCGATCGAGATCGGGTACGCCTGTGCAAGCACAGTGCGACCGTCCGGCAGATAGACGGTGTCGCGGTGCGTCTTGTGGCCGACGCGCTGGCGTACGAGACGGATGAAGTTCTGTGCAGCACCGGGCATCTGGAAACCGACAAGGTCGGCGCCGAGCAGGCCCTCGAGGATCTGGCGACGCCAGGGGAGCTGCTGGAACAGCTCAGTCGGAGGGAACGGAATGTGCAGGAAGAAGCCGATCCGCAGATCGGGCCGCAGTTCGCGGAGCATCGTCGGCACCAGCTGGAGCTGGTAGTCCTGCACCCAGACGACGGCGTTCTTCTTGGCGATCTTTGCGGCCTTCTGAGCGAAGCGCTGATTGACGCGTACGTACGCGTCCCACCACTCGCGGTGGAACTCCGGAGGCGCGACGACATCGTGATAGAGCGGCCAGAGGGTCGCGTTCGAGAAGCCTTCGTAGTACTCCTCGACCTCTTCTTCTGACAACGGAACGGGTACGAGGTTCATGCCTTCGTGTTCGAAGGGCCTCAGCTTCTCGCCAGCTGCGCCGTGCCAGCCGATCCAGGCGCCACCTTTGCGACGGATGACCGGCTCAAGGGCAGTGACCAGTCCGCCGGGCGACTTGCGCCATGTCGTCTCCCCATCCGGACCAGTGATCCGGTCCACGGGCAGGCGATTGGCGATAACCACGAATTCTGCGAGGCCAGACGCCATACGGGAACCCTATCGGTGTTAAGTCACCGTGGCGTTACGCCGAGCTGGCGCAAGATCTCGTCCATGTGCTTCATGATCGCGAGCGACTCGTCCTGAGGCAGTAGTGCCGATTCGGTATGCCCTTCGCGCAGACAGTCCGCGACCTCGGCGATTTCGTGCGAGTAGCCGCGACCCGTGACGGGTTCCTCGTACGTCTCGAGCAGCTCGCCCTTCGAATACGTGAAGCCAGTCGTCTCGTGAAAGGCCGGGTGTACCTCGATCAGACCCAGATCGCCGGCGATCGATGCGCGGTTGTCGGAGTGCGAGACCTGGTTCCACGCGAGATTGGCGACTGCGCCGCTGGCGTACGTCAGCGTTGCGCCGGCATTGAGGTCGAAGCCCTGGTCGGACAGAACCCCGTTTGCGACGATGCTGGTCGGCTCGCCGAGCACGAGGTACGCAAACGTCACCGGGTAGATGCCGACGTCGAGCAACGCGCTGGCGCCCAGGGCCGGATCCCACATGCGGACCTTCTCGGCCTCGGCCGCAAAACCGAGCTCCGCTCGTACCTGTAGCGGTGTGCCGATCGCACCGTCCTTGATCAGCTGGAGCATCTTGCGGGTGTTGGGGTTGGTGCGCGTCCACATTGCCTCGGCAAAGAACAGCCCGCGCGATCGTGCTTCGCTGATCATCGTTTCGGCATCGACGGCATTCATGGCCAGCGACTTCTCGCAGAGCACGTGCTTGCCGCCCTCGAGGCACACCATCACGTCTTCGAGGTGACGGCTGTGTGGAGTAGCGACATAGATGACGTCGACCTCGGGATCAGCGGCGAGTGCCTCGTACGAACCATGGGCGCGTACGCCGCCGAATCGCTCGGCGAACTCGGTGGCTGCTTCGAGGCGCCTGGACCCGACGGCGACCAGCTCACTGCCCTCTACGAGCGCGAGGTCCTTCGCGAAGTGCTCGGCTATGCGTCCGGTGGCAAGAATGCCCCAGCGGATGGTGCGCGGATTGGTCGACATGACTTCACTATGTCAAATGACATCAGTGTGATTTGTGCACTAAGATGCACAGCATGAGCGCAGTGGAAAAGACCAGCCCGGCCAGCACAGCCGCTGCCGAGTCGTTGTCCGACCGCGACCGCGAGATCCTGGCGCTCGAGCGTCTCTGGTGGCAGTACGCCGGTGCCAAGGAACAGGCGATCCGCGAGAAGTTCGATATGTCGGCGACCCGCTACTACCAGGTGCTCAACGCGCTGATCGACCGCGAGGACGCTCTCGCCTTTGATCCGCTGCTGGTCAAGCGCCTGCGTCGGCTCCGGGCCGGACGGCAGCGCAGTCGATCTGCCCGGCGCCTGGGCATCGATCTCTGACGGTGCGTCCCATGGACCATCGCAGAACACCGAGCCGCAACGCCTACGTCCCATCCAGTTGGTTCATCGTCTTCACGGTCGCCGCATTGCTTGCCGCGGTCGCTGGACTCGGTTGGCTGCTCATCGACGCCGATGACGGTTCGAAGGACACGGCCACGCCGCCGAGCGCATCGGCCACCACGCCAGCACCTGAGCCGACTGAGACAACGGAGCCGACACCCACTCCGACGCCCACTCCGACCGAGACTGAGCCGACTGTCGCGCGTGACACTCCCGTCTCGGTGCTCAACAACACCGGCACTCCCGGCGCTGCAGGCGCGTTCAAGACCAAGGTTGAGGACGCCGGATGGACCGTCGGTGGAATTGGCAACTGGCAAGGATCAATTGGCCAGAACACCGTCTATTACCCCGAAGGTCTTCAGGACCAGGCCGAGCAGCTGGCGAAGGACGTTGGCATCGATCGAGTCATGCCTCGCGTCGATCCCATGCGTACCGACCGCCTGACGATCATCTTGTCCGGCCCGCAATGATGGTGGTGTGACCACCTTTCGCGAGGCCGTGGTCAACGATCCCGCAGGGACGCTTCTTGCTCTCGACTTTGACGGGACGTTGGCGCACATCGTCGATGACCCGACGCAGGCGTACGCGCACGAGCGCTCTGTTGCCGCTCTTGGACGACTCGGCCCCGTGCTGGGTCAGGTCGCGATCATCACCGGGCGGCCGGTCGAGCAGGCTCTCGAGCTGGGCGGCTTCGTCGGATTCGCCGGGCTGGACCGGCTGATCATCCTGGGTCAGTACGGCGCCGAGCGTTGGAATGCGGGAGACGGTGCGCCAGCTCCGATCGAGCGACCCGTGGCGATTGCGCGGCTTCTTGAGCGCCTGCCGGGTTGGTTGGCAGAGCGCGGTGGCGACAACGTACGACTGGAGGACAAAGGTCTAGCGGTGGCGATTCATACCCGTGGACTTGATCCCGACTTGCTCGCCAAGCTCGCGGGGCCGCTGTCCGAACTGGCTGCCGAGCTGGATCTCGCCGTCGAACCCGGACGCCAGGTCATCGAGCTGCGTGTCGCAGGAGTCGACAAGGGGAGCGCGCTCAAGGCCTTGGTCGACGAGATGAACGCGCAGCACGTGATCTTCGCCGGTGATGACCTCGGCGACGTTCCGGCATTTGATGCGGTGGATGAGCTCCGTCGGTCCGGTCTGGACGGGCTGTTGATCTGTTCGGCGTCGTCGGAGCAGGATGCCCTTGTGTCGCGCGCGGACGTCGTGCTGAACGGACCCGACGAGATCGCCGCCTGGCTGGAGGAGTTGGCAGATGAGTTCTGAGTTGTTGCCCCACACGTTCTGGACTCGGGTGCGCACGGTTCTCAACTGGATCAACCTGAGCACTCTGCTCGGTTTCGTCGTCGCCAAGATCGGCGGTGCCACGATCACCAAGCGGGGTCGCGGTACGTACCTGGCGACGGGCTACCGCTTCAACTTCCCGGTCGCCAGCGCGTTCACGGTCGGCAGCGTCATCGCGAGCAAGAACGATCTGGAGTACTTCACAGACCGGCCGGTCCTGCTCAAGCACGAGGATCGACACTGCACGCAGTACGCGTTCGTGTTCGGCGTCGTCATGCTGCCGTTCTACTTCTTGTTCGTCGGCATCTCGTACGCGATTGCCGGCGATCACTCGTCGTACAACCCTTTTGAGCGTCTCGCGAATCTGGCGGACGGCAACTACCCGCCGCCGACGACTCGCTTCTCCCGCCCCAAGTAATAGCCGCTCACTGAGACGGCACGTCTCATGATCCGGACCAAGTGGACACATCGTGAGACGCCCACGTACGCTGAAGCCACTCATCAAGAGGGGTACAGGGACACGGCCCGACGACACCCCAGCAACCAGTTCAAGATGAACCAGGTGCTCAATCCGTCCCGGACTCGGATCCGGGAAAGATGACTGGAGGACGAGAATGAGCATCACCGCAGAAGCGAAGACCATCCGCGACGGAGCCTTCGGCAATGCCGTCGAGTTGGTGTGCCGAGAGTGTGGCACCACCCGCGAGCTCGGACCGCACTACGCGTGTCACGAGTGTTTTGGCCCGCTGGAGATCAAGTACGACTTCCCGGCCATCACACGCGAGCAGATCGAAGCCGGCCCCGCCAACATCTGGCGCTACAAAGCTCTCCTCCCCGTCCCCGACGACATCGAGTTGAGCCCCAACCTGGAGCCCGGCTACACGCGGCTCCTCAAGGCCAACAACCTCGCCGCTGAGCTCGGCCTCAAGAACCTTTGGGTCAAGGACGACAGCACCAACCCGACCAACTCTTTCAAGGACCGTGTCGTTGCGTGCGCGTTGAGCGCCGCCCGCGAGTTCCACAGCAAGGTGTTCGCGTGCCCGTCGACCGGCAACCTCGCCAACGCCGTCGCCGCGGCCGGAGCCCGCGCTGGCATCCGGACGGTCGTGTTCATTCCCAGCAACCTCGAGACGCCCAAGGTCATCAACTCGGCCGTCTACACCGAGAACCTCGTCGCGGTTGACGGCAACTACGACGACGTCAACAAGCTCGCCAGCGAGATCGCCGGCGAAGAGGACGGTTGGGCGTTCGTCAACGTCAACGTCCGCCCGTTCTACGCCGAAGGCTCCAAGACCCTCGGCTACGAGATCGCCGAGCAGCTCGGCTGGCGCCTGCCGGACCAGATCGTCATCCCCGTCGCCTCAGGCTCGCAGCTGACCAAGGTGCACAAGGCGTTCCAAGAGCTGATCAAGCTCGGACTCGTCGAGGACAAGCCCTACAAGGTGTTTGGCGCCCAGGCGACCGGATGCTCGCCGGTGTCCGAGGCGTTCCGCGAGGGCTGGGACGTCGTGCGTCCGCAGAAGCCCGACACGATCGCCAAGTCACTCGCGATTGGCAACCCCGCTGACGGCATCTACGTACTCGACATCTGCCGCGAAACTGGTGGAGCTGTCGCTGACATCACGGATGACGAAGTACGCGACGCGATCGTCCTGCTGGCACGCACTGAGGGCATCTTCACCGAGACGGCCGGAGGCACCACGATCGGCGTGCTCAAGAAGCTCGTTGAGACAGGGGTGCTCGACACCGAGCTTGAGACCGTCGTCATCAACACCGGTCACGGACTCAAGACGCTCGACGCCGTCGCCGACCTTGTCCGACCTGCAGCCACCATCGCGCCTACGTACGACGCCTTCGTCGCCGCGGGCATCGCTTAAGACCATCAAGGAGCACCAGTGAGCATCAACGTACGAATCCCGACGATCCTCCGCAGCTACACCGGCGACCAGTCACAGGTCACCGCTGAGGGCGCAACGCTGACCGAGGTCATCGACTCGCTGGAGACCAGCTTCCCCGGGATCAAGGCGCGTGTGGTCGACGAGGACGGCAAGCTTCGCCGCTTCGTCAACATCTACGTAGCCGAGGAAGACGTGCGCTTCGCTGACGGACTCGCCACGAAGACGCCCGACGGCGCGCAAGTTTCCATAATCCCCGCCGTGGCCGGAGGCGCCTGAGCCGTATAGGCTCTGCGCATGACGAGGCCTCGGCAGATGGGCCTCCGAAGCATCAGGTGGGAGTGGCGGCATGGTGCAGGGCACCGTCAAATGGTTCAACGCTGACAAGGGTTACGGCTTCATCGAGGTCGAGGGCCAGGACGACGTGTTCGTCCACTGGTCCAAGATCGCATCCGACGGCTACAAGACTCTCGAAGACGGCCAGAAGGTCGAGTTCGAGATTGTCGATGGGCCCAAGGGTCGAGAGGCCCACGAAGTTCTCGGACAGTAACGTCCGCGCAAAAGCTCGGCCTGCGGGCCGGGCTTTTTCGCGCTCAGACACGCTGACGTGACGTATGTGACACTTGCAATGTCACATAACCTATGCGCATACTCTCGGTATGTTTCCTCATGCTTCCGAGCCCATCACCGCTCCTGTAGGCGGCGCCGAGCTGGGTCAGGTCATCGGCCTGTCCATCGCTGCCGGCCTCGTCACGCTGGTCCTGCTGGCCATCGCCTGGGCGCACCGCACCCACCGCATTGACTGGTTCCAGAAGATCGGTGACCGCCTCGGGGTTCGCAACGGCGAGCCCGGCTGGTCGACCATCCCGACGGTGTTCGTCGGCAGCTCGCTGATCGTCGCCCTGCTCGGCTTCATGTGGGATGTCAGCCTCCACGCAGGACGCGGCCGCGACGCTGGACCCCTCGCCAACCCGGCGCACTACCTGATCCTGTACGGACTTTTCGCACTCTTCATCGCTGGCATGTCCGCCGTCGTGTTCCCGCGTGACGGTGAGAAGCCCGGCGTCGCCGCAGTCAAGATCACCCGCACCTGGTACGCCCCGGTCAGCGGCATCTTCATCGCCGCGTGCGGTCTGTACGCGCTCATCGGCTTCCCGCTCGATGACGTGTGGCACCGCCTCTTCGGCCAGGACGTGACCCTCTGGGGTCCGACGCACCTGATGCTGATCGGTGGCGCAGGTCTGTCGACCGCCGGCATCATCCTGCTGCACCGTGAGGCAGAAGTTGCCATGGCGCAGAAGGGCAATGCTCTTCCCACATGGCTGTCCACGATCCTGGTCTCTGTCGCGTTCGGCTCGCTGCTGATCGGTCTGTCGGTGTTCCAGGGCGAGTTCGACTTCGGCATCGCCCAGTTCCGCATGGTGTTCGCACCGCTGATGATCGTTGCCGCTGCCGGCATCCCGCTGGTCGCCGCTCGCCTGTACGTCGGCCCCGGCGCTGCAATCGCGGCAGCTGTGTTCTTCCTGCTGATGCGCGGCATCGTGTCGTTCGTCGTGACTGACGTGATGGGCGAGGCGCACCACGTGTTCCCGCTCTACCTCGGCAGCGCGGTCCTGATCGAGCTACTCGCCTTCACCAAGCTCAAGGAAAAGCCCTTGTGGTTCGGTGCTGTCGGCGGACTGTTGATCGGCACCGTCGGTCTCGTGATCGAGAAGCTCTGGAACGATCGCGTCTTCGCCTTCCCGTGGACCCAGGACATGTGGGCCGAGGGACTGGCCATGGCGATACCGGTTGCCATTGCTTCGGGACTCTGTGGCGCGCTGTTCGCGCTCGGTCTCCAGGGCAAGCTGCCCACCAAGAAGGTCGCTCGAACGATCATCGTCGGCTCCGTGCTGGTCACGGGTCTCGCTGTAGCGAACGGCCTGAATGCCACCGTGCCCAAGAACGCATCTGCTGACTTCACCCTCACCGAGGTGGGGACGCCTGAAAACCGTGAGGTGACTGCCCAGGTCACGATCGACCCGTCCACGCTGGTTGACAAGGATCCGACGTGGGTCCAGATCACGGCATGGCAGGGCGGCGGCATCGTCACAGATCAGCTCCGTCGCACGGGTGACAACACCTGGGAATCGACCAAGCCTGTGCCAGTGGGTGGCAACTGGAAGACGCTGTTGCGCTTGCAGGACGGCAGGACGCTCGCAGCCGTACCGATCTTCCTGCCTGCCGATGCGCCGTTGAAGGCGAAGGAACTTCCGGCTGAAGCCTCGTTCACCCGCGACTTCGTACCCGAGATCGACATCCTCCAGCGCGAGCGGAAGGGCGACACCTCGCCACTCGTGTGGGGTATCGCCAATGGAGTCGTGCTGTTCTGCAGCCTCGCCATCATCCTCGGCATCAGCATCGCGGTCTCGCGCGTCGCTCGAAAGATCGAGGAGCACGAGGCAGTGAACGACCGTGCGCCTACGCTGACGTCATGACTCCTGCCGGCGAGGTTCTGCTGGCCCACCACGTCGCGCTGCTGGCGATCCCCGCGATCATCCCAGCCGTCGTGGTGGTGGGAGTCGTGCTCTACATAGCCCGCAAGGACCGAGTGGACGAGCGTGAGGAGCGAGAGCTCATCGAGCGTGCCTTCGAGCCTGAACCTGAAGGAAATGAATGAAGCCAGCTGCTGCTGCCTTGTTACTGGCCCTGACCCTTGCCGGTTGCGGAAGTACGAGTGAGCCCTCGAGTGAAGCCACTGCGACAACGGAGCCCACGCCAAGCGCGACCACTGAGGCGCCGAAGGGTGTCACGGTTGAGATCGAGATCGCCAATGGTGAGGTTTTACCTCTCGACGAAAAGGTTGACGTGAAGGTTGGCGAGCCGATCACCCTGCACGTCGTCAGCGATGCCGTGGAAGAGATTCACGTTCATTCCGATCCTGAGCACGAGTACGAGGTTGCGGCTGGTGACGACAAGACGTTCACCTTCACGATCGAGACGCCGGGCCAGGTCGCTGTCGAGGCGCACCATCTCGACGTGACCGTCGTGGAGCTCGTCGCACGCCCGTGACTCTCGGTTCCGAGCTGGCGCAGCACGGCATTGGTGGCGGTGCCACCGATCTTCCGATCCCGCTGATGTTCGCAATGGTCGGCGCCTCGTGGGCGCTCGTACTGTCGTTCGCGTTGCTGGTCGTCGAGTGGAAGCAGCCGCGGTTCACCAAGCCTGACGTCGATCCGGAGGCTGCGGAGCCTCCCGTGCGCCGTCCATGGCTAGCCGTCGTTGGACTCGTGCTGACCGCGTGGTTCCTGCTCGCCTTGTTCGGCGGGCCGTCGAACGAGACCAACGCTTCTCTGGGCTGGCTGTACATCCTGACCTGGGTGGGCCTGGTGCCGTTGGCGCTGCTGTTTGGCCATGTCTGGCGAGACCTCTCGCCGTGGCGCACGATCCAGTCGTGGCTTGGCGATGGGCGTCGTACCTACCCGGCGAAGCTCGGCTATTGGCCGGCAGCCGCTGGACTGATGGCTTTCGCGTGGCTCGAGCTCGCTTCGCCAGATCCGGCCGATGTCACCTCGGTACGGCTGTGGGTCGCGATCTACATCGGGGCGATGTTGATCGGCGGATGGCTGTTCGGCCCAACGTGGTTCGATCGCGCCGATCCGTTCGATGTCTACAGCGCGGTCGTTTCCAAGCTGTCGCCGTTCGTACGTCATGGTCGCTTCGCACTGCACAATCCACTGCGCACGCTCCCGACGGTTCCCGTCGCACCTGGGCTGGTCGCAGTTCTCGGAACGCTGCTGGGATCGACCGCGTACGACAGCTTCTCTTCGTCGACGTTCTGGCAGAAGAAGGCGCCAAGTGTTCTGGAGCAATCCGCAACGCTCATCGGCTTCTGTGCCTTGGTCGGCATCCTCTTCACTCTTGCGACTCGCGCGAGCGGCGGTCTGACCCCCGAGCGTCGACGCGCACTGCCAGGGCTGCTCGCCCACACGCTGGTGCCGATCGTCGTCGGTTACATCGTCGCCCACTACGCGACGTACCTTCTCGAGAAGGGACAGTCCGCGTTCATCGCGATGCTGGATCCCCTTGGCCGCGGTTGGCAGCCTCTCGGCGACCCCGCGACGGCGTACTTCCTGTCAGAGCACGTCGACACGTTGGCGTTCCTCAAGGTGGCGGCGGTGGTGACGGGCCATGTGATCGCAGTGATCGCGGCGCACGATCGCGCGCTCGCGCTGCTTCCCAAAGCGCATCGCCTGTCCGGACAGCTCGCGTTGCTCGTGCTCATGGTCGCGTACACGTTCACCGGTCTGTTCCTGCTGTTCTCTGCTTGAAGCCACACCTGATTGCGCGACGTTGATTAGCACTCGTATGATGAGAGTGCTAGATCAACGGGTCAGACCGATGAGGCTGTGCACCAAGGCGAGAAGGGTTCGCCAAACGTCGCTGCCGTCCGTCGCGGGCATCGCCTGACCCCCACGTGGACAACCATTCGGAGAAACGTACACATGGCAAAAACCATTGCTTTCAACGAGGAAGCCCGTCGCGGCCTCGAGCGCGGTATGAACCAGCTCGCTGACGCCGTCAAGGTCACCCTCGGCCCCAAGGGACGCAACGTCGTCCTGGAGAAGAAGTGGGGAGCCCCCACGATCACCAACGACGGTGTCAGCATCGCCAAGGAGATCGAGCTGGAGGACCCGTTCGAGAAGATCGGCGCCGAGCTCGTCAAGGAAGTCGCCAAGAAGACTGACGACGTCGCAGGCGACGGCACCACCACGGCCACCGTTCTCGCCCAGGCACTCGTTCGCGAAGGTCTGCGCAACGTCGCAGCCGGCGCCAACCCGATGGGCCTCAAGAAGGGCATCGAGGCCGCTGTTGAAGCCATCAGCGCCCAGCTGCTCGGCATGGCCAAGGACGTCGAGACCAAGGAGCAGATCGCTGCTACTGCCTCGATCTCCGCTGCTGACACCACGGTCGGCGAGATCATCGCCGAAGCCATGGACAAGGTCGGCAAGGAAGGCGTCATCACAGTCGAAGAGTCCAACACGTTTGGCATCGACCTGGAGCTGACCGAGGGCATGCGCTTCGACAAGGGTCACCTGTCGGGCTACTTCGTGACGGACCCCGAGCGTATGGAGACTGTGCTCGAGGACCCCTACGTCCTCATCTACAACGGCAAGATCAGCACGGTCAAGGACATGGTCCCGATCCTCGAGAAGGTCATGGCGTCGGGCAAGCCCCTCGTCATCATCGCCGAGGACGTCGAGGGCGAGGCTCTCGCGACCCTGATCGTCAACAAGATGCGTGGCACGTTCAAGTCGGTTGCCATCAAGGCTCCCGGCTTCGGTGACCGCCGCAAGGCCATGCTGGCCGACATCGCCATCCTCACGGGTGGAGAGGTCATCAGCGAGGAAGTTGGACTCAAGCTTGAGACCGCCGACCTGACGCTGCTCGGCACGGCTCGCAAGGTCGTCACGACCAAGGACGAGACGACGATCGTCGAAGGCGCCGGTTCCGAGGAGCAGATCCAGGGCCGCGTTGCTCAGATCAAGTCCGAGATCGAGAACAGCGACTCCGACTACGACAAGGAGAAGCTCCAGGAGCGTCTCGCCAAGCTGGCCGGCGGCGTTGCTGTCATCAAGGTCGGCGCGGCAACTGAGGTCGAGCTCAAGGAGCGCAAGCACCGCATTGAGGACGCTGTCCGCAACGCGAAGGCTGCTGTCGAAGAGGGCATCGTCGCCGGTGGTGGCGTTGCACTCGTGCAGGCAACTGCCGCAGTGTTCGAGAAGCTCAGCCTCGAAGGTGACGAAGCGACTGGCGCCAACATTGTGCGTGTCGCTGCTTCGGCTCCGCTCAAGCAGATCGCGATCAACGCCGGTCTCGAAGGTGGAGTTGTCGCAGAGAAGGTTGCCGGACTCAAGCAGGGCCACGGACTCAACGCGGCCACGGGCGAGTACGTCGACATGATCAAGGCCGGCATCATCGATCCCGCCAAGGTCACGCGCTCGGCGCTGCAGAACGCAGCCTCGATCGCCGCACTGTTCCTCACGACGGAGGCAGTTGTCGCCGACAAGCCGGAGCCCGCTGCGGCCGGTGGCGCCCCCGACATGGGCGACATGGGCGGTATGGGGTTCTAAGAACTCAGCAACACAACGAGGGCCCCGGACCGAAAGGTTCGGGGCTTTCGTCGTTCGCGGACCCCGCCGTCTGCGATGATGCGGCGGTGGAATTGACCCGCGGCGAGGAGATGACCGCCGAACACCGCAAACGCCTGCACGTCGCGGGTGTCGACGCGGACGCGCTCAGTGCTGCGACGTGGCGACGGGTTATGGACCCTTTCCCCGACTGGTGGCACGAGGACGGCAACGCGCTCTACTTCGCGGAGGGAGCCAACCTCGCCGACGAGATCATCGAGACACTCACGATGATCCCTGTGCGCAACGTCTTGATCGCCATTGGCTCAGAAATGCACCTGTTCAGATCCCTCTTGATCGGAGGAGACGATGCCATCGTCTTCATCGATCAGAACGTGAAGCTGACGGCGGGAGAGATGTATTGCGGCGCCGAATCAACCGTGGTGCTTCACGGACCCGTCACGGCGACTCGTTGTGCCGTCATTGACGCGCGCAACGGTGGCAGCATCGTCGCCGGCCCAGACCAGTTGTGGGCGGCCAATGTCTATGTCGCCACTGACGACATGCATCGCCTCGAGGACCGCACAACGGGAGAGCGCATCAATCCATTTGGGGCGCACATTCGCATCGGGAGTCACGTATGGCTGGGTCGGGACGCGGTGGTCACCGGTCACTCCGACATTGGCGATGGCGTCGTGGTTGGTCAACTCAGCATGGTCCGCGGGCAGAAAATCGCCGACTATGCAGCGGTGGCCGGTATTCCTGCCCGGGTCGTGCGAGAAAACGTGGGCTGGACCGAGGCAGACACGCCCTAAGGGGCGCCGATGTGCGTTCGAACGTCGAGGAGCTCGGGGAAGAACGTGAGCTCGAGTGCCTTCTGGAGGAAGTTCACTCCGGATGAGCCGCCCGTTCCGCGCTTGAAGCCGATGATCCGCTCGACGGTCTTGAGGTGGCGGAATCGCCACAGTTGGAAGCTGCCCTCGACGTCGACGAGCTCCTCGCTCATCTCGTAGGCATCCCAGTAGGTGTCGGGGGAGTCATAGATCTTTCGAAGGACTTCGATCACGCCAGGGTCGGCGGTGTACGGCTGCGTCACGTCCCGCTCGAGCACGTGCTTCGGTACGGCATGGCCGCGTCGCGCGAGGAATCGCAGGAACTCGTCGTACAGGCTGGGTGCGTCGAGGTCCGCCTGCAGCGCTGAGCGCAGCGACTCATCGTGTTCGAAGACTTTGATCATCTGCGGGTTCTTGTTGCCGAGCAGGAACTCGACCGTGCGGTACTGCGGTGACTGGAAGCCAGACGCCTTGCCGAGCTTGTCGCGGAACTGCGCGTACTCAATCGGCGTCAGCGTCTCGAGCACTGCCCACTGCTCGAACATCTGTCGCTGGATCGCCTTCACTCGAGCGAGACGCTTGAGGGCCGGCGGCAGGTCGTCAGCCGCAATCAGTGCAATGGCGGATCGCAGCTCATGGATCAGTTGCTTGAGCCACAGCTCAGTGACCTGGTGCTGAATCACGAACAGCATCTCGTCGTGATGGTCGGACACCGGCTGCTGCGCCGAAAGCAGGGTCGGAAGTTGCAGGTAACTCGCGTACGTCATCTCGCCGCGCAGGTCGGTCGCGACCCCATCCTCGATCGGCCTGAAGGACTCACTCATTTCCCCACGGTATGCCGTGCTGCGTTCAACACGACGAATCGGGGGAATTCCCTACTACTGAGCGCCATACTGCATCCATAGCCTGTGGCTCAGGGGACCGACGACAGGAGTGGGGATGGCTGGCGTCGCGTCGAAGCGAGCCGGGTTCTTGTCGAGCCCGATCGTCGCCATCGTGTCCGTCATCGTTGCCCTCGCGCTGATCGTGACGGTTGGCATCACCGCCAAGAACAAGTTCCTTCCGAACGACTCGGTCACTGACACGTCGAAGGCGCTCCCAGTCGACTTCCCGTCGAGCCTGACGCCGGTCGATTCGCCGCTCGTGAAGCGTGCGGAGAAGGTCACCTTCCAGATCCAGGCACCGACCGGACTCGACGTGAAGACGTTCGAGGTCTGGGATGACGGTCGCCCATACTTGAGCTGGTCGCCCGAAAAGGGCGACAAGCCGAAAGGTGCGCCCGTCTTCGACGTGACGTCGACTGAGTTCGACTACGTGCCCACGACGGCTGGTCAGCACGTCCTCACGGCACGCCTGATCGCCGCCGACGGCAAGATCTCGGTCGCGGCACCGTTCGTCGTCCCGGCTCTTGATCGCGCCGAGGATCTGTACGAGAAGCCGCCCACTGTCGTTGTCGACGGCGTTGAGAAGCCAAACTCCGAGCGCATGAAGCGAGCCTCGCTGTCGCCATCGCCCGGCGAGACCCCGAAGCAGCTCGCATCCCGACTCGGCGTTGGCGTCAAGAACTTGAACCCGGTGCCGACCAGCAAGTCCCTCTCGCTGCCCTACGCGCCCGGCACGGTCATCGACTACAAGTTCCCGTCAGCTGCCGATGCAACCAAGAAGCTCAATGCAAAGAAGCCCGGCTCCCTTGCTGACAAGGCGGGGATCACGGCGACGGTCAAGGACTGTGCCGCGACGGTGACGCTCAAGGATTCGGTCGGTGACGGGAAGGTCGCATTGTTCGCGACAACTCCGCTCAAGCCCGGCTACCTGCAGATTGGATCGCTCGAGAAGGGCAAGCCGTTCAAGACGTCCGGCTTGCCGATCGGCAAGACGTCGCTGATGGCGTACAGCTCTGAACTGGGTCTGACTGCGGCGATCCCGGTTTCGATCACGATCCCCGACGACTGCTCATCGCTCGGATGGACCGGCGATGCCAAGATCGTCAACGGCCTACTCATGACCGAGAAGTCCGTCGACAGGCCGTACGCCTATGTGTCGGTCGACCGGGGCGAATGGCAGCGATACCCAGCCGGACAAGGCAACTATCTCCAGAGCGGTTCGATCAACTCTGTGACGGCCTATATGTCGACTACCAAATGGAATCAACTCGACGTACGGGTGTGGTCGTTCGACGGTTCGCAGGCCGCACAAGCCGCAAGCGGAACGTTCTGCCGTAAGAACATGCCAAACCCTGATCAGTGGAACGGTACCGACTCGAATGAGGGCTGCCGGTCGCCCGGGCCGCTGCCGCAAGATGGCACCGTCAACGCCACCAAGGGGTCGCTCAGCATCAAGGCGAGCCTGGGCGATATCGGCGCCGTGGGTGACGCGATCTCATCCGGTGGGAGCAGTGTTCCGGGGTTCGACGAGGTGACCGGGTACACCCCTGAGCCCGTCTCGGACGACCCGAGCGTGACGCAAACCATTCAGCTCCGCAGCGACCTTCCGGTGACGCTGGAGGCTGCTGCGTCTGAACAAGTCAAGCGAATCAGTTATCAGTTCAGCCTGTTCCCGATCAGCCAGAATACGACCTCCCTGCACCCACCAGGTGTGTTCTTTGTCGCCGAGAACAAGGGCACGAAGACCAAGGTCAACCCCTACAAATGGCGCGACGCCAAACTTCCGGGAACGGACGGCGACGATCAGGGCTTGTCCTTCGACGATGCGCTGTCGCTGGAGCTCGCGAAAGCGAACATGGCTTCTGACCACAATCTCCTGACCACGCTCTATGTACGGGCGGTGGCAACTGACAATCAGTGCCTCGACAAGTGCCTCGACAACGGGCAAACGGGGAACCAATACTCGATTGGCATCGCATCCAACAGCATCAAGATCGACATGGCCGACGAGAAGAAATGGATTCAGGTCAAGCCAACGGCGAGCGTCAAACCGGGCATCGACACGAGTTTTCCCAAGGAAGCCACGCGTGGAAAGTGCTTCTCGATTCTCGACTACCCGGACACGTCTTCATATCGGATGTTCCCGGGCTCCGCGCCGTATGTGGAGAAGCCCGTGGCGGAACAGATCTTCGGCGAGCCTAAGGTCGCGACCAAGATCGTCAAGAACGAGTCGTACAGGATCAATGCCAACGTCAGCGACCGGGCGATCGCGATCAGGGATTGGGGCGAAGAGACCAACGTCGTGCACTGTCTGGACCCGGAGGCTGACGCGATCTTCAAGGCCTCGTCGGACGCTGCCAAGGCCAAAAAGGAAGCCGAATGCGGGCTGGCCTGCCAGGCGACGGCCGTGCTGTTCGGGTTCGCGGTCGGCTTTGCCGTCGGTGGCCCGGCTGGCGCTGTCATCGGCGCGGCCGCTGGCTACTACTTCGCAGACGACCTGAAGGGCGCGACCAAGGCCCTCAACGAGCTGCTGATCACCTACTACGACCTCATCTCGATGTTCTACAACCAAATGCGCACGGATTTCGTCGAGGCCATCGCCAAGTTCAACCCGGTATGCGTGGCGATCAAGTCGGGCGGCGCGGATGCGTACAAAGCTTGCTCGACGGTCGTGACGGTGGTCGTTCAGGCCGTGATCACGTACTACACCGGCCTGCCGCCGACCGTTCCGACCTCGCAGGCTGCTCGCGCAATCGCCAACGGTGAGGCCGAAGCCTGGCTCGCTACTGGCATTGAGGTGGCAATGCGGCAGATCCCCGGCGTCGGCGCCGCCTGCGACACGTTGACGCTGGACGAAGAGACTGTCGAAGGCATGTCGACTGCCGGTGGGCTGGCTGACGGCCTGGGTGCCAACGGCATCCAGAAGCTCGTAGATGACTCGCGCCGCTCCAAGGAGGCGGGAGGTGGCATCTCGGCCTGCAACCTGGTCGCAAAAGCCGTCGCGCGCGCACTCTCGGACAAGATGAACACCTTCTACTCGGGCCAAGTCGGTGCTGCGATGGAACTCCCGTACGGGCTGCCGCCGGGGACAGCGAGCGAGCCGGTCACCGACACCACGCCGGAGATCATCATCGAGACTCCAACAAGCCTCTTCACGTCCCTACAGACCTGCCCCATCACCGCAAACGTTCGCGTCCTTCTTGATGGTGGTGTCGACGGTGACAAGGTTCTGTACACACTGCGCCCCATTCGGTCGACGCTGAAGACCGTGCCGGGTGCCAAGAAGCAGCGAGCGTCCATCCGAATCCCCGTGCTGCCCGACAGTCGAGCATTCCCGCCAAGCGCACAGACGTTGGAACCCAGCTATCCGAAGGACGACCCGAAGTACCTCAACGTGCAGGTCAATTCCCCGTGCTTCAAGGACACGAACCTGGTGTTCGAGTTTGACAAGAAGGGCGGCAGTTTTCCGGCGTTCGTCGATGACGACCGTCCGAGCGACTTCTACTACATGGTGGTGAAGTAGCCGTGGCTCTGGGTTTCCTGTCAGGTGTGTCGAACGCACTCGTCTCGAAGATCGCCATCGGTGCGGTCGTCGTGGCAGGGGTGGGAGGTGCTGTCGCGAAGTTCGTGCCGCCGCCGTCGGAGGACGTGGCGATCTGGTTCGATCAGCCGATCACCAAGCAGCACGTCCCCAAGGGACCTTTCAATCTGCTCCTGCACGTCGGTCGGGGGGAATTCGCCACCTCAGTGAGAGTGGAAGTGGCGAAGGTTGGCGGCGGTGCAGGTCCCACTCTGACGACTGACAAGATCACTCGATCCGGGTTGGCGAGCGAGACTGAAGGGCCCTATGAGCCTCAGGGGCTGCAGACAGCGACCGTTGTGTGGATCCCACGGGCGCCGGGGGCATACAAGTTGACACCTTCCTTCGCCACCGGTGGCAGCTGGATCAAGGGCCACACCATCATCGTGACGGTTGACGGCGAACCCAAGGGGCCCAGTCTGCCGACAAAGCCGACCCCGACTCCCTCGCCGACGGAATCAACACCGACGCCGATTGAGACGACAGAACCGGTGCTCTCGCCGCCAGACGCCGTGGGCGAAGTCGCCCGCATCGCTGGAGCAGGGTATGTGTATCGGTTCCAGGCGACGGCGATTGAACCCGCCGACGCAACGGTGACGGTGAACATCATGCAAGGAGACGAGTCCGACTACTCGCCCTACCCGTGCGAGCCGCTGAGCCAGGACGATGACGACCCCAGCCGGAGTCAATGCCACCTCGACTGGCTGTCGGCCGGGACAACGTCGCGCACGGTGAAGGTCTCGTACTTCTTCTACATCGAAGCCAACGGGCAGGCGTTCACCACCCCGATTGGCTCATTCATCGCCGGCACCAGCAAGGACTAGCTGCATCCGTCCGTACCCGAGGTACGGCGTCATATACGTTGGAACGCATGACTGAACTGGGATTTACGCTCAAGGTTTTCCGTCAGATCGGCATGATGAAGCCGATCTTGCCGCACAAGATGCTGGGCGCAGGTCTTCAGCTAGTCAAGTGGGGGCCGGGCTTCCCGTCTGGTGTGAACGCCGCTGCCAAGCGCTTCCCCCGCCAACTCGCCATCATCGACGATGCAGGCGAACTGACCTGGTCGGAGTTCGCTGCGCAGATCAATCAGCTCACGCAGGCGCTGAAGGACCGCGGGATCGAGGCGGGCGACTCAGTCGCACTGCTGTGCCGCAACCACCGCTACATGCTGATCGCGATGATCGCGATCATGCAGGCCGGCGGACGTGTGCTCCTGCTCAACACCATGGCCAGCCGCTCGCAGCTCGGCGAACTTGCCAAGCGGGAGAACGCCTCGCTGGTGATCGTGGATCAGGAGTTCCTCGAGGTCGCCGGCGACGTCGATCAGGACAAGGTGATCCTCGCCTGGGCTGACGACGATGCGCCGGCTGGCCTGCCCTCTGTCGCGGCGATCAGCGCCGACCAGCCCACCAAGGGTCACTCGAAGCCGGCACGCAACGGTCAGGTCGTCATCTTCACGTCGGGCACCACAGGTCTCCCCAAGGGAGCGCGCCGCGAGGAGCCAGCAGATCTCAAGCCGCTCGTCTCATTCTTCGGCGCGATCCCTTACCGCGGCAACGCCACGATCGTTCTCGCGGCGCCGCTGTTCCACTCGTGGGGCCTCATCAACTTCGGCTTCGGTCTCTCGTTGGCGCCCACATACGTCTTACGCCGCCGATTCGAGCCGACCCGTGTCATCAAGGACATCGAGGAGCAGAAGGCCGATGCGCTTGTCGTCGTCCCGCTGATGATGCAGCGCATGGTCGACGCCGATCCCGAGGTGATCAAGAAGGCTGACGTTTCGTCGCTCAAGATCACTGCGAGCAGCGGATCAGCGCTCGCTGGTGAGTTGGCGAACCACTACATGGACACGTTCACCGACTCGGTCTACAACTTCTACGGCGCAACCGAGACCGGATGGGTCACGATCGCCAGCCCGACCGATCTGCGCGAAGCGCCGGGTACGGCAGGCGTCCCGCCATTCCGTACGACCGTCCGCATCCTCGACGCTGAGGGCAAGGAAGTGCCGCGTGGAGAGACTGGCGTCATCCACGTCGGCAACGACATGCCGTTCGGCGGCTACACCGACGGCAATACCAAGGCCTTCAGCGATGGGCTGATGAGCACCGGCGACCTCGGTCACTTCGACGAGAACGGACGACTGTTCGTGTCGGGCCGTGACGACGACATGATCATCTCCGGCGGTGAGAACGTCTTCCCGCGCGAGCTCGAAGACGCGCTGATCGATCATCCCGACGTCGCTGACGTGGTCGTCACCGGCATCGACGACGACAAATTCGGCCAGGTGCTGGCTGCGTATGTCGTGGTCAAGGACGGCAAGTCACTCACCGAGGACGACATCAAAACGTACGCGAAAGAGCATGTTGCTCGCTTCGCCGTACCGGGCAAGACGATGTTCCTGGACGAGCTTCCGCGCAACCCCACCGGCAAGGTCATGAAACGCGAGCTGCCCGAGTTCGAATGACGACGCCACTAGGCTGACTGCGTGAACATCACGTACGACCCGCATCCGGATGGGCAGCCCGATCCTGGCGAGGTCGTGTGGACCTGGGTTGCGTACGAGGACGATCCCACTCAGGGCAAGGATCGGCCGGTCGTGCTGATCTCACGCGAGGGTGACCAGCTCATCGGGTTGATGATGACCTCGGTGGATCACGATCGCGACATGGCGGACGAGGCAGTTGCTGGCCGCTATTGGTACAACCTCGGGTCAGGACCTTGGGACTCCAAGGGTCGACCGAGCGAGGTCCGTCTGGATCGTTTCCTTGTCGTGGATCCTGCCGATGTACGACGCGAGGGCGCCGTCCTCGACGAACCGCGATTCACTGCACTCGTCTCAGCGCTGGGACCACACCTGCCGTGACTGAGCCCCGTATTGGCCGCATCGACGCATTCCAGCGCAAGCACGCAATCCTCGGATTTCCGATTGCCGTCATCTACAAATATTTCGATGACCAGGGGCCTTACCTCGCGGCGATCATTTCTTACTACGCCTTCATCGCAATCTTCCCGTTGCTGCTGATCTCGACCTCGATTCTCGGCTTCGTCCTGCAGGACGATCCAGATCTGCGTGACCGCCTGCTCGACTCCGCGCTGAGTCAGTTCCCGATCGTCGGTGATGCGCTCGGACGCCCCAACGGCCTGAACGGCAGCACGGGGGCGATTGTGATCGGTTCGCTGGCGGCGCTATATGGCTCGATGGGCCTGGGTCAGGCCACCCAGAATGCTGCCAACATCGCGTGGTCGGTTCCGCGCAACAGTCGCGCCAACCCATTCCTGCTGCGCCTGCGGAGCATCTTCTTCCTCGCCGCCAGCGGACTGGGCATCCTTTTGATCGCTGTCATCACGACGTTGTTCAGCAACCCCGACCAGATCGGCGTTGGGGTCTCGAGAGAGATCACGTTTGCAATCAAGATCGTGGGCTTCTTGCTGAGCGTCTTGATTTTCGGTGCCCTGTTCCGGCTGGTCAGCGGTGGACGAGGCTCGTGGCGGTCAGTTCTTCCTGGGGCGGCCACGACGGCTCTTCTATGGCAGCTGTTGCAGGTCGGTGGCCAATCCTTCGTGGAGAACGTGATCAACAAGGCCAGCTCGATGAACTCGACGTTCGCGCTGGTGCTCGGTCTCATGGCGTTCATCTTCTTGGCGGCCGTCATGGCTGTCCTCGGACTCGAGGTCAACGTCGTCACGGCTCGCAAGCTCTACCCGCGCGCGTTGCTCACTCCGTTCACTGACAACGTCGTGCTCACGGACGCAGATCAGAAGGCGTACGCGGCATACGCGAAGTCGCAGCGACACAAGGGATTCCAGTCGGTGGAGGTCACGTTCGAGGACCGCAAGCCGAAGCCGCCGCTGTCCGACTAGGCTTAGGGCACACACCGACAACCGTGAGGAAATGCCATGCCTACGGGCAAAGTGAAGTGGTACGACGCTGAAAAGGGCTTTGGGTTCCTGAGCCAGGACGAGGGCGAAGACGTCTACGTCCGCTCTGACGCCCTGCCCGCCGGCGTTGACACGCTCAAAGCTGGCAGCCGCGTTGAGTTCGGCATCGTGCAGGGCAGCCGTGGAGACCAGGCTCTCCAGGTACGTCTTCTCGATCCCGTCACGTCGGTGTCGAAGTCACAGTCGCAGGCCCGTCGCAAGGATCCCGAGGCCATGGCGGTCATCGTCGAGGACCTCATCAAGATGCTCGACAAGATCGGTGAGGGCTACCGTCACGGTCGCCACCCCGACAACAAGGTCTCGAAGCCGGCGGCTCAGGTTCTCCGCGCAGTCGCCACCGAGCTCGAGCTCTAGAGCTCAGCGGGCTCGCTCGCGCGTGGCGCTGGTTCGTTGCGCGCTCGCGTGAGCACGAATGCGAGCCAGCCGAGCAGAATCGCGGCGATAGCGAGCAGGCCAACCCGTGGTGTGGCATCGATCGTGAACAGGCCGATGCCGATCAGACCACCGATGACCCACGAGAGCTGAAGCAGCGTCTCGGACCGGGCGAACATGCTCGTGCGGACCTCTTCGCGTACGTCGTTCTGGATCAACGCATCAAGGCTCAGCTTGCCGAGTGACTGGCACAGGCCGATCGTCACGCCCAAGATCACGACGGTCCACCACGTGAACAGGACGGCAACGACACTGACGACGGCAACGTCGAGGATCAGTACGGCGATGACGACGTTCTGCGGCTTGCGGGAGCGGGCGGATGAACCGATGAGGACACCAAGAACGTTTCCGAATCCGGCACCACCAATGACGAGCCCAAGCAGGATGGTCGCGCTGCCGCTCCATCCCATCGACTCGGGTGGCTCGCGCAGAGTGAACGCCATGAAGATTGTCAGGAACCCGGACAGCAGTCGCAGGCCAGCGTTGCTGCGAAGCCCATTGACGACGCCGCGAGTGATGCTGATGCCCTTCTTCTTGGCCGACGCGGCGATGTGGGCGAGATCGACCGGCTCTTCGCCTTCGCTCGAGTCGACTCGCGGCGGCAGCAAGATCGCCAGGATGGTGCCGATCACGAACAGGAGTGCCGCGTAGCGCAGCGCCCAGGGGGCTCCGATGGCCGCGGCGCCGATCGCGATGGGCGCTGAGATCGCTCCGGCAGCCGTACCGGTCAGCGAGATACGTGAGTTGGCCTTCACCAGCGTGAAATCTGGCGGCAGGATGCGTGGCACTGCGGAGGCACGGGTGACGCCGTACGCCTTGGATGCCACCAGGCAGCCGAGCGCGGCGAAGTAGAACGCGGGGGATTCGTCGACGACCGCTCCGGCGAGCACCCAGCAGCAGAACGCGCGTACGGCGAGGGTGGCACCGATCGCCCAACGGCGACCGCGGCGGAACCGGTCGAGGAACGGGCCAATCAGCGGTGCGACGATCGCGAACGGGAGCATCGTCAGCACGAGGAACAGCGCGACCTGTCCAGCTGCGTCGTCGGTCGGGACCGTGAAGAAGAGCGTGCCAGCCAGCGATACGGCGATCGCCGCATCACCTGCCGTGTTGAAGGCATGCAGCTCGAGCAGTCGCGAAAGACCGCTCTCACCTGCGCCACCGGCGTGGGTGAATCGTCGGGCGCCGGTGAATGCCGTGGTGCTGCCCTGAGCAACAGCTCGGGCCGTACGGGTGGAGACCTTGCCAGCGATACGTGCGGATCGGGAGAGACGCGACTCGGGCGGTTCTATGGGCGCAGGAGGGTGGACGGGTGACTGCGGCTCGTCCTGCTCGTCCATATCTTCATCCTGCCTCACCGCGGGTAGCGCGCACGGTGGGCCATGGAACAATGGACGCATGTCCGTCGACGAGAAGCTCATTGCCGCGATCGATGTCGCGCGCGCTGCCGTCGACGAGGTCGCGGACGCCGGCGTCGTAGGCGAGCACCAGCGTGCCGTCGAGGACGAGAACGGCATGGTTTCGCACCACTTCGGATGCACCAAGCCCGGCTACGTCGGCTGGTACTGGTCAGTCAGCCTGTCGCGCTCACCTGACTCAGACGCCATCACGATCAACGATGTGGTGCTGCTTCCCGGCGATGACGCGATCGTCGCGCCGGTATGGACTCCCTACCGTGAGCGCATTCGTCCGGGCGACCTCAGCCCCGGCGACGTGCTCCCGCCGGACGAGGACGACGTACGACTGGTTCCGACCTGGACTGCAGGTGACGGCGAAGAGCAGACCGCGGATCGCTTCTTCGCCCGCGAGGTTGGCCTCGGCCGCGAATGGACTCTGTCGTTCGAGGGCCGCGAAATGGCGGCTGACCGCTGGCACGAAGGCGACCAGGGCCCCGATGCTCCGATCGCTCAGCAAGCCGCCGGTTCGTGCATCTCGTGCGGCTTCATGGTCAGCCTGGCTGGACCGCTCGCCGAACGCTTCGGCGTATGCGCCAACGGTATGGCCAATGACGATGGTCGCGCCGTGTCGTTCGATCACGGCTGCGGTGCGCACTCAGGCGCCCGGCTGAGCCGTTCGGCAGCTCCTCAGGAGCTTCCCCCGACAGTGTTCGACACTGTCGGCGCAGATATCGACGAGTTCTAAGACTCAGTCAACGCGGCGGCGACGCCCCGGCTGCATACGCAGGGCGTTGCGGCGGCGACGGCAGTACTCGATGCCGATCAGGCCGAGGCCAAATCCGGCGACCGCGGTCCACAACCACCAGGTGTGGTTGTCCTTGTCGAGCGTGCCGAGGAACGGCAGCAGTGCGACGGCGACAACGCCCCAGACGATCGTGCCGACGGTCATGGTGCGTACGCCGTCAACATCCATCGGCTCGACTTCGGCGACCCGGTGGGTCTTGCTGCCGATCTCGAGTTCGGTGATCTCGGGGCGACCGAACTCGTGGCGACGAGCGGCACGATCGAGGCGGGCGATCTCGCGATGCCCCATCTTGCGCTCGATGGTCTCGGGACCGTCGCCCTGACGGATCACCCAGTCGTCTTTGTCTGTCACGTCTCCACACTACCCGCCGGGATCGGCGCCACCGGTGCGTCCTGTCATGCTTGGCGGCAATGAATCCACGCTACCGCCGACTCCTGATCCCGGGACTGCTCGTCCTGTTGCTCGTAGTCGTGATCGTCAGCTCCCTGGCTCGTCGTGCCGACGGAGCCGAGGCCGAACCGCAGGTCGTCAGTCGTATGAACGATCCGCGGATCACCGAGTCGAGCGGGCTTGCGGTGAGTCGCTCGTACGACGGCATCGTCTACACGATCAACGACTCGGGCAACGATCCGCTGATCTTCGCCATCGAGCTGAAGACCGGTCGTACAGTCGGTGTGACCCGAGTCGAGGGCGGCACGCTGAGTGACACCGAGGCGCTGGCGATCGACAGCGAAGGCACGTTGTGGGTGGCTGACACCGGCGACAACCTCGAACGCCGCAAGGACGCTGCCCTGTACGCATTGCCTGAACAGGGGCCCGGCAATCACACGGTCGTGGCATCGCGCTACCCGATCTCGTATGACGCCGACTCGCACAACGTTGAGGCGCTGCTGGTCCATCCAGTGACCGGGGCCAAGCTCCTGGTGAGCAAGGCACTGCTCAGCGGCACGATCTACAAACTGCCGACTACGTTGTCGACCGATCGCACCAATCTCGCGGTCGCTCAGAAGGGCACCGGACCGTCGGCTGTCACTGACGCGACCTACACGTCAGACGGCAAGTACGCGGTCATGCGTACGTACGCCTCGATGTATCTGTTTGATGCGGCGAAGGGGACGCTGCTCAACGGTGTCCGGACGCCGGACCAGAAGCAGGGTGAGACGATTGCGGCCGAGGCCCGCTCATTGCTTGTCGGCAGCGAGGGCTCCGATTCGGAGCTCATTCGTGTGCCCATCCCCTCGGCCACTCCCGAGCCGACGCCGACGCCGACGGACGCTTCCAAGCCGACTCCAGAGCAGGGTGATGATCTGCCCGTTGAGCCGATGCTGTTCGTGTTCGGTGCTGTGGGGGCTGCTGTGATCCTGGGTGTTGGTGTGGCGATTCGTGCAAAACGTTCTCGTCGAGTCGTATCGGACTAAGGCCTTCCTCTGGCATGCTCCGTTGTCGATAGGCCTCGGGCACACACTCCCATTGAGAGCAGAGGGCGGCGATGACAAGTACGACCAAAAAGCCCAGCGGCGGTAGCGCGCTGGAGAACTACTTCAAGATCAGCGAGCGCGGGTCGAGCATCGGGCGAGAGGTACGCGGCGGTGCCGTGACCTTCTTGACGATGGCGTACATCATCGTGCTCAACCCGATCATCTTGTCCAACGTCGCTGACGTGGACGGGAACTTCCTCGGTGGCGGCTCCGAGCCGGGCTCAGGATTCGCGACCATCGCGGCCGTGACAGCGCTGGTCGCAGGTGTGCTCACGATCCTCATGGGCGTCGTGGCCAACTTCCCGCTCGCACTCGCGACCGGACTTGGACTCAACGCATTCGTCGCGTTCTCGGTCGCGTCGCAGATGACGTGGGCGGACGCGATGGGTCTCGTCGTCCTTGAGGGCCTGATCATCTTGGTCCTGGTGCTGACTGGCTTCAGAAAAGCAGTGTTCGACGCCGTTCCGCGACAGCTCAAGACCGCGATCGCCGTCGGTATCGGTCTGTTCATCACGTTCATCGGTCTGGTTGACGCAGGCTTCGTACGCACGAGTGGTCTCGCCGCGCCTCCGGTGAACCTGGGTATCGGTGGCGACCTCTCCGGTTGGCCCGTGCTGGTGTTCATCATCGGCCTGTTGCTGATGATCTCGCTCTACTCGCGTGGCATCCCGGGTGCCATCCTGATCGGCATCATCGCCACGACGATCATCGCCGGCATCATCCAGAAGATCACTGACACGGCGCCTAGCTTTGGCGATCCCACCTCAAAGGGCTGGAACCTGAACGTTCCTGAATGGCCCGACAAGGTCTTCGCGAAGCCTGACTTCGGCCTGCTGGGTGACTTCAACCTGTTCGACGGCTTCGATCGCGCTGGTGCTGTGACGGCTGCGCTGTTGGTGTTCACGCTGTTGCTGGCTGACTTCTTCGACACGATGGGCACGATGACCGCCATTGGTGCGGAAGCGGATCTCAACGACAAGGACGGCACGCCCGAGGGTGCGCAGAAGATCCTGATCGTCGACTCCATCGCCGCTGCGGCTGGTGGCGCTGCGGGCATCTCGAGCAACACGTCATACATCGAGTCGGCTTCGGGAGTTGGCGACGGCGCTCGTACGGGCCTCGCTTCGGTCGTCACCGGTGTGCTGTTCCTGCTGTCGACACTGGCAGTCCCGCTGGTCGAGCACATCCCCAACGAAGCGGCAGTTCCTGCCCTGGTCCTCGTCGGCTTCCTGATGATGAGCCAGGTCAAGAACATCAGCTGGGATGACTCGGACATCGCGATCCCGGCGTTCCTGACGATCGCGCTGATGCCGTTCACCTACTCGATCACGGCCGGTATCGGCGCAGGCTTCGTCGCGTACGTCGTGATCAAACTGGTCAAGAACAAGATCACTGAGATTCACCCACTGATGTGGCTGATCTCGATTCTGTTCGTCGTCTACTTCGCGATCGATCCGATCACCCGCTGGTTGACCTAGAGGTTCTATGTTGGGTGCCATGCACATCGCTCTTGGAGACCAGGTTCCGCAGGTTGCCGACAGCGCGTGGGTGGCACCCAACGCAACCCTCGCCGGATCAGTCGTGATCGGCGATGGGGCAAGTGTTTGGTACGGAGCTGTCCTGCGCGCCGACAACGAGCCGATCACGATCGGTGCGAGGTCGAACGTGCAGGACAACTGCGTTTTCCACGTCGACAAGGGCAAGCCCGTACTGCTCGGCGAAGGCGTCTCCGTCGGTCACGGCGCCGTGATCCACGGAGCAACAGTCGAGGACCACGTACTGGTCGGCATGGGCGCGATCATCATGAACGGCGCCGTCATCGGCGCGGAGTCGCTGATTGCGGCTGGTGCGCTGGTGTCGGAAGGCGCGGTCATACCGCCGCGCTCCCTTGTCGCAGGCGTGCCGGGAAAGGTTCGTCGCGAGCTGAGCGACGACGAAGTCGCCGCGCTGCACCACAACTCCGAGATCTACGAAGAGCACCGCGAGCTGCACCGCAATGGCAACGTCGTCGGCTAGAGGTTGTCCACCACGTAGTCGATGCAGGCCGTCAGCGCGCTGATGTCCTCGGGCTCGATCGCAGGGAACATCGCGATCCGCAGCTGGTTGCGGTTGAGACCGCGGTAGCCGTCGATGTCGACGATGCCGTTCTCTCGCAATGCGTCGGTGATCGCGGAGGCGTCAACGCCATCCAGGTCGATTGTGCCGACCACCAGCGAGCGGTCTGCCGGATCGGTGACGAATGGCGTCGCGTACGTCGAGGCTTCCGCCCACTCGTACAGGCGGGTCGACGAGTCGGTTGTGCGCTTGACGGCCCAATCGAGCCCGCCCTCGCCGAGCATCCACTGGATCTGTTGATCCAGCAGGTGCAGGGTCGCGAGCGCAGGCGTGTTGTAGGTCTGGTTCTTGCGCGAGTTGTCGATCGCGATCGGCAGGTCGATGAAGCCAGGTATGTGTCGGCCGCTTGCCTTGATCGCCTCCGCACGCTCGATCGCAGCGGGGGACATCAGCGCGAGCCACAGGCCGCCGTCCGAACCGAACGTCTTCTGGGGCGCGAAGTAGTAGGTGTCGGTCTCCGCGATGTCGACGGGCAGCCCGCCGGCACCTGAGGTGGCATCGATGACGATGAGTGCTCCGTCATCAGCACCAGCGACGCGTTGGACCGGCACCATGACGCCCGTCGAGGTCTCGTTGTGTGCCCAGGCGTACGTGTCGACGCCCGCGACGGCGACCGGCTCGGGGTGTGTCGTGAAGTCGCTCTCGCGTACATCCGGATCGGCAAGGAATGGTGCCGCAGCAACAGCCTTGGCGAACTTGCTGGTGAACTCACCATGGACCAGGTGTTGGCTGCGTTCGCGGATCAGCCCGAACGTCGCTGCATCGAAGAACGCATGCGATCCGCCGACTCCCAGCACGACTTCATAGCCGTCAGGGAGTGTGAACAGGTCGGCAATGCCCTCGCGGATACTTCCCACGAGGTTCTTGACAGGTGCCTGGCGGTGCGAAGTCCCCATGAGCGTCACGCCGGTCGCAGCGAGGGCGTTGAGCGCCTCGGTGCGCACCTTGGAAGGGCCGGACCCGAATCGTCCGTCCTTCGGCAGCAGCTCTGCGGGGATCTTCACGGGATCAGTCTCTCAGGCGCCACGCCTGCCACAGGTTGGGTACCTCGACATCGGCGCGGTGTCGCGCGGAGCGCGCCGGAGTGCGCTGGCGATAGACGACCGCGACGGCGATCAGGGCAATGAGCGCGGCCAGTACGGCGGCGTAAGGCATGCGTGTCCTTTCGGGCGTGCCGGAGCGAAAGTGTCACCCCGAGTTACACCTAGGACGAACCAGGTCGCGAGATATGACGCGAATGCGAGAAACATGTCCGTCACATTGGTCACATCTGGTGGCCGCGCACGTGTGCCAACTCATACGATGCCCCTTATGTCGGACGCACCAGCAATTGAAGTCGACCTCGCGGACGGCATCTCACACGAGCCATCTGAGTGGGAGAAAGAGACCGCCGCAGTTCTGCGCAAGTCACGTCGCCTCGGCGAGGACGCGCCTGATTCTGACGTGTGGCAGGTTCTTGCAACCTCCACGCTCGATGGGATCACGGTGACGCCTCTTGGCACCGCATCGCTCACGGCTGATCTTGCCGATCCCGGACTCCCTGGACAGGCCCCGTTTACGCGCGGCAGCACCGCAACCCGCGAGCTTGAAGGCTGGGACGTACGCGCCTGGTTCGCCGATCCGGATGTTGAGCGGACCCGGCAGGACGTCATCACCGACCTCGAGAACGGCGTCAACTCGCTGTGGATCAGGGTCGGCAGTGGCGGCGTACCGATCGAGTCGTTGGCGACCGTCCTCGAAGCGGTGTTCCTCGACCTCGCTCCTATCGCGCTTGATGCACCTCATGAGCCCGTCGAAGCCGCGAAGGCATTCGCGACGGTCATCTCCGAACGGTCCATCACCCCGGCCCCCGGCACGAGCTTTGGTGCCGATCCGATCGGTGCGGCCTTCCGTGGACGCGGCGACACAAACCTCGAGTCGGCAGTTGAGGTCGCTCGCATTGCTGGGCCGCTTGGCGCCCGCGCGCTGACGGTCGATGCGACTGCTGTGCACGACGCCGGTGCATCGGACGTCCAGGAACTCGCGTACTCACTGGCCGCTGGCGCGCAGTACCTCCGCCTCCTGGTCGAGGCCGGCTTCTCAGTTGATGAGGCCGCTGGCCTGATCGACTTCCGTTACGCCGCGACTGGTGAACAGTTCCCGACGATCGCGAAGTTCCGCGCCGCGCGTCGCCTTTGGAACCGAGTGGTCGAGCTCAGCGGTGGTGCCGCGACCGGTCAGCTCCAGCACGCCGTGACCTCGCGTCCGATGATGGCGAAGTACGACCCGTACGTGAACATGCTCCGCACAACCGTGGCCGCTTTCGCTGCTGGCGTCGGTGGCGCCGCATCCGTCACGGTCCTGCCGTTCGACGAGCGTCTCGGACTGCCCGACGCGTTCAGCCGCCGCATCGCTCGCAACACCTCGAGCCTGCTGATCAGCGAGTCGCACGTCGCTGAGGTCGCCGATCCAGCTGGCGGCTCGTACGCCGTAGAGAAGCTCACGGACGACACAGCCCGTGCCGCCTGGGCACTGTTCGGCGAGATCGATGCGACCGACAGCCTCGATGCCGCCCTCGTAGTCGTACGCACGCACGTTGAGGCGACCGTGTCGCAGCGGGCGCTGGCCATCGCCAAGCGCAAGCAGCCGATCACAGGTGTCTCGGAGTTCCCGAACCTTCACGAGACGCTGCCCGAGCGTCGTCCGTACGCCCCCGGTTTGAATGACGCAGTGTTGGACGTACACCGCTACGGCGGCGAGTTCGAAGCGATGCGCGATGACCGTGCAGCGACTCCTGTCTTCCTGGCGACGATGGGCACTGTTGCGGCCTACACGGCACGCGCAACGTTTGCCGCCAACCTCTTCGCCGCCGGTGGTGTCGACACGGTCACCGCTGGACCCACCGAAGGTGTCGACGAGATCATCGCGGCCTACAACTCGGCAGGCAACGTTCCGGTCGTCTGCCTGACAGGCAACGCCACCGCGTATGACGCGTGGGGCGCCGACCTCGTCACCGCACTTCGCGGAGCTGGCGCCAAGCACGTCGTGGTGGCTGGCAAGAGCAGCCTCGACGTCGATGCCACCGCCGCCGTCGGAGATGACGCGCTCGCGTTCCTCCGCTCGATCCGACAGGAGCTGGGCGCATGAGCATTCCCAAGAGCTTCCAGGGCCTTCCCCTCGATCCCGAGCAGCCGTACGAGGCTGACGCCAAGGCGTACGCGAACGCCACCGATGGCTCAGAGCCGTGGGCCGCGCCGGAAGGCATCGATGTCGACGGGCTCTACACCGCCGACGACCTCGAGGGCCTTGATGCTCTCGACACGTTGCCCGGCCTGACGCCGTTCCTTCGCGGTCCCTACCCGGCGATGTACACAACTCAGCCGTGGACGATTCGCCAGTACGCCGGCTTCTCCACGGCGGAGGAGTCCAACGCGTTCTATCGCCGCAACCTCGCGGCCGGTCAGAAGGGCCTCTCGGTCGCCTTCGACCTCGCGACCCACCGCGGCTACGACTCCGACAACCCGCGCGTCGTCGGCGACGTCGGCATGGCCGGTGTCGCGATCGACTCGATCTATGACACTCGCAAGCTGTTCGAGGGCATCCCCCTCGACGAGATGAGTGTCTCGATGACGATGAACGGTGCCGTGCTGCCGATCCTGGCGCTCTACATCGTGGCTGCTGAGGAGCAGGGCGTTCCGCCCGAGAAGCTGTCGGGCACGATCCAGAACGACATCCTCAAAGAGTTCATGGTGCGCAACACCTACATCTACCCGCCGGCACCGTCGATGCGGATCATCTCCGACATCTTCGCGTACACGGCGCAGAAGATGCCGCGCTTCAACTCGATCTCGATCTCCGGCTATCACATCCAGGAAGCCGGAGCGACGAACGATCTTGAGCTCGCGTACACGCTGGCAGACGGTGTCGAGTACATCCGCGCAGGTCTCGATGTCGGCCTCGACATCGACGCCTTCGCTCCTCGCCTGAGCTTCTTCTGGGCCATCGGCATGAACTTCTACATGGAGATCGCCAAGATGCGTGCGGCTCGCGCGCTCTGGGCCCGCCTGGTCTCGGACTTCAATCCCAAGAACGCCAAGTCGCTGAGCCTGCGCACCCACAGCCAGACCTCCGGTTGGTCGCTCACTGCGCAGGACGTGTTCAACAACGTCGGCCGTACCGCGATCGAAGCAATGGCGGCGACTCAGGGACACACGCAGTCGCTGCACACCAACGCACTCGACGAAGCGATCGCTCTGCCGACCGACTTCAGCGCCCGCATCGCCCGCAACACTCAGCTGCTCCTGCAGCAGGAGTCGGGCACGACCGACATCATCGACCCATGGGGCGGCTCCTACTACGTAGAGAAGCTGACCCACGACCTCGCCAACCGCGCCTGGGCTCACATCCAGGAAGTCGAGAAGGCCGGCGGTATGTCGAAGGCGATCGAGGCCGGCATCCCCAAGATGCGGATCGAAGAAGCCGCGGCTCGTACGCAGGCCCGCATTGACTCCGGCCAGCAGGCCGTCATCGGCGTCAACACGTACCGCCTCGCCGACGAGGACCCGCTCGACGTACTCAAGGTCGACAACAAGGCCGTGTACGCGTCGCAGATCGCCAAGCTCGAGCGTCTGCGTGCCGAGCGCAACCAGGATGACGTCGATGCTGCCCTCGCCGCATTGACCAAGAGTGCCGAACGCGGTTCGACCAGCGACGGCTCGCTCGACGACAACCTGCTCACACTCGCGGTCAACGCTGCGCGTGCCAAGGCGACGGTCGGCGAAATCTCCGACGCACTCGAGAAGGTCTACGGGCGTCACCAAGCAGTCATCCGTACGATCTCAGGTGTGTACCGTGCTGAAGCCGGCCAGGCCGGCAATGTCGCCGCGGTGGTCAAGGCCACCGAGGACTTCGAGAAGGCCGAGGGCCGTCGCCCCCGCATCCTCGTCGCCAAGATGGGCCAGGACGGACACGATCGCGGTCAGAAGGTTGTCGTCACAGCCTTCGCCGACATGGGCTTCGACGTTGACGTAGGCCCACTGTTCTCGACACCTGAAGAGGTAGCCCAGCAGGCAGTCGACGCCGATGTCCACATCGTCGGTGTCTCATCGCTTGCCGCGGGTCACCTCACGCTGTTGCCCGCGTTGAAGCAGGCGCTCGAGGACCTCGGTCGCGGAGACATCATGGTGTCGATCGGTGGCGTCATCCCGCCCGATGACGTCGAGACGCTCAAGGAGATGGGTGCGGCCGCGGTGTTCCTGCCCGGCACGGTGATCGCCGACTCGGCGCTCGACCTGCTCGAACGACTCCGACAGAACCTCAAGAGCGGCGCTTAGACCTAGGACATGCCTCCCAATTCGATGGCCGGCTCGCGCGGCACCGCATCCCGCCTGGCGGCGTTATCGTCGGTCGACGGACAACCCCGGTCCGCCTCCCTCCTCTGCCTTGCCAGCCGGGCGCGGATGCCACGCTCCCTGATCGGCCACCAATTGAGAGGCACGTCCTAGTGGTCGATGTCGCCCAGCTCGCCGAGGACGTACGCGCGCGCAAGCGGGCGGCGATCTCGCGGGCCATCACGCTCGTCGAGTCGAGTCGCACTGACCATCGCGCTCAGGCGCGTGAGTTGCTTGGTCTGCTGAACCCTGACGCCGGGGGAGCCGTACGTGTTGGCATCTCCGGCGTGCCCGGTGTCGGCAAGTCCACGTTCATCGAAGCGCTCGGCACCTACCTCGTCGAGCAGGGTCACCGCGTCGGCGTACTCGCTGTCGATCCGTCGAGCGTGCGTACCGGCGGCTCGGTGCTCGGTGACAAGACCCGCATGGCCAAGCTCGCGGTCAACCCAGATGCGTTCATCCGTCCCTCGCCCAGTGCCGGCACCCTCGGCGGTGTCGCGCGAGCGACAGGGCAGGCCATGACGGTCCTCGAGGCAGCTGGCTTTGATGTCGTCCTGATCGAGACAGTCGGTGTCGGGCAGTCCGAGATCACGGTAGCTGGAATGGTCGACACCTTCACGTTCCTGACCCTCGCCCGTTCCGGCGACCAGCTCCAGGGCATCAAGAAGGGCATCCTCGAGATCGTCGACGTTGTCGCGGTCAACAAGGCCGACGGCGATCGCAAGCAGGAGGCCAACGCCGCAGCCAAGGATCTCGCCGGAGCCATGCGCCTCGTCTTCAGCGGTTCCAAGGAATGGGTCCCCCCGGTCCTCACCTGTTCGGCGCTTGAGGGCATCGACATCGACAAGGTCTGGTCCCGCGTGCTCGAGCACCGCGAGTCCCTCGGCGATGACGGACTCGCGGCCAAGCGTGCCGCTCAACAACTCGACTTCACCTGGGCGCTCGTACGCGATGAGCTCGACCAGCGCCTCCGCAACGACGAAGCCGTGGCCAAGGTCCGCGAGGAAGTTCGCGAAGCCGTCCTGTCCGGCGAGATGCCCGCCGCAACTGCCGCCGACAAGATCCTCGAGGCGTACGACTCCTAGAGACGATTCGCGTACGGCAGACATACTCAGGTATGCGGACTCTGTCGGTCGTGTTGATGCTCGCGCTGCTGGCTGCGTGTGGGTCGGAGTCGTCAGACCCTCCTGCCAAGGACGGCGCGGTGCGGACGATCGACCGCGCCACCGTGACTGATGTGCCAGCCGGCGACGGGCCGATTCTCTGCACCGGCCCGGTACGCGAGTCAGCGCCACCGCAATGCGAGGGTCCCGTCATCACGAACTGGGACTGGGCCAAGGTCTGGGGCGCGGCCGGTGAGGTCGGGGCGCAGTTCGGTGACTTCTGCTTCGAAGGCAAGGACGTTGGTGACACCTTCGAACTCACGACGCTGCCTCGACCGGTCGGCACATGTGGCACGCAGGAGTACCTCGCGCGAGCATCCGTCCTCGAAGACGGCGGCACCTTCGGCCAAGGTCATGGTCCGCAGCTATGCATGGGAGGGATCAGGCTGTCGATGCCTCCACAGTGCGACGGCCCGGACATACCGAACTGGAGCTGGGACAAAGTCACAGGTGAGAGCAGACGTTCGCAGACGACCTACGGGGTGTACGTCGTCCATGGCATCTATGTCGACGGTGACTTCACATTGACCCGTCCTCCGCTGGAACCTCAGCAGTTCGAGGGCGAGGTCCCAGCGGACGCGTTAGAGCGCGACTTCAAGACTCCATGCCTGGAACCGGACGGAGGTTGGTTCCCCAAGGACCGGCCCAAACTCGATGAGTACGCCGTGGAACGCGCTGCACCGTTCGCCGAGAAGCTCCCGGGCTACTCAGAGGTGTGGATTGATCAGCAGTTCAACGAGGGAACCGAGAACGATCCGAACAAGATCATCCTCAACGTCAGGGTGACCAAGGACGTCAAGGGTGCCGAGAAGGCAATGCGTACGGTTTGGAAGGGCGCACTGTGCGTCAGCAAGGCCACGCACACCGAAGCAGAGCTCCAACGCATCCAGCAGGAGACGCGGGACATGGCGAAGGGATTGGTGCTCTCGACATCTTCTGGCGATGACCACGTCGACGTGGACGTGATCCTCGACGAGGGTGGGCGACTGCAGAAGGCATTCGACGACAAGTACGGCGCCGGCGTCGTGCGCGTCAGCTCCGCGCTGTCGAAGGCACCCTCAGGAATGTGAAAGGCTGAGGTCGTGAAGCGATCCGTCTCAGCCCATCTCGAGCTCGAGCTCCACGACTCCGCTGACCTGATCTTCTCGATTGCCGTCGCCCAAGGCGCCAACCTCGAGTCCGAGACGTTCTCGATCAACTCTGGCGGCGGTGAGCTGGAGGTGCGTGAGCTCATCGGTCGCCACGGCACCAGGCTGCATCGCCTGACCGGTCCCGCCGGCAAGATGACGATCGACTACTCGGCTGTCGCCATTGGCCAGGCCGATTCCGCGCCCGTCGACGAGCTCGACCTGATCGAGTACCGCCGCCCCAGCCGCTACTGCGAGTCGGACACGCTGTTCTCCACCGCTCGGGCCGAGTTCGCTGGCGTCAGTGGCAAGGCGCTCCTCGACGCTGTCACCAGCTGGGTCGGCTCGCACCTCTCGTACGTGCCCGGCGTCAGCCTTCACACCGACGGCGCGGTTGCGACGATGTTGGCGCGTGAGGGCGTGTGTCGCGACTACGCGCACCTCGTAGTGGCTCTCCTTCGCGGCCTGGACGTGCCAGCTCGACTGGCCTCGGTCTACGCGCCTGGGCTCACCCCCATGGACTTCCATGCGGTTGCGGAGGCATATGTCGAGGATGCCTGGCATGTCGTCGACGCCACGGGATTGGCGCCTCGACAGAGCCTGCTTCGTATCGCCACCGGTCAGGATGCATCTGAGACGGCATTCCTGTCCCAGCACTGGGCGCGCGTCGACCTGTTGTCGATGCAGGTGATTGCCGTTGTCGACGAGCTGCCTCGCGACGATGTGTCACGGCTGGTCGAGTTGCGCTGAGCGCTAACGAACTTGGTAGTGGCGACGCGGGAACTGGGAGCGCCCCCGCGCCGCCTTGGGACCTACCTCTTGAGGAAGTAACTCGTAGGAACTAGGACCCTCTAGTCCTTCGTAACTAACTTGCGCGGGTTAAGTCAAGCCGAGACGGCAGAGTTCACAACTAGTTCACACGGAGCGGGAAGAACCCGAGCGTGTTGGTCGTGACGGTCCAACCGCCGATCGACCAGGCGGTGCCACCGCCGTGTCGCAAGAAGTACGTCGCCGACGTCGCAACCGTCAGCATCTCGTCGCGCTTCTTCGCAGTGTTGAAGACGGGGACTGATGCCTGGGCCGTGAACTTGGCCGCAATGCGGGGTTGCGCCTTGCTGTAGTCGACGCTGATCGACACGGTCGACCACTTCGGGTTGATCCACGCCGCGCGGCCACGATAGCCCCGCGTTGTGTAGGCCTTGCCGTAGTAGACGCGGCCCAGTCCGGCGGACGCGTACTTGCCGCGCTTGCCTTCACCGCGCAGCAGCACCAGTCCCAGCTCGTCGCGAGCCGCCGTGCTTCCGGGGTTGGCGACGAAGGCATTGATGCGCGGTTGGTAGATCTGGGTCGCGGTGGTCGAGCTGAGTGACGGTAGGACGAAGTCGAAGTTGGAGGGCTTGTACGACTGGCGGGGGAGGGACAGTCGTGAGTAGCGCTTCTCGAACACGAACCGGACTGCCTCGCACGCCGCTGCGTCGACGGCCTTGGCGCCAAACACGCGAACGGCATCTGCTTCGCCGGTGATACGTACGGCAGGGCACCAGTTGACCTTCTTGCCCTTGACGGACGCCTTGCCCGGACGGCCTGGCCACACACCGCGTACGGACTCAGGAGCCAGTGCTGCTCGGGCAGGATCTGGCGCGGGATCGGCCGTGGGTTTGGGCTTGGACGTTGCTGTTTCGCTGGCCGATGGAGTGCTGCTCGCTGTCGGCTTGTCGCCCACAGAACCGTCCGGTGCGGCGAAGCCCATTGCCAGGCTCACCAGGACGACCGCCGTGACTGCGCCGGCAAACACCGTCAGCCACTTCGTCTTCACGGCCCCAGCATAAGGGCAGTAGGTGGCGGCGACTGATCCCTATTGATCGAGATCAGTGCGATCAGGCGTTCGCCCAGGCTGGGTTCCAGCCCTCAACCTCGTCAGCCTTGCGGGTCGGCGGACCCGTGTAGATCGCCGACGGACGGATGAGGCGGCCGGTGCGCTTCTGCTCGAGGATGTGCGCGCTCCAACCAGCCGTACGGGCTGACGTGAACATCGCGGTGAACATGGGCGGCGGGACCTCTGCGTAATCGAGGACGATCGCGGCCCAGAACTCGACGTTCGTCTCGAGCACGCGGTCGGGACGACGCTCGCGGAGTTCCTTGAGCGCAGCCTCCTCGAGTGCGATGGCAACCTCGGCGCGAGGAGCCTTGAGCTCCTTGGCTGTACGACGGAGCGTGCGAGCACGCGGGTCCTCGGCGCGGTAGACGCGGTGGCCGAAGCCCATGAGGCGTTCGCCGTCGTCGAGGAGCTTCTTGACGTAGGCGGTGGCGTCGCCGGACTTCTCAACCTCTTCGATCATGGTCAGTACGCGGGCAGGCGCACCACCGTGCAGCGGTCCGGACATGGCACCAACAGCACCGGACAGCGCGGCTGCGACGTCGGCACCTGTCGAGGCGATGACGCGTGCCGTGAAGGTCGAGGCGTTCATGCCGTGCTCGGCAGCCGACACGAGGTACGCGTCGATGGCCTTCGCGTGATCGGGGTTGACCTCGCCGCGCCAGCGGGTGAGCATGCGGCCGATGATCGTGTCGTTCTTGTCGATCTCGGACTGCGGAACCATCGGCTTGCCAACTCCGCGAGCGGCCTGCGCGACATACGAAAGGACCATGACCGCGGTGCGGGCAAGGTCCTCACGTGCCTGAACGTCGTCGATGTCATACAGCTGCTTGAGGCCCCAGGCGGGAGCCGTCAGCGCGATTGCGCTCTGTACGTCTGCGCGGATGTCGCCGGAGTGCACCGGAATGGGGAACGGCTCGGCGGGCGGCAGGCCCGGCTCGTACGACCCATCGACCAGCAGGCCCCAGATCTTCTCGAACGGTACGCGGCCGACCAGGTCGTCGATGTCGACGCCGCGATAGCGCAGCGCTGACCCTTCCTTGTCCGGCTCGGCGATCTCGCTCTCGAATGCGACGACGCCTTCTAGTCCATGGTGCACTTCAGTCATGCTCTGCATTCTGCCCTGCGCAACTACGGTGGGCACATGGAGTCCCCTGATTTGGCTCGAATGCGTGAGTCCTATGCCCGCGACGGTCTCGCTGAGACTGCTGCCGGCGACGATCCGCTGAACCTGTTCGGCCGATGGTTCGACGATGCTTTGGCCGCGCAGATCCATGAGCCCAATGCGATGGCACTCGCTACCTCGACATCCGACGGCCACCCGTCCGTACGCATCGTGCTGCTCAAGGGCGTCGACGAATCGGGACTGACGTTCTTCACCAACTACGAGTCGCGCAAGGGCCGTGAGCTGGAGTCCAACCCGCGCGCCGCTGCAGCGATGCTCTGGCACCCGCTTCAGCGACAGGTGCGGGTGGAGGGAACGGTGTCTCGGATCGCTGCGGCGGATTCGGAAAGGTACTTCCATTCCCGGCCGCGTGGCTCACAGTTGAGCGCCGCGGCCTCACCGCAGTCATCTGTTGTCGAGGATCGAGCCGCACTTGAAGCTCTCTACGCGGACGTCGCCGAGACATACGGCGCCGGTGAAGTCACCCGGCCAGACCACTGGGGCGGCTATCGCATCGAGATTGAGTCGATCGAGTTCTGGCAGGGTCGCGAGGACCGACTGCATGACCGGTTGCTGTACCTGCGGGCTGGTACGAGCTGGAGTCGCACCCGGCTTGCTCCCTGACTCAGGTCTGACTCTGGTGCGCACAGAGCCGTCGAATTCGTCAATGCGTGTTCACCTTCCGGCCGCATGCGAGTCGGAGACTGGACGCGTCGCCCGATCATCGTGGAGGCATGTCAGGAGTCATGATCACGCTTGCCATCGGGTTTGCTCTAGCGTTCGCAGAGTCAGGCTTGGGTCTCGGCATCGTGCTGCCCGGCGAGACGGCCGTTGTCGTACTCGCGGCCTCGATGCGCTCCACCACAGACATGCTGTTGCTGGGTTTGGCAGTGATGATCGGCGCGAGCATGGGCGATCACGTCGGCTATCTGCTCGGCCGTCGGTACGGCGACAAGCTCCGCGACACCAAGCCCGTTCGTCGCCTCGGCGTTCGCCACTTTGATCGCGCGACCTCGATGCTGCGACGTCGTGGCGCATCAGCGGTGTTCCTCACCCGCCTCGTGCCGATCGTTCGCACACTGACGCCGGCCGCGGCAGGCGCAGCCGGGCTCGAGTACCGCCGCTTCGCACCCGCGTCGCTGGCCGGCTCGGCGACCTGGGCGGCCGCGTATGTCGGCGGTGGATCGGTTGTCGCGACGGTCACCTCGGTGACGACCGACACCTTCGGTCGCGCCTCATGGTTGTTGCTGGTGCTCCTTGCACTGGCTGTGGTCCCGGTGCTGATCATTCGCGCCGTCGTGGGCGTACGTCCGGTGGCTGCCGCTCCGGACGTAGCGTCCCTCGAGCTTTCGACCGGTGCGCGACCGTACCGGTCGACGTTCGCGCCGCTGATCGGTGACGTGCACGGCTACTAGGAGAAGTTGGCCAGGTCGATCAGGACCCACACCTGCTCGGCGTGACCCAGTAGTTCGCCCTCTGCCGTGTAGAGCGCAGTGTCGGTGAAGAACTTGCGGCCGTCCCGTTCATACAGGCTGCCCACCGAAATGCAGGGCTCTCCCGCAACCGGCAGGCGAGTGACCTCGGCGGTCATCAATCCGAGAACCATCGAGTTGCTAGTGAAGTCCGCCGCCCAGCCGCCGGGGCAGTCCAGCGCGGCCCACATCACTGGGACGTCGATGGCGCCGTCGTCTCCACCGAAGGCCGCATGCGGCGTCCATGGTGCTGATGTCCTGCCATCGGCGTACGGGCCGGTGAACAGTCGCAGCCCGTCACCCTCATCGCGTTTGGTGCCACAGGTGAAGCACCGATCGAACGGATGGTTGTGGAAGCCCGGGTATGCCGCGAGTCCGGCCTTCGCCTGCTTGTGTGTCGGGCAGGGCGGGGGATCGCGTCGGAACTCGCCGCTGCTCGCCTCGCCGACAACTGCTCCGCCGGCCGTCAGCAGGCGAGTCTCCGCGTCGCTGCTTTCCCAGGAGAGGGGAGTTGCCAGCGGGGGTGGAATGCGCAGTTTGGACGTTGTCGGGCCATCGCCGCCCAGCTCGTTGGCGATCAGCCCGGCGACATACCCGCCATTGCCCGTGCGATCGGGTCCGTTGAACTGGGTCGAGATCGTGACCATGCAGTCAACCTACTCAGCGAATGACCTCGTAGCGTCGGAGCGACTCGATCCGCTCCTCCGAGTGGTCGACGATCGGAGCGGGATAGCCGGCCGGCGGTGGATCAAGCTCCCACGGGGTGTGCACGTTCTTGGCGGGTACATCGGCAAGCTCCGGCACCCAGCGACGTACGTACTCACCGTCCGGATCGAACTTCTTCCCCTGTGTCGTCGGGTTGAAGACGCGGAAGTACGGCGATGCGTCCGTGCCCGAGCCTGCGACCCACTGCCAGCCGTGTTGATTGGATGCGAGGTCGCCATCGACGAGCTGGTCCATGAAGTGTCGAGCGCCGTGCTGCCACTCGAGGTGCAGGTCTTTGACGAGGAAGCTGGCGACGATCATGCGGACTCGGTTATGCATCCATCCTTCCGAGAGCAGCTGGCGCATTCCGGCATCGACGATCGGGAATCCAGTGCGGCCTTGCTTCCACGCTGCGAGAGCCTCGCCGGGTTCGTCGTACTCCATCTGCTCGAACGCGCGGTTGTAGTAGCCGAACGCGGAGTCGGGGCGATGGTGCAGCACGTCGGCGTAGAACTCGCGGAAGGCCAATTCGCGTGCGTACGCCTCTGCACCCTTCGACCTGAGCTGAGCGAGGTCGGCGAGCATCGTGCGTGGGTGGATCGTGCCCCATTTGAGGTGCACCGACATGCGCGAAGTGCGGTCTCTGCCGGGCAGGTCTCGTGCCGAGTCGTACTCGGCGACATCCTCGTCCAGGAACTGCCGCCAACGCGCGAGCGCCGCGTCTTCGCCGTACGGCGGAAGACGCATTCCGTCCTGAACGGGGGTTTCGGGGATGCTCACGCCACCGTCGGGATGGATCCAGCTCACTTCATCCAGGGCAGTGTCCGGAGCGCGCCACCCGTGCTTCTGCCAGGCGCGGAAGAACGGCGTGAATACGCGATACCCAGTCCCGTCGTCTTTGGTCACCCGTCCAGGTGCGACCGCGTAGGGCGAGCCCGTTCGCTCCAGCCGAACACCGTGCGTGGCCAGGGAGCGCTCGACGGCGTCATCGCGACGAGCTCCGTACGGGGTGAACGCCGCTGCAACATGCACGCTGTCGGCTCCAACCTCCTGCGCGACCCGGCTGACCTCGGTGCGGGGGTCGCCTCGCACGACATGCAGCCCGTCGATGCGTTGCGAGAAGTCGCCGAGCAAACGTGCGAGGTAGGCGGCTCGGGCGTTCTGGATCCAGAGCGTCTCATCAACAACGAATAGTGGGACGACTCCGTCCTGCCGCCCGGCAAGACTGGCCATTGTGAGTGCTGGATTGTCTTGCAGACGCAGGTCGCTGCGGAACCACATCACGGAAGTCGGCACGCTCCTATCCTCATGGCTGCATGCTCGTCGCGCACGACGTGAAACAATGAATCCGTGAGCGACCTCATCGACACCACAGAGATGTACCTCCGTACGGTTTACGAGCTTGAGGAGGAGGGCATCGTCCCTCTTCGTGCACGTATTGCCGAGCGCCTGCATCAGAGCGGACCGACGGTCAGTCAGACCGTCGCCCGTATGGAGCGTGACGGGCTGCTCACCGTCGAGGGCGACCGTCACCTCGAGCTGTCTCCCAAGGGACGTCAGCTCGCCACTCGGGTGATGCGCAAGCACCGTCTCGCGGAGCGCCTGCTCACCGACATCATCGGTCTCGAGATCGAGTTCGTGCACGAAGAAGCCTGCCGCTGGGAACACGTGATGTCCGAGCAGGTCGAGCGCCGTCTCGTCGAACTGCTCGATCACCCGAACGAGTCGCCGTACGGCAACCCGATTCCCGGACTGGCCGAGCTTGGCGAGACTGGCGAGGACACCGAATTCCTTGATGGTGTCGTGCCCATGACCAAGGCAATCATCGGCTCCACCGAACCCGTACGCCTTGTCGTCCGCCGCATCGTCGAAGAGCTTCAGAAGGACACTGAGGTCATGTCAGTGCTGCGTCGCGTTGGCGCGCTACCCGGCAACGACGTTCTCGTCTCACAGGGTCACGACGGCGTGATCGTCGCGCGTCAGGGTGAGACTGCCGAGATCGACGAAGAGTCGGCATCGCACATCTTCGTCTCCAGCTGAGTTTCGTTTCGAGCTAAGCCTTCGGCTTCCATGGGACAAAACCGCTGGTTCGACGTACGTACTCGTCGTAGCCGGGTTTGCTCTTCTTCATGCCCTTTTCATTGAGGGCTGCTCCGGTGACCTTGGTCAGGAAGATCGTCATGGCGATGGGGCTGATGACGGTCGCGAGACCTGCCCAGGAGCTGGCAGCGACGATCCAGATGCCGACCCAGACGCAGGCGTCGCCGAAGTAGTTGGGGTGGCGGGTGTAGCGCCACAGGCCTTGGTCCATCAGCTTGCCCTTGTTGGCGGGATCGCTCTTGAACGCGGCAAGCTGGGCGTCACCAACGCCTTCGAAGACGTTTCCAAGCGTGAAGATGGCAAGCCCGAGGGCGACAACCCACCAGACGATGTCCTCGTTGTTGGCCCCGACCATGATCGGCGTCGCGACGAGCCACATTGCGATGCCCTGTGGCAGGAACACCCGCAGGAGGGCGACCTGGGCAAAGGATCGGCCGTCGGCTGCGGCCAGCTCGGCGTACCGGGGATCCTCGGGCGCGTTGGCATTGCGGCGGTGCAGGTGCCACGAGAGACGCAATCCCCACACAGCAGTCATCGCGAGCAGAATCCAGCGAAGGTATGGGTCGCCGTCCCCACCTGAGGCCACCAAAACGGTCTCGGCGGCCACGAGAACGAAGCCGATGCCCCACATGGTGTCGACGACGGTCAGCTTCTTCTTGCGCTGCGCGATCGCCAGGCCGACCCCCATGAACGCGACGACAACGCCCAGACCGGCAGCGAGGCTGGTGAAGGATTGGGACAGGTCGTTGGGGATCATGCCAGCCACGCTAGTGGTGACGTCGGCATGCCAGCGACGCCGTTCGCACTCGGTTTGACCGCAAGGATCTGGTCGACGCCCATGCGGTTCTCCTCGAAGGCGAGCGCTCCGCCGACAAGATAGAGACGCCAGACCCGCGCGTTCTCCTCACCGATCAGGGCGACGGCCGTTGACCAGTTGTTCTTGAGATTGTCGGCCCAGCCTGCGACGGTCTGCGGGTAGTGCTCACGCATGGCCTGCACATCGCGGATCTCGAGGCCGGCGTCAGCGATCAGTCCGATCGTCTTGGCGAGGGGCTTCATGTGCATGTCTGGCGCGATGTACGTCTCGATGAACGGCCCGCCGCCCGGACGGTCGCCGACCGCATCGTTGCTGCGCGACATCTGCTGGATCAGCACGCGGCCGCCTGGACGCAGGTAGCGGTGGATCGACTCGGTGAAGACGACGTACTCCTTGTCGCCGACGTGCTCGCCCATCTCGATCGACGCAATCGCATCGATGCCGTTGTCGTTGACGCCCGACTCGCGGAGGTCGCGGAAGTGTCGGAGGCTGACCTCGACCCGATCCTCGAGCCCGCGCTCGGCGGCCTTCTTCATGACGTAGTCGCGCTGCTCCGACGAGAGGGTCACGCCGGTGACGTGCACGCCGTAGTGCTCGGCCGCGAACAGGGTCAGCGATCCCCAGCCCGACCCGATGTCGACCATCCGCATACCGGGCTCGAGCCCGAGCTTGCGGCAGATCAGGTGGAGCTTGGCGGTCTGCGCCTCCTCCAGTGACATCTCCGGAGTGACGTGGAAGCCGCTGGAGTAGGCCATGTTGGGGTCGAGGATCAGCTCGTAGAAATCGTTCGACAGGTCGTAGTGGTGCGAGATCGCTGCTTGGTCGCGCTCTTTGCTGTGCAGCTCGCCGGTCAGGTTGGACTCGGCAGCAGGCGCGGGTGGTCGACGTCCGATCGCGCCAAGTCGCACGGCCAGTGCCGCAGCCTTGGCCACCTGCTTGGGTCCGATCTTGGGTCTCCCGGCCGAGCCGTCGGCGGCGCGCGCATCGCGTACAGCGGCCCACATCGTGCGCAGTCCTTCGCCGAGGTCGCCCTCGATGTCGAGATCGCCTTGGACGTACGCGCGTGCAACGCCCAACTCGCCTGGCTTCCAGATCACGTGACGGAGAGCCCGCTTGTTGCGGATGACGACAACGGGTGCGCCTGGTGCTCCGGCCTCGCTGCCGTCCCACGCTCGAAGGCGGATCGGCAACGTGAGACCGAGCGTCTCTTCGGCGAGGTTCAGGAGCGCGGCAGCTTTGTTCACGAGACAAGTGTTTCGCGGGCCTCGGGGTTGCGCCATCTCAAATTGTCATGGGCTGGCATGCTTTACGGCATGAGCCTCGGGAGCGCCGTGACCACGTGGTTGCGCGGCATGGGGCTCGAGATCCTCGGGTGGATTCTCATACCTCTCGGCATCATCCTGATGCCGCTGCCAGGCCCCGGGATGTTGATCGTCGCCGGAGGGGTTGCGCTGCTGTCGCGCCGCCACGTCTGGGCGCAGAATGCGCGTGGGTTCGTCGAGAAGCGAGCCATTGACGCGGCTAAGTACGGGGTCGCGACCGTTCCGCGCATCGTCATGAGCACGCTCGGCGGTGTGTGGTTGGCCGCGCTTGGATTCGTGTGGTGGCACGGCGTCAACATTCCCGAGTTCGAGCTCGTCAACATCGGATTCGGACCCGAGCTGCCTGGTGGGCGGGCAGCAGCGTTCGGTCTGTGGGCCTCAGCACTGGCGACCTGGGCGTTGATCGCATTCAGCGTCAACCGCTGGCGCTTGCATCTCACTTGAACGGGTAGCGGAACGTCTCTTTGCCCTCGAGGGTGAACACGTAGTAGCCAGACTCGCTGTACTCGTTGGAGACGTACACCGTCATCGCCGGGAGTTCGTCGCGTTCGTCCAGGACGATGTAGATCGACTGGACCTCTTTGACGTTCAGTTCGTCGGGTGCGCGCTTGACCGCGTCCATGAGCGCCGGAATGTTGATCGCCGCCATGTCGACGACGGTGTCCTCGCCCTGACGCGTCGACTTGCTCGGGTCGCCGTCGTAGCCCTCCCTGAACGACCAGCGCTCGGTGCGTCGCGGGTTGTCGGGAACGACGATATTGACGCTCGCGTAGTCGGGGTAGATCGCTGCTGACTCGACTGTGGTCGTGCCGAACGCCGAGCGAGTGGCCGCGACAAACTTCTTGAAGCCGGCGGCGGTGTGGAGCTTGAGCAGGCCGTTCGGCTGGTTGTTGAGATTGGGTTCGCTGGTGTCGGTTGATGGGCCCGCAGTCTGAGAGTCATTGCCAGACGACGACGCGATCCAGATGATGATCGACGCTATGGCGGGGATGAGTGCGCCAATCAGAATCTTGGTCAGCAGACCTTTGGGAACCGACGCCGTCGACAGAGGATTGTTGATCCGCGTTGCGCCCAGCGGTCGGAGATCTGACGTGAGGTGAGCAAGTTCGTCGAGTGTCTTGGCCTGCAGCGCGGCCTGCGTACGGGCTTCGCGCTCTGCATCGTCAATGCGACCATCCGCGAAGGCCGACTCGATCTCGTTGAGACACAGATCGCGGTCGGCGTCACTCGCTCGGGTTCCCGCCATGGCAGGCACGATATCGCCAATTTCGGCCATAAGGTGAGCAGATGTCTCGACTCGGCGCCCTCTATCCCGCGGCTGATCTGCCGTATGTCAGCCTCGGCACCAGCCCGACGCCCGTACGCCGCCTCGACGGTCTCGGTGTCTCCCAGGAGGTGTGGCTGAAGGACGAAGCCGCGTTCGGCGACGGGGGCTGGGGCGGCAACAAGGTCCGCAAGCTGGAGTGGATCATTCCGGAGGCACACCGTCGCAATAAGAAGACGATGTTCACGGTCGGCGGCATTGGGACGCATTGGGGTCTCGCGGCAGCGTTGTACGGACGCGAGCATGGACTCCACACCGTCCTCGGACTCGTCGACCAGCCGATCGATGACCACGTACGAGAGCAGACGGCCCGTCTCGATGCATCCGGCGCCACGATCTATCGCTATCCATCGGTGGCCCGCCTCAAGCTCGCGGCGCCGATGATCCTTGCGCGCCACCGGATGCCGTATTACCTGCCGGCCGGTGGTTCATCCCCGGTAGGAAGCTTGGGGTACGTCGAGGTGGCGCTCGAGATCGCCGAACAGGTTGCTGCTGGTGAACTGCCCGAGCCCGCCACCGTCGTTTCTGCTGTCGGATCGGGAGGCACGGTTGCGGGACTGGCTCTCGGTTTCCGCCTCGCCGGACTCTCGACGCGGGTCTTTGGGGCCGTCGTCAACGACTCATTCAGGCTCGATGCGGTCACCACCAGTCGACTGGCGACCAAAACGGCCGATCTGATGCGGTCACGGGGAGCCGATATCGGCAAGGTGGTCATCGGACCGGACGACCTGACGGCAACGTCGAAGTGGATGGGCGAGACGTACGGCGCCACGACGCCAGAGGGCGCGAATGCGCTCGCACTGGCCGAGCGCGTCGCGGGCTTGGAACTCGAACCGGTCTACACCGCAAAGGCGCTGGCAGCGATCCTCGAGGGCAATATTCCCGGCCCGATTCTCTACCTCAACACCCACGGGCCGCGACCCGTCGCGTAACCCAGCCCGACGACGGGTCGTTAAACCCCCACACAGGAAACCGAGGGGACTGTCAGTGCATCTGACTCGCACGTTCAAAACCGTATGTCGTCGCGTTGCAGTGGCGGGCGTTGTCGTGTCGACCCTGGTCGCCGCGACGGGCGCTTCCGCGCAGGCTGACCCCGTCAGCGATCTCCTCGCGCAGGCTCGCTCAATCTTGGCCACGGCAACTAGCGCCGACCCGCTGAAGGTTGTCATCACAACCGATACCGGCGGCGCTCCGTCGATCAGCTCGGTCCGGGCAACCTCAGGTGCGAATGCGCTCGAGCTCATCGTCGCGGCCCTCAAGAAGCCGTCGACCATTGGCGTCGACATGGCGCACCCCGTGAAGATGGCCGCCAGCAACGACCCCTACCGGAAGTACCAGTGGGGTCTTGACCTGTTCAACGCCGAGAGCCGCTGGAAGACTTCGAAGGGCACTGGCGTCGTTGTCGCGGTTGTTGACACCGGTGTGTCCGCTTCGCACCCCGACTTCAAGGGCAGGGTGCTCTCCGGCCGCGATTTCATTGCGCCCGGTACGAGCGCCAACGACGCAAATGGTCATGGCACCCACGTCGCCGGAATCATCGCTGCCAACGCCAACAACGACGTAGGCGGAGCCGGGCTGGCCCCTCGGGTGAAGATCCTGCCCGTGCGTGTGCTCGACGCGACCGGCGAAGGCGACAACGCCGGAGTCGCCAGCGGAATCATCTGGGCAGCCAAGAAGGGCGCCAAGGTCATCAACCTCTCTCTTGGCTCGACGCAGAATGACACTGCGATCAAGGAAGCCGTCTCGTACGCACAGTCGCTCAATGTCGTCGTGATCGCTGCGGCGGGCAACGAGGGTTGTGGACTGCTCGGCACACCGACGTCCTATCCAGCGGCCTACCCTGGAGTCCTTGGCGTCGGCGCAATCTCGAAGGATCGCACCGTTGCGAGCTACTCGAGTTGTGGCAGCTGGGTCGATGTCGTCGCACCCGGCAGCGCGATCGTCTCAACCATGATCTCGTCGGCAAACTCTGATCTCGGGTGCACTCCCGGCAAGCGGTACTGCACGCTGTCTGGCACCTCAATGGCCACACCGTTCGTCGCGGCGACTGCTGCTCTGGAGATCGCCCGTCTCGGTGGTCATTTCAGTCAGGCCTCGATCATTTCGCGACTGCAGAGCACTGCGACTGATCTCGGCAGGTCTGGTCGAGACAACGACTATGGCTACGGACTGATAAGCCCCAGCAGGATGCTGGCCGGCGCAAACTAGCCGTGGCGCCTCTGGCGTACATGCCGGAGGATGAGGCCATGGCCTCTCATGAGTGTGACGTCGTTGTCGTTGGTCTTGGACCAGGAGGCGAGGCCGTGGTCGCGCGGCTCGCCGGTGCCGGCCTGAAGGTCGTCGCTGTCGAGGCTGAGCTCGTCGGCGGCGAGTGCCCCTACTGGGGTTGCATCCCCTCGAAGATGTTCATCCGCGCCGCGAACACCCTCGCTGAGGCGCGACGGGTCGAGAAGCTGGCAGGCGGAGTGTCCGTCACTCCGGACTTCGCGATGGTCGCGAAACGAATTAGGGACGAGGCGACCGACAACTGGGACGACACGGTGGCCGCCAAGCGGGTCACCGATGCTGGGGCGACGCTCGTACGTGGTCATGGTCGTCTCGTGGCTGATCGCACGGTCGAGGTCGACGGCGAGACGTACGTGGCCTCGAAGGGTGTTGTTCTCAACACCGGCACCACAGCTGCCGTGCCTCCGATCGCTGGCCTGGCCGATACGCCGTTTTGGACAAACCGCGAAGCCGTGAGCGCCGAGTCGTTGCCGGCATCGCTGATCGTGATCGGTGGCGGCGCGATCGGCCTTGAACTCGCCCAGGCGTTCTCGCGATTCGACTCGCAAGTCACGGTCCTCGAGGGTGCGCCACGCATCCTGGCGCCCGAGGAGCCCGAGTCGTCGGAGCTGCTGGCCAAGGTATTCGAGGCCGAGGGCATCGCCGTGCACGCCGGCATCACGATCGATCGTGTCGACCACGACGGCACGCGGTTCACCGTGACGTGTGGCGAGAAAACGTACGAGGCTGATCAGCTCCTGGTCGCCGCCGGCCGCAAGTCGCGACTCGATGACGTCGGGCTCGACACCGTCGGCGTCGAGGTTGAGCGCTTCCTCACGGTGGACGACTCGATGCAGGTCACTAGCTACACGGGTTCTGGTGGTCTGTGGGCCATTGGCGACATCGTCGGCCGCGGAGCGTTCACCCACGTCTCGATGTATCACGCAGAGCGGGTGGTCAAGGCGATCCTCGGCGAAGAGCTCGGCTCGTACGACACGAGCTTCCCGCGCGTGACGTTCACCGATCCAGAAGTGGGTGGAGTCGGCTTGACTGAGAAGCAGGCTCGCGACCAGGGCATCCACGTACGAGTCGGGTCCGGCGACATCGCGGCGAGCAGTCGCGGCTGGCTCCACTCCGTCGGCAATGAGGGACTCCTGAAGCTCATCATTGACGACGACCGCGGAGTCATTGTCGGTGCAACAAGCGCCGGTCCGACGGGTGGAGAGACGCTGTCAGCGCTGGCGTTCGCGGTTCGGGCAGAGATCCCGGTGGAGACGCTCAAGAACACGATCTACGCGTACCCGACGTTCTACAGAGCCATCGAGTCAGCGCTGTAGGCGCCGGGGCAGAATGGCCCCATGCGAACTCCGCCCATGAAAATCGTCGTGCTGTCGGGCGGAGTCGGCGGCGCCAGATTCCTCTCAGGCCTGCTGGCCGCCAAGGCTCCCGACGATGAGATCACGGTCATCGGCAACACGGCCGACGACATCTGGTTGTTCGGTATGCGCGTGTGCCCCGATCTCGACACCGTCATGTACACGCTGGGCAACGGCATTGACCCCGAGCGACGCTGGGGACGTACCGACGAGACCTGGAATGCGAAGGAAGAGCTCGGCGCGTACGGCGAAGAGACTTGGTTCGGCCTCGGCGATCGCGATCTCGCGACACATCTGATCCGTACCAAGTTGCTGCATGAAGGCGTTGGCCTCGCCGAGATCACCGCGCGACTTTGCGAGCGCTGGCAGCCGGGCGTCAGGTTGCTGCCCATGACGGAGCAAGAGGTCGAGACTCACATTGGCGTTGACGGCGCCGATGGCATCGACACAATCCATTTCCAGGAGTACTGGATCAGGCTCGGCGCCAAGGTTCCCGTACGTGAGCTGGAGTTCCGCGGAGCCGAAGCTGCGAAGGCTGGTCCTGGCGTCATCGACGCGATTCACGGCGCAGACCTGGTGATCCTTCCGCCGTCCAATCCGATCGTCTCGATCGGCGCGATCCTCTCGGTCGATGAGGTCGCCGAAGCCGTACGTACGACCAAGGCGCCCGTCGTCGGAGTCTCGCCCATCATCGGCACCGCGGCCGTACGCGGAATGGCCGATCAGCTGCTCGAAGGACTCGGCATCGAGATCAGCGCCGGAGCCGTTGCCCGGCACCTCGGTGCGCGCAGCACTGGGGGAGTGCTCGACGCGTGGCTGGTCGACACTTCCGACGAAGCGGCCGTTGTCTCGATCGAGGAAGCCGGCATACGCGCCAAGGCCGTGCCGCTCTACATGAACGACGACGCGACGACGGCTCAGTTGGCCCGAGACACTCTGGCGTTCGCGTGACGCTTCGCGCCTGGCCGGTCGAGGGCATCGGCGAGATCGTGCCCGGTGACGACCTGGCCGCGATCATCGTCGATCACCTCACGGAGCCCCTCGCCGATGGCGATGTCGTCGTTGTGACCAGCAAAGTGGTCAGCAAGGCGGCTGGGCTGGCTACTAGCGGTGATCGCGAGTCGTTACTAGAAGCGAAGACCGATCGGGTCGTTGCCCGGCGCGGACCGACTCGCATCGTGCGCACTTATTCCGGACTGACTCTGGCCGCTGCCGGAATCGACGCCTCCAACCTCGAGCAGGGTCTGGTCATCCCGCTGCCTGACGACCCGGACCAGTCTGCGAGGGAGCTGCGCGCTGGACTTGTCAGCCTCACGGGAGTCCAGGTCGGCGTCATCATCACCGACACGGTTGGTCGGGCCTGGCGCATCGGTCAGACCGACATCGCGATCGGCGCCGCTGGCATCGCCCCCGTTCTGTCGTTCGAGGGCGTTGAGGATTCGTACGGCAACGTTCTTGCTGTCACGGCTCCGGCAGTGGCCGACGAGATCGCTGGCGCGGCCGACCTGGTCGCCGGCAAGCTCGGGGGTCAACCGGTCGTGGTCGTACGCGGGCTGCCCGGTGAGTGGATCCGCAATGAAGCCCCAGGTGCGGCGGCACTGATCCGCGACGAAGGCGACGACATGTTCGGCCTCGGAGCTCGCGATGCCGTGTTGGTCGCTGCAGGGCGCGGTGATACTCGCGGCTTCCCGTCAGCTGAAGCAGACGACGACCTGCTTGCGATGGCCCGCGAAGGCGTCGACCTGACGCTGGCGGACGCTGAACTCACCGATCGCTCGATCGAAGTGCGTCCACTGAACGCGTCGCCGGCGGCTTTCATCGAAGCCGGCGTGCTGGCCGAGCGGCTACGGATCCTGGCCCGTGCGATCGGCCAGGACGTGACGATCACAGTCGTCTAGGCCGAGGCGCGGGTGCTGACCTTCGTCAGTGCGGCAGTCGTGTGGGCGCCGACGCCGAGCGTCTGAGCCTCGAGCAGTTCGTGGAACTCGTCGACGTCCCGGCGCAGTGCCGCGGGAGCCAACAGTTCGACCGCACCGTACGAGCGGTGGCGCTCGGCCGAACCAAGTCCGTAGCTGGGGCGCAGAAGATCAGGCCGCTGACTCGTGAGGACCGTTGTGCCCTCTCCGCTGGTATCTGGGACGAACGCCCTTGGATGCGTGACTGCCTCGCAAAGAAGGGAGCTGAGCTCGCTGGAGGTCAAAGCTGGCAGGTCTGACGGGATGATGGCCAGGGCATCGTCAGGATGATTCTTGATTGCCCAGGCAGCGCCAAGGTTCACGGCGGTGCCAAGCGGATCGCTCCCGGCGCTTTCTGGCTCCGCGATCGGGGTTGCGCCGATTCTGAGGGCATACTCGCGGACCTCTTCGCTGCCACTCACCACGACGACGCGACTCACCTCGGGCGTACGAAGCACGGCGTCTAGGGCGTCCTGCGCGAACGCTCGAGCCAGCGCTCGGCGCGCGTCAGCCTCCGCGTGCAGCCGAGACTTGGCTCCGTCCCACGGCTTGATCGGCATGATCACCGTGAACATGTCAGGCTCCGACCGGGACCACGGCGACTCGGCCGTACGTCGTGGTGCGTTGTACTGCGGGGCGACCAGCCAGCGCAGCCATCTGCTCGAGCTCTTCGATCGACTTGCGCGATCCGTTGGTACTGCCGGCCATCCGGCTGATGGTCTCTTCCATCAGCGTTCCGCCGAGGTCGTTGACGCCGCCCTGCAGCACCTGGGTGCACGTCTCGGGGCCGAGCTTGACCCACGAGCACTGGATGTTGTCGATCAGTCCGTGCAGCATGATGCGCGACATCGCGTGCACTGCGCGGTTGTCCCGGACTGACGGTCCCGGGCGGGCGACGCCGGCGAGGTAGATCGGCGAGGACTGGTGCACGAACGGCAGCGGCACGAACTCGGTGAAACCACCCGTCTCGCGCTGCAGGTTGGCCAGAGTGCGCAGGTGGTTGACCCAATGACCCGGATGGTCGACGTGGCCGTACATCATCGTCGAGGTCGTCGGCAGGCCTACTTCGTGAGCCGTACGGATCACGTCGATCCACTCTGACGTCGGCAGCTTGCCCTTGGTCAGAATCCAGCGGACGTCGTCGTCGAGGATCTCGGCAGCAGTGCCGGGGAGCGAGTCGACGCCGGACTCCTTGGCCTTGATCAGGAAGTCGCGAACGGAAAGGCCGGTACGGCTGACACCGTTCATGACCTCCATCGGGCTGAATGCGTGGACATGCAGGCTCGGTTCGCGGCGCTTCACTTCGGCAGCGATGTCGAAGTACGCGGTGCCCGGCAGGTCGGGGTGGATGCCGCCCTGCATGCAGACCTCGGTCGCCCCGAGCGCGACGGCTTCTGTCGCGCGATTGCCGATCTCGTCGAGCGAGAGCGTGTACGCGTCGGCGTCGGTACGGCGTTGGGCGAAGGCGCAGAAGCGGCAGCCGGTGTAGCAAACGTTGGTGAAGTTGATGTTGCGGTTGACGATGTAGGTGATCTCATCGCCCACCGCCTGTTTGCGCAGGTCATCGGCATATCTGGCCAACTCATCGAGCCGCGGCCCCTCGGCCGTCATTAGCACCAGAGCGTCGGCATCCGACAGCCCGGCGGGGTCGCGTTCGGCCGCACGCATCGCGTTGCTGAATCCGCCGTCACCGATGCCGACCAAGGCGGCACCTTCACGGCTCGCTTGTCCGTCGCGAAGTACTGACCAGTCGCCGTAGACGTCCTCGAAGTCGCTGCGTCGGTCAGTCGTACGGCCGATGGTGTCGACCTCGGTGTGGAGCTCGGTACGTCCCTGCGACAGCCAGCCGGTTGGGGACCAGCCGCCATCGGGCTCCTGCCACGGCAGCCCTTCGGCCAGCGCGGCCGGATTGGCCAGGCCGTTCTCGCCGACCAGCGCATCGACGTGCGGGAGGAGGCGAGGGTCGAGCCACGGCTCGGACAGGAACTGCGGGTGAGCCGTGAGCCGCTCAGTCAGCGTGAAGCCCTGCTCGGCACACAGTTCGGTCAGGGCAGTCAGCTCGGGCCAGGGACGTTCCGGATTGACGTGATCCGGCGTCAGCGGACTGATGCCGCCGAAGTCGTCGACTCCAGCGTCCAGCAGCGAACGGCAGTCTTCGAGGTCGACCAGGTTGGGCGGCGCCTGCACGCGCATCGACGGACCCATCAGGATGCGGGTCGTCGCGATGGCAGCGAGGTATTCCTCGACCTGCAGGTCCGGCGTACCGCGCATCGCCGTGTCGTCCTTGGAGACGAAGTTCTGGATGATGACTTCCTGGACCGAGCCGTACGTCCGGGCGATGCGGCGCAACTCGAAGATGCTCTCGACGCGATCCTCGAGTGTCTCGCCGATGCCGATCAGCAGTCCGGTCGTGAACGGGATGTTGAGGCGGCCGGCGTCTTCAAGTACGCGGATGCGAATGGCCGGGTCCTTGTCGGGGCTGGCGTAGTGCGCCTGGCCCTTTTCCTCGAACAGTCGGCGGCTCGTCGTCTCGAGCATCATGCCCATGGAAGGAGCGACTGGCTTGAGCCGGGACATCTCCTTCCAGCTCATGACGCCGGGGTTGAGGTGGGGGAGCAATCCCGTCTCCTCGAGCACCCGGATCGACATGGCGCGTACGTATTCGAGCGTGCTGTCGTATCCCGCTGCCTCGAGCCATTCCTTGGCATCATCCCAGCGATCCTCGGGACGGTCGCCGAGCGTGAACAACGCTTCCTTGCAGCCCATTGCCGCGCCCTTGCGGGCGATGTCGAGCACCTCATCGGGCGACAGGAACGGCGCAGGCAGACGGTTGGGGGTCGTCGCGAACGTGCAGTAGTGGCACCGATCGCGGCACAGACGCGTCAGCGGGATGAAGACCTTCTTGCTGTACGTGACGACGCCAGGTCGACCATCGGCTTCGAGACCGGCATCGCGTACGCGTACGGCGGCGGCCATCAGCTCGGCCAGCAACTCTCCGCGAGCGCTGAGCAGCCCAGCCGCCTCGTTCGCGTCGATCGACTTGCCCGCGACAGCACGCCGTACGGCGCGGGTGATCTCGCGATCAGTGGGCTGCGCGGTCATGGCTCAATCATCACTGGTGGCGTGAAATCTCAGCGGTGCAGGTTCGGCAAGACGTCCTTGCCGAACACGTCGATCCATTCGCGCTGGTTGCGTCCGACATTGTGGAGGTAGACCGTGTCGATGCCTTCGTCGAGGAACCTCTGGATCTCGGCGCGGTGCGCATCGGGGTCTTCGGAGATCAGCATCCGGCCCTCGAAGTCCTCGGGGCGGACCATCTTGGCCATCTCCTGGAGGTCGTACGGCGAACGGATGTCGCCCTTGGGGAACTTCATTCCACCGTTGGGCCACTCGGTCATCGCGTTCTCGAGCGCCTCTTCGTACGTCGGCGCCCACGACAGGTGCAGCTGAAGAACCTTGGGCATGGTGTCCGGGTCCTTGTCGGCTTCGCGGGCACCATCGGCGAACTTGCCGAGGAGTCCGGCGACCTTCTCGGTCGTGGCGCCCGGGGTGATGATGCCGTCGACTTCCTTGCCGGCTCGCTTGGCCGTGATCGGACCCGCGGTTGCGACGTAGATCGGCGGCGGGTCGTCGAGGGTCCAGAGGCGGGTCTTCTCCAGCGTGAAGTACTCGCCCTTGTGCTTGACGTCCTTGCCGGTGAAAAGCTTCTTGATGATCGTGATGGCTTCCCACATGCGGCTGAGCCGTTCGGGCGCCTCGGGCCAGTAGCCGCCCACGATGTGTTCGTTGAGCGCTTCGCCCGAACCGAGCCCGAGCCAGTGGCGGCCGGGGTACATCGCGGCCAGCGTTGCCGAGGCCTGGGCGACCATCGCGGGATGCGTCTTGAACGAGGGGCAGATGACACCGGGGCCGATATCGCCGCGTGTACGTTCGCCTGCCGCAGTCAGCACGTTCCAGATGTAGGGAGCATGGCCCTGAGCCGGGACCCACGGCTGGAAGTGGTCGGCAGCCATGACGCCGTTGAAGCCGCCGTTTTCGGCGTAGGCGCACAGGTCAACGAGCTCGGTGGGGTGGAACTGCTCGCTCATCGCTGCGTAGCCGACGTGCACCGGTGCCATGGAAAATCTCCCTGATCATCGCCAAGTAGAACGTGTTTCAGTTTCCATCATCGCCTACGGCAGCGCAATGCGGCCCCTTAGGCCGATTTCATGTGTCGGTAGCACCGCGCGCCTCGGTTTCCGCTCAATTGTCACGCAGGGGACGTTGGTCCCATGAACGGTGGTCGTGTGGCCGTGTCATCGGATGGCTTGACCTCAGATCGTGGAGGTACTCATTCGAACGTTGGAGGTCGTCATGAACACCGAAATCAAGCCGGTTGTCGTCGGCATCGTCGACAAGCAGCCCAGCGCCCTGGCGGTCGCGATCCGTCAAGCGAGCGCGACCGAAAGCCCGCTGTGGGTTGTCCACTCCGTGGGTGTGCCGGCACAGTCGGCCGAGTTCTACGCTGGCTACGAAGTGATTGAGGACCTACGCCGGTCCGGGCAGGTCGTGCTGGACGAAGCGCGCGACTACATCGTGCGCGAAGCGCCCGGGCTGACTGTCGACTACATTTTGTCGACGGACGAACCCGTACGTGCGATCGACCATTCGTCGACTGAAGCACGGCTCATCGTCCTCGGCTCCGACGACGTCCCGTGGTACGAGCGACTGATGCGGACGAAGGTCTCCGGCCACCTCGCGTTGCATGCTCGTTGCCCCGTCATCGTGGTTCCCGAGCACGCAGGATCGGACACCTACTCGGGCGATATAGTCGTCACCCTCGCGGGTGACACCGCAGCCGATGGCCCGATGCTGTTCGCTCTTGAGCAGGCGAGCGCACACCACGCGTCGTTGCACGTTCTGCATGCGATCGAACCGGGAACGGCACCTGACGAGGCGGATCGGGAGCGGGCCAAGATCACGGAGATTCTCGCTGCCTGGCGAGTGAAGTTCCCGGACGTCACGATCTTCGAGGTGTACGGACGCGAGACTCCGGAGGACGCCGTCCTGCGGGCAACCGAAAGTGCTTCCCTCGTCATCGTGGGACGGCCCCACCATCCGACACCGTTGTCGCTTTCGCGGCCGTTCGCCTCGGACATCCTCAAGCGGACCCACTGCCCCGTTGCTGTCGTGGCCGAGTCGTACCAGGGGGCGTGACTCGCGCTTTGCAGGAGCGCTGCTCAATGGCCGGCTCTTGGTGCCCTCGACAGGAATCGAACCTGTGACCTACCGCTTAGGAGGCGGTCGCTCTATCCAACTGAGCTACGAGGGCGCTGGGTCAGGTTATCGAGTACGCGCGATTTCATCGAACCCCGCATACGGGTGGACAATGGAGGTATGACGAAGCCCATCGAGTCTTGGCTCACAGACATGGACGGTGTGCTCGTCCATGAGGAGAAGGCGATCCCCGGCGCGCCCGAGTTCATCGAGCGGCTGAAGAAGAGCGGACGCAAGTTCCTCGTACTGACCAACAACTCGATCTTCACCCCGCGCGACCTGTGCGCCCGGCTGCGACTGGCTGGCATCGACGTACCCGAATCGGCAATCTGGACCTCAGCGCTGGCGACCGCAAAGTTCCTCAGCGAGCAGCGTCCCGAAGGCACCGCATACGTGATCGGTGAGGCCGGAATGACGACCGCCCTTCACAACGTTGGCTACGTCATGACGAGCCAGGATCCCGAGTACGTCGTGCTCGGCGAAACGCGCACGTACTCGTTCGAGGCGATCACTCGCGCGATCCAGCTCATCGAGAACGGTGCGCGCTTCATCGCGACCAACCCCGACGCGACGGGCCCCTCACCGCAGGGATCGCTGCCAGCGACCGGATCCGTCGCAGCTCTCATCACGAAGGCGACCGGCGTCGATCCGTACTTCGTCGGCAAGCCCAACCCCTTGATGATGCGCAGCGCACTCAACCAGATCGAAGCGCACTCCGAGACCACCGTGATGATCGGCGACCGGATGGACACTGACGTGCTCTCCGGACTCGAGGCTGGACTGCGAACGATCCTCGTACTCACTGGCTCGACGGCAGCTGGAGCGGTCGACCGCTTCCCGTTCAGGCCGACTCATGTCTTCGACTCGATTGCCGATGTCACGCCGCTCATCGAAGGCTGAGACGCGCTACAAGATGACGCCTATTGCAGGCATTGTTATCATTCCGTAACCATTCGGGCAGGTGGCACCACCGCCGGTCCGGAGGCACCAACCACTCAAAGGAGTGACGTGAAGGTCTTCCTCACGGGTGCAAGCGGAGTGATGGGCCGATCGTCCATCGACGCGTTGCACCAAGCGGGACACACTGTCATTGGTCTTGCCCGCACGGCAGAATCGGCTGCCCAGATCTCTGCTGCAGGCGCCGAGCCCTGTCGCGGCGACGTCTACGACGGCGATGCTCTCGTCGCCGGGATGCGTGGCTGCGATGCCGTGGCCAATCTCGCCACGAAGGTGCCGGTCGGCACCGCCGCGCTGCGGCCGGGCTCGCTCAAGGAAGTCGAACGCATTCGCGTCGTCGGCTCCAAGGTCGTCGCCATCGCAGCACGCGAGGCTGGCGTGGAGCGCATCGTCCAGCAAAGCCTCAGCTTCATCTACGCCGACAACGGCGATGAGTGGATCGACGAGCACAGCCCGATCGACCTCACCGGTGCCACCGAACCTGTTGTGGTCGCCGAGCACCGCATGGCCCGTTTCGCCGAGAAGGGCGGTACGTCCGTCAGCCTGCGCTTCGGACTCGTCACCGGCGATGACCGCAACACCGCCTGGATGTTCCGCCGAGCTCGTGCTGGCAAGGCGATCGGCATGGGCGCCAAGACTTCGTGGATGCACGTCATCCATCCGGCTGACGTTGGCTCAGCCGTCGTGCACGCGCTGTCCGCGCCTGGTGGCATCTACAACGTCGGCGCTGAGCCTGTTCAGCGTGGCGACTATGTCGACACCATTGCCCAGGCCGCAGGCCAGAAGCAGGGTCACTTCCTGCCGAAGTGGGTCGAGCGTCTCGGCTCCGACAAGCTCGAGATCCTCACCCGGTCCCAGCGCATCAGCTCGCAGCTGTTCAGCGACCGTACGGGCTGGCATCCGACCTACCCCAAGCTGACTCCGGACTGGTTCGATGCCCTCGCCCGAGTCTGAGCCTGAACTGACCGAAGAAGAAGTTGCGCGCCGTCGTCGCGCCGCCGAACTGCTCGGCGATGTCCTTCCGGACACCTCTGTCGACGACACAGACGAAGGTTGGGGCGAACGTTCCGCCCCAACCTCCGACGAGGAATACCTCAGGGACGTCCCGCCCCACCACGGCTAGCGAGACTTGAGCGCATCCCGGATCTCGCGCAGCAGTGCGATGTCTTCGGGTACGACCTCCGGCTCGGGCTCTTCGCCCGAAGCGCGACGCTCCTGCAGGGCCTTGAGCGGCACCATGATGGCGAAGTAGACGACCGCGGCAGTCAGCACGAACGTGATGATCGCGGTGATGAACGCACCGAACGTGAAGTACTGTCCGTCCACCTCAAGCGACATGCCGACGGGACCGCCGCCGCCGATGAGCGCGATCAGGGGGCTGACGAACGACTCGGTGAATGCCTTCACCAGTGCAGCGAACGCCGTGCCTATGACGACGGCGATCGCGAGGTCGACGATGTTGCCGCGGAACACGAAATCCTTGAAGCCTTGAATCATGGTTGCCCTCCGATGGGAGTTGAGTTGTGAGTTCGACCCTAACGAGCGGTCATGAGGACTGCATCACCGTGAACCGTGACTCGAGTCCCGCCGACGCCAGGTCGAGTGCAACCTTCTCGGTCGTGACAATTCCGAGCGCCAGGGCATCGCTCTCCTCACCCGACGGAATCGTCACTACCTCGACGTCTCGGGCCACCACTTCGGCCTTGGACTCACCATTCGGATCGACGGCGACGACGTCGATGCGGTCGCCGACTTGGAGCCCGGTCAATCCATCGGCGTCCGGGATCGAAATGCTGGTGAGCACGGCGCCCTCGCCGTATCCATCGAGTGCGTCTGGCCTGAGCACGCGGTAGTCCGTGAACGGCTCACCCGCACGCATGGGCCCAGCGACGCGTCGACCGATAGCCCGTGAGCTGGTCAGCGCGTGGTCGGGTGCGTTCGTGAGCGTGGCAACGCGTACGTCTGACTTCTCGACAATGTGACCGCTGGCGAGGTCATAACGCGCAACGACGACACTGACGCCTCCAGGTGACTGTCGTACGGCGCTCAGCCCGGCGAGTACGGCGAGGCCGGTGCAGATCGCAGCGAGCAGACGGTGGTGCAGGAAGACGAAGCGACGGATGGAGTCCATCGCCGGACTCTAGGAAGATCGAGGCCGTCTTGCAGCCAGCGATCCACAGGGATCAGGCGGCTGAGTCGGAGCCAGACTTCTTGGCGGGAGCGGCCTTTGTGGTGGTCGTCGACGAGTCGCTGGAGGACTTCGCGGCGGGCTTGTCAGAGGACGTCGATGCGGTCGAAGTGGTGCTTGACTTCGACTTGCTGTCGTTGACGTAGAAGCCCGAGCCCTTGAACACAACACCGACGGCGTTGAAGACCTTGCGCAGGCGACCGCCGCACGCGGGGCATTCGGTCAGCGCATCGTCGGTGAAGCTCTGCTGGATTTCCAGCGGCTCACCGCAATCGGTGCACTGATATTGGTACCTGGGCACGGCCTGCTCCTGAGTTTGGACTGCATACCAAGGGTACAGTTGCCGCATCGTGACCACTTCTTCGGACGGCACAGTTTTGGAGCACTGTCTTGGAGCGCCGCGTTGACTGAGTGGCTCCTACTGGCCCTGTCCTTGTTGCTCGTCCTGAGCTGCGGCGTGTTCGGTGCCGCCGAGTATTCGCTCGTCACAGTCGACCGGGCAACCATCGAACGTGCTGCCGAGGCCGGCGACAAGAGATCCAAGGGCACGCTCGCTGCGCTGCGCACGCTTTCGACCCAGCTCAGCGGTGCGCAGCTCGGCATCACGATCACCAACCTCGCGATCGGCTTCCTGGCTGAGCCAGCGCTGGGCAAGATCCTGCACGATCCGCTCGAGGAGCTGGGTCTGACGGGCGGCGCATTGCGCGGCATCTCATACGCCGTGGCTCTGACGCTCAGCACCATCGTCACGATGCTGTTGGGCGAGCTGGTGCCCAAGAAGTTGGCCATCGCCATTCCGCAACAGGTTGCTGCCCGTACGCAGTGGTTCCAGCGAGCCTTCACCCGAGCAATGCTCTGGCCGATCCGTGGGCTCAACAAGGTTGCCAACGGGATCCTGCGATCGGTGGGTGTCGAGCCGCAAGAGGAGCTCCGCTCGGCACGATCGCCACTGGAGCTGAGATCTCTCGTGCTCCGGTCGGCCCAGCAGGGTGCCATCGACGACGAGACCGCTGACCTGGTTGCCCGCAGCATCGCGTTCGGCGACCGGACCGCCGCAGATGTTCGTACGCCGCGAGTGCGCGTGCACTTCCTTGAGGGCAAGGACTCGGCGCTCGACGTCATCGATGCGGCCCGGCAGACCGGCCACTCACGGTTCCCAGTGATCGGTCGCAGCCCTGACGACATTCTCGGCATCGTGCACGTCAAGCAAGCCGTCAGCGTTGAACCTGATCGCCGCCGCAACGTACGCGTTTCGGATCTCGCCGACCCCGCGGCAACTGTCCCCGACAGCATTGAGCTCGACCCATTGCTGACGCTGCTGCGCGAGCAGGGCATGCAGATGGCGGTCGTCGTCGACGAGTACGGCGGCACCGACGGTGTTGTCACCCTCGAGGATCTGGTTGAGGAGATCGTCGGTGACATCGCCGACGAGCATGACCGTTTGTCAGCTCGCAGTCGCCACCGACGGGACGGCACCTGGTCGCTGTCCGGACTGCTGCGTCCCGACGAGGTCGAAGAGCAGACCGACATCGCTCTTCCCGAGGGCGAGGACTACGAGACCATCGCTGGTCTCATCCACGTTGAGCTCGGACGTATCGCCGAACGTGGCGATGAGGTCGTACTTCATCTCGAACGCCGCGGCGAGGACGACGACGAGCCCGAACAGCTCAAGGTCACCCTTCGGGTCGACCGTATGGAAGGTCGTCGCATCGACCGGGTGTCGCTGACCGCTGAGTCCGAGGGGGAGCAGTCATGAACCCCGGACTCGCGATCGCCCTCACTGTGGTGCTCCTTGCACTCAATGCCTTGTTCGTCGGCGCTGAATTCGCCCTGATCTCGGCCCGACGTACGCAGCTTGAACCACGTGTCCAGGCCGGATCGGCTTCGGCGCGGATGGCTCTGCGAGCCATCGAAAGCCTGACTCTGGTGATCGCGGCAGCCCAGCTTGGCATCACGATCTGCTCACTGGGACTCGGTGCCGTTGGTGAACCCGCGATTGCCCACCTGCTTGAGCCAGCATTCGAGGGTCTCGACGTCCCAGACGGTCTGGTCCACCCGATCTCGTTTGTCATCGCCATGACGATCGTCGTCTTCCTGCACGTCGTCCTCGGCGAGATGGTGCCCAAGAACCTTGCTCTCGTCGGGCCCGAGAGGGCGGCGCTCGTACTCGGACCGTTCATGCTTGCCGTTGTCGCGATCCTTCGGCCGTTCGTTGTGGTTCTCAACGGCGCCGCCGATCTGATCATCCGGGCGCTGCGGGTCGAGTCCAAGAGCGAAGTTGCCTCGACCTTCTCGCATGATGAGGTGGCCGGGCTGGTCGAGGAGTCGCGTCGTGAAGGACTGCTGGACGCCCACGAGTACGGGTTGGTGTCGGGTGCGCTCGAGTTCTCGCAGGGCACGATCGACCAAGTGCTGCTCCCGCGAGACGGTCTCGTCACGATCAAACCGAGCGCCACCCCGGTCGACATCGAGAAGGCATGCGCCGAAACCGGCTTCTCCCGGTTCCCAGTGTCAGACGCCGAGGGCGACGTCACGGGCTACCTCCACATCAAGGACGTCCTCGAGACGGATGAGGCATCACGCCTCGAACCGATCGCCGACAAGTGGGTACGTCCGCTGGCCACCGTCATCGCTGGATCCGGCCTGTACGAGGCGCTCCGAACGATGCAGTCACGTGGTTCCCACATGGCTCGCGTCGCAGATGAAACCGGCAATGTGCTCGGCGTGATCATGCTTGAGGACGTGCTCGAAGAGCTCGTCGGCGAGATCCGCAGCAGCGCGCAAGGCTGACGTTTCGGTTCCGCTATCTGTATATCGGGTTTACCGTTGAACCCATGCGTGTCTTCCCCCTCGCATGGCGCAGCCGAGTTGTCGGCTTCTCCATCGCTTTCGTCCTCGCACTCGCGAGTACGATTTGCGTGGGCACTGTGAGCGCGCGTGCGGACAAGCCGACGGTGAGTGAGCTCCAGGTTCAGCTGGTCGAGTCCCGCCAGCAGCTCAACGATCTGTATGCCCGGTCGGCTGCGGCGTCCGAACGACTCAACGGTGCGAAGTACGAGCTTGAGGCAGCCAAGAAGGCCGTATCGCGGCATCGTGCCGAGGTCGCGATCGCGCGTAAGAAGCTTCAGGCGCAGGAACTCGTCGTCGCAGCTATGACAGTTGAGCAGCTGCAATCGGGATCCTCGGTGTCGAGGCTGTCGGCAATGTTCAGCAGTGCTGGTCCCCAGCAACTGTTGGAACGAGCATCGGCCTACGCCAGCACCAACGAAGCAACTGTGGCCAAGGTTGCGACGCTCACCGCGCGCAAGGTCGTACTCGACGCATCCGCCCGCGAGGCTCAGGAAGCGCTCGACGCGCAGAACAAGGCGACGTCTGACCTCAAGGACGCGAAGGCGAACATCGAGCAGGCCATCGCCACGGCAGAGCGCGCGGCATCGACTGCGAAGCGCGAACGTCAGAGCCTGCTGGTCCAACTTGCCGAGGCCAGCGGCACCACGGTCGATGACGTCACTGAGGCTCAGGACGAGATCGACGAGCAGCTCGACGAGTCGGGCCCCAGCACCCCGCCGCGGCCCGGACCTGATCCGAAGCCAACTCCGACGCCCACGCATACGACTCCGCCTCCACCACCTCCGCCAAACCCACCGCCGCCATCGGGCAGCAAGGTCGAGAGGGCCATCGCATTCGCCAAGGCGCAACTCGGCGAGCCCTACAAATGGGGTGCAGCCGGGCCTGGATCGTGGGACTGCTCAGGGCTGACGATGCGCGCCTGGGGTGCCGCAGGGGTATCGCTCTCGCATTACGCGGGTGCCCAGTACACGAGCACCAAAGCTGTGCCGGTCAGCAAGATCGTGCGCGGTGACCTGCTCTATTGGAGCGACGGCGGCCCGAAGTCGATCTATCACGTCGCGATGTATCTCGGCGGTGGGCAGATGATTCATGCGCCGCGACCTGGCCGCGATGTCGAGATCGTCTCGATCAACTACTGGATCAAGCCAGACCTCGCGTCACGCCCGGCTTCTTAGAGACATCTCTTATTCGGGAACGTGGAAAATCCCGTTCGGGGTGACGGCCATGTTGACCGGTACGTCATGCGGCTCGTGCGGCACGGACTCGATCAGTTCGTGCGCGAACACCACGGCGCAGGTTGGCCGGGTGGTGCCTGCGAGCGCGCGGTCGTAATAGCCGGCGCCTCGACCCAGTCGCATGCCAGCGTGGTCGACTGCGAGGGCCGGAACGAAGATCAGCGCACAGTCCTCGATTGCTGCCGAACCAAGCGATGAGCCTTCTGGCTCGGCGATGCCGAGTGTGGTGACCGTGGTTGTGGCGGCGGGGTCGTACACAGCCCAATCGAGCGTTCCATCGGCCAGGCTGAGCGGCACGATCACTTCGATGCCGCGTGCGAGCAGCCGTTCGATCAGCGGAGCGGTGCCGGGCTCGGTCGCCATGGAGAGATAGCAAGCGACCCGCCGCGCGGACGAGATGATCGGCGCAGCGAGAACGTGCAGCGCGATGGCTTCGGCGGCCTCGGCGCGTACGTCATCACTCATCTCCCGGCGACGCCGCAGGAGGTCCGTGCGCAACTCGTCCTTCGTCACGCGGCTGACGCTACCCTTTGACCCGATGAACGGACTGGAGCAGGCACAGCGACGGATGGCAGAAGCCGACGTGCCACAACATGCGATCGATGTGTTCTCAGACTTCTACGCCCAGCTCGCGGATGGAGCGACCGGTCTGATCCGTGAGGCGGATGTCGAGCCGCTGGTCGACATCTCCCACGCGAGCAAGATCTCGCACGATGAAGATGCCAGCCGCGCGGCCGCTTCAGTGACCGCAGTCATCAAGCTGAATGGCGGGCTCGGCACCGGCATGGGACTCGACCGAGCCAAGACGCTGCTTCGCGCACACGGCGACTTGACCTTCCTGGACGTGATCGTGGGACAAGTTCGATCGCTGCGAGCGTCGCTGGGCGTGCCCGTACCGCTGCTGTTCATGAACAGCTTCCGCACCCGCGAGGACACTCTTGGGGCGTTGGCGCCGTACGACGACCTCGCGGTCGACGGTCTGCCGATCGACTTCCTGCAGAACCGCGAGCCCAAGCTCCGCGCCGACGACCTCACGCCGGTCGACTGGCCTGCCGATCCAAGTCTTGAGTGGTGTCCTCCAGGTCACGGCGACCTCTACACCGCGCTCGAGGTGTCAGGCATCCTCGACGCCCTGATCGATCGCGGCTTCCGGTACGCGACGGTCTCGAATGCCGACAACCTTGGAGCGGCGCCCGATCCCGCGATGATGGCGTGGTTCGCCGCGTCGGGTGCGCCGTATGCCGCTGAGGTGTGCCGACGTACTCCTGCGGACGTCAAGGGTGGACACATCGTCGTACGCAAGAGCGACGGGCGACTCGTACTGCGGGACACAGCGCAGATCGCTGCAGAGGACGTCGCGCTCGCCGATGACCCGAAGCGCCATACGTACTTCCACACCAACAACCTGTGGCTCGACCTCGAAGTCGTACGTGCGACTCTCCAAGAGCGCCACGGCATCCTCGGGCTACCGCTGATCCGCAACGAAAAGACGGTCGACCCGACCGATGAATCGTCGCCGAAGGTGATTCAGATCGAGTGCGCGATGGGTGCCGCGGTCGAGGTGTTCGACGGAGCCACGGCGATTGAGGTGGATCGGTCTCGGTTCTTGCCGGTCAAGACGACCAACGACCTGCTTCTGCTGCAATCGGATGTGTACGAGCTCGGCGATGACTTCCGGCTGCGGACGTCTGGCGAAGCGCCGTTGGTCGATCTCGATCGGCGCTTCTACTCAACGATCACCGACTTTGATCGCCGTCTGCCGGTGCCGCCATCGTTGCTTGACGCGCGCTCGTTGACGGTCCGCGGCGACTGGACATTCGGACCCGGAGTCGCCGTGAGCGGCGATGTGGCCCTTGAGGACACCGGCGTGCCCGAGACTGTTGCTCCGTCCACACGCCTCGGTGACGGTTAGGCTGACCGCATGTCCCCAGAGGAGACCGAAGGTGGGTCGGAGCAGAACATGCTTCCGTTGGACCCTCTTCCCCCTCATGAGGTAGAGCCGGAAGAGGACGAGCCGAACGACATCGAGCGCACCGAGCAGGTGTCCACATACGTACCTCCGGCAGACGTGCCCATCCCCGATGAGCCGCCGCCCGATGAGGAACCTCCGCCCGAGGAAACCGCCGAGGCTGTTGTTGAAGAGGTAGGGCCGGAACCAGAGCCAGAACCAGAGCCCGAACCCGAACCGACCCCGACGTTGGGTGGCCCGCCTCCGACGGCTGCCGACCTCGCTCGCAGTGGTGGGGCGCCAGTCGAGCCAGAGCCCGAGGACCCGGAGCCGGCTGCACCGTCAAATCGTGTCGACACCGGACGAGCCCGACCAGCCAGTATCAAAGAGGGATTGCTGACCGTCGAGGAGCATCTCGAGAAGGTCCTGCGTGGCATCGGTCCGTTGGGCGCGTACGACCAGCCGCTCGTTGAGTCGCTGGGTCTTCCGCTGCTCGAAGGCTTCGTCAGTCCATCTGACCTGCCGCGCTTCGACAACTCCGCGACAGACGGTTACGCCGTACGAGCTGAGGACGTCATCGGCGCGAGTCGCGAGAACCCCATCGTGCTTCCGGTCGTCGGTGAGATCGCTGCAGGATCGGCCAAGCCCTTCGCCATCAGCGCTGGAACCGCGGTCAAGATCATGACCGGTGCGCCTATCCCTCGCGGTGCCGATGCAGTCATCCCGTACGAGCAGACCGACCACGGCAACGCCCGGGTCGAGATCCTTGCGTCGACCACTCCGGGTGCGTTCATCCGTCGCCAAGGCAGTGACGTCAAGACTGGCGATCGGGTACTCGAAGAGGGTGCCGTCCTCGGACCGCGCGAGATCGGCCTGCTGGCCGCGCTCGGCTCACCGCGGGTCAAGGCCCGTCCTCGTCCTCGTGTCGTCGTCATCTCGACTGGCAGCGAGCTTCGCGAACCTGGCACTCATCTCGACTACGACTCGATCAACGATGGCAACAGCTACATGCTCGCCGCGGCCGTGCGCGCGGCTGGCGCGATTTGCTACCGAGTCGGCGCGGTTGACGACAACCCCAAGGCGTTCCGCCGGGTTTTGTCTGAGCAACTCGTACGCGCTGACCTCGTCGTGACCAGCGGCGGCATCGGCAAGGGCGAGCACGACGTCGTACGGGAGACCTTGTCCGCTCTCGGCACGGTCGACTTCGTTGATGTCGCAATGCAGCCGGGCATGCCGCAAGGCTTCGGTCGCGTCTTCGACGAGCAGACCCCGATCATCACGCTGCCTGGCAACTCGGTCTCGGCGTACGTCTCGTTCGAGGTGTTCGTCCTCCCGGCAATCCGCCGGATGATGGGCCGCACGCCCTACCGGCGCCCGATGGTGCACGCAGTTCTGGCGTCTGATCTGCAATCACCTCCGGGCGTGCGCCAGTACGTACGTGGCGTTTTCGAGGTCACTCACCGCGGTGCGAAGGTCACACCGATCGCGGGTGACGGCTCGCATTTGGCAGGATCGTTGGCTCAGTCCAATGCGCTGATCATCGTCGGGGAGGACCAGACCGCCCTCAACCTTGGCGACACGGTCCGCACTCTCGTTCTGGATCGGCCCTACTAGCTTGAGTCCGGGTTGGCCGGTTGTTCTGCGGCACGGTGCTGTCGGGGTGCGGCCGCTTCGTCGCCGGGACGCTCGTACCTGGGCAAAGTTGCGTGCCGAAAACGTTGATTGGCTCGGACCGTGGGAGGCGACGCTCCCGCGCGAAGCTGGGCCGGCCGCGACCTCGTACGCCGGAATGATTGGCACTTTGCGCCGCCGGGCACGCCAGGGTTACGCGATGCCGTTCGCCGTCACCTGGAACGACGAAATGGTCGGCCTGCTGACCGTCAACGGCATCACCTGGGGGTCCGCTCGCTGGGCCAGCATGGGTTACTGGGTTGCCAAGTCACATGCGGGCAGATCGATTACGCCGACCGCCGTCGCGCTGGTGACGGACCATCTGCTGACCACAACGGGTTTGCATCGAGTGGAGATCGCGATCCGTCCGGAGAACGCTGCCAGCCTGCGGATCGTCGAAAAACTCGGCTTCACCGAGATCGGGCTGGCCCCGAGATTTCTGCACATTTCCGGAGCCTGGCGCGATCATCGGGTCTTCCAGGTGCTGGCCGAGGACGCCCAAGACGGCGTACTTTCTCGCCTTGGACCCACTCCGCCCGACTAGACGAGTGATTCCGGGGGAAGTTGCCTGACTCGCGCCGCCCCGCATCCCGCCCGGCGGCGTTATCGTCGGTCGTCGCACAACCCCGGTGCGCCTCCCTCCTCTGCCTTGCCTGATCGGGCGCGGATACGCCGCTCGCTTAACCGGCACCCCCCGGAATCACCCGTCTGTCACACCAGTCACACAAGTTCTCAGCCGACACACGGCCACGGCTGCCCCGTTCGGGAGCGCTCACGGCATACCGTTTTGCACGTGGGTTCAAGCAGTGGGCTGATCATCGCGTTCGTCGTCGCCGTGTGGGCGGCGTACTTCGTGCCGCTCGCGCTGCGCCGTTACGACGAAGCCACCAAGAACGCCTCGGTTGAGTCCTCTGGATTCCTGAGCCGCGTCATCAATCGCCCCAAAGAAGCCGCAGAGCCTGAGCTCAAAGTGAGCGAGCCGGTCATCAAGGCCGCCGTGGAGGCGCCTACCGCCCCCAAGATCTCGAGCAAAGCCGCTCGTGTCGCGGCTGCTCGCCGTCGTCGCACGCTGCTGACTTTGCTCGCGCTTGCCGCCATCGTCGGTGCTGTCGCAGGTGTTGGTGTCATCCCGATCTATTCGATCGCTGCCCCCGCTGCGCTGATCGTTGCGTGGCTCGTGGCGTGCCGTCTACAGGTTCGTACCGAGCTGGGCATCAGCCGCTCAGCTCGTCAGGCCGTGATGGAGTCCGAGGACACGATCACCGTCTCGGGCCAGTTCGAGGACATCAACCCGGGTCGCAAGCACGTGATGGAAGATGTCCCGCTCGAGACCGATGCGTTGGACGATCAGATTGTGATCGCCGTTCCAAGCGTGTCGACGACCGGCGAAGCGCTATGGGATCCGCTCCCTGTCACCCTTCCGACGTACGTCACGAAGCCTCGCGCCGGACGCACGGTTCGCACGATCGACTTCGGCGCAGCAGGCGCCTGGACGTCAGGTCACATCGAGGGCGAGGACGTTGAGATGCCCGGCCGCGAAGGTGCTGACGAAGAACGTCGCGCCGTCGGTCACTGACCGCTGCTTCGTCCGGCGCCGGTGCTAAAGTTGCCCGCCGTAGGGGCATTGGCGCAGTTGGTAGCGCGCTTCGTTCGCATCGAAGAGGTCAGGAGTTCGAATCTCCTATGCTCCACCAATCAAAAGGCCCCGCTGTGTCGTATCCGTCGGCGTGGAGCGGTATTGTGTGACTTACCAGCGGCTGAGCCGCCTGCACCTCGTGTCTACGAGGTCACGATGTCGAACATCGGGTGATCCACCGCAGGTCAGAGTCATGACTCGATCAAGGTCAAGCTGATCGATGCTCGTCAGGCACTTCGGCGCCTCGAGCGCAAACGTCGTGATCCATTTCGGATCGTGACAGAGCTCAGCAGTGCGCCCGGCATGGAGCCGGGCACAAGGAGGAACGTGGCAACACCACGCCAGCGCAATGCAGGTCAAGGTCAGCGGCGAGCCCGCGGACCGCAGGACATCATGTCCGTCCTCGCCCGCGCCGTACGTGAGGTCGAAGCCGGTGCGCAGACCGGTCGCGTTTCGCCGACCCTTCGCACCAAGTTCCAAGCCGTAGCGCTCTTGGCGCGCGAAGAGCGTTCCCGCGTACGCGGCGACGCCACGATCAGTGAGTCCCAGCGCGCAGAGCTGCTGAAGCGCCTCGACGGGATCGGCACGATCCTGGCCAGGACCGCGGCCAGCGACACCTCGTTGATGTCGCTCCTCGGCGAGAACGCTGTCATCTCCGACGGTGCCAAGGAGCTCAAGCGCAAGATGATGAGCGCCACCGGCGCCGAGCTCGAGGAGGAGCCGGAGGTTGTCGCTGAACCCACGCCGACGTCCCGCGCTGCCGAACGCCAAGTTGTCCCGAAGTCAGTGATCACCCGACAGCTTGCCAACCCGTTCGTGGTGCCTGACTTCTCGGCCGCCGAGTCACAGAAGGTCCAAGCCCGCCGACTCGGTACGTGGGAGCTGCTCCAGCCGCTGCTCAACGCTTTCGAGCGCGCCGCAGGCGGAGCGTCGGCCTGCATGGACCTTCCGGATCCCTACGTGGACTCCAACTACGTCCCCGCGGGTCTCGAGCTCATGCGCCACCAGTCGCAGCTGGTCGATGCCGCATCCGACGGTCACCGTACGTTCCTGCTCGCCGACGAGCCCGGCCTCGGCAAGACTGCTCAGGCGCTGCTCGCAGCCCAGGCTGCCAAGGCCTACCCACTGCTCGTCGTTGTGCCCAACGTCGTCAAGACCAACTGGGCCCGCGAGGCCGAGACCTGGACGCCTCGCCACAAGGCGACCGTGATCCACGGCGACGGCGACAACATCGACGGCTTCGCTGACATCGTCATCGTCAACTACGAGGTGCTCGACCGTCACGTGGGCTGGCTGGGCGACCTCGGGTTCCGCGGGATGGTGCTTGACGAAGCGCACTTCATCAAGAACAAGTCCTCGCAGCGTTCCCAGCACGTGCTCGAGCTTTCCGACCGCATCCGCTCCCGCACAGCCCGCCCGCTGCTGATGGCGCTGACCGGTACACCGCTGATCAACGACATCGACGACTTCCTGGCCATCTGGGAGTACCTCGGCTGGATCGACAGCAAGAAGCCGCGTGCCGAGTTGATGCATGCTCTGGAGGAGACCGGTCTGACTCCGGTCGATCCTGGGTTCTACCCAGCCGCCCGCAACGCCGTGATCGACCTCGGCATCGTTCGCCGTCGCAAGATCGACGTCGCCGCCGACATTCCCGCCCGCCGCATCGCCGACATACCGGTTGAGCTGGACGACGAGGCCGGGCGCTCGATCAAGGAAGCCGAGCGCCAGCTCGCCAAGCGCATGGTTGCTCGCTACGAAAGCGCGCTGGCCACTCGCAAGGAAGGCATCACGGTCGAGGGCATCGATCACGAGCTCGTACGCCGTGTTGCCACCTGGGAGCGCGAGGATTCGTCGAGCAAGACCGACGAGAACGTGTTCAGCATGATGCGACGCATCGGTCAGGCCAAGGCAGGGCTGGCTGCCGACTACACGGCGCAGCTCGCGCACAGCGTTGGCAAGGTCGTCTTCTTCGCCAAGCACATCGATGTCATGGACACCGCCGAGGCGACCTTCGACAAGCGCGGCATCAAGTACATCTCGATCCGTGGCAACCAGGGCACTACGGCACGTCAGAAGGCCATCGACGCATTCACCAACGATCCAGACGTCGCGATCGCCGTCTGCTCGCTGACTGCTGCGGGTGTCGGCCTCAACCTTCAGGCCGCCTCCAACGTCGTGCTCGCCGAGCTTTCGTGGACAGATGCCGAGCAGACCCAGGCGATCGACCGCGTACACCGCATCGGCCAGGCCGAGCCCGTCACGGCGTGGCGCATCATTGCCTCGCAGACGCTCGATCCCAAGATCGCCGAGCTCATCGACAGCAAGGCCGGACTCGCGGCTCGCGCGCTCGATGGTTCGGACGAGGAGCTCTCGGACTCGACCGACCTGCAGCTTGAGGCACTCGTTGCCCTGCTGACCGAAGCACTGTCAGCCTGAGACGATCGCGATGCCGGCGACATACTCAAGCATGAGAGCTCGCTGGCTCGTTCCGCTGATCTTCCTTGCGCCGTTGCTTGTGCCGGCGCCTGCGTCAGCGCTCAGCTGCGTGCCGTTCTCCGAGCAGAAGCCCTATTCCAGTTTCGCTGGGACGATCGTCCAGCAGCGTGGTGACGCCTACCTGTTCGTTGTCCGCGAGGTGTGGAGCGGTCCAGACCTCGACGCGCGTACGTGGATTGCCTTCGACGAGCTTTGGTACGAACCAGTGCCAGCGGTCGGCGAAGCGTGGGTGATCTACGCGGATGAGTCGTTGCGCGCCAACACCTGCACCGCCACCCCTGACCGCGATGGTGCCGACGAGCTTCGCCCGGACAAGGTCAGGAAGCCGAAACCACCGACGTGGTGGAGCGAGATCCGTACGGGGCTTATGAGCGTCTGGACGCTGGTGCCCGAGCCGGTCATCGACGAGACTGGCTGAACTGACTCGAGGAGACGACATGGCCACCAAGCTCAACCCCTACATCAGTTTCCGCGACAACGCGAAGGAAGCCGCCGAGTTCTACCATTCGGTCTTCGGTGGCGAGTTGGAGATCAACACGTTCGGCGATACCCCCGGCATGGCCGACACGAGCGAAGCCGAGCTCGTCATGCACGCCTCGATCGTCACGCCGGGTGGACTCACGCTGTTCCTCGCCGACACCCCGGAGCACGTGGAGCAGAGCCCCGGCGGCGGCAACATCCAGATCTCGCTCAGCGGTGACGACGAGGCAGAGCTGCGCGGCTACTTCGATGGCCTGTCTGCCGGTGGCACACCGGGTGTGCCGCTGGAGAAGGTGCCTTGGGGCGACACCTTCGGGATGTTCACCGACAAGTTCGGCATCGCCTGGATGGTCAACATCCTCGGTTCCTGAATTGTCGCCTCGGCGTCGTACGCTCGCCGACATGGTGACAGTGGAGGATGTGCGTCAGCTCGCCGAAACGCTGCCACGCGCGTACGAAGTGTTGGTGCGTGACCGGATCAAGTTCCGCGTGGGCAGCTTGGTGTTTGTAGCGTTCTCACGCGACGAGGAGTTCATGGGGTTCGGCTTCCCCAAGGAGGAACGGGCCGACCTCGTGGCCAACCGACCGGACACCTTCCTGATGCCGCACCCCAGCGACATGCGCTATCAGTGGGTGGCCGCCCGGATGGCCATGCTCGAGGTCGACGAGATGGAAGAGTTGGTCATCGATGCCTGGCGCATGTGCGTGCCCAAGTTCCTGGCGCGTGAATACCTAGAAGGTCGCTAGTTCCACTCGCGGCGACGAGCGATGAGCCGGTAGGCGCCGTAGAGCACCACAGCGATTGCGGCCCAAGGGAGCATGATCCCGACGAACTCGACGATGTTGTTGAGCGTCGAGACCAATGCGTTCCAGCCGTCGATCACCCCACCCTTGAAACCGCCGGGGGAGACGCTGTCGGCCTTGGCCTTCTCTGACAGCTCAATAGAGAGCGTCGACAGCTGCACCTGGTCGGCGATGGACGTCCGCTGCGCCGCCAGGCTCTCGAGCTGCTCCTGACGCTGGGTGAGTGCGCCTTCGGCCTTGATCAGCTCGCCGCTCGTCGTCGCGTCGGCCATGATCTTCTGGAGACGCTTGATCGACACCTTGAGTGCATCGATCCGGGCGTCGAGATCCTGGGCCTGAGACGTCACGTCCTGGTTCTGGAGCGACACATTGGTGACCGAGCCGTATGTCTTGAGCTTGGCGATCGTCGCCGTCACCTTGTTGCTCGGCACGCGGACCTCGAGATACGCGGCCTCGTAGTTGTCGTCGGAGCTCTCGCTTCGGGAGTCGACGCGACCACCGATCGAGTCGACATACGCGCTGACCTTCTGAGCGGATCCGCGCGGATCGCCGACTGTGACGCTGACCGAGCCCGTCACGATCACTTCGCGGTCTGCGTCGAGCAGGTATGAGTCGCGGCCAGCCTCAGGTGCCGCCTCATCTGTCAGCGCTCCCGCGGCTGAGTCGGGTGCCGCAGCCTTGGAGTCGCTTCCGCTGTCGCCGGCTTCGATCGAGGATCGGGAGAGCGCGTCGTCGTTGCCGTCGTTCGGACCGTTGATGGCGTTGAGTCCGAAGGTGCCGAAGCCGACAACCAGCACGCTGGCGGCGGCGAGGCCGACCACTCGGCGGGTACGAGTGCCACGGCGCTTGATGTCGCTGTCGACGGCATTCATGACAGTGGAGCGCATCGTCTCGATGCGGTCGTCAGTGAGCATGGCGTTCATTGCTGCCCTCTCATTTAGATAGTCCTCATGGAGCGGAGGTCGGCACGGAGCCGGCTTCGAAGTCTGGAAAGTCGATTGCGTACGACGGCGTGGCTCACGCCGAGTTCGCGGGCTGCGAGTTCGTAGGTGTGATCGCCGACGACGCAGAGGTCGTACAGCTGGCGGTCGGTGGGCGAGAGAGCTGCGACGGCCTTGTCGATCTCGGCCCGTATCTGTGCACCTTCGACCTCGTCTTCGACGGACGATCCGTCGTCGACCATGTCCTGGTCGAGCTCGCTGTGGCGAGCCTTGAGGGCCCGCCGGCGGGCGTTGAGTGCTGTGAATCGTGCGGTGACCAGCAACCACGGCAGAGCGGACTCGTCGACCAGGTTGATGGCGCGGATCTTGTTCCAGGTTGTGATGAACACGTCCTGGGTGATGTCCTCGGCTTCGTCGGCGTCGCGTACGACCGAAAACGCCTGCCAATAGACCGGGCGCACGTGGCGGTCGTAGAGCTGTCCGAAGGCGGCACGATCGCCATCGGCGGCACGCGCCAACAGCTCCGCGTCGCCGTGCGGGGGTGCTTCTGTTGTCGGTGAGGCCACCGTCGGCTCCGATCTTCGCTCTGGTTCGGACGTCTATTCCACTTATGTCGAGACAACCACGAACGTCTCAGTAAAGTAGAAGAACGTGCGCGAGGAGGTGCAGGCATGCGACGCATGATCGTGCTGGTCGTCGGCCTCATCGCGCTGGTCGTCACAGTTGTTGCAGTTCAGCTTCCGACCGACAGCGCCAAGAGTGTAGAAGCGCCGGTGGTGGTTCCGCCGCGTGAAGCGCCTGAGCCACGGTTCAGCCGTACGACGTACGGGCTGACCAATCTCGATGGCTCCACCGCCATGCTCGACGAGTGCAAGGGGCCCGTCGCGGTGTGGCTGGGAGAGGGCCGGCCGACCCTTGTCGCTGAGCACGACTACTGCGGTGGCATGTTCTGGATGTCCAAACTCAAAGAGGGCGATGCGGTCGAGTTGGACGGCAAAGGCGTCGATGACGGGATCTTCGTGGTGACGAGCCTGACCTACGAAACTCGCAATGAAGTGACGGTCGGGGACCTTCCCGAAGCCGACTTGGTCCTGCAGACCTGCGTGACCAAGACCAGGCTGGTGTTGGTCGGCTTGGAACGTTTCGAAGCCTGACCCGATCGAGTCATTTCCTTCAGATTCGACTCCTCGGTGACCTGACCGGGCTACCTTGGATTCGTGTGTTGGGGGCGCACCATGAGCCGAGGGAGCGGACATGATGAACCTTTGGGGAGTACAAAGGCGCACAACTGATCGCGAAGGCGACCAGGGAGTGACATCGATCGAATATGGCTTGTTGGCAACAGCAGTGGCACTGCTCGCCTCGGCCGGCGTATTTGGCCTTGGGCCCAGAGTTTTGGCGATATTCCAGTCAATTATCCCCTGATCGCCGCCAGCGAAGCTCGCAATTTTCCGCCTGCGCTGAACCTCCGTCCATAGTCCGAAATGACTAGCAATAATCATCCTTAAATGTGCAGACAGCGGGCCAAAGTGGGCCTAATTTGGGGCTTGGGAGAGTCACTCGTCTGAGTGACTTAAATGATTGAGGGAGTAACTCACATGTCTGCATTCAACAAGTTGTTCGCTGTTCTGTCGTCGTTCCAGGCACGCGCTGAGCGTCGTGACGAAGATGGCGTAACCGCCATCGAGTACGCACTCATGGCTGCCGGCGTTGCCGTCATCGTGGTGGCAGGTCTTGCCATCCTCGGCCCGAAGGTCAACGGCCTCTTCACGGGCATCAGCCTGTAAGTCGAACACCACACAGCGCACTCGGGGCGCTGATGTCGCGCCGCGAATCCCCCGGGGTTCACGGCGCGACGTGGTTTCGGCCGAGCTCATGCCTCGTCATGCTCGGGACGATCGTGGAGTCGCCATGGTCGAGTTCGCACTTATCGTCCCTTTTCTGCTTCTGCTGATCTGTGGCGTCATCGATTTCGGTGAGCGCTACAAGACATCAGCCCAGTACAACAACGCCGCCTTCGTTGCTGCGCGCTCGATGACCATCGAGAACAACACGACGAAGGCCAAGGCGGCCGCGGTCAGCGCCGGTATGCCGAGCTCGCTGACCCCGGTGATCACGTTCACCTCCGGATACACCTCGTGCGCACAGGCCAGTGACGGAACGTTCGGGAACGTGACCGTGACCATCACCAACGCATCCAAGGCTTCGGCCACCAAATTCTTCGGCACCACGTACTCAGTCACTGGAAAGGCGGTAGCGCGATGCAGTGGAACCTAAAGCGACGCCAGCGCCGGGACGATCGAGGTGTCACTGCAGTCCTGGTCGGCATTCTCGCCACAACCCTCATCGCAGCTGTCGGTATGAGCGTCGATGTGGGCAATGCGTACGTCCAGAGGCAGAAGCTTCAGACCGCAACCGACAATGCGGCGCTCGCGATCGCCCAGGACTGCGCCCTGTACCGAAACACCTGCTATTCGGCGAACGGCAACGCCCCGAAGTCGACGGCCAACTTTGTGGTCGGCCAGAACATCAGCAATGCCAGTGCCGAGGTCGTGGGAACGGTCAGTCCTTCTTCGACGTCGGTCACCGTCGAGTCCGTCAAGACGATGCCGTTCGCGTTCGCCAAGCTCGTCGGTGTTTCGTCCAAGACTGCGACGGTGCGGGCGACGGCGACCTGGGACAAAGCACCCAAAGAGGGCTACCCCCTTCTGCCTATGGCTGTCGGCTACTGCCAGTACCTGGCCAACGACTACCCCGCGACGCAACACATTCTGCTGCGCACCGACTTGTTGAGCGCGACTCTCAAAGGTCTGATCGCGACATTGAACTTGCTCGGCCTGCCGCTGACGAACTGGTTCCCCAACTCGACGTGTACTGGGCCAACCGGCCACGCACTCAACATGAGCAACGGGGCCGTATGGCTCACCGCACTGGTCGACGTACTGGACCTTTTCGACGTCAGCAACATGTCGCTGTGCAACATGAAGGTCAAGATCATCGAGACAATGATCGTCTCGACGGTCTCACCGGTGATTGCTCCGACGGCCTGCGTCAACAAGCTCAAGCTGGGCACGATCGCGATGATGCCGATCTACGAGTCGTACTCGCCGCTCACCGTGCTGTCCTCTTCGATCACCTTGCGCATCGTTGGCTTTGCGCCCTTCAAGATCACAGGTTGGCAGGAGCCAGGCAACGCCAAGAACGATGCGACGGCGACCCCGTCCTGCCTGAACATCCTGACTCTGACCTGCCAGGGAATTCAGGGCTACTTCGTGCGATCCGTCGTACAGGACCCCGATCAGGTCTTTGCCTATGACAGCGCTGCGCCGGATCTCGGCGGCGTCAAGCTCTCCACCCGGCTGAGTAACTAGCCATGAGAAGGGAACACCCGTGAAGAAGAAACTCGTAGCGATTGTCAGCGCGGCTGTCCTCGCGATCATGGGCATCATCGCCCTCGTCAACTACGCCAATGGGGCAGACGAGCGAGCTTTCGATGGTGCGCAGCTGGTCGAAGTCCTGGTCGTCAAGGATGAGATCCCTGCGGAGACGCCGGCCAGCCGCATCACCACGGCCGTCGAGCTCAAGAAGGTGCCGGTCAGTGTGCGGGCCGAAGGTGCTCTGACCAGCTTGGATTCGGTCAGGTCCCTGTCGACGAACGTTTCGCTCAAGCCTGGTGAGCAGCTGCTCAAGGCGCGGTTCGGAGCCCTCACCGGCAAGGACGGCAAGTCATCGTCGCTGCCGGCTGGCATGCAGGAGGTCAGCATTTCGCTGTCGGCTCCGCGTATGCCCACAGGCACCATCAAGGCAGGTGACCGGGTTGGCCTGGTGGTCAGCTACGCCAAACAAGGCAACGACGGCGGCTACACCAACGTCATCAAGAACAACCTGCTCGTGACACGTGTCTCGCAATCGGCTCTCGGCAAGGTGGGCGCCGACGAAGCAGGCGTCCCCTCGCTTGTCACGTTCGCGGTCGATCCGCTGGACGCCGAGCGGATCGTGAATGCCGCCGAATTCGGCAAGGTGTGGTTGACGCTGCAGAACTCTCAGACCGATACGTCAGGTTCCAAGATGATCGAGTCAAAGGACGTGGTGAAATGAGCAGGATCCTCCTCCTTGGTGGCGATGGCGGCCTGGAGTTCCGGTTGGGGCAGTTTCCCGGCAACCTGTTGGTTCCGATCTCGGCGCTCGTCGTCGAGAAGCCGGAGTTCGACATACGCGCCTTGATGATCGATGACCACCTTCCTGATCTGGTCGTGTTTGGACCTCAGATCAGCCGTCATACGACGATGTCGGTGGCGAGCCTGCTTGACGCGATGCACCCGCAGATCAGCGTGGTGCTGGTTGCTGAGCCGACCAACGACCTGATCCTCGAGGCGATGCGTTCAGGTATCCGGGACGTGTTGTCGCCCGAGGCGAGCGACGAAGAATTCCGGATCATGCTCCTCAAGGCGCACGACCATTCGTCACGGCGCAATGTTCGCCGCCGATCCACTGACGAAGAGGTTGAGCGGACCGTCGAGAGTCGGGTCGTGGTGGTTGCTTCGCCCAAGGGTGGGGTAGGCAAGTCGACCATCGCGGTCAACTTGGCGGTCGGTCTGGCGAAGCAGGCACCGATGGACGTCGTGCTGGTCGACCTGGACCTTCAGTTCGGCGATGTCGCGACGCATCTGGACCTGAAGCCTGCTCACTCACTCGCTGACGCGTTTGCCAGTCAGGGCGGGCTGGACACGTTGCTTCTCAAGACCTTCCTCACCGCGCACCCAGCAGGGTTCTATGCGTTGTGTGGTTCAGAGTCTCCAGCTGCGGCCGACAAGATCGGAGCCAAGCAGGTTCGGGAGCTTCTCGCATCGCTCGCCTCGCAGTTCCGGTTCGTGATCGTAGATACGGGTGCGGGCCTCGATGAACCGACCTTGGCAGCCCTCGAGGAAGCCAACGATGCAGTGTTCGTGTCGAGCATGGACGTTGCGAGCGTTCGCAACGTCCGCAAGGAGATCGAAGTGCTTGCGACGCTGAACATCCTGCCCGGAGCGCGCCACCTCGTACTCAACTTCGCTGATCGCCAGTCGGGTCTTTCCGTACGTGACGTCGAAGCGGTTGTCGGGTTGCCGGTCAACGTAGTGGTCCCTCGTGCCCCCGAAGTGGCGCTGGCATCCAATCGCGGAGTACCGGTGCTGATGGAGGCCAAGAGCGGGGCTGCCGCGAAGGCCATCAAGAACGTCGTCAAGCGATTCGAGGGTGAAGGGCCTGCTCCTGCCCCATTCGCACATAAGGGAGTTGCATTCTCATGAGTCTGAGCGATCGGCTCGATGCAGCACGGCTCAATGTCGTTGAGCCGGTCGATGACGGCTACAAGCGAGCTCGCACGACCCAAAAGCGGGTGAACGAGGAGCCTGAGCCACAGCCCGTTGATGCGCTTGCGTCGGTCAAGGCGCGCGCCATCGACTCGTTGTTCGAAAGCATCGGTAGTCGCATCAGCGACGCAACACTGACCGAGGAGCAGCTCCAGGAGTTCGTCCGAGAGGAGCTTGTCCGCATCGTTGGATCCGAGCAGCTCCTTCTTACGGCCGACGAGCGCAAGCGGCTGATCCAGGACATTGAGGATGATGCCCTCGGTCTGGGGCCGCTCCAGCGACTTCTTCAGGATCCGACCGTCACGGAAATCATGGTCAACGGCCACGAGCGGATCTACGTCGAGCGCGGCGGCCGGCTCATTGAGAGCGGCATGAAGTTCGCCTCAGAAGAGCATCTCCGCCGGGTGATCGAGCGGATCGTGGCCAACGTTGGTCGTCGTATTGATGAGTCGTCGCCGTTGGTCGACGCGAGACTTGCCGATGGCTCACGCGTCAACGCCATCATTCCGCCGCTTGCTGCGCATGGATCGTCGTTGACGATCCGCAAGTTCTCCGAAACCCCGTTCAAGGTGGCTGACCTCGTACGCTTCGGCGCCTTCACCGAACCGATGGCTGAGCTGCTGCACGCGTGCGTGCTGTCGAGGCTCAACATCATCGTCTCGGGCGGTACCGGCACCGGAAAGACGACGCTGCTGAACGTGTTGTCCTCCTTCATCCCGACGGATGAGCGGATCGTGACGATCGAGGATGCACTCGAAATCAAGCTGCAGCAGGACCACGTCGTGAGCCTCGAGAGCCGCCCTCCGAACATCGAGGGCAAGGGTGAGGTCACGATTCGCGACCTGGTGCGCAACTCGCTGCGAATGCGACCCGATCGCATCGTGGTTGGTGAGGTGCGTGGTGGCGAGAGCCTCGACATGCTCCAGGCGATGAACACCGGTCACGACGGATCGCTGTCGACGGTTCACGCCAACTCGCCGCGAGACTCCATTTCCCGCCTGGAAACTCTGGTCCTGATGGCTGGAATGGATCTCCCGTTGCGAGCTGTGCGAGAGCAGATCGCCTCCGCAGTGGACCTCATTGTGCAGCTGACGCGACTTCGTGACGGCTCGCGACGGGTCACGGCTGTCACCGAAGTGTTGGGAATGGAGGGCGACACGGTCGTCCTGCAGGACATCTTCACGTTCGACTTCAGCGCAGGAACTGACGCCGAGGGGCGCTTCCTGGGAGCGCAGAAGTTCACCGGAATCCGCCCGCGGTTCATTGACAAGTTCGAGGAGTACGGCATTGCCTACTCGCCGGAGACCTTCATGTCAGCGATGGGAGGGGTCGTTCGATGAGCTTGTTTCTCGGAGTCGTACTCGTCATCGCCGCGCTCGGCTCGCTCGCGTACGGGGCCCTGGCGCCAAGTGTGGGCAAGTTGGCGATTTCGCGACGGCGTCCTACCGATGTGCCAGCCAAGCCGCAGCTCGTCGTCCTCACGGACAGCTTGGCCTCATTCGTTGATTCGATCCTCAAGCGTCGTGGGTGGGTTCCGTTTCCTGCCCAGGAGATCGAAATGGCCTCTTTGGGGGTCACCCCCGGCTCCTTGGTCGTCATCGTCTCGTCCTTTACGTTCACGGTCTTGTTGATCTCCACTGCGGTCACCGGCAGCTTTCTTGCCGGCCTCGGGTGCGCAGTGCTTGTTCCTGTGATCACCAAGGTCGTGCTTCGTAGTCGTGGTTCGAAGCGCCGCAAGGCATTTGGCGACCAGCTCGATGAGTCACTCCAGATGATCGCCTCGGCGCTCCGGGCAGGCCACAGCCTTCCGCGCGCGATGGACACGGCGTCGCGGGAAGCCCCGGCACCTACCTCGGAGGAGTTCGCGCGCATCGTGAACGAGAACCGAATCGGGCGAGATTTCGTCGAAGCAATGCACACGACGGCCACCCGGATGCAAAGTGACGATTTTCGCTGGGTCGCCGACGCTGTGGCCGTACAGCGAGACACAGGCGGCAACCTCAACGAGGTGCTCGATGGAGTCGGCAACACGATCCGCGAACGCAACGCGATCCTCCGAGAGGTCCAAACCCTCTCGGCAGAAGGCCGGATGTCAGCGATTGTCTTGATGGCGCTGCCAGTATTTGTTGCCCTGGGCATGGTCGTGGTGAATCCGGGCTACATGGCGCCGCTGTTTGACGGCAATGCAGGGCTGGTCGTGTTGGGCATTTCGCTCGTGCTCTTTGTCGTGGGCGGCTTCTGGATGCGCGTCATCGTGAATGTGAAGGTCTGATCATGGGTCCCAACTTTTCTCTGGTCGTGGGGGTACTGCTCGTCGCCTTGGCCGTTGTGTGTTTGGCGCCGGCCTTGGAGATCGAGGGGTCGTCCGCAAAGAAGGTGATGAAGAAGCGCATCCAGGCCATGCAGGTGAAGCCCGTTGACGGCTCTGGGGCGCCGCGCAAGCAGCTCGCCGCGAAACATCCGGAGCTGGGCCCGCTCAGAATGATTGCCACGCGTTCGGCAGTCACCCGGATTGAACGGCATCTGGCGTTGGCCGGACTCGGTGCGGATCGGTTGCCGCTCGTGGTGCTGTTCAAGGTCCTGACTCCAGCGCTGGTCCTTTTGCTCACGCCCGTCGTGACCTCAGCCGACAAGCCGATGTTCTGGTTGATCTTCTTTGTGGCGTTGGGTATTTCGTACTTTGCGCCCGACATCATCGTTCACGGTCGAGCAGAAGAACGTCAGAAGCGAATGATGTACGACCTTCCTGACGTCCTCGACCAGATGACCATTTCGATTGAGGCCGGAATGGGATTTGAGTCAGCGATGGCTCGCGTGGGGGCAAACAACAGCGGCCCTCTCGGCGAGGAGATCGTCCGGACCGTACAGGACATGACTTTGGGTATGGCTCGACGCGACGCGTACCTTGCACTCGCCTCGCGCAACAACGTCGAGGATCTTCGCCGGTTCACGAAGAGCATCATTCAGGCCGAGGAGTTCGGCGTCCCCATCTCGCAGGTGGTGCGAGTCCAGGCTGAGGAGATGCGAGACAAGCGTCGGCAGCGAGCGCGCGAAACGGCCCAGAAGGTTCCGGTGAAGCTGCTCTTCCCGATGCTGACGTGCGTCATGCCCGTCTTGTTCATCGTGATCCTGACGCCCGCTTTCCTTGCCATGGGCAAATCACTCTGACGCAAGCCCTTGCTACGTCACTTTACATTTGCTACCTTCATGTAAAGCACCTGCCGTTGAGGCAACTCCCAGGGTGCACAAGGAGGACGACATGACGATCCAGGCAACTGTCGACGGAGTCGACATCCAATGGCGTGACAGCAAGCGTTATCTGTGGCTGATGGGCGCGATCATTCCGCTCATCCCCATGGCCATGTGGGGCTTGTACGCGTGGACCGGCTCGACCGTGTCGTGGTACTTCGGCCCGTTCTTCGTCTTTGTGCTGATCCCGATCGCCGATGCCATTGCGGGTATCGACCGCGACAACCCGCCTGACGAGGTCATCGACGCGTTGGAGGAGGACCGCTACTACCGCTGGGTCACGTACGCGTTTATCCCCGTGCAGATCGCTGGCCTCATCTGGGGCGCCTACTTGCTCGGTGGCGGCACCCTGCCCGGCATCGACGACCCACTGACCGTCGCCCAGAAGATCGGCCTCGCCCTCGGCCTTGGCATGGTTGCAGGCATCGGCATCAACACGGCTCACGAGCTCGGACACAAGAAGGAGGAGTACGAGCGCTGGTTCGCCCGCGTTGCACTCGCGCAGACCTTCTATGGACACTTCTTCATCGAGCACAACCGCGGCCACCACGTACGCGTCGCCACGCCTGAAGACCCGGCGAGCGGCCGCCTCGGCGAGACCGTCTGGGAGTTCATGCCTCGTACGGTGTGGGGCAGCCTCAAGAGCGCCTGGGAGCTGGAGAAGAAGCGCTTCGCCCGCCAGAAGAAGAGCCACTGGTCGATCAAGAACGACCTGTTCAACGCCTGGATGTTCTCCGTCGTCCTGTGGGGCGGACTCACGGTCGCATTCGGCCCCGAGATCCTCCCCTACCTGGCGCTGCAGGCGATTGCCGGAATCTGGCTGCTTGAGTCGGTCAATTACCTCGAGCACTACGGCATGAAGCGCCAGCTGCTGGAGTCCGGCCGCTACGAGCGGGTCAACCCGAGCCACAGCTGGAACAGCAACAACATCGGCACGAACGTGCTGCTCTATCACCTGCAGCGCCACAGCGACCATCACGCGAACCCGACGCGCCGCTACCAGGCGTTGCGCGACTTCAAGGAAGCTCCGGTCCTTCCGACGGGTTATGCAGGCATGATCGTTCTCTCGTGGGTGCCGCAGATCTGGCGCTCCGTGATGGACAAGCGCGTCATGCGCCACTACGACGGTGACCTCAGCCTCGCCAATGTTCACCCGCGCACAGCCGCGAAGTACGCGAGGAAGTACGCAGCATGAGCCAGTTCATCTGCCCCAACTGTGAGTACGTGTACGACGAGGACAAGGGCGATCCTCGCGAAGGCTGGCCCGCCGGCACTCCGTTCGCGGAGGTCGACGCCGACTGGACATGCCCGGACTGTGGCGTACGCGAGCAGGTCGACTTCGTGCCGATCGAAGAGTTCGATCACAACGACCAGGACGGCAACATCATCGCTGCGGAGACGCGCGCCAAGAAGGAACAGTCATGAAGCGGTGGGAGTGCCAGCAGTGCGGCTTCATCTACGACGAGGCTGAAGGTTGGGAAGAAGAGAACATTCCACCCGGCACGAAGTGGGAAGACATCCCTGACGACTGGACCTGCCCCGACTGTGGTGCAGCCAAGGCGGACTTCACGATGTTGGAGCTGGTCTGATCCATGCGGACTGTCATCGTCGGTGCGGGTATCGCGGGAGTCAGTGCTGCTGGCGCACTCCGAGCGTCAGGTCGTGAGGGCGAGATCGTCCTCGTCGGCGATGAACCCGAGCTGCCCTATCGGCGACCGCCGGTCTCCAAGGAGATCGTCCGTGGTGAGAAGACGACGGATGAGATCCGTATCAAGAAGGCGGAGTGGTTCGCTGACCAGCAGATCACCCTGCGCACCGGCGTGACGGTCACCTCGATCGGCGACGGCACTGTCGAGCTCGATGGTGAACGGTTGTCATACGACCAGCTGCTGCTGGCCACGGGCGGCCGCGCACGCAACCCGTGGGACGCGTTGGGCATCCGTACGCTCCGGTCGGTTGCTGACGTTCCGCGCCTCCAGTTCGAGATGGCTGCCGGCAAACACCTCATCGTGGTTGGCGCCGGCTTGATCGGCTCGGAGATTGCTGCCAGTGCTCGCGGCCTCGGGTGCGAGGTCACGCTCCTCGAAACAGCCAATGTGCCGCTGCCGCGCTTGCTCCCGCCGGAACTGGCTCAGATGTACGTCGATCTGCACAAGGCTGAAGGCACTGACCTTCACACCAACGTGACCGTCGAGTCGATCACTGACGAAGGCGAGACCGTCGTACGCGCCGATGACGGGCGATCCTGGTCTGGACCGGTCGTGGTGGTTGCGGTCGGCATGGAGCCCAACGTCTCCCTCGCCGAGCAGGTGGGTCTCGCGATCGCCCCGGCTGAGGACGGCGGTGGCATCCTGGTCGACGAATTCGGTCATACGTCTGCCTCGGGCATCTTCGCTGCCGGCGATGTCGCCAACCAGCCGAATCTCGTGCTGGGTGGTCGCCACCGTGTCGAGCACTGGCAGGGCGCGCAGAACCACGGCGCGTCCGTCGGCAAGAACATGGCTGGCCTGGAACTGCCGTTCGCCGAGGTCCCGTGGTGCTGGTCCGACCAGTACGGCCACACGCTGCAGGTTGTCGGTTGGCCACTCGCGACACACGAGCTCGTCGTACGCGGCTCGCTCGCTGAACATGACTTCACTGCCTACCTTCTGGAAGACGGCGTCGTACGAGGTGCAGTGGCGATGGGCCGTCCTGGCGAGATCCGTACGGCCCGCACCTGGATCGCTGACGGTGCCCGGCTCGAGGACGTGCTCGCATGACGGAGGTCGTGGCGCGCGTACCCGTACGAGAGCGGCTGCTGGGTTCTGCCCAGGCCGTCATTGAGGCGACCGGTTGGTCGAGCGTCACCATGGCGGGTATTGCCGATGCCGCCGGAGTCAGTCGGCAGACGGTCTACAACGAATTCGGCACCAAACATGGCCTCGCGCAGCAGCTCGCTCTGCGAGAGCTGGAGCGATTCCTCGAAGTCGTACGTCAACGCATGGAGGCTGAGAGCGAACTCATGCCAGCGATCCAAGGAGCGTGCGAAGGTGCGTTGCTCCTGGGGGAGCAGAGCCTGATCGTGCGTACGTTGGTCGGCTCGCTGCCTGAAGAACACGATCCGGAGCTCCTCCAAATCCTGACGACAGAGTCCGGCGACATCATCGAGGTGGCGGTGATCGCCGTGAAGCAGACGATCATCGATCGGTTCGCTCAGCCATTCACCGACGCCGAGCTGACTGTGGCCGTCGAGGTCGTCGTACGTCTGGTGCTCTCCGCCATCACCCGTCCGGCAAAGCCAGCTCGAGAAGCTGCCGCCGACATCGCCTGGGTTGTCGGGCTCGCCTTCAAGGGCGCTACGAGCTAGCGGCCCGTCACTCCGTCGATCGCCTGTCGAAGGATGTCGGCGTGCCCGTTGTGGCGCGCGTACTCGCCGATCATGTGCACGTACGTCATCCGTAGCGACATGTCTTCGCCGTGGTTCTTGAATGAGTGGTCGAAGGACAGGTCGGCGACTGCTTCGTCGCCGAGCCGCCACTCTTCCTGGATCTGTTCGAAGGCGGCGGGTGCGTCCTCCGGCACGAGGTGCTCGAAGTCGTAGTCCTTGCCGAGCGACAGGTCGTACAGCGGCTCGATGCCGGTCGCGCCAGCACGAATGCGGAACCAGGTGCGCTCAACTTTCGCCATATGTCGTACGAGTCCCAGCAGTGACAGATTCGACGGCGGAACGGGCTGGAGAGCCAACTGCTCGCCGGTGAGGCCGGCGCAGATGTTGAGGAGCGTCGCGCGTTCCCACTGGAGGAAGGTCTCGAGGATCGGACGATCAGGCCCGGTGAGAGGTCCGTCTACAGGATCAATTGCGGGGGCGGTCCAAGGCATTGCGCCATCGTAGACACGACTAGATCCAGCGGTTGAACCACATGCGGTCGCGCCAGGAGTCGTAGGTGATCAAGTCGTCGGTGTAGATCGGATGGAAGTACCAGAACGTTGCGATGACGGCTGTCACGAGCACGCCGGCGACGAGCCACACCGCGTAACGCTGACGAGGCGTCTCGGCGGCTTTGACGAGGCCGCTCACCACGAGTGAGAGCGCAATGATCGTGAATGGGATCGAAACAACCGCATAGAAAGAGAAGATCGGTCGACCGGACGAGATGAACCACGGCAACCAGCTGGCAGCAACGCCGAGGATCGGGATCTCCCAGCGCAGGTACTTCAATGACTCTGTCTTGGTCGTGAACCACGCGACGACCGATGCCATCAGGGCGAGGGCGCCGGTCCACCAGAGCACAGGGTTGCCGAGCAGGAGCACTTCGCGCATACAGCTTGATGTTGCCGACGCTCCGCACGACGCAGCGGGGAGGTTGTTCTGCGCGTCCACGCCAACAGGCCGCTCCATCACGAGCCAACCAAGCGGGTTCGACTGATACGGATGTGTCTTGCCGGCGAGGTAGCTGCCGGTGTGGAAGTCCCAAGTGATGACGTGGAAGTGCCACAGCGAACGGAACGCGTCGATCGTGGAGCCGAATGGGCCGCGCGTCGGGTCGCTGATGTACGCGCCCCATCCCTTGCCCTCGCCGATGCCCTGCCCGAAGCGCTGCTCATACAGATCGTGGTGGATGAGCCACCCGGTCCAGGTCGCGATGTAGACGACGAAGGCGACGCTGACGATTGAGAAGAACGCAGGCGTGCCAACCGCCAGAGTCGTACGTACCCAGTGATGCTTCAACCCGCGATCGTGGGTGTGCTCCCGACGAGCAAGCACCTCCCAGATCACGACAAGTACGCCGAACACGGCGAGCACGTAGACGCCGCTCCACTTGGTTCCGCACGCCATGCCGAAGCAGACTCCTGCGAGGAGTTGCCACGGTCGGAAGACGCGGTAGTGGTGGAGTCGTTCTCGTACCCAGTCGCGATCAGCAACCAAGCAGGCAACGCCACTGATGATCCAGAAGGCGAGGAATCCGTCGAGCAGGGCGATGCGCGACATGACGAAATGCAGGCCGTCAAAGCAGAGCAGCAGCCCGGCAAAGCAGCCGATGATGGTTGAGCCCGTGAGGCGCCGTACGAGCCTGGCCAGTACGAGGACCGTCAGTGCGCCGACCACGACGGCTGAGATGCGCCAACCGAATGAGTCGAGTCCGAAGATCTGTTCGCCGATCGCGATGATCCACTTACCGCCATCGGGATGGGTGATCTGCGTCGGCTGTCCGGTCATGAGTCCGGTGAGATCACCTGCGACGACCTTCTCGTTGGCCTTCTCGATGTAGTCCTGCACGTAGCCGTGCTTGAGCAGCGACCACGCGTCCTTGGCGTAGTAGGTCTCGTCGAACATCAACCGGTTCGGATAGCCGACATTCCAGATGCGGATGACAAAGGCGAGTGCCGCGACTCCGATGGGACCGATCCAGCCCCAGGCTCCCTCTTTCAAATAGGGACTGCGAGAGACGCGGTCAACGATCACGGTTTGATCGTAGGCGAGGATGGGACGCATGCTGATCCTCGCCGCGACACCTATCGGCCAGGTTGCCGATGCGAGCAGCCGACTCGGTGAGGCGCTCGCGACTGCGGATGTCGTCGCGGCTGAGGACACGCGACGGCTCAAGCGACTGACCTCCGAACTTGGCATCGAGATCACCGGACGTGTCGTCTCGTACTTCGAAGGCAACGAGGAGCGTCGTACGCCGGAACTCGCGGCGATGCTGCGCGATGGCTTGACTGTGGTCTTGGTGACGGACGCGGGTATGCCCAGCGTGTCGGACCCCGGCTATCGACTCGTCGTCGCTGCGATCGAGGCTGACATCGCGGTGACCGCGATCCCCGGTCCGTCGGCAGTGCTGACTGCGCTCGCGGTCTCAGGGCTGCCTGTAGACCGGTTCTGTTTCGAGGGGTTCCCGCCGCGCAAGGCGGGGGAGCGCACGACTGCGTTCACCGAGCTCATCTCTGAGCGGCGCACGATGGTTTTCTTCGAATCGCCACACCGTACGGAGGCGACGCTGCGATCCATGGCGGATGTGTTCGGCGCCTCACGACCGGCGGCGGTATGCCGGGAGCTGACCAAGACGTACGAAGAGGTGGCTCGCGGTGGACTCGCGGAGCTCGTCGAATGGGCCGCTGGCCAGGAGCAAGGTATCCGTGGCGAGGTGACGATCGTGGTCGGTGGAGCGCCCGCTGACGCGCGTACGTACACCGCGGACGACCTCAAGGCGCTCGTCGCAGAACGTCAGGCCGAGGGGCTGTCGCGCAAGGATGCGGTCGAGCAGGTTGCCGGTGAGACGGGTGCGCGCAAGAAGGATGTCTACGACGCCGCGCACTCGTAAGGCGTCTCTCGCAGCCCCACTAGGATTGAGGGCGTGTCAGATTCCACGTTCTACGTCACCACCCCGATCTACTACGTCAACGATGCCCCGCACATCGGGCACGGCTACACGACGGTCATGGGTGACATCATCACGCGCTGGCACCGCCAGCGCGGCGAGAACGTCTGGTACCTGACCGGCACCGATGAGCACGGCCAGAAGGTCCTCCGCAAGGCCGAGGACAACGGCGTCAGCCCGCAGGAGTGGGTCGACAAGCTCGTCGAAGAAGAGTGGAAGCCGCTGCTCAAGACGCTCGACATCGCCAACGACGACTTCATCCGTACGACGGAGAAGCGCCACGAGGACGGCTCGAAGGCGTTCTGGCAGGACCTGTTTGACCGCGATGCTGTCTACAAGGGCAGTTTCGAGGGCTACTACAGCGTCGGCGCGGAGGAGTTCATCGCTGAGGACGACGTCGTTGACGGCGAAGACGAAGACGAGGGTTTCAAGGTCTCCAAGATCGACGGCACTCGACTCGAGTTCCAGACCGAGGAGAACTACTTCTTCCGCCTCAGCGACTACCAGCAGAAGCTGCTCGACTTCTACGAAGCGAACCCGACGTTCATCCAGCCGGAGTCGGCGCGCAACGAGGCGATCTCCTTCGTCTCGCGCGGACTGCGTGACCTCTCGATCTCGCGCTCGACGTTCGACTGGGGCATCGACGTGCCATGGGACGACAAGCACGTCATGTACGTGTGGATCGAAGCGCTCCTCAACTACGCGACGGCGGTCGGCTACGGCACGGACGAGAAGCGTTTCGACGAGGTCTGGCCTGCCAACATCCACCTGGTCGGCAAGGACATCGCCCGATTCCACGCCGTCATCTGGCCCGCCATGTTGATGGCCGCTGGCAAGCCTGTGCCGCACCAGGTCTTCGCGCACGGCTGGATCTTGGTCGGCGGTCAGAAAATGTCCAAGTCCAAGGCCAATGGCATACGTCCCGACGAAATCGTCGACACCTTCGGTTCCGACGCGTACCGCTACTACTTCGCGCGTGCGCTGACCTTCGGTAGCGACGGCTCGATCTCGTGGGAAGACATGCACGCTCGCTATCACGCCGAGCTTGCCAATGGCTTCGGCAATCTTGCGTCGCGAGTTGCCGCGATGATCGGCAAGTACTTCGACGGCGTTCTGCCCGCTGCTGGCGCGACCACGCCTGCAGAACAGAAGGTGATCGACCTCGTTGCCTCTGCGGTGGCTGATGCCGACGCGGCGATCGACGCAGTTGCGCCGCAGGATGCTCTGACCGCCGTTTGGCGCATCGTGGATGAGCTCAACGGCTACATCACCGAGCAGGCTCCGTGGAAGGTTGCCAAGGATGATCCTGACTCGGATCGCCTTGCAACGATTCTGACGACGGCCGCTGAGGGACTCCGCGTGCTCGCGGTCGTACTGAACCCGGTCATCCCGAAGGCTTCCGAAGTGCTGTGGGGTTCGCTTGGTGCAGAGTCGGCGCTCGGTGGGCTGGGCGACCAGCGGATCGATGGCATTGCCGCCTGGGGTCAGCTCCCGACCGGCACGACGATCACCAAGCCGTCTTCGCTCTTCCCGCGTATCGAGGCCGCATCAGAGTGACATGGCCTGAAACTCCCGAACGGTTGCCGTTCCCGGTGGTGGACAACCACTGCCACATGGACATGCCGCCCAGAGACGTCGACGTGCTCAGCGTCGACGAGGCGCTCGACCGCGCGGCCGCGGTCAACATCACGCGCATCGTCCAGGTTGGCTGCGATCTGCCCGGCGCGCGCTGGGCGGTCGAGACGGCGAAGGCCTACGACTCGGTGGTCGCCGCCGTCGCGCTGCACCCGAACGAGGCGCCTCGCCTCGCCGAGGCCGGCAAGCTCGAGGAAGCCCTGGCGGAGATCGACTCGCTGGCCGGATCTGGTGACTACGTACGCGCGATCGGCGAGACAGGACTCGACTACTTCCGTACCGGCGATGAAGGCAAGGAAGCGCAGCATCACTCGTTCCGCGAGCACATCCGGATGGCCAAGCGTCACAACAAGGCACTGATGATCCACGACCGCGACGCACACGCCGATGTCCTCGAGGTTCTCGACGACGAAGGGATCCCCGACCGTACGGTGATGCACTGCTTCTCTGGCGACGCAGATTTCGCCATGGAGTGCGTGGAACGAGGGGCGTTCCTGTCGTACGCAGGCACCGTCACGTTCAAGAACGCCGCCAATCTGCGCGAGGCGCTGTTGGTCACTCCGCGGGACCGAATCCTCGTGGAGACGGATGCGCCCTTCCTCACACCCTCGCCGCACCGCGGTCAGCCAAATGCGTCGTATCTGATTCCGCTCACCGTGCGATTAATGGCTGAAACCCTAGGGATTTCTGCCGACGACCTGTGTCGGGACATCAGCGCCAACACAGATCGTGCCTATGGCGGGACATGGCCAGAACGAATTTGATCCTGCGGTGGCCCTCGCTATGGTGAGAGACTGCCATGACCTCGGATTCCAAGGATTAAGCAGTGCCCCACGCAGCGCCAAGCAAACATCGCCACGCACATCGTCGGCCGCGTAGATCCACTTCGGTGATCGCTCTCAACCTCGCGATCGTCCTGCTCGTCGCAGGCGGCACCGCTGCGTACGGCGCCTTCAGCAAGACCATCACCGTCACGATCGACGGCCAGAAGGACACGATCCGTACGTTCGGCGACACCGTCTCTGACGTCCTGGCCGCCAAGGACATCACGATCAACGATGGCGACAAGCTCAGCCCGTCACCGGCCACGGCCGTCGACGACGGCGATTCGATCGACATCTCGTACGCGAAGCCCGTCACCCTCGCAGTCGACGGCACGGTCACGAAGCACACGGTCTTCGATCGCACGGTCGGCGAAGCGCTCGATGAGTTTGGCGTGAAGCCGGCCGCCGACGCCTACGTTTCTGACAAGCGCTCGGCTCCGCTGTCGCGCAAGGGCTCTGAGATCGTCATCAGCACTGAGAAGACTCTGACCGTCGTTGCTGACGGCAAGTCCAAGAAGGTGACGACCGAAGCGCCGACCGTCGCCAAGGTGCTCGAAGCCGCCAACGTTGCGCTCGACAAGGACGATGAGGTCAAGCCGGGCAAGGCTGCCTTCGTGAAGCCGGACCAGAAGCTCAAGGTCGTTCGCATCGAGAAGGTCACCAAGACCGAAGTCGTACGCGTGAAGTTCCCCGTTGAGGTTCGCAAGGACTCGGAGGCGATGGTAGGCGAGGTCTCCGTCGTCAAGGCCGGCAAGAAGGGCAAGAGCCGCGAGAAGGTCACCCTCGTCATGGCCGACGGCAAGCTCCGCGACCGCATCGTGCTGACCAGCGAAGTGCTGGTGAAGCCTGTCGGTCAGGTCGAGTCGCACGGCACCAGCACCACCCCGCCCGACAGCGTCTGGGACAAGATCGCCCAGTGCGAGTCCGGCGGCAACTGGCACATCAACACCGGCAACGGCTACTACGGCGGTCTGCAGTTCAGTGCCGCGACGTGGCGCAGTGTCGGCGGACCCGGACTGCCTCACCAGAACAGCCGTGAGGTCCAGATCAAGTACGCCAAGATCCTCCAGGCCCGCTCGGGCTGGGGCCAATGGGGATGCGCCCACGCGAGGTTCGACTGACACCGCCGCGGCTCCTCGGTCCGTCCGACATCCGAGAGCTGGCTGAATCCTGCGGGATTCGGCCCACCAAGCAGCGGGGGCAGAACTTTGTCACCGATGCCAACACCGTTCGTCGCATCGTCAAGACGTCCGGCATTGATCCTGAAGACGTAGTGGTCGAGATCGGTCCGGGCCTCGGTTCGTTGACGCTCGGACTGCTCGAGGTCGCGCGCCACGTCACAGCCGTCGAGATCGACGACGTCTTGGCTTCTCAGTTGCCGTCGACCATTGCGACGTACGCGCCCGATCAGGTCGGCAACTTCGAGCTGGTTGTCGCCGACGCCATGAAGGTCACTTCATTGCCCGGCCCTGAGCCGACCGCGATGGTGGCCAACCTTCCGTACAACGTCTCTGTGCCGGTGCTGCTGACCTTTTTCGAGCGCTTCCCGTCGATCCAGACGGGTCTGGTCATGGTGCAGGCAGAGGTCGCGCATCGTCTGGCCGCCGGCCCGGGGTCCAAGACGTACGGCGTGCCGTCGGTGAAGTCCGCTTGGTACGCCGAGATGCGCCTCTCGGGTTCCGTTGGCCGCAACGTCTTCTGGCCGATGCCAAACGTCGAGTCCTCGCTGGTCGCGTGGAAGCGTCGCCCGGAGCCTGGCGACGAAGCGCATCGCCTGCGTACGTTCGCCGTCATTGACGCCGCCTTCGCCCAGCGCCGCAAGACCATGCGCGCTGCTCTGTCAGTGCTCGCCGGTTCCGGTGCCGCTGCCGAGGACGCGCTTGTCAAGGCCGGCATCTCGCCCCAGGCTCGCGGCGAGTCGTTGGGCATCGAAGAGTTCGCCCGCCTCGGAGAGTTTCTCTAACCACACGAGCGCAGTCGCGTAACCAATGTGGGGCAGTCGAGTTGGTTGAGTACACAACGATCTTCCAGACCAGTTGGAGTCCTCCCATGCGTCTCAAGCTCAAGATGTCGGCCGTTGCAAGCGTCGTGGCCGTGGCTGCGCTCTCGGTCCAAGGTCTGTCCCCGGCGATGGCTGCCGACCCAGTGCCCACCGCGACGGCTGCTGCGACTCCCGCCGTGCCGGAGGACGTCCCAGGTCCTCCAGCCGAAGACACCGAGGGCCTGGTCGACGTGAAGATCGGGGACGCGACTGTTCCGGTCGGGTTCTCGTTGCTCGAGAAGTACGACGTCTTCCAGATCGCCAGGTACGACGTCAGCGATTCGAATTACCACTACACGGGCTACCTCGACCAGTACGACGGACAGGCTGTCGGCGTGTACATCGACGCAAACGTCGCCGACCTGCTCAAGATCACGAGTCGCAAGATAGCCGGTGCTGAGGTGCCCAGGAGTGCAGGAGGGAACTCGAATTCGCACGAAGTGGCCCGGTTCAGCCTTGACGGGTTCTTCTTCGCGCCAGGCATTGAGCTCTTCAACATCGAGTCGAACGCAAAGAGCGCGCCTGTCGACCGCTTCACCAACCGGCCCGAGGCGCAGGCGGCCGTCAAGATCTCGAGGCTCAGGGCCGCGGGGCTGGTCATCGAGGGCATCGACGTGACCGCGCGCGCGGGGCAGAACTACTACTCGGGGCAGACCGGGGACAACACGTTCTCCGCCACGACGACGATGCACGTCGCGCGTCTGAAGTCCGGCACCAAGGAGTACCAGAACTACGACGTGCCGCCCAACACGACGTACTCCATCCCCGGGCTCGGCAAGGTCGTCCTCAATGAGCAGAAGATCACCGAGCTCCCCGGTGACCGGTATGCCGCCAAGGTGAACGCCGTTCGCATCACGCTCAGCACTGCAAGCCTCGGCCTGCCAATTGGCACCAACATCTACATCGGTTCCGCCGAGGCCGTCGTCTACGAGTAGCGGTACGTGAGCTGCGCTCTTTGACTGACTCGCCGCCTCCGTCAGGAGTAGCGTGCGGCTAAGTCAGTCTGCACAAAAGGAGCAGCACCATGACATTCATTCAGATCATCGAAGGTCACACGACGCGCGGAGATGAGATCGAGGCTGCCGCCGCAGAGCTGGAGGCAGCAACGGCGGGCCGGTTTACCGCGATCAGGTCGATCAGGACGCAGGATCGCGACGATCCGACCAAGTTCATGACGATCGTGTTCTTCGACTCGTTCGAGTCGGCGATGGAGAATTCAGATCTCCCGGAGACGGGCGAGTTTGCGGCGAAGATGGCGCAGCTCGTCGACGGACCACCGACATTCCACAACCTCGACGTAGTGGTGGACAAGTCCTTCTAGGTCGCCGGACTTTGGTTGGCGCCACGCACTAGGTTGTTCCGGGTGAATGTCGCTACCGTCCGGGTCCCCGCCAAGATCAATCTGTGCCTGGGCGTCGGACCGGTTCGCGAAGACGGCTATCACCCGCTTGCCACGGTCTACCAAGCCGTGGGGCTCCACGACGAGGTACGTGCGACCAGCCGCGCGGACGACGAGATCAATGTCGTCGTCAACTCTGAGCTGGACGTACGGTCCGAGCTTGCCACCGTGCCCGAGGATGACAACAACCTTGCCGTGAAAGCAGCGAAGCTGCTGCGCGACCACACGGGCTTCGTCGGTGGTGTCGATCTCGCGATCCGCAAGGTCATCCCCGTCGCTGGCGGAATGGCTGGCGGCTCTGCCGACGCCGCTGCCTCGTTGGTCGCCTGCAATGACGCCTGGGGCACTGGGCTTGGCCGCGCCGATCTCGAATTTCTCGCCGCGAAGCTCGGCAGCGACGTGCCGTTCCTTCTGCACGGCGGCAATGCGGTTGGCGGCGGACGCGGCGAGACGATCAGCCCCGTACTTGCGCGCGGTTCGTACCACTGGGTGTTTGCGATCGCGGCCGAAGGATTGTCCACGGCCGCCGTGTACGCGGAGTTCGACCGGCTCAATGCCGATGGCAAGGTGCCCGAACCGAAGGTGCCGGACGCGCTGCTCGCTGCCCTGCGGGCCGGCGATGCAGATGCCCTCGGCGACGCACTCTCGAATGACCTCACCGAGGCGGCGCTGTCGCTTCGACCCGAGCTGCAGGACACCCTTGAGGTCGGCATCGAGGCGGGGGCACTTGGCGCCATACTCTCTGGTTCCGGGCCGACAGCGATGTTCCTTGCGTCAGATGAGCAGCACAGCCTCGACATCGCTTTCGCGCTGACCAGTGCTGCGGCCTGCGCCGATGTCGTTCAGTCGCACGGGCCTGTGCCCGGCGCCCGACTCGCCTAAGCGTCGATCAGCTCGGAAAGTTCGATCCAGCGGTGCTCGTGATCTGACACCTGCTTCTCGAGGTCAGCCACTTCCTTGGTCATGGCCGTGAGACCGGGCACGTCAGAAGGATCGTGCTGAGCCATTTCGGTGTGCAGGGCGTCGATGCGAGCCGTCAGCTTCTCCATCTTGCGGTCGATGGACGCGATTTCCTTCTTGGTGTTGCGCAGCTCGGCGCTCGATAGACCAGATACGGCGGCGACTGGGCCGCTGTCTGTTGGCCGGGCGTCCTGCTCCTTGCGAAGTCGCAGGTACTGGTCGACGCCGCCGGGCAGGTGCCGGAAGTGACCGTCGAGGATTGCGTACTGCTGATCGGTGATGCGCTCGAGCAGATAGCGGTCGTGCGAGACGACGAGCAGCGTTCCAGGCCACCCGTCGAGGAGATCCTCCATCGCGGCAAGCATGTCGGTGTCGAGATCGTTGGTCGGCTCATCGAGCACCAGCACGTTGGGCTCGTCGAGCAGGATCAGCAAGAGCTGGAGGCGACGCTTCTGCCCACCGGACAGATCACGTACGGGCGTGGCCATCTGCGCGTTGGAGAAGCCGAGTCGCTCGAGCAGCTGTGAAGGAGTCATCTCCTTGCCGCCCGAGACATAGGCGGTGCGCTGGCGGCCGATGACATCGCTGACGCGGTCGTTGGCGACCTCCTTGAGCTCGTTGAGCTCCTGGGTCAGCGCCACAACCTTGACGGTCTTGCCGCGCTTGACCCGTCCGGTCGTCGGCTGCCCCTTGCCGATCACGAGGTTGAGCAGAGTCGACTTGCCAACGCCGTTGGCTCCGAGGATGCCGGTACGTTCGCCCGGTCCGATGCGCCACTCGACATTGCGGAGAACGTTGAGGTCACCGTATGAGACCGACACGTCGAGCAGGTCGACAACGTCCTTGCCCAGTCGGGCGGTCGCCATCTGCTTGAGCTCGATCGGGTTGCGCGGCGGCGGCTCGTTCTCGATCAGCGCGTTGGCGGCATCGATACGGAACTTTGGCTTCGCCGTACGCGCCGGTGCACCGCGGCGGAGCCAGGCGAGCTCCTTGCGCATGAGGTTTTGTCGCTTGGACTCCGTCGCCGACGCATGCCGGTCGCGCTCGACCCGCTGCAAGATGTATGCCGCGTAGCCACCTTCGAAGGGCTCGACGATCCCGTCGTGCACCTCCCATGTCGCCGTGCAGATCTCGTCGAGGAACCACCGGTCGTGTGTCACGACCAGCAGTCCGCCAGAGTTGCGCGCCCAACGCGTCTTGAGGTGGCCAGCCAGCCAGGTGATGCCCTCGACATCCAGGTGGTTGGTGGGCTCGTCGAGGAAGAGCACGTCGTCGTCGCCGATCAGCAGACGAGCGAGTGCGATGCGGCGGCGCTGGCCACCACTCAGCGTTCCGACCTCCGAGTCCCACGGAATGTCGGCGACGAGACCGTCGATGACGTCGCGGATCTTGGCGTCGCCAGCCCATTCATACTCAGGGATATCGCCGACCACGGCGTGGCCGACGGTCTGCTCGTGGTCGAGCGTGTCGGTTTGGTCGAGCACACCGATTGTCACGCCGCCGCGACGAGTCACGCGGCCTGAGTGAGGTTCGAGGCGCCCCGACAGGATCGACAGCAGAGTTGACTTGCCGTCGCCGTTGCGGCCGACAATGCCGATGCGGTCACCCTCGTCGATGCCGAGTGTCACCGACTCGAAGACGGTTTTGGTCGGAAAATCCACGCCAACTGATTCGACTCCGAGAAGATGTGCCACCGCACGAGTTTACGTTGCCGCCGCTGGGCGAGCGTCAGTGGTCGAAGGGGCGCGAAAGCGTACGCAGTGCATCGGCGAGCGCCTTGGCTTCGTCAGCGGAGAGACCGTCGAGCAGCTCGTGCTCGTGCTCGAGCAGCGAGTCGATTGCGCCATCGACTGCAACGCGACCATGAGCGGTCAGTCGTACCTGTACGCCTCGTCGATCTGCCGGATCGGGAAGGCGCTCGACGAGGCCCTTGCCGACCAGTCGATCGACGCGGTTGGTCATCGTGCCGCTGGTCACCAGCGTCTCCTGCACGAGCTGTCCGGGGGACAGTTGATAGGGCTTGCCGGCGCGACGAAGGGCCGACAGCACGTCGAATTCTGACGACTCGAGATCGTGATCCGCGAACGCTTGCTTGCGAGCGCGATCGAGGTGCAGCGCGAGGCGAGTGACCCGGCTGAGCACCTGCATGGGAGAGACGTCCATGTCCGGGCGCTCGCGACGCCAGGCTGCGATGAGCCGATCGACGTCATCTTCCTGCGCGCGGGACATACCTCCATCGTATGCGTCAAGATTCTTGATGTCGAGATTGTTTTCGGCCCTACCTGGGCATAGATTCGCCGTATGAATGCTGCTGACGCTCTTGTAGCTGGACCGACTCGACAGGCCGAACTGCTGGCCGCGGGCACGCTGACGTCCCGCCAGCTCACGGAAGCTGCTCTCGCAGCCATCGAAGGTGCGAACCCGACGATCAACGCGACTGTTGCCGTGTTCGCTGACGAAGCTCTCGCCGCCGCGGATGCCGCCGACGCCAGGCGGGCGGCGGGGGAGTCGGGACCCTTCCTCGGCATCCCGATCGCCGTCAAGGACGATCTCGACATCGCCGGGAAGCTGACCGGTAAGGGCAGCAACGCGATCTCGACAATCGCGGACCAGGACAGCGATCTCGTGGCCGCACTCAAGGCCGCCGGTGCCGTCATCGTCGCGAAGGCGAGCCTGCCTGAACTCGCGATCTTCGGGTTCACCGAGTCGGACTCCCTCGGCATCACCCGCAATCCCCACAACAACGCGCATACGCCCGGTGGCTCGTCGGGTGGATCGGCTGCTTTGGTCGCCGCTGGTGTCGTCGGCATCGCCACAGCTTCGGACGGCGCGGGGTCGATCCGCATCCCGGCTTCGTCATGCGGACTCGTCGGTTTCAAACCGACCCATCACACGATGCCCAGCTCAGGTGGATGGCACGATTTGTCGACGCAGGGCAGCGTGGCTGCTCGTGTTGCCGACAGTGCTCTGTTTCTCGACACGTTCGGTACGTTCCCGAGCTCGCTCGTCGCTGCTTCAGCCAAGGATCCCGAGCCGCTCAAGATCGGCCTCTCCTACAGCGCTGCTGCTGCCACCAAGGCTCTGCCGCTCGATCCCCGCGTACGGTCCGTGCTCGAGGCTGCAGCCGATACGTTCCGGGCCGCCGGGCACACCGTGACTGAGGTGAAGATCCCGTACAACACTGACTCCAAGTCGCTGACGGTCCGCTACCTCGCCGGTATCCGCGACGCAGCCGATGACACCGACAACCCATCGAAGCTCGAAAAGCGAACGAAGGGCATCGCGCGTCTCGGCCGACCCTTCGGCAAGAAGGCCGTCGACTGGGCGATCCGCAAGGGCGAGGAGTGGGGCGGTGGCGTGCACGACAGGCTCGGCGTCGACGTGTTGCTGACCCCGGTGATGTCCGGGCCCGCGGTGCCAGTCGAGAACTGGAAGGGCAAAGGCCCGCTCCGTACGGTGCTGGCGATGAACTCGTTCTATCCCTACACAGCGCAGTGGAACCACGCTGGGATCCCTGCTGTCTCGATGCCTGCGGGCAAGACCGCTGAGGAAGGTTTGCCACTCGCGATCCAGCTGATCGCCCGCCGCGGCGATGACGCTCGATTGATGTCGCTCGCCGGCCAGTACGAGAGGGCGTCCGTTTGAGCTGGGATCCGTCGCACTATTTGCAGTTCGCGGATGATCGTTCGCGGCCGTTCCTCGACCTCGTCGCGCGTATCCAAGGCGAGCCTCGCTCGATCGTTGACCTCGGCTGCGGGCCCGGGCAACTCACGGCAGTCCTTCGTACGAGATGGCCCGAAGCAACGATCCACGGCGTTGACTCGTCGCCCGAGATGATCGAGCGCGCCAACGCTGACAACCAGGATGGCGCTGCCTCGTACGAAGTCGCTGACGTCGCCACGTGGGCACCCGGCGGCGAAGTCGATGCGATCGTCTCGAATGCGCTGTTCCAGTGGGTGCCCGATCAGCTCGCCGTGATCGAACGCCTCAGCTCTTCCGTCGCGCCGGGCGGCACCTTCGCATTGCAGGTGCCGTTCAACTACACCGGCCCGAGCCACACGCTGCTGCACGAGATTTCGTCGCGCGGTCCGTATGCGAGCCACACCGAAGACCTGCACGGAGATCGCGGAACGCCGCCCGAGGCGTACCTCGAGCTGTTCAGCAATCTCGGCTGGCAGGTCGACGTGTGGGAGACGACGTACCTTCACGTGCTGCACGGTGAGGATGCGGTGTTCGACTGGATCTCGAGCACTGGAGCGCGACCGATCATTCAGGCGTTGCCCGAGGGTCTGCGCGAAGAGTTCGTCGACCAGTACAAAGCTGCACTCCGCGAGGCCTATCCGCACACTGCACACGGCACGGTCTTCCCGTTCGCCCGCGTCTTCGCCGTCGCCAGACAGGCGACCTAGTACCGGTACGCTTGGCTGAGCACGAAACCGATCCCCGGTTGGTCTGTCGGCCAGTAGTGAGGCCGACCGCCCGGCGGGCACAACTCAATCCCCGGTTGGTCTGCCGGCAGGGCCCGCCGCACTTTGAATGCGGATTAGCGACGTAGGTTCGACTCCTACCCGGGGAGCTCAACCAAGGAGATGTGACATCACACGTTCTGAACAGGCAGAGTCTGAGCAGGTAACCGCGATCGTCCTCGCCGCTGGTGCTGGGACGCGGATGAAGTCCGCGCACGCCAAGGTTCTCCACGAGGTTGGTGGCCGCAGCATGATCGAGCACGCGCTGCGCGCCGTCAGCGGTGCAGGTGCCTCGACCCTCGTCGCTGTCGTCGGCCACGAGCGAGACCAGGTCTCCGCGGCAATCGACGCCTTCAGCTCGACGGTCATCCATGCAGTGCAGGAAAATCAGCGCGGCACTGGTCATGCGGTGCAGATCGCTCTCGACGCGCTGGATGAAGCGCCGACCGGCACGGTGCTCGTGACGTACGGCGACGTACCTCTGCTCTCCTCGGAGACCCTGGCCGAACTGCTCGTCGACCATCGCGCTGCCGGTCGCGCCGTCACGATCCTCACGGCCGAGCTCGACGATCCCACCGGCTATGGCCGCATCCTGCGCAATGAGGCGGGAGATGTCACCGCGATCCGCGAGGACAAGGACGCTACTGATGAGCAGCGTGCCGTCCGCGAGATCAACAGCGGAATCGTCGCCGTCGAGGCCGCCTTCCTGGTCGACGCCATCAAGCGTCTCGAATCCAACAACGCGCAGGGCGAGCTCTACCTGACCGACATCGCCGGCCTGGCCTTCGACGAGGGTCGCCCCGTCGGCGCTCACCTGCTCGAAGATGTATGGCAGACCGAAGGCGTCAACGATCGTGCCCAGCTCGCACGCCTAGGCCGCGAGCTCAACCGCCGCCAGACCCAGCACTGGATGAGCGAAGGCGTCACGATCGTCGATCCGGAGACCACGTGGATTGATTCGGCCGTGACACTCGCACCCGACGTCACGCTGATGCCCGGTACGCAGTTGCTCGGCGCCACCGTTGTCGCCGAGGGCGCGACGATCGGCCCGGACACCACACTCCGCAACGTCGAGGTGGGAGCCAACGCAACCGTCATCCGTACGCACGGCTCCGACGCCGTCATTGGCGCAGACGCAACGGTCGGACCCTTCGCGTACCTCCGCCCGGGCACCGAGCTCGGCACCAAGGGCAAGATCGGCGCTTTCGTCGAGACCAAGAACGCTCACATCGGCGACGGCGCCAAGGTGCCGCACCTGTCATACGTCGGCGACGCCGAGATCGGTGAGGGCACCAACATCGGCGCCGGCACGATCTTCGCCAACTACGACGGCGTCAACAAGCACCGCACCACCGTTGGCAAGCACGCCCGTACGGCGTCCAACAATACCTTCGTCGCGCCGGTCGAGATCGGCGATGGCGCGCATACCGGTGCCGGCACGACCGTACGCAAGGACATTCCGCCCGGGGCGCTTGCTGTCAGCAAGGGCGAACAGAGGAACATAGAGGGGTGGGTCGAGCAGAATCGACCTGACACCACCTCCGCCCAGGCAGCGCGTGACGCAAAGAAGGACGACTCAGATGGCGAGTAGCATCTCGAAGCGCGCACCCACCAAGAACCTGATGCTGTTCTCGGGTCGCGCGCATCCCGTGCTCGCACAGGAAGTCGCTGACCTCCTCCAGATCGATCTCGTGCCGACGACGGCATACGACTTCGCCAACGGCGAGATCTACGTCCGCTTCGAAGAGTCCGTACGTGGCTGCGATGCGTTCATCATGCAGAGCCACGCGCAGCCCATCAACGACGCGATCATGGAGCAGCTGCTCATGATCGACGCGCTCAAGCGCGCTTCGGCCAAGCGCATCACCGTGATCCTGCCGTTCTACGGCTACGCCCGTCAGGACAAGAAGCACCTGGGCCGCGAACCCATCTCCGCCCGCCTGATGGCTGACCTGTTCCTCGCGTCCGGCGCCGACCGACTCATGACGGTCGACCTCCACACCGCTCAGATCCAGGGCTTCTTCGACGGCCCCGTTGACCACCTGCTGGCAATGCCAATCCTCACGCGCTACGTGAAGAAGAAGTACGGCAAGAAGCCGCTCGCCGTGGTCTCGCCTGACGCCGGTCGCATCAAGGTGGCCGAGTCGTGGGCCTCTGCCCTCGGTGAAGCGCCGCTGGCATTCATCCACAAGACTCGTGACGAGACCAAGCCCAATGAGACCAAGGCCAACCGCGTCGTCGGTGAGGTCGAGGGTCGCGTATGCATTCTGGTCGACGACCTCATCGACACCGGCGGAACGATTGTCCAGGCCGCCGAAGCACTGATGGCGGACGGTGCCGAGGATGTCGTGATCGTCGCAACGCATGCGGTGTTCTCCGGTCCTGCCGTTGATCGCCTCAAGAACTCGACAGCGTGCGAAGTCATCGTCACCAACACGCTGCCGTTGTCGGATGACCAGCGCTTCGACAAGCTCACGGTTCTCTCGATCGCCCCGCTGCTTGCGCAGGCCACCGCCGCGGTGTTCGAAGACGGCTCAGTCACCAGCCTCTTCAAGAACTAGTCACCCCGAGGCGCGTACCGCGTCATACTGAGCGGCATGAAGCGCGGAGCCATCATTGGCGCAATCACCGGCGGTGTCCTCGGCGTCATCCTGGGCATCTGCATCGTGTGGATCGGGCTGGTCTTTGACGACAGCCCCGACGGCATTGCGCCGTTGATCATGTTCGGTCTTTTCGCCGCGCTCATGATGACGGGCTTCGTCGCCACGGTCGGCGCTGTCGTTGGCGCGCTGGCAAAGGCGATCAGCAAGGCCTGACTCGAATTGGGCCGAGGGCGCTCGCTGCGATAAGATCGCTGAGTTGCCTCGGCGAGGGTTCTTCGGAACCGTGATCGACAGGGCGCTCCACAGGAGTGCTGTGTTGAGCGCCTGCCTGGGCAGCCACCAACTTCGCAACCACAACGCATTGAAACGAGAAACTCTTCATGGCTGAGATCAAGATCGCCGCCGAGGCACGCACAGAGTTCGGCAAGGGCGCGGCCCGCCGCATCCGTCGTGCTGACAACGTCCCGGCCGTCCTTTATGGACACGGCTCCGACCCCGTGCACGTCACGCTTCCGGGTCACCAGCTCATGTTGGCTCTCAAGAACTCCAACGCGCTGCTGACGATCGACCTGGGCACCGAACAGCACCTCGCGATCCCCAAGCAGGTCCAGCGCGACCCGATTCGTGGCTTCATCGAGCACGCAGACCTCCTGATCGTCCGCAAGGGCGAGAAGGTCACGGTCGACGTCCGCATCCACGTGGTCGGCGAGGCGATCGGTGGCACGCTGGTCGTGCAGGAGAACAACACCATCGCCGTCGAGGCAGAGGCGACGCACATCCCCGAGTCCTTCGAGGTCTCGATCCAGGGACTCGACGTCGGCGCCCAGATTCACGCCAGCGACATCGAGCTGCCGTCCGGTTCGACCCTCGCAGTCGACCCCGAGCTCCTCATCGTCAACATCACCGCCGCACCCACCGAGGCTCAGCTCGAGGCAGAGCTTGCCGAGGCTGAGGCTGAGGCCGGCATCGAGCACGACGCTCCCGAAGGTGAGGGCGACGCCCCAGCTGAGGGCGACGCCGAGGCTTCGTCCGAGGGCGATGCGGCGGAGTCTTCCGAGTCAGAGTGACCTGGTTGATCGTCGGGCTCGGCAATCCGGGCTCGACGTACGCCGCCACCCGCCACAACGTCGGGTACTTCGTGAACGACGTACTCGCGGAGCGGGTCGGCGGTTCGTGGAAGAAGCACAAGTCCGGCCTTGCCGACGTCATCGAGGGTCACCTCGCTGGTGAACGAGTCGTGCTCGGGCGCTCGCGTTCCTACATGAACGAGAGCGGCGGGCCTGTGTCGGCGTTGGCCAAGTTCTACGACGTCCAGCCCGATCACGTCATCGTGATCCACGATGAGCTCGACATCGACTTCGGCATGCTGCGCATCAAGTTCGGTGGCGGCGACAACGGCCATAACGGCCTGAAGTCGATCCGCCAGTCGCTCGACACGGGCGACTTCAATCGCGTACGCGTCGGCATCGGTCGTCCGCAGGGACGTCAGAGCGTGCATGACTTCGTGCTCAAGCCGTTCTCAACTGCTGAGCGGAAGGACGTGCCCACGTACGTCGAGGAAGCCGCCGACGCGATCGAAAGCCTCATCACGCGGGGACTAGAACCCACCCAGAGTGCGTTCAACCGGTAGATGACACGGCTCCTAAAATGACGTTGCCCAAACTCGCGACCCTGGTCGCCGCAGAGCCCACCGTCGCTGGTGCTCTCGCTGACCGTGCTGGCGGACTTGCCGAGCTTGACCTCCAGGCGCCGGAGCCGCTGCGCCCGTTCCTCACCCAAGCGCTGGCCACCCAGTCGACGGTCCTTGCTGTCACGGCGACTGCTCGTGAAGGCGAGGATCTTGTCGCCCAGCTCGGCGAGCTGCTCGGCAAGGACGCTGTCGTCTACTTCCCGGCTTGGGAGACGCTTCCCCATGAGCGTCTGTCGCCGCGCTCGGACACGGTCGGCCGCCGCCTGGCTGTACTGCGTCGCCTCGTTCACCCGACGAAGGCGAGCGAGCTCGACTCCGAGACCGCGACCGGACCGATCAGGGTCATCGTCGCTCCCGTGCGTTCGCTGCTCCAGCCGCAGGCCAAGGGTCTCGCCGATCTTGAACCCGTTGAGCTTCACAAGGGCGACGAGCTGGGCCTCGACGCAACGGTTGAAGCGCTGGCGGCTGCGGCCTATTCACGCGTTGACCTGGTCGAACGCCGCGGTGAGTTCGCCGTACGCGGGGGCATCATCGACGTCTTTCCGCCGACTGAGGATCACCCGCTCCGCATTGAGTTCTTCGGTGATGAGGTCGATGAGATCCGCCGCTTCGCGGTCGCTGACCAGCGCACGCTCGAAGAGGTCACCCACGTATGGGCTCCGCCCTGCCGCGAGCTGCTGCTGACCGGTGAGGTCCGCGTACGGGCTTCGGAGCTTGCGGAGCGTCACCCGCGAATGGCCGAGATATTCACCAAGCTCGCTGAGGGTCACGCAGTTGAAGGCATGGAGTCGCTGACTCCGGTCCTCACTGACGAGATGGAACTGCTTGTCGATCTGCTGCCGGAGAAGTCGGCGATCCTGCTCTGCGACCCTGAGCGCATCCGCGCCCGTGCCGCCGACCTCGTCGCCACGAGCGAAGAGTTCCTGCAGGCGTCTTGGGCTGCCGCAGCAAGCGGTGGCGAGGCGCCGATCGACCTCGGCTCGGCGGCCTTCCGCACGCTCGACGACGTACGACTTGAGACGCTCGGCCTCGGCCACACCTGGTTCACCATCTCTCCGTTCGGTCTGGACGTTGACGAGAAGTCGCGCAGTGTCGATATGGAGGCCGCTGCGGCATACCGCGGTGACACCACAGCGGCACTGACCGACATTCGTACGTGGGTCGCCGCTGGCATGAAGGTCGTCTTCGTCGCACCGGCTCACGGACAGGCACAGCGCGCGGTTGAGTGGCTAGCCGAGAACGACGTGCCGGCATCGCTCGACGACGAGGTCACAGCGCCCTCGCCGGGCGTCGTGCAGATCATCCTTGGCGAGCTTGACCACGGCTTCGTGTCGACACCGCTGCAGCTTGCCGTGATGACGTACGACGACCTCGTCGGCCAGCGCGCGGCAGACCGTACCGAGCGCAAGATGCCGTCGCGCCGACGCAAGCAGGTCGACCCGCTTGAGCTGGCGACCGGCGATCACGTCGTGCACGAGCAGCACGGTGTCGGCCGCTACGTCGAGCTCATGCAGCGCGTCGTGCAGGGCGCGGCCCGCGAATACCTCGTCATTGAGTACGCACCCTCCAAGCGTGGGCATCCCGCCGACCGGCTATTCGTACCGATGGACCAGCTCGACCAGATCAGTCGCTACGTCGGTGGCGAGTCACCGTCGCTCGACAAGCTCGGCGGCGCCGACTGGACCAGTCGCAAGAACAAGGCCCGCAAGGCCGTACGACAGATCGCCGGTGAGCTGATCAAGCTCTACGCCGCACGTCAGGCGACCAAGGGTCACGCGTTTGGGCCGGACACCCCGTGGCAGGCCGAGCTCGAGGACGCGTTCGCGTTCGTCGAGACGCCCGACCAGATGGTGACGATCGACGAGGTCAAGCGCGACATGGAGCGCACCGTCCCGATGGATCGTCTGGTCTGCGGCGATGTGGGCTACGGCAAGACCGAGATCGCCGTACGCGCTGCGTTCAAGGCAATCCAGGACGGCAAGCAGGTCATCCTGCTCGTACCGACAACGCTTTTGGTGCAGCAGCACTATGCGACCTTCGCCGAGCGATTCGGCCAGTTCCCAGTGACCATCAGGCCGCTCTCGCGGTTCCAGTCCGACAAGGAGTCGAAGGAGACCCTCGAAGGCTTGGCGAACGGCACGATCGACCTGGTCATCGGCACACATCGCCTGCTGCAACCCGGCGTCAAGATCAAGGACCTCGGTCTCGTCATCGTCGATGAGGAGCAGCGCTTCGGCGTCGAGCACAAGGAAGCCCTCAAGATGCTGCGCGCTGCCGTCGACGTGCTGTCGATGTCGGCCACGCCGATCCCGCGAACCCTCGAGATGGCGATCACCGGAATCCGCGAGATGTCGACGATCGCGACGCCTCCGGAGGAGCGCCACCCGGTGCTGTCGTTTGTCGGCGCGTACGAGGACGGCCAGATCATCGCCGCCATCCGTCGCGAGCTGCTCCGCGAGGGCCAGGTGTTCTACATCCACAACCGAGTGCAGAGCATCGACAAGGCTGTCGCCAACATCAAGCGGCTCGTGCCCGAGGCGCGCGTCGCTTCCGCACATGGCCAGATGGGTGAGCACCAGCTTGAGCAGGTGATGGTCGACTTCTGGGAGAAGCGCATCGACGTGCTCGTCTGCACCACGATCGTCGAGTCGGGCCTGGACGTCTCCAACGCCAACACGATGATCATCGAGCGCGCCGACACCCTCGGCCTGTCGCAGCTTCACCAGTTGCGCGGCCGCGTCGGTCGATCGCGAGAGCGTGCGTACGCGTACTTCCTCTACCCACCCGAGAAGCCGCTGACGGAGACTGCTCACGATCGACTCACCACCATCGCCCAGCACTCCGAGCTCGGCGGCGGTATGGCTGTGGCGATGAAGGACCTCGAGATCCGCGGCGCCGGCAACCTGCTCGGTGGCGAGCAGTCGGGCCACATCGCCGATGTTGGCTTTGACCTGTACGTACGACTCGTCGGCGAAGCGGTCGCCGAGTTCCGCGGCGACGCTTCGCCCGAGCGCGAGGTCAAGATCGAGCTGCCCATCGAGGCGCACTTGCCGCATGACTACGTACAGAGCGAGCGCCTGCGCCTCGAGATGTACAAGCGCCTGGCTGACGTACGCGTACTCACCGAAGTCGATGAGCTGCGCGCCGAGCTGGTCGACCGCTACGGCGAACCGCCGGAGGCCGTAGACGTACTTCTGGAGGTGGCGCGACTTCGCGTACGCGTGCGCGATGCCGGAATCGCCGAGGTCACCTCGGCCGGACCCAACATTCGTTTCGCGCCGCTCAAACTGCCTGACTCAGCGCAGATGCGACTGTCGCGGGTCTACCCGCGCAGTACCTACAAGGTTGCCGCCGAGATCGCGCTCGTACCGCGACCCAAGACGGCGCCGATCGGTGGCGAACCGCTGCGCGATCGCGAACTGCTCGAGTGGACTCGTACAGTCATCGACACCTTGGTGCCGGCCGAAGCGCCCGCAACCGCTTAAGCGGATTCCTCGCGGAGCCTGGGCTCCGTTGCGTTCTGGGGGCGGATGCCGTGCTTGTCGGCGAAGAACTCGCGGACGATGTCCATGTCGGCCCCTACGTCATCGGACGCGTGGAAGGTGGGCCCGAATCCCATCCTCTTGGTCGGCGGGTCAAAGAACGCCAGCGTGATGGGCAGGCCAGTCTCCTTCGACAGCCGCAGGAAGCCTGACTTCCAGTACTCGCCCTTACCGCGGGTGCCTTCGGCCGCGATGATCAGCCGGAACGGCTTGCCGGTGCCAGCCTCGGCCACCAGATCCTTCACGACGGTGCTTGCGTTGTCGCGGTCGAGCGGGACTCCGCCGAATGCCTTGAGCACCCAGCCGAGCGGGCCTTTGAAGAGCTGCTTCTTCACCAGGACGCGAGGGTGCTCGCCGCCGTGCCACATCACGAGCAGCATCGTGATGAAGTCCCAGTTCGACGTATGAGGTGCGCCGACGAGGATCCCCGTCTGCGGCACCTCGCCGACCATCTTGTAGCCCATCAGGCGTACAACCGTCCGGGCCAAACCCTTGCGCATCATGGCGCAACCCTAGGGGAGAGCATGTGCGGCCTCCGCAGGCATGTGGCCGTGGGTAATCTGTGGGCATGCTCAACCGCGCACGCGCAGCTGTCCTCATCGTCGCCGCTCTGACGCTCGCCTCATGCGGGAGCATTCATCCCGGTGATGCAGCCGTCGTCGACGATCATTCGATCTCCATGACGAAGTTCGACAAGACGGCGCGCATCTACTGCAAGCTCACCCTGCTGTCCGCCCAGGAACAGGGCATGGCGTCGGTTCCCAATGCGGACGTTCGGCGCCAGACGATCTCCGATCTGGTCACGATTTACGTGGCGCGTGACCTCGCCAAGGAAAAGGGCGTCTCGGTCGACAAGAAGCAGTACGAGTTGTCGGGAGACCAGGTCAAGGAAGTCGGAACAGCGTTCCCCAAGGGCGACGACGCGGAGCATGTCGAGTTTGCGATTGAGAACTCCCAGGAGATTGCCGCGATCGCCGTGGCTCTCGCGGAGAAGTCGACCGGCGTCACGGCCACCAACGAGAACTCGAGCCAGCTGGCCGAAGCGGGCCACGCAGCGATCATCGCGGCGTTCAAGGACCACGACGTGAAGTTCGCGCCTCGATTCGGCCTGAGCAGTAGCTTGAAGGAACTCGGCCCGACTGGATCCCTGTCGGTGCCCGAAACGGACGGTCCGGCTGAGGACCAGCTTCCGGCAGACCAGCGCTGCGCCTGATGCGCATTGTCGTGCTGAGCCCTCGGGTCGCTCCGGGCATTCTGACGCTCGCGACCTGGGACGCTTTGCGCGAGGCATCTCGCGTGGTCGCCACCGAGAAGGATCTGCACGTACACGCGATCATCGCGTCGGGCATTGACGTCGAGATCTCCAGCGACGCGCCTACGCTTGAATCAAACACCGTCGTTGATGGTGTCGTATGGATCGCACCAACAGGTGACGCGGAATGGGCGCGTACGGTCGCCGACGACCTGATGTCTGGTGACGAGGTCGGCAAGGTCGAGGTCATCTTCGGCTCGTACGACGTGCCCGGCGCGAGCGTGATCGACCTGGTTGAAGTGATGGATCGGCTTCGCCGCGAGTGCCCGTGGACTGCCGAGCAAACTCACGCCACCCTGGCTCCATACGTGCTGGAGGAGGCGCAAGAGACGTTTGAGGCGCTGCAGTCGGGGGACTCAGACCATTTGCGCGAAGAGCTGGGTGACCTCTTGATGCAGGTCGTGTTCCACGCCCGCATTGCTGAGGAAGCGGAAGGCTGGGATGTCGACGACGTCACGGCCGGCATTACCGCCAAGCTCGTGCGACGCAATCCGCACGTGTTCGCGCCCGAGACGCTCGACCACCTCCCGACCACGTCAGCAGAGATCGACGCGCAGTGGCAGCGAATCAAACAGCAAGAGCGTTCAGGCGAGATCTCGCCTCTCCACGATCACTGACGCCGTCAGCCCGGGCGAGGCAATCTCCGCCAGGATTTGGCGACGACTAGGCTGATCCCTGCACGATCAATCGCTATCGAGGAGCAGTCTTGGCACGCATCGACGCCGTCGGCGCACGGGAAATCTTGGATTCACGGGGCAACCCGACCGTCGAGGTCGAGGTTGCACTCGACGATGGAACGATCGGCCGCGCGGCAGTGCCCTCCGGCGCATCGACGGGTGCCTTCGAGGCCGTCGAGCTCCGCGACGGCGGCAAGCGCTACCTCGGCAAGGGCGTCCTCAAGGCCGTTGCCGGTGTCAACGACAAGATCGGCCCGGCCCTCAAGGGCTTCGAGGCTGACGACCAGCGCGAGATCGACCTCGCGATGCTCGAGCTCGACGGCACCCCCAACAAGGCCAAACTTGGCGCCAACGCGATCCTCGGCGTCTCGCTCGCGGTTGCGAAGGCTGCAGCCGACTCCGCCAAGCTCCCGCTGTTCCGGTACGTCGGCGGCCCCAACGCGCACGTGCTGCCCGTTCCGATGATGAACATCCTCAACGGCGGCTCGCACGCTGACTCCAACGTCGACATCCAGGAGTTCATGATCGCGCCGATCGGCGCCGGATCGTTCTCCGAGGCGCTGCAGCAGGGCGCCGAGGTCTACCACTCGCTCAAGGCGGTCCTCAACAAGGAAGGCCTCTCCACGGGCCTTGGCGACGAGGGTGGCTTCGCTCCCAACCTCGACTCCAACCGTGCCGCGCTGGAACTCATCGCTGTCGCTGTCGAGGCGGCTGGCCTGAAGGTTGGCACCGACATCGCGTTCGCACTCGACGTCGCTGCGTCTGAGTTCTTCGACGCTGGCTCCTACACGTTCGAAGGCACGAAGACCTCGGCCGAGGAGATGTCCGCCTACTACGCCAAGCTCGCGGCCGACTTCCCGATCGTGTCGATCGAGGACCCGCTCGACGAAGACGACTGGGCTGGCTGGACGACGCTGACGACTGACATAGGTGATTCCGTGCAGATCGTCGGTGACGACCTGTTCGTCACCAACGTCGAGCGCCTCACCCGCGGCATCTCCGAGGGTGCTGCCAACGCGCTGCTGGTGAAGGTCAACCAGATCGGCTCGCTCACTGAGACCCTCGACTCGGTCGACCTCGCTCACCGTCACGGCTTCTCCTGCATGATGAGCCACCGCTCGGGCGAGACCGAGGACACCACGATCGCCGACCTCGCCGTCGCGACCAACTGCGGGCAGATCAAGACTGGTGCTCCGGCTCGATCCGACCGGGTGGCCAAGTACAACCAGCTGCTGCGCATTGAAGAGCTCCTCGGATCGGCTGCTGAGTACGCCGGCGCCTCCGCCTTCCCGCGGTTGGCTGTCTGACCCATGGCCACAGGTGGACCACGCGGTCCCGGACGGAAGCCGCCCAAGCGCGAGCCGTCTGGGTCATCGCGTGGGCGCAAGACCACCAGCGCACGAGCGTCTGCTGCAGCCAAGAAGCCCGTCAGCTCGGGCAGTGGCCCGCAGTTGACGACACGTGCGATCGTCCTGCTGTCGGTCGTCCTGCTGCTTGTCGCCTCCTACACCTCGACGCTGCATGCGTGGTGGGAGCAGCGCGGTGACATCCAGTCGAGCAAGGCAGAGATCGTGATGCGCAAGCAGGCGATCGCCGACCTCGAGGACGAGAAGGATCGTTGGAACGATCCTGCCTACGTGAAACAGCAGGCGCGTTCGCGCTTTGGTTGGGTCATGCCCGGAGAGGTCGGCTACCGAGTCATCGGCACGGACGGCAAGGTACGCGGAGACGTACCGACTCTGGACGAGCCGCCAGCGGCCACCACGCCGCAGTGGTACGACAAGCTCTGGGGCAGCGTGAAGCAGTCCGGAAAGACACCCAAGGCCGTGAAGACCGAAGATCCCAACGCAGTGATCAAGAAGCAATGACGATCGATCAATCCGACCTCGACGCGATCGAGGAGCAGCTCGGCCGTACGCCCCGCGGGATCCTCGAGATCGCCTCGCGGTGTCCGTCCGGCCACCCCAACGTCGTCAAGACCGAGCCCCGGCTCGATGACGGGACCCCGTTCCCGACCATGTTCTATCTGACCTGCGATCGGCTGGCCGCCGAAATCGGCACCCTCGAGGCCTCTGGTCTGATGCGGGAAATGACCGAACGGATCGCGGAGGACGAGGAGCTCGCTGCCCACTACCAACGAGCCCACGACTCCTACCTCGCCGAGCGCGAGGCTATCGGCCACGTACCCGAGATCGACGGCATCACCGCTGGTGGGATGCCCACGCGCGTGAAGTGCCTCCACGTCCTGGTCGGTCACTCGCTCGCGAAGGGTCCGGGGGTCAACCCGCTCGGCGACGAAGCGCTCGTGCTGCTCGGTGACTGGTGGAGCGGAAACAGCTGCGGTCCCGTGGCAGATGACTGAACCGCGGGTCAGGGTTGCCGCCTTCGACTGCGGCACCAACTCGATCAGGCTGCTGATCTGCGACCTGCAAGGTGACACAAAGACCGATCACCTCCGTGAGATGAAGATCGTTCGCCTCGGCCAGGACGTCGATCGCACCGGTCGCCTCGCGGATGAAGCGATCGGCCGTACGTTGAGTGCCACCCGCGACTTTGCCGAGCTGATCCCGCTGCTCGGGGTCGAACGGATCGTCTTCTGCGCGACTTCGGCCGTACGCGACGCGGAGAACGGCGAAGCATTCTGCGATGCAGTTGAGGGGATTCTCGGTGTGCGGCCGATCGTTCTCGATGGCGCGGCCGAGGCGCGGGCAACATTCCTGGGCGCGACCCGCGAGCTTCCTCCCAAACGGTCTCTCGTCGTCGACATCGGGGGAGGGTCGACCGAGGTCGTGATCGGCGCTGGCTCGGAGCTGGAGTCTGGGGTGTCGCTCGACATCGGCTCGGTGCGTCTCACCGAGCGCTTCCTGCGCAACGATCCGCCGACCCTTGACGAGATGGCCGAGTGCATCGCTTACGTCGACTCGCTCATTGCACCGATCGCCACGTTCGCGCCGGTCGAGCGGTTTGTCGGCGTCGCCGGCACCATCACCACCGTCGTCGCCCATGCACTAAACCTCGACGCGTACGACTCCGGTGTCATTCATGGCGCCGAGCTCACCCACGACATGCTCCGTAAGGCATGCCACGAGCTGACGGGCATGTCGGTCGCCGACCGTCGCGAGCTGCCGTTCATGCACCCTGGACGTGCCGACGTCATCGGCGGGGGCGCGCTGATTCTCCACCGCATTCTCGAGCTGCTGCCTTTCGACACCGAGACGATGGTCGCCAGCGAGCAGGACATCCTCGACGGCATCGCCTGGATGGCTGTCGAGCCGCCGTTAGGCTGAGCCTCGCTCCCGTAGCCCAATTGGCAGAGGCAGACGACTTAAAATCGTCAAAGTGTGGGTTCGACCCCCACCGGGAGCACTACTTAGGCGTCTTGGACGGCCACGGCGACGAGAGCGATGTCGTCGCTGGCAATGCCGTCCTGGAACTCGAGAACGTCTGCGAGCACGCCGTTGACCATCAGCTCGGGAGTGCGCGCATGCGTACGAGCCGACTCCCGCAGGCGCTCATCGCCGAAGAACGACGACCCGCGCCGGCCCTCGCTTGAACCGTCGGTGTGCAGCAGCAGGGCGTCACCGGGAAGCAGCGGGAACGTCGTCGACGCGTAGGCCGCGTCGTCGAATACGCCCATCAGTGAGCCCGGCTCGAATGGCACGTCGGTGATCTCGCCACCGCGTACGAGCAGCGGGGGAGCGTGACCGCCGGCCGCCATGGAGATGGTCCAGTCGCCGCCGCTGCGAGTGAGTCGGATGAGGATGACAGTGCAGAACCGGTCGTCGTCACGGCTCTCCAGCATGACGGCGTTCAGCGTATGGAGTGCGCGTGCCGGATCGGCCTCCATGACCGTCACGGCGCGCAGGGTGTGGCGTACGAGCGAGGTCACGACCGCTGCGCGTACGCCCTTGCCACAGACATCACCGAGTACGACGACCCAGTCGTCGGGGCTGACCTGGAACACGTCGTAGAAGTCACCGCCAATCTGCGAACCGTCGCCGGCAGGACGGTAGACGGCCGCGAGCCCCAGTCCCGGGATGGACGGAAGGGCCGGAGGTAGAAGGGTGTCTTGGAGCGTCCGGGCGAGATCGACAGCCTGCTCCTGGGCAACCTCGGCTCGGTGTCGCGCGAGGACCAGCTCGCGTTCGTACTCGCGCCGCTCGGTGGCATCCATCACCGCAAGCCGGATCAGCCGGGGCGAGCCGTCTTCGTGCCGCGCAAGAGTCGCGTTGACCAGCACCGAGAGTGTCCCCTCCGAAGCCGTACGAACGTCGAGCGCGATCTCGCGCACCTCGCCCTGACGGTTGAGCAGGGGAACGAGCTGCGTCTCGTAGTACTCCTTGCCATCCGAACGAAGCAGGTCAGGGAAGTGGCGACGGTCGATCAAGTCGTCGCGAGTGTGACCAGTCCAGCGCAGGAACGTCTGGTTGACCTTGACGATGACTCCGTCCGGCGCGACGGTCAGGTAGCCGACCGGCGCGTGCTGATAGAGCAGCTCGGCGTCGTCGTCCCGCAACTGCTCATATCCAGCAGCCCACTCGCCAGCGGTGTGCATCATGCTCAAAACGTAACCCGCTGGTGGTCCGTTCGTGCCAGGAGGCCCACGTTGAACGGCATACTTGGTGCCAAGCGAGCATCAATCGGAGAGGGTGAGTGAAGCGTGATCTTCTCGTGCCCCGATCCGGCGCTCGATCCCCACTTCGCCGCCAAGCTTCTCAGCCTCCAGCACGAGGCGTACGCGCTTGAGGCCGCGCTGATCGGCGACGATCGGCTGCCACCGCTCCAGGAGGATCACGAGGCACTCGCCGCTCCTCGGGTGCAATGGTGCACCGCGTGGGAGGGTGTCGATCTGCTCGGAGCTGTGAGCTGGCACGAGCACGAGGACCACGTCGATATCGATCGAGTCATGGTGAGTCCGTCGGCGCACCGCCGAGGAATCGCCAGCGAGCTGCTCGCTCACGTACGCGATGACGCCCACGGCCGTCAGCTCGTGGTCTCAACGGGTCGCGACAACGCGCCAGCCGTGGAGCTCTACATCAAGCACGGCTTCAAGCCCGTCGAGGAAGAAGAAGTCCCGCCGGGCATCTGGATCACGCGGTTCAGGTCGAGCTAGGCCTGTTCGAGGCGTACGCCGGACCACGCGTCGTCGAGGGGGACGTGCTCGACGGTGTGCCAGCCGTAGTCGGCAACCAGATCGCCGATCGTCTCAACGGCGATCTCTGTGCGACCGCCGATCGGGTAGCAGATCCACACGACGGGGATCGAGCCCAGTTGCGGCAGGAACTCGTCAAGATCGTCGACCAATTGAATGTGACTTTCGACGAACAGAACAGCACCGTCGATCAGCTCGGCCTCGGAGTCTTCGTCGTCTTCCACTTCCTGGTGACGTTCCTCGATGGCGACAGCGCCTTCGGGCAGCGGGTCGAGCAGGGCGGTCTCTTCGGCCGTCTGACCGATGACCCATACGACATAGCCCTCAGTGATGCGGAGCTTCTCGGCGATGCTCGTCTCGGTCATGCGTCCATCCTATGGGGTGGCTGTAGTGGCACTGATGTCGCGAATTTCGCGGTCGACGTCCATGCCCTTGACCTCAAACCGGGTGAGTGGGCGACCCGGAAATCGGGGTGCGTACGTCCCAGAGCTCACGAGCGCGGGCTCGCCATTGACGACCTCGAGCATCTGCTCGGCGTAGTCCTCCCAGTCCGTCGCCAGACGCACAGTGCCGCCCGGTTCGAGTACTTGCACGACAAGCTTCGCGAACTCAGGAGTGATCAGACGGCGCTTGTGATGGCGCGACTTGTGCCACGGATCAGGGAACCAGATACGCAGCTCGCGTACGGACCCGGCAGGCAGCATGGTTTGCAGCGCCTCCGGGGCATTGACGACTGCCAAGCGGATGTTGGTGACCCGCTCGTGAAGAGCGGTGACCAGGGTCTGGGCGACGCCGGGCACGTAGACCTCAAGGCCAAGGAAGTTGAAGTCAGGATGTTCCTTCGCGGCGTGCACCAGCGCTTCGCCACGGCCACTCCCGATCTCGACAATCAAGGGAGCGGAGCGGCCCCACACAGCTGGGACATCGAGCACGAACGATGGATCAACCGATGTGCTCGGTCCGTTGCCCGGGACATCGATCACGTACGTGTCGGCGGCCTTGTCCCAAGCGTTCTGCTGACGCTCGGTGAGGCGCCCACCTCGTCGGGTGAAGGACACCGGGCTGGTGCGATAGGCAGGTGACTCCACGACGGTTAGCGTAGACGCCGTGAGCATCGAACCTGACACCAAGGACTGGACCTGGGTCCTTTCGCAGCAGTGCCCCGAGTGCGGCCTGACTGCGAGTGACGTCGTCCCCGTTGAGATCGGTGCGCAGGTGCGTGCCGATCTACCGCGCTGGGAGGCGGTCCTGACCCGTCCCGACGTGCGCGAACGTCCGTCACCTGACGTCTGGTCGCCGCTCGAGTACGCGTGCCACGTACGCGATGTGTACGTGCTCTTCGCGGAGCGCGTGGAGCTGATGCTTGATCAGGACGATCCGCTGTTCGCCAACTGGGATCAGGACGTGACGGCGATCGAGCATGACTACGCGTCGCAGGATCCTGTCGCTGTCGCCGAGGAGCTCGTGGCCGCCGGCGATGTGATCGCGCGCGTCTTCGACAACGTCGCCGCGGATTCGTGGGATCGCACCGGCCGTCGTAGCGACGGCTCAACCTTCACGGCTTCGACGCTGGGTCAGTACTTCATGCATGACATCGTCCACCACCTGCACGACGTACACGCCTGATGCAGTGGGATGCGATCGTGCTCGCTGGCGGTCGCGGTTCTCGGCTCGGCGGTGTCGACAAGGCATCGCTCGAGCTTGATGGCGCCACGCTGCTCTCACGTGTGCTCGAAGCCGTCGCCGGAGCGACACAGATTGTCGTCGTGGGTGAAGCCGATGCGCCGGGCGCGATCGTCGTCCAGGAGGAGCCTCGGTTCGCTGGCCCGGCCGCAGCAGTCGGCAGCGGGCTTGCCGAAGTGACATCGCCGTATGTCTTGCTCGCCGGGGTCGACCAGCCCTTCTTGGCTGACGCGATCCCGGTGCTCCTCGATGCCGTGACTGGTGACGGCGTGATCGCCGTTGACGCAGTCGGACACCGCCAGCAGCTGATGAGCGTCATCAGTGCCGACGCCCTCAGGCAAGCCGTGGCGGCCCAGTCCTCGCTGACTGACCTGTCACTGCGCGCGCTCCTGTCACCCCTCGACCTCGTCGAAGTCGCCGTATCCATTCGATCGACCCTCGACATCGATACGTGGAACGATCGTGATCGTGCCTTGGAGTACGGGCAGAACGGAGACCGTGATGACTGAGCTCGACGACTGGGCTGCGCACGTTGCGGAGGAGCTCGGCCTCAGCGGTCTCGTCCTCGATGTCGACGCCGTCCTCGATCTCGCGTCGGTCGCAGCGCACAACGTCGTACGCCCCGCAGCGCCGTTGACGACGTTCCTTGCCGGGCTCGCCGCCGGTCAGGCTGGGGGATCTGCCGACGACGTCCGCGACGCCATCGCTCGAGCGACTGCCGTCTGCGAGACGCGCTGATCGGTCAGTTCAACACGCTGAAGACCTCGGTGGTCGAGTGCCGCGAGGAACGCGCGGTGTATCGAAACCCGCACTAGTGCGTACTGCGTGGTACTGTCGCATCCATGGATGCGACTCAGCTACTCAAGGGAGTACTCGACGTGGCGGTTCTTGCCGTCGTCGAGGACGAAGACGGATATGGCTACGACGTCGTACGCAGATTGCGTGCGGGCGGTCTTGAAGAGGTCGGCGACGCCTCGGTTTACGGCACGCTGCGGCGGCTCTACACAGCTGGCGCGCTGACTTCGTACGTGGTGCCGTCCGAAGAAGGGCCGCACCGCAAGTACTACGGCATCAACGCACAGGGGCGAGCGATGCTCGATGTGCAGCGCAAGGTCTGGAACGAGTTCTCAACCACCATGAACAACTTGCTGGAGGCATCATGACCACGTCGACTGTCACCCCCGAGATCGCAACATTCGCCCAGGGCGTACGAGCAGCGCTGGCGGACCTGCCGGCCGATGAGGTCGACGACCTCACCGAAGGCCTCGAGGCGGACCTCGCCGAGGCGTATGCCGAGGACCTGCAGCGCGAGCTTCCCGATCCGGCCGCGTATGCCGCTGAGCTCAGGCTCGCCGCAGGACTCCCCGTACGTTCGAAGGTCAAGAGCGGGCTGCTCTCCGGTCTCGGCGACGGACTCCGCGACACCAAGCGAGACATTGGAATCGCCATCCGCCGCAATCCCGCGCTGGCTGGGATCGCGGACTTCCTCGTCTCACTGCGCCCTGTCTGGTGGGTCCTCCGCGCTTGGCTCGCGACCTGGCTCGTCGCCGCATTCTTCGGCGGCGAGCGGGGCTATTGGTTCGGCGGAACAGGGTGGTTCCTCGTTCTGGCTGCCTTCGTCGCCATCAGTGTGCAGTGGGGGCGTGGCAAGTGGCGCTCGGATCGCGCCCTGCCCCTGATCGCGCTCGGAAACGTCTTCGCGGTCGTCGCACTGCTTCCGGTCATGGCCGCGGCAGACGACTGGCAAAGTTCGTATGTCGATGAGGTCTACAGCCCCGCGCCTTCTGGGACATCGATCGATGGAGAACAGGTCAGCAACATCTTCGCGTTCGACGCGAAAGGCAACCCGCTGACGGGTGTGCAGCTGTTCGATCAGTCGGGACGTCCGCTGAACATGGGCAGCGACACCACCGGACCGGAGTGTGACGTGACGTGCGAGGTCGACATCGTCCGCCTGCCGAGAATCCTCGACAACGGCCGCACCGCGTGGAACGTCTTCCCGCTGAGCGAGGCGCGAGAAGAGCAGACGACGTATGACGAGATGACGAACAGCTACGTGCTCAACAGCGGCGAGAAGGCGAGCGCGCCGACCTCTCCATTCGTCAAGGTTCCCGCCTTGATGCCTGCTCCGAAGGGTGCAAAGCCGACACCCTAAATCGGGAGCAAACACGGGTGCTCAGGCGTTGTATACAGTGAAAGTACCGACTCCATAGCGGAGTCGATATCCCACGGAGGGAAACATGAAGAGCAGTAACCCCGTCTTTGCTCGCAGCGCCGAGTTCAATGGCAAGGGCACCGCCACTGCCAGCGATCCGTCGCAGTGGCAGATCGACCTGAACGGCGAAGGTTCGCCCACCCACACGGGTCGCGGCACCGGCCGTATGACGCTCGACAACGTCGTGGAGAAGACAGCGATCTCGCTCGGCCTCCTCGCCATCGCAGCGGCCATCACCTGGTTTGCCATCGGCAACCTCAACTCCGGTGACGTCACCGCAGACGATGCGGCCTACGGCAAGGCGTTCCTCTTCGCCATGGGCGGCGCCATCATCGGTCTCGTCCTGTCACTGGTCAACTCGTTCAAGAAGGTCATCAGCCCGCCACTCGTCATCGCATACGCGGTCGTCGAAGGTGTGTTCGTTGGCGCGTTCTCCAAGGTCGTCGCGAGCTATGTCGGCGATCCGACGGTCGTGTTCCAGGCAATCCTCGCGACGATCGTCGCCTTCGGTGGAACTCTGTTCGCCTACAAGTTCTTCAACATCCAGGTGACCGACAAGTTCCGCAAGGTCATGACGATTGCGATCTTCAGCTTCGTCGGCGTCATGCTGATCAACTTCGTTCTGAGCATCACGGGCGTCCTTGATAACGGCGGCCTGCGCGGCTTCACCGGACTCGGACTGGTTGTGTCGGCGATCGCCGTCGTGCTGGCCGTGTTCATGCTGATCATGGACTTCGACTACGTCGAGCGCGGCATTGCTGCCGGCCTGCCGGAGCGCGAGTCCTGGCGTGCAGCGTTCGGTCTGACCGTCACGCTGGTGTGGCTCTACATCGAGCTGCTGCGCATCCTCGCGATCCTGCGTGGCGACTGATACTCAAGCAAGACAAGAATGGCCGGTCCCTTCGGGGCCGGCCATTCTTTGCTTTGTAGGGGCGCTGCGCGTTAGGACCTGGTGAGTACGAGGCGTCGGCGACGCAGCACGCTGGCGAAGCGACCGTTGCGTACGACCTGTGTGCCCGGCTGCTCCGCAGCCTGAGTCGCGGCGTCGCTGAGCGACATGACATCGCGGGGCTGGCCAGAGTCGAGGAATTCCTGTTCTGGATCGTGGAGCGATGCGGCGACAGCAGGTATGAGCACCGAGACCATGTTGGCGTAGCCCGCAGCCGATGGGTGAAAACGGTCGTCCCCAAACATCGCGTCCAGCTGCTCCCGGAACAGTCCGCCAAGCAGGTCGCCCAACGAAACGGCACGACCGCCCGCGCCGACGACGGCCATGGTCTGCTGGCGGGCGAGGCGGCGGCTCCAGTGCATCGCCACCTGGCGCAGAGGCGGGAGGATCGGTCGCACGGTGCCGAGATCGGGACAGGTGCCAACGACAACCTCGCACCCGTCGTTGGTCAGCTGGGTGACGACATCGGCAAGTCGGCGTGCCGATGTGCGTGGTGGCACGCGGTGCGTAACGTCGTTGGTGCCAACGATGATGACCGCGACGTCCGGCTTGAAGTCCTTGGCGAGCTCGAGCTGGGCCTTGAGGTCTGACGTCTGCGCACCGACCACGGCGTGGCAGCGCATTTCGACCTGGGCGTCAAGCATGTGTGCGAGTCCGACGCCAATCAGGCCTGCCGGCGTGGTGTCGGACGTTGTCATGCCGTAGCCCACGGCGGCGGAATCGCCGATCACGAGACAGCGGATCGTACGTCCGGCCTGCGCCTCACCGTAGAGGCCGTCTGGTGCCGGCGGGCGTTCGTCAGTCGTACCGATCGCGCGTCGAGCCAGCACCGCTTCGCCCATCAAGGTCGCGTAGAGGCTCGACAAAGTCACCGCTCCGCCTCCAAGGGCGAAGGTCGCGACTTTGCGTGTACGTGCCATACCTCCAATCTACGTCGGGTCAACAATGAAAATTGTGTATATGGCGAGGTCAGAATGAACCTTGGTTCAACATAAGGTGAACCTGTGCGACACGACTATGTACCCAATTTGCGAGATGTGGGCGGCGTCGTGACGGACGACGGCAGCGAAGTACTCACCGGTCGCGTCCTCCGCAGCGCCATGCCGCACGCGAAGGATGCAGTGCCCGAGGGGATTGCCTGGCCCCCGGCTGTGGTGATCGACCTTCGATCCGACGGCGAGAGCGAATCGATCCACCCGCTTGCTCAGCAGGGATCGCGCATCGTCAATCTTCCGTTGCTGAGTGCGCTGCGCCCCGACCTTGCGCCGCCGGAGGACCTGCACGGCCTCTATCTGCTGGTGCTCGATCACGCGTCGATGTATCTCGTGGAGCTCGTACGAGAGGTCTCGCTGGCATCTGGCGCGACACTGATCCACTGCGCTGCGGGCAAGGACCGCACGGGGATCTCGGTCGCCCTTCTGCTCAGGCTCGTGGGCGTGTCCCGCGAAGACATCCTCGCTGACTATCAGTTGACGGAGGATTCGACGAAGGCGATCGGCGCCCGCCTGCACAAGCTTCCGGGCCGCAAGCACCGCGCGTCACTGCCCGCGGCTTTCCTCGAAGTGTCCACGGAGGCGATCACCGGCGTTCTGGATGTGTGGGATGAGCACGAAGACGGAGTTCAGGGCTGGTTCCGAAGCATCGGCGGCGACGATGAACTCATCGCTCAGCTGCGCCGTACTCTGGTTCGATGAGCGCGACACCGGGAGTGCGAGATCGCCTCGTGGAATCCCGCATCGTTCCGCTCGGCGGTGTCCGGGGACTGTCGGTGCACCGGACGCTTCCACTGCGTGGATTGCCGACCGTCGGGCCTTGGTGCTTCGTGGATCAGTTCGGACCAACGTTCTCGCGTATGGAGGTCATGCCGCACCCACATACGGGCCTGCAGACCGTTACGTGGCCGCTGGTCGGTGAGATCCGGCACCGAGACAGTCGCGGCAGCGATGTCGTGCTCAAGCCTGGTGAGCTGAACCTGATGACCTCGGGCGATGGCGTCTCTCACTCCGAGTTGTCTGTCGGTACCAAGCCGACCGTGATGCACGGGCTCCAGCTGTGGGTCGCCCTGCCCAACAGTCGTCGACTCGGTCCTTCGAACTTTGAGCACCACGCCAATCTTCCGCGAGTTGAGCGGGAGGGTTGGCAAGCCACGGTCATGATGGGCGAGTTCGAGGGCGCGAAGTCGCCAGCCACGACCTATTCGCCGATCGTTGGCGTCGAGTTGCGGCTCGGCCCGGGACGGTCCCGCATCCCTCTGGAGCCGGGCTTTGAGCACGCGATCCTCGCGGTGGATGGCATGGTCATCGTGGATGAGCACATCGACGTCGGTCATCGAGAGATGTACTACTTCGAACCAGGCCGCAGGGAAGTGACGATCGACGTACGTACCGACACGATCGTGCTGCTCATCGGCGGAGAGCCGTTCACCGAGCAGCTGCTGATGTGGTGGAACTTCATCGGTCGTACGCACGAAGACATTGTCGAGGCACGCAACGACTGGGAGGCCGAGAGCGAGCGCTTCGGCTTCGTCGACGGGCACGACGGCGTACGAATTCCGGCGCCGCCAATGCCGAATGTGCGTCTCACGCCGCGACGCCGAACGCTCTGAGCGCGCCCTGATTCAAGGGATGCGTCACACGGGGTTCCGCGCCGACCAAGTTTCAGATACTGTCAGTATCTGAAACTTGAGACGTCCCCAACCCGAATGGAATGGCAATGACTCACTTCACTGGCAAGGTCGCCGTCGTCACCGGAGCAGGCTCCGGCATTGGTCGGGCCCTGTCCGTCGAGCTCGCCCGCCGCGGCGCCAAGCTCGCCATCTGTGATGTCGACACGGTCGGACTCGCCGAGACTGAAGCGCTGGTCAAGGCTGAGGGAGCGGACGTCAAGGCCGATCACCTCGATGTGTCTCAGCGCGAGCTGGTTCTCGCCTACGCCGATGGAGTCGCCGCGCACTACGGCAAGGTCAACCTGGTCTTCAACAACGCCGGCATCGCGTTCACAGGCAACATCGAGGAGATGTCGTTCAAGGACATCGACCGCGTCATGGATGTCGATTTCTGGGGCGTCGTCAGCGGTACGAAGGCATTCCTCCCGCACCTCGTCGAGTCCGGCGATGGCCACATCATCAACATCTCGAGCATCTTCGGCCTGTTCTCCGTGCCGACGCAGGGTGCGTACAACGCGGCCAAGTTCGCCGTACGAGGATTCACCGAGGCGCTGCGCATGGAGATGATCCTCAACAAGCGCCCGGTCAAGGTCACCTGTGTTCACCCAGGCGGCATCAAGACCAATATCGCCAAGAAGCAGGAGCAGGTTGAGGGCGTTGACCACGACCAGCTCGCGAAGCAGTTCGACAAACTGGCGCGGATGTCGCCAGCCAAGGCAGCCAACATCATTCTCAAGGGTGTCGAGAAGAACAAGGCTCGCGTACTCATCGGTGCGGATGCCTGGGTGCTCGACAAGTTCGTACGGCTCACCGGTCCGCGCTACGCCCGCGGCGTTGCCGCGTTCAGCAAGCGCAACGGCCTTTAGCGACCGATTCCGTCTGGTCTGGCCCGAGTAGGATTCGGCCATGGCGGTTTCGGTGCTTCGAGGGCTTGATCTCCTCGAAGCGGTCGGTATGGGCGAGGTCGGTGTGTCCGAACTCGCTCGCCGTACGGGCTTCGACAAGGCGAGTGTGTCCCGTACGGTCAAAGCCCTCGTCGAGGCCGGATGGCTGTTCCGTGATGGCGACAAGGTCTCGCTTGGAGCGAAGTCGCTGACGCTTGGCGGCGCCACACCTCAGCGCGAAGCGGTCAACCGCGCGAACGAGATCGTCCGCATCGTCGGCGGGATCACGATGATGTCGTGTTTCGCCACCCAGCTGTACGGGGAGCAGCAAGCCATCATGGCTGCCTCTCAGGGCACAGGCATGCCAGTCATCGCGGCAGATGGCAGCCGCTACCCGACGTACGTCACGGTCAGCGGCTTGTGCCTGTTGGCGGCGCTGCCTCCCGCGGATGCTGACGCCGTTGTCGATGCCGCGGACCTCTCGGTGTTCAGCCCGGGGGCCATCTCGGGAGCAGACCAACTCAAGCAGGATGTCGCCACCGCGAGAGACGGCTCGATCGTCGTCGACCGGGGTCGCGCTGACCCGTCGTATGGCTGTGTCGCCAAGGTCTGGAACATCGAGGGCATGTCGACACCGATGTCGTTGTCGGTGTTGGGTCCGCTGACCAGGATCGATGCCGAGCTCGACCTGTGCGAGAGACTGCTGGTTGCCGCCACTGAGCCGGGGGCCGACCGGCTGTCGATCATGGCGGCATTTGCAGCAGGCAGTTAGCCCAAGAGCTCGGCGACACCCGATGGGCGTGAGGCCTCGGGGAGCGCGAGCAGTGTGGCCACGAGCGTCTGAGCAGCCAGCTCGCGGATCTCGTCGCGCTTGATGTCGGTGGTGTCGAGCCATTCGTGCGTTGCGCTGCGCAGGAACTGCAGCCAGCTGCGTACGGCGATCTTGGCCAGCGGTGACGGCTCGCGTACTGGTTCGACGGCGTCGAGGATGCGTTCGCTCTGCACGCGTATGTCGTCTTCGATGATCGCCTGGATCTCGGGGTCGGCGGACGCGCCGCCATGGAATACGGCCTTCACTCCCATTTTGTGGCTCTCGCAGTACTCGAGATAGATCTCGATGCCTTGGTTCAGCTGCTCGAGGATCGGGAGCGCCGGATCGGGCTTGGTCAGCTCAGACATACGCCCGGACTCGCGGCGGACCATGGCGGCGAAGAACGCTCGCTTGGTCGGGAAGTAGTGATAGAGCAGGCCGCGGGAGACGCCAGCCTCCTCGGCCAGCAGCTCGATGTGGACGTCCTCGTACGACTTGTCGGCGAACAACTCGGCGCCAAGGTCGAGCAGCTGGTCCTGGCGTGCTTCGCGGCTGAGTCGCGTACGGGTGGCCATATGCCAAGACTACTTGACTTCGGTTCAGCACGGGCTAGGCTGAAACTACTAAATCTCGGTTCAATAGGAGCCCGGCTTCACAAGGAGCACAGCATGCGCAACGACTGGGGCGGCCAGACCTTCCCGCATCCTGTGGGCCGCAAGCCAGTCATCGGTGACGTACTTGGCGCAGATGTGAACGCTCCGCTGCAGAGCACCATGCGCCGCGCCGCCGACCTCGGCCCGATCTTCGAGATGCACATCTTCGACCAGAAGTTCGTGTTCGTCACGGGAGCCGAGCTTGCGGCCGAGATGTGTGACGAGTCGCGGTTCGTCAAAGGGCTTTCGCCGGCGCTCGTTGCGCTGCGGGAGTTCGCCGGGGAGGGCCTGTTCACGGCCTACAACGATGACACCAACTGGGCCCTCGCCCATGACCTGCTTCGCCCGGCATTCACGAAGGCGGCGATGCAGAGCTATCACCCGATCATGCTGGCCGCCGCGCAGGAGTTGTTCGATCTGTGGGACTCGCATGGCAAGCCGGTCGACGTATCAGCCGACATGACCAAGCTGACTATGGAGACCATCAGTCGTACGGCGTTCAGCACCGACTTCGGCTCATTCAGCCGAAGCGAGCCGCACCCGTTCATCCCGGCGATGATTGCCGCGCTCAAGGCGGGTCAACGCAAGGGGTCGCTCAACGCGATGCCAGGTGCGTCGTTGCTCTCCAAGCGGATCGACAAGAAGAACGCGCACCACCTCGCGTACGTCGACCAGCTGCTAGACGGCATCATCGCCGAGCGTCGCGCTGGTGAAGTCGACGAGAGCGACCTCCTCGGCATCATGCTGCACACTCCGCATCCCGAGACCGGGGCTCGGCTTGATGACGTCAACATCCGCCATCAGATCCTGACGTTCCTCGTCGCCGGACACGAGACGACGTCCGGTGCGCTGTCGTTCGCGCTCTACTACATCGCGCAGAACCCCGAGATCCTCGCCAAGGCGCAGGCCGAGGTCGACCAGATCCTTGGCCCTGACCGTGACGTCGAGCCGACTTTCGAGCAGGTCGCAAAATTCCGCTACTTGCGTCGAGTGCTCGACGAGGGTCTGCGACTGTGGCCGACGGCTCCCGCGTTCGCACGCAGCCCGCGCGAGACGACTGTCCTCAGCACTGGCCACACGATGCGGCCCGAGGACTGGGCCATCGTCATCCTGCCGATGATGCATCGCGACAAGGCGGTGTGGGGTGAAGACGCCGACCAGTTCGATCCGGACCGGTTCGTCGCCGAGAACGCTCGTGGACGCCAGCCCCACTCGTACAAGCCGTTCGGCACGGGCGAGCGCTCGTGCATCGGCAGACAGTTCGCCCTGCACGAGGCGATCCTGGTCTTGGCGCGCATGCTGCATCGCTATGACATCGCCGCTGACCCCAATTACGAGCTCGACATTGCCGAGCGACTGACGCTGATGCCCAGGGGCTTCGAGCTCACGCTGACCCCGCGGGTACCTGCCGTGGTGCGTGAGCCAAGCGTCGTATGACCCTTCCAACCCGTACGAGAGGACGACGATGACTCGTCAGACCATCAAGGGCGCCCGCGCGCTCGTCACCGGAGCAACCGGCGGCATTGGCCAGGAGATCGCTCGCGCTCTTCACGCAGAAGGTGCCGAGCTCGTGCTCAGCGGCCGTCGCGCGGAGATCCTCGAGCCATTGGCCAAGGAACTCGGAGCGCAGGTCGTCATCGCGGACTTGGCTGATCTCGACGACGTGGCTCGGCTGCTCAAAGAAGCGGGCCCACTCGACATCCTCGTTGCGAATGCCGCGCTTCCCGCTTCGGGATTGCTGCTCGAGTACACACAGGAGCAGATCCTCCGTAACGTCTCGGTCAACCTGACGGTGCCGATCCTGATGGCTCGTGAGAGCGCAGCAGGCATGAGCGAGCGCGGGCACGGCCACATCGTCCTGATTGGCTCGGTGGCCGGCAAAGCTGCCTCAGCCGGCGCGTCGATGTACAACGCTACGAAGTTCGGACTGCGTGGGTTCTCCTTGGCGCTGCGGGAGGACCTGGCCTCTGCGAATGTCGGTGTCTCGATCGTCGAGCCAGGATTTGTACGCGAAGCTGGGATGTTCATCGAAGCGGACGGCAAGCTGCCTCCCGGAGTGCGTACGGTCTCACCCCAGCAAGTTGCCAAGAAGGTCGTCAAAGCGATCAAGCGCAACAAGGGTGAGGTCGTCGTTGCACCGGTCGAGCTCCGCGCAGGTACGGCAGTCGCCTCGGTATTCCCTGGAGTCGGCAGCAACGTCCAGAAGCGACTCGGCGGTCACAAGATCTTCGAGACCATGGTCGAAGGCCAACGCGCCAAACGCTGATCTCAGTCTTCGGGCAGTGAGCGGCGGTCTTCTGGAGCGTTCCCGCTGGGGAACGCGAGTGTGTCTGCCGCGATCCACCACTCCATGACCTCGTACGCGAGCCGTCCGGCGATCACCAGTGGGTCGAGCTCGTTGAGGCGTGCTGCCTCGACGAGATCGCAGGTGAAGATCGACATGCCACGGAGGGACTCGTCACTCTGCTCAAGGAACGGTCCGTTCGCGACAATCAGACCCTGTTCCCGCAGTTCGGCTCGGTGAGCAAGGTGCAGAGACTGAAGCCGATCGAGCTCTTCCTCGGGCAGATTCGGCGAATCGGCGGGGCGTCGCAAGATCACCAGCGTGTAGACGTTGAACTCGTCGGGAACGTTGGGATCGCGTGCCATGAACGGATCTTAGGTCGCGGAAAGCTGTTGCATGACGTCTGGCAGATCCCAGAACGCCCTCAGGTGCGAGATGTCGCCGCTGTCGTCGACTCGGTAGTGGATCGCCGCGTCGTATTGGGCCGACTCCCCGCCCGGCGTACGGATCGAGATCTCGGCGAGAACGACAGCCTCGCCTGGCGCTTCGTGGATGCGGCGCACGTCGAACTGAACGGCCTCGAACATCGCAATGCTCGTGTCCCAGAAGTTGGCGATCGCGTCCGTGCCGGTCAGCCCGGGCGAGCCGTCTACCGGGTCCTCAAGGGTGGCGTCGGCGGCGAACAGGTTGATCCATTCTTCGCGGGAGCCCTGTTCCACGGCGCCCATCGCGCGCCGAGCCACACCGCTAGGTGATTGGTCAGGCATACGAGACGCCGGTGGCGTGCAAGGGGCAGTAGCCGTACGGGTTCTTCACCAAGTACTGCTGGTGGTAGTCGTCGGCGTAGTAGTAGGTGTCCAGCGGCAGGATCGATGTGGTGATCTCGCCGTAGCCGGCGGAGGTCATCTTGACCTGGTACGCCGCGCGTGACGCCTCGGCCTGCTCTTGATGCTCGGGTGTCGTCGTGAGGATGACCGAGCGGTACTGCGTGCCGCGGTCGTTGCCCTGGCGCATGCCCTGCGTCGGATCGTGGTTCTCCCAGAACACTTCGAGCAGTTGCTGGTAGGTCACCTTCGACGGATCGAAGATGACGCGTACGACCTCAGCGTGGCCGGTGCGACCGGTGCAGACCTCTTCGTACGTGGGGTTGGGCGTGGTGCCGCCGGCGTAGCCAACGGAGGTCGACCAGACGCCTGGCACTTCCCAGAACGTCTTCTCCTCGCCCCAGAAGCAGCCGAGTCCGAACACCGCGACGCCGAAGCCCTCAGGAGCCTGGGTCTCGACCGGATTGCCAAGTGTCAGGTGGGTGCCGCCGACTTGGTAGGGACGGCCCGAACGACCGGGAAGCGCCTTGTCGGCAGTCGGGATCTCGGACTTGTTCAGGTTGAAGATCATGGGTGCCACCTCTCACTACAAGTTTACGGATGGGGTCTGTAACAACACGCGGACGACGGCTGATGTTCCCTCCAATGCCATAGGCTCCGTGTGTGGCCAAGAGTCAACCCAAGCGCACTGAGATTCCCGCTGGTGTGGAGATCGCGACCCAGTGGTCGTGGCGGCTGCTCGTCATCGCCGCCGCCGGCTTTGTCGGCATCTGGCTGCTGCGCTACTTCTCCGAAATCACCGTGCCGATCGCCGTAGCCATCCTCGGCACCGCGCTCACCGTCGGAGCGGTCGATTGGCTGGAGAAGAAAGGCCTGCCCCGCATTGCGGCGACGGCCTCGGTTGTCTTGAGCATGCTGGCCGGATTGTTCGGGATGCTGGCACTCGTGGGATCGCAGCTGGCGACCCAGGTCTCGGACCTCAAGTCCAATGTTGTTGAGGGCATCGACCAGATTCAGGACTGGGCCAAAACGGGGCCGCTCAACCTCACGGACACTCAGATCCAGGATTGGATCGACAGGGCCAAGTCCTCGATCACCAACAGCGATACGTCGATCTTCACGACGGCGTCGAATGTCGGTACGACGCTCACCCACCTCGTCGCCGGATTCTTCATCGCGCTGTTCGCCTCGTTCTTCTTCCTGTACGAAGGCGAGCGCATCTGGAGCTGGGTCGTCGCGCTCTTCCCCAAGGCGGCGCGCGACAAAGTGCACTCTTCGGGCCAGACCGCGTGGGCCTCGCTCACGGCATTCGTACGCGCGACGATCTTCGTGGCTCTGGTCGACGCAATGGGTATCGCGTTTGGCGCATGGGTGCTCGGGGTTCCACTCACCTTCGCGATCGGCGTGCTGGTGTTCCTTGGTGCGTTCATACCGATTGTCGGTGCGCTCGCGTCCGGCATGGTGGCGGTCCTTGTAGCGCTGGTCGCACAGGGACCAGTCGTCGCGCTGATCATGCTGGCAGTCGTGATCGCGGTGCAGCAGATCGAGTCGCACGTACTTCAGCCGTTCCTCATGGGCAAGCTCGTCGCGGTGCACCCGCTCGCGATCATCCTGGCCATTGCCGCCGGTATCGCCGTCGCTGGCATCGTCGGAGCACTGATCGCCGTTCCGCTGGCAGCGTGCCTCAACGGTGTGGTCAAGCATCTGGTCAACGATGCGCAGCCCTATCAGGACGAGCCCGAGCCAGATCCGGCATGACGGACGTTCACGAGTTCTGCAGCGCCCTGCCGGGTGCTGTGCTGACGTTCCCGTTCGGCGAGGAGACCGCCGTCTACCGCGTAGGCGGCAAGATCTTCGCGCTCACCGGGGTCGACAGGGCTACAAGTATCAACCTCAAGGCCGAGCCGGCCGACGTCACGGGACTCGTCGACACGTACGACTCGATCACGCGCGGCTATCACATGAACAAGAAGCACTGGGTGACCGTACAGCTCGACGGATCGCTGCCCGAAGGGCTGCTCGAAGAGCTGATCGAGGACTCGTACGACCTGATCGTCGACAAGCTCCCGGCACGCGACAAGCCCTAGCTTGTCTTGATCACGGGGCCTACATGTACGTCGAATCGCTCACCGAGCGTGTCGAGCGCGTGCCGGTAGCGCTCTCGCTTCCGCTTGTGCCCAGCCAGGAACTTCAACTGCCCGACCAGACGTCGTGGTGCGGGGTACAACCGGTCGAAGTCGAGGCCGAAATCCTTGAAGACCTTTGCCGGGAGGTGGTCGAACGCGAGGCCCAAGTTGTATTGGGTCAGCGCTAGTGAGCCCAGGACCGTTGCAGGCACCGAATGGCTCAAAATGGCGTTGCCGTCGGCCTCATACAAAGGGACCTCCCTGAGCTTGCCGGCGTAAAGGAGGTGGGTCAGGAAGTAGCCGCCGAACGACGTGAACCCGAACATCCCCTTGAACCCGATGGTGACGACTCGCCCTCCGGCGGAAACGTACGGGGCCTCTGTGCGTGCACGGGAGACGAAGTGGCTGGTGCAGTTGACGATCCAGCTCCCAGGGGCGATATCGATCGGGGTTCCCTTGCGCATGTGGATCTGAACGCCATGTTCACCGTGATCGACCACGTCCACCAGGTGGTCCATCACGACCTGTCCCAGCCCGTCGCGGATGCGTGTCGACTCGCCCTCGGACAAGGCACCCAGGAAGAAATGTTGGGCGTGAGGAATGGGCCCGGTGCCGTAGGTGTCGCGCATCCAGTTCAAGACATCGACCTCATTCGTGCCGTCGAATCGGTCGGCCATCTCGGTCAGGACATAGTTCGGCCTGACACCTCCCAACCAACGCTTGGTCCCGCTTGGAAACATGCGGTCGCGGCTCATGAAGAAGCTGCCTGTGCCGGCAACCAGATTGACCTCGCGACCCGGCTGGTGGGTGATCAGCGTGTGCGCGGTGTCCATTCCGGTCTTGCCACTGCCGATGACCCAGACGGGGTTGTTGTCGCTGGCGATCTCGCCCGTACGCACGTCGCACGTCTCTGGCGAGACGGAACGGACCTGAGAACTGGACAGTGACAGCGGCTGCAGCGCGTCTACGTCAAGCGCTGCAGCGTTGATCACGTGGTCGGCGGTGATCGTCGCCAGGGTTCGGTCGTTGGTCCGGCAGGTCACGCGTACGACATCGTCGGTCTCTTCGATCTCCACCATTTCGTGGCCCAGGAGCTCGGTCACGCCGACGCCCTTCCTGGACTCGTTGACGCAATGCTGGAAGTGGTCGAGGACCTCGGTCTTGGAGGCGAGGTGCGATGGCTTCTTGCCAAGGGTCCATTTGACGTCGCCAGTGGTGAAGCACGGGTGGGGCTGATGTAGTCGGACATAGTCGTACGTGTCCACCCACATGCCGCCGACCCGGTCCCTGCGATCGACCAGGGCGATTCGTTGGTCAGGCTTGAGGTATTGGCTGGCGACATAGAGGGCATTCAGGCCACCGATTCCGGCGCCGATGATGCACAGGTCGTAGTGCTCAGACTGATTCTGTGGATTGGGCATGGCGGACTCCGCTCACGTGTGCCACCCAGCCTAGTTTTGGAGCAATAGCCCAACAATGGCCCGAAATGACGGTAAAACTGGCCCCTAGAGTTCAGTCGCCTCGGCAGGCATCGGGGTGCTGCGCGAACGCAGCGGAAGCTCCTTGATGAACAGGGCGAGGATGAACGCGATGCCGACGAACGGAAGAGCGGTCAGGAACACCTCGTGCAGCGATAACGCAAACGCATCGATGACCTTGACGCGTACCGGCTCGGGCAGGTGGCGAATCGCTGTCGCATCGTTGGTGTTGACCGATGTGCCGGCTCCGGGCCCGAACGACGTCTCGAGGTGATGCGCGAGACGGCTGTTGAGCACCGCTCCGAACACGGCCGTACCGAACGCACCACCGAGATTGCGGAAGAACGTCACGGTGCTGGTGGCGACTCCCATGTGGCGTACGTCGACCGAGTTCTGCACGATCAGGGTCAGCAGCTGCATCGTCAGGCCGAGTCCAAACCCGAGCGCGAACATGCCGATGCCGACATTCAGATAGGAGCTGTCGGCATCGAGCGTCGACAGCAGGAGAAGTGCGCCGGCGACGAAAATCGTGCTGGCGATCGGAAAGAACCGGTAGTGGCCCGTCTTGGATACGTAGTTGCCGGTCGGAATCGATGCCGAGAACATGCCCGCGACCATCGGGACCATGCCCAGTCCGGACTTGGTCGGCGACATGCCCATCACGATCTGCAGGTAGAGCGGCACGAAGATGATCGCGCCGAACATCGCGATGCCGAACACCATGCCGAGGGCGTTGGTGATCGAGAACACCGAGTTGTTGAAGAGCTCCATGGGGAGAATCGGCTCGGAGGCTCGTCGTTCGATCAGGATGAAGAAGACGGCAAGCAGCAGTCCTCCGCCGAGCAGGCTGAGGCTCATCGAGTCGAGCCAGCCGTGCTCAGGTCCAGCCCAGGCCGTGTAGAGCAAGACCGAGGAGACGGCCGAGACGAGAACGGCTGCGCCGAGCCAGTCGATCGTGTGCTCGCGGCGTACGTGGGGGAGCTTGAGAACGTATGACGTCACGACGAGCGCGACGATGCCGATCGGCACGTTGAGCCAGAAGATCCACTCCCAGCCGGGACCATCTGCGAGCGTGCCGCCGAGCACCGGGCCGAGGACGCTGGCTGAGCCGAACACGGCGCCCATGTAGCCCATGTAGCGACCGCGTTCGCGGGGCGGGATGACATCGCCGAGGGTGGCAAGAGCGAGGGCCATCAGGCCACCACCGCCGATGCCTTGGAGTGCCCGGAACGCGATGAGTTGATCGATATTGCTCGCGAAGCCGCACAAGAGCGAGCCGACGAGGAACGTGATGATCGCTGCCTGGAAGATCAGTCGGCGACCGTACAGGTCGGAGATCTTGCCCCACAGAGGCGTGGCGGCGGTCGAGGCGAGCAGGTACGCCGTGACGACCCAGCTGAGCTTGTTGAGCCCATGGAGCTCGGAGGTGATTCGGGGGAGCGCGGTTCCGACGATGCTCTGGTCAAGGGCGGCAAGGAACATGCCGGTCATCAGGCCGGCAAGGATCACCAGGATCTGGCGGTGCGAGAAGTAGACGGGCTCTGTGCTGGTCTGGGTGTCGGTCATGCGGGTTCTCCGAGCGATGCTGCTAGGCGGATGAGTTGGGCGCGGAGCAGTTCGCGGTCTTCGTCGTTCCAATCGGCGATGGCTTCGGCGAGGATGTCGCGGCGTTGCTCGAAGGAGGATGTGAGCCCGGCGCTGCCTTCGTCGGTCAGGCTGATGATGCTGGCTCGCCCGTCTTCGGGATCGGGTCCGCGTTCGATGAATCCGCGGTCGCCGAGCTGCTGCACGTGGCGGCTGACGGTCGATGCGTCGAGCTTCATGGCCTCGGCGATGTCACCGAGGCGCAGCGCGCCACGGATCTTGAGCGTGTAGAGCAGAGCCGCCTGCGAGGGGTCGACGGCGTCACCGTCGAGGCGGGCGCGGAAGCGTCGGCCGACCATCATCATCAGCCGAGCGAGGGCGTCTTCGGCGGTCGCCGGCTCCTCCGTGCGGATCTCCGCGTTATTTACTTGCATGATGCAAGCATATAACAACGTGCATCATGCAAGCAATCTTGGTGACGCGCTCTCGGCGTTAGTCTGATCACGTGGATCTGAACGATGTGAGGGAAGCCCGCAAGCTACTCGACGGCGTCACCGAGCTGACGCCGATGGCGCACTCGCGATGGCTCAGCAACATTGCGTCGACGCCGGTCTACCTGAAGGCGGAGAACCTCCAGCGAACAGGATCATTCAAGATCCGCGGCGCGTACGTACGCATTGCGCGGCTCAGCGAGGAGGAGCGCGCCAACGGCGTCGTCGCTGCGAGCGCCGGTAACCACGCCCAGGGCGTTGCGTTGGCCGCGTCGATGCTCGGTACGAAAGCCACGATCTTCATGCCGGAAGGTGCAGCGCTCCCGAAGGTCGCAGCGACCGAGGGCTATGGGGCTGACATCAAGTTCCATGGGTCAGGCGTCACCGAGGCGCTGGTGCCTGCGCGCGAGTTCGCCAAGGAGACTGGCGCCGTCCTGATCCACCCGTTCGACCATGAAGACATCCTTGTCGGCCAGGGCACGGTCGGGCTCGAGATCCTCGAGCAGTGCCCCGACGTCAAGACGATCCTCGTGCCGGTCGGCGGTGGCGGTCTGGCCGCGGGCATTGGACTGCTCCGTACAGAACGCCCTGACATCCGCATCATCGGCGTGCAGGCTGAGGACGCTGCGGCCTACCCCGCTTCGCTCAAGGCCGGCCATCCGATCTCACAGGCGATGGGCCTGACCATGGCCGACGGCATCTCGGTGGCTGAGCCGGGCGGCATACCGTTCAAGGTCATCGCGGATCTGCTGGACGACGTCATCACCGTCAGCGAAGAGACGATGAGTCGCGCGCTGATCTCCCTGCTTGAGCGAGCCAAGATGCTCGTCGAGCCAGCTGGCACCGCCGGAGTCGCCGCGATCCTCGAGAAGCCGGATGCGTTCGAAGGGCCAGTTGTTTCAGTACTGTCCGGCGGCAACATCGACGCTCTGGTCCTGCTGGACGTCATCCGCCACGGCCTCGCCGCAGCAGGCCGGTTCCTGCTGTTCCGAGCTCGCATCACCGACCGCCCGGGTGCGCTGATGGGTTTGCTGACGGACCTCGCCGAGATGCAGGTCAACGTTCTCAACGTCAACCATGACCGCGCATCGGAGTCGCTCGGCGTACGTCAGGTTGACGTCGACATGCAGGTGGCGACACGTGGACCGCAGCACCGAGCCGAGGTCAGGAAGCGCCTGACCGAGCTCGGCTACGAACTCATGTGACTAGAACGGCTTGGTGTCGACGATTTCGACGGTGATGTTCTTGCCGTTGGGCGTCTCGTACGAGACGGAGTCACCCTTCTTCTTGCCGAGTACGGCAGCACCGAGGGGTGAGGTCGGCGAGTAGACGTCGATCTCGACGCTGGAGTCCATGCTCAGCAACTCACGCGAACCCAGCAGGAACTGCTCGGTGTCGGTGTCACCCGTGAAGCGGATCGTGACGATCATGCCGTTGCCGACGACGCCATCGTCTGCAGGCTTGTCGCCGACTTCGGCGCGGCGAAGCATTTCTTCCAGCTGGCGGATGCGGGCTTCGGTCTTGCCCTGCTCCTCGCGCGCAGCGTGGTAGCCGCCGTTCTCCTTGAGGTCGCCCTCTTCGCGGGCGGAGGCGATCTTGGCGGTGATGTCCGCGCGTACTTCGCCGGCAAGGTGCTCGAGCTCCTGCTTGAGGCGGTCGTACGCCTCCTGGGTCACCCAGATGGTCTCTGTCTCAGTTGGCTGAGTCATGACGGAGCTCCTTCCCAATGAATGCGGTGATACGTACCGCACCCCAGGCCGCTGCCCGGGGTGAATGGTCCAATTTACCACTCATTCAGCCGCCACACACGTCCTCAAGACACCTGTGACGGCTCGTCGCTCGGTCTCGATGTCGACCTCTAGACGGATCTCTTCTTCGTCAATTGCAGGCAATTCGACCGTCTTCTCGCCGACGATCGAGTGGTCGGCGGCCTGCGCGTAGACCGTGCATTCGATGTCGAGAGGGTCAGGTCGTACGACGTCGAGCTTGATGGTGATGTTGTGGTCGTCGACCACGTCATAGCCCCACACGCGAGCGGTGATGGGCTTGTCCTGGAAGCCGACCCAGGCCGCGAATGCGATGCCGATCGTGATGCCGATGGCAGCGATCAGCGGCCAAAACCAGCGAGGCCGGTTGCTGGTTCCGTAGCGCGCTCCGAGGTCAGTCACCTCGACATCTTCTCAGCCCTTGGCAATCTCCTTGAGTACGGCCTTGTCGAACGTTCGGTACGGCAGCAGGTTCGACGCGGTCGCCATCATCTTGGCCTCGGTGCCGATGAGGTACTCCGCCTTCGGGCGACGCGAGAACAGTGCGTGATGCGCGGCTTCGGCAACCTTGGACGCCGGGATGCCTCCCGTACGAGCACCCTTCGCCATCCCGCGCATCGACTCGATGGTTCCGCCGTACAGCTCCATGGCTCGCGGCGAAAGAGTGCCCGTGATCTCGTCGATCTGGTCTCCGGCCTTGTCCCAGATCGGCGTGGCGACACTGGCCGGCGCGAGCACCGAGACACCCATGCCCCACGGCTTGAGCTCGCGTCGAAGTGACTCGGCCATCCCGTTGAGGGCGTGCTTCGATGCTGCATACGGACCAATGAACGGTGCGGCGACGCGACCGCCGATCGAGCTGGTGAACACGATGCGTGCCTTGCCGTGCTCGCGGAGCAGCGGGAGGAATGCCTGGGTCACGGCGAGCTGGCCGATGACGTTGACCTCCAGTTGCTTGCGGAACTCGTCGAGCTCGACGAACTCGAGTGGTCCACCGACGGCGATGCCGGCGTTGTTGATCAGGCCTCGGAGCTTCGTATCTCCGAGAGCAGCGCGTACGGTCTCCGCCGCCTCCAGCGCCTCCGCGGCCGAGGTGACGTCGAGGCGTACGGGCGTGACCAGTGGATGCTCGGCGACGCTGGAAAGGTCGCGTACGGCGGCGAACACGCGGATGTTGTTGTCTGCGAGGTTCTCGACCATCGCTTCGCCGATGCCGGTCGATGCGCCGGTGACGAGCACTGCTTCGGTGGGAGTCATGGCTCCATCGTGGCAGGGAACACCCACTCCCTGACCGTTGTTGCCTGAGTGCGAGGATTTCCGAAGAGTCATTGAAGGAGAACTGTGGCCGACAAGCTGCGCCTCATGCATGTGCACGCGCACCCCGACGACGAGTCGAGCAAGGGTGCCGCGTCCACAGCCAAGTACGTCGCCGAGGGAGTCGACGTGCACGTTGCCACCTGCACGGGTGGCGAGCGCGGATCGATCCTCAACCCGGGGTTCAAGCACCCGGGCATCGAGGACAACCCCGAACTGATCACCGAGATCCGTCGCGAAGAGATGGACCGGGCCCGCGAGATCCTCGGCGTGACCCAGGACTGGCTCGGCTTCGTGGACTCCGGCTGGCCAGAAGGCGACCCCAAGCCGCCGCTCCCCGAGGGCTGCTTCGCGTTGGTGCCGATCGAAGAGGCCGCCGAACCCCTTGTACGACTCATCCGGTCGTTCAAGCCGCAGGTGCTGACGACGTATGACGAGAACGGCGGCTACCCGCACCCCGATCACATCAAGTGCCATGAGATCAGCGTCTACGCATTCGAGGCGGCTGCCGATCCGACGCGCTACCCCGACGCTGGCGAGGCCTGGCAAGTCTCAAAGCTCTACTACCAACTCGGGTGGAGCTGGCAGCGCATGGATGCCATCGCCAAGGGCATGGAGAAGCACGGACTCGAGAACCCGTACGCCGAGCGTTTCAAGGACTGGGAGCGCAAGCCCGAGGACGAGGAACGCCTGACGACGCGGGTGGAGTGCGCCGAGTACTTCCCCGTACGCGATGCGGCGCTACTGGCCCACGCAACGCAGATCGATCCCGATGGGTTCTGGTTCGCGATCCCGCACGAGGTGCAAGCCGAGGCCTGGCCGACCGAGGACTACCAGCTCGTCACCTCGCACGTTGAGACCAGCGTTCCCGAGACGGACCTGTTCGCCGGTCTGCGCTAAAAACCCGACAGTTAGGCTGAGGGCATGAACTCGTACGTCTTCGCAGCCCTCGTCGCCGCCGAAAAGCCGCTCACCCCTGAGAACGTCCGGCCGGGGTGGATCGCGATGGTGACGGTGCTGGCACTGGTCGTCGCGACGTACTTCCTCGCGCGGTCATTCCTCAAGCATTCGCGCAAGGCCCAGGAGCCCTGGGAAGGCGAAGACCCGACTGACTGACCTTCGCTCAGTGAGCGCGGCCTTTGGGCATCAACTTGTTGCCGGCCCTGATCGTGTTGATTCGTAGACGGTCAGCGAGTCTGCCCATCGCCGCACTGGCGGCGCCTTCTTCGGCGGAAGGCTCATAGGTGACGGCGTCACCGACGCGTACCGTTCCCGCGTCGACGATGTCGGTGTAGACACCGAAGCAGCGATCGCCATGACGAGCGACGGTGCGAGAGACTTCCGGGTCGGCCACGACGCCGGGCTGCTCCCGCATCGGCACCGAGCACCGTACGGCTGGGATCTCGACACTCAGGGCCATGTCGCCGGCTCGCAGTGTTCCGCCAACCCAGTCCTGCTCGATCAGCCCATCGCCTTCGGTGTCGACGACGATATTGGGACGGAACCGGCGAGGCTGGAAGTCTCCGCCGATGGCGGCCATTGTCCGCAGGCTCGAGGTGGTGAGGACGTGCACCGCGTATGCATCGGCAAAGATCCCGATCGGCGTGGCGTAGATCGAGAGCTGGAGAAGCTTGCGGATCGGAAACATCGAGAAGTCCGGCAGTGGCTCGTCATCCGTGAGTGCCCACTGCGAGCGGATGTCGCGCTTCGATGCCAGCACCCCTCGATAGCCAGCCTTGTCGTTCATGGGCGGCAGCGGGACGAGGGCCACGGACTTGCCGACCAACTCCGTGAGTTTCGCGTTGAGCCGTTCGCGGTCGTCGCTGGTGATCTCGGTGCCATCCGGGAAGGTGACCCGTACGTCGGCGACATCGCCGGGACCAACACCGGCAGGAGGCTCCTCAACGAACCGCGCGCTGCATCCGAGCAGTGCTGGGAGTCGGCGGGCGGTGGTGACAGCGCCCAGCTCGAGGTCGCGAACTGCCCACATGCGGTCGCCATGGAAGGCACGGAGGTCGAGCGTGGAGCTCTGGAGCTCTTCACCGCCCATGGATTTCACTGGATAACGCCATAGGGCGGCCACGCTGCCAACGGTCATCCGTCGACGTTAGCCCTGAAATGCCAGCAAACTTGCGGATCTTCAAAGTTCGTCCGCTCTTTGGCGTCATGGAGTGACCCGTCGCGCGTCTAATTTGTCGTGTGCGCCTCGGAGGGAGGCGGCTCCCGACCGAAGGCGACAGCACGAATGAACCATGCACGTTCCGCGCGCAAGCGCTTTGCAGCAGCCCTGGCGACACTCGTCGCCGCGACCAGCCTTGTTGCGATCGGCGCCGTTGTAGCCGCGCCAGCCCAGGCCGCCACAAGCACCACTGTGGTCAAGACCGTCACGTACAACGGCAAGACGCTGACGCTGCGCATGAAGCCGGTCAAGGTGCGTTCCTCGAGCTATCGGGTTGACGTCCAGCAAGCCGACGGCACGCTCAAGCCGTATGCGGCAGCGGCGTCGAAGGCCTACATCGGAAGTGTTGACGGCGACGCTGCCGCGATCGCCGAAGGCATCATCAACTCCTCGGGTGATTTCGTAGGTCAGGTCGTGTTTGACCGCGGCAGCACGATCTACGTCAAGAACAACGCCGTCACTGGCAACCGCGGCCTGACTCAGCCGACGACGTACAAATGGCCGTCGTCTGGCAACGCATCGCGAAATGCCACGACCACCAGCGGTCAGTTCGGTAGCGGCAGCTACGAATGGAACATCGGTTACGACGTTGCCAACGCGGTGTTTGCTGACGCCCCTATCAGTGGTTCTGTCGCCAAAGCGGTCGAGCAGATGGATTTGAACGCTGTGGCAATGCTTGGCGCGTACGCGACCAACATCGGGGTCCGACCCATGATCGGGCGCGTGATCATCCGGGCAAACGCAGCTCAGGATCCGTACCTCAACAAGGGCCCAGGTGAGAGCCTCCCCAAGATTCAGCCCGAGTGGGACGGGAAGGGCTACACGTACGCCGGAATGGACTCCGCCATGGTGCTGAGCCAAGGCGGCGGCGGCGTCGCTCAGCTCGGCAACGTTGGAGGCCCCGCGTGGGGAGCTTCGGGTGGCCCCGCATGGGGAAGCATCGTCGTGCAGCGTCACGAGTTCGGCCACAACTGGGGTGCGGACGACAATCACACGAACGGCCCCGAAGGCGCGACCATCAACTCGGGCAACCAGTACGACCGTTGGGACGGCACCGAGGTTCGCTCGATGCTGAACACCCGGAACGGGCGACTAGCCAAGTTCCCCAGCCTCGGCACGTTCAGCATTCCGCTGCCGCCGTACGCCTCGCTCGACTTGGTCGACAGCCAGATGTCGAAGGTCAAGTTCACCTTCAATCCGATCGCGAACGATCACGACGTCAACGGTGGGTCGCTGGCCCTGCTGTCGGTCAAGCCGACCAGCAAGCTCGGCGGCACCCTGACCAAGTCGGGGAATGCGGTCACCTACACGCCGCCGACCGTCTCGACCAAGCAGACCGTCGACTGGGCGCAGTACGTCGTCAAGGATTCGACGGGCAAGAAGGCGACCGGCGTGATGTTGTTCCGCGTCGATCCGTACGTGGCTCCGCCCGCTTCAAGCACGTGGAAGCGACACGACCCGGCTGCCGCCACGGGATACCAGCTGACGAACAAGCAGTCCGGTCTGGTCGCCGCTGTCCCCGTCGGCAGCACCGGCCGCCAGTACCTGCGCCAGCGCAAGGGAATCGACACTCGCTCCGTATGGGTGTTCAAGCCCAGCGGTTCGAACCTCAAGATCGTCAACAAGTCGAGCAAGCTGTGTGTCGGTATCGACAAGACGTCGACCGCCTCGGGCGCCCGAGCAGTGCAGAGCACGTGCAGCGGCAAGGCGCATCAGCAGTGGAAGGTCGTCGACCACCCCAATGGGGACCGGGCGCTGATCAACGTCGCCAGCAAGCGTTGCCTGTCGGTCAAGGGCAGTTCAATCAGCTCCAACGCGTACTTGATCCAGACGACCTGTGGCCTGTCATCGGCTCAGATCTGGAAGATCGGATTCCTCCCGATGTCCTCGTGGGCTGCGTACACGCCGCCGACGACGGGCAAGTACGAGCTGGTCAACGCCAGCAGCAACCTGCACGTCGGCACCGCACCTGGTGCGAGCTGGAGTGCGCCGTTCGTACAGCGCGCTGCGGGCACTGAGACCGCGGTCAACTTCCTGGCGAATGCAGACGGTAGCTATCGAGTTCGTCAGGTCTCATCCAACAAGTGCTTCAACGATGAAGCCGGATCGCACGCTCGAGTCGTGCTCTGGGACTGCAACGAGGGCACAGGCGGCGCCAAGGTGCGATTCCGCAAGCACCCCGCTGGCGGCATCGTCATGCTCGGCGTCATCGCCAACGAGTGCATCGGGATCAAGGACAACTCGAACGCGGTTGACGCGCTGCTCGACTTCGCGCCGTGCACGAGCAACGACATCCAGCGCTGGAAGGTCGTCGCGACCCCCTGAGCTCGGGAGGGAGAGCGAGAGGGCCAGGCGACTTCACCGCCTGGCCCTTTCGTTGTCTAGTCCAGTCTCAAAGACTCAACTGCTGGAGTGATCGCCAGACGAACCAGCTGGCAATGATGGCGCCAGCGAAGAGTCCTCCGGCGACCAATACGTCAGTTGAGGTCGAGAACCCTGCGGTGACAGATCCTTCGTTCTTGTACCTGGCGCTGATGATCGAGCCGACTCCGACGGCCAGAAGGTTTGTGGCAAGGCTGACGCTGAGGGTGAGCTTCGCAGCATTCGGCACCGTGAGTCGTGACGCGTTCTTGATCAACGGAATGGACAACGTGGCCGCAACCAATGCCACTCCGCCGACCAGCATGAGGAACGCCAGGTGGTTGGCAGCAACGATTTCATCCCTGAACCCGTAGGCGAACAGAAACGCGACGAAGTACCCGAAGAATCCTACGAGGAGGTTCATTCCGATGGTCAAACCAACCGCGGCAGTCGCGCGTCCCGCATCTCGTCTGGGTGTCACCCGGCCATAGTTCCACGCCGAAAGCGCAGGCCTAGGCTGGCGGCATGCCGAATCGCCTCGCGCAGGCCACGAGCCCGTATCTCCAGCAGCACGCCGACAACCCTGTCGACTGGTGGGAGTGGAGCGACGAAGCATTTGTCGAGGCCAAGAAACTCGACCGTCCGATCTTGCTGAGCATCGGCTACGCCGCCTGCCACTGGTGCCACGTGATGGCGCACGAGTCGTTCGAGGACGAAGTGACTGCGGCGTACATGAACGAGCACTACATCAACATCAAGGTCGATCGCGAAGAACGCCCGGACGTCGATGCGGTCTATATGAGTGCGACGCAGGCGATGACAGGTCAAGGCGGATGGCCGATGACCTGTGTGCTGACTCCCGAGGGTGAGCCCTACTTCGCCGGTACCTACTTCCCGCCCGAGCCCCGGCAGGGCACCCCGGCGTTCACTCAGGTGCTGCAGGCACTGTCGGAAGCGTGGAACGAGCGTCGCGACGAGGTGCTGACGGTCAGCAAGGACGTGCTCTCGCACCTCCGGTCTGACATTGACCCGATCGGCGGAGACCTTGGCGTCGAGCAGCTTGATGCCGCCGTCGAGTCGCTGGCGAAGCAGTACGACGCGGAGTCTGGTGGATTCGGCAGCAGTCCCAAGTTCCCGCCGTCGATGGTGTTGGAGTTCCTGCTCCGCAACGCAGCTCGTACGGGTTCGCAGCAGGCGCTGGATCTCGTCGCCGGTACGTGCGAGGCCATGGCGCGAGGCGGCATGTACGACCAGTTGTCAGGCGGCTTCGCGCGCTACAGCGTCGACCGGTTCTGGCGCGTCCCGCACTTCGAGAAGATGCTCTACGACAACGCGCTATTGCTTCGTGTCTACCTGCACTGGTGGCGACAGACCGCCTCTCCGTTGGCGGCACGCATCGCCCGCGAGACGGGCCGCTTCATCATCGACGAGCTCGGTACGCCGGAGGGTGGCTTCGCGTCGGCTCTCGATGCCGACAGCGACGGGCATGAGGGCACGTTCTACGTCTGGAATCCCAACCAGCTCATGCGCACTCTCGGTCCGGCCGACGGTGCGTGGGCGACTGAGCTGCTTGGCGTTACGGGTGGCGGAACGTTCGAGCGTGGCTTCTCGACTCTGCAGCTGCTGAATGACCCCGACGACCAAGCCCGCTGGGACGACGTACGGGCCAAGCTCCTCGACGCTCGTGCCGGTCGTACGCGACCTGCACGAGACGACAAGGTCGTGGCGTCGTGGAATGGCCTGGCCATCACTGCGCTCGCCGAGGCAGGGGTACTTCTCGAGGAGCCGGACTTCTCAGCTGCAGCGATCCGCGCCGCTGAGTTGCTGGCAGACGTGCACCTTGGCGACCGGCTCGTACGTACCTCGCGTGACGGTGTCGCCTCGACTCACGCCGGCGTGCTCGAAGACCACGGTGCTGTGGCCGAGGCGTTCCTGGCGGTGCTCGGCACGACAGGCGACGCCGTATGGCTCGATCGCGCGCGCGTATTGCTCGATCGAGTTGTTGATCATTTCGCTGACCCAGCCGGCGGGTTCTTCGACACCGCTGACGATGCCGAGGCGCTGGTCGTTCGTCCCAAGGACGTGTCCGACAACGCCTATCCGTCAGGTACGTCGGCGGCCGTTACGGCGCTGATCTCCTTCGCTGCAATCACTGGCGACCATCGTTATCGAGCGGCAGCCGAGTCGGGTATCGCATCGGCCGCATCGGTCGGCACACAGGTGCCGCGGTTCGCGGGCTGGACGCTTGCAGCTGCCGAGGCACTCGTCGCTGGGCCGTTGGAGATCGCAGTCGTGGGACCGGAGCGGAGCGAGCTGCACCGTGCGGCACTCAGCCTGTCGTCGCCCGGCGCGGTCGTGGTTGCGGGCGAGGTTGGCACAGCCATCCCGCTGTTCGAGCAACGCGATCTCGTCGACGGCAAGACGGCAGCGTATGTGTGCCGCGGCTTCGTCTGCGAACGCCCGGTGACCAGCGTCGAGGAACTTCGGGCCCGCTAGTACTGCTGGTAGGCCAGCAGAGAGACACCGATGTAGTGGACGATGAATGCGGCGATCGTCAGGGTATGGAAGATCTCGTGGAAGCCGTACCAGTTGGGCCAGGGGTCGGGCTTCTTGAAGCCGTAGACGACCGCGCCCAGGGTGTAGAGCCCGCCGCCGACCGCGAGCAGCACGATGACGGCAGTTGAGCCGTTCTCCTTGAACTCCGGCAGCCAGAACACCGCTGCCCAGCCGAGCGCGATGTAGATCGGCACGTACAGCCAGCGCGGAGCGCCGACCCAGAACACCCGGAACAGCAGGCCGAGGATCGCGCCACCCCATACGAGCGACAAGAGGAGCCAGGCGTCCTTGGTGTCGAGCAGCAACAGGGCGAACGGCGTGTAGGAGCCAGCGATCAGTACGAAGATGTTGGCGTGGTCGAAGCGCTTCCAGCGTGCTTTGGCCGCCGCTGACCAGCGGCCGGCGTGATAGACCGCGCTCACACCGAATAGCAGTAGGGCGCTGACCATGAACACGGCTACGCCGGCGCGAACCTTGACGCTGTCCGCGACGACCAACATGACGAGGAAGCCGAAGAACGCCAATGGCCACGTGGCGGCATGGAGCCACCCGCGAAGCTTGGGCTTGATCTCCTGCGCCGTCTCCCTGAGACGCTCGCTCACCTCTTGGACAATGCCTTCAGGCTCGCGCTCGCTCATGCGATTACCCTAGCCGCATGGCACTGAGCGACTTGGTCTACGGGGCGTACGAGAGACGGCTCGCCAAGCGACTCGATCCCACGCGACTCCCGCACCACGTCGGAGCCATCGTCGATGGCAACCGCAGGTGGGCCAAGCGCGGCGGTGCGAAGTTTGAGCACGGCTACAAAGCCGGTGCAGACAAGATCTCCGAGTTCGCCACCTGGTGCGATGACCTGGGCGTCGAGATCGTCACCTTGTGGCTACTTTCGACCGACAATCTGCAGCGGCCGGCCGAAGAAGTCGGCAGCATCCTCGCGGCCGTCGAGAACCTCATGGAACGGCTCGCTGGTGAAGGTCGCTGGTCGCTCGCCGTCATCGGAAACCTCGACATGTTGCCCTCGGAGTCCGCCGGTCGTATGAAGAAGCTCGCCGACTCCACGTCGGCTGTGCAGGGCATGCGCGTCAACATCTGCGTCGGCTATGGCGGACGCCAGGAACTCACCGACGCCATGCGGTCTCTGCTGCTTGAGCAGGCTGCTGCTGGTCGCTCGCTCGAAGAAGTCGCCTCGACTCTCGAGGTCGACGACATCGCCGAACACCTCTACACGAAGGGTCAGCCCGATCCGGATCTCGTGATCCGTACGTCGGGTGAGCAGCGCCTCTCGGGATTCCTGCTGTGGCAGAGCGTGCACTCGGAGTTCTACTTCAGCGATGCCCTGTGGCCCGCATTCCGCCACGTCGACTTCCTCCGTGCGATGCGCTCGTACGCCCTGCGCGAGCGCCGCTTCGGCGCCTGAGCGGCCAAGCTTGTCTATGTTCACACGGTGCCGTTAGGTGGCGTGCCGGCGGGCCGCCGGACGTTGGGTCAGGCGGCTTGGCGGTAGTGGTTTCTTCGTCGTCGGAGTGGGTGGTTGTGGCGGTTGGTGAATTGGAAGCCGTCGACGGCGTTGCCGGTGATGTTGAGTAGGCCTCGGTGGAGCAGGTGGTGGCATCTCACGCAGAGTCCGACGAGGAGGTCGAGGTCGGTGGGTCCTCCGAGTGACCACCAAATGGTGTGGTGGATTTCGAGGTGGGTGTGGTTGCAACCTGGTGTGGCGCAGACACCCTTCTGTCGGGCGATGACTGAACGGCGCTGCAACAGAGTGGGTTGGTAGCGCTCGGTGCCGGCGTTGAGGATCTGTGCCTGACGGGCGCCGCCGTGTTGTTTCATCAGGAATGCGGTGAAGTCGGACACGCACAGGAAGTACATGAGCAGGTTGGGGCCGATGGCACCGTGTCCGGCGAGCTTGGCTGGTTCAAGCCGTGGCATTGGTTCGGGGATCAGGTGTGGTTGCTCGGTTTTGGCTTTCACGTGTTCGACAGAAGCTTGCAGGGTGTCGGCATCCACGAACACTGACATGTGAGGCCGTACGCCCTTGTCCGATGGGAGACCGCCCGCGAGGACCGCGGTCAGCAGGTCATCAAGGCCCTGAACCCGACGTTCAGACCCAGAGCGGACATCGTCTTTGTCTCGGGGTGCTGACACCGAATCGAGGACCTTCTTGAGCTTCGACCCGGTGACGGTGTTGAGGAAACCACTCACATGCCAACCGTCGGGGACGGCGTCGACGGTGAAGTCTTCGCGGTCCATGCCTCGTTCCCAGGCCGCGTCGAGATCCTCGGGATGGACTGTGTCCTTCAAATGTTTGACAGCCTCGAACAACTCGCCTGGTTCGTGATCTTTGGCGACTTGGACGAAGACGTCCTCAAACTGTCGCATCGGCTCCAACCCGACGTGCCTAAGCCCGTAGACGAACACCCGTACGTGCGCGGCGCTGACTTCTCCTGTCAGGGCAGCATCAGCCAACAGCGGCAGATCACGGAGGGCGGTCACGTTCTTGACCAGGGCAGTGGCTTGGCCGGCGTTCATCCGCAGCTCGTTGCGCACCCAGGTGTTGAGGGTCGACGCGCCGTCGAGCTCGAAATCCTTGGACGACTCCAGCTTGGCCAGGAGCACAGCCTCCTGAGCATCAATTGCGTCTCGTGCTGCATGTAGTGCAAGAAGCTGAGAGCGCGTGTCACCCGAGACGAGCGTCTGCGCGGCGGTACGCATCGCGTCGATCGTCGGCTGCGGAGTCATGCTCCAACCGTACTCGAACGGGTGTTCGATGACCAGTGGAAAACCCTGTGAATTCAGTGAAAAGCAAAGATTCTTATCCACAAATGGAGCCGCCGTCGGGACTGTCCACAGAACCAGCCGGCGCCCTTGTGTGTGCGCCCTTCGGCGAAGCCGACGACACACAACAAGAGACCCATTGTTAACACGGGGTCGGGCGTGTCTTCCCCAAAAAGTCGGTTTCGCAGGCATACGTTCGAAGTGTGTTGACGCTCGCCCCTGAGCAACGAGATCTGGCCCTTTCCGCCGAGTAAGAGCCGGCGCAGGGCGCGCGCGGGCTCGTATGGGAGACAGCTGTGGCTGCTAAGAAGAGCACGAGCCCGGACCGCCGCACGTACGTCCTGGACACCAGTGTCCTGTTGGCGGACCCCAATGCGGTCAATCGTTTCCATGAGCACGAAGTGGTCATACCCGTCGTGGTGATCACCGAGCTCGAAGGCAAACGGCACGACCCGGAACTCGGCTACTTCGCCCGCAGCGCGCTGCGCTTCCTCGACGATCTGCGCGTCCAACACGGAACGCTCGACAAGCCGTTGCCGATCGGTGACGAAGGCGGAACGATCCGCGTCGAGCTCAACCACACTGATTCCTCATCGCTGCCGTCCGGCTTCCGCCTCGGCGACAACGACACACGGATCCTCTCCGTCGCCAAGAACCTCGCTGACGAGGGCTGCATTGTCACGATCGTGTCCAAGGACCTGCCGATGCGCGTCAAGGCATCGGCCGTGGGCCTGGTTGCGGAGGAATACCGCGCCGAGCTCGCTCTCGAGTCTGGCTGGACCGGAATGCGCGAGATCGAGGTCGAGAGCGTCGACCTCGACACGTTGTACGAGACCGGCATCCTTGAACTTGATGAGGCACGCGAACTGCCGTGTCACACCGGCCTCGTTCTCGTCTCCGACAAGGGCAGCGGCCTCGGTCGGATGACGGCTGACAAGCAGATCCAGCTCGTACGCGGCGATCGCGATGCGTTCGGCATCCATGGCCGCTCGGCCGAGCAGCGTGTTGCTCTCGACCTGCTGCTTGATCCCGAGATCGGGATCGTGTCTCTCGGCGGTCGAGCCGGCACCGGCAAGTCCGCCATGGCTCTCTGCGCAGGGCTTGAAGCAACGATGGAACGCGGTCAGCACAAGAAGGTCGTCATCTTCCGACCCCTGTACGCGGTGGGCGGCCAAGAGCTTGGCTACCTCCCGGGAAGCGAGTCCGAGAAGATGGGGCCGTGGGGCCAGGCTGTCTTCGACACGCTCGGCGCCGTCGCCGCGCCGGCCGTCATCGAGGAGATCCTCGACCGCGGAATGCTCGAAGTGCTCCCGTTGACTCACATCCGCGGCCGTTCGTTGCACGACTCTTTCGTCATCGTCGACGAAGCACAGTCGCTGGAGCGCAATGTGCTCCTGACGGTGCTCTCGCGAATCGGTGCCAACTCCAAGGTCGTGCTCACCCACGATGTGGCTCAGCGCGACAACCTTCGAGTCGGTCGCCACGACGGTGTCGTCGCGGTGGTCGAGAAGCTCAAGGGTCACCCGCTCTTTGCCCATGTCACGCTGACTCGCTCCGAGCGCTCGCCGGTCGCCGCTTTGGTGACCGAAATGCTCGAAGACGTCACTCTCTGACAGAGGGGTCCAAGAACGCGATATCCGCCTGAACGCTGCCCTCTCCTGTGGCAGAGTGACGGCGTGAGCGTTCGAGGGAGACGAACCGCGGCCTTCGGCCTCGTGTTTGCCCTGCTCGCAGCATGTGGCGGCAACGCGAAGCCGGAGTCCACGGTCACGCTCAATTGGTATGTCGGCCCGGATCGGATCGACGCTCAGGCGTTGGCGACGTCGTGCAACACCGCTGACTACCGGATTGTCGTCCAGGAACTGCCGAGGGACGTCGACGACCGGCACCAGACTCTCGTACGACGGCTGGTCGCCAAGGACACCTCAATCGACCTTTTGAGCCTTGATTCTGCATTCACGGCGGAGTTCGCCGAGGCGCAGTTCCTGGCGCCTGTTCCCGAGGACCTGATCCCGATCTACAGCAAGGACATCGTGCCTGCCGCCCTTCAGGCTGCTACGTACGAGGAGGCGCTCGTGGTCGCGCCCTGGTGGTTCGACCCGCAACTCCTTTGGTACCGCGGCAACATCGCCGAGCGGGCTGGCCTCGACACGACCAAGGCAGTGACCTGGGACGCGCTGATCGCCGGCGCCCAGCGCCTGGGAGTCACAGTGCAGTTTGACGACCAAGACGGGTCGGGGCTCAGCGAGTGGGTCAACGCCCTCATTGCGGGCAGCGACGGAGAGCTCATCGCCGGTACGGGTCGCAACGCCAAGGTCGGCCTAGATTCTGACGCAGGCCGCTCGGCCGCTGGCGTCGTGAAGTTCTACAACGAAGCCAAAGTCGGACCCGGTCCTTCGCGCAGTGCTCTCGAAGCCTTTGCGGCCCCAAATGGTGGCTTCCTCCTGGCACCCAGCTCGGTCATCTCCGATCCCGCCGTCGCCGGAGTTGCGGCAGACATGGGCTGGGCGCCGTACCCGATGACGGGCACGACGAGCGTCTCGCCGTTGGCCGGAGTCGGGCTCTCCGTGCCGTTGTACGCACCGCATACCGATCTCTCCTACAAAGCCATCTCGTGCCTGACCGCTCCTTCGGTCATGCGGGCGATCATGAGCAGCGCGGGCCACAGCTCGAGCCGAATCACGACGTACGACGATCCGGCCCTGGGCACGACCTTCCCGATGGCGCAGGTGGCCAAGGCAGCCGTGACGTCAGGTCGCGCCGTACCCACAACGCCTTACTGGAATCTCGTTCGACGTGCGATCGATGACTCCTGGCTACCGTTGGCCGGCGTCAACGACGAGACCCCCAAGAGCTCTCAACGGATGGCCGCTGCGAGCCTGCGAGGTGATCTCCCGTGAAGTTCGTGAAGAAGCCGGCTTTCGTGAGAATGCCGAGCGTGAAGAAGCCAGCTGGCCTGAAGATGCCGGCGTTCAGTCTGCCGGCAGGGCCGAGGTCGTTGGCGGGATGGACGTGGCTCGCGCCGGCAATGGTGGTGCTCCTCGCGATCACTGCCTGGCCCATTGGACGTGCCCTGTGGCTGTCGATGTCGTCGTACTCGCTCACCAACCCCGAAGCGCGAAAGTCCGTGGTATTCGACAACTACGCGGAGATCCTGACCAACAAGACCTGGTGGTTCGCCATTGCGACGAGCCTCATCATCGTGGTCCTGGTTGTCGCAGTGCAGCTGGCACTCGGTTTCGCGTTCGCCCTGGTCCTGCGTCGCCTGTCGATTCTCTGGCCTGTCACTCGCGTGCTGGTGCTGCTGCCGTTCGCCCTGGCCTCCTTCGTCACCGCCGTTGTCTGGCGCGACGCGGCGACCACGGGATTCCTCGCGAGCTGGTTCCGGCTCGACAGCGTGGGCCAGCTCGACCAGCTCGCGGCGGTCAGTCTGGGCGAGATCTGGCGCGGTACGGGGATCGTCGCGGTCATCCTCCTGGCGGGCCTCACCCAGGTATCAAGCCGGCTGCACGCAGCCGCAGTCGCCGACGGTGCAACCGGCTGGCAACGCTTGCAGCGCGTGATCCTTCCGGTCATGGGACCCGCGTTCGCCGTGGCAACCGCCTATCGCGCCTTGGACGCCTTCCGTGCCATCGAGGGCCCCTTGCTCGTGGATGAGCCGGGTGCCGACGTTCATACGGCTCCCCAGCTCATCTGGGACACCACGTTCTCGTCCTTTGAGCTCGGACTCGGCGCTGCGATGTCGGTCGTGCTGCTCGCCATCACCGCGGTGCTCGGTGTGCTCCTCGTACAGCTGTTCCGCGTGAGGAGGGTCGTATGAGCACCGTCGCCTTCGTCCCGTCCGTCCGGTCGCGCCTATGGGCCTCAGGCATCTCATTCGCGCTCGGCTTCACCCTCGCCAACTACGGCATCCTGATGGTGGTTCGCCCCGACCAGTGGTTGTGGCTCGCAGCGGCTGCCGTGCTGATGCTCACGGGTGCTGCCGGCATCCTGTTTGCGGATACCAACCGCTCAGTCTCGTTCTGGGCCGTGCTGGGCCTCGAAGTGTTCGCGATGTTCACGCTGTTGCCCCTGCTGTGGACCTTCACGGTCGCCACGACGCCGGCCGAGCTGACAGCCCGATCGCTGTGGCCGAACGAGGTCTCGTGGGAGACGTTTGGCGATGTGCTCGGCTCGAGCAGCATGCGGCGGGCCGCGCTCACCTCAGTATTGGTCTCAGGTGTGGCGACGCTGATCTCGATCCCATTGGCCATCGCCGCGGCGTACGCGCTCACGCGACTCAAGGTCAAGGGTGGCCGTGTTGCGTACGCGTTCGTCATCTCGGTGCTGCTCATCCCGCTAGTCGCCCTCGCTGGACCGATCGCCGACCAGGTGATCTCCCTCGATCGCTTTGGATCTCGCCTCGCGCTCATTCCGCCGGCACTGCTGATCACCCTTCCGCTGTCCATCTGGTTGTTCGTGACGTTGTTCAAGCGAGCACCCTGGACGCTTGGTGACGCCGTACGTGCCGACGGTGCGAGTCGCCGCCAGTGGTTCACACGTTTTGTCGTGCCTGCTCTCGGCCCCGGCATCCTCCTGATCGCCATGCTCGTGTTCGTGGTCGGCTGTCAGGACTACGTACTCGGTGCCGCCCTGTCGACGACGGATGCGCCGCTGCCAGCATCGCTGCTGACGGCTCGTGGCGATCTCGACACGGCCTCGTCGGCGACGATTGCCGCTGCGGGATTGCTCTGGGCTGTGCTGCCGGTGATTTTGCTTCTCGTGGCACCGCGCAGGATCCACCAACTTCTGGGAAGGTCATACCGATGACGTCGATCGAGCTCCGCAATCTGACAGTGGCTGGCCGTGGTGCCCGCCCGCTGCTCGACGACGTCAGCATCACCGTCCCGTCGGGCTCGACGTTGGCGATCATCGGGCCCTCAGGCGCAGGCAAGAGTCTGCTGTTGCGCGTGCTGGTCGGACTCGAAGATCAGTCGTTCGGCGAGATCCTGCTGGACGGTGTCGACGTCACCAAGGCCAACCCGCGAACCCGTGACCTGTCCATGGTGTTTCAGGACTATTCGCTCCATCCGCAGCTCGACGCGTTCGACAATCTCGCATTCTCGTCGACTCTGAGACGCGAGAAGTCAGTGCAGAGGTTCCGTCGCGGCACCCTCGACAAGAGGGCCATCTCGGACCGGGTCAACTCCGTCAGCGAGTTCCTGGCACTGACTGACCTGCTTGAGCTCAAGCCCGCCGATCTTGATGAGGCGCAGCGCCAGCGCGTTGCCCTCGGACGTGCTCTCGTACGCGATGCGGCTGCGTACCTGTTCGACGACCCGTTCTCCAAGCAGGCGCCTCGCTCGCGCCCGCACGTACGTTCTGTGACGTCGCAGTGGCAGACCGAGGCGGGCCGTACGTCGATCTTCACGACGTCGGACATCGCTGAGGCGCTGACCCTCGCGGATCGCGTTGCCGTTCTGCACCAGGGGTTTGTGCACCAAGTTGGCACTCCGCGCGAGCTCTACGAAGCGCCTAAGGACATGTTCGTAGCCGGATTCCTCGGCTCGCCGCCGATGAACCTCGTGCCGGCCCGGCCGAGCGGAAGTCAGCTGGTCATGCCGCTGGCGACGATGTATCTCGACGACGAGCTGGCCAAGCGAATCGGCGACCGCGACCTTGTGGTCGTGGGCATCCGCCCGGAGGACTGCCAGGAGTCGTCGAGCCCGGCAGCCGCAACCGTCACCGACAAGGTCGAGTTCACCACCCGTATCGACGACGTCGAGTGGCAAGGCAGCACCCAGCTCGCGTACCTCGGCTATGACACCGATCCAGAGGTCGAAGCGCGCTTGAGCGAAGTCGAGGATCTGCTGGACTTCGACCTGTTCCAGAGCTTCGTCGTCGCTGAGCTTGCGGCGGAGAGCACGCTGAAGGCCGGTATGTCGATCCGCGTCGTGATCCCGCGATCGAAGATCAACGTGTTCGATCCTGAGACGGGCGAAAACCTCTCGCTCCCCCAAGACTGAGCATGGATCGCCGACTCTATTCGTCGCGAATGGGGATCCCGGCGGGTCTCGGCGTGGTGTTCGGATTCGCCTACGGCGTCATTTCGCTCGCACGGTTTAACCAGTTCGCGCTCTCATCCTGGGACAACGCCATCTTCGAGCAGGCGGTTCGGGGATATGCACATTTCGGTGCGCCGACGATTGACGTACGCGGCGCCGGGTTCAACCAGCTCGGTGATCACTTCTCGCCGATTCTGGTGTTGATCGCACCGTTCTACCGGCTGTTCCCGTCGGCGCAGACGATCCTGATCGCCCAAGCTGTCTTGCTGGCAGTCTCCGTCGCGATCATCGCGGCGCTGGCGATCCGTCATCTCGGCATGCTCGTCGGGGTGGCGATTGGCCTCGCGTACGGCGCGTCATTCGGCCTGCTTGCCGCCGTTGAGGTCGACTTTCACGAGGTCGCCTTCGCAGCACCATTGCTCGCCTTGGCGGGTGCCGCATACGTGGAGCGGCGCTTCGATGCGGTCGTCGTCTGGTCCTTGCCGCTGATCCTGGTCAAGGAGGAGTTCGGGCTCACGGTCGCGGTGATCGGTGGCGTGCTGTGGCTCGCGGGCGAACACCGGCGCGGGGTGGTTCTCGGCGCCGTCGGCCTGATCTCCGCGGTGTTCATCATCTTCGTGCTGATGCCCTCAATTGCTCCGGACGGCTCCTACACACACGCTGGTTCGCTCGGCGGTGAGCGCGGCATCTTCCCTACATTGTTCGACGAGGTCGACCGCAAGGCCGCGACTGTGCTGCTGACTATCGCCATCACGGGTCTTGCTGCCCTGTTCTCGCCGTGGCTACTGCTGGTGCTGCCAACGTTCGCATGGCGGTTCGCGGGTGACAACGCGTACTACTGGGGCACCGAGTGGCACTACTCGCTCGTGCTGATGCCGATCGTGTTTGTCGCGATGATCGACGCGATGAAGCGCTGGCCGCAGCTGCGCTGGGCGACGCTCCCGGCGCTGGTGGTCACGGGATTCATGCTGGTCAACTCGCCGTTGGTCGCGCTGACCGAGTCGGAGACGTATGCCGAGTCGCAGCGTGGCACCGAGGCTCGCGCTGTGCTTGCGCTGATTCCCAAGGGAGCGAGCGTCGAGACCGACATCGGACTGATGACTCATCTGACGACCGACAACACGGTCTACTGGCTCGGCACACCCGGCAACCCGCCGCCGGAGTACGTCCTGTTCGACACGGCGTCCAACATCGGCTCGCCCGTGGACGCCGTCGCGTACGCGCAGGACAAGTACGGCGGAGAGTACGAGCTGCTGTTCGGCGGGGGCGGCTACTTTCTGGCACATCGGCTCTAGAGCTTCGCGGCCTCCAGCGGCTTGAGTACGTCGTTGGCAAAGCGCTGGATACCGTCCACTTTCTGCTCCAGGCTGCACTCGAGCCCGTGGTAGTACGCCCACGGCATCGTCCACACATCCGTGACTCCGACCTCCTCGGCGGCGGCGAACTGCTCGGGGAGGAACGCGTCGGTGAGTGCCGTGATGAAGCGGAAGTCGCCGTCACGACCGAGTTCGTCGCGGATCTCCGACAGCCGGCGGGCGTGCTTGCCGGCCTCTTCGGTCGAGTACAGGTCCCCGATCCAGCCGTCGTGGCGGGCGGCTCGACGCATCCCTGCCTCGGAGAGGCCTCCGACGTAGATCGGGATCCGCGCCGTCGGCGTCGGCTCCATCACCAGCCGCGGCGTCGGATAGAAAGTGCCCTCGAACGAGTTCCACCCCGGCGACCACAGCTCGGCGAGTAGGTCGAGTGCCTCGTCGGTGCGCTTGCCTCGGGTGCCGAAGTCCTGACCCATGAGCTCGAACTCCTCGCGGCACCAGCCGACGCCCACTCCGAAGGCCACCCGATTGCCGGACAGAGCCGCGACCGTGCCGACCGCCTTCGCGACCTGATACGGACTGCGTAGCGCCGTCACGTACACAGAGGTGTAGAAGTGGATGTCCGTGGTCACCGCAGCCATCGCACCTGCCAGCACCCATGGGTCTGGCCATTCAGCCGAGTGTTCCCAGCGTCGCTTGCCGTCCGGGGTGTACGGGTAGGGCGTGGAGAGCGTCTCCAGGTCGACCACATGGTCGGGGATCGAGATGGCGTCGTACCCGCATTCGTCGGCGACTCGGGCGAGGGTCAGGAGCTCGTCAACGGGCTGAAAGGCGACCGTGATGGAGAAGCGCATGGCTCGACACTAGAGCGCATCCGTTCTAGAGGGGCAGGTACATGACGTGGAGACCGACCAGACCGAGCTCGCGGTGGTCGAATGCCTCGGGCACCGTTCCGATGATCTGGAAGCCCAGGTTTTGCCAGAGCTTGACCGCCGAAGTGTTGGTCTCGACGACCGCGTTGAACTGGATCGCACGATAGCCCTCGGCGCGCGCCCATTCGACCATGTGCACGCCGAGCAGCCTGCCAGCGCCCCTGCCTCGGGCGGCGGGATCGACCATGAAGCTTGCCGTTGCGACATGTGCTCCGCGACCGGGCCGATTCGGGCCCATCTTGGCTGAGCCCAGCACCACATCGTCCTCGACAGCGACCACCGCGTGGCCAGGAGCTGGTTCAAGCCACAACGGCTTGGCGGTGTCGATCGTCAGGTCGTTCGGGTACGCGTATGTCTGGCCGTCCTTGACGATGGAGTCGAAGAACGGCCAGATCAGCGGCCAGTCAGTGTCGGTCGCAGAGCGAATGATCAAGGGTGCGTCATGGACATGACGTCGAGCGCCTTGTCCAGGTCAGCCTCGCTGATGTCACCGCGCTCCACGAAGCCCATCTCGATGACGACCTGACGGATCGTCTTCTTCTCCTTGACCGCTGTCTTGGCGATCTTCGCGGCGTTCTCGTAGCCGATGAAGCGGTTGAGCGGCGTGACAACCGACGGCGACGACTCGGCGAGCTCGAGGCACCGCTCTTCGTTCGCCGTGATGCCGTCGATGCAGCGATCCGCGAGGACCTTGGAGGAGTTGCCGAGCAGACGCATCGACTCAAGCAGGTTGCGGCCGATGACGGGCAACATGACGTTGAGCTCGAAGGCACCCGAGGCGCCAGCGGTGGCGATCGTGGCGTCATTGCCGATGACCTGGGCGCACACCATCAGGGTGGCCTCCGGTAGGACTGGGTTGACCTTGCCGGGCATGATGCTCGAGCCGGGCTGGAGGTCGGGGAGGTTGATCTCGCCGAGTCCCGTACGCGGTCCCGAGCCCATCCAACGAAGGTCGTTGCAGATCTTGGTCAGGCTGACGGCGATCGTACGAAGCTGGCCGGACATCTCGACGAGTCCGTCGCGGGCGCCCTGCGCTTCGAAGTGGTCAACTGCTTCGGTGACCGGAAGGCCGCTGCCCTCGGCGAGCAGCTCGATGACGCGCTGCGGGAAGCCGATCGGGGTGTTGATGCCGGTGCCGACGGCGGTGCCGCCGAGGGGGACTTCAGCCGTACGGGGGAGCGATGCCTCGATGCGCTCGATACCGCGGCGCACCTGCATGGCGTAGCCAGCGAACTCCTGGCCGAGGGTGACCGGGGTGGCGTCCATGAGGTGGGTGCGGCCGGACTTCACGACCTGGGCGAACTCCTTGGCCTTGCGCTCAAGCGACTGGGCCAGGTGGTCGAGCGCCGGGATCAGCTCGTTGGTGGCCGACGCGGTCGCGGCAACGTGGATCGACGTCGGGAAGACATCGTTCGACGACTGCGACGCGTTGACGTGATCGTTGGGGTGAACGGGCTTGCCGAGCTTGCTGGTGGCGAGGTTGGCGAGCACTTCGTTGGTGTTCATGTTGCTCGAGGTGCCGGAGCCGGTCTGGAACACGTCGATGGGGAACTGCGCATCGTGCTGGCCGGTGGCGACCTCGTCAGCAGCAGCGACGATCGCGTCAGCCATGTCCTGCTCGAGGATGCCGAGCTCGGCGTTGGCCTTGGCGCAGGCTGCCTTGATCTGAGCGAGAGCGCGGATCTGCGCGGACTCGATCGGGGTGCCGGAGATCGGGAAGTTCTCGATGGCACGCTGGGTCTGGGCGCTCCACAAGGCGTCAACAGGCACCTTGACCTCGCCCATGGTGTCGTGCTCGATGCGGTATTCGGTCATGAGGCTGACGATATCGCTGCGGCCTCTGCCGCTTTCATACGGCCTAGAACGCGGAGATCGAGCTTGGTGCGCGCTGAGGACGACTGAGTCCTCGTACGATCGCTTCCTGCCCGTGACGTCGCAGCGACACCCCGGCAAGCAGGTGGACGACGTGCTCCACGATGTTGTCGGGGAACTCCGGCAGTGGCAGGCCGACGCTCGCTGCCAAGTCATCGGAGTGCACCACGATCTCCATCGATCTGGTCACGAGGAAGTCATCGGTGGTGAGCGACCAGCCCTGCCACGGGATGTGGATGCAGTCAGGGGAGCGAGGGGCGGCGAGCACCTCGGGCAGGTGTGCCAGCGCTCTAGCGGCCTGGGCGAGCACGGTTGCGTGCCCGTCGGTCGCGGATTCATCGGCCGCGTGCCTGATGGAGAGGTTGGCCTCGTCGTCAGGACCAGCCTTGACCCAGTCGGCCCGCGCATAGTGATCGAGAAGTGCGATGGGAGCTTCGGTAGTTGGAGGCGTGTCGAGCGCTCTGACAACACTGCTGGCCTGCGCCAACAGGTGGTGGGCGAGCCCGCCGACGGTCATCCCGGCGCACGCGCTTTCGTTGTTCCACGCCTTGGCGACTGCGCTGTGACTCGCCAGTGAGAACGCATCGTGGCACGCGTTGACGAACGCCGCGCGATCGATCGGATCCATGCTTACGGAGCCTAATAGGGCTCTGGTTGCAGGCGTGTTTCGTGCTCAGCCCTTGGTTGGGTAGCCGATGCCTTCGGTACGCGCACGCTCCATGTCGTCGGCGAGGTACGGCTGGTTGTACGGCCCAGGCTCACGCAGTCGGTCAATCACGTTCTGGACGGTGACCGGATCCTTGTCCTGGCTCATCTTGACCTTGCAGGTGAATCGGTCGATCGGGATGCGCAGACCCACCGTGCCCCGGGCAATCGGCGGTGCCCATTGTTGGTCGAGCCACATGGGGTCATCGACGTGTTGCTCGAAGTGTGCGACCAGCTTGGTCAGCACGGCCAGGTTGGCGTCGGCATCGAGGATCTCGGGCGTCCCGTGACAGTGGACTGCGCTGAAGTTCCACGTTGGAGCCTTCACGGATCCGGGCTCGTACCAACTGGGCGACACGTACCCGTGCTGTCCCTGGAACACGATGAGCACGTCTCGGTCGGCGAAGTCGTGCAGCTTGTCGTCCGGTCGACCGACGTGGGTCACCAGTACGAGCTCGTCTGTCGTGTCGTCGAGCAAGAACGGGTAGTGCGATGCAACGAACTCGCCCTCGTTGTTGCTGACGATGGTCGCCCAGGGATTGTCGGCGATGATCTGCCGTACGACGGCGACATCGGTCGTCGCGTGGAAGTCGTTGTGCCTCATGAGGACACAGAGCGCTTGGTGTTGCGCTCGATCGCGTTGATGAACGTGTCGTAGAGCTCGGGCGGCAGGTCGTGGCCCATGCCACCGATCTCGATGTGTTCGGCTCCGGGGATGGCGGCCGCGGTGGCCTTGCCTCCCGATCGATGGACAAGTGGGTCCTTCATGCCGTGGATGACAGTGACAGGCAGGTCGAGCTTGGCGAGATCGCTGGTGCGATCCGTCGCACTGAGCACGGCCAGCATGTGACGTACGGTTCCGCTTGCCGACCAGCCACGCTCGTACGTCTCAGTGGCGCGAGCGCGAGTCGCCTCTTCTGCGGCTGGAAAGTTTGGCGACCCGATGACGGCCGAAGCCCGCAGAGACCGAGCGATATAGGTGTCGATGGTGTTGCCAGCCGACGACATGAGCGCCGGGATGACGCGGGGGTTCTGCCAGCCGACCGTACGCTTGCCCGTCGTCGACATGATCGACGTCAGGGACTGGACGCGCTCAGGGTGGGAGATGCAGATCGTCTGCGCGATCATGCCGCCCATCGAGACACCCACCATGTTGACCCGGTCGAGCCCGAGGTGGTCGAGGAGTCCGAGTGCATCCTCGGCGAAGTCATCCAATCCGTACGGAGGGGCGACACGGCCGAGGTAGGCCTTGTAGACCGACGACTTGGAGACTCGATGCTGATCGAGTTTGGTCGAGCGACCGGTGTCGCGGTTGTCGTAGCGGATGACGAAGAAGCCCCGAGCTGCAAGGCGCTCGCAGAAGTCGACGGACCACCAGTTCATCGGTCCGCCCATGCCCATGATGAGAAGCAGCGGAGGATCCTCGGCGTTGCCGAAGGTCTCGTAACAGATGTCGATGCCCGAGGGCAGCGACGCAAACAACTCTCCCGATGAAGTCATGCGTCCTCTGTGTGGTTGCTCAGTGTTCGTAGTCGATCGCGGAGTACGCCTGAAGCTTCTCCAGGCTGTGCTCGCTGGTGATCTTGCGGATCGTACCGCTGCGGGAGCGCATGACGATCGACTCTGTGTAGGCCTTGCCGGCGCCGTAGCGGACTCCGTGCATGAGCTCGCCGTCGGTGATGCCGGTCGCCACGAAGAAGCAGTCATCGGCGTTGACCAGGTCGTTGGTCAGCAGGACGCGGTCGAGGTCGTGACCTGCGTCGATGGCGCGCTGGCGCTCGTCGTCGTCAATCGGCCACAGCTTGCCCTGGATCGTTCCGCCGATCGCCTTGATCGCGCAGGCGGTGATGATCCCTTCGGGGGTGCCGCCGATACCGATCAGCAGGTCGACTCCCGTGTCGGGGCGTGCTGCGGTGATGCCGCCGGCGACATCGCCGTCGATGATGAACTTGATGCGTGCTCCGGCGGCGCGGATCTCGTCGACGATGCCCTGGTGGCGCGGACGGTCGAGTACGCAGACTGTGACGTCACTGACGGAGATGCCCTTGGCCTTGGCGACGAGTGAGATGTTCTCGGCAACTGGCAGGCGGATGTCGACGACATCTGCGGCCTCGGGGCCGGCAATGAGCTTCTCCATGTAGAACACGGCCGACGGGTCGTACATCGAGCCGCGAGGTGCGACCGCCATGACGGACACCGCATTGGGCAGGCTCTTGGCAGTCAGCGTCGTTCCGTCGATCGGGTCGACGGCCACGTCGGTCTCGGCACCTGTGCCGTCACCGACCTGCTCGCCGTTGAACAGCATGGGGGCTTCGTCCTTCTCGCCCTCGCCGATCACGACGATGCCGTTCATCGGTACGGTGTTGATGAGCTTGCGCATCGCGTTGACCGCGACGCCATCGGCACCGTTCTTGTCACCGCGACCGACCCAGCGGCCGGCGGCCATGGCTCCCGCCTCGGTGACTCGTACGAGATCGAGTGCGAGGTTGCGGTCGGGGGCTTGAGAGTCTGGCTGGAGGCGGTCCACGGCCGCATCTTACCGGTACGCCGTGGGGGCCCGCGAAGTCAGGAACGTAGGGTGACAGCGCTGAAACCCAACCAAGGAGCAAGAGCATGAGCTCGACCGGATCGTCGCGTGGCAATCCCTCGATGGGTGACATCGTGCGGTCGGTTGCGGTGCTCGGCGCACTGGTCCTCGCGCTGTGGGGATTTGGCCAGCTCTTCACCAAGACACCGGACTCGAACGTCAAGCCGATTGACTATGTGTCGACGGTTCGCAGCGCACGACCTGCTGCAGAGTTCGCGCTGTTGGCTCCGGCGACGCTGCCCAAGGGCTGGGTCGCCACCTCCGCACAGTTCACTCCGACCACTTGGCACCTTGGAGTCGTGACAGATGACGAGGAGTACGTCGGCCTCGAGCAACGCACGGGCGACGCCAAGCAGCTCGTCGCGACCTACGCGAAGGACAGCACGGCTGCGGGCGAGGTCACGATCGACGGCGAGACGTGGAACCTTCGCGAAGGCCCAGACGGCGAGGTGACATTCGTACGAACCGAGTCGGGTCTGACGACCCTCGTGACCGGTGAGGCACCGAGGGCCGAGGTCGAGGCCTACGTGGCCTCGCTCTCTGCGTCCTGATCGGGCAGTCCAGCCGCAGCAGCCAAGCGCGAGCGAGCACCGTCGAGCCACTGCTGGCAGATCTTGGCGAGGACCTCGCCGCGTTCCCAGAGGGCCAATGACTCGTCGAGGCTGGTGCCGCCGACCTCAAGCTTCTGCACCACAGAGATGAGCTCGTCGCGGGCCTGCTCGTAGGGGATCTCGGGAGTCTCAGCCATGTTCATCCTCAGTGGTGGTGGTCGTGCGTACGCCGACGTTGCCGTCAGCGAGCCGAACGGTGAACTCGGAGTCGGGAGCAACCTGCGCGATCGAGCGTACGACGGTGCCATCGGGCAGCTGTGCCACGGCATAGCCGCGCTCCAGGGTGGCCAGTGGCGAAAGGGCACGTACGCGCGCCAAGTGGTGTCCAATCTCATCGCTTGAGCGGTCGAGTCGATGACCGAAGGAGCGGCGCGCTCTGTCACGCAGCTCGTGGACGACGCCCTGCTGCATGTCGACGACAGTCAACGGGTTGGCCATGACCGGGCGTGAGCGAATCTCGGCCAGTCCGCGTGACTCGCGATCAAGAATCGACCGGATCGCCAGGTTGGCGCGCTCGCGCATCGACGCGACTCCGGCGAGCTCCTCGCGTACGTCGGGGACGATGCGCTTGGCTGCGTCGGTCGGCGTCGAGGCGCGGAGATCTGCGACCAGGTCGAGCAGCGGGGTGTCGGGTTCGTGGCCGATGGCGCTCACCACAGGCTTGGCGACAGCGAACACGGCGCGAATGAGTCCCTCGTCGGAGAACGGAAGCAGGTCCTCGACCGAGCCGCCGCCGCGAGCGATCACGATCAGGTCGACTGAGTCGTCGCGCGAGAGCTCTTTGAGGGCGTCCATCACATCTGCGGCGGAGTTGGCACCCTGCATCAGCGCATGACGGACGACGAACCGTACGTCCGGCCAGCGCAGACGGGCGTTCTTGAGGATGTCGCGCTCGGCGGCTGATGCTTTGCCAGTGATCAGGCCGATGCCGCGGGGGAGGAGCGGGAGGGGCTTCTTGAGGCGTGGGTCGAACAGGCCCTCGGCCGCGAGGAGTTGCTTGCGGCGCTCCAGCTGAGCGAGAAGCTCCCCCTCGCCCTGAGGGCGGATCTCACGCAACTCGAGAGACAGGCTGCCGCGGGGGGAGTAGAACGTCGGCTTGGCGTGCACGATGACGCGCGCACCTTCGGTGATCGGCGTGGGTGAGGCATCGAGAATGACCGAACTGCACGTCGCATCGATCGAAATCTTGGCTGTGAGGTCGCGCAGCGTCAGGAAGCAGACGCCCTGGCGACGGGTGAGCTGGGCGATTTCGGCTTCGACCCAGACGGCGCCGAGTCGGGCGATGTAGCCGTCGAGGAGCTGCGAGATCTGCCGCAGCGGTGCCGGCTTCTCAGCCGACGTCTCGAGTGCCATACGCACACCCTAGGGGGACGGAACGACAGCGCGACCCCTCACCGGTGGTGAAGGGCCGCGCTGGATGGCGATGTGAATCAGGGGCGGCGTACGACGTACCCGCTGCTCCAGATCTTGTGCTTGCCGACGCGGGTGCCCGACTTCTGGGCTTCCCACATCTTGCCGCCACCGGCGTAGATCGCCGAGTGGTAGGCGCGACCATTGCTGATGAAGATCAGGATGTCGCCCTTCTTCTTCTTGCTCTTCGAGATGTGCTTGCCCTTGAGCTGAGCTCCCGACGTGCGACCGACCTTCTTGCCGGACTTCTTGTAGACGTACTGGACGAGTCCAGCGCAGTCAAAGGAGCCGGGGCCGTTGGCGCCGTACTTGTACGGGTCGCCCTTCTGCTTGCTGGCCCACTTGATGACTTTCTGGGCACGCGTGGGCTTCGGCTTGGGCTTCGGCTTGGGCTTCGGCTTGGGCGTCGGCTCATCCGTCTCGGCTGGAGGCGGTGCCGGTTCCGTCGCTTCCGACGCGGACGCCGGAGTCAGGAGTGCGGAGATGAGGTTGGGCGACGCAGGAGCGGTCTCGGCTGAAGCGGGTCCAGTGAGGCCAACAAATGCGATGGACGATGCCAGCAGAGCGCAGGCAAGAGTACGTGAACTGTTGCGCATGGATTCCTCAAGCACGCTTGCGAAAGATGACCTGTCGGGTTCAGGCGCGAGGTTGCCTGTCGAATTCGATTCACCCCAAGGCTCCGAGGAGCCGAACTGCCGGGTCTTCCGTGCCCATCACGGGTTCGATTTCTGCGGTCCTGATGGGCCTCAGCGTGGCCGCAGGTCGGCCCCGGTGGGGGTCAACGGGCCTAGACATTACCGGGAGGAGAGCGAATTTCTCGTATTCAAAGTCACAGATCGAGCGTGACTTGCGTCGCAGGACAGCGCTCTCAGAAGGGGACTGTGACGGTCGCCTAGGATGGAGTCATGACTGAAGTGTCGCTCGGTATGCCGTCTGTTGGTGGCAGCGTTCTGCTCGCTGATCCCCGCGGCTACTGCGCCGGAGTTGACCGTGCGGTGATCACGGTTGAGAAGGCTCTCGACCTCTACGGCTCGCCGGTCTACGTGCGCAAGGAGATCGTGCACAACAAGCATGTCGTCAACAACCTGCGTGACCGCGGCGCGATTTTCGTCGAAGAGCTCGACGAGGTGCCCGAGGGCGCAACTGTCGTGTTCTCGGCGCACGGTGTTTCGCCGATGGTGCACGCCGAAGCCGCCGAGCGCAGCCTCAAGACAATCGATGCCACCTGCCCGCTGGTGACGAAGGTGCACCACGAGGCTCGCCGCTTCGCCAGCGAGGGCTACAGCATCTTGCTGATCGGGCACGAAGGTCACGAAGAGGTTGAGGGCACTGCAGGCGAGGCACCTGACCACATCACGTTGGTGCAGACCCCCGACGATGTCGACGCGCTCGAGTTCCCCGAAGGCACCCGCCTCTCCTGGCTGTCACAGACGACGCTGAGTGTCGACGAAACGATGGAGACCGTACGTCGGTTGCGCCAGAAGTTCCCGCAGCTCGAAGATCCGCCCAGCGACGACATTTGCTACGCGACCCAGAACCGCCAGGTCGCGGTCAAGGAGATCGCCAAGAACGCCGATCTCGTGATTGTCGTCGGCTCGGCCAACTCCTCCAACTCGGTGCGCCTGGTCGAGGTTGCACTCGAGGCTGGCGCCAAAGCGTCCTACCGCATCGATGACATCTCCGAGATCGACGAGACGTGGCTCGATGGTGTCGAGAACGTTGGTGTCACCTCGGGCGCCTCTGTACCGGATGACCTGGTCCAGGAAGTGCTGGCTTATCTCGCAGAGCGCGGCCACCCTGGTGCTGAGGCCGTACGCACGGCTGACGAGAGCCTGATCTTCGCCCTGCCGCCCGAGCTCCGCAAGGACATGAAGAAGGCCGGCGTTCCCTACAAGTAGGTCCGTCCGCGTGGCGTCTGGTGACAGACTCTTCCCGTGGACATTGCGCTAACCCTCGTCACCCTGCTGGCGATCGCAGTTGCCGTGAGCGCAGCCGCCGGTCGGCTGGGGATGTCGGCGCCGCTCGTACTGATCGTCGTCGGGATCGTCGGGTCCTATCTGCCGTTCGTACCGGACTTCGAGCTGACTCCTGAGCTCGTGTTGATCGGGCTGTTGCCGCCGCTGTTGTATGCCGCCTCGATTCAGACCTCGCTGGTTGATTTCCGCGCCAACCGGCGGCCGATTGCGCTGCTCAGCGTTGGCTTGGTCCTGTTCACCACTGCCGGCGTTGGTTTGCTCGTGTGGTGGCTGCTCGACGTACCGCTGGCGGTCGCGCTTGCACTCGGTGCGGTCGTCGCGCCGCCGGATGCCGTGGCTGCGACGTCGATTGCTCGCCGCGTGGGACTCCCGCGCCGAGTCGTCACGATCCTTGAGGGCGAGAGCCTCGTGAACGACGCGACCGCGATCGTCACCTTGCGCGCGTCGATCGCTGCGATCGGCGGAACGGTCAGTGTCTGGGAGGTCGGCGCAAGCTTCGTGCTGTCCGCGATTGGAGGGGCGCTGATCGGCCTTCTTGTCGCGATCGTTGTCGGCAAAATCCGCAAGCTGATTCAGGACGACGTCACCGATGTCGCTGTCTCGCTGCTGACGCCCTGGATCGCCTATCTCCCCGCGGAGGAGATTCACATCCCCGGAGTCGAGGGCCACCCATCAGGTGTGCTCGCCGTGGTGGTCGCCGGAATCATCCTTGGCCACAAGTCACCGATCATTCAGTCGGCATCGTCTCGGCTCTTCGAGCGTACGAATTGGTCCACCATCTCGTACGTACTCGAGAACGCCATCTTCCTTCTGATCGGGCTGCAAGTGCGCTCGATCGTGGACGACCTTGGTGAGAGCACCGTGTCGGGCCCGCGCATTGCGGTCTCGTGCGCAGCCGTGCTTGCGGCCGTGATCCTGCTGCGAATCCTGTGGGTGTTCCCCGCGACGTACGCGGCACGCATGATCCCCAAGATCCGGGATGCCGAACCACGGCCTTCTCCTCGGGTCGTCTTCCTCGTGGCGTGGACCGGTATGCGCGGTGTCGTGACTCTGGCGGCGGTGTTCCTGCTGCCCGAGCACACCGAGAAGCGTGAGGTGTTGGTCCTGATGGCGTTTGTCGTCACGATCGGCACGCTCCTCATCCAGGGTCTGACGATCCCGACGCTCGTCCGTCTGCTCAAGGTGCCGGGGCCCGATCGGCATGAAGACCACCTGCAGGAGGCGACGGTCTATCAGGCGGTGGCCGACGAGGGCATGAAGTTCCTGGACGAAGAGGTCGAGGGCACGGTGTCTGATTCGGTCATGCACCGTCTTCGCGAGCGCGCTACGGATCGTACGAACGCCGTGTGGGAGCGACTTGGCGGCTCAGCGACACCCAGCGCGCAGTACTCACGTCTGCGGGCGGCCATGCTCGCCCGTGAACGTGACGAGCTGCTGCGCATACGGGCGCTCGGAAGCGTGGACCAGTCGATCCTGGCTCGTGTCATGAATGCGCTCGATGTCGAAGAGTCGATACTTGATCGCATGTACGAGGACGAGACGACGGCCAACCGCGAGACCGAGCTGCGGCCAACGTACGAGCAAGGCGGCCCGTGCGAGCACCTCTCAGCGGCAGTCGTCGTACCGCCACCCGTGACGCCGACGGGTTGCGAAGAATGCCTCGCGGACGGCGACGAGTGGGTGCACCTGCGTCTATGTATGGAGTGTGGCCACGTCGGTTGCTGTGACTCGTCGCCGAATACGCACGCAACCAAGCATTTCCACGAGTCGGGACACGCCGTGATGCGCAGCTTCGAACCCGGTGAAGCCTGGCGCTGGTGCTACATCGACGAAGTATTGGGCTGACGATCCGGAGCAGTCATGATGCGCAGGGCGATGATGCCGAGCGCAAGGCCGTGACCCAGCACCAACGTCTTGCCGTGATCGATCGTCGAGGCGATGAGGCGACCAATGAAGCCTGCATCGTCGGAGAGCCCGTTGACCTGGATCGCGTCGGCCCAGAACATCGAGACCACAGCCAACGCGCCAATCATCAGAGCTGGTGGGAACACGCCAGCCTGGAACAGCGACTCGAGATCGACCGCCATCGCGACGGTCACGACAATCAGTACGAAGCTGAGTGAGAACAGGAAGCCGAGGCTGCCGTCGGTCAGGTCGAGACCGGTGAGCGCCGCCATGGCGATGACCGCGATGCGGATCGCCTCGCGAGCATTCAGATCGTGCCCTGCACGCTGTGGGCGTGAGGGCGACTCGACCGGGTGCGCGTCCATACCTTCATCATGCGCCGCCACGATGACACTTTGGGGGAGGCGACTGATAGGAACGACACGTGGGAATCATTGAGACCGAGCGCCTGATCCTGCGTCCCTTCACGCACGATGACGCTCCACGGGTGCTCGACATCCAGAGCCGTCTCGACGTAATCCGGTGGCTGAGTGATCCGCCGTTCATACCGATGCCTGATCTCGACGAGGCTCGCGCCTGGATCGACAACTGGAACACCGGCGACATTGGGCCGCTCAACTGCGGATATGCGATCGAGGTACGCGACACCGGAGTTCTGGCCGGCACCGCGATGATCGTCCAGGTTCCCTACCCGATCAACGACGAACGGCAGGTCGGCTGGCATCTGCACCCCGACTCCTCGGGTCACGGCTATGCGACCGAGGCGGCAGTCGCCGTGATCGACCAGGCGTTTGTGGCGGGACTCGATGAGATCTGGTGCGGGATGTACCCCGACAACGAGGCGTCAGCGCGTGTCGCTCGCCGACTCGGTCTGGTCGAACGCGGACTCGTCCCGGATCCCTGGTACCTGGGCTATTCGCGCTACTTCACAGCCACCCGCGACGAGTGGGCCAAGCGATGATCGAGACTGAGCGCCTCGTCTTGCGCCTCTACACGCATGACGACGCCGATCGGCTGTTCGACATGATGCGTCGCATCGAGGTGGCCAAATGGAGTGGCGAGGGCGTTCCGATGAAGACGATCGACGAAGCTCACACGCGAATCGATCGGATGCCGAGCCGCGCGGGCGACCGCCCCGAAGCCGGCGTGTTCGCCGTTGAACGCAAGGACAACGGTGTCGTCGCCGGCATGGCTGTGCTTGTGCCCATTCCTGCGAGCAAGGATGTCGACCGCGAGGACGAGGAGATTGGGTGGCACCTACATCCTGATTCGTGGGGCAATGGCTTCGCCACCGAGGCGGCAAGCGCGCTCGTTGCCCGGGGATTTGCGGCCGGTTTGACCGAGCTCTACGCCGTGACTAAGCCCGACAACGGTCCGTCGCAGGCCGTTTGTCGGCGGCTCGGTATGGAGGACCTTGGCCTGCGTACGGACTGGTACGACCAAGAGCTCCGTGCCTTCTGTCTGAAGGGTCCCGGCGAGCCCGTAAAGTAGCCCCTTGTGGCTCTCTCCATCGGCATCGTCGGACTCCCCAACGCGGGCAAGTCGACCCTTTTCAATGCCCTCACCAAGAACAACGTCCTAGCGGCCAACTACCCGTTCGCGACGATCGAGCCCAACGTCGGAGTCGTCGGCGTACCCGACGCCCGACTCGGCAAGCTTGCCGAGATCTTCGGCTCGGAGAAGATCCTCCCCGCGACAGTGCAGTTCGTCGACATCGCCGGCATCGTCCGTGGTGCATCCGAAGGCGAGGGGATGGGCAACAAGTTCCTCTCCCACATCCGCGAATCCGACGCGATCTGCCAGGTCACCCGGGTGTTCCGCGACGAGGATGTCACACACGTCGACGGCGACGTGAACCCCGCCAACGACATCGAGACGATCTCGATCGAGCTGGCTCTGGCCGACCTTCAGACTCTCGAGAACGCGTTGCCGCGCCTCGACAAGGAGTCGCGCAAGGACAAGTCGCTCGTGCCCGCGTACGAGGAAGCCAAGAAGGCCAAGGAGTCGCTCGAGGCAGGCGTCGGTGTCCAGAAGGCCGGTCTCGATCTCGAGCTCCTACGCGATCTGCACCTGATGACCTCGAAGCGCTTCATCTACGTCTTCAACTGCGATCACGATGAGCTCAGCGATGAGTCGATCAAACAGCAGATGAGCGCGCTGGTCGCGCCGTCCGAGGCGATCTTCCTCGACGCCAAGTCCGAAGCCGAACTCGTCGAGCTCGGCGATGACGAAGAGGCTGAGGCCATGCGTGCCGAAATGCTGGCTGACATGGGTGTCGACGAGCCCGGTCTCGACGCACTTGCTCGCGTGGGCTTCGACACGCTCGGTCTGCAGACGTACCTCACCGCAGGCCCCAAGGAGTCGCGCGCGTGGACGATCCCCAAGGGTGCAACTGCTCCGCAGGCTGCTGGCGTGATCCACACGGACTTCGAGCGCGGCTTCATCAAGGCTGAGATCGTCTCGTTCGCTGATCTCGTCGATGCTGGTTCCATGAACGCTGCCAAGTCGGTCGGCAAGGTTCGCATGGAGGGCAAGGACTACGTCATGACAGACGGCGACGTAGTCGAGTTCCGCTTCAACGTCTGAGCTCCGGCTCGGGTGCTTACGCCAGCGACGTGAGCCGTCAGTCTGTGCTTGCGGGAAGTCCCAGTCCCCGACGTATCTTCGCCCCATCGGATGCGCCCCTGTCGCCCGCTTTGCGAAAGTCCGTACCGAAAGCGGCCAAGTACGTGGCGGAAGTCTTCGCTGACAGGGCCCTCTTCGTAGCGTCGTAGACCACGGCCTCTTGCCGCGCAAGATCGCTGATGAGTCCTGCGACCAATGACGGCCACGAATAGTTCTTCAGACACCTGATTTCCTCGTCGAGACCTTGTGCGTACACCGTGGTGGCCTTCTTCAGCGCTGACCATGAAATTGCGCCGGCGTTGTGTCTGCTGATCGCAGTGTTCAAAGCGTCCCCGGCCTCATTCGCCGGTTTGACACAACTTAGGTAGTGCGCCGCAGCCTCGTGATCGATGACGAAGAAGTTCATCGGCTTTCCGCTTGCTGCCGCATGCTGTGGCGTTTCAAGAACTGTGGCGCGCACCGTGATCGCTCCGGCATTGGTCGTTGGCGCTCTGAGCGTGAATGAGCCGTTGTTGGCCGTCGTCACGGGGGCACCGACAGAAACCCAGGTTGTCCCATCGACGGTTGCTTCGAGCGTCACCGCACGGCCTAGTTCTGCTGGCGAGACAGTGCCGATGACAGTCACCTTCTCGTCGAGCGCTACTTCGGTCGGTCCTTCTAGATGTGACTTGATTGCAGTCGCTTCTAGAACGGTGATCGCTAGTTCGCGAGAGACGACCGTTTTGTCTCCATTGACCAGGACGACCCGAAGGCTGGTTTTTACTCGAGAGCCGGGCTTGTAACTGAACGTGTAGGCGCCTGAACTGTCGGTGATTGTCGCTTGTCCGGTTGGTTCGAACGCGGACCCTCGTGTCGACGACTGAAGTTCGACCTCCAGACCGGCCACTTTGTCGCTGAATGCGCCAGACAGTGTGATCGTGTCGGCAGGTCCGACCTTGGATCTTGACGCGACGAATGACACGGATTGGCCTGCGCAAGCCGAGAGCGAAATCAGTAGGAGCAGTGCCAGGAGCGAGTTTCGGGTGTTGCGGCCTGTGCGGAGCAGGTCAAGCGAATGCGGCATTGGCACGTCCCCTACGAGTCGTAGAGACTCTACGCGGCACATACGACCACCGATCCGGAGTTCGCACTTGTGATTCCACGGAGCTCTCAGTTCGGTGGTTCCTCAGTGCTTTCCGTGGATCCACCTAGGGTTGTGTGATGCAGGTTTCTCTGGAGGTGCTCGACGTTCGGATCGACGTTGAGCTGCCGACCTCCGTTGACCCGCGCGTGAAGGATCAGGTGGAGTGGGCGTGGCAGCACTGCCTAGCTCGGTCCGGTGGGCTTGCGGCGCGACGTGTGGCCTGGCGGGGACACGACAGCGCAACTGGCATGCACCTGCTGTCGCAGGACGTGACCCGCGCTGCGATTGATGCGCGGGCCGGGCAGGCGGTGATGCTTCACGCTGCGGCCATCGCCAACCCAGACTCCGGCGCGGCACTCGCCGTTGTTGGAGCTTCGGGCGCCGGCAAGACAACCTGGGTACAGGCCAATGGCGGCAACCGTCGTTACATCTCCGATGAAGCTGTATTGATCACGAGCGATCTCCAGATATTTGGCATTCCCAAACCGCTCTCGCTCGGTCACTACGGCATCAAGGAGCAGGTCGCTCCCGTCGAGTTCGGATTGAGTGAGGCGAACGGAACCGAATACCTCGCTGGCCTGTGGATTCTCGATCGCGACGACGCTGCAACAACCCTGCTCGAGGACGTCGAGATTCTCGATGCCTTGCCGCTGCTCGCGCAGCAGGCTTCCTACCTGAACGCACTTGCCCAACCGCTCCATCAGTTGGCTGCGGTCGTCTCGGGAAGCGGTGGGCTAAGACGAGCCCGCTATCGCGAGGCGTCTGACCTGTCCGAACTCGTTGCGGAATCATTGGCATGAGAGTTACGCGTGGCGCACTCAGTGACATCTTCGAACACGGAAACGAATCCGTGGTGATGGCTGGATCGAACGTTGTTCGGCTCTCCGAACTTGCGACGTTTCTGGTTGGTGGACTGACGGTTTCGCGCACCAGCGACGAACTCGCCGCGATGCTTGTCGATCAATTCGGTGAACCAGTCGACGCGGACGCGCGTGATCTGGTCGAGCGCATGCTCAGTCAACTCGCAGCACTCGAAATCGTGGAAATCGACCTATGACAGAACGACCATTGGCAACCAGCGAAGCTCGGGATGTCTTGGCAGCGATGGTGGCCCGGGTGGCGCAGGACGCCCATCTTGATTTGCTGTTAGTCAAGGGACCATCGCTCTCGTTCCACGGCCTCCGCGCCGAACGCGGCTGGGGTGACGTCGACATCCTGGTGCGACCTGACCACGCGGGACCCTTGCGTCGGCTACTCGAAAAGTCCGGGTGGGCCGCGTTCAACGAGCCGTCGCAGTACCCGTTGATCGCCGTCCCACACGCCATCACGCTGATCCATCCCCGCTGGCACACCGAGATTGATCTCCATACGTTCTTCCCCGGCTGCTACGCAGATCCCGAATCGACCTTCACGCAACTTTGGGAAGAGCAGACATGCATTGAGTTGGCGCATCAGCCCGTGCCGTGCACCGGTCTCATTGGATCGGCGCTGATCGCGGCGGTGAACTTGGCCCGCATGCCGATGGAGCCTCGAAGTCTCGTGGAGGTGGAGCAATGGAATGCTGCCGTCTCCCGATGGTCTGACGCCGACAAGTCTTCGCTCACTCGCCTTGCTGCTGACTGCCGTGCTTCTGAAGTGGTGGCGCCTCTGTTCGCCACGGTCGACATATCGCCACTTGATCATGGCGCTATGACCAAAGACGACTGGGCAGACTGGCGGAATCGCGTGTTGGGCGGAGGGCGCACCGGCTACGGGTGGTGGGTCGCCTTTCGGCGTGCTCCACTTCGTCGCAAACCACGGCAGCTGATGCGGGCCCTCTCATTTGACCCGCAAGCCGCAGCGGGTGGGCTGCCGCAGCCCACAGGTTGGTCCCGTTTGCGCCAGGTAGCGCGTCGGATCGGTCAAGGAATCGCGAAGGCCGTCAGGTGGAACTCATGATCAATCCCAGCAACGAGTGGCGTATCCGAAGTGACGTGGCCTGGGTTGGCGATGAAGTTCGCGTCATTGCGGCCCATACGTCTCCACCCGACGCTGACGGGCCCCGCATTCTTGAGGGCGCAACCTCGTGGGTGTGGCTCCGCTTGTCGGCCCAAGAAGTCGTTGCGCTCGGCGATGGAGTCGCCGAGCAGGCACTCATCAACCTGGCGCTGAAGGCGCTCGCCGACGCCAAATTGATCGTTCCCGCCTAGCGGGAGTGAACTCTATTTGGGCTTGAAGATCTTGGGTGGGACCTTGTCAGGCAGCACGATCTGGGGCCTGCCAGGTCCCGGAGGGATGCCCGGGATCGGCGGCGGCACAATCTTGATGGCGGGAGGCACCGGAATTTGGGGGAGGTTTGGCTCCGGAATCGGGAGAGGGTTTTCAGCGGGAATCAGCGGGTCCGGGATCGTCAAGGTTGCGGCAGCCGCAGGCGGAGCGATGGTTGCTAGCGCAACAAACGGAGCCGTCCATGCGGTGGCGCGCAACATGGCGCGCCGAGAGAGGAGCGGATCGTCTCGCCTGCTCTCTGATTCACCCATGGACCAATGGTAGCGGGCTGGGTTGGGCTGACCACTCCAAATGCACCGAGGCGGACGCGGGGCCAGTCCTAGCTACCAGAGCGCTGGACGCTGGCGAGGAACGGCAGCAACACCTTGAGGAACGCATTCGGCTTCTCAATCATTGGACTGTGTCCAGATCCCTTGATGATGTGGGGCTTGAGCCCGGACTTCTCGTAGCGGGCAACGTTCGTCGCAGTCGGGGTCAGGTCATCCCGATCACCCCAGATGACAAGCACGGGCTTGCCAAGTGCGACGAGTTGATCAGCGACGGGCTCCTTCGCATTCATCTGATCCCCTGCTTTCGACTTGCAGACGCCGCGATAGGTCAGTTGCTCCAACGAACGGTGGGCCATTGCCGGCACCTTGAAGTTCTTCGCGAATCCAGTCTGGAGGGAGCCCTCGACCATGGCGTCCCAGTGCTTGAAGCGATCGATGGACTGCCCCATGACCGGCCAGCAGGCGGCCCGAGCCAGGATGGGCAGGGCGCGAAGTCCGGGACCGCCGAACGTGTCCGAGATGGCGACTCCATCGACGAGGCCAGGCTTTCGTTCGGCCACTGCAAGGGCCACGTGTCCGCCCATCGAGTGACCAACCAAGGTCACGTGCTGCAAGCCGAGCTCGGCCAAGGCGTTGATGACCGCGGAAGCTTGACCGGCTGCACCATAGGCATCAGTGTCGGTGGGCGCCTCCGAGCCGCCGTGCCCCACCAGATCGATGGCGACGACCCGGCGACCGGTCGCCGTCAGCGCCGGTATCACGTACTTCCACCACTCGATCGATGCTGAATAGCCGTGCAGCAGCACGATCGCATCATTGGCCGAGGCTGGACCGTACTCGCGCACATTGAGGTCCGGCCCCTCGAGCTTCAGAACGTGACCACCTGCGAAGCTTTCGGCAGCACGGGAATCCCGGTTGACGAGGAAGGTGTTGATGAGGAGCAGCGCAGCGATGGCGACGAAAGCGACAGCGACTCGGCGGCGGGTCATCGAGGCAGGCTATCGGACAGGCACCTTCACCATTCCTCGAATGCCGCGACGGAGCCCACGTTGTTCCGCGTACGATCGCGCTTGGGGGGCAACCAGATTGAGGTGCCCGAGATGAAGAATCGAAGTCAGCCATGACCGGATCTGACCTGCTGGACGGCTCGTCCTGGGTGACCGACGGCGGTCTTGAGACCGACCTGATCTTCAACCACGGAATCGACCTCCCGGAATTCGCCTCGTTCCCGCTCGTCGAGAACGCGGACGGTGTCGCTGTCCTTGAGCGCTACTACGCCGGGTACGCCGTGATCGCGGCTGCCGCTGGCGCGGGCCTACTGGTGGAGACACCGACGTGGCGTGCCAATCCCGACTGGGGTCAGGTGCTCGGCTACAACGCAGAGGGTCTGGACCGGGCCAATCGTGCTGCTGTCGACCTGGCGCGGCGGGCCGCGACGACATCCGGGCTCGACAGCACGCTGGTCAGCGGCGTCGTCGGACCCCGGGGCGACGGGTACCTGGCGGGCGGCGAGGACCCGGACGAGGCTGCCGAGTACCACTCCGCGCAGGTGCGATCCTTCGCCGCTGCAGGTGCTGATCTGGTCCATGGGATGACGATTACTGGGCCGGCCGAGGGAATCGGCATAGTGCGCGCCGCTCGTGACTCCGGGCTGCCCGTGGCGATCTCGTTCACGGTGGAGACCGACGGTGTGCTGCCAGACGGCAGCACGCTGGCGGCAGCGGTAGGCCGACTGGAGGCCGAAGCGCCGGCGGACTGGTACGGCGTGAACTGTGCCCACCCGACGCACGTGCTTCCTGCCTTGGACGGCGCTGCCTGGCAGCAGCGGCTCCGGTTCTTCCGACCGAACGCCTCGACGATGTCGCACGCCGAGCTCGACGAGATGGAAGTCCTAGACGCTGGCGACATGAGCCTGCTGTCGTCGTCGGCGAGCACGTTGCGAGGCCAGGTGCCGACACTCGGCGTTCTCGGCGGGTGCTGCGGAACCGACAGTCGGCACGTGGCAGCGCTCTGGGGCGTCTGACCGGGGTCGTCTAGCCCTTGATGCGGGCGCGTGCCTGCTCGAGCAGCGCCTGATATTCCTGGCTTCGGGCCGCGTCATACTTGGGATTCGGCTCGCCAAGGATGGTCGGGGCGCCCACGATCGGCGTCCAGTAGCCCTCGCACTCGAGCCAGCGGTGGTGCTCGATGCCGTTCTCGGCCAGCACTAGGTGGTGGTCGACCTTGTTGCCTGAGGGGTCGAGGCGGAACGACATCTCTGCGTGCACCTTGGCGAAGAACTCCAGGGTGCAGGGCACCGCCCCACCACGGGCACGAGCCTGCGCCTCTTGGTACAGCGGCATGAACGCCAGCGCGGTCTTGCCACCATCGGCCGGGTCACTCATTTTTGCGGTCCAGCCGGTCTTCGACTCGAGCCACTCGGCCTCACTCACATCATGGGCGGCTGCGATCGCAAACTCGCGCTGCTCATCACCAGCGGTGTCCGCCATCAAGGCGCACAGTTCCGCGTACTTCTCGATCGGGATCATGTTCAGACGGTAGAAGAGAGGTCGCAGGGTTCGCTAGGTTCCGGCGATGAAATCCGCAACGACTTCGCCGAGCTTTTCGCCGGCGTCCTCCTGCAGGAAGTGACCTGCCCCGAGGATCTGCACGTGCGGCTGGCCTGCGGCGCCAGGGACTCGCTCCTGGAAAATCGACTCCCACCCTCGCGTCGCCGGATCGCCATCGGAGTACGCCGTCAGGAAGGGTCGCTCGAACTGTTCCAGTGCGCGCATCGTGCGGCGACCGGTACGAGCGCCGACGTCGTTGCGGGTTAGGGGGAGCAGTGCGGTCATCTGCCTCAAGCCCGCTGTGTACGACTGGTCCGGGAACGGGGCGTCGTACGCCGCTAGCACGTCCGGGTCTGGTGGTGTCGAGGCGGTGGCGGCGATGAAGTCGCTTGCACGGAGCTCCTCGGCTCGCTGGGTGTAGAGCAGGTAGTCGACCAGCGCCTCCTCGAGTAGCACCCGAGACTCGCCGACTCCGTTGACTGCAAAGTCGAGCCGGTCGGCCAGGGCCGGATCGGCCGTGTGCAGGATGGTGTTAGCCGCAACGACGCGCGCGAATCGGTCAGGCTCCGCCGCGAGGACACTGAACCCGATTGGTCCGCCCCAGTCCTGGGCGACCAAGGTGATGTCGCGGAGGTCGAGGCCGGTGACCAGGCTCTGCGTCCACTCGATGTGCCGAGCGAAGGTGTAGTCGGTGTTGCGTACGGGCTTGTCGGAACGACCGAACCCGATGTTGTCCGGAGCGATCACCCGAATCCCGCGACCTGCGAGCACCGGTACGACCTTGCGGTACAGGTAGGACCAGGTTGGTTGGCCGTGGAGCAGCAACGCAACGGGGCCATCGGCGGGTCCCTCGTCGAGATAGTGCATCCGTACCGGATCCATGCCCTCGGCCTCGACGTCGCGGAAGTTCGGCGTGAACGGGTAGTCCGGCAGATTGTCGAAGCGGGAGTCCGGGGTTCGGAGTGCGTGATGTGTCACGCGCACCATTGTGAACTCATCGCGCGTTGCATTGGATTCCGACCTTGTGCATCCTGTCGATCTCAGTCACGCCCCCGTGGACCGTCTCCAAGTACTGGTCGTTCGCAGCTTCGAATCGCTCTTGATCGCCTGTCTGAGCCGCAGCAAAGACGGGGGCGTCAGCTGCATCGGAGAATCGCCGGTATGCATCGAACGCGTCAGCTGCTTTGCGGTCTGCCGCTGTCACCCGGATTGATTCGACTTCGGCGTCGAAGTCCTGAATGGCGGCGACCAGTTTCTCGTGCTTGGTCAAGAACTCCTCGGTTGACACCACGTTCCCGATGTCGAACGCCAAGACCTGAGTGAGGAGCTTCCCGCACAGGGCGTTGACTTGTGTGACGTAGTCAGCCTGGACGGACGGAGAGGGCTTTGAGGGCGCGTCATTCGAGTCGGTACATCCGGTTACCAAGGCTGCCAGGAGAAGTGCTGCCCCCAGCGTCAACCGCCATCGTTGGCTCATGCCGATCTCGCTCTCTGCCGCCAGCCGGATGCCCGTGAGCCTGCGACAGCCCGGTCGGTCAGATCAGGCTAACCGCGACCAACGGTGACTCGCAGTCGTATTTATGGTTCTTCATCGTGGGCCAGGTATGCAGCAGCAGGAGTGTGACGGACTCCTGCGCTGCAGTGAAAGTGTGAGGTCACGGGGTTGATCCTCTCTCCGCGGCCCCGCGGCTCGGGCACACTTCCAATCAGGAGGTGGATGCGTGGGCGAAGTCGAGCCGTATGTGTTTCTGGCGTTGGCTGTGTTCGGCATCAATTTGCTGCCTGCCTTCGGCCCCCCGACCTGGGCCGTTCTCGTCCTGTTCCATCTGCACGGGGACTACACCGTTCCACTCTTGGTTCTCGTTGGTGCGCTCTCGGCAGCTACTGGCCGGCTCCTGCTGGCACAGGCCACCCGTAGCCTGGCCCGCTACCTTCCCCGTCGTCATCGTGAGAACTTCATCGCCGCTGGCGAACTGCTCGAGCGGCGCCAACGACACGGTGCGGCGGTCCTCGCACTTTTCGCACTCTCGCCTGTCCCGTCAGCTCAACTGTTCGAGGCAGCGGGTCTGATGACGATCAGGCTGATTCCGCTGACCGCAGCATTCTTCGCCGGACGTACTGTCAGCTATTCGCTGTACGTCGGAGGTGCGCGGGCTCTGAGTAACACCGACACAGGCAGCGTGCTGCTGTCGTCGCTCACGTCTCCCTGGGGATTGGGGTTGGAAATCCTCATGATCGTCGCCCTCGTCCTGCTTGCCAGAGTGGATTGGCGCAAGCGGTTACACCGCGACCCGCAGTCGTGACCGTCTCAACGAGACCGGACTGATCTACTAGTCCGCATGACGACCCCTTCTTTCGACCGTCCGCTGCGTGTCATCCAGTGGACGACAGGCAATATCGGCAGCCGTTCACTCCACGCGATCCTCGCTCGACCGGACTACGAGCTGGTCGGTGTGTACGCGCACGGTGACGACAAGGTCGGCCGCGATGCAGCTGAGCTGTGCAACTGGCCCGAGCCGACCGGCATCAAGGCCACCAACGACATCGACGAGCTGATCGCCCTCGCTCCCGATGCGTGTTGCTACAACCCGTTGTGGCAGAACGTCGACGAGCTCGAGCGCTTGCTCACGGCGGGAATCAACATCGTGGCCACCGCAGCGTGGATCACCGGAGGCAAGCTTTCGGATGCCGACCAGGCGCGTATCGCCAAGGCGTGCGAAGTCGGCAAGTCGACGATCTTCGGCTCGGGTGCTCACCCGGGCATCACCAACATGGTCGGCATGGTCTTGTCCGGAGCCTGCGAGCGAGTCGATGAAATCCGGATCACCGAGTCGGTGGACTGCTCGACGTACGAGTCAGGCGACACCATGAGTCACATGGGCTTCGGCCGAGAGCTGATGACCCCCGGACTCGAGGATTTCGTGCGTGAGGAGAGTGAGGTCTTCGCCGAGTCCGCCGCGATGATGACCGAGGCCATGGGACTCACCGTCGATCGCCTCTCGTTCGACGTTGTGTTCACGCCGGCCGATGAGGACGCCGACCTCGGGTTCATGAAGATCCCCAAGGGCACCATCGCTGGCGTATACGGCTTCCACCGCGCGTGGGTTGGTGACAAGAACGTCGTGTCGGTCGGGTTCAACTGGATTATGGGCATCGTCACGCCGCCCAAGAAGATCGCTCACGGCCATGTCATCCAGGTCTTCGGCCGCCCGAACTTCCGTACCGTGATCAACTGCCTGCCGCCCGCTGACTGGGACGAAGCGGGCTACATGGGCCCCGGCATGATCTACACCGCGATGCCAGCGACCAACGCGATTCCGTACGTCGTGGCTGCAGAACCAGGCGTAGTAACCCTCAAGGATTTGCCTGTGATTACAGGTCGCAGCTACTAGGAGCGCTGCTACCTTCAACTACGGACACTCGGGTTGCCCGCTCTTGCTAGGAGCCCCATGTCCACGAACGACGCAGCTGTCGAGACGTACGACCTGTGCATCATCGGTGCCGGTATCGCCGGTATGAATGCGTTGGTCGTGGCGAGCACGTACCTGCCGAAGACCGCCAAGGTGCTTCTCGTCGACACCCGCCCACGAGTTGGTGGGATGTGGGTCGACACGTACGACTACGTGCGACTGCACCAACCCCATGGCAACTTCACCGCCGGCAACATCTCGTGGAAGCTCGACGAAGCTCCGAACCATTTGGCGTCCAAAGGGGAGGTGCTGGACCACTTCCAGCGTTGCTTCGGGATTGCCGCCGAGCGGATGAACATCGAGACGGAGTTCGGAACCGCGTATGTGTCCCACCGGGAGTCCGGCGATCTCGTCGAAATCACGCTCACGACGCCGGGCGGGCAGTCGAAGACCGTGAGCGCCGAGCGATTGATCAAGGCCATCGGCCACCACGTCACGCCGAACGAGCCGTTGGCCGTCGCCAGTGCCAATGTCCGGTCGATCACGCCAGAGCTGCTCCGCGAACATGACGCGGCACTTCGCGCCGACGACACCCCGATTTGGGTGATCGGTGGCGGCAAGACTGCCGCGGACGCGGCATACCGCCTGATCACAGAGTTCCCCGGGCGCGAGGTCAACATGCTCGCTGGGCCGGGCACCATCTTCACGCGTCGAGAGCCCTTCTTTCCGAACGGCGCGCGTCGTTGGTGGTCGGGGAAGTCGATCAATTCGATGGTGCGTCAGACCTCCCGGATGTTCGACGGAACCAACGAGGACGAGGTCAGAGACTGGTTCCTGGGCGCGTACGGGCTCGGGATCGCCGAGGAATCACGCGACTACTTCGGCGCGTACCTGTCCGAAGGTGAGGCCGACGTGATCAAGAACGGTCTAGCGACGGTCGAGAACGAATACTTTGCCGACGCCGTCGACCGTGGCGGCCGCACCGAGCTCGTACTGCGCAGCGGAGGCGTTCGCGAGGTCAAGCCTGAAACGTGGCTGGTCAACTGCACCGGATCGCTGCTGCGCGAGGAGCTCCGCCCGTACGAAGAGCTCATCTCGCCCTCGGGTCGCGTGCTCGCCATCCAACTGAGGTCGAGCGCCACTGGTGTGTTCACCTCCTTCTCGGGCTACTTCATGACGCATCTGATGTTCACTGACAAGCTCCGAACCGCAGACATCTATGTGCTCGACGTTGAGGAGCTGTTCTCCAAGGCTCGACCTCTGGCGATCTACGCCTCGTTCAGCTGCTCGATGCACAACCTCAGCGTCATCTCGAAGGCGCTGCCGAACAAGGTGTTGCTCGACTGCGGTCTGGATTACGACCGCTGGTACCCGTTCCCGCGCCGGATGATCTTCACGATGGACTTCCTGCGTACGCACAGCCGCGACCGGAAGCATCACCGGAAGACGCTCGACACCGTCTGTGAGCGATTCGGCGTACGCGGCGGGATGATCAACGCCTAGCCGAAGGTGGCCATGATCTCGGCCTGGCGGACGAGGAAGCCACGCTCGTCGAGCTTCTTGCGACGCATCCACGTCGTGACCTCGATGTTGCACTTGCTGGCGTTGCACGATCCGCACGCCGGCACCACGTTCGTCAGCGTGTAGCGACCCCCGCGTGAGATGGGGAGCATGCAGTCCTTCTGGAGTGGCACTGCGTCGGCGCCGCAGTAGGCGCATCCACCCCAGGCCAGCTGGAGGCTTGTCCACTGGTCGTCGGTCAGGTCGTGATCGACCTTCGCCATCCGTCGCTTGCGGCGGCGTGCGTACGTTGCCGCGCGGCTGCGTGTGGGCACAAGCCGATCGTACGGCGCGGCGAGCCTGATCCTCGGCAACGCGGCAAGGCATGATGCATGGGTGAGTGAAGACGTCGTGGTGATCCACACGGATGGTGGGTGCACCCCGAACCCTGGGCCAGGCGGTTGGGGTGCCGTGATGAGGCAGGGCGATCACGCCCGCGAGCTCTTCGGTGGTGAGTCCGGTGAGACGACCAACAACCGTATGGAGTTGATGGCGACGATCATGGCGCTCGAGGCGCTGACCCGTCGCGTGAGGGTTCATCTGCACACCGACAGCACCTACGTGCGCAACGGCATCACCAAGTGGGTGCTGGCGTGGGAGAAGAACGGCTGGAAGACCTCAGCCAAGCAGCCGGTCAAGAACGTCGACCTGTGGCAGCGTCTCCAGGCAGCGTGCGCGCAACATGACGTCGAGTGGTTCTGGGTCAAGGGTCACGTCGGAGTGCCCGACAACGAGCTCGCCGACGAGCTCGCCACAAAAGGGATGCTCGAAGCGATGTCCCGCTAGCGGGGTTCGAGGACGACGATCGGGATCTCGCGGTCGGTCCACTTCTCGTACTTCTGGAAGTCCGAGTAGAGGTCGACCATCTTGTCCCAGAGCTCTGCTCGCTCAGCACCTTCCGCGACTCGTGCACGAACCTTGCGGTTCTTGTCCTTGCGAATGTGCACAACAGTGTCGGGATTGGCGATCAGGTTGCCGTACCACTGCGGGTTCTTGGGCAGCCCACCCTGCGAAGCAACCACGATCAGGTTGTCCCCGTCGACGCGGTAGACGAGTGGCGCCGTGAACGTCTTGCCGGACTTGCGACCGATGTGCTCGAGCAACAGGATCGGCGGCGGCTTCTTGAAACCCTCGCCAACGCGCCATTTGGCGCCGAGACGACCGTTGGACGCCTTGAACACGGCCGTGTTGATCTTCGACATCGCCTTGATGAACGACACGGTCCCCGGCTTGTCGAGCCCGGGCGGCTTTTCGTCGGGCAATGAGAAGCGCCCCATGTACGTTCCTTCCGTCGCGCCCGGAGATCGAGCCGGTGAACAACATACTGCCCACCCGACGCAGGTCGGGATCTAGAGGACCCGGCGAAGGCTGCTCAGGGCAACTCGGGTGAAGCCGAGCCCGCTCACGTATGCCTTGGAGGGTGGACTCTCGTCGTACAGCTGCTCGGAAGTCGAGACCCGAGTGGCACTCAAGTCGAGCGAGATCACGATCCTGCGCACATGCACATCTGCGACGGCAGTCGAGCTCTTGGCGACGATGAAGAACTCACCGTCGGCGGTCTGACCCTCAGCTGTGATGGCTGGATCGCTCACGCGCTCGATGGCGCGCAGGATCCGCTGCTGACGTGCCTCGTTCGTGACGCGGTAGATCGATGACCGGACGGTCTTCGGCGAGCTGGACATCGTGACTCCCAGGGCGGGATCGATATGTTGCGGGACACCACAAATACTACGTTTCGTATCCTGACCTGCGCAGTTGCGCGGGTCACGCCGCGCGTGAACATTGGATGCCAGATCGGCGAACACGGCGGGACGCCCGGGCCTACCCTGAGCCATGACGACTCTCAGCGAGATCCAGGCACCGCTCAAGGCCCGCTATCGGGAGGAGCCGGAAGCCGCCAAGGTCACGCTCTCCGCGAGCGGACAGCTTGGTGAAGGGGTGTCCTGCTCACTCAGCACTGGCCGCGCCATGGCCGAAGCCGGTCTGCACCCGGCGAGCGGCGGCGACGGTACGCAGCTCTGCTCGGGCGACATGTTGCTCGAGGCGCTGGTCGCTTGTGCCGGCGTGACCCTGCGCGCTGTGGCGACCTCGCTCGACATCAATGTGCGCGGGGGATCGGTCACGGCTGAAGGCGATCTGGACTTCCGAGGCACGCTCGCGGTCGACAAGGAGGTCAACGTCGGGTTCACCGACATTCGCATGACCTTCGACCTCGAGACGGACGCCACCCCTGATGAGCTCGCGACTCTCCAGCGCCTGACAGAGCGCTACTGCGTTGTCCTGCAGACCATCACGACTCCGCCGCGCATCACCGCAACGACCGTCACGAGCTGACCGGCACCGCGCTCGGCTCGGTCTCAGGCTCGGGCTTTGGCGCCAGCCATACGGCGATCACGGTCGTCACGGGCACCGCGAGTACGAGCCCGATCGCGCCGACCAACGTTCGTACGATCTCTTGGGCGAGCTGCTCTGTCGTTGCCATTTCGGCGAGCCCGCGCTGGTAGGCCGTGATCAGCAACAGGACGGTCATCGCCGATCCGGCGTATGCGAACACCAGCGTGTAGACGCTCGACGCAATGTGGTCGCGGCCGATGCGCATCGCTGACGCGAAGATTGAAGCCCCGCGAGCCATGGGCTGTAGTGCTCGCAGCTCCCACACGGCACTCGCTTGTGTCACGGTCACGTCGTTGAGTACGCCGAGTCCGGCAATGACCATGGCTGCGGCCACAATGCCGGAGAGGTGTAGGTCGGGGACCGTGGCGATCAGTGTCTGGTCGTCCTCAGAGCCGACACCTGTGAGGTTGGTCCATCCGGTCGCCATCACGCCCATACCGGCGGTCATGACAATGCCGAACAGTGTGCCGAACAAGGCAGATGTCGTACGGATCGAAACTCCGTGTGCCAGATAGAGGACGGCGATCATGATCGCCGTCGACCCGACCACCACCACGACGAGTGGTGACTCTCCCGCGAGGAACGCTGGGAGCATGAACTTCGTCAGAGCCAGCAACGTGACACCGATTCCAACGAGCGCGAACAGACCGCGCCATCGGGCAACTGCGATGACAAGCAAAGCGAAGATCACGGCGAGCGCGGTCAGGGGGAAGCCGCGTTGGAAGTCGATGAATTCGTACGAGGTCGGCTGGCCTTCGGGCGCGTAGCGAATGAGCTTGACCTTGTCGCCGTCCTCGATGCCTGCGCGATAGCGCGTCGCATCTAGGTCGAACGTGGCAGCCTCGCCCTTGACCTTCACGCCGACGTGGGCGCACGACCCCACGACTTCCCGCGTGTTGTCTGGGCCTTCGCCGCCGCTGTTGCAGTCGAAAGGCGTCACCTTTGTGACCGTCGCGGTCACCGTGCTCACGCCCTCGCCGCTGTACGGATTGGCGTCCTTCGGCACGTCGTCGGGATCGGGCCACAGGACAACCATCGCCGCGATGGCGCCGGCTGCGATGGCCAGGACAACAACCGTCAGCACTGCTGCGAGTCCTCGTCGAGGTGGTCCGTAATCGGGGGCTGAGGAGTGCGAGTGTGAATGTGCCACGATGAAAGCGTGCCACGCGACTCCGAAGAACCTGAGCACCTTCCCGGTGCCGTGGGCGGAGCGACGCGCGTCGGGGGCACGGTTCGTCGGCCGACTGGGCCGTGGACACCGGCTGTGCACGAGTTGCTGACCTACCTGCGCGAGAGCGGCCTGCGTGGCATCCCCGAGCTCCATGGGCTCGACGAGGAAGGCCGCGAAATCCTCGAGTACGTCGAAGGTCGCGGTGTGCCGGTCGACCAGGAGATAGTCCTCGACAACGTCCTCGTCGAGGCAGTCACCTGGCTACGCGACTTCCACGATCTCGTCGACGGCTTCCGCCCCGCCGGCACCCGCGTCTGGCGGGCTGCGGGGGAGGTCGAGCTGGGCGCGGACGAAATCATCTGCCACCACGACCCGGGTGCTTACAACTGGATCATCCAGAGCGGCCACTTCGTCGCGATGATCGACTGGGACATGGCGGGCCCTGGTCAGCCAATCGATGATCTCGCATTTCTGGCGTGGACAGCGATTCCGCTCTATCGCGAGATCCCGATCGACGACGTCGCCCGCCGGCTCGACTTGCTGGTCGAGGCGTACGGCGAGTGGGGCCCGATGACGGTGCTGGACGCAGTGGTGCGGCGTATGTCGACCGCAACCGACCGCATCGAGGCAGGCCAGGCCCGCGGCGACGAAGGCTTCCTCAACCTTGCGAAGGTCGGCGAGCCACAACGTACGCGCGATCGGCTCGCGGCATTCCGTGAGCGCGTTCCCGAGATCGAGGCAGCCCTGTGACCCGCCCGACGCTCGCTGAAGAACTCGACCTTCAGCCCCATCCCGAGGGTGGTTGGTATCGCCAGACCTGGGTCTCGCCGGTCGAGGTCACCTTGCCGGACGGTCGCGTACGCCCGACAGCGACGCTGATCTACTTCTTGCTGCCAGCAGGTGAGTCCTCGGCGTGGCACCGGGTCTCATCGGACGAGTTCTGGCTCGCCCATCAAGGCGCGGTGGTGGTCGAGCTGGGTGGCTCCGACGATCTGCCCGGGCGAGGTGAGGCGTACGTGGTGGGTCTCGACCTCGAGGCGGGTGAAGTGCCCCAGCTCCTTGTTTCGGCCGATGTGTGGCAGCGAACCCGGCCGGCTGAACACGACGCCCTGGTCAGCTGCTTGGTGTCACCTGGCTTCGACTTCGAGGACTTCGAGCTCGCCCCTGAGTGACCCAGGTCGCCCCTAATGTGACCAGATGGACTCCGCGCTCACCACAGTTGGCCTGCCGATTGCCCTCGGCATCATCATGTTTGGCCTCGGCCTGTCGCTGACCGTTGACGACTTCCGGCGAGTGCGGCAGCACCCTCGCGCGGTCATCGTTGCGCTGGCGTGCCAACTGATCCTGCTGCCCGCGATCTGCTTCGGACTGGTGCTGCTCCTCGACCTGCCAGCGCTGCTCGGCATCGGCATGATGCTTCTCGCGGCTTCCCCCGGCGGCACCACGGCCAACCTCTTCAGCCATCTCTTCCGTGGCGATGTGGCGCTCAACGTGACGCTGACAGCGGTCAACTCGATCATCGCGATCTTCACCCTGCCGATCATCACCAACCTCGCCATCACGTACTTCGATCGCGAAGACGACGTCAATCTTCCGTTCAGCAAGGTCGTCGAGGTATTTGCCATCGTGCTCGGCCCGACGGTGCTCGGCATGCTCGTACGCTCGCGCAAGCCGGAGTTCGCCGAGCGCATGGAGAAGCCCGTACGCATCGGCTCCGCCGTCATTCTGGCTGTGCTGGTCCTCGGCATCATGCTCGACCAGAAGGACAACCTGAGCGACTACTTTGTCGATGCCGGCCTCGCCACGGGCCTGTTCTGCGCCATCAGTCTGGTGGTCGGCTACTACGTCCCGAAGGCACTCGGCATCGTGGAGAGCCAGGCGATTGCGTCGTCCATGGAGATTGGCGTACACAATGCAACGCTCGCGATATTCATCGCGGTCGAGGTGCTCGACAGCACGGAGATCTCGATCCCGGCGGCGGTCTATTCGCTGTTCATGTTCGCGTTCGCCGCGATCTGGGGATCCTTCGTGTCGCGCAAGGTCAGCTCTGCCCGAGCCACTTCTTAGTCAGGTCATTCGCGAACATGCCGGTGGGGTCGAACTGTTCGGCGAGCTCACGGAACTGATCGAGCTTCGGATACGCAGCCATGAGCCGATCTGGGGTGGTCTCGAAGAGCTTGCCCCAGTGCGGTCTCGCAGCGAACGGCGCGAGTGCGTCGTCAAGCGTCGGGAGGAACGCTGTCACGCCGGGTATGTCCTGGCGCCAGGTGAAGTGCAATGCGACGCAGTCGACGTCATGACTGGGGCTCAGCCACAGGTTGTCGGCGGCGATCGTACGGATCTCGGAGACCAGCAGGAGCGGCTGCACCTGCGCAGCCAGCGCGCGTACAGCATCGATCGCCTCGAGCGCGTGCGTGCGCGGCACCAGGTACTCGGTCTGCAGCTCCTCACCGTTGCTCGGGGTGAACTCGAGCCGGAAGTGCGGTAGCCGGTCCCACCACGGTCCGGGCTGTCCGAGCTGCAGCGTCGTGAACTCGCCCGAGAGCCCAGGCAGAGGATGCACATTGGCCGTTGCGGGCACTGCGTCGTAGAGCTCGGGGAGAGCCTCATTGCGTGACTTGAGCCAGACCGTGCTCGCGCCGTCGCCCCAGTCGGTGAACAAGCTGACGCTGTAGGCGCTCGAAGTGATCTCGTCGAAGTGCTCGTGGATCGCAGACCACGACAGGTTCTCGAAGACGTGCTGGCTCACTTCGTACGTCGGCTCGATGTCGAGCGTCACGTGGGTGACCACGCCGAGGAGTCCGAGTGAGACGACCATCCCGTCGAAGTCAGGATCGCCGCGCCTGATCTCGAGCAACTCTCCACCGGCGGTGACCATCTGCAGTCCAGCGACCGCGGTGGCAAGACTGCCGTTGCCGTCGCCTGACCCGTGCGTGCCAGTGGCGACGGCGCCAGCGATCGAGATGTGGGGGAGCGAAGCGAGGTTGTGCAGTGCCCAACCGGCGTCGTGGAGTCGCCCCACCATCTCGCCGTACCGCACCCCGGCGCCGACGGTGACGGTCGAGCCGTCGATCTCGAACACCTCGGGCAGCTTCTCCACCGTGACCTGGACCGCGTCGGTGTCAGCGATCCGGTTGAACGAGTGACGGCTGCCCAGCGGTCGGATGCGAGGAGTCATCGAGACGATCTCCTGCAGTTCTTCGACTGAGCTCGGCTTCAGCAACATGAGGGCGTCGTACGCGATGTTGCCTGCCCAGTTCCGAGTCATGTCACCAGTGTCCACGTCATACGATCCATTCATGCCGCAGATCTTCTTCGACTCCGACGACGACGCCACCGAACTGATCATGGCGCTCGAGGCCGAGGGCTACACGACCGCGCTGAATCGCGAGGCATTCGCCGGCGAGGAGGACTGGGAGGATCGTGCGTGGGTGCTGGACGTGGAGCCCTTCGACGACCGGGTCATCGAGATGGTCGACGTCTACGGCGGCTGGATGCCCGGCGACGAACAACTACCTGCCGAGCCGACAGAGCTCCCGGAAGAGCCCAAACGTCTCAAGGACTAGGCACTGATTTTCGAGCCAGCGCCGTTCTTGTCGTACCAGCGGCGTCCGTGCCAGCCCTGAAGTTTCCATCCCAAATACTTGGTCATGGGGTCCAGGCCCTGGATCCAAAAGTCATCGGTCAGGGTCTCGGTGGGCTCGACGCGGCCGGGCGTGATGTCGGCGACCACGACTCCCGATCCATCTTCCGGAGCCCGCCATCCGAGGATGTTGCCCTGCGCGTCGCAGATGCTTGCTCCGCCGCGGTAGCTGGACGAGTAGGTGCCGGGGAGCGCTGGCGTAGGGCAGCGGAAGCGTCCCGAATGGGCTGCGTCGACCACCGGCGTACCCATCAGCCGGGCAAAGGTGGGGATCCAATCGACCCAGGCATCCATCTTCTTGGTCATGTACTCCGGCGTCCCCTTGGCAGCACCCCATCTGCACGACCCACCGACCACGACATCGACCTTGCCCCGGAGGCGCTTCACGGTCTGACTGCGGTTGAACTCCAGGCACAGCCCAATGCCGGCGGTGACGTCTCCGACGGAGATGATGCCGTCATCGGTGCCGCCGACGTAGAAGCAGTTCTCCCACATGCTGGGGATGTCCTTGTCGTGCCGACCGGCGATGCCGTCCGGGGTGGCGAGGAAGAAAGCGTTGCGGACGTGGCCGTCGTCATCGAGGCACAGGAACGATCCTCCGACCGTCGCGTCGTGACGCTTTGCCAGGTCGAGAAGGAGCTGCGTCGGTGTCCCTTCAGGCGGGAACACGCAGTCGGTTAACTTCTCGTCGAAGCCCATCCCGGTCGTGAAGAACTCGGGCAACAGGATCCAGTCGGCGCCCTCGCGTGCTGCCTCGTCGGCCAGCCGTTCGCACTCGGCGAGGTTGGCGTCGACATCGGCGAGAATCGTCGCGGTTTGGACAGCTGCTGCGCGCATACCGGCATCCTTTTGATCGCCCGATTGCGCTGACCCTACGGGGGTTGTCAGACGTCCAGTGCGCTTTTCAAGAAGTCGACCTGCAGAAGTTTGAGGTTCTCGGCGACGACTTCCTGCGGAGTCATGTGCGTGACACCCGAGAGCGGCAGCACGGTGTGCGGTCGACCGGCGGCCAACAATGCAGATGACAACTGCAGCGTGTGTGCCGCGACAACGTTGTCGTCCGCGAGTCCGTGAATGATCATCAGCGGACGCTCGAGCGCGGGTGCCAACGGAATCAGCGAGTTGCGGTCGTAGACGTCGGGTTGCGTATTCGGGTCACCTAGATAGCGCTCGGTGTAGCACGTGTCGTAGAGACGCCACTCGGTCACAGGTGCTCCAGCAACCGCGGCGTGGAACACGTCGGGCCGACGGAGAACTGCAAGGGCAGAGAGATAGCCGCCGTACGACCAACCCGTGATGCCGACGCGCGAGGTGTCGACGTCTTCCGGGTACGCCTCTGCGACGGCCGCGAGAGCGTCGACCTGGTCGTCGAGAGTGACTCCGGCGAAGTCATCCTGCACGGCTCGTTCGAAATCGTGGCCGCGACCGGGTGTGCCGCGACCGTCCGAGACGATGACGACGAAGCCCTGGTCAGCGAGCCACTGCGCCTCGAGGAAGGCGCGCGCCGAAGCAACCACGCGCTGGGCGTGCGGACCGCCGTATGGATCCATCAGCACTGGCAGCTTGTGCGACCCGGCCTTGTGGTCGCGGGGGAACAGCACTGCCGTACGGAGCTCGTGCTTGCCGGCCAGGAGCAGGCGAACCTCGGGATGGTGCGGGGGCGTCTCGCTGACGACGGTGATCGGTGCGGGTTCAGCACCTTCGCGATGCACCATGACCGTCGTGCCAACAGCCTCAAGCGCTGAACGACTGATGACCGTTGTGGGCCCACTGATCAGTGCGCCGTGAACGGCCGCGCCTTCAGTGATGGGGGTGACGGTGCCGTCGAGGCCGAACCGTACGACGTTCACCTCGACTGGCTCCTGTGACGCGGACGCCACAACGCAATCCTCGAACACCTCGACGATGCCGCGAACTTGCCAACCGTCGGGGGTGATCGCAGTGCCGTCGACGAGAATGCGGCGCCAGCCGTCGAGGTCTTCGACGGTGACCAGTGCACCACCGGGCGCGAATCGCGGTCCTGCTGAGAGCTCGACCCAGGCCGGGTCAGTCAGCTCGCGGAGCACGTTCGTACGGCCGGTGGCGACGTCAACCGACAGGATCAGCGATGACTTCTGGTCGCGGCTGAGTACCTGGATGACCGGATCGCCATCGGCGCTCCAGCTGACGCGACCGAGGTACTCGTACGCCGCGCGGTCCCACTCAACCTGCGTGCGGTTGCCGTCCAGGTCGACGTGCCACAGCGTGACGTCGGAGTTCGGAGTTCCTGCGGCGGGGTAGCGGCGAGCAACAGGTGTGCGCTCGGGGTGCTCGGGGTCGGCGATGTGCCAGGTCTGGACGTTCGCGTCGTCGAAGCGTTCGACGAGCAACGACTGGCCATCGGGTGCCCACCAGAAGCCGCGGAATCGTTCCATCTCCTCGGCGGCGATGAATTCCGCCTGACCCCAGACCTCGGTGTCCGACTCGGGTGTGACCAGAGCGCGCTCATCCTGTCCGTTGACGCCAATGACTCGCAGCGCGCCGCCTGAGGCGTACACGATGAGTCGACCGGTCGGGTCGAGGCGTGGATCGATGACGGCGCCGACGCTCGGCAGGGAGTGAACAGCCTTGGCGCCGAGGTGCACGGCCCAGAGCTGTCCCGAAAGGGTGAAGCAGGCCCAGCGTCCCGTCTTGTCGACGTCGTAGCCGACGAGGCCGCCCGAACCTTCGCGGCTGCGTTCGCGACGTGAGCGCTCCTCGGGCGACAGCTGCTCGCCGTCTTCGCCGAGCAGGGCAACAGGGTCGACCAGGAGGGACTCAGTAGCGCTTGCGACGTCGTATTCCCACAGTTGTCCCAGGGCGGTGACGCCATCGGGCGTACGGATGAATCGGACCGTCGCGCCATCGGGCGAGATCGTCAGGTTTCGTGGGATGCCAAGGGTGAAACGCTGCGTCCGTGCAGCCAAGCGGGGGTACGACGTGGTCATGCCCCGATCCAATCACGGAGGTGGTCAGTAGCCTTGGGGCATGCCTCTCAGCGACCGCCGCATCCTGTTCGTGCACGCGCATCCCGATGACGAGGTCATCAACAACGGAGCCACGATGGCGAAGTACGTCACCGAGGGCGTTCAGGTCACCTTGGTCACCTGCACAGCCGGCGAGATGGGCGAGGTCCTGGTACCTGACCTGGAGCACCTGGCGTTCGACAAAGAAGGTGGGCTCGGCGAGCACCGCCAGGGCGAGCTGGCCGATGCCATGAAGGCCGTTGGCGTGACGGATCACCGCTTTCTCGGTGGATTCGGCCGCTTCCACGATTCCGGCATGTCCTGGGCCGACGACGGCTCGGCGACTGCCGCTGAGGAGACTCCTGACGGAGCGTTCTGGCATGCCGATCTGCTCGTCGCATCTGACCTGCTGGTTGAGATCATTCGCGAGCTCAAGCCGCAAATACTGGTGACATACGACCAGTTCGGAGGATATGGCCACCCCGATCACATTCAGGCGCACCGCGTCGCGACGTATGCGATGGAGCTCTCGGCCGTACGTTCGTACAAGCCGGAGCTCGGCGAGGCCTGGGATGTACCGAAGGCCTACTGGGTCGCGATGTCGAGGTCGCAGATGAGCGAAGGCATCAAGCAGGTACGCGCGGCGGGTGACGAGACGTCCTTCGCGGACTGGGACCCGGACAATTTGCCGTTTGGCGCGACCGACGAGGAGCTCGACGCGGTCGTGGACGCGACCGAGTTCGTCGAAGCCAAGATGGAAGCGATGAAGGCGCACCCGACCCAGATCGCCTTGGACGGACCGTTCTTCGCTCTGTCGAACAACCTCGGCAACCAGGTCTGGGGCAAGGAGTTCTATCGCCTCGCCAAGGGCACGCTCGGACCAGTCGGCCCGGACGGGCTAGAGGAAGACCTCTTTGCCGGGCTCTGATTCATGAAACGCGCTGCCCTCGTACTGGTCGGGGCCTACTTGTGTGCCATCGCTGCGATCGTGCACCGACATTCCTCCACGATCGCTGGAGCCAAGATTCCGTGGGGTCTGATCCTCGCGCTGGTCGCCACCGCTGCGGTCGTTCTCGCAGCGAGCGAGCTGATGCGGGTCGGAGGCGCCTGGCTGGGTCTGGGGTGGGCCGCGATGCTCACCGCACTTCAGCTTTCTCCGGGCGGTAGTTACCTCGTGGCCACCGATTGGATCGGTCTGACGTTTGCGGCTGGATCGCTCGCCCTCATAGTGTGGGGCGCGCTCCGCACTCCTAGGGTTGAGCGATGACGACGGTTCTGAAGGGGGACGAATGACAGACCGCCCGGACGAGCCCGACGCCACCGAGTCGCCCGAGCCCAGAGACGAGAACGTCGAGGACGTCGTCGACGAGGCTGCCGAGGTTGATCCCGACATCGACGCTGCCTTGGACTCCGAGGCCGAGGACATCGCCGAACCGGAAGTCGAAGCCGACGTCGAGGTTGACCACGAGGATGAGCCCGAGGTCGAGGAGCCGGAAGAACCGGATGAGCCTGTCGACTCCGATGAAGAAGCTGACGCAGACCCTGAAGACGACGAGCCAGAAGAACTCGACTCCGACGAAGAGGCTGACGCAGACCCTGAAGACGACGAGCCAGAAGAGCTCGAGTCCGAAGCAGGGCTTGAGCCAGAGGACGACGATGTCGTGCCGGAAGGCGCGTTCGATCCCGATGCTGACGATGTCGTCGTTGCTGCCGCCGCACCCATCCACGAAGTTGGGGACGACGACGATGGCCCTTCGCACAACGGTCGCCGGGTACTGCTCGGAATCCTCGGTCTGGTTGCTGCGCTGTACGTAGCCGGCTACTTCCTTACTGGATCCCGTATGCCCGCCAACGCGACGATCGGAGGCGTCGACGTCAGCGGCAAGTCACCGTCGGCCGCGCGGGCAGCAGTCGATCAGGAACTGACGCCGCGCATCGCCAACGAGATCGTGCTCAACCACGGCAAGAAGGAGTTCCGCATCAAGCCCGCCGATGCCGGACTCGTCTTCAACCTTGATCGGTCAATCGAAGAGGCCGGCGGCAACCGCAGCTGGAACCCGTCGGAGATGGTTGGACTGTTCTTCGGTGATCACGAGACGGCTCCCGCACTCGACGTCGACGACGCGAAGCTTCAAAGCGTGATCGGCACAATCGGCGAGTCGGTCAACCTTGAGGTCGTTGAAGCGCAGATCACGTTCCCCAAGGGCAAGCCCACACCCCGCGAGCCGAAGGCGGGACTTGTCGTTGCCCGTGATGACGCAGCTGAAGCAATGAAGGGTGCATACCTGGTCACGGACAAGCCGGTTGCAGTGCCGACCGTCGTGGTCGAGCCTGCGGTCGACGCTGACGGCCTTGCGGACGCGATGAAGACGATCGCCGAACCAGCTGTCGCTGGTCCCGTCACTCTTGCTGTCGGTGACAAGAAGGTCTCTCTTCCCGTCAGCGCCTACACGCCTGCCCTCGTCATACACATCGAGGACAACGTGCTCAAGCCGTACATCGACCCCAAGAAGCTGGCCAAGCCACTGACCAATTCGGTGACTGGCCTTGGCAAGAAGGCCGTCGATGCGACGGTTCGCATCGAGAACGGCAAGCCTGTCGTCATTCCGGGCAAGGAAGGCGTCGGTCTGCAGCCCGAGGAGATGGCCAAGAAGCTTCTGCCGGTGATCGACAAGACCGGCGACGAACGCAGGATCTCGATCAAGGCCAAGGTTGTCGACCCGCTGTTCACGACCAAGGACGCCAAGGCCCTCAAGATCAAGGAACGCATCAGCAGCTTCACGACGCACTTTCCGTACGCCGAATATCGCAACACCAACCAGAGTCGCGCGGCCGCGTTGCTCAACGGCACGATCATCAAGCCGGGCGAGACGTTCAGCTTCAACAAGATCGTCGGCGAGCGGACCGTTGCCAACGGCTTTGTGTCCGGCTTCGTGATCAATGGCGGCGTGTTCCGCGAAGAGCTCGGTGGCGGCGTCTCGCAGGTCGCGACGACGATGTACAACGCCGGATTCTTCGGTGGCATGGACGACGTCGAGCACCACCCGCATGCGTTCTACATCAACCGCTATCCCGCAGGCCGCGAAGCGACCGTCTACTACGGCAGCCTCGATCTGCGTTGGAAGAACTCGACGAAGTACGGCGTCCTCGTGCGCGCTTGGGTCGTCAAGAGCACTCCGGGCTCACAGGGTGAGATGCACGTTCAGCTGTGGAGCACCAAGATCTACGACGTGAAGTCCGGTCAGTCGGCTCGTCGCAACTTCCGGGCGCCTGGCAAGCAATACGACGACACCGACCGCTGTGTTCCGCAGGATCCGATCCAGGGCTTCGACATCGACATCTATCGGACGTTCTACAAGGACGGCAAGAAGGTGAAGTCGGAGACGGACACCGCGCACTACCAGGCGGCCGACACCGTCATCTGCGGCAAGAAACCCCCGGCTTAGACCGCGACGTTCAGCGCGATCGTGTAGCCCTTGTCGACCGAGCCGGTCGCGGTGGCGAGCTGCAATGAGTAGCCGTCGCTGAAGACCATGTCACTGTCGAGCGACGTGCCGGCGAGGTTGGACACGCTCTGCTCGTAGCCGCTGGTCGCGTAGACCTTCTTGCACACGTCCTCGGGCAGAGCGATCTGAGACGTACGCAGCTTGCCGCTCGCCGATGTTGCCTTGGCGAGGCTCGGGTAGACCTCGAAGTGGATGTGGGGCCAGCGACCTTGATAGGCCGCGGGGAAGATGCTCTTGAAGACGACCTTGCCGCTGTCGTCCGCTGCCTGCACTCCTCGCAGGTAGTTCTCGTCGGCGATCTCGGAGTCGTACATCGAGTAGCGACCCTCGCGGTCGCAGTGCCACGCATAGACGGCAGCGCCCGCGTACGGGGTCACCTTGCTCCCGGACATGTCGAAGATTGTCATCTCGATGTTCATCGGCACGCCTTCGGCGGCAGTGCTGGATGACCCGAAGCTCGTGCTGATGTCGCTGCGAACGATTCCGCTCTCGGTCAGCACGTTGACGCCGTTCGTTCCGTCCGCGGGGTAGGGGCCGCCCGTCTCCTCGGGCACCTCTGCCGTGACGGTGCCCGAGGAGCTCGTCGGCGTCGCTGAGGTTGACGACGACGTCGCTGTGCTTGATGAAGACGTGCTCGTGGGTGAGTCGCTCCCACCACACGCGGCGAGCGCTGCTGCAAGTCCGGCGCCGCTCAGTAGGCCGAGGGCCCGGCGTCGGTTGAGCAGTGTCGGCAGGTCGTGACCCAGGCCGAGATCGTGCTCTTCAGGTGTGTCGGTGTGGTGGTGGCTCATGGTCAACACCGTACGAACGCAGTCTGGGAGGCGCCAGTGCCGTCACTGTGAGGTTGCTGTGGATGGCTGCAGATAGATGTAGTCGTGGTGATCGACGAATCCGTATGGCTTGTAGAGCGCCAGCGCGGCCTCGTTCGTACGCATCGTCTGCAGGTAGGCCTTGTCGGCGCCGTGCTCGATCGCCCAGGCCAACGCAGTGTCGACTATGCGGGTGGCGAGGCCCTGACGGCGCGCATCGGGTTCGACCTCGACGCAGGCAATGCCGGCCCACTCGCCGGTGGCCACGACCCGACCGATTGCGACAGTCGGAGCTCCGATCGAGATGAACGCAACCTGCGCCGGACCTTCGAGGACCTCGCGGGCCGCAACCGGGTCGTTGACACGTCCGTAGTGGCTCAGCCATTCGTCGTCGACTGAGTCGGACGTGCGTGCCTCGGGATCGGCGGCGTACGCCGGATCGAGATCGGCGACCTGTACGACGGCGCCACCGAAGTAGCCCTCCATCGGCTCCCAACCCGCAGCCGCAAACGAATGCTCGTGCACTGATCCGACGACAACCTGAGCCAGAGCAGGTTGGTCACGTTGGGCGTAGAAGGCCTCGACCTCAGCGGTGGCATCGCCGAACGGCATCCCGGGCGAACCGTGGACCGCGACTGAGTTGGCTCGTCCCGTGAACCTGCCTGAGGCGCGGAGTTCCCACTCGCCCAACAACAACGATTCGATCGGTGGCCAGCCGCGGGACGTGATGCGCGTGAGCTCCTCGGCATCGATCGCAGCCGCTGATCGCCGCCGCAACGGTCGGTCGGGAACGGCCTTCCAGGTGACGATGTCCGTCAGCGCGACGATCGCCGTACGACCATCGCGGCGCTGGACTGTCACGGACTGCTCATCGACCGCGAGAACCCGCCCGACGACGTCGTTCAGCGCCGGGCCGCCGGATGGTCCGACGCCTCCGGCGAGATGTCGTACGACGACGCGTTGGCCGACTGTCGGAGCGTCTGAGGTCACTGGCCCAGCGTTTCATGTCCATGTATGGACCTGCTGCGCGGATATCTTGGCGGCCACGGGATAATGGACGAGAACCTTCGAAGGAGAACACCTCGTGACCTACGTGATCGCCCAGCCATGTGTGGACCTCAAGGACCTCGCATGCGTGGACGAATGTCCGGTGGACTGCATCTATGAGGGCAACCGCATGCTCTACATCCACCCCGACGAGTGCGTCGACTGTGGTGCGTGTGAGCCGGTGTGCCCCGTTGAGGCCATCTTCTACGAGGACGACACCCCGGCGGAGTGGAAGGACTACTACACCGCCAACGTCGACTTCTTTAACGACCTGGGCTCGCCCGGCGGTGCTGCCAAGCTCGGCAAGATCGACAAGGATCACCCGATCATCGAAGCGCTGCCGCCGCAGGAACACGACGAGTGACTCACGTGCGGCTCGGGGGAGTTTCCGCACGGTTTCCTGATTTTCCGTGGGACACGATCGCTGACGCCAAGGCGCTCGCCGAGTCCCATCCCGAAGGGCTGGTCGACCTCTCGATCGGCACCCCGGTCGACGACACCCCCGCGGTTGCGCAGGACGCCCTCAGGGCGGCCGCCAACTCACCTGGCTACCCGACGGTGTTTGGTCCTGAATCGCTGCGGCAGGCTGCCGTCGATTGGCTCGAGCGACGGTTTGAGGTCTCTGGCCTGAAGCCTTCGCAAGTCCTGCCGACGATGGGCTCGAAGGAGCTCATCGCCACGCTTCCCATCCAGCTTGGACTAGGTGCCGGTGATCTGGTGGTCGTCCCAGAGCTCGCCTACCCGACGTACGAGGTTGGTGCGCGGTTCGCTGGCTGCGATGTCATCGCAACGGACTCCACGGTTGCGGTCGGCCCCAAGGCGCCCGCGATCATTTTCATCAACTCGCCGGGCAACCCGAGCGGCAAGATCCTCGGCATCGATCACCTGCGCAAGGTCGTCGAGTGGGCTCGCGAGCGAGGCACGCTGGTCGTGTCTGACGAGTGCTATCTCGAGTTCGCTTGGGAAGACACCCCCTACTCGGTGCTTCATCCGTCGGTCTGCGGCGGATCGTTCGACGGCATCCTTGCTGTCCACTCGCTGTCCAAGCGTTCCAACCTTGCGGGCTACCGCGATGCCTTTGTCGCCGGCGATCAGGCGATCGTCACCGAGCTGCTCGAGGTGCGCAAGCACCTCGGCTCGATGGTGCCGACGCCGATCCAGGCAGCCATGGCTGCCGCTCTCGGCGACGACGAGCACGTCAAGATCCAACGCAAGGCCTACGCCATGCGTCGTTACGACCTGCGTACGGCGATCGAAGCCGCAGGCTTCACGGTCGAGCACTCCGAGGGTTCACTTTTCCTTTGGGTCACCCGAGGCGAGAACGGCCGCAAGACGATCGATTGGCTCGCCGAGCGCGGCATCCTCGGTGCCCCGGGCGACTTCTATGGCGCTGCTGGCGCCAACTACGTGCGCCTGTCCTTCATGGCCAAAGAAGAACGCATCGCCGCGGCCGTGAAGCGCCTCGCCAGCTAGTTGGTCGACACCCGCACGATGTCTGGGTCGGCGTCGTCGGTCTTGGTCCAGCCGAGATCGGAACGTTCAGCGTTCCACTGCTTCGTCTCGAACTTCACGGTCGTGATGCCCAAATGCGACGCATTGCCGACGAGATAGTGGGCGATGGCCCAGCCACGCGCCTTCACGTCTGCTGGTTTGCCTGTCAGCGGGAAGCGCGCATTGTCGCGGTCCTGACCTGATTCGATCTTGCCGAAAGCCCTCTGTACATCCTCGACGACAACCTGGGTGCTGCTGTTGCCTTGGGGGTTGATCTGGCAGGTGAAGGCCGCCGGGCTGTAGCCCCGGAGTGCCGATGCGAGAGCTCGAGCTTCGGGTTCGTGCTGTGCGTACGCGGTGGGGAATCCAGAGCGCTGGACCTTCTGCGCCGCCTCGGTGATGACCATCGACTCGTAGCCCTTGATCTTGGCGAGAGCGCTGTAGAACCGGCCGATCGCGTAGTGCGGATTCATGATCTGCTCGACGGTGCCCCAGCCCTGCGAGGGTCGCTGCTGGAACAGGCCTACTGAATCGCGATCGCCGTAGTCGATGTTGTGGATCTTCGACTCCTGGAATGCCGTAGCGATCGCAATCGTCGTGGCCCGCGGTGACAGCCCGCGTTCCTGGGCGATGGCCGCCATCAGGCTGGCCCAACGACCTTGCTCGAGATCGACCTGAGCGCGTACGTCGCCGACCTCCGCTACGCAGTATTCGCTGCGCAACGGCGCACGATCGCGCAGACCGGTGGCGACCAGGATGCCTGCGGCAACGAGGCCACATACAACAAGCCAGCGCAGCTTCATCGGCGGCTACTAGTTGGCGTGCAGGGCGGAGTTGAGCTCGATGCCCGTACGTTCACCGCGAGGCCGAGCCTCGATTGCACCAGTCTGGCTGTTGGTGAGGAAGAGGATGCCGTCCTGCCCCGACAGCTCGGCGGCCTTGACGGTCGAGCCGTCGGGCATCGTGACCTTGGAGCCGGCGGTGACATAGGTGCCGGCCGCGACGACACAGTCGTTGCCCAGCGAGATGCCGATGCCGGCGTTGGCGCCGATCAGCGAGTTCTCGCCGACGCTGATGACTTCCTTGCCGCCGCCTGACAGCGTGCCCATGATCGAGGCGCCACCACCGACGTCGGAGCCGTTGCCGACGGTGACACCGGCGGAGATGCGCCCTTCGACCATCGCCGTGCCGAGCGTGCCAGCGTTGAAGTTGACGAAGCCTTCGTGCATGACCGTGGTGCCCTCGGCGAGGTGAGCGCCGAGCCGTACGCGATCAGCGTCGCCGATGCGTACGCCGCTCGGTACGACGTAGTCGGTCATGCGGGGAAACTTGTCGACGCTGGTGACCTGAACGTGGAGGCCTGCAGCACGAGCACGTGCGCGGGTCGCCTCGAAGCCGTCGACAGCGCAGGGACCGATCGACGTCCAGACAACGTTGGTCAACGCACCGAACAGGCCATCGAGGTTCTGCCCGTGCGGCTTGACCAGACGGTGCGACAGCAGGTGCAGGCGGAGGTAGGCGTCATATGCGTCCGTCGGTGCTGCCTGGAGATCGGCGATCTCGGTCAGGACCACGGTCTTGACGACGTTGCGGATCTCATCCTTGCCAGCCAACGCAGTCAGCTCGGCCGGTTCGGTCAGGCCCTTCGGCGCTGTTCCGAGCTGAGGGGACGGGTACCAGACGTCGAGCACTGTGCCGTCGGGCGTCAGAGTGGCGACTCCGTAGGCGTATGCGTTGGCTGTGCTCATTGCTCCAATCTATCGGGGCGCCTGTGAGCACAGGATGAGGCTAGGTTGCTCCGCATGACTTCCGTCGTCCTTGTCGTCCTTCTGGTGACGTCGATGCTGGCAATCGGAGCCAACCTCACGACGGAATCGTTCGTGGAGCTGACGCAGCGACCAGCCTCGTTGGCCATCGCCGTCGTCGCGAATGTCGTGGCAGTTCCGGCAGTGGCCGCGATCGCCGTTTCGGTGATCGACTTCCCCGCACCAGTCGCTCTCGGGATCCTCGTGTCTGCCGCCGCCTCGGGCGGTAGCTCTGGCCCGCTGCTCGTACGTCATGCCGGCGGATCGCTCGCCTTGGCCGTCTCTCTTCAGGCGATGCTGGCGCTCCTTGCCCTTGCAGCGGTGCCGCTGTGGATGTTGGTCCTGTCGTCGGAATCGTCGTTCGACCTTGACCGGGCTGCGGCCTTGGTCGCCGGGCTGCTTGTCGCGCAGGTCGTACCGTTCGCGGTCGGGATGACCCTGCGCAGGCGGAACCCGGAAACTGCGGACCGCGTGCATGTCGTAGCCGGAAGAATCGCCGACCTGCTCCTGCTTGGGATCATCCTTTGGTTCGCGGTCACCACGCTGAGCCACATCGCAGATCTGCCGGCAGCGACGCTCCCCGTGATCGTGATGATCGTCGTTGTGACGCTGGCCGCGTACGGGCTGCCACAGCTTCAGGGATCAAGCGAGCGTGCCGCGGTGTCGATGATCACCGCGGTCCGCAATCTGACGCTCGCTCTGCTCGTGGTCAGCCTCAGCAAGTCACCTGATCTGGCAGTGACGACGGTGCTCACCTACGGCTTCGTCATGTACGTCGGTGCACTTCTTGCACTCGCGCCGATGCGTCGCGCCCGGGTTGGCTGACCCTCAATTCTTCGGCAGGCCGTCCTTGGTGCAGAGCTTGCCTATGTCAGCAGTGCGATCGGTCTTGATGTAATCGAACATCCTGGGTGCCCGCTCGGGATCCCACGTCACGGCGAAGTCACGCAGCGGGACGGTGCAGTTGAGGCCTTCGCCGCCCATGGCCGCCGACAGCGCAAGCGCGAACTTCGCCAGCGAGATCGGGCCAACGTTGTCGCCGATCTGCAGCGACCCAGAAGCGCCGCTCGCGACCCGCATGTAGCGGAACGGGTTGAGAACAGTCCACGGTGACTTGGCAGACTTGGCGATCGAGCCGAGCACCTCGCGCTGGCTCTGAACGCGCTGGATGTCCTGCGTCGCGTACGTGTGGCGGTTGCGGGAGTAGGCGAGCGCCGTCTTGCCATCGGCGGTCTGGCAGCCCTTCTTGACGTTGAGCCCGGAGTCCTTGTCCTTGAGATCGGTCTTGGGGCAGATCTCGACGCCACCCAGGGAGTCGACGACCTTGACCAGGCCGCCGAAGCCGACCTCGACGTAGTCGTCGACCCGGATGCCGGTGTTCTGCTCAATCGTGTGGACCAGCAGTGGAGCGCCGCCAAACGCGTACGCGGCGTTGATCTTGGTGCGGCCGTAGCCCTTGATGTCGACGAGCGAGTCGCGCGGCAGCGACATTAGCAGTGTCGGACCGCTTCCGGTGTGCAGCAGCATGATCGTGTCCGTACGACCTCGACCACCGCTGTCTCCACCGGTTGCGAGCTCCTTCTGCTCTGCCTTGGTGAGTCCGCGACGGCTGTCGGAACCGACGAGAAGGTATGTGGTGCCCGGCTGCTCCGGAGGGCGCGCACCGTTGGGCTCGGCGTCGACCTTGCCGATCTTGCCCCAGGCCCAGACAGGTACGGCGACCAGGAACACAATCCACGCAAGCAGGACGAAGCCGAAGATCTTGCGCCCGTTGCGCTTCTTCTTGGGCGGCGCCGGTGGACGCTCAGCGGGTTGGGCGCGGACCGACCCCGGTGGCGGCAGCTTGGGCGGCGGCAGGTCGGACGATGCCGGAGCAGCCTTGGGAGGGGTCGACTTCCCGTCGCCGTACAGCCATCCGTACTCACCCTCAGACCACTCACCTGGCATGCAAATGACCGTACCGGACTGCTCGACGTAGGAGCTCAATCCCGCTCGGAACTGCCTTCGAAATTGCTGAGACTTTCACGGCGCGCCTTCAACCACGACTTGAAGGTTGAGGGCAATACTGAGAACCGCCTCAGCTTCTTCCCCACGTGAGGACAACATGTCTGACGTTCGCTCGAGTGTGATGGGTGGCTCCTACGCCCGTCCGGCCGACACCTCGGCCCGCATCCAGTTTCGCCGTGCCCTGACACTGACGGCGATGACCCTCGTGATGCCGGGCTCCGCCCAGCTCGTGATGGGCAATCGCAAGGTCGGTCGCATCAGCGTCCGCATCTGGCTCTCGTTCCTCGCTTTCGGCGGGTTCCTTCTGCTGCTGTCGATGACGTCGCGTACGGGACTGTTCTCGCTGCTGACCAATCCGCGCCTGCTGACCTTGGGCCGGTACGTGCTGATGGCGGGTGCCATCGCCTGGGTCGCCTTGATCATCGATGCGTGGCGTCTCGGACGCCCGCTCGAAATGGCTCGCAACCATCGCCTCTGGATGACCGGACTCAACAGCGCGCTGTGCTTCGTCACCGCGGGCACCATGTTTTTCGCCGCACACCTCGTCGCCGTACAGAGCTCGTTCATCGGCACGGTGTTTGCCTCCGAGACGGTGTCGGAGCCCGAGGACGGTCGCTACAACGTGCTGCTTCTCGGCGGCGACTCCGGACCGGACCGAAGCGGCCTGCGCCCCGACTCGCTCACCGTCGCCAGCATCGACAAGGACACGGGTCGTACCGTCCTGATCGGTCTTCCCCGCAACTTGCAGGACATGCCGTTCCCCAAGGGTTCGGTCATGGCGAAGCAGTTCCCGAGCGGATTCAACGGTGAGGGCCAATACCTCAACGCGATCAACACCTGGGCCAACGACCACGCGGATCTGTTCGACACCAAGGACCCAGGCCTCGAGGCAACCATGGGTGCCGTCGAAGAGGCGACCGGGCTCAAGCTCAACTACTACGCGCTGGTCAACATGCACGGCTTCTCCAAGCTCGTCGATGCCGTGGGTGGCGTGACCATCAACGTCAAGGAGCGCACGGCAATCGGCGGCATCGGCTCACCGATCCGTGGCTACATCGAAGCCGGTACGCAGAAGCTCGATGGCGGCGAGACGCTCTGGTACTCGCGCAGCCGAGTGCAGAACGACGACTGGTCCCGTATGGGTCGCCAGAAGTGCGTCATGAACGCGATGCTCAAGCAGCTCAGCCCGCAGAAGGTTCTGCTCAACGTTCAGAAGATCGCCGACTCGGGCAAGGCGCTGCTCAGCACGAATATCCCGCAGCAGGACCTCGACGTGTTCATGAACCTCGCGTTGAAGGCGAAGTCGCAGAAGATGTCGACCGTTTCGCTGGTGCCGCCGCTGATCTATACGGGCAGCCCGGACTTCGACAAGGTTCGTCGCGTCATCGACAAGGCCATCGCCAAGTCCGAGGGCAAGTCGACACACAAGACAGGTCTGACGCAGGCAAAGCTGTCGCTCCCGAAGACCGACGACACCTCGAATGACCCTCGCAAGGCCAACCAGTCGGCGGACCTCGACTCCTCCTGCTGATCGACTGCGGAACCTGAGATTAGCCGTAGATCACACTCATTCATTTCAGACATGGCACCTGTGTCAGTGATAATGGATGCTTCGTCGGCCACCATTTTCGTGAGGGACCATGTCGCACCGCGCGAGTCTCCTAGGCCGCGGCTATCAGGACCGCCACCTCGATTCGCCGCGTGTCCGCTTTCGCCGAGCCCTCACGTTGTGCCTGATGACGATCATCTTTCCCGGCTCAGCGCAGTCGGCAGTCGGCAGCAGATTCGTGGGTCGGATCGCTCTGTTCGTGTGGGTTTGCCTGCTGGGCCTGGGCGGATTCCTGGCCTTCACCTACTTCACTGACCGAGCAACGTTCCTTGGCTACTTCACCAACAGCGACAAGCTGGCGATCGCCCGTATAGCCCTGGTTTCTTTGGGTGTTCTGTGGCTGATGCTGTTCGTCGACGCGTGGCGCCTCGGTTCCCCGTTCAGGTTGCCGTTCAAGCGAGCCGCGATCATCACACTCATCAACGTCGGCATCGTCGCTGGCGTTGCAGGCTCGACGGCCTATGCCTCGCAACTCATCAAGGTCTCGCGCGACACCGTCAAAACGGTCTTCACCGCAACCGAGACGACGCCTCCCCTTAAGGGGCGCTACAACATCCTGATGGTGGGCTCGGATGCCCGCAAGGATCGGATCGGCGTCCGTCCGGACTCGCTGACGATCGCAAGCATTGACGCCACCACAGGTCGTACGGTGCTCGTCTCACTGCCGCGCAATCTGCAGAACGTCCCGTTTGCGGCGGATTCGCCCATGCGCAAGGTCTACCCGTACGGCTACAACTGTGGGCCGACGTGCTTGCTCAATGCAGTGCACACGGCGGCGCAGAACCGTACCGACCTCTATCCCGACAGTGACGACCCGGGATTGGAGGCGACGATCGACGCAGTCGAGGGTGCCACCGATCTCAAGATCAACTACTACGTGATGGTCAACCTCAACGGCTTCAAGGGACTCGTCAACGCGGTCGGTGGCGTCACGATGGACGTCAAGACGCGCATCGCCATGTTCGGTCACGATGACTCCTACAAGCAGACGTACATCGAGCCGGGCGAGCAGAAGCTTGATGGGCAGCAAGCCCTTTGGTACGCGCGCAGCCGCGTCGCGTCGGACGACTTCACCCGCATGGGTCGCCAGAAGTGCCTCATGGCGGCGATGCTCGACCAGCTCAGCCCGCAGAAGGTGCTCACGAACGCGACGCAGATCGCCGCGTCCGGCAAGGAACTGTTGAGCACCAACATCCCCGAGGTCGAGCTCGGCCAGTTCGCCGACCTTGCCCTGAAGTCACGCGGCGAGAAGATCGGCGTCGTTTCGCTGGTGCCGCCAGTCGTGTCGACCGTCAACCCCAACTTCCCGGCGATCCACGCGATGATCCAGACCGCGATCAAGAAGTCAGAGAAGGCTTCCGCTGCGAATGGCGAAAAGAAGAAGAAGGACCCGACCCAGCGCGCCGCCAATACGACGGACGACCTGGCAGCAACCTGCTAGTCGAACTGCTTCGGCACTCAGCCGGTTGAGGCTTGGTACGCATCGATGACCTCAGCGGGATCGCCGTCCATCATCAAGGTGCCCTTGTTGATCCAGATGACGCGGTTGCACGTGTCGCGGATCGACTGCATCGAGTGGCTGACCAAGAAGATCGTTCCCGCGTTGTCGCGGATCTCGCGGATGCGAGCCTCGCTCCGGCGACGGAAGGCCCGGTCACCGACGGCGAGTGCCTCGTCAACGATGAGGATCTCGTGGTCTTGAACGGTCGCGATCGCAAACTTCAGGCGTGCCGTCATACCGGATGAGTAGGTGCGCATCGGGAGGTTGATGAACTCCCTCAGGCCGGCGAACTCGACGATGTCATCCAGTCGCGCTTCCATCTCGCGGCGAGTGAAGCCCAAAGCCAATCCGCCGAGGATGATGTTGCGCTCACCCGACAGGTCCTTGATCAGGGCGGCTCCAACGCCGAGCATGCTGGGTCGTGACGCGGCGTAGATGGCGCCTTGCGACGTGGGCGTCGAGCCGCTGATGGCACGCATCAGAGTCGACTTTCCGGATCCGTTGGATCCGATGACGCCGATGCTGTCGTTCTCGTAGGCCGTGAACGACACACCCTTGAGGGCGTGAACCGAACGCGTACGGCGTGAGCGCTGCATCAGCTTGCGTGAGCTGTCTGCTGCGGTGGCGCGCTTGCCGGTGGCGAGCACTTTGTATTCGACGTGGACGTCGTCCACGATCACCACGGGCTTGCGATCAGTCGGCGCGACCATAACGCTCCTCCGCAACCCAGAAGAAGACGACTCCGATGGCGAAAATGCCGAAGGCCCAAGCGGAGGTGTAGAGCCAGTAGTCCATCTTGACCTTGTATGCGTCGCCGCCGAGCAAGATGCCGCGGGCGAGCGTGAGGAATTCGTGGATCGGCTGGAAGTCGGCGAAGCGAAGGATCTTTGGGTGATCCTTGAACCGCTCTTCCACGCTGAAGAACAAGCCGCTGGTGTAGAACAGCAGCCGCGTGATGAAGGGCAGCAACTGCTTGAGGTCACGAACGTGGACCGTCAGGCGTGCCGTGATGAGCGTGAGCCCAGCATTGAAGAAGAAGAAGATCCCGACGAGCGGGATCAGCAACAGCCAGTTCACGTGCGGCTTGTTGCCGGTGAGCATGACCAGGACCAGCATGATGCCGATCGTGGGGATGAACAGCAGAAGTCGCTGAACGACGAGTGAAATGGGCAGCGTCATTCGCGGGAAGCTGAGGCTCTGCAAGAGCGCGATGTTGCCAGTGATCGACTTCGACCCGGCAGCGAACGTGGATGAGAAGAACTGGAACATGAAGACGCCAATGACCAGGAACTCAACGAAGTTGGGTGGGCGGCTGCCTGCGAGCAGCATGCCGAAGACGAGTCCGTAGACGCTGGCTTCGAGCACAGGCTGGAGAACGACCCACAGCATGCCGAGACGGTTGCGCTGGTTGTCAGCCTCAATGCGGAACTGTGCCAGCGACAGGATGAACTGGCGTCGTGCCCAGACTTCGCGAAGGTAGGCACCCAGAGGGGGCCGTGCGCCTACTCGTGGGAGACCGCCCGGTCCCACGTCATTGGCGTGCATCTGGAAATGGGTCCCTACTGTGAGTTCTCGCCGGACGATCAGACCCGACCGCGGCATCCCGAGTGTAGTGGATCGCCCTATGTGATCTGGGCTGACTCCTGCTGCGCCACGCGCGTCAGATCAGCGGGAGTGGCAGACGTCACGACGACCAGAGAGCCGCCACCGAGACAGGCCGCGACGATGAGTTGAGCATCGCGCTCCACGGTGCCGGGTTCGACAAGTACGCGTCGGCTGTCAGACGGGGTCGCCAGGAGCTGCGCGTGCGTACGCGACACGCCCCCGAAGTCGAGGGCGACTGCTGCTTCGGTCGGTGGATCGGAGGCGAAGAAATGGTCGCCGTGCCCCGGCACCTCGGCACCGAGATCCAGGAAGCCTTCGGGCTCGGAGATGAACCGGCCGCCGAGTGGGCGCAGAGACGCGGCAACACGGTGGCGCTCATCGCCCTCGAGCTCCGGCCCGCTGAGTCCGATGTCGGCCGCCGAATCCACGATCGCTGCACCGACGTTCCAGGCCGACAGAATCCAGACGAATCGCAGCCAGTGAGTCGGTATGCCGATCCGGATGCGTGACGAGCTGTCGGCATCGAGGTCGTCCACCAGGAAGTTGCTGGTCTTGGCGACCCAGTTGGCAGTGGTCGTACCGCTGAGTTCGACCCGCTCGCCCGTCGAGATGTCGTAGTACGTCAGCAGCGGTACGGAAGCGTCGGTGATTCCGGCGAGGAGCTTGTCGAGACTCATACGGACACGCGTGCGATCTGGACCACGGCTTGTGCGTTCTTCGGCACGGAACGCGGGCGACCGGGATCTGGCTGGCGAAGTCCGGCCACTCGTACGAGCTCAGTCGGGGCGGTGTCTTCGTGCTCGACGACGAGTACCGGCAGCGAGCCGCCCACCAGTTCGAGGAAGCCGGGGGTGCGGAGCACCGGGTCGATTGCCAGAGTCCGACTGGAGGGTCCGAGGACCAGAACATCGGTCTCGCCGAGTGCGTCGGCGACGGCCTTCGAGACGGTGATCTTGTCCGCGACGAGCAGGAGTTGGGTGGCTTCGTACGCCGTTGGGGTGGCGAGGTATTCGTCGACGTGGATTGCCCGAGGATCCTCGGATCCGTGCACGACCCTGAACTCTGCTCGCTCGTCACACACCGGCAGCAGTGTGAACGGAAGTGACGAACGGATGCCGACCGCGATCGTGGCGTCGGTCAGCGTGGCGCCGGTCGCAACGAGCTGCGTACGGACGAGTCGCGCGGCAACTGCCTGGTCGCTGGCACGCTGCCAGCCGGGGGTGAACTCGACCGAGTCAAGGGCGTCGGCAACGGAGTATGTCGGTGTGGGGCTGGGGGAGAGGAGCCCGTCGATATCCGGGCTCGCCTGCAGTCCGGCGGCAAGGTGTCCACGAACCGTTGGGGCAATGACGGTCAGCTCGTCACCCGAGTCGAGCTGGGAGGCGAGCTCGTGGACGAAAGAGGCACCGTCCGAGCCGGTGACGATCGTGATGCGCATACCCAAGTGTCTCGCGTCCTCGGCGAGTGTCCTCACGCGCGGTGACTTTTGACCGGCGACACGCCGTGTATTTGATGAATCTTGCGATTCCGCTTGACTTGTGAGAGTCGCAGGCTTGTAATTTCAAGTATGTCATTCGATTTGGGTCTGCCGCCGGAGCTTGATGAAGAACTCATGTGGCAAGAGCGAGCCCTCTGCGCTCAGACTGACCCCGAGGCGTTCTTCCCTGAAAAGGGCGGTTCGACGCGCGAGGCCAAGCGGGTCTGCTTGACCTGTGACGTCCGCGGTGAGTGCCTCGAGTACGCCCTTGGCCATGATGAGCGGTTCGGCATCTGGGGCGGTCTGTCCGAGCGCGAGAGGCGCAAGCTCAAGAAGCGAGCCTGACCTCCGCTTAACCTCGTCCACTAAGGTCGCTAGCTGTGGACGAGACTCAGACGACGCGCCATTGGCTGGACGCGCCGCCAACTGTGGCGGCGGTGCTCGTGTCCCACAACGGAGCCACCTGGCTGCCCAAGGTCATCGCCTCACTCGGCTCGATGTTCTTTGCGCCAACGGCGTGGCAGGTCGTCGATGTGGCCTCCACCGACGGCAGTGCTGACATGCTCCGCGACTCGTTCGGCGCGGGGCGCGTCTCGGTCGCTCCTTCCGGTACGGGCTTCGGTGACGCTGTACGACTAGCGCTTGAGTCGCTGCCACGTACGGACTGGATCTGGTTGCTTCACGACGACTCGTCGGTTCTTCCCGGAACGCTGTCGGGTCTGCTCGACACGGCCACGTCGGCGCCGGACATTGCCGTCGTCGGCCCCAAGATCCGTGAGTGGCCATCGCTGCGTCGCCTTCTAGAGGTCGGCCTGACGATCACGTCGACCGGTGGCCGCGAGACAGGTTTGGAGACCGGCGAACCAGATGCGGGCCAGCATGACCGTGAGCGCGATGTGCTCGCCGTCAACACCGCCGGAATGCTGATCCGCCGTGATGTGTGGGACGAGCTCGGCGGCTTCGATCGCCGGTTGCCGCTGCATGGCGACGACATTGACTTTGGTTGGCGGGTTGCTCGAGCGGGGTACCGGACGCGTACTGCTCCAACCGCCGTCCTGTTCCACGCAGAGGCCTCCCGTCGCGGCACTCGTCGCCGTTCGCGCAGCGATGTTCCGCACTGGGAGCCGCGCCGTGCTGCGCTCTACACGCTGTTGGTCAACACCCCGACTCCGTTCTTCCTGTTCCAGAGCGTTCGCCTCTTCATCGGATCACTCCTTCGCGTTATGGCGTTCCTGATCGGCAAGGATCCTGAGGCCGCGAGCGATGAGCTGCTGGCTCTGCGATCGGCGTACACGCATCCGATCCGGCTGTTCAAGGGCCGACGTCAGCGCGCCAGGACGGCGATTCGACCACATAGAGAGATCCGCGGCCTGCTCGCTCCGTACTGGCTGCCCTATCAGCACGGCTACGACATTGCCCGAGAGACGATCACGGCCCTTGTACGCCCGGAGGCCGTCGCGACGGTGGGCCGCAGGTCGACGCGACCTGACGAGTCGCCGGACGAGGCGGTCGACCTCGAGGACGAGCCATCGGTGTTGGCGCGCCGTCCCTGGTTCGCGGTCGTCCTCGCCTTGGTCATTCTGTCGCTGTTTGCCAGCCGCGGGCTGTTCGGCGCCGGCCTGCACGGTGGGGCGCTCCCGGCCTCCCCGGAGTCGGCCTACGGCTGGTGGTCGTTGCTGTTCGACCGTCACCGCGAGCTGCCAACGGCGAGTGTGCTCGCGCCCGTATTCGCGATCCCGTTGGCGTTGATCTCCATTCCCTTGTGGTTCCACCCGGGCATAGTCGTGTGGACGCTGATGCTCTTCGCAGTGCCGCTCGGTGCACTCTCGGCTCACCGGTTGGGTCGCCTGCTGTCGCCACATCGCGGCATACGTATTGCGGTCGCTGTCACGTACGGCCTGAGCATCGTGGCGATGGGTGCTGTGAATCAGGGCCGGATTGGCACTGTCGTTGCGCTGATCGTTCTGCCGATCATCGTCAACACCGCGATCCAGCTCGCCGAGACACCCGGTTGGCAGCTCGGCCTGCGAGTCGGCATCTGGATCGCCGTCGCCGCCGCGTTTGCACCGATCGCCCTGGTGCTGGGGCTCGGCGGTCTGTTGATCCTGCTGTACGCCGAGGGCCGTTGGGTGAGCCGCTATCTTCTGGCGGCGGCTGGAGTTCCCCTGGTCCTTCTCGGTCCATGGCTGTTCCAGCGCGCGCTTCGGCCGTGGCGCATGTGGTGGGAAGCGGGATTCCCCGTTCCTGGTTCCGCCACTGCTCTCGATGTTGTGCTCGGCCGAGCTGGAGGAGTGTCGGCTCCTGGCTGGCTGACGATCGGGTTGATAGTGCTGGCGGTGCTCGCGCTCTGGCCGCCACGTTCGCGTTTGGGCGTCGAGCTCTCATGGCTGGTTGCGCTGTTGGGATTGGCGGTTGCTCTGATCGGCACCCTCGTGACCTACTCGACACACGCTGGACCGGCTTCGATCGAGCCCTGGGTCGGAGTGCCGGTTGTCGTCTGGATCGGCGGGCTCCTGTCAGCTGTCTTGCTCGCCGCGCCGGAAGCCTGGCGGAAGCTTTCCCGGCCCGCGTTGGTCGCTGTTGTGGTCGTCGCGCTGGTGCTGCCGATCGGCTCAGCCGCATGGTGGCTGGGACGCGGCAACGCTGACCCGCTCGACATTGGACGATCGGCGGTCGTCCCGGTCTTCCTCGCCGATCGACCGGGCAACACCCTCGTTCTGACCGGCACCGTCGCGAAGGGTGTCGACTATCGCGTCGTCGATGGCGACGGCCCCTACCTCGGCCAAGAAGCGATCGCCGGATCGTCTCCGGCCACCAAGGAGCTCACGGCGGCTGTACGCCGAGTGCTCGCCAACGCCACCGCCGATGACATCCGCGTGCTCAGCGCTCATGGCATCGATGCGATCTACGCACCGGCCGCGGATCCTGAGGTCGCCCGCCGTGTGGACGGCGCGCCCCTGCTGGCACCGGCGGGTAGCGACTCTCCGGGATCGCGTGTGTGGACGCTGACCATCAAGCCGAAGTCAGATAGTGCGACGGCCCCCATGTGGCACCCGATCGTCTCCGGCGTTCAGGTCCTCGCTTGGTTGCTCGCCATCGTGCTCACAGCTCCGGTTCGCCGACGCGAGCTCGAGCCGCTTCTTGAGGACGCCCTCCTCGAAGATGAGGGGGCCACGACATGATCCGCTATCGGACCGTTGGCATCCCACTCGTCGCAGCGGGGTTGGTCATCGGCGCCTACTTCGCACCCGAACAGTCAGATGACCCGCGTCCGCCTGCGGGAGTGAAGGTCACCCAGACGACGTACGGGTGTCCTGCCGGAGCTGGGATCACTGTCGCCGCTGGGCAGGTTTCGCCAGGCACCACGGGCACGGCAACTGTCCTGCCCGGCAAGTCCACCGCCAAGGACCTCGGCGGTACGCGGAGCTGGAGGACGGCACGGGTGGATGGACGAGGAGTCCTCGTCGAGCAGCAGGGCCGTGGGTCAGGGCCGTCGGGCTTCTTTGGCAGCATCGCGCCCAAGGCAGGCGGCAGCGGACTAGGCGTGGGCTCGTGTTCGGCGAGTGTTGACGCCGCCTGGTTCCTTGGCCTCGGATCAGGGGTCAAGCACTTCTCGACGGTGACCTTGACCAACGGGACAACTGCTCCCGCCGCGGTCGATCTCGACCTGTGGGGTCCGGACGGAAAGATTGACGCCGTCGGTGCCAAGGGCATCGTGATCAAGCCCCATACGACCCGCCGAGTTCAGCTGGAGGATCTTGCGGCGGGTGAGCCAGAGCTTGCCCTTCGCGTCCTTCGCCGTCGTGGTGCCGTGTCCGCAGTCGTCAACGATTTCTCGACCGCCGTGTTCGGCGGAACCGAGCCGGTAACCGCGACTTCTGCGCCTCGACGCAGCCAGGTCGTTGGCGGTCTGGTGTCTGGAGCCAGCGGCCGTACGCTCGCACTCCTCAACCCAGGCACTGCGACTGCACGAGTCGAGGTCGACGTCATCGGGTCCAAGAGCACCTTCAAACCAGAAGGCCTCGGCGCCATCAAAGTGAAGGGCGAGTCGGTTCGCCTGGTGGAGGTACCGAGCACAGCCGGCGGAGCACGCCAGGCACTCAAAGTCACTTCGGATGTCCCGGTGGCCGCGACGGTGCGGATGGCGCCCAATGAGCTCGACTATGCGTACGCCGAGTCCGTGCTTCCGCTCTCTGGCCCTGCGATCGTGCCGGTTTCGCTTGGCAAGGGCGTCAGCGCACCGGATCTGATTGTGACTGCGCCGCGTGGGACCTCGAGCGTTCAGGTGTTTGCGTACGACAAGAACATGAAGCAGCTGGGTGAGTTCACGATGTCGATCGAGGGCGAGACCACCAAGCACATCGACGTAGCGAAGAAGTTCACCCAAAAGGGCATCGCCTACCTCGTCGTTCAGAGCAAGGGTGAAGTCGTGGGAGCCGCGACCTACCGCGACGGCGGCCTCGTCAGTTCACTTGCACTGTTGTCGGCACCGATCAGAGTGCTTGCCCCGCAGGTACGTCCGATCGACTAGCGCGGGTCGAGATCATCTGGCGACATGCGCCAGACCTCGGCAAGACGTTCAAGAACGACCGACCAGACGAGATCCTCGAGGTCGGTCTTGTTGCGGCAACGATGTGACATCGGAAGCCGGAACAACACCACGCGCATGGCGCCGGGTCGCGCCACCACGATGCTCAGCGGGACCTCGTCGGTCCATTCGGGCGGCAGCAGTGGTGCTTCCTCGACCACGATGTCGACGTGGTCTGGCTCAGCCGCAAAGTGATGGTCAAGCGCACCGAGGACATCGCCGACGAGGAGGTCGAACGACTCACGAGGCGTCCGATGGGCCGGCACGCTGCGTGGAGAGAGCGGACCGGGCATCGCCATGGGTCCGCGCAACCCAGCTCCTCGGCGATCGCGCATCCGACCAGGCCGGGGACCACTCACAATTCCGCCCCAGTTTGATCCCACAGCGCGATCCATGCGGTGAGCCTAACGCGGTGGCGACTTGGGGACGGTTAGCCTCACCACATGGTCAGACGATGCACCCGTTCGGCTTGCTCAATGCAAGCCGTGGCGACGCTGACGTATGTCTACGCCGATCAGACTGCCGTCCTCGGACCGCTGTCCACCGCTGCCGAGCCGCACACGTACGACTTGTGTGTCGAGCATTCGCAGCGGATGTCGGCGCCACAGGGCTGGAGTGTGCTGCGACTTGCACCCGATCCTGAAGCTGGAGCACCGAGCCGTGATGACCTTCTGGCTCTCGCAGACGCCGTACGTGAAGCTGGCCGCCCCGCCGAACCGGTGCCCGAGGGTCAGCCCGCGCTGCGACTCGTAAGACCTCTACAAGAATGAGTGCCGCGTGATCGATCCCCGACTCCAGGCCGTGGTCAAGGCCTATGACGTACGTGGCCTCTCTCCCGAACAGCTCGACCCTGACATGACGTTTGCGCTCGGTATGGCCTTCGCGCTCGAGACCGGCGTCACGGGCGGCGGCACTGTGGTCATTGGCCACGACATGCGCGACACCTCCCCAGTCCTGGCGCAGGCTTTCAGCGATGGCGTACGCACTCAGGGCGGCAACGTCATCGGCATCGGGTTGGCCTCGACTGACCTGCTGTACTTCGCTTCCGGCGATCTCGACCTGCCCGGCGCCATGATCACCGCGAGCCACAACCCGGCCGAGTACAACGGCATCAAGTTGTGCCGGGCCGGAGCCAAGCCGATCGGCTACGACACAGGTTTGTCGGCGATTGCCGAGAAGGCGACCACGATTTTGAACGGTTCTGGCTTGGCATCGCCCGTCGCTTCGGATCCTCAAGGCACCTACGAAGAGCGGGACGCTCTGACTCGGTATGCCGACTATCTCCACGAGCTCGTACCCGTGCCTGCAGGTCGCCGACTCAAGGTGGTCGCTGACGCTGGCAACGGTATGGCCGGCCATACGGTTCCGTCGGTGTTCGCGCCTCTCAACCTCGAGCTGACCGCGATGTACTTCGAGCTCGACGGGACCTTCCCCAACCACGACGCCAACCCGCTGGACCACAGCACATTGGTGGACCTTCAGGCGAAGGTGCTCGAGACCGCTGCTGACATCGGCTTGGCATTCGACGGCGATGCCGATCGATGCTTTGTCGTCGACGAGCTCGGCGACGTCGTGTCGCCGTCAGCCATCACCGCCCTCATTGCTGCGCGTGCCTTGATCACGACCCCGGGCGCCACGATTCTGCACAACGTCATCACGTCGAAGGCAGTCCCCGAGATCATCGTCGAGCGCGGCGGCACGGCCATACGTACGCCGGTCGGTCACTCGCTGATCAAGGCCGAGATGGCTCGCACAGGAGCCGTTTTCGGGGGAGAGCACTCCGGACACTTCTATTTCAAAGACTTCTTCCTCGCCGACTCCGGGATGATCGCCGCACTCCACGTGATGGCCGCGCTCGCCGAGACCGACGGAACGGTTTCGGAGCTGATGGCGCAGTACGAGCGCTACGTCGCGTCCGGCGAAATCAACAGCACCGTTGACGATGGCGCAGCCGTGATGGAGTCGTTGTCACAGACGTACGCAGACCTGCCGCAAGACCGACTCGATGGCCTGACAGTCGAGGGCGACACCTGGTGGTTCAACGTGCGTGCCTCGAATACTGAGCCGTTGCTTCGCCTCAATGTCGAGGCTGACACGGAGGCGGAGATGGCACGCGTACGTGACGAGGTTCTTGCCGTTATACGTCGGTAAGGTGGAGAACATGAACCTTGATCCGGCTCTCCTCGAGATCCTCGTCTGCCCCCAATGCCGCGCGACCCTGTTCGTCGACGAAGAGGCAAGCGAGCTCGTGTGCAACGCCTGCTCGCTCGCATATCCCGTGCGTCGCGACATCCCGGTGATGCTGGTTGACGAGGCTCGGGCCCTTTAGGTGTCCGCTGAGGGCGGCACCAAGGCCGTTGTCGCGGCACTGCTCGCCAACACCGGCATCGCGGTCACGAAGTTCATCGCATTCCTGCTGACTGGCTTCTCATCGATGCTCGCTGAGTCGATCCACTCGGTGGCCGACGCCAGCAACCAGGGTCTGCTGTTGTTGGGCGGCAAGCGATCCAAGCGCGAGGCCACCGAGGAACACCCCTTCGGCTATGGCCGTGAGCGCTACGTCTACGCGTTCGTCGTGGCGATCGTGTTGTTCAGCATTGGTGGCCTGTACGCGATCTACGAGGCGTATCACAAGTGGCACGAGATCCACGATGGCCATGGCGGTGACGTCTTCGACAGCAAGTGGCGCTTCGTCCCATTGATCGTTCTCGGCATTGCGATCGTGCTCGAATCACTCTCGTTCCGCACGGCGATCCGCGAGAGCAACAAGGTGCGCGGCGAGCAGAGCTGGTGGTCCTTCATCCGCAAGGCCAAGGCGCCTGAACTGCCGGTGATCCTGTTGGAAGACTTCGCTGCCCTCCTCGGCCTCGTCGTCGCGTTTGCCGCCGTGTCCCTGACGCTCATCACCGAGAACGGCTACTTCGACGTTGCCGGTACCGCCACGATCGGCGTACTGCTGGTCGTCGTCGCGATCACCTTGGCTATCGAGGTCAAGAGTCTGCTGGTGGGCGAATCCGCGACCAAGGAGTCAAACGCCAACATCCGTGGCGCGATCGAATCGACTCCCGGCGTCACGCAGATCATCCACCTGAAGACGCTGCACATCGCGCCCGAAGAGCTTCTGGTCGCCGTCAAGATCGGCGTCTCGGAGAAGTCGACCGGCGCCCAGATCGCCGAGGCCATCAATGCGGCCGAGCGCAACGTACGCGCTGCCGAACCGATGGCGTCGCAGGTCTTCATCGAGCCAGACATCTTCAAAGCCGACTACGTACCCGAGGAACGCCCAGATCTTCCTGCGGCTCCGTCACACTGAGGGCGGCCGATTCGGTGACCATGGGGGGCCGCCGGTACGCTTAGCGCATGGATTTCAACGTCGCTGACCTGTCCCTCGCCGAATACGGCCGCAAGGAAATCGTGCTCGCTGAGCACGAGATGCCAGGCCTCATGGCCATGCGGGAGCGTTACGGCAAGGACAAGCCGCTCGCTGGCGCTCGTATCGCCGGTTCCCTGCACATGACGATCCAGACGGCAGTGCTGATCGAGACCCTCGTGGATCTCGGAGCCGACGTCCGCTGGGCAACGTGCAACATCTTCTCGACCCAGGATCACGCTGCTGCCGCAGTGGTTGTCGGTCGTGACGGCACCGCTGAAGACCCCAAGGGCACGCCCGTCTTCGCCTGGAAGGGCGAGACGCTGGCCGAGTACTGGGATGAAGCCGAGAAGGTCTTCGACTTCGCTGAGGGTGGCCCGAACGTCCTCCTCGACGATGGTGGCGACATCACGATGCTGCTGCACCTCGGCGTCGAGTACGAAAAGACCGGCGTCGTCCCCTCGCAGGACAGCACCGACAACGAGGAGTTCAAGGAGGTGCTGCGCGTGCTGGCCCGTTCGGTCGCCGCGAAGCCCGATCACTGGACCAAGATTTCCAAGGACATCAAGGGTGTCTCCGAGGAGACCACCACCGGCGTCCTCCGCCTGTACGACCGCTTCCGTGACGGCACGCTGCTGTTCCCGGCCATCAACGTCAACGACTCGGTCACCAAGAGCAAGTTCGACAACAAGTACGGCTGCCGCCACTCGCTGATCGATGGTCTCAACCGCGCCACCGACGTCATGATCGGCGGCAAGGTTGCTGTCGTCTGTGGCTACGGCGACGTCGGCAAGGGTTCGGCGGAGTCGCTGCGCGGCCAGGGTGCTCGCGTCATCGTCACCGAGATCGACCCGATCTGCGCTCTGCAGGCTGCGATGGACGGCTACGAGGTCAAGAAGCTCGAGTCGGTGGTCGAGACCGCTGACATCTTCATTACGACCACGGGCAACTTCGACATCATCCGCGTCGAGCACTTCGAGAAGATGAAGCACCAGGCGATCGTCGGCAACATCGGTCACTTCGACAACGAGATCAACATGGCCGGTCTGGCCAAGATCCCGGGCATCGTCAAGGACGAGATCAAGCCCCAGGTTCACCAGTGGATCTTCCCCGATGGCAAGAAGCTCATCGTGCTGTCAGAGGGTCGTCTGCTCAACCTCGGCAACGCGACGGGTCACCCGTCGTTCGTGATGTCCAACTCGTTCACCAACCAGGTGCTGGCTCAGATCGAGCTCTTCAGCAAGGCCAGCCAGTACGAGCTCGGCGTTCACGTTCTGCCCAAGCACCTCGACGAAGAGGTCGCTCGTTTGCACCTCGACGCCCTCGGTGTTGAGCTGACTGAGCTGACCAAGGAGCAGGCCGCCTACCTCGGTGTCGACGTCGCCGGCCCCTACAAGTCGGACCTCTACCGCTACTGAGCCTGTAGCATCGCCGCCTCATGAACTATCGCCGCACGAAGCGGGACCGAGTGCTCGTCGTAGATGACGACGCCTCGCTCGCCGAGATGCTCACGATCGTCCTTGAGGGCGAAGGACTCACCACGGGTGTGTGTCGCTCCGGCGACCGCGTGATGGCTGTGTTCGCACAGTTCAAGCCCGACGTGGTCCTGCTCGATCTGATGCTCCCGGGTCTCGATGGCATGAGCGTGTGCCGACAGATCCGGGAGAAGTCAGCCGTCCCGATCATCATGCTGACGGCCAAGGCCGACACCCCAGATGTCGTGGCGGGTCTCGAGGCCGGTGCTGACGACTACATCACCAAGCCGTTCAAGAACACCGAGCTGGTCGCCCGCGTACGGGCGCGACTGCGTCGTTCCGACACCCTGGTCGAGCCACTCGAGTTCGGAGAGATCGTGCTCGACCCGGCTGGCCACACCGTGACCCGCAAGGGTCAGCCGCTTGAGCTGACTCCGCTCGAGTTCGACCTGTTGGCCTGCCTGCTGAGTGACCCGTCCCAGGTGTTCACCCGTGAGGTCCTGCTGCAGAAGGTCTGGGGCTATCACCACCCGGGCGACACCAAGCTGGTCAACGTCCACATGACGCGTCTGCGCTCCAAGATCGAGGACGACGCTGAGAACCCCGAGATCATTCGCACGGTTCGTGGTGTTGGCTACCAGGCGATAACACCCTCCTGATGCGCGGCCTCGCCGGCATCTGGCGCCGTTCGATCCAGGCACGAGTCGTCACCAGCACAATCCTGCTGAGTGCGCTGGTCATCAGCCTCACCGGTTGGGCGCTGCTGCGTGACGTGGCGAGCGGTCTCGCGGAGAGCCGCCGTACAGCGGCGATCTCCGAAGCGCGCTCGGGATTTGAAGCCGCACAGGCTCGCCTCGATGCGGCCGTGGAGACCGAGCCCGGTACCCAGTCCCAGAGCCTCACCCAGATGGTGGACTCGCTCACCAGTGCACGTGGAGCACGGCGAACCTACGAGCTCGTGTTGCAAGGACCGTTGGCCACTGCAGGTGGACAGGTCCCCGTACGTTCCTCGGCCGCGATCCTGCCGGATGCATTGCCCAGGGACCTCGCCAACACCGTCAAGAGCAAGGCCGGCACCTATTGGCGTTACTCCAAGCTCGGACTGCTCGGCGGCAAGGATCGCGAGGCGTCTGTGGTCGTCGGCAGTCAGCTGCGCGCTCCCGGCACGGGGGACACGTACGCGCTGTTTTATCTGTTCTCCATGGCTGATCAGCAGTCCACGCTCGACCTCGTACGTCGCGCACTCCTGCTTGGCGGCCTGGCGATGGTCTTGATGGTGGGCGGCGTCGCCTGGCTTGTCTCGCGGCAGGTGCTCGATCCGATCCGCATGGCGCGACGTATTGCTGAGCGCTACGCCAGCGGCAATCTCGAGCAGCGCATGCACGTGAGCGGCGAGGATGACATCGCCCGTCTGAGCACGTCGTTCAACCAGATGGCGGCCAGTCTTCAGAGCCAGATTCGGCGACTCGAAAACCTCTCGCGACTCCAGCAACGGTTCGTGTCTGATGTGTCGCACGAGCTGCGCACGCCTCTCACCACGGTTCAGATGGCCAGTGAGGTCTTGTACGACTCTCGCAAGCGCTTCGATCCTCAGACCGCACGATCCGCCGAGCTGCTCAAGGGCGAGCTCGACCGCTTCGAGTCTTTGCTGTCAGACCTGCTCGACCTCAGTCGTTTTGACGCCGGGGCGGCCAAGCTCGCGCTGGACACGATCGACCTCACTCAAGTGGCCCGTGACGCGTCAAAGGACCCGACGATCAAGCGCAAGGGCATCAAGGTCAAGGTCATCGGCGCCGACGAGCCCGCCGTGGTTGAGGCCGACATCCGACGTATCGATCGCATCGTCCGCAACCTCATGACGAACGCCGCGAAGTACAGCGGATCGGACCGCCTCGAGATCGAGATCGCCCAGAACGACGACTGTGTCTCGCTGGCCGTACGCGACTTCGGAGTCGGGCTGAGCGGCGATGAGACCAATCGGGTATTCGACCGGTTCTGGCGCGCGGACCCTGCCCGTACGCAGGGTGGCACTGGCCTCGGTCTGCCGATCTCTCGCGAGGACGCGCAGCTGCACGGTGGATCGCTGGTGGCGTGGGGCGAACCGGGCGAGGGAAGCGAGTTCATCCTGACGATCCCGAAGCCCGACGGATCGGCGGCGACTCCAGCACTGACATCGGTGTACGCATGAGAAGACGGCTGCTGGTCGCCGTGGTTGGCGTACTTCTAGTGGGAGGCTGCGGCAGTATTCCGACCTCCGGGCCTGTCACTCGCGTTGCTGATGACAAGGGCTTCGGCGAGAGCACCGTGCGCTATGCCCCGGCTCTTCCTGTGCCTGGAGCGTCACCGCAGGAGATCGTGCTGGGCTACCTCGACGCGATGCTCGCGTTCCCGGTGTCGACCGGCACAGCGTCCGCGTTCCTCACCCCGTCGGCGGCGAAGGGCTGGCGCCCGCTCGATGGCGTACGGGTCTACTCCCGCCCGAAGGTCTCGGCTCCAGTTGCCGATCGCTCCACGGACGTTGACGGCGACGATGCAGGCGACCGGGTCGTCGTACGTATGTCGTCCTCGCAGATCGCGCGACTCGATCAGCAGGGCCGCTACACCCGCATGAGGGGCGACTCCGATCTCACATACGGACTGCAGCAGGTTGACGGCGAGTGGCGTATCGCGACCCCGCAGGCCGGGCTGCTGGTCAGCAGCAAGTACTTCAACGACTACTTCCGTCCGTTCAACATCTTCATGTTCGACAACCCAGGGCGACGCCTGATCCCGGTCCCGGTCTACTTGGCGGTCGGCGATCAGTTGGCAACGTCCCTGGTGGCGAGCTTGGCTCGGGGCCCGGCCGTCGATGACGACGTGACACGGACGTACGTGCCGAAGCTCGAGTCGCTGCGCACGTCGGTGCCAATCTCCGACGGGGTGGCCGATGTCGAGTTCGATGAGGAGTTTCGAACCGAGAGTGAGTCGACGCAGGACCACTTGTCCGCACAGATCATCTGGACGCTGCGCCAGGTGCCAGAGATCGAAGGCGTACGACTCTCCGGCGGCGCGACCGTCCTCACCCGCAACGGACTTCCGGTGCAGCCGATTGACTCGTGGGGCGCGTTCGGCCCGAGCACCTCTGGCACGCATGTGTACGGGATCAGCGATGACAAAGTTGTGCAGATTGACGAGGATCGTATTGCTCCGCTGACAGGTGACTGGGGCAAGGATGCGCGAGGTGCTGTTCGGGTCGCCGTGAGCGACTCGGGTGTGGCGGGAGTTCTGCAGGGTCGCTCGCAGGTGCGAGTCACCAACCGGGCCGGCTCTGCACCGCGTGTCTACGGCGGCAGTCAGTTCGTGACTCCTCGCTGGGACCGCGACGGAGTCCTCTGGCTCGTCGATCGTGTTGGAGGGTCCACTCGCGTGCGACTGGTGCGCGACGACGTCATCACGGCTCTGCCGATCGGGTCGCTTGCCGGACTCAACGTCACGACCTTCTCGTTGTCACCGGGTGGTTCTCGGTATGCCGTCACGGCTGACGGTGGTGTGTACGTCGGCATGATCCAGCGCAGCGACGACAACCAGATCTTGCGACTCACCGACCCGCAACCCCTCGCGGTCGACGCGGCCACGCCGACCTCCGCCGTATGGGCGTCGGACACGCAGTTGGCCTATCTCTCCGGCAGCAAGATCAGCCGACAGGTTCACTACATCCGTATCGACAGCTCGGCGGGGGACAGCGATGTTGGCGGCGGCGCGCTATTGCCCGACGTCGGAGCCGATGTACTCGCCCTCGGCGCCGGCGATCCACAGACGCGGTACGCCACCGACACGAAGGACCGTGTCTGGTACCTGCCTCCCGACGGGACGTGGCACGTGGTCAAGTCGGCAGAGGTCACAGGTCTGACGTACGGACGCTGAGCGTCCACAGCGCACGAACTCCTGGCGTGGCGCTCGACCCGGGCCGACGATGATCGATCGATGGGCAAGCTGGCGGTGTCGGCCGCCGACCTGATCCTGGGCGCACGTTGTCCGGGCTGCGAATGTCCTGCGCTGGGACTGTGTCGCTCGTGTGGGGCGTCGATACGTCCCGATCCGCGCGTGGCCTGGCCAACGCCGACACCGCCGGCGCTTCGAGGGCCGGACGTCACTCCGATCGCGGCAGGCACCAATGAGGGGGTGTTGCGAGTCGCACTCATCGCCTGGAAGGAGCAGGGCAGGTTCGGTCTGACCACGCCGTTGGCTCATCTGCTGGCCGCTTCCGTCGTCGATCTGTCATCCGACTGTGGCCCGATTGTGCTGGTTCCCGTGCCAACATCACGACGGAGCAAGCGTTCGCGTGGCACGGATGTCGTCGATGAACTCGCCCGCGAGAGTGTGCGATTGCTGAGGGGCATCGGTGTCGATGTCAAGGTCGAGCAGGCACTTACGTACGCGAGGGCGACGGTCGACCAATCGGGTCTCGACTCATCCGCTCGCGCAGCCAACCTGCGCGGCGCGTTCCGCCTCCGCCGGGGGACGCTCCGGACTCCGTCCCAGGTCGTCGTGATCGACGACATCCTCACCACAGGGGCGACGGTCGGCGAGGCCGTACGCGTGCTGACGGCGGCAGATCGACGGCCGATCGGAGTCGCAGTCGTAGCCGCGACGCCTCTCAGATCTGATGATCACCAATGAGTTTGGTCGAACCTATAGAGATATTTGCAACGCAGGTCTACCGTCGCAATATGGCATGAGCCGAGCATCACTCGAGGCAAGGAGCTCCCATGGAAATTGTCGTCAACGGTCGCAACAGCGAGATCTCCGAACGATTCAGGGAGCACGTCGAGGAGAAACTCCTCCGCATCGGAAAGTACGACACCCGCCAGAAAATTCATCGCGTCGAGGTCGAAGTGACGCATGAAAAGAACCCGCGCCAGCACGACACCGCCGCCCGCGTCGAGATGACCCTCCGATCGCGAGGACCGGCCGTTCGCGCCGAAGCCGCGTCCACCGACCAGCACTCCGCGCTTGACGCCGCGATCGACAAACTTGAGTCGCGACTGCGTCGCGCAGTAGACCGTTCCCGCATCCATCACGGACAGCGTGGCCCCACGTCACTGGGCGCCGCGACGGCACAGCTGCCTCTCGAGGATCTGGTCACCGACGTCCCCGACGACGCTCCGCCGATCAACAAAGCCGGACCGATCGACGTCGAAGGCGACTGCCCACTTGTCGTGCGCGAAAAGACGCACGAAGCGACGCCGATGACGCTCGAACAGGCGATGTACGAGATGGAGCTCGTGGGCCACGACTTCTATCTGTTCCTCGAAAAGGACTCGATGCGACCCAGCGTCGTTTACCTGCGCAGGGCGTACGACTACGGCGTGATTCATTTGGACGTCACCACGTAGGCACGGCCTAATGCGCTGACCGTCATTCGTGGCATGATCGGAATGTGACTATTCGGGGCGACAACAGCATCCGCGTGTTGCTGGTCGACGACCAGGAGCTCTTCCGTCGCGGCGTCAAGATGGTTCTTGGTGCAGACGAGACGCTGGAGCTTGCCGAAGTCGACGACGGTGACAAAGCGCTCGAGCTGGTCGCAGAAAATCCCTTCGACGTTGTCCTGCTCGACGTGCGCATGCCCGGCCGCAGTGGTGTCGAGGTGTGCGCCGCGATCAAGGAGATCTCGCCGACCACCGGCATCATCATGCTGACGGCCAGCGACGACGAGTCGGACCTGTACGAATCGATCCGCAGTGGTGCGTCGGGCTACCTCCTCAAGGACGGTTCCACGTACGAGCAGGTCGCCGAAGCCGTACGCCTGGTGGCCTCCGGCCAGTCACTGATCAGCCCGAGCATGGCGACCAAGCTGCTCGATGAGTTCGTGCACATGTCCAAGAGCCCGACGCCAGCCACCAACCTCACTCCGCGTGAGCTGGGCGTGCTGCGCCACGTGGCCCGCGGACTGAGCAACCGCGAGATCGCCGAAGAGCTGTTCATCAGCGAGAACACGGTCAAGAACCACATTCGCAACATCCTCGAGAAGCTCCAGATGAAGTCGCGCATGGAAGCAGCGATGTTCGCGGTGCGCAGCAAGCTCGTTGACGACGTCCTCTAAATGTCAGATCAATAGACGACGATCAGGTCCATGAGTCTGACGCCAATGCAGGCGCGTCGCATTGCGCTGGCAGCACAGGGATTCACTCGACCTCGTCCAGACGCGGTTGCTGCTCGGCATGTGCAGAAGGTCATCGATCGTCTGGGCTTCTTCCAGATCGACTCGGTCAACGTCCTCCAGCGCGCCCACTACATGCCGCTGTTCTCGCGGCTCGGCGCGTACGACACCGAACTCCTACACCGCGCTGCCGGGCGCAAGCCGCGCCGGCTGTTCGAGTACTGGGCCCATGAGGCCGCTCTGGTCGACGTCAACCTGTGGCAGGCGTTCCAGTTCCGGATGGAGTCCGGCGCCCGTATGTGGGGTGGCATCAAGCGCGTGTACGACGAGAAGCCTGAGTTCGTCGAGTGGGTACTCGACGAAGTGCGCGCCAACGGCCCGCTGACGGCTCGCGAGGTCGAGCACGACGTACCGCGTGAGAAGGACAACTGGGGCTGGAACTGGTCCGAGGTCAAGACGTCGCTCGAATACCTCTTCTACAAGGGACAGGTGAGCGCTGCACGCCGCAACTCGGCGTTCGAAAGGGTCTATGACCTGCCCGAACGCGTGATTCCCCAAGCGCAGCTCGACGCGCCACCACTCACAGCAGCCGCGGCTCACGGGGTCCTTGTCAGTCACGCGGCACGCGCACTCGGTGTTGGGACAGCGCAGTGCCTGCGCGACTACTTCCGTATGGATCCCGCCCAGACCAAGGCTGCGATTGATGAGTTGGTTTCCGGAGGCGAGCTGATCCCGACCACGGTCACCGGATGGAAGCGTCCGGCCTATCTGCACCGTGATGCCGTGCAGCCACGGAAGGTGTCGGCGCGGGCGCTGCTCAGCCCCTTCGACCCGCTGGTGTTCGAGCGCACGCGTACGGAGCAACTGTTTGACTTCCGCTACCGGATCGAGATCTACGTGCCGGCTGAGAAGCGCGTGCACGGCTACTACGTGCTCCCATTCCTGCTCGGCGACCGGCTCGTCGCTCGCGTCGACCTCAAGGCTGACCGGCAAGCCGGCACGCTCATCGTTCACGGAGCGTGGGCGGAGGATCATGCGCCCGAATCAACCGCGACGGAGCTCGCCGCCGAGCTGTCCTTGATGGCAGGTTGGTTGGGACTGGACCGCGTTGCGCCACCGTCCAAGGGGGATCTCGCCGGGGAACTCTCGGCTGCCCTTGGGCGTCACATAGACTAGACAGGCTCAGTCTTCCCGTACGAACCCCGCGTCAAGAGAGTTCATTTCGTGCCAAAAATTGTCGACAAGATCCTTCGCATGGGCGAAGGCAAGATCCTCAAGCAGCTTGAGGCAATTGCCAAGCAGGTGAATGCGCTCGAGGACGAGTTCAAGGCCATGAGCGATGACGAGCTGCGCGGTATGACCGATGAGTTCCAGGGTCGACTGGCCGATGGCGAGTCCCTTGACGACCTGATGCCGGAAGCGTTCGCGACCGTACGTGAAGCTGCCTGGCGTGTGCTGGGCCAGCGTCACTTCGACGTACAGATCATGGGTGGCGCAGCGCTGCACCTCGGCAACATCGCCGAGATGAAGACCGGCGAGGGCAAGACCCTCGTCTCGACCCTGCCGGCCTACCTCAATGCCCTTGAGGGCAAGGGTGTCCACGTCGTCACGGTCAACGACTACCTCGCGAAGTACCACGCTGAGTGGATGGGTCGCGTCCACCACTTCCTGGGACTCTCGGTCGGTCAGATCCTGCCGAGCATGAGCCCCAACGAGCGCCGCGAGTCGTACGCCGCCGACATCACCTACGGCACCAACAACGAATTCGGTTTCGACTACCTCCGCGACAACATGGCCGACAACATTGCCGACTGTGTCCAGCGCGGCCACAACTTCGCGATTGTCGACGAGGTCGACTCGATCCTGATCGATGAGGCGCGTACGCCGCTGATCATTTCGGGCCCGACTGAGGACGAGGTCAAGTGGTACGCCGAGTTCGCCCGGATCGTCGGCGCGATGAAGATCGACGAGCACTACGAGGTCGATGAGAAGAAGCGCACTATCGCCGTGTCCGAGGAGGGAATCGACCGGGTTGAGGACCAGCTCGGCATCGACAATCTCTATGACTCGGTCAACACGCCGCTGATCGGCTTCCTCAACAACGCGATCAAGGCCAAGGAACTCTTCAAGAACGACAAGGACTACGTCGTCATCGAGGGCGAAGTCCTGATCGTCGACGAGCACACCGGACGCATCCTGGACGGTCGCCGCTACAACGAAGGCCTGCACCAGGCGATCGAGGCCAAGGAGGGCGTGCGCATCCGCGAGGAGTACCAGACCCTCGCCACGATCACGCTGCAGAACTACTTCCGCCTCTACACGAAGCTCGGCGGCATGACCGGTACGGCGCTCACTGAGGCCTCGGAGTTCGACAAGATCTACAAGCTCGGTGTCGTCCCGATCCCGACCAACCGTCCTGTCGGTCGTATCGACCAGCCCGACCTCGTCTACCGCACCGAGCAGGCGAAGTTCGACGCCGTGGTCGAGGACATCGTCACGCGCCACCAGAACGGCCAGCCGATCCTCGTTGGTACGACCAGCGTCGCCAAGAGCGAACGACTCTCCAAGCAGCTCAAGAAGCGCGGCGTCCCGCACGAGGTGCTCAACGCCAAGCAGCATGATCGTGAAGCCGCGATCGTCGCTATGGCCGGACACAAGGGTGCCGTCACAGTCGCCACCAACATGGCCGGCCGCGGTACCGACATCATGCTCGGCGGCAGCGTCGAGTTCCTTGCTGACGCAGCACTGCGCGCCAAGGGCCTCGACCCGCTCGAGGACTCCGACGCATACGAAGCCGCTTGGCCCGATGAGCTCAAGAAGGTTGAGGCGCAGGTCGCTTCCGAGCATGACGAAGTTACCGCTGCTGGCGGTCTCGCCGTGATCGGTACGGAGCGCCACGAGTCGCGTCGCATCGACAACCAGCTGCGCGGACGTTCCGGCCGCCAGGGTGACCCGGGCGAGACCCGCTTCTACCTGTCGCTCGAAGACGACCTGATGCGACTGTTCAAGTCGGACTGGGTCAACTGGGTGCTGCAGAAGATGAAGATCCCCGACGACCAGCCGATCGAGGACAAGCGCGTCACCGGCGCCATTGCCTCCGCGCAGGGTCAGGTCGAGGCGCAGAACTTTGAGACTCGCAAGAACATCCTCAAGTACGACGACGTCATGAGCCGTCAGCGTGAGGTCATCTACACCGAGCGTCGTGAGGTGCTCGAGGGTCAGGACATGAACGAGTGGGTCCGCTCGATGATCGCCGAGGTCACGGGCGCCTACATCGACGGTGCCACCGAGGGATTCCCCGAGGAGTGGGAGCTGGAGCAGCTCTGGACCGCTCTCGGGACTCTCTACCCGGTCAGCCTGACGATCGAAGGTGTCGAGTCTGAAGCCGGAAGCCGTGAGGCGCTGTCGCGTGAGGGCCTCAAGGAGGCTATCGGCGGGGATGCGCTGGCGGCATACGAGAAGCGCGAGAGCGAGCTCGGCGAAGAGGTCATGCGTGAGCTGGAGCGTCGCGTCGTCCTGAGCGTGCTTGACCGCAAGTGGCGCGAGCACCTCTACGAGATGGACTACCTGCGCGAGGGCATTGGCCTGCGCGCCTACTCGCAGCGCGATCCGCTGGTCGAGTACCAGCGCGAGGGCTACGACCTGTTCAACGCCATGATGGAAGGCATTGCCGAGGAGTCGGTGGGCTTCCTGTTCAACCTCGACGTCCAGGTTGAGGCGGCAGAAGAGGCTGAGCCGCAGCTGACTGCCAAGGGTCTTGGTGGCGAGAAGAAGCAGCAGGCGCTGTCGTACTCCGCCCCGAGCGAAGACGGCGAAGCCGAGGTGCGTGGTGACTCGGCGTCAGCATCCGCTGAGACTCCGGAAGCCGAAGCGCGCCGTCAGGCGAACGCCAAGAACAAGGCACGCCAGAAGGCCAAGCAGCAGCGAAAGTCGCGCAAAAACAACCGCTAGGCCCAGGTCAGCGCCGTACAACGCCAGACCTTGTCGCCTCGGTGAGTTGTCTGGAGCTCGAGTCGCACGGCGAGAGCGCGCGAGCGTCCGCGGTGCACCATGCGCCCGGCGATTTCGGCGGCCTCGTCGTGCACCATCGCAACGTGAACTGACACGATCCGGGCGCCGCGCGCTGCGGTCGGGCGCCTCGGCGTACGGGCGTGGGCAGCGAGACGTGTGCTGAGCTGCTCGTACACATGGGGCGCCATCCACGGTCCCATCTGGCGTACGGGACGTTCGCCTGACAGCACCTCGACGAGCGCCTGCATGAAGCGCGCCGACCGATCACGTAGCGGTTTGGCATCTCCACGCTCGACGGGTGCAGGGAGCACCGGGGTCATGCCAGGGAACGGCAGAGGTATCTGATCCGGAGACGGTTCGACAATCCCGGTGAAGGACGGCCGAACGACGGGTACTGACAAGGCGGTGGCTGTCTTCATGAGGCGTCCTTTGCGGGTGGAGTGAGTCTCTGCAGTGGGTGGATCAGGTTCGGGTCGTCGCCGATCACGGCGCGGTTGGTGACGTACCAGCGAGCACAGGCGGTGGCGATCACGGAGTTTGTGGCTTCAGGTGGGAGCGAGCGAGCTGCGATCGTCCACAATGTGTCGCCAGGTCTGACGACCACTGATGGGTGGGACGGCGCCGAGGTCACCGGGCGATCGGGCAAGCGAAGGCCATCGAGCTGGTGGTCGGCCGGCGAGGTCACGCGCTCGGCGTTCACCGGTGTGAGTGCCAGAGCGCCCGCCGCGCCGGCAAACAGCGCGCGACGCATCAGGGCTGGAGTGATTGCTCGGGTCAGCCGTGATGAGCTCGAACCGACGCCGATGACGACAAGGACCCAGCTCGCGAGGGTGAATTGGACCAGTGAGGCAATCGCGATCAGCGCATTGGGAAAGTCGGGACCAGTGGCGGCCATTGCGGTCGCGCCCAGGTCGGGCGCGAGCAGCCACACGCTGGCTGCGGCTAGTGCGGCGAGCGCCCATCCATTGCGTGAAAGAAACATCCCCGAATGTCCTTTGATAACGTTTGATGACGTTTGAGAACAGACAAGACCGTTTGAATTCGGTTGTCAACCCTGAAATTTCGGGGGTGTGAGCGAAGCCCAGGCTGGGATAGCGTCCCCACATGCGATGGGAACGGCTCTTCCACGAGCTCGAGGCTCAAGCGGGCGATCTCGAGATGCAGGACCGCGATGCGCTGGTTGACGAGCTGCGCGATGGCGAGTGGGCCGAGACGTCATGGAGGTCGTTGCTGGGAGGCGCCATCGTCCTTGACGTGATCGGCGTCGGGCGCATTGAGGGCGTGTGTGTGCTGGTCAATGAGCAGGTCGTTCAGCTGCGCGGTGATCGAGCAGAGCACGTCATCAGCTCGGATGCCGTCGCATCAGTTGTTTCGTCAGAGCACCGTGCCGGACCCTCGTCGGCCGTGTCATCGGCTCTGGGTTGGGGTCATGTGTTTCGCGCGTTGCGTGCTGAAGGCGACTCCGTACGCCTGCAGACGATCACTGGATCGACGATCGATGGTCGTGTCGATGTGGTGGGTGCGGACTTTGTACGGATTCGCGAGGAGTCAGGTCGCGATCAGATCCTGACCTTTGCCGCGGTGGCAGCTGTCACCGGTCGGACGTGACGTCGTCGTCGGCGTGATCGAGATTGTCGGCGCGAGCGTACTGGCGAGAGATGTAGTCCTCGAGCTCTACTGCCTCAACGCGCCACTGACCTCGTCCGCCGATCTGAATGCCGCGCAGGTCACCTGATCGCACCAGTGCATAGACCTGGCGCACCGTGACATTGAGAACCTCAGCGACGTCTGCCAGCGTGAGGAACCTCGGAGTGAGGGGCGGCATGGCCCCAGTTTCCCACGTGGAGGTGTCAGTCCGTCGAACCCCCATTGCGCCTGTGGACAAGCTCAGTGGGGTATGGACGAACCCGCGTGGGATTCGATAGAACAATCCCTATGATCTGGCGGGGGCCTGATGATTCGGGGCAGACAAAGAGTGCAATGGCGTCGCGATTGCACCACCGACCGTGGCGGGATCCACGGCTGTTGATCGGCGTACTTCTGGTGCTTGGATCCACGATCCTCGGTGCTCGCCTGGTCGCCGCAGCGGACGACACCGTGCGCTACTGGGCGCTCGATCGCGCAGTTGCGCCAGGCGATTCCGTGAGCGCCGACGACCTGGTCGCCGTGCGAGTGCGCTTGTCCTCGAAGGTCTCGGACAACTATCTGCCCGCCGACGAGGAGTTCGCGGAACCGCTCGACGCACTCCAATGGGGCGAGCGCGGTGCCGCCGGCTCGCTGGTCGAACGCTCCTCACTCCAGCCCAAGTCGTCACTTGGTCGCAGCCAACTGCCGCTGAGCGTCGCGACTGGCGCATCGCCAGCCGATCTCGCTCGGGGCGATCTGGTCGATGTGTGGGTCGGGCCTGGGCCCGGCGACGAGTCCGATGACGAGGCCGTACGGATCCTGCAAGCCGTACGCATTGTCGAGACGGGCGATGAGTCCGCCTCGATCGGCGGATCTCTCGCGCAGACTGTGCTCGTCGACGTGGCCGATACCCAGCTCCAAGGCTCGGTCGTCGGCACAGTCGCCTCGGGGCACGTCACCCTCGTACGAGTCTCCTGATGGACGTCGTTCTCGCGGCAGGTGGCGCACCCTGGGAGACGGCGGCCATCAGCGAGATCGAAGGGTCGAGCAATCTCAGACTCGTACGCCGCTGCGTTGACGTTGCGGATCTCCTCGCGCTTGCTGACACGAACGTCGCTGGTGCAGCCCTCGTGCACACGGAACTCGCGGGACTCGACGCCGACTCGGTCCATCGGCTCGAACATTCGGGCGTTCGGGTGGCAGCTGTTGAGGCAGATGAGGAGCGGTGCAACGGTCTCGGAATCGCTCGCCGCGTGTCGCTGGGCGCGCTGGACCTCCTCATCCGGGACGCCGCCTCACCCGTCGATCGACGTGCTGACGACAGGGGCTCGATCGTCGCCGTGTGGGGACCGGCAGGTGCGCCGGGCCGCAGCTCGGTAGCGCTAGGACTTGCTGCCGCGGCTGCCGCCAAGGGTGTCGACACAGTGCTCGTGGACGCCGACACCTACGGTGGCTCGCTGGCCCAGATGCTCGCGGTGCTGGATGACGTGAGTGGACTGATGGCCGCGTGCCGTGCCGCCAACAACGGTCATCCCGGTCAGGTTGACGATCACCTCCTTGCGATCGGCCCCAAGCTGCGACTGCTCACCGGACTTCCGCGCGCGGACATGTGGCCGCAGGTGCGCCCCGGCGCGCTCGAGCTGGTGCTTCGGCAGCTCCGGATGACGGCCGAGTTGGTCATCGTCGACTGTGGATTCAGCCTCGAGTCGGCGCATGGACCGGTTGCCCGCAACCAAGCGACGCTTCAAGCACTGGAACAGGCCGATCAGGTGGTCGCGGTGGGCAAGGCTGACCCCGTCGGTTTGGCGCGTCTCGTACGCGGAGTTCATGACCTGGCAGACGTACGGCGCGGTGCCAACCCACCGACCGTGGTGATCAACATGATGCGACCGACGCTTGGCTGGAAGGAGCGGGATGTTGATGCGACCTTGCGCCGCCTCACCGGCCTGGCCACAGCGTCGTTCCTACCGTTCGATCAGCCAGCCCTCGATTCGGCTCTCATGTCGGGACGATCACCGCGCGACACATCGCCCGCGTCACCCTTTGTCGCCCGAATAGAAGTCCTGGCCAAGCAGCTCGTGAGTCGCAGCACAGTCCCAACCCTCTGAGGGTGCGCCGGTGGTAACTTCTCTGCAGGTCGCGTCGTCGTTTCTGTCAGGAGAGTCATGCAACGGTTGAGCCCGCTGGATGCGATGTTCCTGGCGCAGGACAGCCCGACCGTTCCCCGGCAGATCGCTTCACTCGCCATCCTTGAGCCCGGCAAGAACGGTCTCGACTACGACCGGCTGATCCACGTCATCAACGAGCGCATCGACCTGGTGCCCCGCTATCGCCAGGTTCCGCGCGGCGTGGGCATCGGTGCGCCCGTATGGCTGGATGACGAGAACTTCGACATCTCGATGCACGTACGTCGGTCAGCGTTGCCGCGACCTGGCTCGAGCGAGGCGCTCGACGAGCTCGTCGGGCGCCTGATCGCTCGCCGACTCGATCTGGATCGACCGTTGTGGGAGCTCTACCTCATCGAAGGTCTTGCCGGGGGCCGCGTGGCGCTGTTGTTTAAGGCGCACCAAGCACTCGTGGACGGCTCGGAGACAGTCGATCTGGCGCAGGTGCTGCTCGAGGAGACCGCCAAGGAACGCGACATCCCGCACGAGGACTGGAATCCGCGCTCACAGCCGACCTCGGCCGCCCTGCTCGCGGGCACCCTCAACCAGACCGTCAGGAATCCCCGCGAGGCCATCCGGGTCGCGGAGGTCGCCCTGGGGCGTATCGCTCGACTGTTGCCCGGCTCGGACGCTCAGGCGCCGCACAGTGTGCTGTCGACCGAGCTGTCGCGACACCGCCGCTTCTCTTCTCTGGCCGCGGATCTTGATGACTTCCGCAAGGTTCGTGACGCACATGGCGGCACCGTCAACGACGTGATCCTTGCGGCGATCACCGGCGGCATCCGTGGCTGGATGCTGACTCGCGCTGAACCCGTCACGGCCAAGACGCGATTCAGGGCCATGGTGCCGATGTCGGTCGTGTCTGATGACGGCCTCCCGACCTCGCTCGGCTCGAAGGTGCGTGGTCACCTGCTGTCGCTTCCGGTCGGCGAGACCAACCCGGTCGTACGGCTTCACCAGGTGTCGTACGCGCTCAAAGATCATCGCGAGACCGGTTCGGCGGTTGCCGCCAACAAGTTGGCCAACCTTCCGGGCTTCGCGACCTCGACCTTCCACGCGGTGGGTTCACGCGTTGCTGCGTCTGAAGAGGGACGCGGCCACCAGATCGTCATCACCAATGTTCCGGGCCCTCAGGACCCCGTCTACATGGCCGGTGAGGCGATCACCGAGGTCTACCCCTGCATCCCGTTGAGCGGCAGCCGCGCGGTTGCCATCGGCGTCACGTCCTACACGAACAAGGTGTTCTTCGGCATCGTCGGCGATCGTGATGCGGTGCCCGACGTCGACGTACTGGCGCAATGCATCGAGGACGCCCTGCTTGAGCTCGTCGAGACGATCGACAAGCGGAGCACTCATGCACCTCGTGGCCGACAGCGCCCGACCAAGGCCTGAACATGCGAATCTATGTCGCAGTCGACGCCGAGCTGCTTGAGCGGCTCGCGGCAGGCGAGCGCATCAGCGCGCCAGCATTCAGCGCTGAGAGCGAAGACGAAGAGGACGAGCTCGCGGCCCTTGAGGAAGCAGCAGAGCATGGCGCGGTCGTCGCCGCGGCCGATGTCGACGGCACGGATGACGTGGCGCTTGAAGACATCGCCTCGTTCCATGTCGACCTCGACGGCACTGGCGATCTGGCCTGGTTCGCGACGCAGGAGATCGACGCCGTGATCCGGGAGGCCCAGAAGCGCTGATCGGCGTACTCGACCGATCGCTGATAAACGCGGCCACGGAGCCGTAGCATCTCCGGAATGACTGCCGATGCATCGCCCACGCCTAGACACAGGATTCGCAAGGCATTGGTGGCATTCGCCGTGGTGATTGCCCTTCTCGTGGGCGGACTGTTCGCGTACACGTCGGCGAAGGACATGCAGGGACCGACGTTCATCGCGCGTTTTCTCTTCACGCGCACGTCGGACGCCGGAACGCTGTTCGATGGCCGCACGATTGATGCGGCAGCAGCGGAGCATCCCATCCCGGAGTCGGTACGACCGCTCCCATCGACTGTGCAGTGGATGGGCAAGCCTCTCGCGACCGAGAAGGTGCTGAAGACCACGAAGACCAACTCGTTCATGGTGCTGTGCCGTGGCGAGGTGGTTCACGAGTGGTACGCCGAGAAGAGCGACCGCACACGGCGTCAGTCCTCGTGGTCCGTTGCGAAGTCGGTGGTCAGCCTGCTGGTCGGGCAGCTCATCGGCGAGGGCAAGCTCACCGAGGACACCCGTCTCGTCGAGGTGCTTCCAGAGTTCAAGAACGGGACCGACTTCGACACCATCACGGTGGCCGATCTCCTCGACATGAAGAGCGGGATCGACGTGGCGGAGGACTACTCGTACTTCAAGCCGTTCTCAGGAGTTGGCGGCTTGCTGATGACGACCGACCTGGTGGGCTATCTCAAGGACAACCGCGGACTGCGGTTCGATCCCGGTTCGAAGTCTGAATACCGCAGCGTCGATGCGCAGTATCTATCGATGATCGCCAGCCGGGTCGACGGCAAACCGCTCGCCGAAATGGCGAAGGAGCGCCTGTGGGACCCGATCGGCGCGGAGGACGACGCCGTATGGAGCCTCGACAGCAAAGGCGGCATTGAGAAGGGCTTCGCAGCACTCAACGCGACACCACGCGACTTCGCCAAGATCGGGCTCTTGGTGGCCAACAACGGCAAGGTCGGCGACGAGCAGGTCGTGCCTGCGGCCTGGATCAAGCGCATCTCGACACCCGTTGCTGAGGCATACCCGGACTGGATGTACGCGGCTCAGTGGTGGCACCCGCCGGGACACGAGACTCATCACGACTTCATGGCCGAGGGTGTCTACGGCCAATATGTGTACGAGAATCCCGCGAACCACACCGTCATCGTCAAGCTCAGCGACTACGGCGCCGAGCAGGACGAGGAAGAGCTGGTCGACGTCTTCCGCTCGCTCGCGGGCAGTTGCACTTGACCCGCCGCAGATCTCGCGGACGTCAGGGGTGCGTGGCAGGCTGAACGCATGGCACTCGTGACCTACAAGGACCTCTGCATCGACGCCAGCGACGTCAGCGCTGTGGAGGGATTCTGGGCTCGTACGCTCGGGCTCACCAGCGAGGTCCTCCCTGACGGTGACGCCGTGCTCAAGGGTGACGACCCGTCCAAGACGGTGTGGATCAACCTCGTGCCGGAGGCGCTCAGCGTCAAGCAACGCGTACACCTCGATGTTCACGCGGCGTCGCTCGAACCCTTTTCGGCGCTGACCCAGCAGTCCGAGGATGGTGAGTTCCCCTGGACGGTGTTCCTCGATCCCGAGGGTGGTGAGTTCTGCGTCTTCGTACGCGATGAGGTCGACGACTATCTCTTCTACGAAGTCTGTGTCGATGCCGTCGACCACCAGAAGATCACCGCGTGGTGGGCTGACGTGCTCGGCGGGAACCTCGGCCACGACAAACAGGGCTACTCGTGGATCGACAAGGTGCCCGGAGTTCCGTTTGACGGATTCTCGTTCGCCACCGTGCCCGAGCCCAAGACGGTCAAGAACCGCATCCATTGGGACGTCACCCTCAACGAAGGCGTCACCGTCGACGACCTGGTGGTCAAGGGTGCTTCGATCCTTCGTGCGCCTGATGACGAGATCAGCTGGACGATCATGGCCGACCCCGAAGGCAACGAGTTCTGCGTCTTCGACCGCTGATGACGCGTCCGGTCGATCTCGCGTGATGGAATGAACCTGTGCCCCTCGACCTGAACACTGACGTCGTCACCCTGACCGCTGCCTTGGTCGACATCGCTTCTGAGAGCCTCGACGAGCAACAGATCGCCGACGATGTCGAGGCTGCACTCAGCACCGCGTCCCATCTCAAGATCGAGCGCGAGGGCCATACGATCGTCGCCCGCACCGAGCTCGGTCGTGCCGAACGAGTCGTCATCGCGGGTCACCTCGACACCGTGCCCGCCAACGGCAACTTCCCGTCGCGTCTCGAAGGCGAGATCCTTCACGGTCTTGGAAGCTGCGACATGAAGGGCGGGGTCGCTGTCGCTCTGCTGCTTGCCGCGCATGTTACTGAGCCAGTACGCGACGTCACGTACGTGTTCTACGACGGCGAGGAGATCGCATCGGAGTTCAACGGTCTCGGCAAGCTCGCGCGTACGCGACCCGACCTTCTTGCCGGCGATCTCGCGATCTTGATGGAGCCGACCGATGCCGGCATCGAGGCCGGATGCCAGGGCACGATGCGTGCCGATATACGGACGACCGGTGAACGCGCCCATTCAGCTCGCTCGTGGATGGGCTCGAATGCGATCCACGCGCTCTCGCCCGTACTCGACCGACTCATGACCTACGTGCCTCGTGAAGTCGACATCGACGGGTTGACCTACCGCGAGGGTTTGAACGCGGTCGGCATCAGCGGTGGAGTCGCTGGCAACGTTGTGCCCGACGAAGCCATCGTCACGGTCAACTTCCGCTTCGCGCCTGACCGTACTGAGGATGACGCGCACCGTCACCTGCAAGAGGTCTTCGAGGGCTTCGGGCTGACGCTGACCGATTCGGCACCGGGAGCCATGCCGGGCCTCTCGCAGCCGTCGACGGCAGCGTTCGCCGCCACGGTCGGTGGCGAGGTGAAGCCGAAGTTCGGCTGGACCGACGTCGCGCAGTTCACCGTGCTCGGCATCCCGGCGATCAACTACGGGCCCGGTGACCCGATGTTTGCGCACAAAGCCGACGAGCACGTACCGATTGAGCAGCTCCGCCGCGTGCACAGCACGATGGCGGCTTGGCTGTCCGCTTAGACCGGTTCTGCGACCGGCCCCTGGTCGAACTGCGTGCGATAGAGCTCTTCGTAGCGTCCACCCTGTGCCAACAGTTCGGTGTGGTTGCCCTGTTCGACGATCCGGCCGTCTTCGACGACGAGGATCAGGTCGGCCGCTCGTACGGTCGACAGTCGGTGAGCGATGACCAGCGAGGTACGGCCGGTGAGCGCTGCTGCGAGCGCTTCCTGGACTGCGGCTTCCGAGGTTGAGTCGAGGTGAGCCGTCGCCTCATCGAGGATCACCAACTGCGGGCGCGCCAGCAGCAGCCTGGCGATCGTCAGGCGCTGACGCTCGCCGCCCGACAGGCGGTAGCCGCGTTCGCCGACGACGGTGTCGAGTCCGTCGGCCAGTGAGCGGATGAGGTCGTCGAGTCGCGCGTCGTGCAAGGCCGTCCACAGCTCGTCCTCGGTCGCCTCGGGGCGTGAGAGCAGGAGGTTGGAGCGTACGGACTCGTGGAACAGGTGACCGTCCTGCGTCGCCATACCGAGCGTGCGGCGAATTGATGACAGGGTCAGATCGCGTACGTCGACACCGTTGAGTCGGATCGCTCCGGTGTCGACGTCGTACAGACGCGGTACGAGGCTGGCGATCGTTGACTTGCCGGCACCGGACGTACCGACCAGCGCAACGAGCTGGCCCGGCTCAACGGTGAACGAGACGTTGTGGAGCACGTCCACGCCGCCGCGGCTGTCGAGCTGAGCGACCTCTTCAAGGGACGCCAGCGAAACCTTGTCGGCCGATGGGTACGCAAACGTCACGTCATCGAACTCGACAGTCACGGGTCCGGCAGGCAGATCGATCGCATCTGGCTTCTCGGCGATGAGCGGCTTGAGGTCGAGCACCTCGAACACTCGCTCAAAGCTGACGACGGCGCTCATGACCTCGACGCGTGCGCTGGCCAATGCAGTCAGTGGCGCGTAGAGGCGGGTGAGCAGAAGTGCCATCGCGACAACGTCGCCGGGATCGAGCGAGCCGCGCAGTGCGTAGAAGCCACCAAGTCCGTAGACGACAGCCAAGGCCAGGGCCGAGACCGTGGTGAGCGCGGTGACGAAGACCGACTGCAGCATGGCCGACTTCACGCCGATGTCGCGCACGCGACGAGCGCGGGCAGCGAACTCGATCGACTCCTGCTCGGGGCGACCGTAGAGCTTGACCAGGGTGGCTCCGGGAGCCGAGAAGCGTTCGGTCATCCGGGTGCTCATCGTGGCGTTGTAGTCAGCGGCCTCGCGTCGCATCGCCGCAAGCCGGCCACCCATGCGTCGTGCTGGGATGACAAAGACTGGCAACAGGACCAGCGCGACCAGGGTGATCTGCCACGAAATACTCAGCATCACGATGAGGGCCAGGGTCAGCGTGACGAGGTTGCTGACAACTCCGGAGAGAGTGTCACTGAAGGCGCGTTGAGCGCCGAGGACATCGTTGTTGAGGCGGCTGACGAGCGCGCCGGTACGCGTACGGGTGAAGAACGCGACGGGCATCCGCTGTACGTGATCGAAAACCTTGGTGCGCAGGTCGAGGATCAGACCTTCGCCGATATTGGCCGACAGCCAGCGGGTGAAGATGCCGAATCCGGCATCCGCGAGCGCGATCAGCGCGATCAGCCCGGCAAGCTCAAACACCGTTCGACGCGAGTCGCCATCGACGATCGAGTTGACGACCTTGCCGGCCAGCACGGGAGTCGCCACCGCGAGCACGGCGGTGATGACGCTCATGATCAGGAACAGGATCAGTTTGCGCTTGTGAGGGACAGCGAACGAGGCGATGCGCCGCAACGTTTCGCGGGTCACTTTGTGCGAGCCTTCGCTGTTCATCATTGTGCGGTGCAGCGCGGACCATGCTGTGGCGTCCATGCTCATGTGTTGTTCTCCATTGTTCGACCATCAGTCTCTACCAAGCCACTGACGAACGTACGACCTCACGTCGACTTGAGGTCAAGCCGATAGCCTCAAACCATGACCGAACGACGTGAAACCCAGAAGGGGCCGATCAGGCTCCGCGGCGATCAGGTGCAGTCCAGCACCACTGACCAGCGACTCCTCGACTCTCGTGGACCGTCCGATTGGGTGCACACCGATCCCTGGCGTGTCCTGCGCATCCAGTCTGAGTTCGTCGAAGGCTTCGGCGCGCTCGCCGAGCTCGGTCCGGCCGTCAGCATCTTCGGCTCGGCGCGCACCAAGCCTGACGACCCGATGTACGAAGCGGCCCGCCAGATCGCCATGAAGCTCTGCGGCGAGGGCTACGCCGTGATCACTGGTGGTGGCCCCGGCGTCATGGAGGCGGCCAACCAGGGCGCCCACGAGTGCGGGGGAGTCTCCGTCGGCCTCGGCATCGAGCTGCCGCACGAGCAGGGCATGAACGAGTACGTCGACCTCGGCATCAACTTCCGCTACTTCTTCGTGCGCAAGACGATGTTCGTGAAGTACGCGCAGGGCTACGTCGTCATGCCCGGTGGCTTCGGCACGATGGATGAGCTGTTCGAGGCACTCACGCTGGTGCAGACCGGCAAGATCACGTCGTTCCCGATTGTGCTGTTCGGATCTGAGTACTGGGGCGGTCTGATCGACTGGCTGCGCAACACGATGCTCCCCGACGGCAAGGTCAATGCCCTCGATATCGACATGCTGCACATCACCGACGACATCGACGAAGCCGTCGCCTGGTTCGTCGCCAAGGACAACTAGGCAAGACCTCGGCGGGCAACCGCCGGCGGTCGGTCGCCCTTGATCGACGCGACCATGTCGAGTACCTGGCGTGTCTCGGCGACGTTGTGCGCGCGGAAGACACGCGCTCCCTGCCATGCGGATATGGCGGTGGCGCCGAGAGTGCCGGGCAGTCGGCGGTCCTTGTCGAGGTCGAGCGTTTCGCCCACGAAGTCCTTGTTGGACAGCGCCACCAGAACCGGCCAGCCGGTCGCCACGAGCTCATCGAGTCGTCGGGTCAACTCGAGGCTGTGACGCGTGTTCTTGCCAAAGTCGTGCGTCGGGTCGATCAGGATGCCGTCGGCCCGCACACCGGCCTCCACGGCCTTGCCAGCCAGCTCTGTGACCGTGTTGATGACGTCGGCGACAACATCTGCGTACGCAGCGCGGTGGGGGTCCGTACGAGGGCCGATTCCGCCCGTGTGGCTGCAGACGAGGCCCGCGCCGTGTTGGGCGGCGACTGATGCCAACTCAGGGTCGTGGCCTGACCACGTGTCGTTGACGAGATCGGCGCCGAGTTTGCAGAGCTCGTCCGCGACCTCGCTGCGCCAGGTGTCGATGCTGATCACCAGTTCAGGGAATCGCGACCGTGCCTCGGCGACGAAGTCGGACGTACGCCGGAGCTCCTCAGTCGCGTCGACTTCAGGACCGTAGCCAGCGCGTACGCCGCCAACGTCGACGATGTCCGCACCCTCCGAGACGGCCCGAGCCAGATGCTCAAGCGCCGGCTCGAGATCAAACGTCGCGCCGTTGTCGTAGAACGAGTCGGGCGTGCGGTTGATGATCGCCATCAGCGCGAACTCGCCAGGCGCGAACTCTCGAGAGCCCAGTCGGAGACTGTCCTCTCTGCGTGGCACGATCACGTTCATGAGCCTAGACGTGGTCCGTTGTCCGTGGGGCGACGATCCCGCGATGATCGAATATCACGACACCGAGTGGGGCAAGGAGCTCCGCGGCGATCGTGAGCTGTTCGAGCGGATGTCGCTCGAGGCCTTCCAGTCGGGGCTCTCGTGGCTGATCATCCTGCGCAAGCGTGAGGGATTCCGCGAAGCGTTCGCGAACTTCGATCCGGAGGTCGTGGCGACCTTTGGAGACTCCGACGTCGAGCGATTGCTGCAGGATGCCGGAATCGTCCGCAACCGCATGAAGATCGAAGCGACGATCAGCAACGCCCGCACTCTGCTCGAACTCGACGAGTCCTTCAGCGACCTGCTCTGGTCGTTCGCCCCACCGCCTCGACCGGCCCCCACGTCGTACGCGGAAGTCGACGCAACAACCCCTGAATCGATGGCGATGGCCAAGGCGCTCAAGAAGAAGGGCTTTCGGTTCTTCGGGCCCACCACTGCGTATGCGCTGATGCAGGCCACCGGCATGGTCAATGACCACCTTGAGGACTGCATCGCTCGCTGAGGCGTGGCTCCCGGCAATTTCGGCGAAAATACCTACCATCGGAGCATGAGCAACTCCCGCAAGTCGGCACGGTCACGCAGAGTCCTCGCGGCGACCGCGCTGCTCATCACAGCGGTGCTCGTCGCAGCTGGCGCCATTGCCGTCTCGACGGTTCCCGTACTCGTCGGCGCCACGATCTACGGCGTCGTCGCAGGCATCGTGTCTTCGCGACTCATCGCCAACGATCTCGGTCAGATGCGCCGCGATTGGGCGAAGGACCGAGCCGACATCGCCAACCACAATCGGTTGCAGGCAGTGGCTCGCTCGAAGGAGCACACGGCCTTCGCCGAGCAGATGAGCTCGCGCATCAAGCACAAGGATGCGCAGATTGAGACTCTTCGCGACTCGCTCGTCACCGCTGAGATCGACCTGGCCAAGACTCGCGAACGCGTCTCAGCCGAACGCGCCCGTGTGGACGCATTGACCGCCGACCTCAGCTCTGCCCAGTCGGATGTCGAGTCCGCTCGCTCCGACCTGATGAAGGCCAACGATGCACTCGCGGCGAGTGAAGCCGCGGAGATCCAGGCTCGCGCCGAAGTTGTCGCCTGGGAACAGTCAGCGACCGACGACCAGCGTCGTCAGCACCAACGTCCAGCCTGACTAGCGACCGGTGAAGCTTGGCTTCTCCTTGGCGAGGAATGCCTTGACCGCTGCGAGGTGATCCTCGGATGCGCCGGTCAGCGCCATCTTCTGAGCCTCCTGGTCGAGTGACGCCGGGAAATCATTCGTCGCCGAGAACGCCAGCGAACGCTTGATCGACGCGTACGCCAGCGTTGGCCCGTCAGCGAGTGAACGAGCCAGAGCCGCAACCTCAGCGTCGAAGGCGTCATCGTCGACGACCGTCGTGGCCATACCGAGCTCGAGGGCTTCGTCGGCGGGGATCGTACGAGGCTGCAGCAGCAGTTGCGTGGCGCGACCAAAGCCGACCAGGCGGGGGAGCGTCCACGACGCACCGGTGTCACACGACAGCGCGATACCGGCGAAAGCGAGGTTGAATCCGGCCGAGCGACGCAACAGTCGGAAGTCGGCGGCGAAGGCCAAAGATGCCCCTGCACCTGCGGCGATGCCGTTGACGGCAGCGATCACGGGCTTTGGCATGGTGGCGATCGCGGTGACCGCCGGGTTGTAGTGCTCCTGGACCGTGTCGGAGAGCTGACCAGGGTCGTCGGATGTCAGTCCCGCGACGTGTTCCTTGAGGTCCTGGCCGACGCAGAACGCCCGCCCGGTGCCGGTCAGCACGACGCAGCGGGCCTCGCTGTCGGCCGCCGCCTGATGCAGCGCGTCCCTCAGCGCGACCTTCGTATCGGTCGTCAGGCTGTTCATGGTGTCGGGCCGATTGAACGTCACGGTGGCGACGCCGTCGGCCACCTCGTACGTCACCGGCGGGGTGCTGGACTCACTCACGAAGGGCCTCCTGTGGGACTGCGGTCGAAGGAGATCGAACCATAGGCGATAATAGGAGGCACGCGTCCAGCAGTTTCAGCCGGACGCATCGCGACGAGAGGGGAACTGATGGCCGCCATGAAGCCACGGACCGGAGACGGCCCGATGGAGGTCACCAAGGAGGGACGCTGCATCGTCATGCGCGTTCCACTCGAAGGCGGCGGACGCCTCGTCGTCGAGCTCAACAATGAAGAGGCTGAAACCCTCGGCGACGCACTCAAAGCTGTCTGATGTTCGGGCTGACCGTTCGTTGGTCATTGCAGGACGCCCCCAAGGGCACACTCAAAGCTCTCCGTGCGTACGTGGAGGACGAGTCGTACGCCAAGTTCGCCGGTCTCGAAGGCCTTCGGGTCAAGACGTGGCGCGCTCGCAAGGGCGAATGGTTTGAGGGCTCCTACGTGTTTGTCTCCGAAGAAGCCCGCGAGAAGTTCCAGGAGGACTTCGAGCAGCGAGCAGCTGAGTCGCCCGGTTCCAAGATCGTCGGTTCTGCACCGATCTCGATCGAAGCCTGCGAGATCGTTGCAGTCGTACGAGGTCCGGCCGGCTTCCGTTCGTCCTCACATTTCGAGCACGCCAGGGACGACGACTAACCCAGCACTATTTCTAACCCGGTGGCGGAACGAACACCCACGGGTCTCGCGGCAGCGAAGCCGGGTCGTACTCCTCGAGTAGTTCGGCCATCGTGGATCCCGCGAGTCCGAGTGACTGAGCGATGAGCGCCATGGCATCGACGCCAAGTTCCCGTAGCTGCTGATAGGTCACCGCGCCGTCGCGCTTCGCGAGGCGCTGCCCGTCCGTGTTGAGCGCAACAGGCACATGGACGTACGTCGGCGGCTGGTTGCCGAGCAGAGTCGCGAGATACGCCTGGCGCGGAGCGGAGGGCAGCAGGTCCTCCCCTCGCACCACCTGATCGACGCCTTGCTGAGCGTCGTCGACCACGACGGCGAGGTTGTACGCGACCACACCGTCTCCGCGGCGCAGTACGAAGTCGTCGACCACGCCTTCGTACGTACCGTGCAGCTCGTCCTGGATCGTGAAATCCGGGAGCTCGCTCCGAAGACGAAGCGCCGCTGGTCGAACGGCAGCCTGGGCCAGTCGCTCGGCATCGCTCAGGTTGCGGCAGGTCCCGCGATAGATGCCGGGTGGTTCGTGCGGCGCTGACGGAGCCTCGAGGATCTCGCGCCGGGTGCAGTAGCACTCGTAGACGAGACCACGCCCTGCCAGCGAAGCGAGCGCCGCGTCGTACAGCCGTGCTCGCTCGGACTGGCGGACCACCGCGCCATCCCAGTCGAGACCCAGCGCCGCGAGGTCGGCGAGCTGTCGTTCTTCAGCTCCGGGCTGTACGCGGTCGAGATCCTCGATTCGGACCAAGAACTCGCGATCGGTTCGACGAGCGTGCAACCAGGCAAGAACCGCTGTGCGCAGGTTGCCAACATGCAGGTCACCCGAGGGGGACGGGGCGAATCGTCCGGCGGTCACAACGTGCGTCTCGGCAGAGTCAGATGAGCTGAGCTGCCAGCAGTCCGTCGCCGAGGGGAAGGAGGACACTGCGCAGGTTCTCGTCGTTCGCAACGCGCTGGAGCAGCTCGCGGATCGCGGTCGTCTCGGGGTCGCGCTGCGCGGGATCGGCGACGCGGTCGTGCCAGAGTGCGTTGTCGAACACGATGACGCCACCAGGACGTACGAGGCGGATCGCCTGGTCGAGGTACTCGCCGTACTCGACCTTGTCGCCGTCGAGGAACACCAGGTCGTAGCCAGCATCGGTCAGTCGAGGCATGACCTCGAGCCCGGCGCCAGCGATCAACCGGAACCGCTGCGGCGCAAAGCCCGCCTCGGTGAAGGTCTCGCGAGCGAGTCGCTGGTTCTCGGCTTCGAGATCGACAGAGGTCAGAACGCCGTCTGCCTGCATCCCGCGTAGGAGGCACAACCCAGAAACACCGGTGCCGGTGCCGATCTCGACGATCGACTTGGCATTGATTGCCGATGCGAGGAACGTCAGCGCCGCTCCGCCACCTGAGCCGATCGGTGAGACACCAACCTCTTCCGCACGGCCTCGGGCTGCCGCGAGGTGATCGTCCTCGGGGTTGAAGTCCTCGGCGTAGGCCAGGCTTGCTGCGGTGGTGATGGTCGGCTCCTTGGGTGGTGGTTGGGACCAGCGTAGTCGCGTGAAGCCCGAGGTACGGGGAGGCTGCCCATGAGACTTGTGGGGAACAGTCAGGTGGTTCTGTGCGTTCTCTCAGGTGAAGGGTCAACGATCAATGCATGACTGTGCTTCACGGGGAAGAGAATGAAGTGACAACGGCAACGCTTGAGTGGGACGACATCGTGGCGGAACACTCCGCGCGCGTCTACCGGCTTGCCTACCGCCTGACCGGCAATCGTCAGGACGCTGAGGACCTCACGCAGGACGTGTTCATCCGGGTCTTCCGCTCGCTCGACACGTACGAGCCCGGCAACTTCCCCGGCTGGTTGCACCGCATCACGACCAACTTGTTCCTCGACCGCGTACGCCGCAAATCGCGTCTGCGCATGGATGGCTTCGGCGAAGGTGCCGAGGATCGACTCCTCAGCGCCGAGGTCCTGCCTGAGTCGGCCGTGCACGATGCCAACTTCGACCCGGACATCGAGGCCGCACTGGCGTCGCTGTCCGACGAGTTCCGAGTGGCCGTTGTGCTGTGCGATGTCGAGGGTCTGTCGTACGAGGAGATCTCCGACGTCCTCGGCATCAAGCTCGGCACCGTACGTTCGCGCATCCACCGTGGCCGTACGCAGCTGCGAGCTGCCCTCGCACACCGTGCTCCGCGCAAGGGCCGCACTCGTTTCGTAGGGCCCCTCGGCGTCTAATGGCACACCTCGGAGCCGACGTCGCAGCGTATGTGGACGCACAGCTGTCCCCAGACGCCATGCGCGCGGCTTCGCGACACCTTGAGGATTGCAGGGCCTGCGACAAAGCCGTACGCCAGCAACGACTCCTGAAGTCCCGTATGAGCACGGTGACCGCTCCCGAGCCCCCCGCCGAGCTACTTGCTTCGCTCGCCGGACTTGCGGCTCAACCTCCCCATCACCAGACGTGGTGGGAGCGACTGCGTCACTCGGTTCCGTTCCGCGCCAGCATCGTCGTCGCCGGCGCATCGATCGCGGTCATGGTTGCCGCGTACGCGGTGGGTGGCGCTGACGACAACACGGTGGGCGACAAGGTCGCTCCGCCATTCGATCGCTATGCCGCGGACTTCTACGGTGCAGCTGCCGTCCAGGTTGGTGCAACGATCAGCGACACCAAGCTTCAGGATCTCGATCACGACGGCTGGCCGTGCAAGGAGACGCTCGGTGGTGACCTCGACCGTACGTCTGGCAGCTGGGCTGATGACGCTGTGGCGCTGAGCTATTCCAACGGCACGTCCAAGCTCAATCTGTTTGAGCAGACCGGCGTACTTGACCACACCAGCCTGGACGGCTTCGAGGCGTCAACGCTGGGCAAGTCAGACGTCTGGATCCGTGACGGATCGCCCATGCTTGTGACGTGGGATTACGACGGCGTCGTCTACACGATCGTCACGGACGCCGATCACGGTCGGGTTGTGCGAGCGGTGAACGAGCTGCCCCGAGGTTCCGGTTCCGAAGGCCCGGTGGACCGGGTCGGTGACGGACTGAACCGGATGACCGCCTGGATGGCAGCGGCTTAGGTCGACTCCGGGTCGTACGGGGGAGCCTCGTTGGGACGCAGGATGCGCGTCTCCTTCACGACGGCGGGTGTCGTATCGCCGAGGCCGCCGTCCTCGAGGAAGTTCTTGCGCACGACTTCGCGGGGATCGAGGTCCTTGAGGCTCAGACCTGAGAAGTCCTCGCCCATCTCCCGACCGAGGTCGTTCTTGGCGTTCTCGGCCATCTGCTTGACCGTACGGACGAATCCGCCGAACTGACGCGCGAGGTCAGGCAGTTTGTCCGGACCGAACACCAGCATCGCGACCATGGCGATGACGAGCATCTCCGGTACGCCGATGCCGAACATGTGAAGCCTTAGAGCCGACCGGCGGGTGCCAAGCCGAGCTGCATACCGGCGAGACCGCGTGAGCGACCGCTGAGCTGGTCGGCGATGCCCTGCAGGATCTTGGCGGCCTCGGAGTCCGGGTTGGTCGCGATGATCGGCTCGCCTGAGTCGCCGCCTTCACGCAGCTTCTCCTCGAGCGGCACCTGGCCGAGCACCGGCACGTCGTAGCCGAAGCGCGCGGTCAACGTCTCCGCGACCGCGGCAGCGCCGCCAGAGCCGAAGATTTCCATACGCTCACCGCTGGGGAGCTGGAAGTAGGACATGTTCTCGACGATGCCGACTACACGCTGATGCATCATCGACGCCATCGTTCCGGCACGCTCAGCGACCGAGGCGGCAGCGGGCTGCGGCGTCGTGACGACGAGAACCTCGGCGTTGGGCAGGTGCTGACCGAGGCTGATCGCCACGTCGCCCGTGCCTGGCGGGAGGTCGAGGAGAAGTACGTCGAGGTCGCCCCAGTAGACGTCGCTGAGCATCTGCAGCAGAGCACGGTCGAGCATCGGGCCGCGCCAAGCCACAACCTGGTTCTTGTTGGGCTTGAGCATGCCGATGCTGATGACCTTCATGCCCTTGACCGGTACGGGCATGATCATGTCTTCGACCTGGGTCGGGCGAAGGTCTCCGACGCCGAGCATGTCGGGGATCGAATGGCCGTAGATGTCGGCGTCGATGATGCCGACCTTGAGGCCGCGGTTCGCCATGGCGAGACCGAGGTTGACGGTGACCGTCGACTTGCCGACGCCACCCTTGCCCGAGGCAATGGCGAAAACCTTGGTGAGCGAGCCGACCTGGGCGAACGGAACTTCACGCTCGGTGTGGCCGCCACGCAGCATCTGCTGCATGCTCTTGCGCTGCTCGTCGTTCATGACACCCATGTCGACGACGACGTTGACGTCCGGCGCAACCGTGAGCACGGCTGCCGTGATGTCGCGGTTGAGCGTGTCCTTGAGCGGGCATCCGGAGACCGTCAGGAGGAGTCGCACGGTGATCTCGTTGTCACCAATGGTGATGCCGTCGACCATGCCGAGGTCGGTGATCGGACGCTTGATCTCAGGGTCGTTGACGGTGCTCAGGGCCTCGCGGACCTGTTCTTCAGTGACGGCTGCCATGCCCCCATCGTACGTGGGAGGTCGCGGACCGGAGGATGAGTGTGGCCTAACCGCCTGGATCGCAACCGCTAGTTCTTGGGCGGGGCCTTCTTGGCGGCCTTCTTGGGCTTTGCTGGCTCTTCGACCGGCTCGGCTTCTGGCTCCGGCTTGTCCTCGAGATCGGAGAGCAACCCACGCAGCTCGCTGCGGAGGAAGTCTCGGGTGGCAACTTCGCCGAGGCCGAGGCGCAGGCTGGCGACCTCGCGGGCGAGGAACTCCATATCAGCGTGCGACTGGGCGTTGGACTCGCGATCCTGCTCCTGCGTAACCCGGTCACGAGCCTCCTGGCGGTTCTGCGCCAGAAGGATCAGCGGCGCCGCGTACGACGCCTGCAGCGACAGGATCAGGGTCAGGAAGATGAACGGGTACGCATCCCAGCGCCCTCTGTCAGGCCCATAGGGGACGTTCCAGGCGATCCAGATGACCACGAAGATCGTCATGTAGGTGAGGAAGCGGGCCGTGCCCAGGAATCGGGCGAAGGTCTCGGCGAAACGACCAAAGCGCTCCGGATCGGCGTCGCGGCGTCGCCGGAACGCTCGCCGGTTCTCGCGGGGCTGGTCGAGGCGTGCGCGGTCAGCCATGTGTGACCACCTCCGACTCGGTCTGTGCGGCGTCGTCCTGCTCGCGCCAGCCTTCGGGCAGCAAGTGGTCGAGCACGTCGTCGATGGTCACCGCCCCGAGCAGATGTGCGTTCTCGTCGACAACGGGAAGCGCAACAAGGTTGTAGGCAGCGAGCAGGTTGGCAACGTGCTCGAGCGATGCGTCGGGACGTGGCCAGTCGATGTCGTTGTCCATGATCGCGCCGACGAGCGTGGATGGTGGCTCACGCAGCAGGGCCTGGAAGTGCACGACACCGAGGAAGCGACCGGTCGGAGTCTCGAGCGGCGAACGGCACACGTAGATCATCGCTGCGAGTGCGGGGATGATCTCGGGCTCGCGGAGTCGAGCGAGCGCCTCGGCGAGGGTTGCATCGGGCGGGAGTACGACCGGTTCGGTCGTCATCATTCCGCCGGCCGTGCGCTCTTCGTACTTGAGCAGTCGGCGTACGTCTTCGGCGTCTTCGGGCTGCATCAGTCCGAGGAGGTGCTCTGCGCCCTGCGGTGACAGCTCTCCGAGGAGGTCGGCCGCGTCGTCGGGGTTCATCTCTTCGAGGACGTCGGCAGCGCGATCGGGATCGAGTACGCCGAGGATCTCAACCTGGTCCTTCTCGGGCATTTCTTCGAGGACATCGGCGAGGCGTTCGTCGTCGAGCTCGGCGACAACTTCCATGCGGCGCTTCGGGTTGAGGTCGCGCAGGGCGTTGGCAAGGTCGGCAGGTCGCATCTCGTCCATCGTGGCGAGGAGGTGCGTTGCACCCTGGCCTGCTTCTTCGCCGCCGAGGCCTTTGACTTCGTCCCACTCGAGAACCTGCTGGGCGCCACGGCGGCCGAACCGCTTGCCACCGGCCTGCACAGCGATGTCGCTGATGTGCCAATCGCGGCGCGAGTCCTGCTCCATCGCGAGGTCGTAGACCGTCGCGGATGTGCCGTCGGGGAGCGTCACGGTGCGGTCAAACAGCTCATGGATGGCGAGTGTCTCTGTGCGGCGCTGCTCGAAGCGGCGGACGTTGAGGACGCCAGTCGTGATGATCTGACCGGAGTTGACCGAGGTGACGCGGGTGATCGGCAGGAAAACCCGACGCCGGCCCAGCACCTCGACGACGATGCCGAGCACACGCGGGCGCTGCTTTGCCGAGCGAACGGCGACCACGACGTCGCGAAGCTTGCCGACCTGATCGCCAGCGGGGTCAAAAACTGCCTGCCCGACGATGCGGGAAAGGAAGACGCGGCCTGGTGTGGTGCTCATGCCGATACCTCCGTCGCTTCGTGGGTTCGCCCAAACCCTACCGTCGAGCACACCACTGGGTGCGGCCCCGCTGACATGCCAAACTGGGGTGATGGCGCTGGAATCTGTCGACGATCACTTCTCCAGAGTGCTTCGTGAACGCCCGGTCACCGATCAACCTGTCGGTGGAGTCGCTGATCCGACGGCCCTGCTGACGTATTTCGACGCCCAGCTTGAGAGCCGTCACCTCGACTTTGCACTGCGCTGGTTGCAGACACAGGGGCACGCGTACTACACGATCGGCTCTGCCGGCCACGAGAGCAATGCTGCTGTTGCGATGGCTTTGCGTCCCACCGATCCTGCGTTGCTTCACTACCGATCGGGCGGATTCTTCTCCGCACGTGCGCGCCAGGTCGATGGCTCCACGCCGATCGAGGACGTGCTCAACAGCGCCACCGCATCGGTGCTCGACCCGATCTCCGGTGGTCGGCACAAGGTCTTCGGCAGCGTCAGCCTCAACGTCATTCCCCAGACCTCCACGATCGGTTCGCACCTGCCGCGCGCGTTCGGGCTCGCCTTCGCTCTCGGTCGTGCAGCTGGCGCAGACATGACGCCGAACTGGCCACTCGACTCTGTCGTGGTGTGCAGCTTTGGCGACGCATCTGCCAATCACTCCACCGCGGTGGGCGCGCTCAACGCCTCGGCCTATTGCGCGCACCAAGGCGTACCGCTTCCGATCCTGTATGTCTGCGAGGACAACGGCATCGGCATCAGCACCAAGTCGCCGGCTGGCTGGGTTGAACGGTCTTTGCAGTCAATGCCTGCCATCGAGTACGCCGCCGCTGACGGTACGAAGCCAGGCGAGCTCCTCGCGACTGCGAAGCACTTGGCCGAGCTCGTACGCACCGAACGGCGGCCCGCGGTGCTGCATCTCAAGACTGTGCGCTTTATGGGTCACGCAGGGTCCGACGCCGAGATCGCCTATCGGACGACGCGCGAGATCGAGGACGAATACGCGCTCGACCCGCTGCTGGCAACCGCCAGGGAGCTTATCGAGGCCGGTGTCCTCAGCGCCGCCGATGCGCTGGCTCGCTATGAAGATGTCCGCCAGACCGTCATGGAACGAGCCAAGAGCATCTCCGGAGTACGGCGTCTCAGTTCATCGCGAGCCATCACCACGCCGATCACCGCCCGAGCAGCAGTAGTGGCTCCGACCGCGTCGGTCGAGCGCCGGGCGCTGGCCTTTGGCGCCAAGCCGCCGGAGCTCGAGGGCGACCTCACGCTCGCACAGACGATCAACGCATCGCTGAAGGATGCGCTAGCCGCACGTCCCGAGGCCCTCGTGTTCGGTGAGGATGTCGCCAAGAAGGGCGGCGTCTACGGCGTCACTCGCGGTCTGCGCAAGTCGTTCGGTGGCACTCAGGTGTTCGACACGTTGCTCGACGAGCAGACGATCCTCGGCACCGCGCTTGGTGCGGCACTCGCTGGGTTCGTGCCGATTCCGGAGATCCAGTACCTCGCCTACCTCCACAACGCCGAGGACCAGCTCCGCGGCGAAGCGGCAACGTTGCGCTTCTTCTCCAATGGTCAATACACGAACGGCATGGTCGTACGCGTCGCCGGACTGGCCTACCAAAAGGGCTTCGGCGGGCACTTCCACAACGACAACTCGGTCGCGGTGCTGCGTGACATCCCGGGAGTCGTGCTCGCCGTGCCCAGCCACCCCGGAAATGCCGCCGGACTGTTCCGCGAATGTCTCGCCCTCGCTGCCGAGGGCCGTGTGTGCGTGTACCTCGAGCCCATCGCGCTCTATCACCGCCGTGACCTGCACGAAGGCGATGGCGCGTGGCTCGCTCCGTATGCACCGCCCGAGGAGTGGACTCAGGACACCACCTCGGCGCCGGGTCAGGTGCTGACGATAGGCGATGGCACCGACGTCCTCTTGGTGACGTTTGGCAATGGCGTACCCATGAGCCTCCGCGCGTCCACCGTGCTTGCGGACGAGGGAATCAGCAGCACTGTTCTGGACCTTCAGTGGCTGTCACCGCTGCCTCGAGAAGAGTTGCTGCGAGTCGCGGCGCGGTTCGCGCGGGTGCTGGTCGTCGACGAGACCCGCGAGAGCGGCGGCGTGTCCGAATCCGTGATCACGGCTCTGGTCGATGGGGGATATGACGGCACCGCTCGCCGAGTAACCAGCGTCGACAGCTTCATTCCGCTCGGTCCGGCGGCAGATCACGTATTGCTGTCCGAGGCCGACATCGTTGGGGCCGTGCGAGCGCTGGTCTCCGAAACGATTTAGCTGCGCGAGAGGTGCGGCGACGTCCTCTTGAGCGACGATGAGACGTCATCGGCGAGCGTGACCTTCCCGGTGGGAACCAGGCGTACGACGACCGACTCGCGACCCCATCGCTCGATCGCGTTGTCGGCATCGACAACGTTGAGTCGGCCGGACTTCAGTGCTTCGGTGACCGCTTCCCAGTGCTCGGACTCGGGAGTGATGACCTCGACCCGTGCCTCGGCCTGAGCGACCAGAGCCCGGGTCGCTTTGCTCCGCAACGACAGCGTGACGGTCTGGTGCTTGTCGATGTTGGGGAGCGGTTGTTCGCCGCCGCCGGTGACAGCGCAGACGGCGTCGCCGACCCACTCATGCCAGATGGCGTGCGTGTGGTTGGCGTACCCGACCCAGACCAGTCCGGACTTCTTCGCGAGGTCAGCGATCAGGTCAGTTGGCTGCACAGGTCAACTGTAGAGCCGGGTCAGCGTACGGCGGCGGTCTTGGCGCCACGAGACCTGCGGGTCTCGACGCGCACGGAAGGAGTCATTGCTGCTTCCTGCTCAGCGAGACGCTGCACGAAGGCGCCGATCTCGTTGATCGCGGTACGCGCCTCGGGCAGCCATGAAGCTGCTGCCTGGAAGACGTGAATCTGGCGATCCCACACCTGCAGATCGCACGGCACGCCAGCAGACACGAGGCGATTGGCCATCAGCTCGGCATCCGCCATGAGGACTTCGCGTGAGCCGATGTGGATCAGCGCGGGCGGCATGTCGCCGAGGGGCATGTCTACGGGGCAGGTGCGCGTGCCCTCGATCCCGCGGCGAGTATCCATACGCAGGGCGACGTCGCTGAGCTTGGCCACGGCGTGGACCGGGAACAGCTGGCAGCGGTTGGCGTTGCGGTGGTTCTTCTTGCCTGTGGGGTCGAAGTCGAGCAGCGGTGAGATGGCAACAACACCCGCCGGGCGGCCCCAGCCCTCATCCATCACGACTCGGGCAACGCTGAACGCGAGGTAGCCGCCAGCCGAGTCGCCAGCGATCGTGATGTTCTCAGGCTTGTAGCCCTGTTCCATCAGCCAGCGGAAACCCTCGACGCCATCGGCGATCGACTCGGTGATCGGTTCGTACGGCATCTGCCGGTAGCCGACGTTGAGCACGGGCTGGTCGGACGCGTAGGAGATGCGGGAGACGAGGCGGCGATGGGTGTTGAGGCCGCAGGTCAGGAAGGCGCCGCCGTGGAAGTAGAGGATCGCTCCGGGATTGCCGTGGGCGACGTCTTCGACACCCTTGGCCTGGAGCCATTCGCTATTGCAGTCGCTGAGCTCGACCGTGCGCCACTTCGTACCGGCGTGGACGGGCAACAGACGAGCGATGTGGTCGACGACGTTCGGCGGGAACAGATCGAATGGCAGTCGTGCCCATAGGCCGAGCAGCGGGCGGACAGTGTGGCGAACGCCGAAGCCGAGAGCGCGTGATTGAACACTTGCTCCCCGGAAGAACTGCGGCTCGGCGGCCAGACTCAGATGTGCCATTCCCGTAGGTGTCCCTTCGACAGTTTGCAAACAACCGTTTACCGAACGTTTACGCTGTGTGACTTGCGTCATCCGCGATCGTTAGCGTACTGCGAGCGTTCCTAATTCCGCGGGAGGATCAACAAATGTCGTTTATGCCACCTACGGACTCGATGTTCCTGCTGGCCGAGTCGCGTGAGCACCCGATGCACGTCGGTGGCCTCCAGCTGTTCGTGCCGCCCGAGGGCGCGGGCCCAGAGTTCGCTCGGGATCTGCTCGATTCGTTCCGCGGCACCGACAACGTTTCGGCACTTTTCCGCAAGCGACCGGCCGAACCGGTCAGCTCCCTCGGCAACACCTGGTGGTCGGTCGACGAGACGATCGACTACGACTACCACGTACGACACTCGGCAGTTCCGCAGCCGGGACGCATCCGCGAACTCCTCCAGCTAACGTCGCGTTGGCACGGAGCGCTGCTCGACCGGCACCGCCCTCTGTGGGAGGCGCACCTCGTCGAGGGTCTCTCCGACGGACGTATCGCGGTCTACAGCAAGATCCACCACTCGATGGTCGACGGCGTATCTGCGCTCAAGTTGATGCAGCGGTCATTGAGCACCGACCCCAAGGCGCAGGACTGCATCCCGCCGTGGAGCCTTCCGCCTCGTACTCGTGCCGGTAGTGGCGAGGGCAAGAGCTTCGACCCGTGGGGCATTCTGCGTGCGGCTGGCGGTGTCGCCGGGGAGCTTGCCGGTCTCGTGCCGACCGGCGTCAAGATCGCCAACCAAGTCTTCCGTGACGGTGACGTCACCTTGCCGCGAGCACCCAAGACAATGCTCAACGGTCAGGTCGGAGGCGCGCGCCGCTTCGCCGCTCAGTCCTGGGCGATCGAGCGCATCCAGGGCGTTGCGAAGCAGTCCGGCACCACACTCAACGATGTCGTGCTGGCCATGGTGTCGGGCGCCCTTCGCGAGTACCTGCTGGAGCAGAACGCCCTGCCCGACGAGCCGATGACCGCGATGGTCCCGGTGTCACTCGCCCTGCGGGCCGAGTCGGCTGGCAAGGAGAGCGGCGACGGCAACGCAGTGGGCGCGATCATCGTCAACCTCGCCACGAACCGTCAGCATGGTCCAACCCGGCTCGAGGAGATCGCCACCTCATCGCGCCAGGCGAAGAAGATCATGGGCGATCTCACGCCTCTGCAGATCCTTGCGCTGTCAGCCGCGCAGGTACTTCCGTTGGCGATGACGCCGATCCCCGGCTTCGTGAAGTACGCGCATCCGCCGTTCAACGTGATCGTGTCCAACGTCCCCGGTCCGACCGAGGAGATGTATTTCAACGGCGCGCGACTCGACGGCATGTACCCCGTGTCGATCGTCCTCGACGGTCAGGCGCTCAACATCACGCTGACCAGTCGCAAGGGCTTCCTCGACTTCGGACTCATCGGCTGCCGCAAATCAGTCCCGCACCTGCAGCGACTGCTGACGCACCTCGAGACGTCTCTCGAAGAGCTCGAAAAGGCCTGGGGCTAACTACTCGGCAGGAGCCTTGGCCCACCGGTTGGCCAGGAGCTGGTGGCTCGGGGTGTCCTCGAGCGACTCCATCGACTCGTAGATGCGTTGGTACGAGGTCTCAGCGATGAGCCACTTGCCGTCAACACGGCGGTAGCGGTCGCTGTAGTAACCGGCGCCACGGATCAGCACCTTGAAGTCGGTCGCCATCACAGTGTCCTCGAAGCCCCACGAGGCCTCCGCAGTGTCGCCGTCGATGTCGATCTCCGGGTGATGCGCGAAGTGCGCCGTGATGATGTCGTTGCCGAGCTTCTCGCTCATGAATCCGACGATCGCGTCGCGACCCACGAGGGCGTCCAGGTCGCCGTACACCTTGGTGCCGTAGCGACCGACGACGTCGTCGGTGAACGTGTCACCGAACTCATCCCAGAGCTTCAGGTCGAGCGTCCGGAAGTAGCGGTACTTGAGGCGGCGGATTTCTTCGAGCGATTCCAGGTCCATCCCCGAAGCATCGCAGCGAGCACCGCCCAAAACAAGAACCTGTTCTAGATTCGTGTGTGGGTCGTGTCTGGCCTCAAGTCGGTGGGTGCTGCATATTTGCGGCGACGTCGGTGCCGGATCTAGAGCACGATGCGCAAGATGGCGATGGCCAGAATGAGGTCGCCGAGGACGATGAGCAGGATGCCGCGGCCCATCAGCGAGTCGATGCGGGCGTTCGTCGGCATCTGTGGGTCGTATGCGACCCGTACCTTCTTGCCCACCTCTGGGCTCATCGTCGAGCCGTCTGGCGAGGTGACGTCAAGGGTCGTGCCGTCGGCTGTCGTGAATCGGAACGACGCGTGCTTGTAGCGGTCGAGCCAGCTCGTGCCGCCTGACCAGCTGGTGACTTCCCCTTCGGCCCGCGGCGATCGTCCGGAGGTGATCAGCCGATAGGACCCGGCTGCCGACATGCTGATGCCAACTATGAGGAGGCAAGCGGTGAGCAGGTCCATGGCGTCATCGTGGCACGCGGCAAACGTGGTGGGCGGGCAAACCGGCACACTGTCTGGGTGAACGCGTTCCTCGCCATTGTTGCGATCCTCGGCGTGTCCGCCTCGGGGCCGTTGATGGCTGGAGCGGTCGCGCCAGCGCTGGCAATTGGGTTCTGGCGCAATGCGCTGGGAACGCTCGCGGTCGCGCCGTTCGCGGCTCGTACGGTTCGCTCCGAGCTCAGGCTGCTGGACCGCGCGGGATGGCGTGACGTGGCACTCGCCGGCCTCATGCTGGCTCTGCACTTTGCCACCTGGATCACGGCGCTCAAGATGACATCGGTCGCTGCGGCGACGGCCATGGTCAGCATGCAGGTCGTGTTCGTCGTCATCATCGATCGGTTGAGGGGCGAGCCCACGCCGGCCGCCGTGATCGGCGGAGTGTCCATCGCGGTCGCAGGCGTGCTGGTCATCACGGGTGTCGACTTCTCACTATCGGCCCGGGCTCTCTCCGGTGACCTGCTCGCCCTGCTCGGCGGGCTCACTGCGGCGATCTACCTAATGGCAGGCAGTCGCGTACGGGAGCGCGTGAGCACGACGTCGTACACGGTGGTTTGTTATGGCATCTGTGCCGTGCTGCTGCTCGCAGGGTGTCTCGTGGCGCAGGTCGAGATGGTCGACTTCTCGCGCAACACGTGGCTCGCGATCATCGGCGTGACAATCTGCGCCCAGCTGCTCGGGCACTCGGTGCTCAATCACTTGCTGGCTGTCATGAGCCCGGCGCTCATCTCGTTGCTGCTGCTCCTGGAGGTTCCGGGGGCGGCAATCCTTGCGGGGATCTTCCTCGATCAGACGCCGCCGATCGGTGTGTACGTCGGCCTCGCGCTGATCCTCGGTGGGCTGGTTCTCGTCGTGCTCCGTCGCCCAGCACCCTCAGTCGTCCTCGCGGAGTAGTTTGGTGGTCAAGGTCACCCGCCGCAGGACAGGCAAAGAAAGTTACTTGCCGGTAGAGTCGGCTGGTCACCGCCAAGCAACGCATAGGAGCCCATGATGGGTCGTCTCGTCCAGACCGAAGGTCTCACCGAAGAACAGCAGGAGATCCTCAAGGTCGTCCGGCAGTTCGTCGAGAAGGAGATCATTCCTGTTGCGACGGAGCTCGAGCACAAGGATGAGTACCCGACGGCAATCGTCGAGGGTCTCAAGGAGCTCGGCATCTTCGGCTTGATGATCCCCGAGGAGTACGACGGACTCGGCGAGTCGCTGCTGACATACGCGCTGGTGGTTGAAGAAATCGCCCGCGGCTGGATGAGCGTCTCCGGCGTCATCAACACCCACTTCATCGTTGCCTACATGCTCATGCAGCACGGCACCGAAGAGCAGAAGCAGAAGTACCTCCCCAAGATGGCGACCGGCGAAGTACGCGGCGCATTCTCGATGTCGGAGCCGGGCTGCGGATCGGACGTCGCGGCGATCACCTCCAAGGCGGTCAAGGGCGACGACGGCAACTACACAATCGACGGCCAGAAGATGTGGCTGACCAACGGTGGCTCGTCCAACCTGGTCGCCGTGCTGGTCAAGACCGACGAGGGCAGCGACTCGGTCTACAAGAACATGACGACGTTCCTCGTCGAGAAGGAGCCGGGCTTCGGCGAGACTGCTCAGGGCGTCACCGTCCCGGGCAAGATCGAGAAGATGGGCTACAAGGGCGTCGACACCACCGAGATGATCTTCGAAGGTCACAAGATCTCGGCGGACCAGATCCTCGGTGGCGAGCCCGGCAAGGGCTTCTACCAAATGATGGACGGTGTCGAGGTCGGCCGCGTCAACGTCGCCGCCCGCGCTGTCGGCGTTGCCAACCGTGCCTTCGAGCTTGGCGTCTCCTACGCCCAGCAGCGCGTGACGTTCGGCAAGAAGATCGCCGAGCACCAGGCAGTGCTGTTCCGTCTCGCGGAGATGGGCACCAAGATCGAGGCCGCTCACGGCATGGTCGTCACCGCCGCTCGCAAGAAGGATTCGGGCGAGCGCAACGACCTCGAGGCGGGTATGGCGAAGTACCTCGCCAGCGAGTACTGCTCGCAGGTCGTCGAAGATTCGTTCCGCATTCATGGCGGCTACGGCTTCAGCAAGGAGTACGAGATCGAGCGCCTCTACCGCGAGGCGCCGATGCTTCTGATCGGCGAAGGCACCGCAGACATCCAGCGGATGATCATCGGTCGCCGGTTGCTGGAAGACTACAAACTCTGACTCACCCAGCTGACCTATGAAGGTGGCCTGCCATGCCTGAGCTCTTCTCCCTCGAATATCCGCAGTCGCTCGGTATCTACGACAAGTACGCCGATGCGCAGAAGGCTGTGGACTACCTCTCGGACAACGAGTTTCCGGTGCAGAACTGCCTGATCGTCGGCACCGAGCTGCGTCAGGTCGAGCGCGTGACGGGTCGACTGACCTGGAGCCGCGTTCTTCTGGCTGGCGCCGCGTCAGGTGCGTGGCTGGGCCTGTTGATCGGCCTTCTGCTCAGCATCTTCACCGATAGCAAGTCGTTCGCAGCGACAGTGCTCTTCGGCCTTAGCTTCGGTGTCATCTTCGGCATCGTCTCCGGCGCCATGGGTTATGCCGCAACGCGTGGTCAGCGCGACTTCAGCTCGGTCCAGAAGGTCGTTGCCACCAAGTACGAGGTTCTCGTCGAACACAAGCACCTTGCGGCGGGCCAGGAGCTCCTCGCCAAGATGCCCGGCAAGAAGGTTGATCTCTAAGAATGTCGAAGACCAATCCTGGCAACTTCTTTGAGGACTTCGCGATCGGGCAGGTGCTTCGCCACGCGACGCCCCGCACAGTGACTGAGGGCGACCGCGCTCTCTATGGCGCGGTCTACCCGACTCGCTTCGCGGTGCCTTCGTCGGCGGCCTTCGCCGCGTCGGTCGGGCTGAGCCCGGCTCCAGTCGAGGACCTCATCGCGTTCCACATCGCGTTCGGCAAGACCGTCCCCGACATCTCGCTCAACGCGATCGCCAACCTCGGCTATGCCGAGTGCCGCTTCCACCAGCCGGTCGTCCCCGGCGACACGATCTCGACGCAGTCCGAGGTCATCGGACTCAAGCAGAACTCCAACGGCAAGAGCGGCGTCGTCTACGTACGGTCGACCGCAACCAACCAGCGCGACGAGGTCGTTCTCGATTGGGCGCGTTGGGTCATGGTCCACAAGCGGGATCAGGACGCTCCGGCTCCTGAGACGGTCGTGCCCGACCTCGCCGATGCTGTGGCGGCTGACGACCTGCTGATTCCTGCGGGACTCGACTTCACCTCGTACGACGATGTCGCCGCGGGGGAGCCGCACCGCTTTGCCGACTACGAGGTCGGCGAGAAGATTGACCACGTCGATGGCGTGACGATCACCGATCCCGAGCACATGCTGGCTACTCGCCTCTGGCAGAACACCGCGAAGGTGCACTTCAACACTGAGGCTCGACCCGACGGCACGCGTCTGGTCTACGGCGGTCACGTGATCTCTCTTGCGCGTGCCCTGTCGTTCAACGGCCTCGCCAATGCTCAGCTCATCGCGGCGATCAACGCCGGCGCACACACGGCGCCTGCTCTCGCCGGTGACACGGTCTACGCGTGGTCTGAGGTGCTCGACAAGGCCGAGACCAGCGCACCGGGTGTTGGCGCACTGAGGCTGCGACTGGTCGCCACCAAGGGTCGCGATGAGTCGATGACCCTGCGCGGAGACGATGGCAAGTACGCCGCCGGAGTACTCCTCGACTTGGACTACTGGGCTCTTGTCCCACGCTGACGCAGAAGTTGAGGATCAGCTGTGGCTCGTACGCCACGGCGAGACTGAGTGGAGCGCCAACGGTCGTCACACGTCGACGACGGACCTGCCTCTGACCGCGAATGGCGAAGCCGCTGCGCTGAAGTTGGTTGACGCGCTGAGCGGAATCGAGTTCGAGCAGGTGCTGACGAGCCCGCGACAGCGCGCCGTTCATACGGCTGAGCTTGCGGGGTTCCCCGATGCCGAGGTCGACGACGATCTGGTGGAGTGGGCCTACGGCGACTACGAGGGTCTGACCACGGTCCAGATCCGCGAGACCGTGCCCGACTGGACGATCTGGACTCACCCCAGTCCCGGCGGTGAAACCGGCGAACAGGTCTCGGAACGGCTCGACCGGGTTATCGCCAAAGCACGTGCCGTCGAAGGCAAGACGCTGGTATTCGCACACGGTCACTCGCTGCGGGCGCTCGCCGTTCGGTGGCTCGGCCTCGACATCGCCGAGGGTCAGCGGTTCGTCCTGGACACGTCGACGGTGTCGGTCTTGGGCGTAGACCGTGGCACTCAGGTCGTCCGCAGCTGGAATGTCTCACCCGGCGGATAGCCTGAGCTTGTGACCATCGATCTGCATACGCATTCCAGCAAGTCCGATGGCACGGATTCGCCGACAGAGTTGATCAACAACGCAGTGGCCGCTGGGCTTGAGATCGTGGCACTCACTGACCACGACTCGACCGAGGGTTGGGTTGAGGCGCAGAGCGCTGCAAAGCGCGCAGGCATCCAGCTGGTCAAGGGCATTGAGGTGTCCACACGCTGTGACGGCGTCAGCGTCCACCTGCTCGGCTATGACTTCGATCCCAAGAACAAGCCGCTGCTCACCGAGCTCGGCAAGGTGCTCGATGGCCGCAACTCACGCCTTCCCGCGATACTCGAACGGCTCCGGGGGCTCGGCATCGACATTGACGTCAAGGACGTCCGTCGGCACTCCACCAATGCGGCCGCTTCGGGCCGACCGCATGTCGCAGATGCAATGGTCGAGCTAGGTGTGGTCTCCAGTCGCGACGAGGCCTTTGCGCACTACTTGACGCCAGGCAAGCCGGCTTACGTCGACCGCTATGCCGCCCCCTTGGACCATGCGATTGCCCTGATCAATGCCGCGGGAGGCAAGACCGTGCTGGCTCACCCGTGGTCGCGGGGGAGCAAGCGGGTCCTCACCAAGTCCCGCATCGCTTCCCTCAAGGAGATCGGCCTCGACGGCCTCGAGGTCGACCACAACGATCATGGCGAGGAAGATCGAGCGCATCTGGGTCAGATCGTGCGTGAGCTCGACCTCGTACGTACGGGGTCCAGCGACTATCACGGCACCGGCAAGGTCGGCTTCGATCTCGGCTGCAACACCACCGCATACGACGAGTTCCACCGCCTCTTCAGCTGAGCCTCAAGGGTTAGGCGGAGGGGCCGAACTGTTCGACGCGGACGTTCTCGTCGGAGATGCCAGCGTCGCCCAGGATGCGACCGGCAAAGCTGACGAACCCGACGGAGCCGCAGACATACGCGCGCTGGGCGCCGAAGGCGAGGGCTTTGACCTCATCGGGATAGATGTGCGCGGCCACCCGATCGTGATGGTTCTCCCTGGTCAGGGCGACGAGCGCCCCGTACGACTCGAGCTCGTCGACATACGGGAGTCGCTCACGGGTCTGTGCCGACGCGATGACTCTGAGCCGCGGGTCGATGCCAGTGCGTTGGGCGTATCGCATCATCGAGACGAACGGTACGACACCAGAACCTCCGCCAATGCAGATCGACGGGACGTCGTCATTCCAGACGAACCAGCGTCCGATCGGCCCGCGCAGTTCGAACTCGTCGCCGACCTCGGCAATCTCGTGGAGGAACGGCGAGACCTCACCCCGCGGCAGAACCTCGACCATGATCTCGACGAGCGGATCGTCGGGATCAGAGGCGATCGAGTACGAGCGCTGGGCTGTGTAGTCATCGGGCGCGCGCAGCCGTACGACGTAGTGCTGGCCCGGACGGTGCGGCGTGCGATCGGCGACTTCGAACCGGATCTTCACGAGTTGGTCGGTGGGTCGCTCGATCTCGCGCACGATGCCCGTGGTCCACGATCGGCCGACGGGGACCGAGGTCATGCATCACCTTGGTAGCGCTGTTCAAGCCAGGGGTCGCCGCGATCGTGGTAGCCGTTACGTTCCCAAAAGCCCGGCTCATCGTGGTCAAGGAAGTCGATACGGGTGATCCACTTGGTCGACTTCCAGAAGTAGAGATGCGGCACCAGCATGCGTACGGGCCCGCCGTGCTCCTGAGCGAGCGGCTTCCCATCAAACTCCCAGACAATCCAGGATTTGCCGTCGAGGACATCGTCGATCGGCAGGTTGGTCGTGTATCCCGTCGTTGCTGTGGCGACGATGTGCGTCGCTTCGGGCTTCGGTCGTGCGACCTCAAGCAGGGTGTCGAGGCTGACGCCGCCAAAATGTGTGTCGAACTTCGACCAGGTCGTCACGCAGTGGATGTCGCCGTTGTACGAGGACGCCGGGAGAGCGCGGAGCTCGTCCCAGGTCCAGTTAGTCGGCTGCTCGACGAGGCCACCGATCGCGAGCTCCCACGTAGTGAGATCGATATGCGGGGCAAGCTCGGCTGTCAGGACTGGCCAGCTGGAGCCGGTGTCATACTGGCCCGGAGGTAGACGCTCGTCGGCGCCTTTCCTTTCCCGGCCAGTGAACCCACGGGTCACGCCCATCAGCAGTGCTCCTCTAACTGTGGCTGTTCAAGAAGGGTAGCCAGGCTTCGACAAGTCCCTCGGGGTTCTCGACGCCTGGGGAGTGCACGCTGTTGCCAATGACGTGGACAGCGGTGCCAAGGCGTTCGGCCATCGACGCCTGTACGTCGTGGCCCCACGCGTCGTCGTCCTGACCGCGACCAACCCAGATCGGCAGGTCCAGCGCTTTGACCTGATCGATGATGTCGGGCGCATCGAGCAGAAGTTGGGTGATGGCCTTCAGTGACGGCACCGAGTTGCTCGTGAACCGTTTGGCGAGGAAGCGCGTGATCTGAGCGGGACGCCGTACGCCCTGCTCGCGCACTTCGTGGATTTGGAGCAGCGGCACCTTGCCAAGTGCTTGCAACAGCATCTTCAGTGGTCGGTGCGGGCTTTCGCCGAGAGCGCCGGGTCCCGTGCCGAGCAGGCTGAGGGAACGCCATGACGCAGGGCTGTCGACGGCTGCCCGCTGTGCGACGAGTCCGCCGAACGAGTGACCCAGGAGATGCGTCGGTGCAGGTGAGGCCGCCTTTGCGACGGCGATCGCGTCACGCGCGAATCCGGCAAGGGTGAAGTCGTCGTCGGGCCGCGCGACAGTCTCGTACTGGCCGCGCTGGTCATACGCCGTGACATCGAAGCCAGCTGCGGCGAGAAGTGGAAGGACTTGGGTGAAGTCCTCCTTGCTGCCCGTCCAGCCCGGTACGAGGAGGATGTGGCCGCGCGGGTTGTCGATGCGCGCGATGTGCGCCGCGAAGTTGGTTCCCTCGGCGTGGATCGTCACGGCCTCCACACCGGAAGGGATCTCCAGCGTCTTGGGAATGCTCATGCTTGTCTCAGCGGCCGCGCTTGGCGACGCGGGTCACGAGACCCTTCGGCAGGTAGCGCGCCAGCACGCTGAGCACCTTGTAGCGGACCGACGGGATCGACACCGACTTGCCCTTTTCGAGGTCCTTGAGTGAGGTCTTGACGACCTTGTCGGCCTTGAGCCACATCCACTTGGGTACGCCCGAGACATCCATCTTGCCGCGCTGGTGGAACTCCGTACGTACGAAGCCCGGACACAACGCCATCACCGAGATGTTGACGTCGGCGTAGTGCACGTTGGCCCATTCGGAGATGTTGAGCAGCCACGCTTTGTGGGCTGAGTAGACGCCCCGCGGTGTGTAGGCGGCGACACTCGAGACATTGATGATCTGCCCGCCGCGGCGACCCGCCATGACCTTGATCGCTGCGTCCATGAGGTGCATCGGAGCGCGTACGAGTAGGTCGAGCTGATTGTCCTCGTCAGCGATGGACGTCGTACCGAACCAGCCTGCGAGGGACGAGCCGGCGTTGTTGACCAGCAGGTCGATCGGAGTCGTCGTGTCCGTCAGCGCGTTGACGGTGCGGGCGAGACCCTCTTCGGTCGCGAGGTCTGCCGTGATGACGTCGACATCGATGCGGTGTTTGGTGCTGAGTTGCGCCGCGATCGCCTCGAGTCGCTCGGTGTTGCGGGCGACCAGCACGAGGTCATATCCGCGCCGGGCGAGCTCCCGGGCGTACGCGTTGCCGATGCCTGCAGTGGGCCCAGTGATCAGCGCGCGACGTGTCATGGAGCCAAGCATGCCAAACCCCTACGGTGAGCCGCCGTCTGGTCGAGAGTGGCGGTGACACAATGGCGGGCGTGACGACAACGATTGCGGTGGCGAACCAGAAGGGCGGGGTCGCCAAGACGACGACTGTGGCGTCCTTGGGGACCGCACTTGGTGAGCTCAAGCAGCGAGTCCTGCTGGTCGACCTCGACCCCCAGGGAAGTCTCACGTTCTCGCTCGGCATCGATCCCGAGGACCTCGACGTCACCGTCGCAGACGTCCTGCTGGGCACCTCGCTGGCCGAGGACGCGATCGTCATCACCGACGATGGTCTCCACTTGCTGCCGTCGAACCTCTCGCTCGGCAGTGCTGAGGAGCAGCTCGTCGGACGTACAGGTCGTGAGCAGCGGCTCCGGGTGGCTCTGGACAAGGTCGCCGCCGACTACGACTGGATCCTGCTCGACTGCCCGCCAGCGCTGGGCGTTCTCACGGTCGGTGCTCTGTCGGCCGCAGACTCAGTGCTCATCCCGATTCAGGCCGAAACCCTTGCGCACCGCGGCGTCGGCCAACTGCTCGACACCATCCACGACGTCCGCCAGTTCATCAATTCCAAGCTGACCGTGATGGGTGTGCTGCCGACGATGTATGACGGTCGTACGACGCACGCACAGAACGTCGTACGAGCCATCGGCGAGACGTACGAATTGCCGGTCATCACCCCGCCGATCCCGCGGACGATTCGGTTTGCCGAGGCGCCTGCGTACGGTCGGTCGATCCTGGATACGGCGACCACGCACAAAGGCGCGGACGCCTACCGCCAGGTCGCTGCGGCGATGCTCGCCGCACAAGGCTGAACCGAGCCCGGCCAGTAGGCCCCCGCGATAAGATTGGGGTCATGTCCAAGCACCGTGCTCAGCATCGTGCGCCCCGCCGCAAGGGGCGTATCGCTGCCGTCGTGCTCGCACTTGGACTGACGGCAGGCGCGGGAAGCGCCGCGGCGATGGGCGTGATCCCACAGCTGCAAACCCCTGAACCGGCCACGGCATCGGATGCGCTCGCACCTGCGGCGATCGAGACAGCGTCACTCGAAAAGCTCGAGATCCCGAAGCCCAAGGTGACCCCAGCGGCCCAGACGGTGGAGGCAGCGCCCGATGCGGCGACGCTGCCGGCTGGATCCGGCACCGGCTATCGGATCGTCTTCGACCAGAGCGATCAGCGCGTCTGGCTCGTCGAGAGTGACGGATCGGTCGAACGTACGTACCTCGTGTCGGGCAGCAAGTTCAACAACCTGCAGCCCGGTTCGTACCAGGTGCAGTCGAAGTCCCGTACGGCCAACGCGTTCGATGGCAGCGGCACGATGGAGTACTTCGTACGCTTCGCCACCGGGTTCAGCGAGCCGATCGGCTTCCACAGTGTGCCGAAGGACCACTCCGGCCAGCTTGAGCAGACCAAAGAGCAGCTCGGCACTCGCTTGTCAGCCGGATGCGTACGTCAGTGGCTGCCCGACGCGATTGCCTTGTGGGACTTCGCCCCCATCGGCACCCGCGTCGTCGTAACAGCCTGAGCTAGTCCTGCTTGGCGACCGGTGCGCCACCGCGTGAACGGTTGCGGTTGCGCTTGCGAGGCGTGCGAGGTGCGCCGTCGCCCGAGCTAGTCGATGCCGACGCAGTTGCGGCCTGCTTCTGCTCGCCACCACCGCCGCGCTGACCACCACCGGAACGCTGGCCTCCGCCGCCGCCGCTGCGACCACGGCCACCGCGGTCGTCGTCCTTCTTGGGCTCACGGGGCGAGGCTGCCTTCAGGCGACCCTTGACTCCGCGGTCGATGCCGAGATCGTGGAACAGGTGATCTGACGTCGAGTAGGTCTCCTGCGGCTCGTCGAACGGCAGTCCGAGAGCTGAGTTGATGAGCTTCCAGCGCGTCAGGTCAGCCCAGTCGACAAACGTCACAGCGATGCCGGATGCGCCAGCGCGACCCGTACGGCCGATGCGGTGGACGTACGTCTTGTCGTCCTCGGGGCAGTTGTAGTTGATGACGTGCGTGATGCCGGCGACGTCGATGCCACGAGCGGCAACGTCGGTCGCGACGAGGATGTCGATCTTGCCCTCGCGGAAGCGGGTCAGCGCCTTCTCGCGAGCGGGCTGAGCCATGTCGCCGTGCAGCGGCGAAGCCGGGAAGCCGCGGTCGATGAGCTCATCAGCCACACGCTGCGCTGTGCGCTTGGTGCGGGTGAAGATGATGACGCGACCCACGTCGTCGGCCTGCAGGATGCGGCCAACGATCTCGGGCTTGTCCATGTCGTGCGCCTGCCAGACGAACTGTGCCGTTGCGGGCACCATCTGGCTGTCATCGTCGCCGGACTCGGCGCGAATGTTCATGGGGTGACGCATGTGCTTGCGGGCCAGACCAACGATCGCGCCCGGCATGGTCGCCGAGAACAGCATCGTCTGGCGGGTCTCGGGTGTGCGAGCCAGCAGCGACTCGACGTCAGGCAGGAAGCCCAGGTCGAGCATCTCGTCGGCCTCGTCGAGGACGAGCGACTTCACGTGCGACAGGTCGAGTGCGCCGCGGTTGGCGAGGTCGAGGAGTCGACCCGGCGTACCAACGACGATGTCGACGCCGGACTCGAGAGCGTCGAGCTGTGTCTCGTACGGGACGCCGCCGTAGATCGTGAGGTTGCGCGTACCGCGCAGCTTGGAGGCCACGGCGATGTCGCTGGCGACCTGGATGGCGAGCTCACGCGTGGGAGCAACGATCAGGGCCTGCGGCTTGCCAGCAACGACCTGGTCGTAGTCGGCGTCGTGGGGTGCAACGGTGCGCTGGATGACGGGGATGCCGAACGCCAGCGTCTTGCCGGTTCCGGTACGCGCCTGTCCGATCAAGTCGGTGCCCATCAGTGCGACCGAAAGGGTCATCTCCTGGATGGGGAAAGCTTCTTCGATGCCGACCTCTTTGAGAGCGTCGGCGATCTCGGGCATGACGCCCAGATCTCTAAACGTAGTGATTGTCTTCTCGAATTCTTCGGATGCATGAGATTCTCAGACGAGTTCTCAAGGTCAAGTAGCAGCCATTCTATCGTCCGTTGCGCCGGAGCCCGCGCTACGCTGCGGAGTTATGGCTTCTGAGGACTCCCCATCGCCCAATGAGATCGACGATCCGGTCTACCGCCAAGGCATGATCGAGCTGCTCGGCGTGCTCGCGTACGGCGAGATCACCGCCTGCGAGCGGCTCGCCGAGGACGCGAAGATGGCGCCGGACCTCAAGACCAGGGCCGAGATCATGGCGATGGAAGCGGCGGAATTCGATCACTTCGCGCAGCTGCGTGATCGTCTCGTCGAGCTCGGCGAGGATCCGTACGAGATCATGGCGACGTTCACCGACACGTTCGACCGGTTCCACAAGCAGACTGCGCCCGCCGACTGGCTCGAAGGCCTCGTCAAGGCGTACGTCGGTGACGGTCTTGCCGCCGATTTCTACCGCGAGATCGCGGCGTACCTCGATGCAGAGACTCGTGCTTTGGTGCTCGAAACATTGAGCGGCACGGGCCACTCGGAGTTCGTGATCGACGCCGTACGCGGTGCGATCGAAGACGATCCGAAGGTTGGCGGTCGACTTGCACTCTGGGGTCGCCGCCTCATGGGCGAAGCGCTCAGTCAGGCACAGATGGTCGTTGCCGAGCGCGATGCGCTCAGCGCCGTCCTCGTGGGTGGCGTCGACCATCCGGGCATGGACCTCGCCGGTATCGGCCGCATGTTCACGCGGCTCACCGAAGGCCACGCAGCCCGGATGGAAAAGCTGGGCCTCGCAGCCTAGTTACTTCTTCGAGGCGGGGACGGCGGTGAGGCCGAATCCGACCTTGCGGCCGACGTCTGACGTGAAGTCGAGGTAGGCAACGCGTGCTGCGGGTACGGCAACTGTCCGACCCTTGTCGTCGGTCAGGACGAACACCGAGTCGTCAGCGATCGCCTTGCTGAGTGCGTCGAGCACCGCCTGCGGCTCGGACTCGGTTGCAACTGACAGCTCGCGGGCGGCGTACTGGACGCCGATCTTGACCTCCACGGTCACTCATCTCCTTGGTTCGTGTCGTCTTCATTGCGGGGGAACCCGCCGATGCCGCGCCATGCGAGGCCGGCGGCGAGCTGCACCGCTTCATCGCGGGTGAGGCTTGAGTCTGCGGACAACCAGTTGCGAGCTCCGACGTGGCCCATGCCTACAAGGCTGACGGCGAGCAGATGCGAGGCGGCGCCAGGCAGGCCGGTGTCTTCGTGGATTACCTCGGCGATGGCGGCAGCCGACTCCTCGATGACGCGGTCGACCTGCTCACGTACGGACGGGTCGTTGGTCAGATCGGACTCGAATACGAGACGGAACGCTTCACCCTGGCCGGCGACGTAGTCGTACCAGAGCTCCATCGTCGCTTTCACGCGCTTGCGGTTGTCGGTTGTCGAGGCGAGAGCCGTCTTGACGCCGTCGATGACGGTGTCGCACGACGTCTCGAGCAATGCGAGGTAGAGGTCGAGCTTGCCAGGGAAGTGTTGATAGAGGACCGGCTTGGAGACGCCAGCGCGCTCGGCAATCTCGTCCATGGAGGCCGAGTGATAGCCCTGTTCGACGAATACCTTGAGGGCAACCTCAAGGAGCTGGGCACGACGCGCGGTCCGGGGCAGGCGACTCGTACGAGGCCGCAGCGGAATGACTTCACTCACATCGCTCAGCGTAGTCGACCCCTGTTCGCCCACGATCCGGACGCCAGTCGTGTCATGTGGGCGCTTCGCGGAACAATGGAGGGCGGTCGTGGCGTTATGCCACCACCAGCACAAGCAATGAGGAGAACACCGTGGTTGCCCCACTAGTCGAACCCGCTGACGAGCTCACGATCGACGAGGTCCGTCGCTACAGCCGACACCTCATCATCCCCGACGTCGGCATGACCGGGCAGAAGCGTCTTAAGAACGCCAAGGTCCTCGTGATCGGTGCCGGCGGACTCGGCAGCCCCGCACTCCTCTACCTGGCCGCAGCTGGCGTCGGCACCCTCGGCATCATCGATGATGACGTCGTCGACGAGTCCAACCTGCAGCGCCAGGTCATCCACGGACAGTCCGACATCGACCTGCCCAAGGTCGAGTCCGCCGCCCGCTCGGTCGCCGAGATCAACCCGTACGTGAAGACGATCTTGCATCACGTACGCCTCGACACCGACAACGTGCTCGAGATCTTCTCGGGCTACGACCTGATCGTCGACGGCACCGACAACTTCGCAACCCGCTACCTCGTCAACGACGCGGCGGTCCTGCTCGGCAAGCCGTACGTGTGGGGCTCGATCTACCGCTTCGAAGGCCAGGTCAGCGTCTTCTGGGCCCAGGAAGGTCCGCAGTATCGCGACCTCTACCCCGAGCCGCCGCCGCCCGGCATGGTCCCGTCCTGCGCCGAGGGTGGAGTGCTGGGCGTGCTGTGCGCGTCGATCGGCTCGATCATGGTCACCGAAGCGATCAAGCTCATCACTGGAATTGGCGATCCGCTCATCGGCCGCCTGATGGTCTATGACGCACTCGAGATGCGTTACTCGACGCTCAACATCCGCCGCGATCCGAATGGCGAGCCGATCACCGCGCTCATGAGCGACTACGAAGCGTTCTGTGGCGCGATCAGCGACGAAGCTGCCGACGCGGCCGCTGACTCGACGATCTCGGTCACGACCCTCGAAGGTTGGCTCAAGGAGCGCAACGACGGCGGCCGCGACTTCGTGCTCGTCGACGTACGCGAGCCGGGCGAGTTCGAGATCAACAAGATCCCGGGCTCGATCCTGATCCCCAAGGGCGAATTCCTCAACGGCAAAGCTCTCGAGCAGTTGCCCGGCGACAAGCAGATCGTGCTGCACTGCAAGTCCGGCGTACGTTCTGCCGAGGCGCTCGCGGTGCTCAAGGGCGCTGGCTACGAGAACTCGGTACACGTTGGAGGCGGCGTCGTCGCGTGGGTCAACCAGATCGACCCGAGCCAGCCCACATACTGAGGTCATGACTGCACCGTCTTCTGAGGCGGACTTCACCGAGCGGGTTCTGCAGCTGGTTGAGCAGATCCCGCCGGGGAAGGTCCTTGCGTACGGCCTGATCGCCGAGATCCTGCAAGAAGGCGGACCGCGTCAGGTGGGTCGCGTCATGGCTCTCGAAGGCGGTGGCGTGCCCTGGTGGCGAGTCGTCCGAGCCGATGGCAGCCTGCCGCCATCGCATGGGATTGATGCCCAGGTGCACTACGTCGAAGAGGGCACGCCGATGAAGGGCAACGGATCGGCCGTGGACATGACGGAAGCACTCTGGCGATTCGAAGCCTGAGTGTCACACCTGTCTGATGAGATGGGGCTCATGCCCGAGTACGTCTTGCAGCGGCCGACCGCTGCGTCGATCACCCCACCGGTGCTCGACGACAGCCAACAGGCTGTGCTTGACCACTTCGCGTCGGGACCCGGTGGCCCGTTGCAGGTGCTGGCTGGGCCGGGGGCGGGCAAGACCACGGCACTCGTCGAGCTGGTCGTCGATCGCGTCGAGAACGGCGGACTCAGTCCTGATCAGATCCTTGTTCTGACCTTCAGCCGCAAAGCGGCTCAAGAGATTCGGTCGCGTATCGCTCGCCGACTGGCCCGCACGACGAGCACGACGCCGGCGATGACCTTCCACGCGTTCTGTTACGCGTTGTTGCGCGCGGAGCAGTCACCGACAGACTTTGCCAGTCCGATCCGATTGTTGAGCGCTCCCGAGAATGACGCCATGATCGCCGAGGTCCTGGCTGGCGTCGATGCGGAGAAATGGCCGGCGGTGCTGCGTCCCGCTTTGCGGACGCGTGGACTCGCATCAGAGCTGCGCTCGCTGATCGCGTCTGCCCGCGCGTTGGGCATGGACGACGCCGACCTTGCACAGGTGGCGGCACGCGTAGACCGTGATGACTGGAAATCCGCGGCCACATTCTTTGACGAGGTGACAGCGGTCGCGGCCCTGGCCAACACGATTGATCACACCGACCTGATCTTCGCGGTCGTCAATGCGCTCAAGGATCCCGAAGTTCGTGACCGATGGCGATCCAAGCTTGCCCTGATCGTGGTGGACGAGTACCAAGACTCCGATCCGTTGCAGGTCGAGCTGTTGAGCGCTCTGGCGGGAGACGGACGCGACCTGGTCGTCGTCGGCGATCCCTATCAGTCGATTTACGGCTTCCGAGGGGCTGATGTGCGCGGCATAGTCGACTTCCCGGATCGATTCGCCACGTCGGCCGGTCCTGCTCCACGCATTACTCTCGGCTACACCAACCGTTATGGCGCCGTCATCGCCTCCGCGGTCAGATCGATCGTCGACAACAAGGGTGCTCTCGGCGCTGTTGATGGATCGGCTTACGACGCCCTGCGCAATCCCACGAGCAAGGTCGACGATCCGGGCTCTGTCGTCGTGCACACGTACTCCACGCCGACAGCCGAGGCCGAGCACATTGCCCTGATGCTTCGGGAGGCCCATTTGCACGATCACGTCGCGTGGCGCGACATGGCGGTACTCGTACGATCCGGTGTCCACCTCATGAGGCTGCAGCGTTCGATGGTCGCAGCGGGCGTGCCGGTCGAGGTCGCGGGCGACGAACTACCGCTGGCCGTCGAGCCTGCGGTACGGACCTTGTTGTCTGCCCTTCATGCCGCCGATTCGATGAGTCGTGGCGAGAAGATGACGCCGGATGTGGCGCACTCCCTGCTCACCGGCCCGCTGGGGCACCTCGACGCTGCGGGTGTACGCCGCCTCGGCCGGACTCTTCGAAAGTTCGATGCCGCAGATGGCGAGACTCCGCGAGCGTCACGACTTCTCATCGCAGAGGCGCTCGGTGATCCCGTACTTCTCTCGACACTCGAAGTGGTCGGCCCACCCGCGCGAGCTGCCGAGGCGGCCGCCAAGCTCAGTGAGCTTCTTCGCAAAGCCGCCGACCAGATCAAGAGCGGGGCGCCAGCCGAGCAGGTGCTCTGGACCGTCTGGGACGGTACGCGCTGGCCGACCAGGCTCCAGGCTGAAGCTGAAGGCGATGGCGACGGCAGTGCTCGCGCCAATCATGACCTTGATGCCATCTGCGCCTTGTTCGCCGAGGCCGCTCGCGCTGAGGAGCGCGAGGCCCATCGCTCGGTCGCTGAGGTTGCTCGAGCTCTCGAGGCGCAGCAGATCCCAGCCGACTCGATCGCCCAGAGCGGCGACTCAGGGGAAGCCGTTCAGCTGATGACAACTCATCGAGCCAAGGGGCTCGAATGGCAACTCGTCGTTGTTGCTAGCGTCCAGGACGGCGAATGGCCGGATGTGCGCGCTCGCGGGAGCCTCCTGCAGGGAGACCGGCTCTCGCCAGACGGTGTGCTGCCCCCGCCATCGCCGTGGGCTGCGGCGGCCGAGGAGCGCCGCCTCTTCTATGTCGCGTGCAGTCGTGCCAGATCTCGCCTTGTGGTCACTGCAGTTGCCAGTGGCTCAGATGAAGGAGATCAGCCGTCGCGATTCGTAGGTGAGTTGCACGCACACCTGTCTGGTGCGGTGAGCCGTACGCTTCCCGACGCCCAGCCCCGACCTCAGCGCTCGCTGTCATTGCGCGGCGCCATTGCCGAACTCCGCCGCATCGGCGAGTCCACCGATGATCCGGCTGTGCGGGAACGTGTGGCGATCCAGCTCGCTCGATTGGCTCAGCATTCCTCGGGTCGCCCAGCCCACCCGGATCGCTGGTGGGGCCTGGTTGAGCGCACGGCGACCGACACCCCCGTACGTGACCCTGAGGTGCCACTCCGGCTCTCCGGAAGTCAGATGAACACGCTCGCCAAGTGCGCCCTTCAATGGTTCGCCGGTCACGAAGCCAAGGGAGACCGCGGCACATCAGCTGCTCAGGGCTTTGGCTCAATCGTTCACGCTCTTGCCGCAGAAGCCGTACGAAGCGGGGTCGAGCCCGAGGTAGCCGAGCTTTCGTCCCACATCGATGCGGTGTGGGGCGCCCTCGGGTTGGCTCCCTGGATCAGCCTGCGCGAGCGTGGCGAAGCCGTGGAAGCGCTGGAGAAATTCGTGCTGTGGCATCGCAAGAACCCGCGGGAGGTACTCGCGGTCGAGCATGACTTCGATGTCACGATCGACGTTGATGGCCGAGCGACACAGTTCACCGGGTCGATGGACCGGGTGGAGCTCGCCGACGATGGCATCCATGTTGTCGATTTCAAGACGTCCAAGAAGGCAATGAAGGCCAAGGACGCCGAGGTCAACCCGCAGCTGGGTGTTTACCAGTTGGTGGTTGAGGCGGGCGGCACGGAGACTCTGTCGGCGGGCGCTGGTGCGGCGGGAGCCGAGCTCGTCTACCTACGCACTGACACCAAGTCGGCCACGATCCGCAATCAACAGGGCGCTCCGGAGGGGACCACGACCGCACGCGAGCAGGTGCAGGAAGCCGTTCGCCTCATCGGTGCCGAGGAGTTCGCGGCGACCGTGGGCGATGCGTGCGGCTACTGCGCGTTCAAGCGCATCTGCCCGGCGCATGACGATGGCTCGTCGATCCTGATCGAGGAGAAGTCGTGAACGGCCCGCTCGTCCCGAACGAGCAGGATCTCATCGAACGGCTGGATCGGCAGTTCTCGCGGGCTCAACTCGATGCGATTACCCTTGGCCTCGACGCTCCGAGCGCGATCATCGCGGGCGCTGGATCAGGCAAGACCACAGTCATGGCGGCGCGTGTCGTCTGGCTGGTGGGACACCTGGGCATCCCTCCGGAACGCATCCTCGGCCTGACGTTCACCAACAAAGCCGCGGCCGAGCTCGGGCAGCGCATCCGCGCCAGCCTCGAAACGCTCGGCGTCGACCATGCTGAAGCCGGCTGGGGCGAGGTCACGGCCTCGACCTATCACGCGTTCGCGGGCTCGCTAATCGCTGAGCACGGTCTCCGACTCGGAGTGGAGCCCGACCTGCGGGTCGTCACGGACGCTTCGCGCTTCCAGCGTTTCGCCCGAGCCGTCGAGTCATACGAAGGGACGCTGGACCTCGTCACCACATACGTTCCGCGCCTCGTGCCGGATGCGATGAAGCTCGACTCCGAGCTGTCCGAACACCTGGTCACTCCGGAGGCTCTCCGTGACTACGACGCTCAGGTGATCGCGGCAATCTCCGACCAGAAGGTCATCGCAGCGTCATCGGCGACAGCCCGCAAGCGCACCGAGCTGAGCATGCTGGTCGACGCGTACCGGCTCGCCAAGCTCGCTGACGGCGTCATGGACTTCTCCGATCAGATGGCGTGGGGCGCACAACTTGCGATGCTTCCAGAGGTTCGCGAGTCGATGCTTGAGAAGTACGACGTCGTACTGCTCGATGAATACCAGGACACCTCGGTGGCTCAGCGCGATCTGCTCGTTGGCCTGTTCAAGGGACTCCCGGTCACGGCGGTCGGCGATCCTGCTCAAGGCATCTACGGGTGGCGCGGTGCCGCGACCGGCAACCTCGAGGACTTCCTCGATGACTTTGCGATCGACGGTGTCCCAGGGGAGAGGCTGACGCTCCGGCAGACCTACCGGTGCCGCCCCGAGATCATCGGCGCAGCCAACAGCATCATCTCGGCGTTCTACGACGACGCGAAGGTGACTCGCAGCGTCGAACCCCTGACCTCGGGCAAGGAAGCAGGCGGCAAGGTCGAGGTCTCGCTGCACTCGACCGTGTCGCAGGAGATCAGCGCGATGGTGCGCGAGATCGAGGAGATTCGTGATGAGGGCGTCGTACCCCTGCGCAGCGTGGCGATCCTCGTACGAGTGGCCGCCGAGAACGGAGAGATCGTCAAGGCGCTCCGTGACTCACACATACCGTTCGAGATTGTCGGCCTCCAGGGACTGCTGGCACAGCCCGAGGTTCAGGACGTCGTCTCCCTTCTCGAAGTCGTCGACGACGTCACCGCCAATCCGGCTACTCTGCGCCTGCTCACCGGACCCCGCTGGAACATCGGGCCACGTGACCTTGCCTTGCTTGGCCGAAGGGCCTCGCAGCTCAGCCGATCGGTGGGTGGCGCCGAGTCGGAGTCATCGTTGGCGGCCGACCTCGCTCATGCTGTCGAAGGAACCGACCCGACCGAAATTGTCGCGTTGGCCGATGCCCTTGAGGATCTAGGAGACTTCAACTACTCCGACGCCGCCCGCGAACGGTTCGGTGAGCTGGCAAGCCTCATCTCGTCGGTACGTCGCCACAGCAGTGAGCCTTTGATTGACCTCACCCGCCGCGCGGTTAGAGCGCTCGACCTCGACATCGAACTCGAAGCGGGTGATGTCGAGGGAGCTGGTGACAACCTCGCGCTGTTCCTGGATGCTGTGGCGACCTATGCAGAGAGCGATCGCTACGCGTCGCTGGCGGGTCTGCTTTCGTACTTCAACGCCGAAGAGGTTTACAACCAAGGGATGGAGGTGTTCACCCCATCCGAGGCAGAATCGGTCAAACTCCTGACCGTCCACCGCGCCAAGGGGCTGGAGTGGAACACCGTCTTCGTGCCCTTCATGTCAGCGACGGTCTTTCCCACGGGGCAGGGCCGCGCCAACTGGATCACATACGCGAACGCGGTCCCCACGGCCCTGCGCGGTGACCGGTCGAGCCTGCCTCAAATGGCGGACGCTCCCGAGGACTGGACTGACGACTCACGCGGCGTCCATGACGGACGGATCAAGGAACTTGGGCAGATGGAGGAGCGCCGTTTGGCGTACGTCGCCTACACCCGTGCCGAGGAGCGACTCGTTCTGTCAGGTCACTGGTGGGGCCGTACCCAGATCAAGCCGCGCGGCCCTTCGGAGTTCCTCCTTGAGACTCGCAAGTGGCTGATCGACGCCGGCCATCACGCGACCGTGTGGGCTGAAGCGCCCGTTGATGGTGCGACCAACCCCCACCTCGACACTGTGCGGCGTGCCGAATGGCCGGCAGCCCCGCCGGTCCTCGCTCGTCGCCATGCTCTTGCTGCCGCGGTACGCGAGATTCTTGACCGGCCCGATCAGCCAGCACATGATGTGCCACTGATCCCTGTAGATCGACTCGACCAATTGAGCGCAGATGTCGATCTCTTGCTTGCGGAAGCGGACGCAGTGGCTGCCAAGGAGCGAGTCGTGACGCTGCCCGGCTCGGTGTCGACCACGTCGATGCTCGGGCTTGCCGAGGATGAGGCGAAGTTCGCGCGCGAGCTTGCCCGCCCGATGCCGCGCCAGCCTTCTCCTGCCGCCCGTTTCGGCACCAGGTTCCACGCCTGGGTCGAGGCGCACTACGGCCAACAGGTGTTGCTAGACCCGGCAGAACTTCCGGGCCAAGGCGATGTCGATCTCAACTCGGACGCCGAGCTGGACGAGGTCATCCAGATGTTCAGCGATGGCGAGTACGGCCAGCGCAACCCACATGCGATTGAGGCACCCTTCTCGATCGTGTTGGCGGGACAGCAAGTGATCGGGCGTATCGACGCGGTCTTCGCCACCAGCCTCGACGACGGCCGGAGCGGATTCGAGGTCGTCGACTGGAAGACCAACAAGAAGGCGACCGCTGACCCTTTGCAGTTGTCGATCTACCGGCTGGCGTGGGCTGAGCTCAGTGGCGTCGACCCCGCCGACGTGACCGGCGCGTTCTACTACGTACGTCTGGGTCAGACCGTGCGATATGGCGCCGACGACCTGCTCGACCGCCCGGCGCTGGAGGCGCTTCTCAGCGGCAACTAGCCTGATCGGGTGGACTACGCCTTCGATCACGCCCAGCACGACCGAACCGCACACCTTCGCAAGGACGATGCCTGGCGCACGGCCGAGCCGCTGCGCGTCATGGTGATCGGCGGCGAACACGTAGCCACCGAGGGCGGCAAAGGTATCCGCTGGATCAGCATCGACGAAGCTCCGGACGGTGACTGGATCTACCTCGGCACGAAGGACGGCGTCCACCACGCCGCAGTGGTGGTGAGCGGCCGCGTACCCAAGGAGCTCGAGCCGGTGAGCCTGCGCATCCTCGGTCCTTCCGTGGCCCCGGACGAGGCGTCGCTCGCGGTGCACGCCATCGGGCTCTCACGCTGGCACGAAACCCACCAGTTCTGCGCCAAGTGTGGATCGCCCTCCGAGCAGGCAGAGGCAGGCCACACGCGCATCTGCCCGGCCTGCGGCACACATCATTTCCCGCGCACGGATCCAGCCGTCATCATGCTCATCACCGACGGCGACGACCGGGCGCTGCTGGGTCGTCAGCCGATCTGGCCCGAGGGGCGCTTCTCAACCCTGGCTGGCTTTGTGGAGCCAGGGGAGACCCTCGATGACGCTGTACGCCGTGAGGTCATGGAAGAAGTCGGCATCGAGGTCGGCAAGGTTACGTACGCCGGCAGCCAGCCCTGGCCCTTCCCGTCGAGTCTGATGCTGGGATTCTTCGGCGAGGCGCTCAGCACCGACATCAAGGTCGACCAGAACGAGATCGCCGAAGCGCGCTGGTTCACCCGCGAAGAAGTTACCGAGATGACAGCGTCGAGCGACTTGCTGCTGCCGCCGAACGTCTCAATCTCCCGCTGGCTCCTGCAGACGTGGCACGGCGGCGTGATCCACGGGAAGTGGGCTTAGCTAGCGAGCTGAGCCTTGACCTGAGCGACTGACGGGTTGGTCAGTGCCGTGCCGTCAGTGAAGACGAGCGTCGGGACAGTCTGGTTGCCGTTGTTGGCCTGCTCAACGACGAAAGCCGCGTCAGGAACAGCCTCGATGTCGACCTCGTCGAACTCGATGCCCTCTCGCTTCAGCTGCCCCTTGAGGCGATGGCAGTAGCCACACCACGGGGTGGAGTAGAGGGTGAACGTGCTCGACATGAACTGTCTCCTTTGACGACTAGTCTTCATTGTCTCAACACCTGACCGATCCACCGCATTCCCCTGAGGAGCCCGTGTGCCTGATGCCGACGACCTGCTGACGGGTCTCGACCCCGAGCAGGCTGATGTCGCTCGGGCGCTGCGCGGACCGGTCAGTGTCGTCGCGGGTGCAGGCACCGGCAAGACCCGGGCGATCACGCACCGGATCGCGTACGGAGTGGCGACCGGCGTCTACAAGCCAACCGAGGTTCTTGCGGTCACGTTCACGACCCGTGCGGCCGGCGAGATGCGCACACGCTTGCGCACCCTCGGCGCCGATGGAGTACAGGCCCGCACGTTCCACTCGGCGGCGCTGCGTCAGGCGCAATACTTCTGGCCCCATGTCTACGGCGGCCCGTTCCCCGAGATCGTGAAGTCCAAGTTCCCGCTGGTCGCCGACGCGCTCCGGCGGCTCGGACGCCGTGGTGACACACCCTTGCTCCGAGACCTTTCGTCGGAGATCGAATGGGCCAAGGTCAGCAACATTCCGCCGTCGACTTATGCCGAGAGGGCGGCAGCTGCGCGGCGAGAAGTCGCCGACCTCGACCACGACGACGTGGCCAACGTTCTGACCGCTTACGAAGACGTCAAGCGCGAGCGTGGGCGCATCGACATGGAAGACATCCTGCTCGTGACCGCGGCGATCCTCGCCGATGACGAGCGCATCGCGGCGCAGGTTCGCAGCCAATACCGTTGGTTCGTCGTCGACGAGTTCCAGGACGTCAACCCACTCCAGTCGACCCTGCTCGACCTCTGGCTCGGTGGCCGCAACGACATCTGCGTCGTCGGCGACCCGCGCCAGACGATCTACTCTTTCGCGGGCGCCTCGCCGCAGATCCTGGCGTCCTTCGCTCGCAAGCACGAGGGTGCCGAGCGCTACGAACTCGTACGCAACTACCGATCGACCCCGCAGATCGTGGACGCAGCCAACGCCGTGTTCAGCAAGGTGACTGACGTCAACCAGGGCGTACGCCTCCAGTCGCAGCAGGAGCCGGGCAATCCAGTGACCTACGCGGGCTTTCCCGACGAGCAGGCCGAAGCCGCGGCCGTAGCGAGCGAGATCGCATTGATGAACCGCCGAGGGGTGCCGTTCAAGGAGATGGCCATCCTGTTCCGCATCAACGCTCAGTCCGAGACCTTCGAGGAGGCGCTCGGCGAGCACGGCATTCCCTACGTCCTCCGCGGGGTTGAGGGGTTCTTCCACCGCGCCGAGGTGCGGCAGGCCGTCGCCTTGCTGCGTGGAGCGGCCCGAGGCGGCGAGGGTGGAGGCGAGCTGGTCGACGAGGTACGCGCGGTCCTGTCGAGCATGGGACACACCGACAAGCCGCCGAGCGGTGCTGGAGCTGTACGTGATCGGTGGGAGTCGCTGCACGCGATCGTGTCGATGGCCGCCGATCTGGTGGAGGCTGATCCCGCAGCAGACATTGATGCGCTGGTGGCCGATCTGGCTCGCAGAGCTGATCAGGCGCACGCCCCGGCCGCCGACGGCGTCACGTTGGCGACGCTGCACTCAGCCAAGGGGCTCGAGTGGGACGCCGTTTTCTGCGTCGGTATGCACGAGGGCATGATGCCGAGCGTTCACGCCGACACCCCGGTGGCGATCGAGGAGGAGCGCAGGCTCTTCTACGTGGGCCTGACGCGCGCTCGCAACGACCTGATGATCTCGTGGGCCACCACCCGCCGCCGCGGTGGCCGCGGCAACCGCGGACCCACGCGATTCCTCGACACCCTGCTCCCGAGCAATCACGAAGCGCGGCAGACGACCAAGCAGCCGCGCGATCGCAAGGTCGCACTGCGCTCATCCAAAACGTGCCGGGTCTGCAACACCGTCCTCGCGGTTGCCGACCGAAAGCTCGGTAGGTGCGCCGACTGCCCACCCAGCTACGACGAGGGGCTTTACGAGCGCCTTCGTGCCTGGCGCTCGACCGAGGCCACCCAGCAGGCGAAGCCCGCATACGTGATCTTCACCGACGCGACGCTGCAGTCGATCGCGGAGGTCAAGCCGACCAACGAAGCCGCGCTCGCTGCGGTCCCAGGCATTGGGCCGGCCAAGCTCGAGAAGTACGCCGAGTCCGTACTAGCTCTGGTTAAGGGCTGAGCTGTCGGGTCACCGGGTTTCGACCTTCCTGGCGCCTACGGCGCGGCACGCTCAACCTGCCTCGGCCGTTCGGCCGCAGGCGGCCTCAAGCCTCGGCAAACCCGGGTAGCGATTCCTCGACGATCGAGCGGAACGGCGCCGTTGCGCCGAGCTGGCTGAGTACGCCGATACCGCCGAACCACACGCGGTGGATCAGCAGGTACTGCGGCGGGAGGTTGAGCTTCATTGCGGTGCCCATGCCTTCGGCCGTCGGTGCGCTCACCCGCTGCATCTGCTCGCGCATCCATTCGCGGCTGAACGTGAACCGCTCGACTCGGGCAGGCTCGGCGAACGGTCCGAGATAGCGCGCGATCGTGTCGGGATCGAGTTCGACACCGCGCTTGAGGAAGCCCTCATCGTGCAATCCAGCGACGACGGCCTCGAAGTCTCCGTCGACGACCAGACGCAGTAGACGTCCCATCGACTCAGGAAGTCCGTCAGGGAGGCGCGCCACAGCGCCGAAGTCGACCACTCCGAGCCGGCCGTCCGGCATGATCCGGAAGTTGCCCGGATGCGGATCAGCGTGCAGCATCCCGGCCCGCTCGGGACCGGCGAACAGGAACCGTACGTAGGCCTCGCCGTAGCGATCGCGCTCCTCCTGTGTGCCGGTGGCGATGATTTGCGCCAGCGAAGAGTCGGCCTCGAGCCACTCCGACACCAGGGCTCGCTCGGTGTGAGCGAGCGGCTCGGGGATCACAACCTCGGGATCGTCGGCGAATGCGCCGGCAAACACGCTCTGCGCGCCAGCTTCGAGCGAGTAGTCCAGTTCCTCGGCAACGCGGTCCTGCAGCTCAGCGATGAGTGGCTTGACATCCAGTGCCGGGGCGAGGATGCCGAACAGTCGAGCCATCCGAGCGATTTGGCGCAGGTCTGCGGTCAACGCCTTGGCGGCACCTGGGTACTGGATCTTGACCGCCACCTCAGTTCCATCCAGCCAGGTCGCCCGATGAACCTGCCCGATCGACGCCGAGGCGGCCGGAACATCACCGAAGGTTGGGAACTGGTCTCGCCAGTTTTCGCCGAACTCCTCGACCATCACCCGATGCACAACACCAGGCGGCATCGGTGGGGCGGAGTCCTGCAGCTTGGTCAGCGTCTCTCGGTACGGGCCGATCAGCTCATCGGGCAGCGCTGCCTCGAAGATGCTCATGGCCTGGCCGAACTTCATTGCGCCGCCCTTGAGCTGCCCGAGCACCGTGAAGATCTGATCGGCCGTACGACGTTGCACCTCGTCGATCACCGCCTGTGCCGGCGCACCGACGATGCGCTTGCCGACGCCGAGCGTCGTACGTCCGGCAAAGCCGACTGGCAGCGACGCGAGCCTGGCAGTGCGCGCGAACGCGCTGCCGCTCAGCGGCCGTCCTTCGGGCTTGTCGTCTACCACCGAGTCAGGATAGTCGCGGCGACCCGACGTGGCTGTGCGAGCATGATCAGGTTCTGCATTCGATCACGTCGAGGGGGAGTCATGTCACAGGAGTTTGCCGATCGGATTGCCCTGGTCACGGGCGGTGGCTCGGGCATTGGGCGTGCTGCCGCGCTGGCATTCGCCAAGGAGGGTGCGACCGTCGTTGTGGCTGGGCGGAGCGCCGGACCGCTGGACGAGACCGTCGCCATGATCGAGGAGAGGGGCGGGAGAGCCGCCGCCCATTCGGCTGATGTGACGGTGGCAGATGAGGTCGAGGACCTCATTACCCGAACAGTCGCCACCCATGGCGGACTACACATCGCGTTCAACAACGCTGGTGTCGCAGTCGGTCGAGCGTTGGTCGACACCACTGACGAGGACTGGAACCGTCTCGTCTCCGTCAACCTGACCGGCGTTTTTCTGACGATGAAGCACGAGATCAGCCACATGCGCACCGCTGGCGGAGGTGTCATCGTCAACACTGCCTCCAACATCGGCGCCCACCAGCGTCGTGCAGGTATGGCCGCGTACGCCGCGACAAAGGCTGCCGTCAGCACGCTGACCCGCGGGGCGGCTTTGGACCACATTGGCGAGGGTGTTCGGATCAACGCGATCAGCCCAGGGCCCTCCGAGACCACGATGTCGCTCCGACCAGGTGAGACGGAAGCAGACCGGTCAGAGCGGCTCAAGGACACCAATCCGTCGGGGCGCGCTGCCACTCTCGACGAGATCGTCGATGGGGTGTTGTGGCTCTGCTCTGATCGGTCGGCCTACGTGGTCGGACACGACCTCGTCATCGATGGCGGCGCCAGCGCCTGACGTCAGGCCGCACTGAGGAGGTCGCAGGCGCAGCCGTGATGGAACGTCAGGGGCCAGACGTTTCGCTCGTCGTGCCCGGGCCCGACCGCGAGGAACTGCCCGATTGTTCGCGGCGGACGCCCGTCGCAATGCGCCAACACTTCGATCGCGACCTCAAGCGCAGCCGCGTGCACGGTCACCGCATCGAGTGCCGCGGGGGTGAGGATGCCGGTGTGCCGTCCGAATTGGGGGAGCAGCGCACTCCAGGCGTGATCCCAATCGGCTCGGTGCCGGTCGTAGCAGGACATGCACGGAGTCCGTCCAGGTCGCACGAGCGGCCCAATGCGTACGCGGTCTTCATCGATCATCACGACTAGGTGATCGAGTGCGGCGAACGTGGGTCGCTCGAACACCGTCCGCGCGGGCTCACCGCTCGAGGCGATGATCAGCAGATCTGGATCGTTCGAGCCGAGATCGCGTATGCCCGCATCTGCGAGAACAGTCCTTGCGGCGGCCGCGATCGGCTCGGACGCCGCGTCAGCGTGGAATGCCACGCGGAACTGGGGCCGACGAGTGAGTCGTCCCAGCTCGCCGCCTGAGAGATCGGTATGCCGAGCCTCGGCGTCGAGCCCACGTCGATGCGGTGCACTCCAGCGTGAGGCGTCGAAGACGACCCCTAGGGCACACAGCTCGCGTATCAGTGCCGGGACGTCGCAGGCGAGCTCAGGGATGTTGGCCTTCGCGTACGTCTGGAGTCGCGCGACATCTCGCGTCCCGTCGGCCAACCGAAGCAATGCCATGAGGCCGGGACGGTCAGCGATGACGACGCCAGGTGAGGTGCCGACCTGCAGGCTCACTCGGTCGCGGCGAAGCAGTGGGGCACCAGGGCGAAGCGCGGGACGGAATGTCATGCGGCCAGCGTGACGCCGACTCCCGCAGACGACCAGCCGAGCGTCCACAGTCCTGGAACACAATAAAGACGACCCGCGGGATGCGGGTCGCCTTTATTGAAATTCGGGGAAGGTGCGGGACTCAGGCCTTGCCGAGGATCCGGTTCAGCTTCGTGCCGCAGACCGGGCAGATGCCCTTGGCCATACGAGTGCCCTTGTCACTGACGTGGACCTCACCTGACGTCTCGCGCTTTTCCTTGCACTTGACGCAGTAGAAATCGCCACTCCATGTTTCTGACATTGCGGCCTCCTTGCCGTTGTGTTGCTAGTCACCATGAGCGTACGCGTGACAGGCGTGTTTCACGCTCAGCTGAGCGTAAAACTCTCCGGCGAGTTGCGGGGGAGCAAAATGGCCAATTTCGCGCAAAAAGAGGCTCCCGGCTGAGTGTGCCTTCCCCTGCGCACTCTGCCGAGAGCCTCGATTGCCCGAAACGCTAGGTCTGGGTGCACCTACCGTCAAGCAAAATCGGGAGACTGTTGTCCACGCCTGTGGATAACAGTGGGGACAAGTTGTGGGGAAAGCCAGCCCTTCGTGTGGACACCGTGGGGAAGGTCGTGCACAACCTGTGGGCGGCGAGTTTGACGTGTGCAGGGGCAAGCCGTGATGACCTGCAAAAACGTCCTCGACCCGCTGTGGAAGAAAAAAATGTCGAGCCCGACGGATAGATTTACGGCATGGGTGAGGTGGAGATCCGGCGGAGCCGTCGGCGCAAGCGGACGATCAGTGCGCACCGCGAAGGTGACAAGACCATCGTGCTCGTGCCTGCGCACCTCTCCCAGGCGGAAGAAGACAAAGCCGTACGCAGTCTCGTCGATCGTCTTGACCGCCGCGAGCAGCGCTCGCGGCCCAGTGATGACGAGCTCATGGCGCGCGCCAGCCAGCTCTCTCAGGCCTGGTTCGACGGCAAAGCGCAGCCGCTGACCGTGCGCTGGGTGTCCAACCAGAACGCGCGGTGGGGCTCCTGCAGCAGTGCCGATCGCAGCATTCGACTGTCCGATCGGCTCAAGGGCATGCCTTCATACGTTGTCGACTACGTGCTCGTACACGAGCTCGCGCACCTGATCGAACCCAACCACAGCAAGCGGTTCTGGGCGCTCGTCGACGCGTTCCCCGAGGCGACGAAGGCTAAGGGTTTCCTCGAAGGCGTCTCATGGACGCAGCGATGAGCTCTCGCACCGACTGATCGGTTTCGGTCGGAAGGTTGTCGACCGCAAACCACTCCAGCTCATCCGATTCATCGCTGATGACGTGCTGCGCGTCAGGCGGGGCAACGGCGACGAACTGCACGTCGAGGTGATGCGACGGCCGGATCGGCCCGCATTTGGGCACCTCGTGAAGCGACAGCACCACGGGTACGGGATCGATCGTGAGGCCCGCGATCCCGCTCTCCTCGTGCGCCTCACGCAGAGCTGCCTCAGCCAGCGACTCGTCTTCAGGGTCGATGTGCCCGCCAGTCTGCAGCCAGCGCTTGATGACGTGATGCAGCGTGAGCAGCACCCGCTGGTGGTCCGCTGAGACGATCAGTGCGCTGGCTGTCAGGTGATCTGGATGGCAGTCGCGACTCGTCGCGTCAGCGTGCCCGTCGAGGTGGGCGAGATAGGTGACTCGCAGTCGTTCCTGCTCGTCGTCTGGTGCCGCCCAGCGTGTCAGCACGCCGTGCGCATCGGAGTGAAGCGTCACTCGTCGCCGTTTGAGTCGGACCCAGTGTCGCCATCGAGGAGCTCGCCAATGGCGGCATCCCAGTCGTCGCCACCCGACGTGCTGCTCTCGCCCTGAGCAAAGCCCAGAGGATCGTCGAGGTCCGCCGAGGATGGCATCAGATCCGGGTGGCTCCACGGCGCATCGCGCTCGTCGGCACCTTGGCGATCACGCAGCGCGGCCCACAGGGTCGCTGCCTCGCGAAGCTTGCGCGGTCGCAACTCGAGGCCGACGAGCGAAGCGAACGTCTGCTCGGCGGGTCCACCTGCGCCACGACGACGTCGCATCGCCTCAGCGAGCGGGGCAGCGGCGGGCATACGGTCCTTGGTGGCCTGGGCGACGACCTCGTCGACCCAGCCTTCGATCAACGCGAGCAGAGTCTCGAGCCGCTCAAGCGCCTTGAGCTGTTCGGGTGTGCTTTCGGGCTCGAACAGTCCGCCGCTCATCGCCTCCTGGATCGCCTCGGGGCGAGAAGGGTCGATATCGCGGATCTGGGACTCGATGGCTGAGACGTCGATACGGGTGCCGCGGCCGAATTCCTCGACCGCTCCGACCAACGCGGGGCGGAGCCATGGAGCGTGCTGGAACAGCCGGTGATGAGCGCACTCGCGGAGTACGACGTACAAGAGGACGTCGGAAGCCGAGTGCTCAAGACCTTCGCCGAACGCCTTGACGCCCTCGGGAAGTACGGCGGCGACCTTCTCGGGACCGAGCGGCAGGCCGATGTCGGTCGACGAGAGGACCTCGCCAGCGAGACCGCCTAGCGCTTGGCCGACCTGCTGACCGAACATCGCTCCGCCAGCTTGATTCAGCATGCCCATCAGGGGACCCGCCATTGCCTTGGCTTCTTCGGGCAGTGCGTCGCCCATCGCCTTCACGACGTGCTGGGCGATTGGCTCAACGAGGGTCTGCCACGTGCCGGACGTGGACTCGATCCACTCGGCGCGGCTCCACGCCGTGCTGGTCGTGGCTCCAGCCGGGATGGTCGTCGCGGTATCGAGCCAGGACTCGGCGAGACGGACGGCATCGTCCACGGCACCCTGCTGCGCAGCGTTCGGCGTGGGATCGGGTCCGGCGGCCGCAGCCGCATGACGCGCAACGTCCTTTGCGAGATCGAAGTTGACGCTGCCCTCGTGCGGGGCGAACATCTTCTGCATTTGCCCCATGATTTGGGTCATGTCGAGCTGACCGCCGGCGAACGCGCCGAAGATCTGCTCCATCGGCGTACCGGCAAAGGGGTTCTGCGGATCGTTCGCTGCGTCGTCTTTATCGTCCTCGGACATATCTCAACAGTAGCCACCCGTTCGTGGGACTCCACAGAATCCGTGTTCGCCCTGCGAGGAATCGGTACGCCTCGTCAATATGGCTTGCCGTCACTGACTAGGCTCGGCTTGTGTCCGACGCATCAACGTTGAGTCGCCGCTATACGACGATGCTCGTCGCGGTGCTCTCACTCATTGCCCTCACCTGTGTTGCGATGCTCGTGCCTGTTCCTTACGTGATGATGCGTCCGGGCCCCGCTTTTGACACGCTCGGCGAGTTCGAGGGCAAGGCGATGTTCACGTTCGACAAGAGCGTGAAGACCTATCCGACCGAGGGCTCACTTGACTTCACCACCGTCTCTGTCACTCGCGCTGACCGCAATGTGTCGCTGGGAGATGCCGTCTGGGCCTACTTTGGCTCCGACAATGCCGTGGTGCCCAAGTCACTGATCTATCCCGAAGAGGAGACAGCCGAGCAGTCCTCGAAGCAGGGCGCCGCTCAGCTCGACAGCTCCAAGGACTCCTCACGCGTCGCGGCACTTCGTGCCGCTGGATACACGGTGACCGGTACGCCGCAGGTCGCCGGCATCGTCAAGGACGGTGCTGCGGACGGCAAGCTCAAGGCTGGTGACATTGTCACAGGAGTTGATGGCGCGAAGGTCGACTCCGCCGAGCAGCTGGTGAAGGTCGTTGGCGAGCACAAGCCTGGCGACGTGGTGATCGTGTCAATCATCCGCAAGGGCAAGGCCCAAGACATTCCGATCACGACCAAACCGGCGGCCGACAACCCCAAGCTCCCGCGCATCGGCGTCACGCTGGGCACGAAGTACAAGTACCCCTTCACGGTCAACAACAACGTTGGCCGATCCATCGGCGGACCGAGCGCCGGCACGATGTTCGCCCTGGCGATCTACGACAAGCTGACCCCCGGCGCACTGACCGGTGGCAAGAAGATCGCCGGCACCGGCGAGATGGCGCCCGATGGAACGGTCGGACCGATCGGCGGCGTACGCCAGAAGATGGCTGGTGCAGCGCAGCACGACACCGCGATCTTCTTGGTCCCCGCAGCCAACTGTGCCGAGGCGGCTGACGGCGACAACTTCGGTATGAAGCTCATCAAGATCACCAAGCTCGAGGACGCGATCAGCTCGCTCGAAGCGCTGGCCAAGGATCCCAAGGCGAAGGTGCCGTCGTGCAGCTGATGCCCGACTCGCCGCTGCGCAGGGCGGCGCTGGAGATGGAGGCGTACGTCGCGGCCGATGGCTGGGACCAGGCGCCCCGGCTGTTTGCACTGGTGGCAACCGCTGACCTCGTCTCCAAGCAACCCGACCTGGCTGATCAGCTGTCGGCCGACTCTGGCGAGATCACGCTGGTCGAGCAGGACGGCGTACCGGTCGACCGGCCGATCGAGGACTTGCTGATCGAGATCGCGTGGCCCGACAGTGTGCTGGGATGCGCTGCCGTACTCGAGCGGATCATGCTTCCGCCGGAGGCCGAGGCGGCGTTGCCCGAGGATCCTGACGAGATGTTCATGGCTGCCGCCGCGCACCCGGATCGGCAAGAGGTGCGGCTGATTGCGGCTGTCACTCGCGATGGTGCTGCACATAGCGCCGTACGCGCTCGCGAACCCGACGATGCCGTGTTGCTCGAGGGCCCCGATCTCGTTCCTGGGCTGATCGAGCAGCTCCGGCAAACACTGGCATAGAGTCTTAATCCACCCCTACTCAGGAGCACCGTGAGCGACATCTTCGGAACACCCCGACCGCGATCTGCGCCGCGTCCACCTGACGGCCGACGCCGTGTCTTGGTGCCCACGCTGGTCGCCCTCGCCGTGCTGCTGTTCCTCGGCTCGATCTTCACGAGCGTGTGGACCGATCGCCTGTGGTTCAAGTCGGTTGGCTACAGCGGCGTGTTCCAAAGCGTTCTGTCGACCCGCATCCTGCTGTTCCTCGTCATGGGCCTGATCTTCGGTCTGTTCGTCGTGGCGAACCTCTACATCGCCTATCGCTCTCGGCCCGAATCCGTACCGGTTCGCCGTGACGATCCGGCCTACCGCTATCGCCTTGCGTTGACCCCGATCCTTCGCCCAGTCCTGATCGTCGTCGGCGTCGTGCTCACCGGATTCGCCGGTTCCGTGGCCGCGAGCCACTGGGACACATTCAAGATGTGGAGCAACAGCACCTCGTTCGGCATCAAGGATCCGCAATTCGGCAAGGACGTCAGCTTCTTCGTCTTCGAGTACCCGTGGCTGCGGTTCATCACCTCGTTCTCGTTCGCGATGATCGTCATCACGATCCTGGCCGTGGTGTTCGTCAACTACGTCTATGGCGGCATCAGCATCTCCGGCCGTGGACCCAGGCTGAGTCGCGCCGCTCAGGTGCACCTGTCGATCCTCGTTGGCCTGGCCATCCTGGTTCGGGTCGCGTCGTACTACCTGGATCGTTTCGGGCTCATCATCGGATCAGGCGGCGTTGTCGACGGCGGTACGTTCACCGACATCAACGCCCGGATCCCGAGCAAGAACATCCTGATCTACGTCGCCATCCTGTGCGCGATCCTGTTCTTCGCCTCGATCTTCATCCGTTCGTGGGCGCTTCCCGCCATGAGCCTCGGACTCCTCGGCATCTCCTCGATCCTGATCGGCGCCATCTGGCCTGCCGTGATGCAGGGCTTCCAGGTCAAGCCGTCAGAGCCCGACAAAGAAGGCCCGTACATCTCCCGAAATATTGAAGCGACGCGACAGGCCTACGACGTCGCCGACGTGAAGGCCGAGTCCTACTCGGCGACAACGTCGCTCACACCCGCTGAGCTGGCCTCCTCTGCCGAGTCGCGCGTCAGCACACGACTCCTCGACCCAACCCTGATCTCCGACGCGTTCGAGCAGCTTCAGCAGGTACGCGGCTACTACGCCGTGCCGCAGACGCTCGACGTCGATCGCTACAAGCTCGGTGACGATGCCCAGCCGCAGGACGTCATCATTGCGGCCCGTGAGCTCAAGCTGTCGGGCCTCCAGCCCAGTCAGCGCAACTGGGCCAACGACCACACCGTTTATACGCATGGCTACGGCGTCGTCGCCGCTCGCGGCAACAAGCGTGGTCCCAACGGCGAACCCGTCTTTGTCGCCAGGGACATTCCGCAGATCGGTGAGCTCACGACCAAGACTCCGCCGCGCATCTACTTCGGTGAGCAGTCGCCGACCTACTCGATCGTCGGCCGGCCCAAGGGTGCCGAGCCGATCGAGGTCGACACGCCACGTGGTGGCGCGTCCGCGACGAGCAAGGCGACGAAGGACAACGCCACCCAGAACACGTACGACGGAACCGGCGGAGTGCCGATCGGCAACCTCTTCAACAAGGCTCTGTACGCGTTCAAGTTCGCCGAGCCCAACATCGTGCTCTCGAGCCGCGTCAACTCCGAGTCCAAGATCCTCTACGACCGTGAGCCCCGCGATCGGGTCAAGAAGGTTGCGCCGTGGCTGACTGTCGACGGCGACTCGTATCCCGCCGTCGTTGACGGCCGGGTCGTCTGGATCGTGGACGGCTACACAACGAGCAACTCGTACCCGTACTCGCAGCATCGCTCGCTCAAGGACGCCACCGCTGACACTCTGACCGAGACGGGCGACTCGCAGCAGGCGCTGCCGACCGACCAGGTCAACTACATTCGCAACTCGGTCAAGGCCGTCGTCGATGCGTACGACGGCAGCGTGAAGCTCTACCAATGGGACACCCAGGATCCGGTGCTCAAGACATGGATGAAGGTCTTCCCGGATGTGGTCGAGCCGAAGTCGAAGATCAGCACGGCACTGCTGGAGCACCTGCGCTACCCCGTGGACCTGTTCAAGGTGCAGCGCGATGTGCTGCAGCGCTACCACGTGACCGACGCTCAGGCGTTCTACAACGACGACCAGCGCTGGAAGGTCCCAGAAGATCCGACGGCGCCGACGGGCTCCGACGCGCTTCAGCCGCCCTACTACCTGTCGACGGCACGGCCAGGCGAGGACGATCCCAAGTTCTCGGTGACGAGCGTCTACCTGCCCAACAGCCGGCAGAACCTCGCGGCGTTCGTCTCGGTCAACTCCGAGGCGACCGACACGGCCAACTACGGGAAGATGCAGATCCTGCAGTTGCCGAGCGAGACGCAGATCTCCGGCCCAAGCCAGATCGCGAACGACTTCCAAGCGGACAAGGGCGTCTCGCAGGCCTTGCTGCAGTACCAGCAGTCCAAGACCACGACGATCAAGTACGGCAACCTGCTGACCCTCCCGGTCGGCAACGGTCTGCTGTACGTCCAGCCGGTCTACATCCAGCGCACAGCGGTCGAGGGCTCCTACCCGGTTCTCCAGTTCGTCATCGCGTCGTTCGGCAAGGACGTCGGGTTCGGCACGACGCTCGACGAGGCGTTGCGTGTTGCACTCGGTTTGGCGGAAGGCAGCGCGCCTGACGAAGGCGAAACTCCGTCAAAGCCGGATGACTCCAAGACGGCTTCCCAACTGCTCGCGGACGCGTCCGACTATTACGAGCAGGCGCAGGACGCGCTCAAGGACGGCAACTTGGCGACATACCAGCGTCGAATTGAACAAATGGCTGATTCGCTGGAAGAAGCCCAGAAGATCGTTGACGCTTCGAAGAAGTAGCCAGCCGGTGGTTGAGTAGCTCCGAGGAACGAGGAGCATATCGAAACCCGGCGACCCCGGATTTGATCCGCGGGTCGCCGCCCCGTAAAGTAGCGAGAGCGACGCGGGGTGGAGCAGCTCGGTAGCTCGCTGGGCTCATAACCCAGAGGTCACAGGTTCAAATCCTGTCCCCGCTACCAAAGAAGGCCCCGGACCAATGGTCCGGGGCCTTTGTCATGCGATGTGCGTGGATTCGGCGTTGGATTGATTGCGGTCAGCGAGGCTGTTCATCCATTCGAGCAAGGACGTCTGACTCAGAACAGAAACCGTTGGAAGCTCGCTTGAAGCAGAGAAGTCCGAGCAACCGGCTGTCGCTGTCGGTGACCGCGAGACGACGCGTTTGGCCACGGCTCAACAGTCGTAAGGCCTCGTCGATGGGCTGGTCTGGCCCAATGGTCCGCTCGGCGAGCGCGGCCAACTCGAGGGCGGGATGTCGAGGGTCCAGGCGGGGGTCGAGGTCAGCCCGCAACAAGGTTCCGTGCAGAACGCCTCGGCGCGTCAGCAGCAACATGTGGACATGGGCATCAGTGAAGGCTGTCTCAGCATCGGAAACCGTGATCTCGAGACCGTGGGTCTTCGGGGTTGTGAGCATGGCTCCAGCCACGGTCTGGCACGGGCGCGTGATCGGGCTTCCCATGCTGTCCACTCTCGCAGATCACGGTTGCACGCCGTATCCACGGAAGAAGAGTTGTCGGGACCTTTGACCCTAGGGACGGGGATCCGACTCCTCAGATGATGAGGGTGTGTTGTCGTCGACGGGGCCATCCTTGATGCAGGTCAGTCGCGACGCGCGTGTTGGTCGGAGCAGGGCGTCTCTCGTCCCCCCTCAGCACGGCGCGTGGGCCTTCGTCGGACTTCCGCTGATCCTTGGCGCGCTCGTCACCCCGGCGTCTTGGTCGACGCCCTTGTTGGTGTGGGCTGCCTTCACGTGCTATCCGGCGTCATACTTTGCACTGAGCTTGGCTCGTGCTCGGCGGGGTGCCCGGTTCCGCCGGCCGCTGCTCTTTTGGGCGCTGGCTGCTGCGATCCCGGCCGGGATGCTGCTCCTGTCGAACCCGTGGCTGATCTGGGTGGGGCTGGGCTACGCCGCGCTGTTCGCGGTCAACGTGGGGTTCGCTCGCCGAAACAACGAGCGTGACCTGATCAATGACGCCGTCCTGATCGTTCAGGTCGTCGCGCTCGTGCCGCTGACGTGGCTCCTGGCGCACCCGGGTGGTCTCATCCCAGAGCGGGTGTGGCTGCTCACCCTGGTGTGTGCGCTGGTCCTTGTCGGGTCAACGATGCATGTGAAGTCGCTCCTTCGCGAGCGTCGTCGCCCAGCCTTCGCTCTTGCGTCCCGGGTCGTCGCGGTCGCCTCGCTGGTCGTGGTCGTGGATCTCGGGCGGATGTGGGGGTGGCCGGCCGGCATCGGTCTGGTGGTGCCGTTCGTGTTCCTTACCGCACGATCGCTGAAGACGGACTGGGATGGGTGGCGCCCCGCCCGCATAGGGCTTCTCGAGCTCGCCGGCTTCGTTGGTGTCGCGGTAGGAGCAGGAATAGCGGTGTCGCCGTGAGTGGCTCTATTGATCGAGCGGTGGCAGAACCACCCGAGAGGTTGCATGGTGGGACTGTGCAGCCAAAGCGATGGGCACGAACGTGACGACTCGGTCGGTCTCCGAGCCTGACACCGGCGCCCAGACGCGATCACCATGGCTGATGTTGGCCATGGCGACCATCGGCTTTGCGGTCAACTTTTGGGCGTGGGCACTCATCAGTCCGCTCGGACCGCTCTTCCGCACCACCGGCAGCATTGGCGCGCTGAGCGAGTCCGACGTTGCGCTGCTCGTCGCGGTTCCAGTGGTCGTCGGATCGCTTGGTCGCATCATCGTCGGCGGGCTCACCGATCGTTACGGCGGGCGCGTGATGTTTCCGGTCGTCACGGGTGTGACGATCGTCCCGGTCCTCTTCATCTCCTTTTTCGCTTTGGACTCCTACAACTTGCTTCTGGTCGGCGGATTCTTCCTCGGCATCGCCGGTACGGCGTTCGCCGTCGGTGTTCCCTTCGTCAATGCGTGGTTCCCGCCGGAGAAGCGCGGACTCGCCATCGGAATCTTCGGCGCAGGCATGGGCGGCACCGCGATCAGCGCGTTGACGACCGTCAAGCTGACCGACAACCTGGGCGCCAAGTCGCCGTTCCTGATCACCGCCGGTGTGCTGGCGAGTTATGCCATCGCAGCCTGGTTGATCATGCGCGACGTCCCCGGTCGCGTCGTGCCCACCACGTCCTTGATGTCGCGGATCTCGGCCAACGCGCGGCTACCGATCACCTGGCAGGCAAGCCTCCTCTATGCGGTTGCCTTCGGTGGCTATGTTGCATTCTCGGTCTATCTGCCGGCCTATCTGAAGGCGGCGCACCAGCTCACCCCGGCTGATGCGGCCAACCGAATGGCTGGATTCGTGCTCGTCGCGGTCGTCATGCGGCCAGTCGGAGGATGGCTTGCTGACAAGCTCGGTGCGATCCCGGTGCTGGCAACCGGCTTCGGCGTCGTGGTTGTATGTGCTGGCATCTCTGCGGGAACCCCGCCGCTGGAGGGGATCGGCACTGTGGCGTTCCTCGCCATGGCGGCCGCGCTTGGTTCTGGCAGCGGAGCTACCTTCGCCCTGATCGCGAAGGTCACGGACCCATCGAGGGTCGGTGGGGTCACCGGCCTTGTCGGTGCCGCCGGCGGTTTGGGTGGGTTTGTCCCGCCGCTGATCATGGGCTACGTCTACGGCCGCACCGACTCGTACGCGATCGGACTCTGGATGCTCTCCGCCACAGCCGTGCTTGCGCTGCTTCTCAGTGTCACCATCGTTCGCCGTACCGCCATCCAAGGGCAGGTAGCCCGTTGACCCCACCTTCCAAGAAGTCGATCCTCGACCCAGGGATGGACGGCGCCCTGTCCGATGCGCTGGTTCGGAGCCGACGATTCTTCACCAAGGGAACCGTCTCAGCAGACCTGCGGACCTTGACCAAGAAGGGGGGCCGGGGCGCGGACGACTTCTATCGCGACAGGTGGAGCCACGACAAGGTTGTGCGGTCCACCCACGGCGTCAACTGCACGGGATCGTGCTCGTGGAAGGTCTACGTCAAGGACGGGATCATCACGTGGGAGACACAGCAAACCGACTACCCGTCGGTCGGCCCGGATTCTCCTGAGTACGAGCCACGCGGGTGCCCCCGTGGTGCGGCGTTCTCCTGGTACACCTATTCGCCGACCAGGGTGCGCTATCCGTACGTTCGCGGTGTCCTGCTTCAGATGTTCCGGGAGGCCAAGGCCCAGCACGATGGAGACCCGGTACGAGCTTGGGCGCACATCGTGGAGAACCCGCAGCGTGCCAAGGCCTACAAGTCAGCTCGTGGCAAGGGTGGGCTGGTGAGAGCCACATGGGAGGAGGCCAGCGAGATCGTCGCGGCGGCCCATGTGCACACGATCAAGAAGTACGGACCGGACCGGGTCGCCGGGTTCTCGCCGATTCCGGCGATGTCTATGGTCTCGCACGCCTCGGGCGCCCGATTCGTCAATCTCATCGGCGGTTCGATGCTGAGCTTCTATGACTGGTACGCCGATCTGCCGGTTGCGTCGCCCCAGGTGTTCGGCGACCAGACAGATGTCCCCGAGTCGGGTGACTGGTGGAATGCCGGTTATCTGATCATGTGGGGCTCGAACCTCCCGGTGACCCGTACGCCCGATGCGCACTGGATGACCGAAGCGCGCTACCGGGGTCAGAAGGTCATTGCTGTTGCCCCCGACTACGCCGACAACGTGAAGTTCGCCGACGAGTGGCTGCCAGCAAAGCCGGGCACCGACGCCGCACTCGCGATGGCAATGGGCCATGTCGTGCTGAAGGAGTTCTTCGTCGATCGCACAACGCCCTACTTCACCGAGTATGTGAAGTCCTACACGGACCTCCCACACCTGGTGAGACTTGAGGAAGGGGCTGATGGCGCCTACACCGCGGGGAAGTTCCTGACCGCCGCAGACCTGGCGGGTCACGCCGGCGACGAGAATGCCGCTTTCAAGACAGTGTTGATCGACGCGAACACAGGCAACCCGGTCGTCCCGAACGGTTCGCTCGGTCACCGCTACGGCGAAGCTGGCGTCGGCTCCTGGAACCTCGAGCTCGGCAGCGTCGACCCGACCTTGTCGCTGATGGGCACCGCGGAGGATCGGGTCACGGTTCGCATGCCGCGGTTCGATACCGCCGATGGCGCTGCCGCCGACCTCCCGCGCGGGGTGCCGGTACGTCGGGTCGAGGGGCATCTCGTCACCACGGTCTTCGACTTGCTGCTCGCCCAGTACGGAGTTGGCCGAGAAGGACTTCCGGGGCAGTGGCCCACCGGATACGACGACGCGACGGCGCCGTACACACCCGCATGGCAGGAGACGATCACCGGCGTCTCCGCTGACGCCGCCACCCGCATTGGTCGGGAGTTTGCCCAGAATGCCGAGGAGTCACGTGGCCGGTCGATGATCGTGATGGGGGCGGGAACGAACCACTGGTTCCACTCCGACACGATCTATCGGGCGTTCCTGACGCTGACCAACCTGACCGGGTGCCAAGGCGTCAACGGCGGAGGCTGGGCGCACTATGTCGGTCAGGAGAAGGTCCGCCCGATCACTGGCTACACGCAGATCGCGAATGCGCTGGACTGGAACCGACCGCCGCGCAACATGATCCAGACTGCCTTCTGGTACCTGCACACCAACCAATTCCGCTACGACCAGTTCGGAGCCGACACGCTCTCCGCGACCACGGGGAAGGGCCAGTTGGCAGGCAAGTCGACGGCCGACATCATTGCGCAAAGCGCCCGCATGGGTTGGATGCCGTCATACCCGACCTTCGATCGCAATCCGCTCGACCTCAGCGATGACGCCGCTGCTGCTGGCAAACCGGTGGGGGAGTATGTCGTCGAACAGTTGAAGTCCGGCGATCTGGAGTTTGCCGGCGAAGATCCGGACGCGCCGGGCAACTATCCGCGAGTTCTGTCGATCTGGAGGGCGAACCTGCTCGGGTCGTCGGGCAAAGGCAATGAGTACTTCCTGAAGCACCTCCTCGGCACAGACTCGTCTGTCCGAGCCACTGAGACGCCCGAAGATCAACGGCCCCTGGACGTGAGATGGAGGGACGAGGCGCCCGAGGGCAAGCTCGACCTGCTCATGACAATCGACTTTCGGCAGACGAGCACCACGATCTTTTCCGACGTCGTGCTGCCTGCGGCAACTTGGTATGAGAAGCACGACCTCAACACCACCGACATGCATCCGTTCGTGCACTCGTTCAACCCGGCCATCGCCCCGCCGTGGCAGACCCGTACCGACTGGGACGCCTGGCAGACGATTGCCGAGAAGTTCAGCGAGCTGGCGGCGAGCCACCTCGGTGTCCGCAAGGACGTGGTCGCAGTGGCACTCACCCATGACACGCCTGACGCGATGGCCAACCCACACGGCGTCGTGCGCGACTGGAAGAAGGGCGAGTGCGAGCCCATCCCGGGAGTCACCATGCCCAAGCTCGTCGAGGTGGAGCGCGACTATGGGGCGGTCGCGGAGAAGATGAACGCGCTCGGTCCGTTGGTGGACACGCTCGGTGCGACCACCAAAGGCGTCACCTTCGAGCTGGGCGCACAGGTCGAGTATCTGCGGCGCAAGAACGGTGCCGTACGCGGTGGCGTGGCTGACGGCCGACCTTCATTGAAGCGGGACGTGAACGTGTGCGAGGCGATCCTCGCTCTGTCGGGGACAACCAACGGGGCGCTGGCCACCCAGGGCTTCAAGACGCTGGAGAAGCGGACGGGCGTGAAGCTCGCTGACTTGGCCGCGGAACACGAAGGCAAGCAGATCGCCTTCGCGGACACGCAAGGTCCGCCTGTGCCGGTGATCACCTCACCTGAGTGGTCGGGCTCAGAGACCGGCGGCCGCCGCTACTCACCGTTCACGATCAACGTCGAACGCAAGAAGCCGTGGCACACCCTGACCGGTCGAATGCACTTCTACCTCGACCACGACTGGATGACTGAGCTCGGCGAGGGACTCCCGGTCTACCGACCGCCCCTGAACATGGCGGCATTGTTTGCCGAGCCGGCGCTCGGCAACATCTCGGACGGGGCAGGCGGCACCGAGGTGGAGGGTCTGACGGTTCGCTACCTGACTCCGCACAACAAGTGGTCGATCCACTCCGAATACCAGGACAACCTGTTCATGTTGTCACTCTCGCGCGGTGGTCAGAACATCTGGATGAGTGATCGGGACGCGGCCAAGGTCGGCATCGTCGACAACGACTGGATCGAGGCGGTCAACCGCAATGGCGTTGTCGTCGCGCGGGCGATCGTTTCGCATCGCATGCCTGAGGGGACGGTGTACATGTATCACGCGCAGGATCGGCTGATCGACGTACCGATCGCGGAGACGTCAGGCAAGCGCGGCGGCATCCACAACTCGCTCACCCGGCTGCTGGTGAAGCCGTCACATCTGATCGGTGGCTATGCCCAGCTTGCCTTTGCCTTCAACTACCTCGGCCCGACCGGCAACCAACGTGACGAGGTCACCATCATCCGCAAGCGCAGTCAGGACGTGACGTACTGATGAGGGTCATGGCGCAGATGGCAATGGTCATGAATCTCGACAAGTGCATCGGTTGCCATACGTGTTCGGTGACCTGCAAGCAGGCGTGGACCAACCGATCCGGCACCGAGTACATCTGGTTCAACAATGTCGAGACCCGACCCGGTCTCGGCTACCCCCGCACCTATGAGGACCAGGACAAGTGGCAGGGCGGCTGGGAGCTGAACAAGCGGGGCCGCATGAAGCTCAAGGCTGGAGGTCGGTTCAGGAAGCTGATGACGATCTTCTCGAACCCGAAGCTGCCCTCGATCGGTGAGTACTACGAGCCGTGGACGTACGACTACGCCACGCTGACCGATGCGCCGGCGCAGGAGCACACTCCTGTCGCGCGCCCCAAGTCGCTCATCTCGGGCAAGAACATGAAGATCGAATGGTCGGCCAACTGGGACGACGATCTGGGCGGCTCAACGGCCAACACGCACCGTGACCCGATGCTGAAGAAGATCGCGGACAAGGTGAAGTTCGAGTTCGAGCAGACGTTCATGTTCTACCTTCCTCGCATCTGCGAGCACTGCCTCAACCCCTCGTGTGCCGCATCCTGTCCGAGTGGCGCCATCTACAAGCGCGAAGAGGACGGGATTGTTCTGGTCGATCAGGACGCCTGCCGCGGTTGGCGGATGTGCGTGTCTGGCTGTCCGTACAAGAAGATCTACTTCAACCACCGCACGGGCAAGGCAGAGAAGTGCACCTTCTGCTTCCCGCGCATCGAGGTCGGACTCCCAACGGTCTGCTCTGAGACGTGCGTGGGACGCCTGCGCTACATCGGCCTGATGCTCTACGACGCGGACAAGGTGCTTGCGGCGGCCTCCACGACCGATGAGCACGGTCTGTACGAAGCGCAGCGTGACGTATTCCTGGACCCGTTCGACCCTGAGGTCATCCGCGAGGCCGAGAAGGCGGGCATTGCCCGCGACTGGATAGACGCTGCGCAGCGTTCCCCGATCTACGCGCTGATCAACACGTTCAAGGTCGCGCTGCCGCTTCACCCGGAATACCGGACCATGCCGATGGTCTGGTACATCCCGCCGCTCTCGCCGGTCGTCGAGGTGGTCGCCGATACAGGGGAGGACGCCGAGGACAAGGGGAACCTCTTCGCGGCCATCGACGCCCTGAGAATTCCGATCGAGTACCTCGCCGAGCTCTTCACGGCCGGCGACGTTGTTCCTGTCGACGCCGTGCTCAAGAAGCTCGCGGCCATGCGTTCGTACATGCGTGACATCAACATGGGTCGCGAACCAGATGGGTCCATCCCGGCTTCGGTCGGGATGACCGAGGAGGAGATGTACGACATGTACCGGCTCCTCGCCATCGCCAAGTACGAAGAGCGATATGTCATCCCTCCTGCACACGCAGAACAAGCTCACTCGCTGGAGGAGCTGGCCACCGAGTGCGCGGTTTCGGAATATGGCGGCGGGCAGAACGACCTCTTCGGTGAGGGCTCGGGCACACCCACGCCCATTGCGGTCGAGAACTTCCAGATGTTGCAGGATCGGCAGACCTCGGACTCGATGGCCGGTCCCGACGGCAAGAAGGGTCGCGTCAATTTGCTCAACTGGGATGGCAAAGGCTCACCGAGCGGCATCTTCCCGCCAAGGGGAGACGACTCGTGAGCGCGCGGCGCGCCAAGGCGACGATGCCGGCCACGCAGCTGACGATCGCGTGGCAGTCGGTATCGCTCCTACTCGACTATCCCGATGAGCAGATGCTCGGACGAGCTGGGCTGATCAGGGAGGCCACTCAACAATTGTCACCGGTGATCGCCGAGTCGATCCGAGATTTCCTCGACCACCTGGAGTCGACGCCACTGCCGGAGCTGCAAGCTGACTACGTCGAGACGTTTGACAATCGCCGCCGTTGCAACCTGTTCCTGACCTACTTCGCGCACGGAGACACGCGCAAGCGAGGGATGGCACTGCTGCGCTTCAAGCAGACCTACATCCAGGCCGGGTTCGATCTCGATGATTCGGAGCTGCCCGACCACCTGTGCGTGGTGCTCGAGTTTGCCGCCACGATCGATCACGATCTTGGCCGTGACCTGATGCTCGATCATCGCGCTGGACTGGAGCTGCTGCGGTTGTCGCTTCGGGGCATGGCATCGCCATGGTCGTCGCTGATCGATGCGGTCACCGCGACCCTTCCCCCGCTGCGAGGTGAGGAGCGCGACGCCGTACGACGCCTCGCCGCCGAAGGGCCTCCCGAGGAGGAAGTAGGCCTTGCTCCGTTCGCGAGCCCTGAGTTCAGCCCGGGTGCTGCCTCTGAATCCACACTCTTGCCGATGCCATCCTTCCCGGGGGCGCGTTCATGAGTGTCTTCCTGTTCGTTGTCGTCCCGTACGTCTGCCTGACGGTGTTCGTAGCCGGGCATCTGTGGCGCTATCGCTACGACAAGTTCGGCTGGACGACCCGGTCGTCTCAGCTTTATGAGAACCGGCTGCTCCGGATCGGCAGCCCGCTGTTTCACTTCGGAATGCTCGGCGTGGTGGGGGGCCATGTGATTGGCCTGCTTGTGCCGCAGTCATGGACCGATGCGGTGGGTGTCAACGAGCACATGTACCACGTCGCGGCGGTCGGCGGCGGGCTGGCCGCAGGTGTGATGACGGTGGTTGGCATGGCGATCCTGATCTATCGCCGCCGCACGACCGGACCGGTGTTCTCCGCGACGACCGTCATGGACAAGGTGATGTACGCGTTCCTGGCAGTGGTCATCGTGCTCGGCATGTGGAACACGATCGCCGGCTCGATCATGACGATCGGTGGCGAGTACAACTACCGCGAGGGCGTCTCGGTCTGGTATCGCTCGTTCCTCGCGTTCCAGCCCGACGCCTCGCTGATGGCGAACGCGCCGCTGGGCTTCCAGCTGCACGCACTCGTCGCTTTCGGGCTGTTCGCGCTGTGGCCGTTCACCCGATTGGTGCACGTATTCAGCGCACCCTTGGGCTACCTGACTCGCCCCTACATCGTCTACCGCAGCCGTGACGATCAGCTCGGCAGTCACAGCCCACGCCGCGGCTGGGATCGGGTCGGCTGAGGTACTGCAGCTCGATTCTTCACGGAATCGCTTCATATCCATGTATCAAGAGGGAGTCCCATGCAGAAGGAGTCACTGACCGCGCTTGCCCGCCATCACTTGGAGACGGCCAAGAAGACATCGAGCGGTCGAAGCGCCCACACCGTGTACGGCGGTCACGAGCACGTCCTGCGCCAGACCCTGATCGCGCTCCAAGCGGGGATAAACCTCGACGAGCACGAGAATCCGGGCGAGGCCACCCTCCAGGTGCTGCACGGCCGGGTGACCCTCGTGGCCGAAGAGAACAGATGGAACGGGTCGCCGGGCGACCTGATCACCATCCCGGACTCGCGCCACTCCCTCGAGGCCGTGGAGGACTCCGTGGTGCTGCTGACCGTCGGCAAGGCCGGCTGAGGATCGTCGACGGCCCGTACCGATCTGCAGAAACCACGAAGTTCCCGTTCCGCAGATCTCGTACGCCCGGAGTCGCTGGGCTCAAAACCCAGAGGTCACAGGTTCAAATCCTGTCCCCGCTACCAAAGAAGGCCCGGACCAACAGGTCCGGGCCTTCGTCGTGCACTCGCCTACTTGGGAGGCATGCGGATTGCGCCGTCGACGCGGACCGTCTCACCGTTCATGTACGAGTTGGTGACGCATTCGACGACCATGCTGGCAAGCTCGTCAGGGAATCCGAGGCGCTTGGGGAAGTTGACTGATTCGCCGAGCTTGGCCTTGAACGCTTCCGAGGCTTCGCCCTCTCCATAGATCGGGGTGTCAATCAGGCCCGGTGCGACAGTGTTGACACGGATACCGGAGGCAGCCAGATCTCGGGCGATCGGCAGGGTCATCCCGACCACGCCGCCCTTGGACGACGAATAGGCCGCCTGGCCGATCTGACCGTCGAAAGCCGCCACCGAGGCAAGGTTGCAGATGGCGCCGCGTTCGCCTGACTCCATCGGCTCGGTACGGCTGATTGCCGTGGCCGCTAGGCGGAGTGCATCGAACGTGCCGATGAGGTTGATCTGGATGACCTTCTTGTAGGCATCCAGGTCGTGTGCGGAGTCGTAGTTGCCGTCGCGGCCAATCGTGCGCTGAGCCCAGCCGATTCCGGCTGAGTTGACGAGGACCCGCAGTGGAGCGAGCTCCTCCGCAGCGGCGATCGCCGTCTTGATCTGTTCGGTGTCAGTCACGTCGACCCGGATGAACACGCCACCGATCTCGCTCGCGAGGGCTTGGCCGTCCTCTTCCTTCAGGTCGGCCACGACGACGACCGCGCCTTTGGCTGCGAGTTGGCGGCTGACGGCGGCGCCGATGCCCGACGCACCTCCAGTGACAATGGCTGATGCTCCAGAAATATCCATGGGAGGACGCTAGCGCGCGGCTCCGATCACAGCGGCTCAGGGTCGCCGAAGGTAGCGCGCATCTGCTCGGTCCAGGTGGTGAGGACGACTGGTGCGTCGGGAAGGCCGAGGCTTGCCAGCTCCTTCGCGATCGGGTGGCTGCCGAGCGACAGGGTTACGTCGGCGCCGAAGAACAACCCGGTACCCGAACCGCCCTGGGTGAACGGCGTACGGTGCGGGCGTCCGTCGATGAGTGTGTACGACACCAGTTCCATAGGAGGCATCTCCTCGGTCCCGCCACGCGGGAGGGTGATGTCCAGTACGAGCTCGCCGTCTATCTCGAGGGTCCACCGCGAGGTCGACTCGTCGTTGGTGGCCTCGATCTTCTCGACGCTCTTGGGGAAGCCCCAGATCTGGTTGCCGGCCACGCAGGTGAAGTGCTCGGTCACTGGAAGGTGGGTGATGATGTTCCCGTCAGGACCGCCGCCTTCGGGACGGACGAAGAAGATGGTGCCGATCTCGAGGTAGGCACCGAGGTCGTTGTCCTTGTAGTCGACGAGCGCCAGCGCGAATTGAGCCCGACCCGGCTCGGTCTCGATCACTTCGAACCCCGTCGGCGCGAGCGCTTGAGCGGCTTCGAGGGACACGTCGTACATCACGGTCGCGTTGGTGCCGTCTCTCACCTCAACAGGCATCGTGACGGTTTGGCCGAGGATGTCATGGGTTGTCATGGAGACATCAGAGCAAGTTTTGGCGCGATGCGGAAGCACAACGCGCCATTCCTCACTGCCCCATGCAACTGATCGCTGGTTCTGACGCTAGTTTTCGACCATGACTGAACCTGCAGCCCTTCCTGAGCCCACAGCCCAAGCCCGTGCGCTGATCCCGATCCTGGGTGCCATGGAACTGGAGGTGCTTGAGGTGACTCCGCACAGCGCGACGGCGCGGATCCCGGCCGAGCCGAACGTCAATCACTTCGGCGCGATGTACGCAGGCTGCCTGTTCACGGTGGCCGAGGTGCTCGGAGGTCTGATGGCTGGGTTCATGAATGTTCCTGGTGCATTGCCGCTGGTCAAGCGGGTCGAGATCGACTTCACCCGTCCGGCGCTGACGGCAGTGACCGCGCGAACGACGCTGTCGGAGGAAGAGTTCGATCGAGTGCAGGCGGAAGCGACCGCAAACGGCAAGTCGAACTATGAGCTGACGTGCGAGGTCACTGATGAAGCCGGGACAGTCGTCGCCCGTACGCGCGGCTACTACCAAATGCGAGTGATGGGCTGACGCTGCTCAGGGCTTGAAGCGACCAGCGAAGCCTCGTAGCGGCAGGTCGGCGCTGGTGATCACACCGGGTCGAGCCGCTACGACGGACTTGATCGAGTTCAGGGCCGGCATTCCGGTGACGGTCATGCCGATCGAGGCGAAGTCTTCGGGGTTTGACAGGTCGACGCCCTCGGCCGGGAAGATCATGTGCTTGTTGTAGATCTGGGGATCGCCCTTGATCTGGGTGACGTAGCAACCCTTGATGTCCCAGCTCGGTTCGGTGTGGGGAGTCATCTGCCACTCGAGGTGGGTTTCGACGCGGGATACGCCGTCGACCATGCCCTGGTACTTGATGTAGTTGGCACCGAGAGATCCCTTGGGGAGCTTGTACCAACCGAGGTCGATGTCCTTCGTGCACGCGCCCATCTCGTACGAGAACTCGACGGAGTCGAGCTCGAGACCAAAGGCGTCGGCCATCATCCATACGGAATCTGCGAAGACTTCGGTGTACTTCTTCAACTTGCCGGGCAGCTCTGGGTCGTCGATCGGAAGGCCGTACCCGACCTCGGTCCACGTGTCTGCGGAGTGGTGGCAGGAGACGTCGACCGACTCGATGGTCGTCACGTTCTCGATATTGGCGACGTCGGCTGAGACGACCACACCAAGGATCTGGTTGAGACCGGGGTTCATGCCCGTTCCGTAGAAGGTGACTCCGCCCTTCTTCGCGGCTTCATCGATGATCTCGGTCCACGGGCGACCAGATGGATGCGCGTGGTTCTCGTTGCGGTGGTGCCCTGTGATCCAGTCCGCCGTGGTGACGATGTTGATGCCGGCTTCCAACACCTGGAGGTACAGGTCCTCGTCAGGGAAGACTCCGTGGAAGGTCAGTACGTCGGGCTTGGCGGCGATGATCTCGTCAACTGTGCCGGTGGCGATGACGTTGATCGGACCGATGCCGACGAGCTCGCCGACATCGCGGCCGATCTTGTCGGGCGTGTAGACGTGGACGCCGACCAGCTCGAGGTCGGGCTGGGTGCCGATCCGCTTGATCATTTCGCTGCCGACGTTGCCGGTGGCGACCTGGAAGACCCGGATGGGGGTGGTGGTCATGTCGTGCCTTTCGAAAGGGCTGGTCAGGTGGGCGGCGTGAGGCCGACAGGGATGCGCTCGTTTTCGGGGTAGAACTGCTGCGCCCAGTGGCGGAGCGCGGTGAAGCCGGCGTACTCGCCTCGGGCGAGTGCCGCGGGATCTGCGTACTTCTGGTGTGACCAGATGTAGATGTCAGCCTCGAACTGCTCGATAACACCTCGTGCGTACTTGATCGCCCGGGCGCGGGACTCGTCCTCGCTGAGGCCTGGCTCGCGTCCGATCCAGACCGAGAACCGTACGTCGCAGGTTTCGTCGTCGACCGGTGTCACTGCAGTCGCGGTGCGGTTGTCGATCATCCCGTGGCTGCGGGTGATGGCGAGTCCTAGTCCGCAGTTGATCGCCTCGACGCCACTGTCGACTTCCTCGATCGTGCCCGGCTCGCCTTCGAACGCGACGGTGAAGTCGACGTACGAGATGGGAGCGTCGAACTCCTGGCGAGTGAACTGCGGGATCAGCGGGACCTTGTGTACGTACTTGAAGTGGGCGAAGTCGACGCCGTTCTCGATGACGTATTGCGGATGCAGTGAGAGGCGCTCGTTGAACAAGATCGAGTCTGGGTAGGGCTGGTGGTAGTCGTCAGCGCTGCGACCGTCAGGCCAGCTGTTGAAGATGTCCGGCACCTCGAAGAAGGGCGCTCGCTTCTCGACGTCGTGCCAGATGTAGATCGCTTCGTTGAGCTCGACCGTCGGATAGGTCCGGATCTTCTTGCCGATGTTCGGCCGGTCCTCATACGGGATGCACACGTTCTTGCCGGCGAGATTCCACTGCCAGCCGTGAAAGGGGCACTGGATCGTGTCGTCGATGACCGTGCCGCCGAACCCAAGGTTGGCGCCGAGGTGCTGGCAGTACGAATCCATGACCGTCACCTCGCCGGAGTGTCCGCGCCACGCGATCAGTTCCTCGCCAAACGCCTGGACGCGGTGGACCTGACCGACCGCCACCTCGGCTGCCCAGGCGACCTGGAACCAGCCCGTGGGCTTCATCGAGAGCGGCGGCTTGGGCACGGGGGAGTCTCCTCGAATCGACGTCAACGCTTGAAACTGGACAGGTGTCTAGTGAAGATCGTATGGGACGACGAGCGTCCGCACTAGGGTGACGCCATGTCTCTTCCTGAGCCGGGCCCAGACCGTACGGCGGTGGTCACCGGAGCGTCGTCCGGGATCGGCGCCATGATCGCTCGAGAGTTGTCGCGACGTGGGCATCACGTCACGCTTGTTGCCCGATCTGCCGACAAGCTCGAAGCCCTTTCAACGGAGCTGGGCGATGCCGATGTGATCGCGATGGACCTGTCCGATCGATCCAGCCGTGCCACGCTGCCCGAGATCGTCGGCAAGCAGGGCCGAGACATCGACATCCTGGTCAACAATGCAGGTCTGTCCACCCTCGGCGCTGTCAGCAAGTCCGACCCGACGGCAGAGATGAACATGATCGAGGTCGACGTCGTCGCCGTCGCCGATCTCTGCAGCCGAGTCCTTCCGGGCATGGTCGAGCGAGGACGGGGCGCAATCCTCAACGTTGCATCGACGGCTGCGTTCCAACCGCTGCCCGGACAGGCCGGGTACGGCGCAGGCAAAGCGTTTGTCCTCTCGTACACGCAGAGCCTCGCCGGTGAGCTGCGCGGCACCGGCGTCACGGCAACGACACTCTGTCCCGGACCCGTCCACACGGGGTTTGGCGAACGCGCTGGCTTCTCCAAGGAGGACGCCGAGGCTGCGCTTCCATCGGTGATGTGGGTGTCCGCCGAAGACGTGGCGAAAAGTGCGATAGACGGCATGGCCAAGGGGCGACTCGTGGTCATCCCGGGCAAGGTCAACCGCGTCGCAGCCGCTCTGTCCCAAGTGACACCCAGGACGCTGCTGCTACCAGTCCTGTCGAAAGGTCACCCGGGGCTGCGCTGATGCCGAGGAACCAGATCTCGCCCATGCCGCCCGTCGCTGAGGGCGTTGGACTCCCTTGGGACGTTCCGGTGGCCGATGCTGTCGCTGAACTGGCGGCGGCCAGGTCAGCATTCGGTGACACGTTCGTCGTGGACAGTGGCCGCGATCGCTACCTGTTCACGTTCACGCCAACCGGTGTGGAGTCGTTCTACGCGTTGCCTGAGGCCGATGCCAGCAAGGGTGTCGCGGACTATCTGATGCTGCGTCGCAAACTGCCCGATGAGATCTTCGACGGACGTAGGACGCTGCCCGGGACGCTGTTCCGCAAAGGCGACGTGGCGTCATACCTGATCAATCTGGAGTCTGCTCTAGAGGTTGAGATTGCGGAGCTACGGGAGTCCGGCAGCGTTGACGTGTTCGGACTGACTCGCAGACTTGGACACCGTATGGGGCTGGCCTCGTGGGCGGGACCTGGTGCCGCAGAAGGCGAAACGTTTGAGGCTCTGGTCCGCGCCTTCGATGCGCTGGACGGTGCCGACTCGTTCGTCCACCCCGATGCGATGCAGGCGGTCGCAGCGTCGGGCTATGCCAACGAGCGCGCTGCTTTGGCGGAGATCGTGGATCTGTTGAGCGATGTCGTCACTGAGGGGAACGGTCACGTGCTGTTCGATCGGATTGCGTTGGCTTGGGCCGACGAACCAGATTCGGTCAGGCGTACGGGTATTGCCCACGACGTGGTGTTGATTCACATCGCGTCGATGTCCAACCTCGCGTCGGCCTTGGGGTGGGCCTTGGTCGACCTCGTTGAGAATCCATCCGCGGCTCAGCGTGTTCGCGCCGGAGACCAGGAACATGCCAGCCGGTGCGCGCTCGAGTCCATACGGTTGGCGCAACGCTCGATCATGGCACGCACGGTGCTTTCGCCGGTCGTGTTCGACGACGGCGAGATGACGTACGAAGTGGGCCATGGCACCACCATTGCGACTCTGCTTCCCCTGACCAATCGGACGCCCGAGCTTGGTCACGACATATGGGATCCCGAGCGCTGGGACCGGCATCGATTCACCGACACCGGTGGGCTGGGAAGCGCTCAACTGGTGACGTCATTCGGGCACGGCAAGCACTCGTGCCCGGCACAACCCTTCTCGCTCGCGGCCACGACCTTGACGATGACCAGGCTCCTGGCCACCTTCGATCTCTCGGCAGGGTGGTCGTCGTACCCGGTCCCGGTTCCCGCTCAAATCGGCGGAGTTGCTCGAGCTGATGACCCCTGCCCGATGGCCTATCGCAGGCTGAGCCGAGGCCATTCGGAAGACTAAGTAAATCGCGAGTACGGCGGGCCGTAGAGTCCGTGTCGTACATGCGCCGATGACCATTGGCGCGCCAAAGGAGGGGTATGGGCCGACCGCAGGAGGTAGATGTCGACGCACTGCTTGCCCATGCGCGCGCAATCTGGGTCAAGGGTGGAATGTCGGCAGTGACGATCCGCGCGCTGAGCGAGCGGTCGGGTGTCTCCAACGGTGCGATCTACTATCACTTCGCGTCACGGGACGATCTCCTCGCCCAGGTCTGGGCCGCGGAGGCTACGGCGTTCAGAGCATTTCGAGCTGATCAGATCGAGGCCGCGCGTCGAAGTGGGAACCGCGAGGATGCAGCCGTCGCTGCCTCTCTGGCGACAGGAGGCTATGCCGACGTCGATGGCGCGGCCGCGCGGGTGCTGGTGGCCAGTCGTCCGGACGCGGTGAGTTCGGATGGTGTTCCGAGTCAGCTGGTCAAGGAGTTGAGCCGTCACCGTGCGCTCACCGATGGGTTGGTTGGCGACCTCGCAGCGGAGGTATGGGATCGAAGCGACGAAGTCGCGCAAAAGTTGATGCGCAATTGCGTGGTCGACATTCCGGCGCGAATCTTCATGAGCGCCGGCAATGATCCGCTGGCCCGCTACGCGATCGAGCAAGCCGTACGAGGAGTGCTGGCGGCCGGGCCTCCGAACTAGCTCTTAGGCCAGCAGCTTTGCGATGGCCTTCCTGGCTTTGGTTGCCTCGGGGATCAGCCGGAAGATCGGGTACACGTGTTGCATCCCGGGTGCCTCGACGTACGTGATTTCTCCTCCGGCGGCACGAACGCGTTCGACGAGCTGGCGTGAGTCTGTGGCCACGACATCGTGTGAGCCCGTGAAGACGTGCATCGGGGGCAACCCGGAGAAGTCGCCGAATAGCGGACTCACCCGTGGGTTTTCGAGTGGGAGATCGCCCGCGTAGACCTGTGCCGCAGCCAGGAGGTAGTCGCGACGCATCATGAGGTCGTGCGGCGCAATCGTGGCCTGGTCCGGGTGGGTCATTGCGAGGTCGAGCCATGGCGCCAACAGGATCAGCCGAGCGGGCAGTACGTCGCCTGCATCGCGCAGGTTTTGGGCGGCGGCGACTGCGATGGTGCCTCCCGCCGAGTCGCCGAGGACGCTGACATTCGCAGCGCCGAACTCCTCGACGGCGTTGCGAATGACGTCGCATGCGCTGGCGACAGTCGTTACTGCGGTGGCTTGGGGCGCGAGGGCGTAAATCGGAACAAGGCAGGTGCTGCCGCTGCGCCGTACGAGCTCCATCACGAGCCGCCATTGGCCGGAGCCGATCTCGCTGATGAAGGAGCCGCCGTGCACGTACACAAAGCTCCGCGGAGCAGGGTTCTGCTGAGGTGTCAGGCGGTAGACGAGGGTGGCTCCGACGTACTGCGTGGAGATGTCGATCCCGCTGGACACTTTGTCGGTCGGAGGTTCGTACGGATCGGGGTGCTGCTGCTTGACTCTGATGTACTCGGCGACGGTTTCGATGCGACCGCCCTTGGCGATCCTCCGCCGAAGGACCGAGTGGAAGAGCAACGTACGCAGATCCAACTTCATTGAGCCATCAGATCACGCGACCACCCGTGTGTACGTGCCCGGATAGTCTCGAGACCTAGTCCAGGGGGTGCGTATGCCAACGCCATTTGAAGTCCATGAGTCCGGCGCGCTGCTTCACGGGACGAAGGCGGACCTCACGGTCGGGGATCTGCTGGTGCCTGGGCGCGAATCGAATTTCGAATCCGGGCGGATCATGAACCACATTTACGTGACCGAGACGCTGGACGCGGCGGCGTGGGGTGCTGAGATGGCGGCGGGCGAAGGTCCGGGCCGGATCTACATCGTCGAGGCCACTGGCGAGCTCGAGGACGATCCGAACGTGACCGACAAGAAGCTCCCCGGCAATCCGACCCGGTCCTACCGGAGCCGCCAGCCCGTGAAAATCGTCGGCGAGCTCCTCGACTGGGAGGGACATACGCCCGAACAGATTCAGGGAATGCGGGACGGCCTGGCCAGGATGCAGCGTGAGGGTACGGCGGTCATCTACGACTGAACGGCTGATGTGGTTTGCTGTCGTCGTGGAAAACGAGAACATGTTGCAGTCCGCCTTTGATCGCTATCTCACCAAGGTCGAGGAAATCTGCGAGACCAAGGACTGGTCGGCCTTCGCCGACATGTTCACGGAGGACGCCACCTACTGCGAGCACGCCTACGGCGACTTCAACGGCCGTGAGGAGATCCGGCCGTGGATCATCAAGACGATGACGACGTTCCCGGGTAGCGAGATGATCGGCTTTCCGACGGCGTGGTCAGTGCTTGATGTGCCGACCAACCGGGTCATCTGCGACATCCGCAACATCATGCGCGATCCCGGCGACGGCTCGGTGCACGAAGCCTCGAACATCACGATCCTGACGTTCGATGACGACGGCAACCTGATCCGCGAAGAGGACATCTACAACCCGCAGAAGTTTGCCGACATGACGCGCGACTGGTGCCGCGTGGCTGACGCCCACGGGAACCTGAGCGACATCGGCAAGAAGATGCTCGCCGCTCTCGGTGGCTAGAGTTGGTCCATGGCTGATTGGCGAAGTACGACCGTTGACTCCCTGCGTCACCTGATCCACGAGGCGGCTCCGGGCGTGACCGAAGAGGTCAAGTGGGTCAAAGCATCGAACCCAGACGGAGTGCCGACGTTCTCACTGTCGGGGCTGATCTGCACGGTCGAGACCTACAAGGACAAGGTCAAGGTGACGTTCGCCAAGGGCGCGTCACTCCCTGATCCCGCCGGGCTCTTCAATGCCAGCATGGATGCAGGCACGCGTCGAGCCATCGACATCTCCGAGAGCGACATGCTCGATGAGACTGCGTTCGGCGAGCTCATCAAGAGCGCCGTAGCACTGAACGAGAGCTAGAGGCTCACGCGACGTTGCGCATGATGACCGCAACCGTGTCGACGAGGTGGTCGCCGAGCTTGTCGTAGCCGAAGACCCCCATCCCCGATTGCATCAGCGCGCCGGTCATGGCAAACGACAGCGTCATCACGACCTGCGCGGGAAGCCGCGCATCGGGCCCGACGGCGTTGTGGAACTGACCAACGCACCACAGGCCGATATCTGCTCGTATGCGGTGAACTTCGGGGTCTCCAGCCAACAGGGCCTTGTGTACGGCCGCGGTGAGCTCGGGAACCCCAGCGACGACATCGGACAGATGTCGTACGAGCTCCTGCAGACGGCCCGTCGGAGTCGGCGACTTCAGCCCGATGACGCCCTGCTGCTCGATCACGCGCCAGAAGAGCTCCGCGAACAGGTGATCCTTCGATGAGAAGTACGTGTAGACGGTCGCGGGCGAGACTCCAGCACGTTGGCCGACGGCGCGCATCGCGAGGTCTTCGTGCCCGACCTCCCTCAGCAAAGCCATGGCCTCGGAGTAGAGCCGCTCGACCGTTGCGGCCTGTTTGTCGTTCAGACCGCGACGTGGAACCGAGACGGGACGGTTGGTCATACGAAGCTGCGGCCCGTCATGAGATCGAGCCGCCCAGATAAGCCGACTCCAACAGCGTCGGATCCGCGGCGAGCTCCGCCGCTGTGCGATCCAGGACGACTTCGCCGTGAACGAGCACGATGGCGCGATCGGCCACCTCGAGCGCGAGATGCACGTGCTGCTCGACCAGCACCACGACGGCACCGGTGTCTTTTGCGACTCGTCGAACCATCGGCATCAGTTCTTCGACAATGATCGGCGCGAGTCCCATCGACATCTCGTCCAGGAGCAGTACGCGGGGCTCCTGCATGAGCGCACGAGCAACTGCGAGCATCTGCTGCTCACCGCCCGACAGGTGACCAGCCGCCAGCTTGCGGCGGACAGCCAAGGCGGGGAAGCGATCGAATGCGCCGTCGACTGTGGTGCGATGGCGTCCGCGTGCGGCGAGGAGGTTCTCCTCGACCGTGAGTGCGGTGAACAGTGCGCGGTCATCGGGCACCAGGACGATCCCGGCGTCGGACGCGTCGGCCGGCCGGCCGTTCTTGACCGTGAGACCGCCAACGCTGACACTTCCCGACTGAGCGGGCAGCAGGCCGGAGAGTGTGTTGAGCAGGGTTGTCTTGCCTGCTCCGTTCGGACCGAGCACTGCGACAACCGAACCGCCAGGCGCGGCGAGATCGAACTGGCGGACCACTTCGATGTTGCCGTAGCCAGCCTTGACCCCGGTGCACACCAGCAGGTCTTCAGCCGACCCAGATGTGTGGCCTGTCTGATTCTCGGCGATCGTCGTCATGAGACAACCTCCTGCTCGGCGTGGGCTGATCCGAGGTATGCCTCGGCGACCCGGGAGTCAGCGCGAATCTCTGACGGGATGGCGTGCGCGATGACCTCTCCGAAGTTGAGGACGTAGATGTCGTCGCACAAGTTGAGAACCAGGTGCATGTCGTGGTCGATCAGCAGGATCGTCACGCCGCTGTCGCGGATCTTGCGGAGTCGCACTCCCAGCCACTGGCTCTCTCGGCTGTCGAGGCCACCTGCGGGTTCATCGAGCATGAGGACCTTCGGGTTGCCGATCAGTGCTCGTGCAATCGAGACAAGCTGACGACGTCCCTGCGACAACTCGGCGACCGGCAGATCGGCGACCTCGGCCAGGCCGAGAAGCTCGAGAGTCTCATCGACCGTACGAGCAGTTCTCCCGTGCGCCGCTGATGCGCCGACGATGACGTTCTCGTGGACCGACAGGTCTTCGTACAGTTCGGCGTGCTGGAACGTGCGCCCCAAGGCGTTGCGCACGCGCTGGTGCGGTGCCTGACCCTTGAGGTCCGTTCCGTCGAGCTTGATGGTGCCGGTGCTCGGAGTGAACCCCGACAACGCGTCGAGCAGGGTTGTCTTGCCTGCGCCGTTGGGTCCGATCAGTCCGACGATCGTTCCCTCTCGAACGTCAAGGTCGACACCGCTGACGGCGACGACGCCGCCGTATCGAACGCCCAGGTTGCGAGCCTCCAGTACGACCTCTCCGCCGCGGACGGGCTCGAGCGCAATCAAGTCCCCATCCAGGGGCTCGGAGGCAGCAGTGATCGGAGCCTTGTCGCGGCGCCGTTTCTGCAGTCGCTCATGAATTGGCCCGACGACACCCTCGGGATTGCCGATCAAGGTGAGGATCAGACCGAGGCCTGCGATGACCGCGAACCACTCGCCGCTGAGTCCGCCGACCTTGTTGAGGATCAGCGGAACCATGCCGCCGATGCCGATGAGACCGGCCGTGACGCCACCCGAAATGCTGGTGATGCCCGCGAGGTAGGCCGTCGCAAACAATGTCAGGCCGATGAACGTGGAGAAGCTGACGAACGTGACGTTGCCCTGGAAGTAGGCCAGCATCGATCCGCCAAGGCCGGCAATGAACGAGCCGATCGCAAACGCGATGAGCTTGACCCGTACGACGGCCACACCCGCACCGGCTGCCGATCGTTCGTTGGCGCGTACGGCGAGCATCTGCGACCCGAGACGTGACATACGCAGCTTGGCGACAGCCACTCCGACCAGCACAAGAACGGTGAGGACCAGCAGGCCGAACTGCACGCGTGGGTAGTCGAGACCAACGCGGGATCGGAGATCGAGTCCGAAGAGCGTGGGTCCCGTGACGTCCTTGCCGGAGCTGCCGACGAAGTCGGAGTTGGCAAACCAGAATGCTTCGAGTGCGACGGCGGTCGCGAGGGTGACGATGGCGACGGGAAGACCTCGTACGCGAAGTGCCGGAAGACCCACGATCACGCCGACGACCGACGCAACGACGGCTGCGATGAGCGGGGCGAGGGGAAATGGAACTCCCCAACTGTCCGTGAGCGTTGCGAGCGAGAACCCTGCGACTCCAGCGAGCGTGAGCTGCGCAAAGGACACCTGGCCGGCATAGCCGGTGACCACGACGAGAGACAGCGAGATGATCGCGAAGATCAAGCTGGTGATCAGGGCGACGAGCCAGTCGCCGCTGAAGAGGAATATCGCTGCGACTCCGACGACCGAACTGACCAGAGTTGGCAGCGCGATCGACTGCGGACGTGGAGCGCGGCCAAGGGATGCCCGCAGGTTGAGGCCTCGGCTCGGCAGTGGCTTCGCGCGGGCGACGAGAACAAACAGGATCAGGAGGAGGACTACCAGCTCACTGCGACCTGAGGTTGGGAGCCAGGTCCACGTACCGGCGAGGTAGGTCAGGTCCGACTGCACCATTCCGATCGCGATACCGGCCACGACGGCAGGCAGGATGCGGTCGAATCCCGCTACGACGGCCGCGGCAAGTGCGGGGACGATCAGCAGGGTGAACGAGTTGGGGGTGAGCGGCAGGATCGGCGAGATCAGGATGCCGGCCAGTGCCGCGACGGCACCGGAGATCATCCAGTTGGCGGCGGCGATCCGGTCAGGCTTGATGCCGCTGACGTACGCGCCCTTCTCGGTGTTGGCTGCTGCTCTAGTCAGCAGCCCGAAGCGTGTGAACCGGTATGCGGCGGCAAGGGCAGCCGCGATCGCCACGACGATGAGCGCGAACCAGACGCGGTCACTCGTGACGTTGACGCCGGCGACCTTCCAGGAATCCACCGGAAGGATGGGCTGTGTCTGTACGCCGTCAACGCCGATTCGGAGTGTGAACATGCCGGAAAGCACAAGCATCACGCCGATGGAGGCGACGGCCTTGCCGACGGGCGGCACATCGCGCAGTGGGCGGAAGACGAGCAGGTAAATCAGCAAGCCCGTGAAGGCACAGATTGCCACGGAGATGGCCGCGGCAGGCACGAAGCCCAGCTCGGTGCCCAGGTCCACGCTCTTCGGGAAGCCCGGGACGGGTATCAAGAACTCCCCGCGACGGAGGAACGCGTACGTGTACGCGCCCAGCAGTGCGAGTGTTCCGGAACTGAAGTTGATGACGCCGCTGGAGCGGTAGGTCACCACCAGGGTCAGGGCTAGGGCTGCGTAGATCGCGCCGTTGGCAAGGCCGAACAACAAGAAAAGAATGTGCTGATCCATTGGGGCTCCCTCCCCTGAGCAAGGGTGGACCGGACCGAAGTCCGGTCCACCCGCTGCATCAGAGCAAGGCCTCCGTGGTGGCGAAGCCCTTTGCGTTGAGCGTGGCGGCGATGGTCTTCGAGTTGCACACTCCCTGAAGGACGGCCACGGCCTTTCCGTCACAGTTGAGCGTCAGGCCCGGTGCGAGTCGGAGCGGCACTGCCTTGGGCATGTGCTTCAGTGCAGCGACTACGTCCTTGGCCGACGTTCCGGCGCCGGGAGTCAGGTTCACTGACTCCACGAAGCCCAGGAAGGTCTGGTAGGCGACCTGGCCGCTGTCGGCGCCCGTGTCGATGTCGTCGCCGAACTTGTCCATGATCGTCCCGAACTCCGACAGACCCTCACGCTCTGGGATGCGGGTGATGGACGACATGGTCGTCACGCCTTTGAGTCCGTTGGGCATGCTGTCGATCTGGTCCTGCTGGAAGGCCGAGATGTTGGTGATCATCGGGCCGTCGAATCCCAGCTGGTTGAGCGACTTGATGGCCCTCGTGACGAACGCGTTGTCGCCGAGGATCGTGAAGGCGTCCGAGCCGTTGTTGATCGACTGCTGGATCGCAGATGTCGGGTCAGCAACCTGCAGCGACAGTGGCACCATTTCGAAACCGATGCCCTGAGCTGCAAAGAGGGGCTTGGTCAGTGCTTCCACCGGGCCTGTGGCGGCCGGTGCGTCGACGACGATGAAGCCGCCTGTCTTGGCGCCGGCCTTCTTGATCAAGGCGGCGCTCGCCGAGGCGATGGCGAGCGGGTTCTGGAAGACAAAGCCGGTCTTGCTGGACATGATCGCCTCGTCAGCTGTCAGCGAGACGATGAACGGGACGCCCGTGCCCTCAAGGGCTTCGAAGATCGCGTGATCCTGGCCGGTGACGCCGGTGGTGACAGCGACGACGCCTTCCTTGGCGAGCTTGACCGCACACGCGGTGGCGGTTGCCGGGGTGGCCTCCGTGGAGCAGGTGACGAGCTCGATCTTGTTGCCGCCGAGGCCGCCGAGATACTCGTTCGCGTAGTCGGCCGATGCCTGTGCTGCACCGATGCCGTTGCCCAGGGCGCCGGATCCAGCCTCGGCGTCACCGATGAAGCCCACCTTGACGGGTGAGCCGGTGGCCTTGTTGACGGCACCAAGATCCACATTCGCGGTCTCGTTGCCATCTGAGTCGGAGCTGCCTGCGCAGCCGGTGAGCGTCAGCGCAAGGCTGACACCAATGGTGAGCGCGGCAATGCGGCCGCGACGTGTCGTGATGTTCATGGTCTCCCTCTTGCGCTACTCCGGTCGCCGAATGGCAACCAGGCTCCCTCCGGCTCCCTCGAACCGGCGCAAAGTGACCTAGGCCACTCGACGTTGAATCTAAACACTGTTCAGACACGCGTCAACGAATTGGCGCGAAACTTCCCACGTGTTCAGTTCTGATGCTTGCACGAGAGGGGTTCAGTGCCCTCGAATCGTGTTAGTCGAGCGACCCGACGTTGGCTGAATCAGAGACAGATTGCGCCCAGCGCGGAACGATGAACAGGCCTGAAGCCTCAACGGCGGGCACGTCGCTGTCTGCCGGTCCGATGTGCGCTGTGACGGTGATCTTGCGGCCGTTCTCCTTCGAGATCCAGCCCTTCATCCGCACGCGTCCGAGCGGCAATGGAAGCACGTACCGAAGAGTCAGCGTGCCCGTGACGATCAGCCGAGTGTGGCGATCGCTCGCGGTCTCGCCCATGAGGTGATCAAGCAGAAGAGACGAGACACCTCCGTGAACACAGCCTGGAGGGCCCTCGTACGCGACACCGAGATCGAGTTCTGAGCTCACCACGTCGTTGTCATCCCAGCTCAGCACGACGGGCGGTGCGATGGCATTGCGGACGCCGACGACGGCATTGCCCCAGTTCCAGGACTTGCCGTCTGAGTTGTAGTGGATTCCGGCGGGCTCGGGAGGGGCATCCTCAGCGAGGATCTGCGACGCCTGCTGTACGAGCGCGCGGGCAGCAGCGACTCGATCCGCGTCGACCCGGGTGCGGATGGTCAGGTCGCGGACGTCGCGAATGTCTTGCGCCAGGTCGCCGTACAACCGCTCCGCTGCTTCGACTTCAGCAGTCGAGAGAGGCGATTCCGAGAAGGACATCGATGAAAGGCTGGACACTCGTCAGGCTCCTAGACCGGTGTGATGGGAATTGAGCGGCGGCCTTCGAACGCGAAGTCCGTGCCAGTGCTGAACTTGGCGATCACGAGCTCCTGAGCCTCGGGAGCTGGCTCGTCTCGCCGGACCGCGGTGACGACCCACTCGTCGTCGGCGAACGCCTCGATCTCGACATCGAGATGCGGGTCGAGCACGCGTACGACTGCCTGCAATGGGTCGAACCACTCGGGCCCGCACAGCGAGATCCAGGCAGCATCGTCATGGGCAGGCGAGCGGCGTACGACGATCGAGTCCGTACCGATCTCAGCCGAGACGTACGCGCTCGGGTTGAGGATCGGGTGCAGCGCGAGCAACTGCAGGGCCCCCTGCTCGTCCTTGGGGATGTCGAGGGCGCGGGCGATGCGGTAGGCCGACATGGCAGCTGAGCCGGTGGTTTGCTTGCGGCGGATATCGAGGATCTGCTCGGCCGCATCACTTTGCTCGGCGAGCGCGAGGACGAAGCTGTTGTCGAGCAGCGCCATTTGGAGGCACACCTCGTCGGCGATGCGGATCAGCGCCGATCGCGAGAACGCGGCGAAGTCGAGGTCGGACAGCAGAGGGCCGGAGTAATCGCACAGACCTTCGTCGGTCTGGTCGATCGGGGTCAGCTCAACCAAGGCAGCTTGTGTCTTGGCATTGATCGCGACCGCCGGGATCGGCTGGGCTTCGGGGTAGGACTCGTCGATGATGACGGTCCACGCGCAAGCCGGCGTACGTCCGGCCGGAACCCGAGGCGGCCGGTGGATCGGCCGTACCTGGGCCCTGGGGTTGGATGCGACGGCTGTGGCATCAAAGGTCGGGTCCTCGATGTCGTGGCACATGCCCTGCACGTAGTCCTCGCCCATCGGCTCTACGTCCATCAGTGCGCCGCAGTGGTCGAGATGGAACGCACCGTGGTGTGGGTCGTCCACGGTGTAGCGGAAGTCGAGGAACTGTGGCGGGGCACCGATCTCCATCTGGATGCCCTTGAAGATCGTCACGACGTCGCCCTGGCCGTCGACGGCGGGCGCGAACCCGAGTGCCCGCTGCATTCTGCGGGTGTAGATCGGGCTGGCGCCGGCCCACTCTGCGATCGCGATCTGCAGCATTGCGTCGCGACCAAAGGCGCTGATGCACCACGCCATACCGGACCGGTCGATCAGGTGTCCTGACAGCAACAGCTCCGGAACCAGGATCGCGAGATCAGCGTGACTCAGGTCGGCGTAGCGGCTCGCCGGGGGAGTCATGCAGTCAGACCCATGCGCGATGACAGCTTGTCGAGGTAGGCCAAGACCTTGTCCTCATCCGAGTCGGGGACGCCCCAGATGAGTTCCGTGGCGCCAGCCGCCATCCAGTCGGCGAAGTCTTCGGGCTCAGGCTTCTTGGCGACGAGGATGCGTACGTCCGGCTCGCCCTCGCGACCAGCATCAGCCCATTCCTTGCGCAGCAGCTCGGCCTTGGCAGCGGTGTCGGTCTCGATCGGCGTGGTCATCCAGCCTTCGGCGTTCTGCGCGATCCACTTCATGGTTTTGGGGCCGCCACCTGCGCCGATGATCACGGGAATGCGACCCTGCGGGGGCTTCGGGTAGGCCCAGCTCTTGCCGAATGACACGAACTGGCCGTCGTACGATGCCTCTTCCTCGGTCCACAGCGCACGCATGGCCTCGAGGTACTCCTTGAGCACGGTGCGGCGCTTGTTGGCCGGCACGTTGTGGTCGGTCAGCTCGTCGGTGTTCCATCCGAAGCCGGCGCCGATCGTGAGGCGTCCGTCGGACAGGAAGTCGAGCGTGGCCAGCGTCTTGGCGAGCGTGATCGGGTCAGACTCGACGGGGAGTGCGACGGCGGTCGACAGGCCGATCTTCGTCGTCACAGCAGCGCAGGTGGCGAGTGTCGTCCACGGATCGAGGGTGCGCATGTAGCGATCGTCGGGAAGCTCCTCGCCGCCGGTCGGATGCAGCGCCTCGCGCTTCACCGGGATATGAGTGTGCTCAGGCACGTAGATCGTGTCGAAGCCACGCTCCTCGGCAGCCTTGGCGAGATCGGCCGGCCTGATGCCGCGGTCAGAGGTGAAGAGAACAATTCCGTTGCGCATGGACTCACTGTAGAACCTGTTCTACTATCTCGGAATACCGGCTGGACACTTGTCTAGTTTGGAAGGTTCGAGAGAGGTGTGCCGGTGATTCAGGCTGACTATGTCGTCGTGGGTGCCGGTAGTGCAGGGTGCGCCCTGGCCCGGCGGTTGGCGGAGAGCGGGGCCAGCGTCGTCCTCCTCGAAGCTGGCGGAAGCGACACCGCTCGTGGACTCAAGAACCTGATCGAGATCCCCGGCGCGGTTGCAGCCTTGCTTTCCACACCGCAGCTCAAGAAGCGCGTCGACTGGGGTTACAAGTCCGTCCCGCAGACGAACGCCCTGAACAGGGTTATCCCGATGACTCGCGGCAAAGTCGTCGGCGGCTCGAGCTCGGTCAACGGCATGCTCTTCGTGCGCGGCAATCGGCAGAACTTCGACGACTGGGCAGCGGATGGCTGCCCGGGGTGGTCGTACGACGACGTCCTTCCCTTCTTCAAGAAGATGGAGGACTGGGAGGACGGCGCCAGCGCGGCCCGCGGCTCCGGCGGACCGATCAAGGTGCGTCGCCACACCGGCATGACCGAGGCGGCGAAGTCGTACCTGAAAGCGGCCGTCGATCGACTCGGCGTGCCGTTCCTCGAGGACTACAACGGCGGCGAGCAGGAAGGCATCGGACTCGTTCAGCTCAGCGCTGATCGCGGCGTCCGCTACTCCGCAGCGCGTGGCTACCTTCGTACCGATCCGCCGGACAACCTCGTCGTGCTCACCCACTCGCGGGCGACCAAGATCGTCCTCGACGGCTCGCGCGCCACGGGTGTCGAGATCATCGCAGCTGACGGAACGGTCGAGACGATTCACGCCGGCCGTGAGGTCATCGTGTCCGCCGGCACGTTCGACTCCCCGAAGCTCCTCATGCTCTCCGGGATCGGACCCGCAGATCACCTCAAGGATCACGGGATCACGGCGGTCGCTGACCTGCCGGTGGGAGAGAACCTCCAGGATCACCTGTTCGTCCCGATCTCGTTCCGGATGGACTCGGCTGTTCGCCGCCCGACCCCCTTGTACTTCCTGCGGGGTCTGGCCAAGGCCCGCTTCCGCCGGTCCGGCTGGGCCGCCGGCGCACAGTTCGAGACCCTTGGATTCGTACGAACTTCCCACTCAGGGGCGGCTCCCAACTTGCAGCTGCACGGCCTCTACTGGATCTACCCGTTCCCCAACCAGGATGGCGACAAGGCCGTGCGTCCGCCCACGACCAAGCCGGGCATCTGTGTTCTCCCCACCCTGATCTACCCCGAGAGCCGAGGGACCGTACGACTCGCTGGTTCTGACCCGACGCTCGCGCCGCTGATCGACCCTGCGTACCTGTCGGCCGAACAGGACACCGAGGTGCTGCTCGAGGGCATTGCGATGGTTCGCGAGCTGATGGTCGGCGTAGGCGACAGCCAGGGCGAGATCGTGCCCGGTCCGGACTACTTCGACCCGGACGCTCTGCGGAAGCTGCTGCCGAACATCGTGCACAGCGTCTATCACCCGGTCGGCACCTGCCGGATGGGTTCAGATGGCCGCGCCGTGGTTGATCCTGACCTGAAGGTTCGCGGCATCGAAGGGCTGCGGGTCGCAGATGCTTCGATCATGCCGACGGTCACGGGCGGCAACACCAACGCTCCTTCCATCATGATCGGCGAACGCTGCGCTGATCTCATTCTGAACAAGGACCAGGTATGACCACAGAGTTCAACATCGGTCTCGCGCACGAGCTGCTGGGAGAGGCGCTGGCGGACAACGAGGTGCTCGTCTTTCGCGATCGCCGTCTGACGTACGCAGACCTCGCTTCTCGTAGCCGTCGACTTGCGACTTATCTCCATCGCGCGGGCCTCGGCGCCCACACCGAGCGGGCCGACCTCGCCAATCACGAGTCGGGCCAGGACCACGTCGCGCTCTACCTTCACAACGGCACCGAGTACCTCGAAGGCATGCTCGGCTGCTTCAAGAGCCGCTGCGCCTCGATCAACGTCAACTATCGCTATGTCGGCGAGGAGCTGCGCTACCTGTTCGGCAACGCCAATGCGAGGGCCGTGATCTATCACGGCACGTTCGCTCCTAAGCTCGCCGCCGTACTCGACGCGCTGCCGAACCTCGAGGTGTTGCTCCAGGTCGATGACGGCTCAGGCAACGAGCTGCTGCCGGGTGCGGTCGACTACGAAGAGGCGCTGGCCTCAGTGCCTGACGAAATGCCTGACGTCCAGCACTCGCCGGACGACTTGTTCATCCTTTACACGGGTGGCACCACCGGAATGCCGAAGGGCGTGCTCTGGCGCCAGCACGACATCTTCATGTCGGCGATGGGCGGCCAGGTTCCTGGCGTGTGGGACGCGATCTCCACGTACGACGAGTTCGTCGAGCGTGCAGTCGCGGGTGCGGCCTCGAACGGCACGATGGTGATGGTCCCGCCGTTCATGCACGGTGCTGCGCAGTGGTCGTCGTTCATCATGATGGCTGGCGGCACGAAGATCGTGATTCCGAACGAGAACACCCACATGGACGCGGCAGACATCCTCCGCACGATCGATCGCGAGAGCGCAGCAACCATCACAGTCGTGGGCGACGCGGTCGTACGCCCACTGCTCGACGAGATCAAGACGGGCCGGTACGACCTCTCGTCGCTGGTCATCATCGGCAACGGAAGCGCGGCCCTGTCTCCGGAACTCAAGGAGCAGGTGCTCGAAGAGCTGCCCAACATCTTCATCAACGACTCGATGGGTGCTTCCGAGACCGGCGCTCAGGCCTCGCATCTCTCGGCGAAGGGCAACGTCTCGACCGGCAAATTCGCCGTCGGTCCTGGTGCTGTCGTCGTCAACGAGGACCTGACTGCACTGCTCGAACCCGGGCACGACGGCATCGGCTGGCTCGGACAGGCGGGGTGGGTTCCGCTCGGTTACTTCGGCGACGCCGAGAAGACCGCCAAAACGTTCCCGATGATCAACGGCACCCGCTACGCGGTGCCGGGCGACCGTGCGCGTCTCCTCGCGAACGGCGAGGTCGAGGTGCTCGGCCGCGAGTCCGCCACGATCAACACGGGTGGCGAGAAGGTTTTCGCCGAAGAGGTCGAAGCCGCCATCACCAGCCACGCTGATGTGCGTGACGTCCTGGTCGTCGGCCGTCCGCACGAGCGATGGGGCAAGGAGGTTGTCGCGGTGATCGAGCTCGAGGAAGGTGCGGAGATCTCCGATGACGAGCTGGCGGAGCATGCCGGTGAGCGGATCGCGCGCTACAAGATCCCGAAGGGCTGGGTCTACGTACCCAAGATCGTGCGTTCGCCGTCAGGCAAAGCCGATTATCGCTGGGCGCACACCGTTGCTGAGGAGGACGCGAAATGACGATCCTTCTCGTCGAGGACTGCGACCGCGTACGCACCGTGACCCTGAACCGTCCGGACGCACTCAACGCGTTCAACGAGGCGTTGTATGACGCGCTGACCGAGGCGTTGCGTGCGGCGGCGGCCGATGACTCGGTGGCCGTCGTTCTCCTTACCGGTGCAGGCAGGGCGTTCAGCGCCGGCACGGATCTTGCCGAGATGGCAGCACGCGTGAGCAACCCCGACTTCGTGCCGGGCAAGCACGGGTTCACTGGGCTGGTCGACGCTCTCGAGGAGTTCGACAAGCCGCTGATCCTGGCGCTCAACGGGTTGGGCTTGGGAATCGGCGTGACGATCATCGGCTTCGCTGACCTGGCTTTCATGTCGACCGCCTCAAAGCTCAAGTGCCCGTTCGCCAGTCTCGGCGTCGCTCCGGAGGCAGCGTCCAGCTATCTGCTGCCGCAGCTGGTCGGCCGACAGAATGCGGCGTGGATCCTGATGTCCTCGGAGTGGATCCACGCTCCCGAGGCGCTGGAGGCGGGTCTGGTCTGGCGGGTGTGCGAACCGGATGAGCTCCTGGACGCCGCCCGGAAGCACGCCACGACGTTGGCCGCGCTGCCGATCTCGAGTCTGCGAGCCATCAAGCGCACGATGATGGAGCCACTGCGCGAGGGGATCGCAGCAGCTCGACTTCGCGAGAATCAGTGCTTCGCCGACCTCATGGGTGGGCCAGCCAACACCGAGGCGCTGACGGCGTTCGCTGAGGGACGGGCACCGGACTTCGCCAACCTCCCCGCTGGCTGGTGAGTTCGCACAAACCCTTGCCTTGAGCGTGCGTCGCGCTTAGACTGGACACATGTCCAGTCAGTTGACCAGCGAATCGCCACGACGCAGGCTCAATGCCCGTCAGCGCTCGACCGTTGAGCGGTTGCTGGCGGCAGGTCAGGAGGAGCTGCGGGAGGTTGGTCACGAAGCATTGACCATTCGAACCGTCGCTGTGCGCGCTGGTGTTTCACCGGCGACGGCCTACACGTACCTTGCTTCGAAGCACCATCTCTTCGCCGAGCTGTTCCTGCGTCACATCGCCCAGGATCATGACGCGCCAGTCGAAGGCGCGACCGTCACTGAGCGCGTCCAGAACGTGTCACAGGGCGTCGTCTCCCTCCTCGTGGCCGAACCCGAGCTCACGGCCGCGGTCACTCCGGCACTCCTTGGAAGTGACGAGGATGTCGTACGACTGCGGCTGCGCATCGGCAGTGAGTTCGTGTCGCGCTTCGAAGCTGCCCTGCGCGATCCTGCACAGCCGGCTGAGCCCGTTGACCCAGCAGTTCTCGAAGTGCTGATCCTGACCTTCTTCGGTGCGCTTCTCCAGGTCGGCATGGACACCATGAGCTACGACCAGATGGCCGAGCGCCTCGAATCCGCTTTCGCCGTGATCCTGAGAGGCAACGTATGACCGCCGTTTCGTCCCCGCTGGTGTTTGATCCGTACGACTACGCGTTCCACGAGGACCCGTACCCGTTGTATGCACGTCTCCGTGCGGAGTCTCCGGTCTTCCACGCGCCTGCCGACGATCTGTGGGTTGTCGCCAGCCATGCGGACGTACGCGAAGTGCTCCGTGATGACCGGAGCTACTCCAACCAGATGGGCGTCTCGCTCGACGCCAGCGCCTGGACGACCGAAGCCCACCGGGTCATGTCATTCCTGGCTCTCGACGGTGATGAGCAGACCCGGCTGCGCAAGCTAGTCTCAGGCGCCTTCACTCCGCGACGCGTGCGTGATCTCGAGCCGCAGATCGAGCGACTCACCAAGCACTACCTCGACCTGACCTTTGCGGCGAATGCCGAGCACGGCGAAGTCGACTGGATCACCGAGTTCGCGGGTCGGCTCCCCATGGATGTCATCTCTGAGCTCCTCGGTGTGCCCGAGGGGGAGCGCGACGAGGCTCGCCGACTCGCTGACCTCACGGTTCACCGCGAGGACGGCGTACGCGACGTGCCCGAGGACGGCATGCTGGCCGCTTTCGAGCTCATCGATTACTTCGCTGACCTGGTGAAGCAGCGCCGCAAGAACCCCTTGGACGACCTCACCTCGGCGCTCACGATGATCGAGAGCAACGGTGACCGGCTCACCGACGAGGAGATCAACGCCTTCTTGTTCTTGATGGTGGTGGCCGGCAACGAGACCACGACCAAGCTGCTGGGCAATGCACTGTTCCATCTGTCAGCCAGCCCCGAGCAGCAGAAGGAGGTCTACGCCGCACCGGAAGACCTCGTCTCGGACTGGATCGAAGAAACCCTGCGCCACGACACCTCGAGCCAGATGTTGGCTCGCTATGTCCTCGACGACGTCGAGGTCGGAGGTCAGCTGGTGCCGGCCGGATCGAAGCTGCTCGTCCTGCTCGGCTCGGCCAACCGCGACGAAGAGGTGTTCAGCAATCCCGATGTCTTCGACATCCATCGGGCGAAGGATGAGCTGGGACAGAGCCTCAGCTTCGGCACCGGGCGCCACTTCTGCCTCGGCGCCCACCTTGCACGGCTGGAAGCCAAGGTCGTCCTCGACGAGATGATCCGTCGTACATCGAGCTTCCAGGTGCATTCCGATCGTGCAGTGCGTGTGCACTCCACGAGCGTGCGCGGTTTCCGCAACCTGCCCGTGACGTTCTCCGGGGTGAGCTCCTGATGCCCAAGTACGCGCACCCTGATCGTCGCCCTGCAGTCGTCACCGGCGCCTCGTCAGGCATTGGTGCCGAGACAGTCAAGGCACTGGCAGCGGCAGGCCATCCCGTCGCCCTCGGCGCGCGACGCCTGGAGGTCTGCGAAGCGCTTGCCGCCGAGATCCGGAACGGCGGCGGTGAGGCCGTCGCCCATCAGCTCGACATGACGGATGACGCGTCTGTTGAAGACTTCAGTGCCAAGGTCGCAGCCGATCTCGGCGACATCGAAGTGGTCATCAGTAACGCCGGAGCCCTCGCTCCAGGCAAGCTTGCCGAGATCAGCTCCGAGCGACTCACCAGCGAGTTGGATCTCAACCTGGTCGGCGCCCACAGGCTCATTCGAACGTTCGTACCCGGCATGATCGAGCGCCAGCGCGGAGACATCGTCTTCGTGTCGTCCGACGTCGTCGTACGTCCTCGGCCCTTTATGGCGGGCTATTCAGCCGGCAAGTGGGGGCTCGAGGGCATGGTCGGTGCACTGCAGATGGAGCTCGAGGGCACCGGCGTACGCGCGTCTGTCGTGCGCCCCGGCCCCACCTGGTCCGACATCGGCAATGAATGGGACCCGGAAGATGCCGCCTTCGTGCTCAACGAATGGGTGCGCTTCGGTTTGGCCCGCCACCCGCATTTCCTGAAGGCCAAGGCCCAGGCCGATGCCATCGCAACCGTGGTGAGCGCTCCTCGAGGAGTCCACCTCAACTTGATCGAAGTCAATCCCGAAGCACCCGTGACGACTCAGGAGCAAGCGAAATGACCGTGACAGCAACAGACCTGCTGGCCGACGTACCTGAGGTCTCCACGCGCCTGGACGATCAGGATCCTTCGGTTCCGGAGATTATCCGTGGCACCGGCCACCTGCCGGAGATGCGCGTCGATCCGATCGGCCTGTTCTCCCGTGTGCGCGAGGAGTGCGGCGATGTCGGTCGCTTCCGGCTCGCCGACAAGGAAGTCGTGCTCGTTACCGGTGCTGAGGCGAACGAGGAGTTCTTCCGCGCACCGGAGGAAGTGCTCGACCAGGCAGCCGCCTACCCATTTATGACCCCGATCTTCGGCAAAGGCGTCGTCTTCGACGCGAGCCCCGAAGAGCGCCAACAGATGCTCAAGAACCAGGCCCTGCGCGGAGACATGATGCGCGGGCATGCTCAGACCATCGAGGCGGAGATTCGCCGCATGGTTGCCGACTGGGGCGACGAGGGTGAGATCGACCTGCTCGACTTCTTTGCTGAGCTCACGATCTATACGACGAGCTCATGCCTGATTGGCAAGCCGTTCCGTGAGGAGCTCGACGCATCGTTCGCTCACCACTATCACGAGCTAGAGCACGGAACCGACGCCATCGCGTACGTCGATCCCTACGCAGACATCGAGAACTTCAAGATGCGCGACGCCGCTCGTCTGAAGCTCGTCGACCTGGTGCAGCAGATCATCGACAAGCGAGTCCTTCGAGGCAAGGTTGCCCGCGAGGATCGCGATCTGCTCGACGTTCTGATCAGCCTGAAGAACGAGGACGGCACGGATCAGTTCACGGCCGACCTCGTCACCGGCATCTTCATCTCGATGATGTTCGCCGGCCACCACACCAGCAGCGGTACGGCCTCCTGGGCCATGATCGAGCTGATGCGGCACCCCGAGGCCATGGAGTCCGTCGTCGCCGAGCTCGATGAGTTGTACGCCGACGGATCTGAGGTGTCGTTCCAGGCGCTTCGCGAGATCCCGACGCTTGAGGCAGTTCTCAAGGAGACGCTGCGACTTCACCCGCCGCTCATCATCCTGATGCGCCTCGTGCAGCAGGACTTCGAGCTGCTCGGCCACACCATCCCGGCCGGAACGCTGATCGCAGCCTCTCCGCGTGTCTCCAACCGGATCGAGGAGGACTTCCCCAACGCGGAGGAGTTCGACCCGAGCCGCTACATCGACCCCCGCCAGGAAGACCTGCAGAACAAGTGGACCTGGATCCCGTTCGGCGCAGGCAAACACCGCTGTGTCGGCAACGCGTTCGCGATGATGCAGATGAAGGCGATTTTCTCGGTCATCCTCCGCGATTTCGAGTTCACCCCGGCCCAGCCGGTCGACAGCTACCGCGATGACTTCACCAAGATGGTGATCCAGCTCGAGCAGCCGTGTCGCGTCACCTACAAGCGGCGTGCGTCATGAAAGTTGTCGCCGACACCAGCGTTTGTCAGGGGCACCAGCTGTGCCAGGGCGAAGCACCCGATGTTTTTGGTTTCGATGAGGACGCCGACGTTGTCGTGGTCCTCGAGCAGCATCCCGAAGAGTCGCGTCGTGCTGACGTGACCGCCGCCGTCAAGTACTGCCCGGCGTTCGCCCTATCAATCGAAGAGACTCTGTCCAAGGAAGAGGAAGTAGATGTCTGATCTGACGCGTGCCGAGATCCAGGAGTTCTGGGACGCCTGGCTCGCCACCAACCGGGAAGCTGAGCGCACCGGCGACTGGCGTACGTTGGCCGACCACTACGCGGAGGACGCGACGTACGGCTGGATGTATTCGCCTGACGAGCACTTCATGGCGGTCGGCCGCGACCAGATCCGCGACTGGGCCATCGGTATCGAGATGGATGGCCTCGACGGGTGGCACTACGACTACCAGGCTGCAGTCATCGACGAGCAGAAGGCGATGATCGTCGGTTTCTGGAAACAGAAGTCCGGCATCCTCGACGACGAGGGCAGTGAGTACGAGATCCTCGGCCTCGGTGGCTCGTGGTTCGGAGTCGAGCGTCAGGCAAACGGCGAGGTCATGATCGCCTGGCAGCGTGACTGGTTCGACATGCCGTCAACCGCCCACACCTTCATGCAGATCCTCGAGGCCAACAAGGCTCCCGACACCCTCCTGAAGCGGATGTCGGTCGCAGGCCACGGCGTACCGGGTCACTATCACTACAAGGACATCCCCTCGACCGTCTGGCCGCCTCCGGTCGAGCGCGGCGACTACATCGAACAGAAGGCCCTCTGATGACCGCCATCACCTCGGCACCGGCCCAGCAGTACGTCGACGGCAAGCTCAGCCCTGCATCGACAGGTGAGACCTATCCGATCCTCAACCCGGCAACGGGGGAGGAGATCGGTCAGGCACCTGACAGCTCGGCGGCTGACGTCGAGGCTGCCATTGCTGCAGCGCGGCGTGCCTTTGACGAGTCCGAGTGGTCGACGGACGTCGAGCTGCGGGTGCGCTGCCTCAGGCAGCTTCATCAGGCGCTGCTCGACAACGCTGACGAGTTCCGGGCGCTCACCACGGCTGAGGTCGGAATGCCCGGCTTCATGATGGGCGCTGCTGGCTTCGATGTACCGGTTGAAGGGCTCAAGTGGGTCACTGACCTGCTCGAGTCGTACGAGTGGGAGTCCGATCTCGGCGTCGCATCGCCGATGGGCATCACCTCGAAGCGGACGGTCGTACGCGAGCCGATCGGTGTGGTCGCGGCGATCACTCCGTGGAACGTCCCGACTCAGATCAACCTCGCGAAGATCGGCCCCGCACTTGCGGCTGGCTGCACCGTGGTGCTCAAGCCTGCTCCGGACACTCCGTGGGTGGCGTGCGAGCTCGCCCGCATCGTGGCCGAGCACACCGACATCCCGGCTGGTGTCTTCAACGTGGTGACACCGCTTTCGAACGAAGTCGCGGCACAGCTCACCAGCGATCCGCGGATCGACATGGTCTCCTTCACCGGTTCTACTGCGACCGGCCGGGCGATCATGGCGGCTGCGGCGCCGACTTTGAAGAAGGTGTTCCTCGAGCTGGGCGGCAAGTCCGCCGCCATCGTCCTCGACGACGCAGATGTCTCAGCCGCGGCCGGTGCCACGGCATTCGCCGCCACCATTCATGCGGGGCAGGGCTGCGCGCTGACGACTCGGCTCATCGTGCCGCGCGAGAAGTACGAAGAGGCCGTCGCAACCGCTGCATCGGTGATGGAGTCGATCGGCGCCAAGGATCCAGCCGATCCCGGTGCCATCTGCGGTCCGGTGATCTCCCAGCTCCAGCGCGACCGGGTCGAGAGCTACTTCAAGATCGCTGAAGAAGAAGGTGGCCGCATCGTCACCGGCGGCAAGGTGATCGATCAGCCCGGTTTCTGGATCGAGCCGACGGTTGTCGCTGACCTCGGCAACGACTCGCGGCTTGCGCAGGAGGAGATCTTCGGCCCGGTGCTCGTCGTCATCCCGCACGACGGCGACGATGACGCCGTACGCATCGCCAACGACTCCGACTTTGGGCTTTCGGGCTCGATCGAGTCAGGTGACCTGGAGCGGGCGAAGTCCGTTGCTCGTCGCATCCGTACCGGAACCATGGCCGTCAACGGTGGCGTCTGGTTCAGCCCCGACGCACCCTTCGGTGGCTACAAGCAGTCAGGCCTGGGACGCGAGATGGGCGTCGCAGGCTTCGAGGAGTACCTCGAGACCAAGACCATTGCCGAGCCAGCATGACCACCACTTCAAGGAGCACTGTGTCTAATCAAAACGTGCGTTTCAAAGACAAAGTCATCGTCGTCACCGGCGCCGCACAGGGCATCGGCGAGGCCTACGCACGCGCGTTGGCAGCTGAAGGCGCCAAGGTTGTCGTCGCTGACCTCAACGCGGAGTCGGGCGAGCAGGTTGCCAAGTCCATCGAGGCAGATGGCGGGACGGCCATGTTCGTGTCGTGCGACGTCTCGTCGGCAGACTCCGCCGCTGCGCTCGCTGCAACGGTTGAGGGCGAATGGGGTGGCGTCGACGGACTGGTCAACAACGCCGCCATCTACGGCGCCATGGAGTTCGACCTGCTGATCACGGTCGACTGGGACTACTACCGCAAGTTCATGAGCGTCAACATGGATGGTGCGCTGGTCATGACCCGTGCGCTCTACCCGTCGATGCAGAAGCGCGGTGGTGGCTCGATCGTCAACCAGTCGAGCACCGCGGCCTACCTTTACTCCGGCTTCTACGGTTTGGCGAAAGTCGGAGTCAACGGACTCACTCAGCAGCTCGCGCACGAGGTTGGCGGTATGAACATCCGCGTCAACGCGGTTGCTCCGGGTCCCGTCGACACCGAGGCCACTCGCGTGCAGGCGGGCGACGCGACGAAGGACATCATCAAGACCATGGCGCTCAAGCGCATGGGCCAGCCCGAAGACATGGTCGGCGCGACGCTGTTCCTGCTGTCCGATGAGTCGTCCTGGGTGACCGGGCAGATCCTTGCAGTCGATGGTGGCCAGACGTGGCGGTCGTGAAACCAAAACGCACCGGCTTCATCGGCCTTGGCAACATCGGCAAGCCGATGGCGCTGAGGCTTGCTGCGGACGAATCGATCGACCTTCGGGTCTTCGATGTCGCTCCCGAGCCCGTTGCCGAACTGGTCGCTGCCGGTGCCACGGAGGCCGAGTCGATCGGCGCTTTGGGCAACTGGGCTGACGTCATCTGCGTGATGGTTCGCGACGATGACCAGGTACGCAGTGTGCTGGGGGAGGTCCTCAAGGACCTCCAGACCCGCAACGACTTCATCCCGGTGTCGTTCGTCATCCACTCGACCGTGGCACCCGAGACACCCGCAGAACTGGTCAATCAGGTCATGGGCGTCTGCGGATTTGCTGTCGAGATCGTCGACGCTCCGGTCTCCGGCGGTCCGATGGGCGCGGCCGATGGTTCGCTGGCGATCATGGTCGGCGCAAGCTCGGAGGCGTTCAAGGCCGTGGAGCCGGTGCTCTCGGTTATGGGCACCAAAGTCATCCACGCCGGAGAACTGGGCAGCGGCACCAAATTCAAGCTGGCCCGCAACCTCCTGCATTTCGTTTCGTTCACGGCAACCGCCGAGGCCGCGCGTCTCGCCGAGGCCGCGGGGCTCGACATCAAGGTGCTCGGCGACGTCGTACGACACACCGATGCCATCACTGGTGGACCGGGTGCGGTCATGCACCGGGACACGACAGCACCGATCCCGGAGGGCGACTTCTGGGAAGGCGTCTTCTCCCATGTACGAGCATTGGGCGAGAAGGATCTGGGCTTCGCGATTCAGTTGGCCGAGAAGCTCGACGTCGACGTACCTTTGGCCCGCCTCGCTGCGGACCGGCTAGGGCCGGCCCTCGGCCTGCAAGGAGATCACGATGGCTGAGAAGTTTGATGACCTACCCGAGCTGCGAGCCAAAGGTCTGCGCAAGATGGAGCAGGTCTACGGCTTCGACATGAGCGACGGTGGCGGCGACTTCTTCGCGTACACCGCGGATCACCTGTTCGCCGACATCTGGAGCCGACCGGGTCTGAGCGACCGGGATCGTCGCCTTCTGCTCATCGGAATGCTCGCCGGACAGGGTGCGGCGGATGTACTCGGAATCCAGGTTCCGGCTGCATATGGGGCAGGGGATCTCGACGACGAAGCGCTTCGTGAGATTGTTGTCTTCCTCAGTCATTACGCCGGTTGGCCCCAAGGTGCCCGTCTCAACTCCATTGTGGAAGACACGATCGCCAAGGCCGCCCGAGCACAGCGCGAAAAGGATTCGGGTCCTTGACCTTCATCATCACCCAGTCGTGTTGCAACGATGCATCGTGTGTGGCCGTCTGCCCAGTCGACTGCATTCACCCCGCACCGGACGATCCGGACTTCGCCACGGCGGAGATGCTCTACATCAATCCGGACGAGTGCATCGACTGCGGCGCGTGCGTTCCCGCATGCCCGGTGAGCGCCGTACACGCAGATTCTGAGCTGCCGGAGCACCTCAGCGACTACGCCCAGATCAACGCCGACTACTTCACCTGGGTAGGGGACATCCCGTTCCCCGCAGCTCCGCCGCCGGCTGGACCGAAGGTTCAGGACCAGGCCGCGCCGCTGCGCGTTGCCGTCGTCGGTTCCGGCCCGTCGGGTTGGTTTGTTGCTGAAGAGCTTGCCGCCACGAGGCGCGCTGACGTCGAGATCACCGTCATTGATCGTCTGGCTACGCCGCACGGCCTCGTACGCCATGGCGTCGCACCCGATCACTTGGGCACCAAAGACTCGTCGGTCATGTTCGACACGATCGCCCGCCACAAGAGCACGACCGTACGACTCAACGTCAATGTCGGCAGCGATGTCACTCACGAGGAGCTCCTTGAGCACCACCACGCCGTGGTCTACGCGACTGGCGCGGCCATCGGTCGCACGCTGGGCATCCCCGGTGAGGACCTGCCGGGCAGCTACTCAGCTGCAGAGTTCGTCACTTGGTACAACGGTCAGCCGGACTACGTCGACCTCGCACCTGCACTCGATCACGAGCGTGCCGTCATCATCGGCAACGGCAACGTCGCCCTCGACATGGCGCGTCTGCTCCTGGTCAACACTGATGACCTGCACAGCTCCTCCGACATGGCACCTCACGCCATCGAGGCACTGGCGGCTTCCGGGATCCAGGAAGTTGTCCTTGTCGGACGACGCGGGCCTGAGCACGCAGCGTTCACCACGCCCGAGCTCATGGCACTCGTCAACAACCCGGGCATCGACGTCATCGTCGATCCGGCTGATCTCGCCACACTGTCTGACGTCGACGACAGCGAACGCACTGCCGGTACGTACGCCACCAGCCAAAAGGCGGCCCTGCTGCGACGAGTGGCCGAGTCGACACCCAGTGGTGGCAAGCGACTGGTTCTCAAGTTCGGCCTCACTCCTCAGGCTCTGCTGTCTCAAGAAGTGTTGGGGGAGGACCGAGTCGCCGGAATTGCCCTCGCGCATACGAGCGACCCCTCGAAGGTCGAGACCATCGACGCGGGTCTCGTCCTGCGAGCCACGGGCTACCGCTCGACCGCCATTGAGGGTGTGCCGTTCGACGAGCAGGCCGGCCGATTGGCCCACGACGAGGGCCGTGTCACCGACCCCGCGACAGGTTCGTTGGTAGCTGCGACGTACGCGACTGGCTGGGTCAAGCGTGGCCCGACCGGCGTGATCGGCACCAACCGTACGTGTGCCGTCGAGACCGCCACTGCGCTGCTCGACGACTACTACGAAGGGCGCTTGCCCGAGCCCGGTGGCAACCAGGAGACCTTCGACGCGCTGCTCACTGGACGTGGCGTCGCCATCGTCGACCTGGTCGCGTGGAAGAGGCTCGACAGCCACGAGCGCGCAGAGGGCAAAGCTCTCGGCAGGCCGCGTCTGAAGATCTCTGATCTCGAAGAGCAGATCCGTATCGGGGCCGAGCATTGACCACCGAGGAGAGCGTCATGCCCATCCGAGTGATCCATATTGCAACTGGCAATGTCGGCCGCATCGCGTTGTCCCAGGTGATCGAGGACCCGCGTTTCGAGCTGGTCGGCCTCGTCGTCTCTGATCCGGAGAAGGTGGGCCAGGACGCAGGGGCGCTCGCGCGGATCGATGTCGTCACCGGCATCACGGCGATCGACGACCTGGACGCAGCGATCGCGCTGAAGCCTGACTGCGCGGTCTACTGTGCACTCGCCGAGGTCCGGTTCTTCGAGTCGCTTGCCGACCTGCAGAAGATCCTTGCCGCCGGCATCAACGTGGTCAGCTCTTCACCGGCAACACTCGTCTATCCGTACGGACTGTTGCCCGACAGCATGATCGATCCACTCGAGGACGCCTGCAAGGCCGGCAACGTGAGCCTTTTCGTGACGGGCGTCGACCCGGGTTGGGCCAACGACCTGCTGCCGTTCGCCATCGCGTCGACCTGCCAGAAGGTCGAAAAGATCACCTGTTCGGAGATCGCCGACTACGCCACCTACGACGGCGCACCCGTGATGTTCGACGTGATGGGCTTCGGCAACGAAATCGGCGAGCTGCCGATGCTGTTCCAGCCGGGAACGCTCACCGCTGCCTGGGGAGTCAGCCTGCGCCTGATGGCCAAGGGCTTCGGCTTCGAGCTCGACGAGATCGTCGAGCGGTTCGAGCAGGAGCCCGCGCCAGAAGCGCTCGACATCGCGGTCGGTCACATCAAGAAGGGCACGGTTGCGGCTGTGAACTTCCAGATCGCGGGCGTCGTCAACGGCAAGGAAGTCCTGGTCATCGACCACACGACACGCATCATGGACGGCATCCGCCCCGACTGGCCCCAGCCGGCCCAGGAGGGCGGCTCCTACCGCGTCGAGATCATCGGTGAGCCGTCGTACGTCGTCGACGTCTGCCCGACGAGCGAGCGCGGCGACCACAACTACGCGGCGATCGCCACCGCAGCCGGGCGCATGGTCAACGCCATCCCTGATGTCATCGCCGCAGGTCCGGGATTCAAAACGATGCTCGACCTGCCGTTCAACACCGCCCGTGGCGTCTTCGCGACCACGCTGGCTAACTAGCTCAGACGGAAGAAGGAACCACCATGGGACGTGTTGACGGCAAGGTAGTCCTGATCAGCGGAGGTGCGCGCAACATCGGTGGCGCGAGTGCCCGGTTGCTGGTCGCCGAGGGCGCCAAGGTGGTCATCGGTGACCTCCTGGACGACGAAGGCGAAGCGCTCGCGAAGGAGTTGGGCGACGCGGCACGCTACGTGCACCTCGACGTGACCAGCGACGATGACTGGCGCAAGGCCGTTGAGCTCACCGTCTCGGAGTTCGGCAAGCTCGACGTTCTGTTCAACAACGCCGGCATCTTCAATGGCGGCCCGATCAATCGCTACAAGGCTGATCTCTGGCACCAGATGCTCGACGTCAACCTGACCGGCGCCTTCCTCGGTATGCGCGCCGCAACTGACGCGTTGATTGCCGCTGGCGGTGGCTCGATCATCAACACCTCGTCGATTGAAGGTCTCCGCGGCACGCCGTGGGCCCACGGCTACGTCGCCTCCAAGTGGGGGCTGCGCGGCCTGACCAAGTCAGTCGCACTTGAGCTTGCTCCGCACGGCATCCGAGTGAACTCGATCCACCCAGGTCGCATCAGTACGCCTGCTACGGACGCAATGCCCGAGGACATGATCCCGATTCCACTGGGTCGCCCGGGCAAGCCCGAGGAAGTCGCGACATTCGTGCTGTTCCTCGCCAGTGACGAGTCGTCGTTCTCCACGGGCGCTGAGTTCGTCGTGGACGGCGGCACCGTTTCAATGATCCCCACCAAGCTCTGAGAGAAGAACCATGTCATCGAACACCCCCGCAGGGCTCGCGGTACCTCCTGTTATCTCCGACGTTCAGCCTGACGAGACGTTTGACGTCGTCGTCGTGGGCTTCGGCATCGCTGGCGGTTGCGCTGCGCTCGAGGCCGCGCGCGCAGGGGCGCGCGTGCTGCTGCTGGAGAAGTCGGCCGTTCACGGAGGTACGTCGTCGATGTCCGGCGGCCACTTCTACCTCGGCGGCGGGACAGCAGTGCAGCAGGCGACAGGCCACGAGGACTCCGTCGAGGCGATGACCGCCTATCTGATGGCGAGCACGAAGGACCCGGACGAAGAGAAGATCCGCGCCTACTGCGAAGGATCCGTCGAGCTGTTCGATTGGCTCGAAGCCCTCGGCTTCCAATTCGAGCGCTCGTTCTTTGCCGACAAGGCCGTCATCCAGCCCGGCACCCAGGGACTCATGTTCACGGGTAACGAGAAGGTCTACCCGTACCGCGACAAGATCAAGCCCGCGCCGCGCGGTCACAAGGTTCCCGTACCCGGCGACACCGAAGGCACCAGGATCGTGATGGACCTCCTGCGTACAAGGGTCGAGGAAGCCGGAGTCGACGTTCGCTACGAGACCGGCGTGAGCAACCTCCTGGTCGAGGGCGACGACGTCGTGGGTGTCGCGTGGAAGTCGTTCGACAAGACAGGCACGGTCGCATCCTCGTCGGTCGTCCTGGCTGCTGGCGGGTTCGTCATGAACCCCGACATGGTAGCGAAGTACACCCCCGCACTCGGCGAAAAGCTGTTCACCCTTGGCTCGACGTACGACGACGGTCTGGGCATTCGCCTTGGACAGTCCGTGGGAGCCGCTCTGGAGCACATGGAAGAGCCGTTCATCACGGCCCCGTTCTATCCGCCGTCGCAACTCGTCAAGGGCCTGGTCATCAACAAACTGGGCAAGCGGTTCGTCGCCGAGGACAGCTATCACGCACGCAGCTCGTACCACGTGATGAAGCAGCCCGATTCGGCTGCTTACCTGATCGTCGACGCTGAGCACTACGCGGAGCAGCTCATGCCGCTCGTACCGCTCAAGGACGGCTACGAGACGGTCGAGGAGATGGCTGAAGGACTCGACATCCCCGTTGAGGTTCTCCGCGGGACCCTCGATCGCTACAACTCCCACGCCGCGAACGGCGAGGATCCGGACTTCCACAAGCACCCCGACTGGCTGGCGCCGCAGACGACGGCACCGTGGGCAGTCCTCGACCTCACTCTCGGCGTCGCGCTTTACGCGGGATTCACGATCGGTGGCATTTCAACGACGGTCGATGGTCAGGCCAAGCGTGAGGACGGCTCAGTCGTTCGCGGGCTCTATGCAGCGGGCGCGTGTGCGTCCAACATTGCTCAAGACGGCAACGGCTACTGCTCGGGCACCCAGCTCGGCGAGGGCTCGTTCTTCGGCAGGCGCGCTGGTATCCATGCCGCGTCTGCGGTGGCGCAGAAGGGATAGTCGGATGAAGACACGCTTGAACTGCCCGTGCTCATTGCAGATCGTCGGAACTGATGAAGACGACCTCGTAGCGAAGGTTCAGGAGCATCTCGAAGCGGATCATCCCGGTCGCGAGTACGACCGAGACATGATCCTCTTCATGGCTTTTTAGCTGCGGAACTTCCGTTCGTACCGCATCTTGATCGTCTTGCGGATGACGTCGTACTGCTCCTCCGTGCGGGGGAACTCCTGCACGTTCGGGCCCATGCTGAACTTCTTGCGGACCGTGCTCTTGGCGAACGTGAACTCGCGCAGGCCGGCATCGCCGTGGAAGCGGCCGAAGCCTGAGTCGCCGACGCCGCCGAACGGCACTGACGGCATACCGACGAACGACAGCACGGCGTTGACCGTGACGCCGCCTGACCGCATCCGACTCGCGATCTCTGCGCCACGTCGCTTCGAGAACACGGAGGCGCCGAGTCCGAATGACGTGCCATTCGTACGTCGAATCGCGTCGTCGATGTCCTCGACCGTGTTGATCACGACGACCGGACCGAAGGTCTCTTCGCACACTGCTGCGTTGTCTTCGGGTACGTCGACCAGCACGACGGGGTGCACGAACGGCGGCCTTACTGATTCGGGCCCGCCGATCAGCACCGTTGCGCCCCCAGCGATCGCTGCATCGATGTGGCGACGCACGATCTCGATCTGACCCGGGGTGATCATCGGGCCGTAGCTGGCGCCGCTTTCCAGTCCTGCGGTGACCTTCTCGGCCTTCGTACGTACGAGCTCCAAGAACGCGTCGCGGACCTCTTTGACGACGTACACGCGCTCCACGCCGACACAGGCCTGACCGCCGTTGAAGAAGGCGCCCCAGACGACCGCTGTGGCGGCCGCTTCGAGATCTGCATCTTCGGCGACGATGGTCGCGTCCTTGCCGCCAAGCTCCAGAACCACCGGAGTGAGCTTCTCGGCGCACGCAGCCATCACTCGACGGCCTGTGGGGACCGAGCCGGTGAAGGCCAGCTTGTCGACGCCTGACTTGCACAGCGCAGCGCCGGTCTCGCCGAGGCCGTGCACGTAACTGATGATGCCCACCGGCACGTCGGGGTTTGCCTTGTAGAAGCCCTCGATGACGAAGGCGCCAGCGCCCGCGCTGAGCTCGCTGGGCTTCACGATCACGGTGTTGCCTGCAGCCAGGGCGCATGCGGCGCCGCTCAGAACGGTGTAGATCGGGACGTTCCACGGAGTGATGATGCCGACGACGCCGAGGGGCTCGTGAACCACGTCTGCGGCGAAGTTGGGGAAGGCGATGCCGGGTGCGACCTTGCGACGCTTCAGTACGCGCTCGGCGTGGGCCGCTGTCCACCGAATGTCCTCGAGGCCGGCGATGAATTCCATCTGAATGTCACCGACAGGTCGAGCGGTCTCGGCGTTGCCCAGCTCATAGATCTCCTCCGCATGGGCAGCCAGCCAACGCACCCAGCTGGTCAGGATGCGCTTGCGCCCGCTGAACCCTTGAGCGGCCCACCAGATCTGCGCCTCGCGTGCCTGGTCGAGTCGGTCGGCGATGTCGTCAGCCGTATGAATCGGGTAGGTGCCGACGACGGCGCTTGTTCCCGGGTTGACCACATCGAACTGTCCGGACGTGACCGGAGCTGAGACGGGTTGCGTGGAGGTCATCGGTAACTGCCTTCTGTTCGTGAGCTGTGGGTCAACACAAGTATGAGCCGAGGGTAGAACATGTTCTCATTTTCTGGAAGAGTGACTAGACAAGTGTCCAGTTACTCGAATGCTTGACCTTCGATACGGGATGCTGATCTACTGCCGTCCTAGGACGCTACTTCTAGGGAGAATACATGACTGCGTCAGATCACGACGTGCACGCCGAAACAAAAATGACCGTGCACGAGCGCGACTTCGCGACTTTGGCTGAGCCCATCGCAGCGTGGCTGGGGGAGACCGGCGGAGAGCCGGTCACGATCTCCGACCTGCACGCGCCGCAAGGTGGCGGTATGTCCAGCGTGACGCTGCTCTTTGACGCCAACTCCGAGCCACTCGTCGCTCGGATGCCTCCGGAGGACACATCGTTCCCGGTGTTCCCGTCGTACGACATCGTCCAGCAGTTCGAGATCATGAAGCTCGTCGCTGAGCACAGCGATGTGCCCGTCCCGCCGATCGTCGGCGTCGAGGAGACCGGCGATGTCGTCGGAGCTCCGTTCGGCGTGATGAGGGCCGTAGTCGGCCGTACGCCGACAGACAACCCGCCGTACGTGTTTGGTGGCTGGCTCATGGATGCCACGCCTGAAGAGCGTCGGCAGCTCCAGGATGGGACCGTCAAGGCGCTCGCCGGCATCCATGGCATCGCTGACGCATCAACGGTGTTCTCGTCGCTGGCACCCGAGGGCGAGCCCCTGCGCGCCCACGTTGACGCCCTGCGTACCTACTACGAGTGGACTCGCGCCACCGATGGGCTGCGCATCCCGATCATTGAGGAGACGTTCGAGTGGCTGGAGGCCAACTGGCCTGCCGACCCCGGCACTGGTGTCCTCAGTTGGGGCGACGCGCGCCCCGGCAACATCATCTTTGATGGCTTCGAGCCAGCTGCCGTCATCGACTGGGAGATGGCTGCGATCGCCCCGCGTGAGCTCGACGTCGCGTGGGTCGTGTTCCTGCACGTGTTCTTCCAGGACATTGCCAACGTGTTCGAGATGCCCGGCATCCCGGACTTCTGTCGTCGCGAAGACGTGATCGCGACGTACGAGGAGCTCAGCGGACACACAGTCCGCGACTTCGATTGGTACATCGTCTACTCGTCGCTTCGCCACGCCGTCGTGATGAGCCAGGTCAAGCGCCGGATGATCCATTTCGGCGAGGAGCAGCAGCCCGACGATCCCGATGGCTTCGTCATGCACGCTGACCTGATCAAGCGACTCCTGGAAGGTACGTACGAATGGGCCTGATGCCGACTGAGCTCGACGAGTTCCCGATCCACCAGGCGCCGTTGCCCATCGCACGGGCCGACAGCAGCGACCGCAACTTCTACGACCGCTGCTACCTCAATGCCCACGACAAGTTGGGCGAGGTCTTCCTGATCGCCGGTATCGGCACGTACCCGAACCTTGGTGTGCGCGACGCGTTCGCGACCGTACGAGTCAAGGACCAGCAGTTCTCGTTGCGGCTCTCAGACGCACTCGAGGCCAGGTCGCTCGATCAGCAGGTCGGGCCGATGCGACTCGAGGTGCTCGAACCGCTCAACAAGTTGCGCCTGACCTGCGACAACGACCATGTCGGGTTTGACCTGACCTGGACTGGCTCGTTCCCGGCGGTGTTGGAGCAGCGGCACATCATGCTGGACGCCAACGACCGCCCGACGCTGGACGCCCAGCGTTTCGCGCAGGTCGGCACGTGGGAAGGCTCGCTGCAGGTCGGGGGCGCGACGTACGAGGTCAGCGACTGGACCGGTACGCGTGACCGTTCTTGGGGGATCCGACCGATCGGCGAGGCAGAGCCGGCCGGACGCGCGGCCGAGCAGGCGCTCGAGGGATTCTGGTGGCTGTACGCACCGCTGCAGTTCGACGACTTCGCTGTTGTCGTCATCGTGCAGGAGCAGCCGAACGGTTTCCGTAGCCTCAATGACGCCGTTCGCATCTTTCCTGACGGGCGGGTTGAACAGCTGGGCTGGCCGCGGTTCGAGATCGACTACACGTCGGGAACGCGTATCCCGACCGGTGCTCGGATCCACCTGACGACTCCGCAGGGCGAAGCTCTACTCATCGAGGTGGAGACCCTCTCCTTCGTTCCGCTGCACATTGGTTGCGGCTACGGCGGAGATCCCGAGTGGAACCACGGCGTGTGGAAGGGCAAGGACTGGGTCGACACCGGAACGTACGACCTCACCCAGCCGGACATGATCGGCCGCTTCCCGTGGGGCGTGATCGATCACTCCGCGCGGGCGACGTGCAACGGGCAGGTCGGCTACGGGCTGTTCGAGCATGCGAGCGTCGGTCGACACGATCCGACCGGCTTCGCTGACTACATGTCAGTCGCGCCCTAGTCGGTGACGCGCGGGTCCATGTGAGGAACCAGCTTCCAAAGGGCATCGGAGACCCTGCTGAGGTCCGCGGCGCTGACGCCGTCCAGCTGGCTTGTCCATTGGCCTACGAGTTGCCGCAGTGGCCGCTCGGCCGTCTCGCGACCCTTACTGGTCAATACGACGAGCCTCGCTCGACCATCGTTGGGATCTGCGACTCGCTCGATCAGGCCCAGCCGCTCGATCCGTCGCAAGGTCTTGGACATCCCGCTCGTGGTCTGAAGAATCACCTGGCTGAGCTGGGTGGGCGACATCGTGTGGGGCGGTCCGGCAAACCACAGCGCCGACAGCACTGAGTGCTCGGACAGCTCGAGCCCTTCCGGCGCCAGCACGGCCTGGACCGAGGACTCGACGATGCGTCCGAGGTGGAGCAGGGTCAAGTGGAGGAGTGCAACATCCTGGTTCACATCCGGCAGCGTCGCGTTGACCGCTTCATGCAGTTCGAACGGTGCGGTGATCCGCTGGGTGTTCTCTGCACTCGGCACGGCAAACTCCTGGGGCGTGAGGACTAACGTCCTGAGACGCTACCAAACGGCAGCGAAATGGGCGGTGGGTTAGTCGCCTTATCAATCGTCGTACAGGCAACTAGCTCACCGCCCACCGCGGGAATGGTGCTACTTGACCTCTGAGCGCATCACCAGGCGGAGACCGATGGCTGTCGGGATGATCAGCCAGGTCAGGCTGGTGACTCCGAGGTGCGCCCACTCGGCGCCGCCCATGTCGCCGTTGTACAGAGCCCCTTGGGCGTAGTTGAAGTCGACCCACGGCCACGCGTCCTTGAACCAGTCCTGGAAGTTGGCCAGCGCCGCGAAGATCCCGGCGAGTACGAACGCAACCACGAAGTAGCCCACGATCGCCGCCGATGAGTTGCGGAGTACAAGGCCGAGCATGAAACCGAGCATCATGCCGAGGACATTCGCGAGGACGATCAGCAGGAACTCCTGGAACGACAGGTTCCACACAGTGTCGACACCTGCAATCGCAGAGCCAAGCACGTTGCCGAGAGCCCCTACGGCGAGTGCGATCACCATTGAGACCACGCCGACGCCGACGGTTGCGATCACTTTGGCGCCGATCGCTCGTCCGCGACGTGGCACCAGGGTGAACGTGGTGAGTCCGCTGCGTTGAGACCACTCGCTGGTGACCGAGAGGATCGCGATCATCGGAAGGATGATCGTCATCGGGACGCCGATCGCCGCCGAGAAGTTGTTCTGATTCAGCTCGCTGTCCGGCGCGAAGAGGATCGTCGCTCCGGTCGCCAGCACGGCAGCGATGCCGATGCTCGCCATGAGCCAGAAGCCCGATCGAGTGTTGAACATCTTGCGCAGTTCGACCGAGACAAGTCGCGTCATCGGGATCGGCTGGTCGACGGCAGCGATACGCGCAACAGATGGCGCCTTCGCCTCAAGGGTTGCGGTGCTCATGCTGCTACTCCTTCTCGCTGGGTTTCGGCCGTGAGCTCAAGGAACATTTCCTCGAGGCCGGCCGTGTCGGCCGACTTGAGTTCGGTCAGGGCGACGCTGGCCGCGAGTGCGACCTTGCCGACCAGGGCGGGTTCGGCGTCGGTACGGATTGCGCCGTCTGTTGATGCAGTGCTGGTGATGCCAGCGGCAGTCAGAGCGCGGGTCAGGTCGGCTGGCGACTCGGCCCGTACGACCGTGCCTGCGGCTTCGAGCAGCTCGGACTTGGTGCCCTGGGCAACGATGCGGCCGTTGCCGATCACGACGATGTCATCGGCGATGACCTCGATCTCGTGAAGCAGGTGCGAGGACAGCAACACGGTGCCGCCCTTGTTGGCGTACTCGCGCAGCAGATCGCGCATCCAGCGGATGCCGGCCGGGTCGAGTCCGTTGGCAGGCTCGTCGAGGATCAGTACCTCGGGATCGCCGATGAGTGCGGTCGCGATGCCGAGACGCTGGCGCATACCGAGTGAGTAGTTGCGTACGCGGCGGTCGGCTTCCTCGTCGGTCAGGCTGACCTTGTGCAGCATGTGGTCGACGCTGAGCTTGGGCAGTCCCATGGTGCGCTGGGCGATCGTCAGGATCTCTCGGCCGGTTCGCCCGGCGTGCTGGGCCGAAGCGTCCAGTAGAACGCCGACTTTTCGTCCGGGGTTGGGGAGCTCGGCGAAGGGTCGGCCATCGATCAGAGCCTGACCTGACGTCGGCACGGTAAGGCCAACCATGACGCGCATGCTGGTGGATTTGCCGGCGCCGTTGGGGCCGAGGAATCCGGTGACTCGTCCGGAGCGGGCGGTGAACGAGACGTCGTCAACGGCGGTGAACCCGCCGTACCTCTTCGTGAGGGAATCTATGGTGATCATGCTCCGTAGCCTCGTGGCTACGGGCATGTCACCACATCGGGGTCAACGCCGAACTCACCCCCACCCAGACCCTGAGGGGTCCTCGGGGTGGTCAGGCGTTGTACGCGACGGGCAGGCTCTTGATGCCGTTGAGCCAACCGGAACGCAAGCGGGCAACATCACCCGTCGGGCGGATGTTGGGAGCGATGTCGGCGAGTGCATCAAAGATCAGCTTGATCTCGGATCGGGCCAGGTTCGCGCCGATGCAGTAGTGAGCTCCGCGGCCGCCGAAGGCGAGGTGCGGGTTGTTCTCGCGCGTGATGTCGAACGTGAACGCGTCGTCGAACACCTCTTCGTCATAGTTGGCGCTGGCGTAGAACAACCCGACTCGCTGGCCGGCCTTGATCTGTACACCACCGAGCTCGATGTCCTCGAGCGCTGTCCGCTGGAAGGACGTGACCGGGGTGGCCCAGCGAATGACCTCGTCGATCATCGTGGCGGGCCGTTCGCGTACCCAGAGGTCCCACTGGTCCGGGTTGTCGAAGAACGCCTTCATGCCGTGGGTCGTCGCGTTGCGGGTGGTCTCGTTGCCGGCGACGGCGAGGGTGATCACGAAGAAGCCGAACTCATCGTCCGTCAGGCCGCGGCCGCCGTCCTCGCCGGACTGCACCAGCTTGGTGACGATGTCATCGCGCGGGTTGGCCTTGCGCTCAGCTGCAAGGCCCATCGAGTACATCAGCACCTCGGCGGCGGCAGCCTCCGGGTCGTTGTCCTCCCTTGCCATGTCTTCGTCTTCGGCGCCGGTCATTTGGTTGGTCCAGTCGAAGATCTTCTGCCGATCTTCGGCCGGGATGCCGAGCATGTCGCCGATGACCTCGAGTGGGAACTGCGAGGCGACCTGGTCGACGAAGTCGCCAGATCCCGCGGCCGCTGCCTCGGTCACGATGCGTCGCGCCTGCTCCTCGAGTACCTCATCCAGCGCGCCGATGGCGCGAGGTGTGAAGCCACGGGCAATGATCGAGCGCAGCGCGGTGTGGACAGGAGCGTCCTGGTTGAGGACCACGACCTGTGTCATCTCCAACGACTCGCGGGTCGCGGTCTCCGGCAAGCGGATGATGGCTCCGTTGACCTGGCTGGAGAAGACCTTGCTGTTCTTGGACACCTCAGAAATGTCCTCGTGCCTCGTCACGGCCCAGTAACCGGTTCCGGCGTCGGTGTGCATTCCTGCCCTGGCGTTGTCGGCCTGCTCGACCCAGTGGATCGGCGCAGCCTTGCGCAGCAGCGCAAACTGCTCGTGCGGGACGCCGGCGAGATTCACGTCTGGGTCGGTCAAATCGAAGCCTGTGGGCAGGATGTCGACGGTCATGGTGCTCCCTTGTTGGCCAGTGTGACTGGGCATACATTTTTTTAAGACTGGATGTACACAAACACGAAAGTGTATGGTCGTCAAGTGAGATCACACGGATGGGGCGGCCGGCCCCCGTGCGACGCCGAAGAAGCTCGCGCTCGAATCTTGGTCGCGACGGTCGCTCGCATCGCTGAGGTCGGCACCACCAGCACCTCCGAGATAGCCGATTTGCTCGGAGTCACCCGCCAAACCGTCTACCGCTACTTCCCGACGACGAACGATCTGCTCAATGCCGCGTCGTTGTACGCCGTCGGTGACCTGCAGAACAATCTCGTCGAACATATGGTCAAACACCTGCAGGGTTCCGGGGATCCTGCGGAAGCCATCGTCGAAGTCGTGGCGTATGTGTACGAGCATCTGCGGGATGACCCCGTACTCAGCCGTCTGGTCGCACCAGGACAGATCAGCAGCACGCTGTCTGGTCTGACCCTCCCGTCGTCGATCGCCCTCGGCGTGAAGATCCTGAGTGATTTCGGAGTCGACTGGTCCGCGTTCGGTCTCGCCGAGGACGAGCAGGTCGAGCTGGTCGAACATCTGCTCCGCATGTTGCAGTCGTTCTTCCTGGATCCCGGTGATCCTGCCCGTGACGGTCAGGAGCTGCGCTCGTACCTTCGCCGCTGGGTCGCGCCAGCTCTGCGCGCTGTCGACTGACGCTGGACAACGCCCTGAGTCCGCTCCAAGATCGGTGAATGGCCTACGACGAGGAAATCGCGGCAAGGGTGCGTGACCGGGTGGGCGAGTTGGCGCCGTACGAAGAGAAGAAGATGTTCGGCGGGCTTGCGTTCATGGTCAACACCCACATGGCCTGCGGAATGATGCAGGACGGGCTCATGATCCGCGTCGGCAGGGACGGTCATGCGGCGGCGATAACCAAGGGCGCGCACGAAATGGGCTTCACCGGGCGCCCCATGCGCGGCATGGTTCTGGTGCCGAACGAGGACTGCCGGGACGAGGTCGTCGAGTCCTGGGTGACCGAGGCGGTGGCATTCGCGATGTCGGAGTCGCCGAAACCACCCAAGAAGGCCAAGGCCTAGGTCGAGGCGGGCGTGATGGCGTCGACCCACAGCTGAGGCTGGTCGATGTGCAAGAAGTGGGCTGCTCCCGGCAGCGAGATCACCTTGGCGTGAGGGATCAATCGCTTGACGAAGGCGTCGGCAATCTTGAACGCCGGATCGCTGAGTTCGCCTTCCAGGATGGTGACCGGGCAGGCAATCGAGCGGATCGCCTTGCGCGAAGGGAAGGGTCGCAGCAACTGATCCATCTCACGCACGGTGCTCGGACCATTCTCAGTCATCTGGTCACGCCACGCCTCAGGGAGGGTGTCGAACGTATTTCCCCCGCTTGTGGATCCACTGGCCCATCGATACATGGTTTGCGCCGCGGCTCCGGGACTTCGTCGCAGATACCGCTGGACGCTCGCACGGGTCTGCATCGCGAACGCGGAGCGGGTCAGGTGCGTCGACATGTGCGCGGCCGGTTCGGCAAGGAACAACTCCGAGACACATTCTGGAGCCGAAGCGGCAAGATCCAGCGCGACCACACCGCCGCCGCTCCATCCGACCACGGCCGCGGGAGCCGCACCCAGTGCCTTGAGGAGTGCGACCGCATCCTTGGCCTGAGCCGCCAAGCCTTGACGGGGTGCGGATGACGAGCGACCAAATCCACGCCGGTCGTACGCGATCACCCGGTAGGTGCGAGCGAGACCATCGAGCACCGGATTCCACAGGTCCGCATAGGCGCCCGTACCGTGCATCAACAGCAGGGGAGGGCCGCTCCCTCGCTCCTCGTAGTACAGCTCGACGCCGTTGACCGTTGCTGTGGGCATCAGCTGCGCACCGCCGCTCCGGCGATCAACGGACGGATGATTGGGAACGCCTTGAGCAGGCGGTCGTGTTCGAGGTCCACGACCGAGAATCCGGCGTTCACGATGTTGTCCTCGGTCGGCCGGTTGCAGCGACAGCCGTACCCGGCCCGCTTCCATACGCCGTGAAGGCGATCCTGCCAGCGAGCCAGTTTGGGGTCGTCGGAACGTACGTGCTCCAGAAAGACGAGCTGTCCGCCGGGTTTGAGGACTCGGTGAGCTTCTGCGAGGGCCTTGGCGGGATCATCGACGGTGCACAGAACGAGCGTCGAGACGACGAAGTCAAAGCTGCCTGCCTCGAACGGCAAATCTTCTGCGGGAACCTGCAGGACCGTCGCGGGCAGTGAGAAGCTCTCGAGCTTCTTCTCAAGTCTGCGAGCCATCGGCTCCTCGGGCTCGGTGACCACGAGCTTCGTGACCTTCGAGCCGTAGAAGGGGAGGTTGGCGCCTGTCCCGCCGCCGAGTTCCAACACCGAACCGGTGACGTCCTTCAGCAGTTCTTTTCGATGTCCGCTCAGAACGGCTTTTTCGGGCGCAGCCATCATCCGGTCGTACCCGGCCGCAAATATGCGGCCCCACAGGCTCATGCCTGAATGTAGCCCGAACCGTTCACCGACAGTGTCGAACGGACCGAAATCTGCCTCTGCCACCGCTAGGCTCACGCCGTGGTCAACAACGTCTTCGAGCCGGCAACCCTGGGACCGATCCAGTTGCGCAACCGTACGGTGAAAGCCGCGACCTTCGAAGGGCGCACTCCAGACAGCCTCGTCACCGATGAGCTCATCGACTATCACTTGGCTCCCGCGCGCGGGGGCGTCGGTCTCACGACGGTGGCGTACCTCGCCATCGCACCGGAGGGTCGTACGCAGAAGGAAGTCATCGTCGTCAACGAGAAGTCGGCTCCCGGCCTGCAACGGCTCACCGATGCGATCCACGAAACTGGCGCCAAGATCGCGGGCCAACTCGGTCACGCTGGGCCGGTCGCCAATGGCCGATCCAACGGCGTGCACGCGATCGCAGCCTCGAAGATGCCGTCCCCGCTGAGCATGCAGATGATCAAGTCGGCGACAGCGGCAGACATCACTCGGGTCACAAAGGACTACGTACGCACCGCACGGATCATGGTTGACGCCGGCTTCGACGTACTCGAGATCCACATGGCGCACGGCTACCTGCTCAGCTCCTTCCTCGCACCGAAGCAGAACCGTCGCAAGGACGGTTGGGGCGGCTCGCTGGAGAACCGGGCAAAGTTCGCGCGCGATGTTGCCCGCGTCGTCCGCGAGGAGGTCGGTGACGCCGCCGCCGTGACCGCCAAGATCGGCATGACCGAGGGCTCTCCGGCCGGCTTCTCAATGCCCGAGACGCTCGAGTTCGCGCAGATGCTGGAAGCCGACGGTCACCTCGACGCCCTCGAGCTCAGCGCCGGAAGCTCGCTGCTCAACCCGATGTACCTGTTCCGTGGCGACGTTCCGCTCAAGGAGTTCGCGGCCAACATGCCGGCGTTCGTACGGTTCGGGCTCAAGACGCCAATGGGCAAGAGCTTCTTCAAGTCCTACCCGTTTGAGGAGGCCTACCTGCGGGAGAAGGCACTGGCCTTCCGCGAGGGCCTTTCGATGCCGTTGATCATGCTTGGTGGCATCAACGACAAGGCGACGATGGATCGGGCCATGGAAGAAGGTTTCGAGTTCGTCGCGATGGGTCGTGCGCTGTTGCGTGAGCCTGACTTGATCAACCGTATGCAAGCAGGCGAGACCACACAGGGCATCTGCATCCATTGCAACCAGTGCATGCCGACGATCTACAGCGGCACTCGCTGCACCGTATTGGAGCCCACAGCATGAACATCTTCTTGTGGGTCCTCCAGGGCTTTCTCGCTGCGATGTTCCTGACTGCTGGAACGCTGAAGCTCACTCAGCCGCGTGCCAAGCTCGAGTCGTTTATGCCGTGGGTCAAGGACTTCTCGACTCCGGTCGTGCGGTTCGTGGGCGTTGCGGAGGTACTCGGCGCCATCGGCGTGGTCGTTCCGGCGCTCGTCGACAAGGCGGTGTGGCTGTCGCCACTGGCAGCCGCGGGACTCGGGCTGTTGATGCTGCTGGCGGCGATCTTTCATATCCGCAAGTCGGAATGGTCTGAGGTCACCTTCAACGTGGTGATCGTGGTCGTTGCCGCGGTCGTCGCGATCTTCCGGTTCGGCCCCAACGCGTTCTAGCGCGGGCGCCTGAACTTCACGTCGATACGTCGAATGCGCGGATCGTCAGCGGGGATGTGAAACGTTTCGTAGACGTGCAGAGGCTTCGGTACGCCACGCGAATCCAGAAGGAAGTCGACGAGGACGTTGTCTCCATCCACGGAGAAGTTCTTTTCGCTGATGCCCTTGACCAGCTTGTACTGCGGCCCTGACGTCAGACTTCGCGTGAGGTGAGCTCCGGAGAACCCGGTCTTCAGCCCGGCTTCCTTGCGTACAGCCTTCGGGTGGAACGGGACCGATGCACCATCCCGCGACAGCAGAGCTTGAAGGTACGAATCTGCGATCGCGATGCGCTCGGCGTCCGTGGCTGTCATACATTCACTCCGGTCTTCGCTAGCGGGGCGACGAACTGCTCGAGCAGTCGTCGCTCATCAGTATCGTCGGCGCCCGGCGTGATGAGTAGCGACATGGTCACCCGTATGCACCAACGTGTCAGCTGGACTGCGTGCTCGCTCGGGTGGTCCGACGCGAAGAACGTCAGGGCCAGCGACTCGATCATGGGGGAGGAGTTGGCGATCTCCGCCGCCAAGGCCGGCTCTCCGCTGCGGAACCAAGCCGCCAGGTAATCGGTGGTCCTGACTTCGCGCAGCAGCGCGACGATCATCGCCACCAATCGGTCGGGGGGATCGGTAATCGACTTGACCTCGTCCGAGACCAGCCCGATCAGGCGTACGGCTTCGCGCTGTGCGAATGCGAGGTGCAGATCCTGGCGACTGTCGAAGTAGCGATAGAGCGTCTGTCGCGAACATCCGGCGGCCTTCGCGACATCGGCCATGCCGACGACGTTGACGCCGCGTTCGACAAATAACGTCGTGGCGGCGTCGAGGATGTTCTGTGCAGCCATCGCCGAGTGCTCTTCACGCAGCCATGTCATGACGCGCTCCGGAACGGCACGGAGGTCGGTCGCCGTACGTAGCTCCCCGGCGCCCAGGTGACGGCGTCGATGTCGACCTCGAAGGTGGGACAGAACGCGAGCAGTTCCTCGAGGGCGACTCGTGCCTGCATTCGGGCCGCAGCAGCACCGAGGCAGTGATGGGCGCCGTGCGAGAACGTCATGATCTGCTGCGGACGGCGGAGCACATCGAGGGCGCCAGCGTCGGGTCCGTAGGCACGCTCGTCGCGGTTGGCCGCTCCGTACAACAGCAGCACCTTGCGTCCGGCTGGTATGACCTTGTCGTCCAGCTCGACGTCCTTGGTGGCGGTACGAGCCAGCGCCTGCACGGGGGAGGTCAGCCGGAGGAACTCGTCGACGCTGTCGGGCACCCGGCTCGGATCCTCAAGCAGGAGGGCGCGCTGGTCCGGGTTCTGGGTCAACAGCTGAACGGCGCCGCCGAGCATTCCGGTGGTGGTGTCGTTGCCGCCGGCGACCATGGTGAAGGCGAAACCAAGGATCGACATCAGGCCCTCGTCGTCGCCCTCCACCCCCATACCGCTGGAGACGAGGTGCGAAATGGTGTCGTCCTCTGGATCGGTACGTCGGCGCGCGATCAGATCGGTGAAGTAGACCATCAGGTCGGCGATGGCATCGCCGCCTGCGGCGAATCCCTCGCCGGCGGATGCCTCGAAGATGGCTTCGGTCCAGACGTCGAACTGGCCACGGTCCTCTTCGGGCACGCCGAGGTAGTAGGCGACGACCATGCTTGGCAGAGGCTTGAACAGCTCCTCGACGATGTCTCCCTCGCCAGCATCTGCGAGTCGCTGCAGGCGCTCTCGAACGAACTCTCGTACGGCAGGCTCGACCGCCTCGACCTGGCGCGGGGTGAATCCGCGTGACACGAGACGACGGAACTCGGTGTGCGCCGGAGGGTCCTGCATGACCATCGGCGGGTTGTCGGCCATGCCGGTCTTCTCGAGCTCGTCGTATTCGATCGTGAGGCCGTTGGCTGACGAGAACGTGGTGAAGTCGCGTGCCGCCTCGTGGACCTGAGCATGGCGGGTCAGCACCCAGTAGTCGTTCTCCGGTGCGCATTCAGGCACGACGTGGTGCACAGGGTCGTGGTCGCGCAGGGCGGCGTACATCGGCCACGGGTCTCGCCACGTTGCCTCGGAGCGAGCGACATAGGCGGCGTTATCGGACACAGTCTCTGTCATGTCAGAACGGTGTTACAAATCATCGAATCTGTCAAGTCCTGCTCCGGGCCCAGAGAACTGCCCGTATGGGATTGTGTGGGACATGGCGCCTCAGTCTTCCTCCGTTGCCCCGTCATGGGTGCCGTCGAGTGCCTCCATCGAGAGCTCGCGCGTGGTGCAGTTCGCCCGGTGGCTTGAGGCAGAGGGCAAGGCGTACTTCCTCGATCCGACCGACTTCGGTGAGCTCCAGGCATGGTCGGCGGCCAACCCCGGCGACTTCTGGGGTGCTGTTGCGGCGTTCTTCAACGTCGCGTTCGAGACGCCGCCCACCGTCTCGCTCGGTGACGAGTCAATGCCTGGAGCGGAGTGGTTCCCCGGGTCCACGCTCAACATTGCTGAACACTTCCTTCGCCGTGACGACGAGGCGACCGCGATCGTGCTGGTGCGCGACGACGGCACGCGAGAGTCGATCACGTTCCGGGAGCTGCGACGCCAGGTGGGCGTGGTCGCAGCGGGGCTGGCTGATCTTGGTGTCGGAACCGGGCATCGTGTGGTCGCATACCTGCCCAGCAGCATTGAGGGTGTCGTGGCGTTCCTCGCCACCGCATCCGTTGGGGCCACCTGGGCGCAGACAGCAATGGACTATGCGGCGCCCGCGGCGGCAGATCGCCTTGCCCAGCTCGAGCCGACCGTATTCATCGTCGGCACCGGTCATACGTTCAAGGGGCAGGTCATCGACCGGCGCGAAGAGGCCGCAGCCTTGCGAGCATTGCTCCCAACCGCCCGCCACGTCATCACCGTCCCGACTGCTGGCCTCGAGCCCGCGATGGCTGACACCTCGACGTGGGCTGACTTGGTCTCCGGTCCTCGGTCGATGGAGCCCGTACCCGTCTCCTTCGACCACCCGCTGTGGGTGCTGTTCAGCTCCGGCACGACGGGCAAGCCCAAGGGCATCGTGCACGGTCATGGCGGTGCGCTGCTGGAGCAGCTCGTCCTGGCTGGATTGCACGTGGGTCTGCGCGACGACGATGTGTTCTTCTGGTTCACCTCACCCAATTGGATGATGTGGAACGCACAGGTCGGCGGACTCCTCGTGGGGTCAACCATCGTGTTGTACGACGGCAGCCCCGCCGTCCCGACCTCCGATGCGCTCTGGCGCGTCGCTGCGGAACTGCAGGTCACCGTGTTCGGCGCAAGCCCGGGTTACCTGCAGCTGTGCGAACGCGAGGGCGTCGATCCGGGCAAGGAAGTGGACCTTTCGAGGATCAGGACCGTCGGCATCACCGGGTCCGTTCTTCCACCGTCGGGCAACCGGTGGGTCCGCGAACACATCAGCCCCGACATCCAGGTGGCATCGCTGAGCGGTGGCACGGACATCGTCGGGATCTTCGTTGCCAGTGCGCCAACCACTCCTGTCTACGACGGAGAGATCAGCGCGATCGCGCTTGGCGTCTCGCTCCAGGTCTGGGACGACGACGGCAAGCCGGTCGAGCCGGGTGTTGCCGGTGAAATGGTCATCACCCGCCCCATGCCGTCGATGCCTGTGTCGTTCTGGAACGACCCTGACCGCAGCGCGTACGAGGGTGCCTACTTCGAGACCTTCCCGGGCGTATGGCGACATGGCGACTCCATCACCGTCACCGAGCGCGGGACGGTGGTGATCCACGGCCGTTCCGACTCGACGCTGAACCGGCAGGGCGTCAGGCTTGGGAGCGCTGAGATCTACGCTGCGGCCGAGTCGCTTCCCGATGTGCTGGACTCGCTCGTCGTCGGTGTCGAGCAACCCGATGGTGGCTACTGGATGCCGATGTTCGTCGTGGCGGCAGAAGGTAGCGATCTTGAAGGGCTGCCTGACCGGATCAAGGCGCGCATCCGTGAGCAGACGTCACCTCGCCACGTGCCCGATGAAATCATCATCGCTCCCGCGCTACCGCACACGCGTACGGGCAAGAAGCTCGAAGTGCCGGTCAAGCGACTGCTCCTTGGCGGCGATTCGGCGAAGGTGCTCAGCGCTGGCGCGGTCGACGACCTGACGGCCCTGAACTGGATCATCGACTTCGTAGAGCAGCGAGCCTGACGCTCAGAATGGCGGCCAGGGCACCGCGGGCATGTCTCCCGACGGGCCGGGGAACGTCGCGTTCTTGATGAGCCGGTCGCAGCGAGCACCCAGTGACGCCAGCTCCTGGCCCGTGAGCAGTTCCGCCAAATCTGCGCCGAGATCTCCGTCGAGTGCCGTGCGGACGCGCTGCACGCCCGTGAGTTCGTCGGCCTCGAGCTGTGCATCGATCCATCCCCACAGGACGGTGCGGAGCTTGTGCTCGGCGTGGAACGTCAGTCCGTGGTCGATGCCGTATCGGTGACCATCGACCATCTCGAGTACGTGGCCGCCTTTGCGGTCGGCGTTGTTGACCACGATGTCGAAGACGGCCATTCGCCGTAGTGCGGCGGAGTCCTCGTGGATGAGCGATACGGGCACATCACGGGCATCGAGCCCGTCCAGTACGTGGTGCCAGCCTTCCCTTACCGCGTCCGCGGGAACGAGATCGACTGCGTTCTGGTCTGGGTCGACGTCCTGCCACAACTGAACCATGCCGACGCCCATCGGACCCTCGCGGAGCCAGGTGCGGGGGACGATATTCCAGCCGAACGCTTCCGACACGACATAGGCAGCCGTCTCGCGCCGGGCGAGGTTGCCGTCCGGGAAGTCCCACAACGGGCGTTCGCCGGCGACAGGCTTGTAGACCACCGGCACGTCGCCGATGTGGCCGACGAAGGTCGCATTGGAGGCCGGCATGATCCGGCTTGTGAGGACCAGCTCGGCGGCGAGGAGGTCAGTCACCGAAACCCTTCGGGCAACTCGCAGATGTGGTCATCAGAATCCATGGGCAGGCTGCACAGCGGGCAGAGGGGCCGACCAGCGCCGACGACTTCACGCGTGCGCTTGGCGAAGGCGCGTGCTGTGCCGACTGGAATGCGTACGACGAGGACTTCTTCGGGCTCAAGCTCGTCCATGTCGAGCACTTCGAGCTCTTCGGCGTCCACCTCGATGATCGGAAATGCTTCGATGACGAGTTGTGCGGTCGTCGGGTCCCAACCCAAGCCCATCGCGCCGGCACGGAACTGCTCCTCGATCGGCTGCTCGAGCGGATCGTTGTCGACCAGACCTTCGGGTGTCAGAGCAGGCACGCTGAATGGGTTGCCGTCCTCGGCCATCAGTTCGTCGAGGATCTCCTCAATGCGCTCTGCGAGTGCCGCGGACTGCTGCTTCTCCATCGAGACGCTGACGAGCTGTTTGCCTGCACGGGCCTGGATGTAGAACGTGCGCTCGCCGGGTTGGCCAACGGTGCCGATGACCAGTCGATCGGGCCAGTCGAATCCGTGGACGATGGGAGCCATGACGACCAGCCTAGGAGTCGGTGGCAACGTCCGCTGCGTGACCCGCTCCGCCGCCCACGGGCGCGTCCTCGGACGCAGGCTTCCCGCGCATCCATGAGAGGTCTCCAGCATGGGTGTTGGAGGCCACGACGTACGGGCGAGCGGACGTGTAACGGATGATCGACGCAGATGCCGGATCGACGTTGATCCGCTGGAAGAGATCGAGATGCATGCCGAGTGCGTCAGCCAGGATCGCTTTGATGATGTCGCCGTGGCTCACGGCAGCCCACACGGCACCGGCGCCGTGCTCGGCCTCGATCGCCGCATCGTGCCGCCGGATTGCCTCGACAGCTCGTGCCTGCATCGTTGCCATTGACTCGCCGCCTGGGAAGGCTGCCGCTGCTGGATGGTTCTGCACGATCGACCAGAGGTCCTCCTTGGCGAGATCGCTGAGAGATCGGCCCTGCCAGTCCCCGTAGTCGCATTCGGTGATGCCCTTCTCGGTCACGACCTTCGGCTTGTTGGCTTGCTGGCCGACGATCGCCTTGGACGTTTGACGGCAGCGCTTGAGCGGACTGGTGACAATGCCCACGAGTGGCACATCACCGAGTCGTTCTCCCGTGCGTGCGACTTGCTCGTGTCCGACCTCGTCAAGTTGGATGCCCGGCGTACGGCCTGCAAGCAGCCCGCTGGCGTTCGCCGTCGTACGTCCGTGTCGCACCAAGATCACCGTTGCCATGTGGCGAGCCTAGGTGCTGGACCCGGGGCCCGGTTGCCAATGATCGATGAGTAACCAAAGGGTTGCACATTGCCCGATCGTATGTGTAAGGTCGTGGTTACACATACATCGGAGGAGAACCCATGAACACCAACACCATCGAGCGCGAGATCGCCATCGAGGCGCCCGTCGAGCGTGTCTGGTCGCTGATCACCCAGGCCGAACATCTCGGCACCTGGTTCGGTGACGCTGGCGCGAACATCGACCTTCGCCCGGGCGGCGCCCTTGAGGTCCGCTGGGACGGCCATACGCTGATTGGCACTGTTGACGCGGTTGAGCCGACGAGCCGATTCACGTTCCGCTGGCATCAGCTGGACACTCCCGCCGGCGCAGATCTCACCGAGCAGAACTCGACGCTGGTGGAGTTCACACTCACCAGCGAGGGCGACACGACCCACGTACGCCTGGTGGAGAGCGGATTCGGCTCGCTCGCACTGCCCGCTGAGCAGCAGGTCGCGATGCATGCCGATCACAGCGGCGGCTGGCCGGTCGAGCTCGGCCACCTCAAGGACCACGCTGCAGTCGTGGCGGCCTGAGTGATGGCCACCGACACCGAGGTGTTCAGCGCCCTCGGTGACGCAACCCGTTGGCAGGTCCTCACCTCGCTCGCCGAGCGTGGTGAGGGCTCAGCCACGGTGCTAGCTCGGGATCTGCCGGTGAGTCGACCTGCCGTACTTAAGCATCTTCAGGTGCTGGACCGGGTGGGTCTCGTCGGTTCTCGAAAGGTCGGTCGCGAGGTCCTCTACTCGCCCCGATCCGAACGCCTCGACGCGACGGCGCGCCGGATGGCCGAACTTGCAGCGGCATGGGACACCAGGCTCGCTGCCCTCAAGAAGCTGGCAGAAAGCCAATAGGCAAGGAATCAACACATGACCACACAAGACAGAGCAGATGCGGCCACGCCTGGCCTGGCACAAAACGGCTACTCAGTGTCGTACGCGGTCGAGCAGTCACCGGAGGAGGTCTTCGCGGCCATCCTCGACGTCAGTGCATGGTGGACGGGAGAGATCGAGGGCCACGCGGACGAGGTGGGCGCTGAGTTCTCGTACCGACACCCGCCGCAGCACTACAGCCTCCAGCGCGTCGTCGAGCTCGATCCAAGCCGACGTGTGGTGTGGCGGGTGACGGACAGCCACTTGTCCTTCATCTCGGAGCCGGCCGAGTGGACTGGAAGTGAGATCGTGTTCGACATCGTGCCGGTGGCCGACGGCACCGAACTGAGGTTCACCCATGTCGGGCTGGTGCCAGACGTCGAGTGCTTTGGAGCGTGCTCGGCGGGATGGCTGCACTACGTCAGCGGGAGCCTGCGCAGTCTGATCACCACCGGCACAGGTCTCCCCGATCCCTGGTAGCTAGCCCGCGACGTATTCGGCGAGGTGTTTGCCGGTCAGCGTCTTCTTGTTGGCGACCAGGTCCGCCGGGATGCCCTCGAAGACGACCTTGCCGCCGTCGTGACCTGCACCGGGTCCGAGATCGATGATCCAGTCGGCATGCGCCATCACAGCCTGGTGGTGCTCGATCACAATGATCGACTTGCCGGACTCAACCAGACGATCCAGCAGTCCGAGGAGGTTCTCGACGTCGGCAAGATGCAAGCCGGTGGTCGGCTCATCGAGGACGTAGATGTCTCCCTTGCCAGCCATCTGGGTGGCGAGCTTGATGCGCTGGCGCTCACCACCGGACAAAGTCGTGAGGGGCTGCCCGAGCGTCAGGTAGCCGAGTCCGACATCGGACAGGCGATCGAGGATCTTGTGAGCAGCAGGTGTGTCGGCGTCGCCGGCGGCGAAGAACTTTTCGGCTTCGTCGACCGACATCGCCAGCACTTCAGCGATGTTCTGTCCGCCCAGCGTGTATTCGAGCACCGAGGCCTGGAAGCGCTTGCCATTGCACTCCTCGCAGACGGACTCGACCGTCGCCATCACGCCCAGCTCGGTGTAGATGATGCCGTTGCCGTTGCAGCTCGGGCAGGCGCCTTCGGAGTTGGAGCTGAAGAGTGCCGGCTTCACGTTGTTGGCCTTGGCAAACGCCTTGCGAATCGGCTCGAGCAGCCCGGTGTAGGTCGCTGGATTGCTGCGACGTGAGCCGCGGATCGCGCCCTGATCGATCACGACCACGCCGTCGCGACCATCGACCGACCCATGGATCAGCGAGCTCTTGCCTGAGCCGGCTACGCCTGTGACGACACAGAGCAGACCGAGCGGGATGTCGACATCGACGTTCTGGAGGTTGTGAGTCGAAGCGCCTCGGATCTCCAGAGCGCCGGACGACGTACGGACTTCGTCCTTGAGCTTCGCCCGGTCGTCGAAATGACGTCCGGTTGTCGTGTCGCTCTTGCGGAGACCATCGACTGATCCTTCGAAGCAGACCGCGCCGCCTCCGGCGCCTGCCGCAGGGCCGAGGTCGACGATGTGATCGGCGATCGCGATTGTCTCGGGCTTGTGCTCGACGACCAAGACAGTGTTGCCCTTGTCGCGCAGCTGCAGCAGCAGCTGGTTCATGCGCTGGATGTCGTGCGGGTGCAGACCGATCGTCGGCTCGTCGAAGACGTACGTGATGTCGGTCAGTGACGAACCGAGGTGACGGATCATCTTGGTGCGCTGAGCCTCGCCGCCAGACAGCGTGCCTGCTGGCCGGTCGAGCGAGAGGTAGCCGAGCCCGATCTCGGAGAATGAGTCGAGCACGTGCTGTAGACCGGTCAACAAGGGTGCTACCGAGGGTTCGTTGAGGTCGCGCACCCAGTCGGCCAGATCCGTGATCTGCATCCGGCAGACGTCAGCGATGTTCTTGCCCTTGATCTTGGAGGATCGAGCCTCGGCGCTGAGCCGGGTGCCTTCGCACTCGGGGCAGGTCTGGAAGGTGATGGCTCGCTCGACGAACGCCCGAATGTGCGGCTGCATGGCGTCGACGTCCTTGGTCAGAATCGACTTCTGGATCTTGGGGATCACGCCTTCGTACGTGAGGTTGATGCCTTCGACCTTGATCTTGGTCGGCTCCTTGTAGAGCAGATCGTCGAGCTCCTTCTTGGTGAACTTCTTGATCGGCTTGTCCATGTCGAAGCCGAAGCCGCTGAAGATTCGGCCGTACCAGCCGTCCATGCTGTAGCCCGGGACGGTGAGGGCGCCCTCGCCGAGCGACTTCTCCTCGTCATAGATCGCCGTCATGTCGAAGTCGGAGACGGCTCCCATACCTTCGCAGCGTGCGCACATTCCGCCGAGATAAACCTGGTTCTGCACGACGGCCTTCTCGACGCGTCCGCCAGCCTTCTCTGTGCTCATCACGCCGCTCGCCTTGCGGGTGGGGACGTTGAACGAGAACGCCGTCGGCGGCCCGATCTGGGGGTCGCCGAGACGGCTGAAGAGAATGCGCAGCATCGCATTGGCGTCCGTTGCGGTGCCCACAGTTGAACGAGGGTTGGCACCCATCCGCTCCTGATCGACGATGATCGCCGTCGTCAGACCTTCGAGGTAGTCGACGTCGGGACGTGCAAGGTTGGGCATGAATCCTTGGACGAACGCGCTGTAGGTCTCGTTAATCATGCGCTGCGACTCGGCCGCGATGGTGGCGAACACCAGCGAGCTCTTGCCGGAACCCGAGACTCCCGTGAACACAGTGAGTCGGCGCTTGGGGATCTCGACACTGACGTCCTTGAGATTGTTCTCGCGTGCACCTTGCACGCGGATCAGATCGTGGCTGTCAGCCGGATGTTCGGCGGTGCTCATCGTGTCTCCGTCGCTCGCGGTGGCTCGTTCACGGCAACCCTAGCGAGGGGCGGAGACACCGCGCTTCTCCAAACCTGACCGACTCCTGATCAGCCCTGGCGTGCGTGGCAGTACGCGTTGCGCTCGGCGGTTCTGGCCTTGGACGACGCGAAGAGGCTGCGATACAGAACGGCCTGCGTGGTCGCGTAGGTTTCGATATTCGACTTGGCGATCGAGAGTGCCAGCGGAGTCTTCGCGAGTGAGAGCGCCTCGGCATTGCGCCAGACCGTCTCGCGCCAGCCAAGCATGATGGCGCCGACTGCTTCCTCGTCCAGATTGGCGAGATTGACGTCATCGAACCGAGGGTCGAGCTCGAGGGCTTCTTCGGAGAAGACCGGGTGGTAGAGGCTGTCGAGGCGCGCATTGAACCTGTTGTGGTCAGGCTTGTGCGACACGCCGTCTGCACCGGTGAGTCCGGCATCCGCCAGAACGTACGAGAAGTCGCGGTTGATGTGCGCGTTCATCGACAGCATGAAGTTGCCCAGTGCGCTGACCGAGCCGTCGTCGGCCGCCTGGAACGCGATACGCCAGGCCTGCGGGACGAGGTTCTTGCGGCCGGCGTGCCAGTTGTCGTACGAGTCGTAGTAGTCCTGTGCGAACGCTGCGTCCTGGTTGCGCAGCCACACAGGATCGTCGTAGATCCCTTCGTCGAGAGCGTCTCGCACGTTCTCGGTCACCCGGAGGTACGCCAGCGCGAACACCGCGTCGTGGTCGCATGTCGCACGCAGGGCGTCGTAGCGTTTCTCCATCTGCGCGATCGTCACGCCGATACACGTGGGACTGCCGTCAGCGCACTCGGTCGCGCTGGTCGGGTGGTACGGCACCGGCAGTGGCGGAAGGATCTCGATGATCGGATCCAGCGTGCCTGCGTTGGCCGGCAGTGCCGTCAGGCTCAAGCCGATCGAAACGGCGGCGAGCAGCATGCGTCGTGGGAGCGACATAGGCGCGACCATACGCGCTTTTCGGCGGGACGATGGTCCTAAGGATCACGGCCCTGCGACCGTGCTCCCCGGTTTTGTTCTGCCCGACAGTGGGAATGTCCACTGTTAGGAGACATCATGAGCGGATTTCGTCCACACGTCGTTGTCGGTGTTTCTCGCAAGCAACCCGGCGTCATCAGGCAGGCCTTGGCTGAAGCCGATCGGCTCGGAGCGGCGCTGCACGTGGTGCATTGCCACGACGTCCAACTCTCGACGGCCGACTTTCACGGCAAGGGCGAGTTCGTGGGATCTGTGGCGGCATCGGCGGCCCTGACGGATGCCCACGATTTCATCAAAAGCGAGGCGCCGTCACAGATCGTCAATTTCATGGAGGTCGAGGGCGAGACAAGCAAAGTCCTACTTGCGCACGCCCGCGATGCACAAACGATCATCCTCGGAGCCGGTGAGGCGTCCTGGCTTGATTGGGTGCGCGGGGGAACCATGGCGGGGCGCATCGCTCGCGACGCGAGTTGTCCCGTGATCATGGTGCCTGAGCGCTGTGCCTCGGTGGACGAGCACGGTGCCATCGTCGTCACAATCGACGGGGACACGTCGGCGTTCGGGCCGCTGAGTTATGGATTTGAACAGGCACAGTCGCGCGACAGGTTGCTGATCATCCTGCATGCCGTGCCTCTTGGTACGTCAGACGCCGATTTCGAGAGTCACCGTGCCAACGTCGCCGAGATCATTGCCGGCTGGAATGGCCTGTTCCCTGACGTCAAGGTCCTGGTGTCCTCGACGATCGGCGATGCCGTCGACGCGTGCGTCGGGGCGAGCAGCTCGGCGTCCCTCGTGGTGATCGGTCGGCCCCACGGGCGAGTCGGTTCGTTCGCGCTGGCGCGACCTGTTGCGATGAGTGTGTTGCGCCGAGCTCAGTGCGCGGTTGCGATCGTCCCGCGGGACTATCGACATGACCGTGTCAGTGACTCGACACGCGCCGACCGTCAATCAACTCTGGTGTGAGAGCAACGACCAGCGCTCGCTCGCCTGGCGCCCAAGGGCGGAGGGAAGCGAGGTTAGCCGTGCTGGCCAATCCTGCCGATTCATGGACACGTGAGGTCGTCCCGCGTACGGTCACGTTCCACGCATCGCGGGTCGTCGTTCCGTGGTGGTCGACCTCGAAGGCAACATCGACCAGTCCGTCCGCCAACTCGGACAGGACTCCTTCCTCATTGACACGGAAGTAGATCACCCCGTCGACCATGGCGAAGTTGAGGGGCAGCAGTTGCTGGCCGTGATGGCTGATGAACGCAACACGGCCGACTGTCGTCGTCGACAGCAGTTGGTAGCACTCTTGCTCATCGAGCACGCTGATCGAGCTGATCCTGGTTGTCATGTGGTCTCCCTGGCGATGGCGAATCTCATCGGGGGCCAACCTTCGGGAGAGCGGGGCTTGCTCCAGCCGCCCGATGGACTCTCAGATCCAATTCTTGCTGACCTCCCCGGGCGTACGTATGGCCGTTCTCCCCCAGGGGGCAGGACCTTGGTCCCGTCTGGTCCCTGTTGACCATTGGACCAACGCCCTGCGGATCACCTACGAAGGGCCCTGAGCCAGCGAGCGATTCGGGGCAATGCTGGGGCCAAGACCAAAAGCTTCCACGAACCACCAAGAGAAGGAGAACATGATGACCGCCACCGTCAACACTGACAGGACCCACGTCTCGCACGCCGGTCCCGATCACACATCACCGCTGGACTACGTGCTCGGAGTGACCCGGATTGCCTTGGGATTCACCTTCCTCTGGCCGTTCCTCGACAAGGCCTTTGGCCTCGGACACGAAACAGCATCGGCAGACGCTTGGATCAACGGCGGCAGCCCCACGGCAGGATTCCTCGGACACGCCACGAGTGGCCCGTTCGCTGACTTCTTCCAGGGCATGGCCGGTCACGCCTGGGCTGACTGGGGCTTCATGCTCGGATTGCTTGGCATCGGTACCGCGTTGATCCTCGGTGTGGCAATGCGCCTGGCTACCTCTACAGGAGCGCTGCTGCTGATCCTCATGTTTGCTGCGACGCTGCCGCCGGAGAACAACCCGATCATGGATGACCACGTCATCTACGCACTCGTACTCGGAGTCCTGGCCTTCGGTCACGCAGGTCGCACCTTGGGCTTCGGCAAGGTCTGGGAGCGCCAGCCGCTGGTCGAGGGTTCAGCGATCCTGCGGTGACGGAGGCAAGATCCCCGATTGGCAGAGATGCCGGTCGGGGATCTTTGCACGTCTACGCGGGATCGTCGATGAAAGGCATGACGATCTCGAGGAACTCCCAAGGCTGGGAGGAGAACGGCAGGTGCCCCGTTGGGAACTCGTGCAGTGTCGCGTTGGGTATGACGGCGGCAGCACGCTTGCCATCGCCCAACGGTGTGGTCAGGTCCTTCGTGCCCCACATGAGCAGCGTCGGTGCGGTGATCTTGGCGGCTGTCGAGCGCAAGTCGAAGGAGGGGTCGGCGAAACTGCTCCAGAGCTTGGCAGCGACAGCTGCGCCGCTGCCCGCAGCTCGCGCCTTGACTCGGGTGATGATCGCCTTGTCGGAGTCCGTCTTGGCGCGCATGTACGCCTTGGCCAGTAGCGGCAACATGCGCTTGGTGAAGATGGCTGGACTGCTCATCAGCTTGATGAACGCCTTGGTCGCGGGGGTTTGCTTGGTGAATCCGCCCGAGTTGACGAGCACCAGACCAGCCACTCGCTCCGGGTCGTCGATCGCGAGCTGAGCTGCGGCATAGCCGCCGACGGAGTTGCCGATGAAAATCGCTGGTTCGAGGTTGAGCGCGTTGACGACATCCTTGAGGGTGACGACCAGGTCGGAGGCGAGAGGGAGCGCACCGCTGTTGGACGACTCGCCGTGGTGGGGCCAGTCGAGTGCGATTGCTCGGTGATTGCGGGTGATCTCGTCAAAGATTGGATCGAAGTCACGGCGATCGTGAAGGGTCGCGTGAAGCATGACGACTGGTACGCCGGTGCCGCCTTCGCGATAGCTGATCAGGCCGTGCGTCGTCGCAATGCTGGGCATGACTCTCCAATAACTGATGAGGCAGTCATGTCTACCGCATGTGCAGTCGCCGTTGTCCTCTGATTCGAGCTACTTGCAGGAGCCGAGGATAGAGCCGACCAGTCCGCACGGAGGCTTGGGTGACGGTGACGGCGGAGGCGGCTCTGTCGTCGGATCAGGATCAGGTGCCGATGTCGTGGGCGATGTCGTGGGGCCACTATGAGTAGGGGACGTAGTGGGCGTCTTGGTTGTGCCCTTGGAGTCGGTGCTCTCGGCCTCGCGCTCGGCGGCATCGGCAGATGCCGGCGATGACGGCGTGGGTGTGGAACTGACGACGACCGGCGCATTCTTGCCGCTGACGCCGGGCAGCGTCGCCGATGCCGTGTCAGTTGCGGGAGTCTCGCCGCGTGTGAACGTCACAAATGCCGCCACAGCGATCATGGCGACCACAGCGCCGGTGATGATTCGCGGCCAAGGTTTGCTGTACACGGGGGACTCCTCGTGCGCCTCGACGAATGGGAGTGTGCCGTCAGCGCCCATTCAGGCTATCGGGCGGGAGCTTCTGGACGAAATCTTTAGGTCGCAGATCCGGTGAGGAGTGCGTCACGCCGGGTCCAGGCCCAGCGCAGTGCGACGACCGAGAACGCGAGCGTGATCAGGTTGATTCCAGCCTCAATGATGCCGCCAGCGCCCTTGCCGTAGATATCGTTCTCGAGGTCGTAGAGCACGTCCATGCAGAACAGGTACATCCCGGATGAGCCAGCGGCGATCAGCCACAGCAGAGCCGTCGGCGATCGTCGTCCGAGCGCGAAGAACGCGAGTACGCAGGTCAGTCCGAGCCATGCGTCCGCGAGTGGGAACGCATTCTCGAACGCTACGTACGCCTCGGACGTGTCGCTCTCCACCCATCCGCGGTTGGTGAACCACGTTGCCCAGTACGCGACATCGATCACGACGGCGACGACGAGCATGATGCGAACAGCTTTCACATTCATGCTGTTGAGATTAGCCCTGCCGAGCCTTGAGACGCGGGTTGATCTTGTTGATCACGAACGTGCGGCCGTGGCGACGTACGACCTGCGAACCGGGCTGGTTCTTGAGCGAGCGGAGGGAGTTGCGGACCTTCATGTGTGTCCTTCTATGCGGGGATCGACCCGCACAGATGACAACGATTGTCAGGTCGCTGCTATTCCCACGCGCCGGAGCGCCCCTGCTTGATGGCGCTGCGCTTCTTCTTGGAGTCGAGCCGGCGCTCCTTCGAGGCGCGGCTGGGCTTGGTTGCTCGCCTCGGTTTGGGCGGAACGATCGCGTGGGACACGAGATCCTCGAGCCGTACGCGTGCTGCCTCGCGATTGCGGTGTTGCGAGCGATATTGAGACGACACCACCGTGATCGTCCCGCCGACCAGTCGGTTGCTCAGCCTGTGTGAGGCGAGTTCCTTCTGGGCGGGGGAGAGCGCGGTGGTGTCGGTGAGCGACCAGATCAGCTCGACGCGAGTATCGGTCGTGTTGACGTGTTGGCCGCCGGCGCCCGAAGAGCGAGAGAACCGCCAGGTCATCTCGCTCTCGGGCAGGGACAGACGTCCGTTATGACTCATCGTCCGCAAGTATGCGGTACAGAGCCTTCCGGGCATCGTCGACGACCTTGGCAGCCTGCTCGCGCTGAGTGGCGTTGCCGGCCTGGGCGACCTGCTTCCAGGCACCCATGAGGCCCTTGAGGACGAGAACGAACTCGCGCATCTCGTCGGTCGGGTCGCCAGCGGCGGCCTCCCACGGGGTGCCGAGCTCTTCGCGGTTCTCCTCAACGTACGAGGCGCCGTCGTCGGTCAGTGTTGCGGTCTTGCGACCGTCGACGCGATCGAACGAGATGAGGCCTTCGTCCTCGAGCTGCTGGAGCACGGGATAGATCGATCCGGGGCTGGGCTTCCACGCCCCGTTGGAGCGCTCGCCGATCTCCTGGATGAGCTGGTAGCCGTGCTGCGGCTGCTCACTGAGGAGCAGGAGGGCGGCGGCGCGAACGTCGCCACCTCGTCCGCCACGACGGCGTCCACGGGGGCGGCCGGGGCCACCAAATCCGGGGCCACCAAATCCGGGGCCAAACTCACGGCCGAAGCCGAAGTCGGAGTGTCCACGTCCGCGACGGCGATCGGCCGGATTGCGGTGTTCTGAAGAATTGTTGTTACGCATGGGGGTTACCCACTTTCTGTGTACGTCGACACGATCTGATTGATCTAGTGCCGATACATAAACGATATATCGTAAAGGTATCGGATGTCAACATACGAAAGTGAGATGCTGCCCGGGTCAGCCGCCTGAGACGTACTTGTTGAGCTGATCTCGCTCGAATTCCAGCTGTTCCATGCGGTGCTTCACGGCGTCGCCGATGCTGAGCACGCCGACCAGTCGCCCGTCGTCGAGTACGGGAATGTGGCGTACGCGGTGCTCGGTCATCGCGATCATGAGCGACTTGAACGAGTCATCCGGCCCAGCCACCTGCACGTCAGTCGTCATGATGCTGGCGACCGTCACATCGCGGGCGTTCTCGACATCTCGGAGCTTGCGGACCACATCGCGCTCAGAGACGATCCCGATCATCGTCTCCCCGTCGTCGCTGACGACCATGGCGCCGATGTTGCGGTCGGCGAGCACGTCGAGCAGCTCGCGGATCGAAGCCTCGGGTTTGATCGTGTAGATGGCATCGCTGCCCTTGGACGCCAGGACGTCGCTCACGCGCATACGTAACTCCTCCGGTGGTCGTTCTGGAACTGTAACGCCGAGGGGGCCGTCCTGCGAGGGATCGTTAGGGCGCTTCGTCGCTGGCTTCGCGGGTGAAGTCGAAGTTGTGCACGTTGTTGGGCTCGGCAGCGGTGGGTTCTGGCTCGTCGTCCCATGACGGCTCCGGCGGTTCCGTGTCAGGGAAGTGGCCGACGTATGCCATCGCAGCGTCGTGAAGACGCGTGTTGGTCGCCAGTGCGTTCTCGCCCCAAGGGCCGGGCTTGCCGGCGAGGCTCGTGAACGAGCCGCCTGCTTCGCGTACGACGATGTCGAGCGCTGCCATGTCCCAGACCTTCAGTTCAGGCTCTGCTGCGATGTCGACAGCACCTTCGGCGAGCAGCATGTAGGAGAAGAAGTCGCCGTACGCGCGCGTGCGCCAGCAGCGACGCATCAACGCAGCGAAGGCGTCTGCCTTGCCGATCGCGTCCCATCCGCCGAGTGACGCATAGGAGAGCGAGGCGTTCTCGAGCTCGGTGATGCGGGAGACGCGGATCTCGCGCGATGACATGAGTGACTTGCCGGTGTAGGCGCCGGTGCCTTTGCTCGCCCACCAGCGGCGGCCGAGGGCGGGAGCCGAGACGCAGCCAGCGACGATCTCGCCGTCCTCCTCGAGCGCGATGAGCGTTGCCCAGATGGGTACGCCGCGTACAAAGTTGGCGGTGCCGTCGATCGGATCAACGATCCAACGACGACCACCCGGGCCTGAGGTGCCCACTTCCTCGCCCTGTTCTTCGCCGAGAACGATGTCTCGGGTGCGGGCGGATTTGAGCGTGCGACGGATGGTCGCTTCGACGGCTTCGTCGGACTCGGTCACGTACGTCATGTCGGGTTTGGTCGAGACCTGGAGGTCGATCGAGCCGAACCGATCCATCGACAAGTTGTCGGCGCTGTCGGCGAGTACGTGAGCGAGGCGCAAGTCGTCGTTGTACGAGTGAGCCATGGCCCTCAGAGTACGACGTTCGCGCGGGGAATTGCCGGAGGCCGCGCGTCCTCGGTCAGTAGTCGTCCTTCGTGCTCATGCTTGCCAGAATGCGCCGGAAGGAGACGAGGCGCTCCGCCGGGATGGTGCCGTCGCCGACAGCGACATCGAGCGCGCACTCGGGCTCCGTTGCTGAGTGGAGGCAACCGCGCGGGCAGTCGCGTGCCGCGTCCTGCAAATCCGGGAACGCCTTGATCAGCTGGTCGATCTCGACATGCGCCAGACCGAAGGAGCGAATGCCCGGCGTATCGATGATCCAGCCGCCGAACGGAAGCTCCAGCGAGATCGCTGACGTGGATGTATGGCGGCCGCGCCCAGTCACGGCATTGACGTAGCTCACCGACCGATGTGCGTCGGGGACGAGCGCATTGACCAGCGTCGATTTGCCGACGCCCGAGTGGCCGACCAGCACGCTGGTGCGGTCTCGCAACACATCGCGTACGGCCCCGAGGTCGCCGCCTTGCTGTGTCACGACGACGCGTACGCCGAGCGGTTCGAACAGAGCGAGGATCTCGTCGGGCTTGCCGAGATCGGCCTTGGTCAGGCAGACGAGTGGTTCCATACCCGCGTCGAATGCTGCGACCAGGCAACGGTCGATCAGGCCAGCACGCGGCGGCGGATCCGCGAGTGCGGCGACGATGACGAGCTGGTCAGCGTTGGCGACGATGATGCGCTCGATGGGATCGTCGTCGTCTGCCGATCGGCGCAGGACGGTGCGGCGGGGCAGGACCTCGACAATGCGGGCAAGTGAGCCCTCGTCACCGCTGGTGTCGCCGACCACGCGAGCCTCGTCGCCGACGACGACGCCTTTGCGTCCGAGGTTGCGGGACTTCATGGCGGTGATGGTGCGATCGTCGAGGGTCACGGTGTAGCGGCCGCGGTCGATCGTCACAACACGGGCGATCGCGGCGTCGTCGTAGTTGGGGCGATCTTTCGTACGAGGCTTCGTCCGGCGCTTCGGCCGGTCGAACTTGTCGTGCTCGTCGTCCCGTTCCCTCACCACGCTACGCACCTCATGTCGTGATGAGCCGTTCCCAGACCGGTGCGAAGTTGGGGTAGGTCTTGACCGTCGTGACGACGTTCTCGACCAGAAGCCCTTCGACGCGAAGTCCGAGCACCACGGCCGCATGTGCCATGCGGTGGTCGTCGTACGTCTTGAACGTCTCGGCGTGCAGCGGACGAGGACGTATCGCGATGCCGTCCTCAAGCTCCTCAGCATCGCCGCCGAGCCGGTTGATCTCGGTGACGAGAGCTGCAAGACGATCGGTCTCGTGCCCGCGCAGATGTGCGACTCCTGTGAGCCGTGACGGACCGTCGGCCAGTGCGGCCATCGCGGCAACCACCGGAGTCAGCTCGCCGACATCGTGCAGATCGAGCTCCACTCCGTTGAGCGTGGGACCTGCAGTGAACACCAGATCTGCACCATCGCGCACGGCCCTCGCGCCGAAAGCCTCGACGATCGTGCGCCACGCATCACCAGCCTGATCGGTCTGCTCGGGCCAGTTGCGTATGCGGATGCTGCCGCCGGTGACCAGTGCTGCGGCGATGAAGACGCCTGCATTGGAGAGGTCTGGCTCGATTTCGTCGTCGAGCGCGGCGATGGGTCCGGGTGCGACAACCCAGCGATCGGGCTGGCTGTCGTCGACTTCGACTCCACGCTTGCGCAGTTCGTTGACGGTCATCTCGATGTGCGGCATCGACGGCAAGGCGGCACCGACGTGCTGCAACTCAAGACCCTTGTCGAATCGTGCGCCCGCAAGCAGAAGCGCCGATACGAACTGGCTCGACGATGACGCATCGATTTCGAGCGGTCCGCCGGCGACCGTTCCCGAACCATGGACCACGAATGGCAGCGAGCCACGACCCTCGTCGTCAATCGCCACGCCCAGACCCCGAAGCGCGGAGATGGTGGTGGCCATGGGCCGTACGCGAGCGTGCTCATCGCCGTCGAATGTGACGTCGGCACTCGTCAGCGCAGCGACAGCCGGCACGAATCGCATCACCGTGCCAGCCAAACCGCAGTCGACGGTGGCGGCCGCAGTGTGATCGAGTGCTGCGGGAGTGATGGTCCAGACCATGCCGTCGCGATCGATAGTGGCCCCGAGAGCCACCAGGGCATCGGCCATCAGGGTGGTGTCGCGAGAGCGCAGTGGGCGGGTCAGCACCGACGGACGATCGCCGAGCGCGGCAAGGATCAGCGCCCGATTGGTCTGTGATTTCGACCCCGGCACGAGCACCTCGCCGACGACGGGCGTGTCGCGGTAGGGCGCGAGCCAAGGCAAGGGTGCGTTCATCACCCCCAGCCTATCGGCGGGCGGCGGCTTCGGTGATCTTGTCCTTTGCACGGCGGGCGATGAACTTCTTGTGCGGATCGGGATCGAGCGTGGCCATCAGCAAGCCACCGATCATCGAGATGTTCTTGAAGAAGTGGATGCGCTGGTTGGCCCTGACGACCGGATCTGTCTCGTCCCAGTAGGGGTGACCGACGTACGTGGTTGGCGGCATCGTGGCAGCAAGGACAAATGCTGAGAGCCGCGGGAATCGGCCGGTCGCCAACGCGGTGCCAGCAACCAGCTGTACGCCACCGTTGAAGCGCGTCAGATTCGAACCGTTGACAGGGAGGTCAGGAGCAACCCGCTTGATCGCATCAGCAACAGGCTGAGCCTTCGCAGCGCGCGGACCGGGATCCCTGAGCGCCATGGCGCCGCCAAAGACGAACATCGACGCAAGCATCGGGCGAGCTGCAATTCGCAGGAGGGTCATGCCTCATTCATACCCGACACCTGCACGCCAGCAAGTCCGAGTGTCTAGAGCGGAAGCCAGAGCGGTGCGCGGAACGACTGCGAGTCGTTGCCGGGATTCGGATCCTCAGGCGACGCAACCGAGATCACCCCGGACTGACCCAGTCCACGAGCCTTGGCGATGAAGGTCGCACCTTCGCCAGCTTCGAGCGTCTTGGTGCAGGTGAGGGTTGTGAGTCGTCGGTTGCGTACGGCGTCGCCACACGCCCAGCCCGGGCTGACTACTCCGCGGAAGATGGTGCTGCGGCGGAAGGCAATCCTGACCGTCACGTCGCGGGCGATCGCTCGTCCGTCGGTCGCGGCCGAGATACCTACCGTGTAGCGATGCTGCAGCAGAGCGTCGTCGTTCGTGATCGCGACGGACGCGATGCCGTAGTCAGTCGGCTTCGGCGGCGGCGGCGGCGGTGGAGGTGGAGGCGGCGGCGGTTCTTCGGAAACGTCCGGCGACGGCTGCGGGGTGGGCTCAACGACAACCTCAGGCTGCTCGGCTGTGGTGGGCACTTCCGCCTCGACAGTCGGCGTCTCAGTGGGTTCGGGCAACGGCGTCGGCTCAACCCCGGGCTCCAGCCCTGGCTCAAGTTCGACCAGTTCCGGTGTCGTCTCGGTGGGGATCGCCGCATCGGGCGTGATCTGAGGAGCAACGGCCGACGGCTGGGCGGAGTTCGTCACTCCGCCGAAGTCTGTGGCCACGGCGACCGTGCCAGCAGTCGCGAGTCCCGCCACAACCGTCGCTGTGACGATGCCCTGGGCTCCGGCGCCCGCAACACCGGCTGCACCAGCGGAGATCGCCTTGACGGGCAGGATCGCGACCCGAGCAACCTCAGCGGCAGTGCCGGTGAGACCGAGAACCGTTCCGACTCCGGCAGCAGCAGTGGCGGCAGCAACGTAACCGGCTGCGGCGGATCCGAGCAGAGCAGGGGCGAGGATGCCGGAGAGGTTGGAGTTGACCTCGGCAAGCTCGAGGTAGAGGCCGGTGCAACGACTGCACCCGTCGAGATGATCCTCGACGGCATGCGAGTCGCGAGCCGAAAGGCCCTTGCGCACGTACGCGCCGAGCTGGCCCGTCGTCTTGCGGCATCCTTCGTGGAGCTGTGGAGCGAGATGGCCCTGCAGGTAGGCCTGTCGCAGTCCTTCGCGAGCGCGATAGGCAAGTGCGGAGACGCTGTTGGCGCTCATACCGAGCATCGGTGCGATCTCGGCCGGCTTCTGGCCCTCGACATCCAGGTGCCACAGGACCAGCTGCCAGCGCTCGGGCAGTGAGCCGAAGGCATCAGCGGCAGCGCTGCGTTCGAACTGCATGGTCGTGGGATCGACGAACTCGACCGCGCGGTCGAGTTCTGATTCGTCGTCGGTTGTCTTGACCTTCTTGTTGCCGCGAATGCGGTCGAGGTGGAGACGTCGAATCGAGCTCAGCAGGTAGGCGCGGAAGAACTCATCGGGGCCCTTGCCGGCCTGGAGTACGCCGAGGACGCGGATGAATGACTCGGAAACCAGGTCGTCCGCGTCGGGACCGGGGACCAGATGTCCCGCCAGTCGACCGGCCGCCTGACGGTGCCGTTCGAACAGCAATCCGTACGCGTCAGTGTCGCCGGCGCGGACCGCAGCAATGAGGTCGGCGTCGGTCGACTCCGCTGTAGTGCTGAGCATGTCTGTCACGACGTGAGACCTCCGGGATACACAACGAGGAAATCTCCCGAAAGTTCCGCACAGAACCTGCGTCATAGGTCAGGTACTCGCGCGTCTCATATGTGTCTGATCAAGCACATCTCTTGTTCAAAGAGGGAAGGGGGGGAATCGATGTTCAACTCGGGTATGAGCTTCGTTCCTCTCGAGCACGCCGTCCGTGACGGTCGCTCAGACATCGCTGTTGTTGCACGCGGGGTGGGAGCGCGTGCAGCGCAGATGGGCGTGCCGCTCCACGAGGTCATGGACCACGTGGAGCGCGCGCACGCCCCAGAAGAGCCGCCGTTCGCGACGGTCCGTGCTGCAGCATTGGCATGGGTCGAGGAGGCTCTCGTACACCAGGTGGATGCATCGTGCGAGCACCCGTTGACTGCATTGTCGACGGTTCCGCATGTCCGCTCCCGGCTCGGCGACGTCTATCGGGGGGCCGAGCGGGACGGGACGCGTGCCGCGGATGGCTACGCGTTGGTCGTGGTGGAGCTGCCGCGTCTGGATCCTGGAAATGAGTTGGAGCAAGAACTGCGGTCTCTTGAGGTCGCTGAGGCAATGCGCATGGTCTACGCGGGAGACGAGACCATCGCGCAACTGTCCCCGCGGCGATTCGCCGCGCTCGCTGGGATCGAGCGCACGGATGCCGTGACGGTGCGACTGTTGGCGATGATGCTCGAGCAGGTGCTGGGAGACGAGTCACAGGCACGCCTGTGGGTCGAGCACCTGCCGAGCACCTCCGACGGCATCGCGACGATGCTTGCCGGCCTGACAACCTAGGGAGACACCCCCCTAGATAGTCAGTGCCGCGTGGCAGGCTTGCCGTATGTGCGGCCGCTACGCGACAACTCAGACCTCGGCATCGCTCAATCAGGCCTTTGAGGTCGACCTGGTCAACTCGTTCGTTGAGCTCGAGGCCGACTACAACATGGCGCCGACGAAGCTCGCCCCGATTGTGATCGGTCGTGCGCCCGAAGAGGCGAGCGCCGATCGCCCGCTACGCGAACTGTTGACCGCCAAATGGGGCCTCATTCCGAGCTGGGCCAAAGACCAGTCGATCGGCAACCGCATGATCAACGCCAGGTCCGAGACGCTTGCTGAGAAGCCTGCGTTCAAGAAGGCCTTCGGCAAACGGCGGGCGCTCATACCGGCTGACGGCTATTTCGAGTGGTACGCCCGAGAGCCGATCGATGGCAAGAAGACCCCCAAACAGCCGTTCTACATCACGCCCAAGGACGGTTCGATCCTGGCGATGGCGGGTCTCTACGAGTTCTGGAAGAACCGCGAAGACGACGAGTGGGTGATCAGCTACACGATCATCACCACCACTGCCGAGGACGAGCTGGGCCATTTGCACGACCGCATGCCGCTCTTTGTCGAACCAGGCGGCTACGACGCGTGGCTCGATCCTGCGCCGCATGCGACCGAAGAACTGCTTGAGCTGCTAATTCCTGCCGCGCCGGGCCGTCTCGACGCCTTTCCGGTGTCGACAGAGGTCAACAACGTACGCAACAACGGACCCGAGCTGATCGTCCCGATTCCCCCGGAATAGCGAGCATCCCTACGTCGTTCTACTAGGCATGCAGATATGTGCCGAACGCAGCGTGGCGACCATCACTCCACTGCGTAAGCGTCCGACCCCCGGAGTAGGCTGGGACGCGATGACAGTCACCCCTGCAAGCCCCGCTGACGCTGACCCGCGCAGCACTGAGACCCCGGAGCAGCGCCAGGCGCGCTTCGAGGCCGATGCCCTGCCCTTCCTCGATCAGCTCTACTCCGCCGCGCTGCGTATGACCCGCAGCCCGCATGATGCCGAGGACCTGGTCCAGGAGACCTTCGCCAAGGCATTCACCGCATTTCACCAGTTCACGCCGGGCACCAACCTCAAGGCGTGGCTCTACCGCATCCTGACCAACACCTACATCAACTCCTACCGCAAGAAGCAGCGTCAGCCGCAGCAAGTCACCGACGAGATCGAGGACTGGCAGATTGCGCGCGCGGAGTCGCATGGCTCGTCCGGACTCAAGTCCGCCGAGATGGAAGCCCTCGAGCACCTGCCTGACAGCGACGTCAAGGACGCCCTGCAGGCTCTGCCCGAAGACTTCCGCATGGCTGTCTACCTCGCAGATGTCGAGGGTTTCCCCTACAAAGAGATCGCCGAGATCATGGAGACGCCGATCGGCACAGTCATGTCACGACTGCACCGCGGCCGTCGTATGCTCCGCGACATGCTTAGCGACTATGCCCGCGATCGCGGCATGGCCGTCACCGGTGGAGGTGACACCAAATGAGTGAGTGCGACGGACCCGACTGCGAGAAGGCTCTCGAGAACCTCTATCTCTTCATTGACCAGGAGATCGACACGGCCAGCTGTGCCGAGATCCAGACTCACATCGACGAATGCACGCCGTGCCTCTCAGAGTTTGAGCTTGAGCGAGTCGTGAAGTCGCTGGTGTCGCGGTCCTGCTCGGAGGTCGCCCCCGAGGTGCTCCGACAGAAGGTGCTTGTCTCGATTCGGACGGTTCAAGTCCACATCACCGAGACCAAGAACCAGTAACACTGCGTTGGCCAAAGAGTAATCCCCGTCCGATGGACGGGGATTTCTCATGTCTTGGAAACGACGGTCAAGCGTTGGGACGCTTGCCGTGGTTTGCGCCCTTCTTCTTGCGAGCGCGGCGCTTGCGGCCTCGACGGCTCATTGATCCTCCTCGAAAAGCTGGAAGACCTAGTCTCCCACAGGCTTGATCCGGCTCATGAATCGCTCCCGATCCACGATCACTCTGCGGATCTCACCGCTCGCCAGTAGCGTCCCGGCCGCATCCAGCGCAGCGACCTGAAAACGTACGAGCCGTCCATCGGTGTGGATCACGGTTGCGGTGGCCGTGACCTCTGTCCCGACCGGACTTGCAGCAAGGTGCTCCAGATCCACGCGGGTGCCAACGCTCGTCTGGTTGGGCATGAGCTCGAGAGCAGCGCAGGTAGCCTCCTCGCACCAAGCGAGCACGACCGGCGTACCAAGGACCGGAAGGTCTCCGCTGCCGACCGCGATCGCCGTGTCGGCTTCGCTGACCGTGTGAGTGATCGATGCCGAGTCCATCGACTCAGATGCCAGTCGTGGCGCGCGGGTAGGCGGCGTTGACGTCGGTCATGACGTTGACGAGGTACGGAACGCCCGAGGCGAACGCGCGATCCAGTGCGGGTCCGATGTCCTTGGGGTCAGTCACCATCTCGCCGCCACCGCCCAGAGCGGTCACAACCTGGTCGTAGCGCGTCTGAGGTGCGAGATCGGCAGCCACGTCGTAGCCGTAGAGCCACTGCATCGGGCCCTTCTCGAGCCCCCAGGCCGAGTTGTTGCCGACGATCATGACGATCGGCAGGTTGTGGCGCACCAAGGTGTCAACATCCATCAGCGACATGCCTGCGGCACCGTCTCCGTACAGCAGGACGACCTGGCTGGAGGGCTTCGCGATACGGGCGGCCATCGCCGCTCCCATGCCAGCGCCAAGACAGCCGTACGGACCTGGGTCGAGCCAGCCACCCGGGAGCTTGGGCTCCACGAACTTGCCGGCGAACGACACGAAATCTCCGCCGTCGCCGATCACCACGGCGTCGTCCGCGAGTCGTGGCAGCAGTTCGCCGTAGATGCGGGCGGGATGGATCGGGTCCGCAGATGCTGTGAGCAGCTCGTTGTCTCGAGCCGTCGCTGCCCGGACCTCGTCCTGCAGCGTGCTGAGCCAGGGTGACCAGTCAGGCTTGCTGCCAGCACCGGACTGGAGCGCAGCCAGCACTCCATTGAAGACAAGCGTCAGGTCACCGCTGGCAGAAGCGGCCATCTCGGCGTGGGTCGAGACCTGGCCGGGGGAGTCGGCGATATGCACCGTCTTGGCCGGCGTCGCGCCTTCCTTGCCGCCGAAGATGCCGTACCCGAGGCGGAAGTCGAGCGGCGTACCAACGACGATCACCAGATCGGCGCCGTTGAACGACGTTGAGCGCGCCTTGGTCACGAGCTGCGGGTGGCCGCCGGGGATGATGCCGCGACCCATGCCGTTGGAGATGACGGCGATGCCGGTCTCCTCGACGAACTGAAGTGCTGCCTGCTCGGCGTGGTCAGCCCATACGTCGGTGCCGATCACGAGGACGGGACGAGCAGACTCGCGGAGGAGTCCGGCGATCTTGGACAGGGCGCCGGAGTCGGGCTCGATCGGCGCTGTCGTGTTGCCCTTGGACTTGGTGGTCACCGTCGTGGCATTGAAGAACTCGTCCATCGGCACGTCGACGAAGGTCGGCCCGCGGTGCGACGAGCCGGCAAGTGTGAAGGCCTCATCCAGTACGGGGGCGATGTCGTCGACCTTGTGCGCTGTGACAGCCGACTTCGAGACGCTGGCAACGATCGGCGGCTGGTCGAGCTCCTGCAGGCTGCCCGAACCCCATCGGTTGTTGGGCGCGCGACCACCGACGACCACCAATGGCGATCCGGAGAAGGTGGCCTGGGCGATGGGACTGACACCGTTGGTGACTCCCGGTCCGGCTGTCAGCACCGCAAGACCCGGCTTGCGGGTGAGCTTGCCGATGGCCTCGGCGGCGAAGACGGCGGTGGGCTCGTGGCGTACGTCGATGATCGGCATCGCCGGCTCAGCCTTGACGGCGCCGTCGTACATCGGGAACACGTGAGCGCCGGAAAGGGTGAACATGTGCTCGACACCGTGGGCGCGGGCGACGTCTACGGCGTGGACTCCGCCGTGCTGGGGTTCGTGAGTCATGTGACGCACGCTACTAAAGAGGCGGAGCGCCCGGTGGTAGGAGCGTCTATGTGACGGGTTTGGCACGTGTGGTTGGGCGATAGAGCCATGGACTCTCGGCGCGGATCTGGTCGAGCACAGCCAGGATCAAGTCGGCTCGGTGAGCCGGCTGCTCAGCGAACAGCTCGGCATCCGCGCGCAGATCGGCTCGCCCTTGTACGCCGAGCGCAAGCTGCAGGTGGAGCGCTCGAAGTAGGGACGAGGTGTTGCGCACCGATGGTGATGGCCACTCCGCCTCGATGTGGCCGCGCGTACGAGGGACCTGGATACCAGCGCCGAGTCGGGCCAACCACGGCTCAACGATGCCGGCGTCGAGCGCGTTGCGATGCAGCAAGGTCATGACCGCGTACGCCAGGCGATCCTCCTCGCCGTGTCGCCAGATGTACGAAGTCGGCGTGAGTACGCGATCGGCAATGACGTCCAGCAGGACGGTGAGCTCGAGGCGACCGAAGTGGCGGGAGCGGGCGAGTGCGGCGAGGAGGTCGGCGCCGTGCGCGATCGCATTGGCCCAGCCCTGCTCGGGCACCCATCCGCGGTGGTCCTGCTCGCGTACGTACCAAGCCGTCGCGCTGTCGCCCCAGGCCAGCACCGAGTCGGACGTCATCAGGTGCTCGTTGTTGTCGCGTCCGATGATCTCGGCGAGCATCAGCGCACTGTAGGAGCGGCGAAGCACTGAGAGGTCGCCGTCATGGCCCAGCCCGTAGCGGAGGCCGGGGACGATGCCGTCGCCCAAGCCGGAGAGCAGTTCGTCGTAGACGCCTTTGGTGATCCACGTCGTCAACAGTGGATAAGCAATGTCTTCGCGCCAGCGAGGATTGGGGTGGCCGAGCATCTCGACAAGTTCGACAGTGCACTCGTCCAGACTTCGATCGGCCGGTACTTCCATACCGGCCTGCATCACTGATTGCCAGTACGCCTCAGACACTCATCCATCCTTACATGCGCCGCTCACCACTACGCTTGACGTGTGCCCTCGCTGGATGACATCGCGCGATTCCAGACGTCGCTGTCGACCGGCGATGTCTCGTGGCTGCATGCCCTGGTGACGGATTGGCAGATCATTGCTGACCTCTCGTTCTCTGACCTTGTGCTGTGGGTGCCCGATTCAGAGTCGAAGGGAATGTGGGCTGGCGCCCAGATTCGCCCGACGACGGGCCCCACTACGTTGCTCGAGGATGCCGCGGGCACGTTCCTGCCGGCCGGCCATACGGATCGACTCGATCAAGCCCTGGCCAGCGGCGAAGTTGTCGACGAGCAGATCGAAGAAATGCCAGACGGTACGCGCGTCCGTACCCGCACGATCCCGGTGAAGCGTGAGGGCTCGGCAATCGCGATCATCTCGTCGCGGCGCAATGACAATGCGCCGCGTACGGCGAGTGAGCTCGAGGCGACGTACCTTGAGGCGGCCGACGAGCTGATCGACATGATTCAGCGCGGCGAGTTCCCTCTTGACGGCACTCGATCCGACCTCGCTGACTCGCTGCGAGTCGGCGATGGACTGATCCGTACCGACGGCCGCGGCCGTGTCTCGTACGCCAGTCCCAACGCTTTGTCGGCCTATCGACGGCTCGGGCTTGCCGGCGACCTGATGGGTGCCGAGCTGGGCGAGGTCACGACCGGCTTGATCGACCGCCGACCCACCGATCGAGGACCGCTGGGCTTGTTGCGCGGTGATTCGGGAGGTGAGGCCGAGATCGAGAATGCGACCGGATCGCTGCTGCTCCGCGTCATCCCGCTGAAGTCGGGCGGGCATCGCAACGGGGCCCTGATCCTGCTGCGTGACGTCACCGAGCTCAGGTTGCGTGAGCGTGAGCTCGTCTCGAAGGAAGCGACGATCCGCGAGATCCACCACCGGGTCAAGAACAACCTGCAGACTGTCGCAGCGCTGCTTCGGCTTCAGGGTCGCCGTGTTGAGCTGCCCGAAGCGCGGGCCGCACTCGATGACGCCGTACGCCGCGTCGCCTCCATCGCGCTCGTGCACGAGACACTCAGCCAGTCATTCGGGGACGAGGTCGACTTCGATGAGATCGCCGACCGGCTGATCCACAACGTCCTCGATGTCTCTCGCGGACCTGACGTCGGTGTCGTCCACGCCGATCGAGTCGGATCGTTCGGCTCGCTGCCCGGCGTGATCGCCACACCGCTGGCCATGGTGCTCACCGAGCTCATCCAGAACGCCGTGGAGCATGCGTACGGCGCCGGCGGCGGCACCTTGACGCTGGCGGTCAACCGCATACGTGACCGCGTCCGGCTTCGCGTGAGTGATGACGGAGTCGGATTGCCGAAGGACTTCGATCCCGCAGACAGCCTCGGGCTCTCGATTGTCACGACCTTGGTCGAAGGTGAGCTCGGCGGCACGTTGACCTTCGAGCGTCGCAACAGCGGCGGTACGACGGTCGCGATCTCACTGCTGGTCTAGAACGGGTCGGGACGCAAAGAACCCCGCGCTCCAAAGAGCACGGGGTTCACCGATACGTGTACGTCAGGCAGTACGAATACGTGCCCGAGCATTGCGGCGCTTCAGCGTACGACGTTCGTCTTCGCTCAAGCCTCCCCACACACCGTGGTCCTGGCCGCTCTCCAGTGCCCATTGCAGGCACAGTTCGCGGACATCACAACGGCGGCATACGACTTTCGCCTCTTCGATCTGCAAGATGGCGGGACCCGTGTTGCCGATGGGGAAGAAGAGCTCAGGGTCCTCATCTAGGCATGCGGAACGATGACGCCAATCCATGTGGACACTCCTTCCCGTTCGGTTGCGCCGTGGGCAGGCCGGTCTGACCCGTTCCAAGGCTGAGGCTCCATGTTTTCAAGGTTTCAACTGCATTACAAGGGTAAGGACCCTTGCGAATTGTTGAGTTGGGTCACACTTTCGTAGGCTGGCGAGGTGACACCTCCAGAACCGCTCAAAAAGTCGGCTCGAACACTGCTCGGCATCGCCGCTGTCGTGGTCGCTGTGGAGGCTCTCGCATATGTAGTTCTGGCCGTGCTCGACGTGGCGGATGTGTCACGCGATCGGTTGGGTCTCGGCGTCGGAGCTGGGCTCCTCCTCGGGGTCTACGGCCTCGGACAGCTGTTCGCCGCCTGGCGGGTTTCGCAGGGCGAATCCTGGGCGCGTAGCCCACTCATCGTCACTCACCTGATCCAGTTGCTGCTCGCCTGGAACCTGCGCGACGGCGACACCACGTGGCTGGCGATCGTGATGGGAGTTAGTGCGGTTGTTGTGCTCGGATGTCTGCTTGCTCCTCCAGTCAACCGGGCGTTGGGACGTGACATACCGGTTGTGAGAGACTGAGAACCGGGTACGACCTGCACAAACCACCCCTTCAGTGCGGGTACCCATGAGCGGCCAACTGCCGCATCGGCGATCTGATCGGTCCCGTCACTAGCTTTCAACTTCCCGAGGCATTCAATGGTTGCGACAGATATCGACGTGCATACACCGGCACCGGACCCCGAAGACCCCATTTTTGCGCTGCACCGCGGCGGCAAGATGGCGATCACGGCGACCGTACCGCTGAACAATGCCGACGATCTCTCCATGTCCTACACACCCGGCGTCGCTCAGGTGTGTGAGGCCATTGCGGCTGATCCCGAGGTCGCCCACGAATACACCTGGGTGTCCAACACTGTCGCCGTTGTTACTGACGGCACCGCCGTTCTCGGCCTCGGTGACATCGGACCCGCAGCCTCCATGCCTGTCATGGAGGGTAAGGCCGTGCTGTTCAAGCAGTTCGGCGGTGTCGATGCGATTCCGATCGCCCTGGCCACCACCGACCCAGACGAGATCGTCGAGACCATCGTCCGACTCGCTCCGTCGTTCGGCGGCATCAACCTCGAAGACATCTCCAGCCCGCGCTGCTTCGAGATCGAGCGCCGTCTCATCGAGCGCCTCGACATCCCCGTCTTCCACGACGATCAGCACGGTACGGCGGTCGTCGTTCTCGCGGCTCTGTTCAACGCCCTGCGCGTCACAGATCGCTACATCGAGGACGTCAAGGTTGTCATCTCCGGCGCTGGTGCAGCCGGTGTTGCGATCACCAAGATCCTCAAGACCGCAGGCGTCACCAAGATCGCGATCGTCGACCGAAGCGGCGTGGTGCATTCCAGCCGCGGCCAGCTCGACGAGGTCAAGCAGTGGCTCGCCGACGAGACGGCTGACTGGGCGCGTCCCGGCTCGGTGTCGGACGCACTGTCCGGCGCTGACGTCTTCATCGGCGTCTCTGGCGGCACCGTTCCCGAGGAAGCCGTCGCATCAATGGCTCCTGACGCGATCGTGTTCGCACTCGCCAACCCGCAACCTGAGATTCATCCCGACATCGCCAACAAGTACGCACGCGTTGTTGCGACCGGGCGTTCGGACTTCCCCAACCAGATCAACAACGTGCTGGTCTTCCCGGGCATCTTCCGCGGAGCGCTCGACGTACGTGCGACGCGCATCTCCGAAGGTATGAAGCTCGCGGCAGCTCAGGCAATTGCCGATCTCGTCGGCGACGAACTCACCGAGTCGTTCATCATTCCATCGCCGTTCGACCCGCGGGTCGCAGCGACAGTGGCGCGTGCCGTGACCGACACCGCCCGGCGCGAGGGTCTCGCGCGTCGGCCATACTGACGCCCCAACGCACTCACTTTCCCGAGGAGCTGGATGTTCGCCGTCTATGCAGACCAGATCAACCCCGACGCGCCGCTGGATGGCCTCGTCGTAGGGGAGCGCCCCGAGCCTGAGGTGCCCGACGGTTGGACGACCGTCACGGTCAAGGCCGCATCCATCAACCACCACGATGTGTGGAGCCTGCGCGGAGTCGGCCTGCCGGCTGATCGCCTCCCGATGATTCTTGGATGTGACGCTGCTGGTCTCGACGAGGACGGCAACGAGGTCCTCGTACATGCGGTCATCAGCGATCCGTCGTGGCGCGGCGACGAGACACTCGACCCCAAGAGGTCGCTGCTCTCGGAGCGTCACCAGGGAACGTTCGCCGAACGTGTCACGGTGCCGAAGCGCAACGTTGTGGCCAAGCCAGAGGGACTCTCCTTCGCCGAGGCCGCCTGCCTACCCACGGCGTGGCTGACTGCGTACCGGATGTTGTTCACCCAGTCAGATCTCAGGCAGGGCGACACCGTTCTGGTGCAGGGCGCCGGTGGCGGAGTCGCGACAGCGGCCATCACCTTGGCGCGGGCAGCTGGATTCCGCGTGTACGCGACCAGTCGCGATGAGGACAAGCGCAACCGTGCCGTCGAGATCGGTGCCCATGAAGCCTTTGAGTCCGGTGCCCGATTGCCGTCGAAGGTCGATGCCGTCATCGAGACGGTTGGAGCCGCCACGTGGTCACACTCGGTCAAGTCGATGCGCCCTGGCGGCACGATCGTGATTGCCGGTGCGACGTCGGGCGATGCCCCGTCACATGCGGAGCTGACCAGGATCTTCTTCCAGCAGATGCGCGTCCACGGCTCGACGATGGGCACCCGTGATGAGCTTCATGCGTTGGCGCAGTTCATGGACGTCACCGGCACCAGGCCGTTGATCGACCGTGAGCTCCCCATGGCGGATGCCGCCGAGGGTCTCGCATCGGTCATCGACGGAAGCGTCTTCGGCAAGATCGTCCTGACGCTCTAGTCATCCGCCAGCGTGTGGCGGAGATAGCGCATCGGAGCGTCTAGGTATGCCTTCCAGTGCTTGACGAGCTCTAGCTCGTCCCAGGTTGATTCGCGGATTCCCCAGTCGCCGATTTCGAGTATGCGTGCGCCTGGCATGGAGGCGAGCACGGGCGAGTGAGTCGCGCAGAGGACCTGTCCACCCACCGCGGCAATGTCGTGCAGCACCCGGATCAGGGTGAGGGTCGACCGGAAGGAAAGCGCAGCCTCGGGCTCGTCGAGGCAGTAGAAGCTCGGCGAGTCGAATTTGCTGTTGAGCACCTCGAGGAAGGATTCGCCGTGGCTCATGGCGTGATAGTCGGCTTCGGTGGGGGAGCCGTAGTCGTCCATGTACGTGTACCAGCCGTGCATGGTCTCGGCCCTCAGAAAGAAGCCCCAACGGCCCGTCCCTATGCCTCGCTGAATCTGCAGGTCGCGGTGAAGCGGGGACTCGGTGCTTCGCGTCTCGTGTCGGCCGTGGGCGCTGCCGCCTTCGGGTGACAGCCCGTAGGCAACCGCTATCGCTTCAACGAGAGTCGACTTGCCCGATCCGTTCTCACCTACGAGGAACGTGACTCCAGGCCCCAGGTCGAGACCATCCTTCAGCAGCTGCTCCGCGGCAGGAATCGTCCGAGGCCACTCGCCAGCGGTGAGCTCGGCGTGCGAACTACGAGAAACTCGTACGACGGGAGGCTGGTCGAAGTTCACGGGACAAGCCTGTCAGGAGCGTGTGACTAATCCTCGTCATCGTCGAGGCGGGCCAGCCAGGTGGCCAGGCGCTCGACGGGGATCTCGAAGTCGGGATTGAGATCGACGAACGTGCTGAGCTGCTCCGCGAGCCAGGCGAAGGTGACTTGCTCGTCACCTCGCCGGCTCTGAAGCTCTTCGATCCCGCGGTCGGTGAAGTACATCAGACGATCAGGCGAATGCCTGCGCCATCAGCGCCTCGAACTCCTCGACGTGGCGTGCGTGCGAACCGACAGACGGAGCTGACGACGCCGGACGCGACACCCGCGACAGCGGAAGGCCGTCGAACTCGCCCATGAAGTTGAGGGCGATGTGCGGCCAGGGGCCCTGGTTGGCGGGCTCGTCCTGAACCCAGCGGATCTCGCGCGCGTTGGGGAACTTGGCGATCTCTGCGTTGAGTTCGGCCGTCGGGCGCGGGTAGATCTGCTCGAGTCGCACGATGGCAGTACGTGATGCCTCGTGCTCACGCTTGGCGCGCTCGGCGAACAGGTCCCAGGCGATCTTGCCGGAACAGACCAGAACACGTTCGACCGATGCGGTGTTGACCGAATCGTCGCCGATCACCGGACGGAACGTGCCGCTGGTGAAGTCCTCAGGCTGCGAGGTCGCGGCCTTGTTGCGGAGCATCGACTTCGGCGTGAAGACGATCAGCGGACGGTGCTCGCTCTCGAGGTTCTGGCGGCGCAGCAGGTGGAAGTACGACGCGGGTGTCGACGGCTGGGCGACAGTCATCGAGTTGTCCGCGCACAGTTCGAGGAAGCGCTCGATACGCGCCGACGAGTGGTCGGGACCTTGGCCTTCGTAGCCGTGCGGGAGAAGCAGCACGACGCCAGACTTCTGGCCCCACTTGGTCTCACCGGAGGAGATGTACTCATCGACGACGGACTGAGCGCCGTTGATGAAGTCACCGAACTGCGCCTCCCACATCGTGAGCGCCTCGGGACGTGCGACGGAGTAGCCGTACTCGAATCCGAGCGCTGCGTATTCGCTGAGCAGCGAGTCGTAGACGTAGAACGTGGCCTGATCCTTGGTCACGTTGGTCAGCGGCGTCCACTCGTTCGCGTTGACGCGATCGATGATCGTCGCGAACCGCGAAGCGAAGGTGCCTCGACGCGTGTCCTGGCCGGAGATGCGTACGGGACGGCCGTCGGCAAGCAACGAGCCCATCGCGATGATTTCGCCAGTGCCCCAGTCGATCGGGCCGGCGGTGATCGACGCAGCACGACGCTGGAGCTGCGGGAGCACCTTGGGGTGAACCGTGAAGCCCTCAGGCACGTTCGTGTAGGAATCCGCGATCGCCTTGAGCATCTCGGGCGTGACTGCGGTGACGAGCTCGCCGGAGTGCTCAGGCTTCTCGGGGTAGTCAGGTGTACGCGAGTAGCCGGGATCGGCCGCGGCTTCCTTGACCTCGGCAAAGTTGCGCTCGAGCTGTGCCTGGTAGTCGGTCAGAGCCGCTTCGGCCTCTTCGAGCGTGATGTCGCCACGACCAACCAGAGCTTCGGTGTAGAGCTTGCGCACCGACTTCTTGTTCTCGATCGTGTCGTACATCAGCGGTTGGGTGAAGCTGGGATCGTCGCCCTCGTTGTGACCGCGGCGGCGGTAGCACACGAGGTCGATCACGATGTCCTTGTTGAACGTCTTGCGGTATTCGTACGCAAGGTGTGCCACGCGGATGCAGGCTTCGGGATCGTCGCCGTTGACGTGGAAGATGGGCGCCTGAATCATGCGGGCGACGTCAGTGCAGTACTGCGACGAGCGCGAGGACGACGGTGACGTCGTGAAGCCGACCTGGTTGTTGACGATCAGGTGGATTGTGCCGCCGGTGCGGTAGCCGCGGAGCAGCGACAGGTTGAGCGTCTCGGCTACGACACCCTGGCCAGCGAACGCGGCATCGCCGTGCACGAGGACCGGAAGAACCGGGTAGTCAGTGCCGCGGTTGAGACGGTCCTGCTTGGCGCGAGTGATGCCCTCGAGCACCGGGTCAACGACCTCGAGGTGCGACGGGTTGGCCGCGACGGAGACCTTGATCTTGTCGCCGGAACCGGAGGTGAACTCACCCTCGACGCCGAGGTGGTACTTCACGTCGCCGGAGCCCTGGACCGTACGCGGGTCGATATTGCCCTCGAACTCGCGGAACACCTGGCTGGCGTGCTTGCCAGCGATGTTGACGAGGACGTTGAGGCGACCACGGTGAGCCATGCCGATGCAGACTTCGTCGAGCGCGTCGGCCGCGGCAGCCTCGCAGATTTCGTCGAGGACGGGGACCGTCGTCTCGCCGCCTTCGAGGCTGAACCGCTTCTGCCCGACGAACTTCGTCTGCAGGAACGTCTCGAACGCCTCGGCCTGGTTGAGCTTCTGCAGGATGCGCAGCTGCTCTTCGCGCGGCGGCTTGGTGTGCGGGCGCTCGATGCGCTCCTGGAACCAGGCGCGCTCGGCCGGGTCGTCGATGTGCATGTACTCGAGGCCGATGGTGCGGGAGTACGAGTCGCGCAGGATGCCGAGGATCTCGCGCAACTTCATGAAGCGCTTGCCGTTGCCGAACGAACCGGTGGCGAACTCTCGATCGAGGTCCCACAGGGTCAGCCCGTGGCTCGCGGTGTCGAGATCGGGGTGGCTGCGTGCGTGGTTCTCGAGCGGGTTGGTGTCGGCCATGAGGTGGCCGCGCACTCGGAACGCGTGGATGAGCTCCAGAACGCGAGCCTGCTTGTGCACCTCGTCGTCGTGGCTGACGGCGATGTCCTGTGCCCAGCGGATGGGCTCGTACGGGATCTTGAGCGCGCGGAAGATGTTGTCGTAGAACTCGTCTTCACCGAGGAGCAGTCCGTGGACCTTCTTGAGGAACTCGCCGGACTGCGCACCCTGGATGACGCGGTGGTCGTACGTCGACGTCAACGTCATCATCTTGGAGATCGCCATTTGCGCGAGCGTGTGCTCGGAGGCGCCCTGGAACTCGGGCGGGTACTCCATCGATCCGACGCCGACGATGACGCCCTGGCCCTGCATGAGGCGAGGGATCGAGTGGTTGGTGCCGATGCCGCCGGGGTTGGTCAGGCTGACCGTGGTGCCCTGGAAGTCGGAGACTTCAAGCTTGTTGTTGCGCGCCTTGGTGACCATGGTTTCGTACGCGGCCCAGAACTGGGCGAACGTCAGCGTTTCCGCGGCCTTGATCGAGGGAACGAGGAGCGTGCGGCTTCCGTCGGGCTTCTGCAGATCGATCGCGAGACCGAAGTTGACGTGCTCGGGCTTGAGCTGGTTGGGCTTGCCCTTCTCGTCGACTTCATAGCCGGTGTTCATGGCCGGCATGGCCTTGATGGCCTGGACGATGGCCCAACCGATGAGGTGTGTGAACGAGACCTTGCCACCACGCGCACGCGCCAGGTGGTTGTTGATCACGACGCGGTTGTCGAACAGCAACTTGACGGGCATCGAACGAACGCTTGTCGCGGTCGGGACCGCGAGGCTGGCATCCATGTTTTGGACCGTGCGAGCGGCTGCACCCTTGAGGACGGTCTTGCCGACCTCGCCGGGCCCGACCTTCTCGGCTGCGGGCGCCTCTGGGGTCGCGGCAGGAGCTGCGGGCTTGGCGGGTGCTGCGGGCGCTTCGGCAGCCGGCGCAGCAGGCGCAGCAGGCGCAACTGGGGCGGCTGGAGCCGCCGTGGCTGCAGGGGCCGGTGTGGAAGCGGCCGGCGTGGCGGCGGGCGCCTCAGGCGTCACGGTGGCAACGGCGACGGCCTCCGGCGTGTTGCCGTTGGTCGACGGCGGAGGGCCATCCTCGAAGAATGTCGCCCAGGTCGGATCGACCGAAGTCGGGTCCTCTTGAAAGCGTTCGTACATTTCCTCTACGAGCCACTGATTCGTTCCAAAATCAGGGGTTGTGTGGTCTGGTGAGGAGTTGGCCACTGCCTCGATCGCCTCTTCCGGCTAAGTGCTGAAACGCATGTGAAAACTTCGCTTACAAGGGTAACGCGCGAGCCCAGCGCTTATGACGCCGGTTGGCTCGCATTTCAGATTGCCACGATGACGCCGCGTTCGGGCGTGTTCTGGCGAGTTTGGTGGGCGTGTTCAGTCCGTGATCTGCAACTCAGGCTCACGCTCGACAAAGCGGCCGAACGCCGCCGCCTCAGACTCCAGCGCGCGCTTGATCGCCGTAGTCACGCGTGGTGAGCATCGGACCGTGATCGTAACCGCCTTCGACTTGATGGTTCGGGTCCACAGACCTGCGAGCTGGCCGTCGATGGCCAAGAGCCCGGTGCTGCGCATCATCTGTTCCGCAGTGCCGTCGAACCGTTCATAGTCCCCTGGGTCGCGGGCGTAGGAGATGTATTCGTCGAAGTTCGACAGCAGCATCGCGGCGGGCTGCTCAGCCTCGACCAGCTCGTCGTGCGACCAGTAGGTCTCGCCGTCAATGTCTGTCGGCCGCAGCTCACCGAGCTCGAGTGCCCGGCGACTGTCGGTCAACGTCAGGCTGGTCCACCAGGCGAGGTCCTTGTCCCGGATTGGACCGTGACCGCGGGCATAGCGTCTGGCGATGAGGGCCAGCAGCTCGTCCCGTGGTTGCGCCGGGGGAGCGGTCACGACTGAGTCGAGGAGTACGTACGTGTGCTGCTTGCCGCGCATCGGCCCGTTGACGACGAGTGCTTCGATCTCGGCGTTCATGGCCATGTGGATCAGGTGACCTGTGGGATCCACCCCTGCATCGGCAAGGGCGGTCCCGAGTTCGGGGCGCGTACGCGGTCCGTCTGAGAGGGCCTCGACGATGACCTCCGCACTGCGATCGAGCTTGTCCGGAGAGAGTCCGATCGTGTTGTTGCTCGACGACATCATTTGCCGGATCCGCGGAGCCGTCACCGTGAGCAGCCAATGGATGTCCGACGGGTCGACAAAGTGCCAGGTCGGTCGCAACACGTGCGTGCGCAGGAAGTCGCCTCGCGCGAATGCGGCGTCCAGGTCTGACTTCGTGAGTCCTGTCGTCCGTTTGGCGACAGCCCACAGCCCCATGTCGTGCAGTTGGGACTGGACACAGCCGAGATGTCGTACGACCTCGATTGCCGTGCCGAATCGTGGTGTGTCGAGCCCTTGCGCGTGCAGGCGTCCCGAGATCGAAGGCTTCACACCGCGTCAGGCTGTGACGCGTGCGGCGTCCAGCGTGATCGGCACACCGGTCAACGCCTTGCTGATCGGGCAGTTGATCTTGGCGGACTCCGCGGCCTCGAGGAAGGTCGCATCGTCGATGCCTTCGACCTCAGCGCGTACGACGAGCTCGATGCCCGTAAGACCCAAGCCAGCCGCGCTCATCCCGACCGATACGTGAGTCGTCACTTCCATCGAGTGCGGGGTTGCGTTGACCTTGCCGAGGGCGGCAGCCAGGGACATTGCGTAGCAAGCCGAATGGGCTGCACCGACGAGCTCCTCGGGGTTGGTGACGCCACCGCCGTCCTCAGACGCGCGCTTGGGGAACGACACGTCGAACGTGCCGAGTCCTGAGCTGGTGAGCTCAACCTGGCCGGAACCGTCCTGCAGTCCGCCGTCCCAGGCGGTGCGGGCTGTACGTGTGGGCATGGTGGCGCCTCTCGTCGAAGGTATGGAGCCGACGCTACTCGTGGAGCCCGTCAAGAAGCGAGGGTGGAATCTCTTGCTATCCGGCGGCTGGCAGGACAGAATCTGAACACGCCCGTAATCAGATTGAGAGATCGCATGACCACGACCGCCGTCACTGAAGTCCCAGAGATCCACAAGGGAGTCTTCGGTGCAGCTCTGCTCGCCGGTACGGCCAACGTGATCATGCAGCTGTCTTGGCCTGGCGTCGGCTATGGCGTCAAGGAGAGCCGTGTGCTGTCCGGACGTATCGACCTGCACCCGGTCAAGCGACAGCGCACCACCCTGACCTACCTCTCGGTCGTCGCATACGGGACCGACGAGGAGCGAGCCGCATACAAGGCTGCCGTTGACACCTCGCATACCCAGGTTTTCAACGACGAGAACAGTGAGAGCCCGGTCAAGTACCACGGCATGAACCCAGACCTGCAGTTGTGGGTCGCGGCTTGCATCTACTACGGCGTCGAGGATGTCTACCGGCTGTTCGTTGGCGGGATCGATCCCGCTGACCGTGAGGCGGTCTATCAGCACTCGGCAAAGCTCGGTACGACTTTGCAGGTGCGCGAGTCCATGTGGCCCGCAACCCGCGAGGCGTTCGAGGAGTACTGGGAGAAGGGTCTCGACCAGGTTCACATTGACGACCGCATCCGCGCGTACCTGATGGAGGTCGTCCGGTTTGAGCACCTGCCGCTCAAGCTCGGCAAGATCTTCGCGACGTTCAACACCTTCGTCACGACGGGGTTCCTGCCGCCGCGATTCCGAGACGAGATGCAGCTGGCTTGGACAGCGCGCCAGCAGAAGAGGTTCGACCGGCTCATGAAGGTCGTCGGCTTCGTGACGCGGCACAGTCCCCGAATCCTGCGGGAGTTCCCTTTTAACTTCTACATGCGCGACTTCCGTCGCCGCCTGCGCAAGGGCAAGCCGCTCGTCTGAGTCCTACTCAAAGGCGTGCGGGTACGCCTCGTTGCGATGCTGGAACGCGAGGATCGCGGGGTTCTGGATCACGCCGTCGCGGATCTCGATCGCGCGTTGGATCGTGTCGTCGGCGGCCCATGCCTTGGGGCCGTTGAGGACTGTCCTCATATATGGCAGCAGCGCCTGGCTGATCTCCCACGTGGCGGAGTTCCAGAGGTAGGACGGGCTGTGGTCGACGGCGTAGTAGGTCACACCGTTTCCCACCGTGAACGTTGGCTCTTCAAAGGTGGTCGGTTTGGCCCATTCGAATCCCATTCCCTCGTCACATGAGACGTCAACGACGAGCGTGCCTGAGGCGAGCGTCGGCAGATCGACGTTCATGAGGAATGACATGGGGGAATTGGGGTCCTGCAGCACGCAGTTGACGATCACGTCATGCTCGGCCAACAACGCGGGCATCGGAACCCAGTTCTGGTCGATGAAGGCGCGGCTCTCGGCCGGTGAGTCTGCCGGGTCGAAGTGCACGATTCGCGCTGAATGGATCGGTGCGCTCACGGCGGCCACGCCGCGTTGGGTGAAGATGTCGACGTCGTGGATCCCGTGAGCACTGAGCGCGGTCACCGCGCCGCGAGCTGTGGCTCCAAAACCGATGACGGCGGCGCTGAGCCGGCGACCGTAGTTACCGGTCAGGCCGGCGATCTCCATCGCCTGCAGGACTGAGCAGTAGCCAGCGAGCTCATTGTTCTTGTGCAGGACATGGAGCAGGAAGGATCCGTCACCGCTCCAGTGGTTCATTGCCTCGAAGGCGATCACGTTGAGCTTGCGGTCGATCGCCACCTGCGTCAGTTCGGTGTCCTGTACGCAGTGCGGCCAGCCCCAGAGCGTCTGCCCTTCGCGCATCTCGAGCAGGTCTGACGCGTGCGGCTTGGTCAGCAGGATGACGTCGCACGTGGCGATCAGCTCTGCGCGGGGGAGTATGCCGCCGACAAGCGGGAGGAGCTCTTCATCGGAGTAGCCGAAGTCGCGTCCGTATCCCTCTTCGAGGAACACGTGCGGTCGGGCAGCCTTCGTGAGTCGCTCCAGATGGCGGGGGTGCAACGGCAGACGCCGTTCGTTCTCCTTGGAGGTGTGGGCAATGACGCCCAGATCGAGCTGGCTCATACGAGACCTGCCGTAGGTGTTTCGACAGGGAGTCCGCTGCTCGGTGAGGCGCTGTCGCCTTTGGTGAAGATTACACGTGCGAGCTTCTCAGTCTGCGACGCGCAGATGGGCTGCAGCACGTCTGGCGCGGGCGCGGGCCGCGTCCACGTCCTCGCCGAGAGCGAGCGTGACCGCCATGCGCCGTCGCCCAGACACGGCGGGTTTGCCGAAGAGCCTCAAGGTCGTGTCGGGTTCGGCCAAGGCGGCCTCGACCCCGGCGATCTGTGGTGCCTCGAGCTCGCCCTCGAAAAGGACTGCGCACGACGCTGCAGGTCCGCGGGTCCGGATGTTGGGGATCGGCAGACCCAGGACGGCGCGGGCGTGAAGAGCGAACTCGGAGAGGTCCTGTGACACCAGGGTGACGAGCCCGGTGTCGTGGGGCCGTGGGGAGAGCTCAGAGAAGATGACCTCGTTGCCTCGAATGAAGAGCTCGACGCCGAAGAGCCCGCGGCCAGTCTCTCCACAGAGGTTCGCGACGACGGCAGCCGACACCTGCTCCGCGCGGTCCAGTACTGCGGGATCAAGCGCCTGTGGCTGCCAGGACTCCCGGTAATCGCCGTCGATCTGGATGTGCCCGATGGGTGAGCAGAACGAGATTTCGTCGGGCCCGCCGTCGGTCGCCGCGTGCTTGACCGTCAGGAGCGTGATCTCCTCGTCGAAGTCGACGAAGCCCTCGATGATCACGCGACCTGCGCCGGCGCGGCCACCGTCCTGCGCGTAGTCCCAGGCCGTGGCGGCGTCGGCGGGCTCGCGGACCACTGACTGCCCCTTGCCCGACGACGACATCACGGGTTTGACCACGCAGGGGGTGCCGATCTCAGCGACTGCTGCCTCGAACTCTTCGAGCGAGTCAGCGAATCGGTAAGGGGAGGTCGGTAGGCCGAGTTCTTCGGCACCGAGTCGTCGGATGCCTTCGCGATCCATGGTGAGTCGGGTCGCGCGGGCCGTCGGCACCACGGTCACGCCCTCTGCCTCAAGCTCCAGCAGGGTCGGCGTGTGGATCGCCTCGATCTCCGGGATCACCCAGTGAGGCTGCTCCTGCTCGACGACGGCCCTGATCGCGACGGGGTCGAGCATGTCGATGACATGGCTGCGGTGTGCAACCTGCATCGCCGGGGCGTTGGCGTACCTGTCTACCGCGATGGTCTCGATACCGAGGCGCTGCAGCTCGATCACGACTTCCTTGCCGAGCTCACCCGCGCCGAGGAGGAGTACACGCGTCGCGTTGGCCGACAGAGGCGTCCCGATGATCGTCACGCGCGAAAGTCTAGGTGTGCCCGTTGAGCTCTAAGCGCTGCGCTCGCGATGGGGGTGGTGCCCCCGGCGGGACTCGAACTGCGCTTCCGACTCCCAGCGCCTTCGGCGTCGGTAGGGTCTGCGGGACGGGAAACTGTCGGATCCACGAGTCCAAGAGTTGCGAGGCGTCATGACCGATCGAGCACAGGGCCTGGATGCCCTTTGTTCCGCGTCGTTGATCGCCACGTATCCCTCGATTGGCGTCGATCAGACACTCAGGGAACTGGCTCACGAATCTGATTGCCCACCTGTCGTGGTTGCCTCAAGCGAAAGAGCCGCTGGCTTCGTCGCGGAGGGGTTCGCAGCGAGTTCGGGCCAGCACGCGATGGTGCTGGTGGACCGCTACTGGGCGCGCAGCATCGAACCGCTGCTCATACCGGGCACCAAGATCGGTGTGGCGTCTGCCCAGGATGGCCGCCTTGAGATTCGCGATGCGGTCGAGGCAGTTTCCGGGCCCGCGATGGAGAACGAAGGCGACTCCGCAGAGCGCGCCGCCCTGTTCGCCGCTGTGCTGCCAGGGCAGTTCCACCAAGCACGTGGTGAAGCCGAGAAGTGGGTTCGAGAATCCGGAGTAGGTGCTGTCACGACATCGGGTTTCGACTCATTTCCGCGCTCAGACCCAGACGTTTGGCTGGGCAGGGTCGGGTTCATGGCGTCCTCGGCTCCGAATGTCAGGTGGGCCCTGCTTCCTGGGGCGGAACTCAGTCAGTCGGTTCCTGGTGAGCGCACAGTGATCGCATCGTTTCACGAGCTCGAAGGTTTCAAAGCCAGTGCCAACGGGGCCAACAGCCGACCAGTCGCGCCGACTGTCGAGGAGTTCGCCTCGCCGCTTCCCAGGCTCCTGGTTGAGCTTGCCCGGCGAGTCCCGACATCGATTGCGGTTGCTGATGCTGGGACCTCGCACCGTGCAGTGGCAGTTGCCCTGGCCAATCGGGGGCACGAATGTTTGATGACTGACGTGCTCACGCCGATGGGCTGGTCGCTTCCCGCGGCGCTCGGTGCCTCCTACGCCCATCCGGGCAGACCGCTCCTCGTCGTACTGGGTGACGGCTCCGCGCTAGGAGCGGTAGCGGACTTGGCACTGCTCGCGTCACACCGAGTCCCAGCGATCGTCGTGATCGCAACCAATGGCACTTTGGGGAGCCGACAGGGCAACGTACGCAGCCAGGACAACGTAGGTCTTGAGCTACCTCAGGTGAATTGGGAACGGCTCTGTGCCGCGTTCAACATTCCAGTCACTCCACATGGGTCAACCGACCGCCACTTGCTGGATGATGTCGTTGCGCATCTCGAAACGGGGAGCGGTCCGCAAGTTCTCCTGGTCGATTGTCCGGTTGAATTGCCTGATGAGTTGGCTGGCCCAACTGGCATTCCGTTGGTAGACGCCCACTTCCAATCTTCATCAGCCGCTGTCGGAGGAATCTGAGTTGAAAACCATCCTGCTCACCAGCGCAGGCTCGTTGGTCGGGCGAGGTGTGTTGGATGCACTGTCGGGTCGCCGCGAAAACCTTCGGATTGTCGGAGGCGACGCAGATCCCAGTGGCCCGACAGTCCAGGAGTGCGATGAACAGTTCGTACTTCCGCAGACCGAGTCGGCTGAGTTCCTTCCAGCAGTCGAGTCGCTTGCACACCGAGTCGGAGCTGACCTGGTGATTCCCTGCCGGGATCCGGATGCCCTCTTCCTGGCGCAGGCCAACGAAGATCCCGAATCACGCATCGTTGTCCCAGGGCCGAGTTTTGAGCTGGTCCGAATGACTCGCGACAAGTGGCTGACCTACCTCTGGTGCTCCGACCGGGGCATCCCGTTCGCCCCAACCATCTGTACGGATGTCGCGACGTCCGCCGATGTAGACGAATTTGTGGCGAAATGGGGCTTCCCCTTGATTGCCAAACCTCGCGCCGGGAGCGCGTCGCTCGGGGTGAGGGTGGTCCTTGATCAGGCTCAACTCGGGCGCACGCTGGAACAGCCGGGCTACATCGTGCAGCCGTTCATCGACCCGCCGAGCACAGCGGCGCTCTCCCTCGACCTCAACGATGGCCTCCCGCTGTTCTGGGAGATCCCCGTCCAGGCGACGCCGGCAGTGACGGTTGTCATCGGTCCCAACGGCACAGCGATGAGGCCGCTCTGCTTCACCGCTGATCAACGGTTGGGTCGTGTCGAAGGCGTCAATCGAATCGCCGACGAGGCTTTCCAGGCGTTCGCGGACACTCTCAGTGATCAGCTTGCCAGCGCTGGTTGGTTGGGTCCCCTCAGCGTCCCGCTCCGACATGACGCGACGGGTTGGCACATCATCGAGCTCAATCCGAGGTTCTCCGGGGGTACGTCGGGGCGCCTCCACTTGGGCTTCGATGAAGTCGCATGGGTGCTGAACGCCTGGCTCGGCGAGAACACGGTTCCCGCGTGGACTGGGACGCCCACGACGAGGGTCGACAGAATTCTGAGTGACTTCCCCAGGATGCCGTCTAGCCCATGAACGCTCCGCCACTGACGTCCAAGGTGACGCCGGTGATGAAGGAAGCGTCGGGCGACGCGAGAAATGCGATGGCCGCGGCTACTTCGTCAGGCGTACCCATGCGTCCGATCGGAGTCGTCTGAGAGTCGGTTGACTCAGAATTCTTCTCGGCGACCATGCCCAGCGCTCTCGAGGTCGCGATGATCCCTGGCGCGACGCAGTTCACCGTGACTCCGAACGGAGCTAGTTCCGCTGCGGCGTGGCGCGTGAGGCCACTGACCGCGGCCTTCGCGGCCGAGTAGTCGGGGCCCGAGACTCGTCCGTATCTGCGCCCGGCAAAGCTCGAAACGGTGACAACTCGTCCGTAGCCCTGAGTCCGCATGACCGGAGCGACGCGTTGGATGAGCAAGGCTGTCGAAACAACGTTGAAGTCCCACATCTTTTGCAGGGCTTCTCTGGTGAGGTCATCGACGCCGACACCCACCGTGCCGCCGCCGACATTGGCCACAGCGATGTGGACGCCACCTAGAGATTCAGCAGTGATGATCAGCTGATCAAGGGTCTGTTCGTCCGCGGCATCGCCAACGACGCCGACGACCTGTGACTGCTCTCCGGTGAACTCTTCGAGCCGTGCGCACGCAGCGTCCAGCTTGGCCAGGTCGCGCCCGTTGACCACCACTGTGGCTCCGCTTTGCAGCAGTCGTTGGGCCGTGGCGAATCCGATTCCGTCGCTTGACCCCGTAACAATCGCCACCTGGCCTGCACTGCTTGAAGTCACGTGCCCCCGGCAGGATTCGAACCTGCGCTTCCGCCTCCGGAGGGCGGCGCTCTATCCCCTGAGCTACGGGGGCCCAATGGGGCCAACTGCCGTGTGAGCCTATCGCACGGGGGCTACCGTGAATCCCGTGCCCAGAGTGCTCGTCGTCGACGACACCGCCTCGATTCGCTTCCTCATCCGGACCAATTTGGAGCTCGCCGGATTCGACGTCGACGAGGCGGTCGATGGCGTCGACTGCCTCGAGATTTTGAGCCGTACAACCGAGATGCCGGATGCCATCACGGTCGACGTGATGATGCCGCGCATGGATGGAGTTGCGACTGTCGCGGCAATCCGGGCCGATCCGCGCCATGAGGGGATCGCCATCATCATGGTGTCCACTCAAGGCCACCCCGCGGACATCCAGCGGGGCATGGACGCTGGCGTTGACGCGTACATCACGAAGCCTTTCGACCCCGACTTCATGGTCGACACGGTCAGCGAAGTCATTGAGCGACTCAAACATCCTTGAATGCGGCCCTTCCCGGACGTACGGTTTTCGTACACGGAGAGGAGGTGGTCCCAGGAATGAATAGCTCTTGGACATGTGAGGTGGCTGTCCGCTAGCCGCAAGGCTTGCCGGCGGCGGCGCAAAACCCGCAGCCACCCGACCCGCAGGGAATCCGAGTAGTCCACTCGGACCGTGCTCCTACTCTTCGGAGGCGAGCGCAGCCCTGCGGGTCGTCCGCGTTTAAGGGACAGCGCCTGAGGCCGATAGTCTTGACCGGTGACTCCCGAGCAGCTTTCTGCGGTAATCGTCGGTGCCCTTTCCTCGCTCAGCGAGGCGGGCACCATCGTGCTGCCCGATGGTGTCCCGAGCGAGGTGCTCGTCGAGCGTCCCAAGGTCCGCGAGCACGGCGACTACGCGACCAATATCGCGCTGCGACTGGCCAAGAACGCAGGTATGAATCCGCGTGACTTCGCCCAGCTGCTCGCTGACGCGCTGACCAGCGCCGACGGCATCGCCAGTGCAGAGATCGCCGGTCCCGGCTTCCTCAACATCCGGGTTGCTGCTGGCGCTCAAGGTGCTTTGGCGCCGCAGATCGTCGCGGCCGGCGAGGCATACGGCACGAGTGACCTTTATGCAGGTCAGCGGGTCAATCTGGAGTTCGTCAGCGCCAACCCCACGGGACCGATTCATATCGGCGGCGTACGTTGGGCGGCCGTCGGCGACTCGCTCGGCCGCATCCTCGCGGCGATCGGCGCAGAGGTGACGCGGGAGTACTACTTCAACGACCATGGCGTACAGATCGACCGGTTCGCCCGCTCGCTGCTCGCCGACGCACGCGGCGAAGAAGCGCCGGAGGACGGCTACGGCGGTCAGTACATCTCCGATATCGCCGCGACCGTGATCGCCAAGCACCCTGACGCGGCGACGCTGCCCGATGACGAGGCACTCGAGACGTTCCGTGCCGAGGGCGTCGACCTGATGTTCACGGAGATCAAGAAGAGCCTGCATGACTTCGGCGTCGACTTCGACGTCTATTTCCACGAGAACGACCTGCACGAGTCCGGCGCCGTGGATCGCGCCATCAAGCGGCTGCAGGAGCTCGGGATGATGTACGAGCAGGACAACGCGACCTGGTTGCGTACGTCTGACTTCGGCGATGACAAGGACCGTGTCGTCATCAAATCCGACGGTCAGCCCGCCTACATCTCCGGCGACCTCGCCTATTACCTCGACAAGCGCGAGCGCGGATTCGACCGCTGCATCATCATGCTTGGCGCCGACCACCACGGCTACGTGTCGCGGATGCTTGCGATGTGCGCTGCCTTCGGCGACACCCCGAAGGTCAACCTGGAGCTCCTGATCGGCCAGCTGGTCAATCTCGTACGCGACGGCGAGCCACTGCGGATGAGCAAGCGCGCCGGAACCGTCATCACGATGGAGGACCTCGTCGAGTCGATTGGCGTCGATGCAGCCCGCTACGCGCTGGCGCGCTATTCGATGGACTCCTCGATCGACCTCGACCTCGACCTGTGGGCCAAGCAGGACAGCGACAACCCGGTCTACTACGTCCAGTACGCGCACGCGCGGCTTTCGTCAATCATCCGCAATGCGGTCGACCTTGGCGTCGTGCTCGACGAGTCGAGCTTCGATCCGTCCCTGCTCGCGGTCGAGCAGGAGGGTGCACTCCTTCGCTCGCTCGCCGACTATCCGAAGGTGGTCGCGCGCGCTGCCGAGCTGCGCGAGCCGCACCGCGTGGCGCGCTACCTCGAGGACACCGCTGCGGCGTTCCACAAGTTCTACGACGTCGCCCACGTGTTGCCGAAGGGCGACGAGGAGCCGACCGATCTTCACCGCGCTCGCCTCATGCTGGTCGCTGCAACGCGACAGGTCATCGCCAACGGTCTTGGCCTGTTGGGTGTCTCGGCCCCGGAGAGGATGTAGCCATGCGGTCACACGAAGCGGGTGCTCTGCACGGTCAGTCCGGAGATCGCGGACCGGCCTGGCTCCGTACGCCCGAAGACCCCAACGAGCTCGTCCCGCACCTTTGGGCGTCCAACGTCTCCAAGGTTGATGGAGTCCTGACCGTCGCTGGCGAGTCGGCGACAGACCTCGCTGCGGAGTTCGGCACGCCGACCTACGTCGTTGACGAAGACGACTTCCGACGTCGCGCGCGCAGCTTCAAGGAAGCATTCCCCGACGCTGACGTGTTCTACGCCGGCAAGGCATTCCTCTGCGTCGCTGCTGCCCGGTGGATCGCCGAGGAGGGCCTCAACCTCGACGTGTGCACCGGTGGCGAGCTCGCGGTCGCGATCAAGGCCGAGTTCCCACCCGAGCGCATCGGCCTGCACGGCAACAACAAGTCAGTCGCTGAGCTCCGCCGTGCGCTTGAGATTGGCGTTGGCCGCATCATCATCGACTCGGTCGAGGAGATTGAGCGTCTTGCGGCTCTTACAACTGAGCTCGGAGTGACCGCTCCGGTCATGATCCGGGTGACCGCTGGCGTCGAGGCTCATACGCACGAATACATTTCGACCTCGCACGAGGACCAGAAGTTCGGCTTCTCCATTTCCGGTGGCGACGCACTCGACGCCGTACGCCGCGTGCTCGCCGCGCCGGGCCTCAAGCTGCTCGGACTGCACTCCCACATCGGCTCGCAGATCTTCGTCACAGATGGTTTCGAGGTCGCGGCCCGCCGCGTACTCCGCCTGCACGCGCAGATCCAGAAGGAGCTTGGCGTCGCGCTGCCCGAGTTCGATCTCGGCGGCGGCTTCGGCATCGCCTATACGACGCAGGATGATCCCTCGACCCCCGAAGACCTCGCCCGCGGCATGCTCAAGATCGTCGACGACGAATGCGCTGCCATGGGGATCGAGGTGCCGCAGCTCTCGATCGAGCCGGGTCGAGCCATCGCCGGACCGTCGACCTTCACGCTCTACGAAGTCGGCACGACGAAGACCGTTGCCCTCGATGGCGGAGCGTCGCGACGCTACGTGTCGGTCGACGGCGGCATGAGCGACAACATCCGTCCTGCGCTCTACAGCGCCGACTACTCCTGCACGCTCGCGTCACGCAGCTCGGACGCTGCAGCGATTCTGAGCCGTGTCGTCGGCAAGCACTGCGAGTCGGGCGACATCGTGGTCAAGGACGAGTTCCTGCCCAGCGACGTACGAGCCGGTGACCTGCTGGCCGTGCCTGGTACGGGTGCCTACTGCCGGTCGCTTGCCAGCAACTACAACCACGTTCCCCGAGCAGCAGTCGTCGCCGTACGCGATGGCGAAGCGCGCGTGATCGTGCGACGTGAGACTGAGGACGATCTGCTCGCCCTCGACTTGGGCTGAACTACAACCCGAGGTCGTCCAGCACGTGCCGTAGGACGGTGGCGCGCGCTTGTACGCTCGCCTCGACGGCCGATGGCTCATCGCCGAGTCGCTCAAGCGGAACGGCCGAGATCCCGTGCGCGATGGCCAGCTGGATGGTGTGAGCGCGCTTGAGCTCGGCCTCGCTGATCTCGACCCCTTCGTCTGCGAGCCCTTCCCGATAGCCGACGAGCGAGGCGCCTTGGATGTCGCGGAAGGTCGACGCGTCAGACCGATCGAGGTCGATCTCGCTGTAGACCAACTGGCTCAGGTCGAATCCGAGAGCGGTGCGGAACCAGAAGCACCAATCGATGACACAGAACCCGTCGGGCACGACCAGAAGGTTTTGAGGGGCCGCATCCCCGTGAGCATTGAGCAGGGGGAGTGCTTCGATTTCGTCAATCAGTGCCGGGGCAGCCGCGATCAAGGACATGAGGCGCGCCCTGAGATCACCACCGAAGTGGGCTGCGACGGCGGGGTGATCCCAGACTCCGCCCTGTTCGTACGCGCTGACGAACTGGTCATTCAATCGAGTCTCGAAGTAGAGGCGTGCTTGGTGCGGACCTGCGGGATGGGTCAGCTCAGTGTCGATGGCAGCCACTGAAGCTGATCCGGCAAATCGACCCAGCATCGCGGCTGCGTCTCGATAGCGCTCAAGGACCCAGGGTTTGTCGTCGTGCTCGACTGCCTCGAGCCACAACGCGCAAGAATCGGCGTCAATCTCCGCCACGCGATAGGCCTTGGGGATGCGCATTCCATCCGGCACGCGCGTCTCCAGATCGCTTCGGTACGCATTCGGTTCGATGTGCCAGGGGAGTGCGTCCGCGATGGCGTGGTGGAACTGGGGAGGTATGCCGGAGAGGGCGGGTGAGCGCAGCGCGGATTGCACCACTTTCACGAACAGACGGAAAGGCACGTCCGCGCCGTCCTGTCGGGCTGTCCCGCTGACCCACCACCGTTCGCCGGTCGTCAAGGTCGTCAGTCCGTAGTCGACGTCCTCGACGTTCGACTCGATGATGCCGTCGGCCGACAACATCTCGGCCAACGTCTCGTCATCGACGTCGACGGGCCCGAGCGCAGCTCTGCCGGTCATGTCGCCTCCTCAAGCCCCTGCACAGAAGGTAGAGCGTGAGGCTCCAGTCCGTCGAGAGGAGCGAAACAGTCGTTGTGGCTTTGCGCCCAAGTCAGGCGCTGACTGGTCGGCGTACAAGTCGCTGAGCACCAGAACCGTTGCCTCCGAGCCCGTCATCGGAGTTGTAGAGAGCGCAGCTCTTGAGCGACAGGCACCCGCAGCCGATGCACCCGTCCAGTGTGTCCCTCAGGCGCTCGAGCTGATCGATCCGAGCATCGAGCTCAGGCCGCCAGCGTGCCGATAGGCGAGCCCAGTCGGCTTTGGTGGGGGTTCGACCGCTGGGGAGCGACGTCAGGGCTTGCTCGATCTGGGCGAGCGAGATACCGAGACTCTGCGACACGCGAATGAACGCGATACGTCGCAGCACGTCGCGGTGATAGCGGCGTTGGTTGCCGGCCGTACGTCGACTCGTGATCAGACCTTCGCGCTCGTAGAAGTGGAGCGCCGAGACGGCGACTCCCGCTCGTTCGGCTGTTTCGCCGGGCGTCAGCTCGCGATGGCGGAGGGAGGCATTGCTCATGACCTGAACGGTACTTGAGGTCTGGCTAGCCAAAGAAGCGAATCGCTGCGGTCACGCCCGCTGCAACCAGAACAGCGGTGAGTACGCCGGCGCGCGTCCAGATCATCAGTGCCCCACCTGCGACAACTCCCACGAAATCGGCTCCCACGTGCAATCGATCGCCGTCGGCGAGGATGCTGGTGACGACGAGTGCCGCGAGGAGCGCGGGCGCCATCAGCGTGATGACGCCGTTGATGCGCGGCGACAGCTGACGGCCACCCATCACGACGGGGCCGAAGCCCTTGATGAGTGCCGTGACCACCGTCGCGCCCGCGATGGTCCACCAGATTGTGCTCGTCATGCCGTCTTCTTCTGGCGGAGACCCCACAGTGCGACGAGGCTTGCGGCCAGCACCGGTACGCCCGCCGGAGTGACCTCGACCAGTGAGAGGGCAACGACGGATCCCGCGAGCGCGATGCCCGCAGCGCGACGGTTCTTGATCTCGGAGATCAGTAGGGCCAGGAAGAACATCGGGTAGATCGCGTCGAGGCCGAACCGAGAGGTGTCGCCGAGGAGGTCTCCGCCAAACGCGCCGAGTGTGGTTCCCGCGACCCAGCAGACGTATTGCGGAGCCGTTGAGCCGAACAGGAACCACCGGTCGAATGTCCCGTCGCCGCGATTGGCCATGGCCCACGAGGCATCGACGACCGTCTGCCCCTGGGCAGCACGGAGCGCAGGCGGACCGGGCAACGATGGACCGAGAGCGATACCCATCGGCAGGAATCGTGAGTTCATCAGCGCGGCCGCGGCAATCGCTGCTCCGGCAGTGCCGCCGCCGACGAGAATCGCAACCGCGGTGAACTGGGCGGAACCGGCAAAAACGATGGCCGACATGATGATGGCCGCCGCGACTGAGAATCCGGCATCCCGAGCAATGACACCGAACGACGCAGAGAGAAGAAGCCCAACGGCGGCGTACGGAATGCCAGCTTTTGCTCCAGCGACGAACGAGGCGCGGGGATCCTCCGCTAGGAGCGGGGGAGTGCTGGCCATGGATCCAGCCTCCCACCGCTTCCCAACACTTTTGGTGTCGGGTTTGACCTTAACAGTGCTTCAGGTTGTCTGATACCTCTCATGACTGTTGAGACCGCGACTGAACGCGAACGCCTGTGGCTTGGTCCGTACGGACGTGTTGTCGCGGGGATCTTCGCCCTGGCGTTCCTCATTGCTTTCGAGTCGCTGGCCGTTGCCACGGTCATGCCGGTCGTTGCGAAAGACCTTGATGGACTGAGCCTGTACGCGCTCGCCTTCGCCGCTCCCACAGCAATCGCCGTGATCACGATGGCGATCGCGGGCCCGATGATCGATCGACAAGGGCCCGGCCCAGGTTTGCTCGCTGGCGTAGGGATCTTCGTGCTCGGACTCGTGGGTGCCGGGTCAGCCCCGAACATGGAGGTGTTCCTCTTGGGTCGCTGCGTGCAGGGCCTTGGCACCGGCTTCGTGGGTGTCGGACTTTATGTCGTCATTGGCTCGGTATTTCCCGACGAAATGCGCGCCCGAGTCTGGACTGTGATGACGAGCGCGTGGCTACTGCCGGGGCTGGTCGGGCCAGTGATCGCCGGAATGATCGCTGACCACATCGGCTGGCGCTGGGTGTTCCTGAGCGTTCCGCTCATCGCGGTCTGCTCAGTGGCGCTGTTCTGGGACGCGGTGCGTCGCGTCAAGGGCGATGCTGGCGTGACGAGCGATCACCGACGCGTTTGGTGGGCCACGCTCACGGCGACCGGCATCCTTGGCATGAGCTTGTCGGGACAGCGTGGGTTCGCTCTGTGGCCGGTCTTGTTGGTCGCTGGATTCGCGCTGACGTTTGCGTACGGGCCCCGGCTTCTTCCTCGAGGCACCTGGCTGGGGCGTCGAGGCCTGCCGAGCGTCATCGCAGCACGAAGCTTGCTGAGTGCAGCGTTCTTCGGCGCGGAGACGTACGTGCCGCTCTCCCTTGTGGAGCACCGCGGACTGAGTGTTTCGCAGGCAGGCCTACTGCTGACCAGCGCAGCGGTGCTGTGGTTCACGGGTTCGTGGGTGGCAGCCAATGTCCCCGCACTCTCATCCAAGGTGCTGAGAGTCAGGGTCGGCGCGGTTTGCGTGTTGATCGGCACCTCTGCCGGCGCGTTGAGCCTCGTTGACGCCGTGCCCGTCGTACTGATCGCAGCGATCTGGAGCATCGCTGGCCTCGGAATGGGAATGGCAGCCTCGACGCTCGGTGTCCTGCTGCTCGACCATTCGGCGGCAGGAGAGCAGGGCGTCAACAGTGCTGCGATGCAGACCAGTGATGCTGCGGTTCAGTCGATCGTGTTGGCGATCGGAAGTGTCGTCTTTGCGATCCTGCTCACGAGCCATGCGATGACTGGTTACGTCCTCGTGTTCGTCTTGGCGATGCTCACCGCTGTGGTTGCGGTCGCGGTGTCCGCCCGCCTGGAGGCCAGGGAGTGATCAGCCGGTACAGCCGGTGACTTGGTAGCGCTTCGACGCGGTGGCTGAGCTGACGACCTTGCCGTCAATCGCGATGGTGCACGTCGCGGACGTGCCGAGAGCCTGCACAAAAGCCTGGGCGACGGCGCGGGGTCCGCGAAGTCGCTTGGTGATCGTCACCGTGCTGCTTGACGACATCGGTGTGCTGTCTCCGGCCTGGGTGCGGATCATGTACTTGAATGGTCCGTTTCCCCGCAGAGTGATCGTCACCTCATAGATGGTGTTGCCGGTGCCCGCGTTCTTCAGTGGATCTCCGGTGACAGTGGTGGTTCCTCCACCGGCTTCGAAGAACTTCTCGAAGCCCTCGGGGATCTCATCGCGCGGCGGTTGGATCGGCTGGACACTCACCTTCGGTGCGGTCGGCCCCTCGGTGCTCGGTTCATCGTTGTTTTCCACGAACACCATGTATGCGCCTGCAAGAAGAAGGATCGTCCCGAGGACCGTCGCCAGTACGGCGATTCTTTGTCCTCGACGTCGGGAGTGGCGCATGAGCCCTTCTTAACATGGTGTTGGAGCAAACCTTGCTTTCGGGACAACGACTGCGGAGCGGTCGAGTTACCCGATCGCGAGGCACGTCACTGTCCATCTATTCGGGGAGTGGCGCGCCGAAAGTCGTGCGCCGATACCCTTGACCAGTGAACGCCTCATCGTGGTCTGCCGGCCGCCCACTTCGCGTTGCCCTGCTGGGCTGCGGTGTCGTGGGTAGCGAAGTCGCGCGCCTGATGACGCGAGACGCCGAGGAGCTGGCACAGCGCGTGGGTGCTCCGCTCGAGCTGGTGGGCATTGCCGTACGTCGGCTTGGTCGCGAACGCGACCTCGATGTGCCGGCTGACCTCTTCACGACGGACGCCGCGGGATTGGTGAGTCGTGGTGACATCGACGTCGTCATTGAGGTGATCGGTGGCATCGAGCCCGCTCGCGAGCTGATCCTGTCCGCCCTCGACAACGGCGCATCTGTGGTCACCGCCAACAAGGCGCTTCTCGCCGAGGACGGCGCGACCCTGTTCGAGGCCGCTGAGAAGGCTGAGCGCGACCTTTACTTCGAGGCCGCCGTGGCTGGCGCCATTCCGATCGTGCGCCCACTGCGCGAGTCACTCGCAGGCGACTCAGTCGAGCGCGTGCTCGGCATCGTCAACGGAACCACCAACTTCATCCTCGACGCCATGACCACCAATGGCACTGGATTCTCCGAGGCGCTCGACGAGGCGCAGCGGCTCGGCTATGCCGAGGCCGATCCGACTGCAGACATCGAGGGATTCGATGCGGCAGCCAAAGCGGCGATCCTGTCGGGACTCGCATTCCATACTCGTATGACCCTCGGTGACGTCCACCGCGAAGGCATCACCGAAGTCAGTGCTGCCGACATCCGCTCTGCCAGCGAAATGGGCTGCGTCGTCAAGCTGCTCGCGATTTGCGAGAAGCGTGACACCCCAGACGGTCCTGCCGTCTCGGCGCGCGTACACCCCGCGATGATCCCGCTGTCCCACCCGCTGGCCAGTGTTCGTGGCGCCTACAACGCGGTGTTCGTCGAGAGCGAGTCCGCGGGTCAGCTCATGTTCTACGGTCCGGGTGCCGGCGGTGCCCCAACGGCAAGTGCTGTGCTCGGTGACGTCGTCTCGGTCGCCCGCAACCGTCGCAATGACGTGTTCGGCCCGGGTGAATCGACCCACGCGCAGCTCGAGGTACTCGACATCGGTCGGGCTCGTACGCGCTATCACGTGGCCATTGACGTCGACGACCGTCCGGGCGTGCTCGCGGCTGTGGCTCACGCCTTTGCCGAGTTCGACGTATCGATCCGAACTGTGCGCCAGGAAGGCTCCGGCCTCGATGCGCAGCTGGTCATCGTCACCCACGAAGCTGACGACGCTGCGCTCTCAGCGACCGTCGCCGCGCTGCGTGAGATGGACATGGTCCGCGATGTCTCGTCTGTCATGCGCGTCGAGGGAGGATTCTGATGGCTCACCTGTGGCGAGGCGTGATCGAGGAATATCGCGAGTGGCTTCCGGTCACCGCTGACACCCCGGTCATCACGCTCCGTGAAGGCGGCACTCCGCTGGTGCACTCGGCCTGGTTGTCAGGTCTGGTGCACGGCGACGTGTGGCTCAAGGTCGAGGGTGACAACCCCACGGGGTCGTTCAAGGATCGCGGTATGACGCTGGCGATCTCGGTCGCCGTCGGTGAAGGCGCCAAGGCCGTCGTGTGCGCGTCGACCGGCAACACTTCTGCCTCGATGGCTGCCTACGCCGCTCGGGCTGGCATCACGCCGATCGTCCTGGTCCCGCACGGCAAGATCGCCGCGGGCAAGATGGCCCAGGCCGTCATGCACGGTGCCGAAATCATCCAGGTCAAGGGCGGCTTCGATGAGTGTCTGCAGCTCTCACGCGGCCTCGCGGACAAGTACCCCGTCGCACTGGTCAACTCGGTCAACCCCGTACGCCTTCAGGGCCAGAAGACCGCTGCCTTCGAAATCGTTGACGCGCTCGGCGCGACTCCGGACATGCACGTGCTTCCGGTCGGCAACGCGGGCAACATCTCGGCTTACTGGATCGGCTATCGCGAATACGCCGATGCGGGCATCGCCACCAAGACTCCACTGATGTGGGGCTTCCAGGCGCAGGGCGCAGACCCGATCGTCCAGGGCGCTCCGATCCAGCACCCCGAGACTTTGGCAACTGCGATCCGCATCGGCAATCCGGCTTCGTGGCACCTCGCTACTGCGGCACGTGACGAGTCGGGTGGACGTATCGACTCGGTCAGCGACGAGCAGATCCTTCAGGCCCAGCGTGACCTCGCCTCGCACGATGGAGTGTTCGTCGAACCTGCCTCAGCAGCCGGCGTCGCGGGACTCGTTGCTGCCGCCTCGGCGGGTCAGGTTGAGCCTGGGCAGACGATTGCCGTCACCGTCACCGGCCACGGCTTGAAGGATGTCGACACCGCACTGTCGGGCATTGGCTCCATCGTCGACGCAGTTATCGAGGCCGACGTCGACGCCGCGGCAGCCGCTGCGGGCCTCGCGTGAGCTTCATCGCCGGGCCGGTCACCGTACGTACCCCGGCTTCAAGTGCCAACCTCGGTCCCGGCTTCGACGCGCTCGGACTCGCCCTCTCGCTGTACGACGATGTCACCGCCGAGGTGCTGTCTTCCGGCCTGGAAATCGACGTCGTCGGCGAAGGAAGCGACGGCGTACCCAAGGACGAAACGCACCTGATCGTACGAGCGATGTATGCCGCGTTCGACCTGCTGGGTGAGCGACCTTCCGGACTGCGACTCAGCTGCATCAATGCGATTCCGCATGGACGTGGGCTGGGTTCCTCGGCGGCTGCAATTGTTGCGGGCATCACCCTGGCAAATGCGCTGGTCGACGGAGACGGACTGGACGGCGCTGCTGCATTCCAGCTCGCGGCTGACCTCGAAGGTCATCCCGACAATGTCGCTGCGGCGATGTTCGGTGGGCTGACGATCGCCTGGCTCGAAGGCGAGGCCGCACAGGTAGAACGACTCGATTCAGCAGTCGAGGTGACTGTGTTCATCCCGTCTGAAGCGGTGTCGACCGAGAAGGCTCGCGGACTGCTCCCCGAGACGGTCTCGCACGCCGATGCTTCGGCCAATGCTGGTCGAGCTGCATTGCTCGTACGCGCGCTGACCGGCGCACCCCATTTGCTTCTCGCGGCAACCGAGGACAGGCTCCACCAGTCCTACCGAGCGAGCGCGATGTCGGACTCGTACGACCTGATGTCGAGCCTGCGAGCTGACGGTATTGCCGCCACGATTTCGGGTGCTGGGCCAACTGTTCTGGCCTTCGCCAGAGGGCTCGGCGACCGCCTTCCGGAAGGCTGGGCACTGCACGAACTGGACGTCGATCTTGAGGGCGCACACGTCGTTGTGACATGAACCCAGCAGGAATGCTGGGCGACCTGATGGTGTTATGGTGGATGAGTCGGAGTCGAGTTCATACTCCCCGGCAAGCCATTTAAGAAGCCCGTCGGATACGGGCAAGCCTTTTATGTGATCTGGAATCTCCAGTTACTTGGCCAGTGGCCTCATTCAAAGGAACCTACGTGACAGAAACATCCACGACACCTGACCCCATCGCTGTTGACGCAGCTACCGAAACCCCCAAGAAGTCCGGGGGAGGACTGGGCGGCAAGGTGCTCGCCGAGCTGCAGGACATTGCTGGCGGACTCGGTATCGACGGCGCGCCCGGCATGCGCAAGGGCGCCCTCATTGACGCCATCAAGACGGCTCGCGGCGAGAACGCCCCAGCCAAGGCCGAGAAGGCGGACGCCCCGGCAAAGGCCGAGAAGGCAGACTCCGCTCCCAAGAGCGATGCGTCCGAGCCGAAGGCCGACGCACCCAAGAAGGACGACGAGTCCAAGGACGATTCTGACAGCGATGGCGGCAACAACCGCAACCGCAACCAGAACAATCGCAACCAGAACAACCAGGGTGGCGGCAACCAGCAGAGCAACCGCAACCAGAACAATCAGGGTGGCGGCAACCAGCAGAACAATCGCAACCAGAACAACCAGGGTGGCGGCAACCAGAACCAGAACCAGAACCAGAACCGCAACCAGGGCCCCGAGGACGAGGACGACGAGTTCGGCGCAGGTCGTCGTCGCAACCGCCGCGGACGCAACCGCAACGGCGGACGTGGCGGCATGGAAGCCGAGCCGACCTTCACCGAGGACGACATCCTCGTGCCCGCTGCGGGCATCCTCGACATCCTCGACAACTACGCGTTCGTTCGTACGACGGGCTACCTGCCGAGCGAGAACGACGTCTATGTCTCACTGACGATGGTCCGCAAGTGGGGACTCCGTCGCGGTGACGCTGTCATCGGCCAGGTACGCCAGCCCCGTGAGGGCGAGCGCAAGGAAAAGTTCAACCCGATGGTCAAGATTGACTCGGTCAACGGGATGACGCTCGACGACAGCAACAAGCGCGTGGAGTTCTCCAAGCTCACCCCGCTCTACCCGTCGGAGCGCCTGCGCCTCGAGGGTGAAGCCGGCGGCATCACCGGACGCGTCGTTGACCTCGTTGCCCCGATCGGCAAAGGCCAGCGCGGCCTGATCGTCTCGCCGCCCAAGGCTGGCAAGACGATGATCATGCAGCAGGTTGCCAACGCGATCACCGAGAACAACCCCGAGGTCCACCTGATGATCGTCCTCGTCGACGAGCGTCCCGAAGAAGTCACTGACTTCCAGCGGACCGTCAAGGGTGAAGTCATCGCGTCGACCTTCGACCGTCCGGCAACAGATCACACGATGGTCGCCGAGCTCGCCATCGAGCGCGCCAAGCGTCTCGTCGAGCTGGGTCACGATGTCGTACTGCTGCTCGACGGCATCACGCGTCTCGGCCGCGCCTACAACCTCGCTGCTCCGACAAGCGGACGCATCATGTCGGGTGGTGTCGACTCGTCGGCGCTCTACCCGCCCAAGAAGTTCTTCGGCGCTGCTCGCAACATCGAAGACGGCGGTTCGCTGACGATCCTCGCCACCGCGTTGGTCGAGACCGGTTCGCGTATGGACGAGGTCATCTTCGAAGAGTTCAAGGGCACCGGCAACTGGGAGCTCCGTCTGCGCCGCGACTTCGCCGACAAGCGCATCTTCCCGGCCGTCGACGTTGACGCGTCGAGCACGCGTCGCGAAGAGCTGCTCATGGGCAAGGACGAGCTCGCTGTCGTATGGAAGCTGCGTCGAGTGCTCTCGGGCCTCGAAGGCCAGCAGGGCCTCGAGCTCATTCTCGGCAAGCTCAAGAAGACGCAGAGCAACGTCGAGTTCCTGATGGAGATCAACAAGACGATGCCGGACAGCACCAACGGCAACTGAGTCAATCGCGAGGCCCGGCATCCTGATGGGTGCCGGGCTTTGTGCTGTCTGGGTGAGCGGTAGTTGAACGGCCTACTAGTCTGGACGCATGACTACTGCGCACGACTTCTCCGCCAACGCCATCGACGGAACTGAGCAACTGCTGTCTGACTACAAAGGCAAGGTCTTGCTGGTCGTCAATGTTGCTACCCACTGCGGCCTCACTCCTCAGTTCAAGGGGCTCGAGAGGGTCTACCAGGAGTACGTAGATCGTGGTCTCGTCGTCCTCGGCTTCCCCTGTGATCAGTTCGCCGGCCAGAACCCCGGAGACGACGCCGAGACCGGCGCGTTTTGCGAGAAGAACTATGGCGTGACGTTCCCGCTGTTCTCGGAGATCCAGGTCAACGGCAAGGACGCCCACCCGCTTTACAAGTGGCTGAAGAAGGAAAAGGGCGGCGTTGGCCCGAGCGCGATCAAGTGGAACTTCACCAAGTTCCTGGTCGACACCGAGGGCAATGTGGTCAAGCGCTACAGCTCGACGACTGCTCCCGAAGACATCAAGAGCGACATCGAAGCGCTCCTGCCTGAGTAACGCAGGGAATGGCTGAGCCCGGATTGGCGTTGTACGTATGCCAACTGGCACAATTGACCCTTGGTGCTGGTTCACGGATCGCATTCAGCGAAACGACCCAGCCGCCGCGAGAGGACACCATGAAGCAAGGCATTCACCCCGATTACGTCGAGACCCAGGTCACCTGCACCTGCGGCAACTCGTTCACGACCAAGAGCACTGCGCCTGAGGGCGTTCTGCGCGCCGATGTCTGCTCGGCCTGCCACCCGTTCTACACGGGCAAGCAGAAGATCCTCGACACCGGTGGACGCGTGGCCCGCTTCGAGAAGCGCTACGCCAAGAAGTAGCAACGTTCCAGCGCCGACCCCAGCCTGCAAAGGCTCGGGTCGGCGCTGTTGTTACATCTTCCTGACTGCGAGAGGAGTGCGTGATGTTTGAAGCCGTTGAGACGCTCGTTACTGAGCATGCTGAGCTCGAGCGCAAGATGTCCGATCCCGCCGTGCACTCCGATCCGGGTCTGGCCAAGAAGCTTGGTCAGCGGTACGCCGAGGTCAGCGCGATCGTGAAGACCTACCGCGACTACCAGCAGGCAACAGGAGATCTTGAAGCTGCGCGTGAATTCGCCGCCGAGGATCCCAGTTTTGCTGCGGAGATCGAAGCTCTCGAGCCACGTATCGCTGAGCTCGGCGAGCGCCTTCAGAGACTGCTCGTACCGCGCGACCCCGCCGACTCCAAGGACGTCCTCATGGAGATCAAGGGCGGCGAGGGCGGAGAAGAGTCAGCTCTGTTCGCAGGCGACCTGCAGCGTATGTACTCGCGCTTCGCCGAGCAGCGTGGCTGGAAGACCGAGATTCTCGACTCGACTGAGTCAGCGTTGGGCGGCTACAAGTCCGTGACGATGGCGGTGAAGGCATCGGGTACTCCCGAACCAGGCATGGCGCCGTATGCGCAGCTCAAGTTCGAGGGTGGGGTGCACCGTGTGCAGCGCGTGCCGGTGACAGAGTCGCAAGGCCGCATCCATACGTCCGCTGCCGGCGTGCTCGTCATGCCCGAGGCCGAGGACATTGACGTCGAGATCAACGACAACGACCTGCGCATCGACGTCTACCGCTCGTCGGGCCCAGGCGGCCAGAGCGTCAACACGACCGACTCGGCCGTGCGCATCACCCACGTTCCGACCGGCATCGTCGCGAGCTGTCAGAACGAGAAGAGTCAGCTGCAGAACCGTGAGCAGGCCATGCGCATCCTGCGCGCCCGACTGCTCGAAGCTGCTCAGGCTGCTGCCGATGCCGAGGCATCAGACGCTCGCAAGTCGCAGATCCGTACTGTCGACCGTTCCGAGCGCATCCGCACCTACAACTTCCCCGAAAACCGGCTCTCGGATCACCGCACGGGGTTCAAGGCCTACAACCTCGACCAGGTGATGGACGGCGCGCTCGACGACGTCATCACCTCGCTCGTCGAGGCCGACCTGGCCGCCCGCCTCGATGCGGTCGAAGCCGGAGAATGAGCGCAGTACGTACGCAGGCCGAGCGGTTGCTCGCCGAGGCGACGGGGATTCTCGAAGCAGCTGGCGTCGAGTCGGCGCGGCATGACGCCGAGTCGCTGCTCAGCCATGTCACCGGCATACCTCGCATGTCACTGGTCACCAGGGCGAGGCCCGATGGCATCCAGAAGGATGCGTTCCTCAAGCTGATCGAGGCGCGCGCCTCTCGCATTCCCCTGCAACACCTGACCGGCTCGGCTGCTTTCAGGTACGTCGATCTTGAGGTCGGACCCGGCGTCTTCGTGCCGCGCCCCGAGACCGAGATGCTCGCTGGTTGGGCGATCGACCACGCCAAGACACTCACCGACCCAGTGGTGGTTGAACTGTGCGCAGGCTCAGGTGCGATCTCGCTATCGGTCGTGCACGAGGTGCCGAGCGCACGGGTCCACGCTGTCGAGCTCGACGAGCCCGCGTACGAATGGGCACAACGCAACCTTGACGGAACTGGTGTCGATCTCCGGCTCGGCGACATGGCTGACGCCTTCTCGGACCTTGACGGGACGGTCGACATCGTCGTTGCCAACCCGCCCTACATCCCGCTTGATGCGTGGGAAAGCGTTGCCCCAGAGGTACGCGATCACGACCCGTCGCTCGCGCTGTGGTCAGGCGATGACGGACTCGACGCGATGCGCGTGCTCGAGCAGACCGCCTGGCGCCTCCTCAAGCCTGGGGGAGTCGTCGGTGCCGAGCATGCTGACGCACAGGGGGAGTCCGCTCCGGAGGTCTTCGTGCCGCGCTGGACCAGCGTGCGCGACAACCTCGATCTGGCGCGCCGGCCACGCTTCGTGACGGCTACCAAACCCGCCAACTGAGGTCGTCTAGGCTGAAGCCCTTATGGGCGGCGACCTTGCACTCTTTGGAGCCGCGTTCGCCGTAGGCATCGGGTCTGCACTGCTCCCGATCTTCATCAATGCGGAGTTGTTCGTCGGCAGCCTCGGCGCCACAGTCGACAGCCGAGTGACCCTCGTGCTCGCCATCGTGTGCCTGGTCATTGCCACGGTGATCGGCAAGGCCTTCGTCTTCCAGCTCGCCCGTACCGGAAGCCGCAAGATCCGGTCGTCAGTCGAGCGAAAGCCCCCTCGCAACAAGCTGTTCGCCCAGGTACGCCGGCTGAGCGACTGGCTGCTGACGTTGCTCGACCGCCCGTACGCGGGTGCGATCACGGCGTTCGCGTCGTCTCTGACCGGTATCCCACCGCTGGCGATCGTGACGATCCTTGCCGGAGCGTCGCGACAGCCTCAGTGGCTGTTCCTGTCGATGGTGTTCATCGGACGACTGCTGCAGTTCTTGGCGATCGCCTTTGTCCTCCACGGCATCAGCTGGTTCTAGCTCCACCTAGGATGACTCCGTGAAGTTCGACTGCGCTGTGCCCGAAGAGTTCGACAAGGGACTCAAGGCCGCCAAGACCGCTCTCGACTCCGGCAATCTCGTCGTCCTGCCGACCGACACGGTCTACGGACTCGCTGCCGACGCCTTCTCTCCGCACGCCGTGCAGTCCCTGCTGGATGCGAAGGGTCGTAGCCGTCAGATGCCGCCGCCGGTGCTGGTCGGTGCGCCCACGACGCTCGATGCGCTTGCCGCCGAGGTACCGTCCTGGCTCCGAGCAGCGGTCGACGAGCTGTGGCCAGGGCCGCTGACCGTGATCCTCAAGCAGCAGTCATCGCTGACCTGGGATCTCGGCGAGACTCACAACACCGTTGCCGTACGAATGCCTGACGACGAACGCGCCCTCGCGCTTCTCAAACAGACCGGGCCGCTCGCTGTCAGCAGTGCCAACATCACCAGCCAGCCAGCCGCTCAGACGATCGAAGAGGCTGAGGAGATGCTCGGCGCCAAAGTCGCGGTCTATCTCGATGGCGGTCCATCAGCGTCTGGCGTGCCATCGACGATCCTTGACGCCACCGGGTCAACCCCGCGCATCCTGCGAGCCGGGGGAGTCACCCTCGAGATGCTGCACGCGTACAACAACACGATCGAGCCAGCGGACGAGGTCAGCTGACCCATGCGCGAGTATCTCGTCGTCTTCGGCATCTCCCTGGGAGTCACCTATCTCCTGGCATCAATCGCGCGCCAGCTCGCCGTACGCTTCGGCGCCGTTGCGCGAGTGCGTGACCGTGACGTGCACGCGATCCCGACGCCCTACTTCGGCGGTCCCGCGATGTTCGGCGGATTGCTGTCGGCCTATCTCGTCTCAATGCATCTGCCGTTCCTGTCGCTCGCCGACTCGACCGTGTTCGGTCCCGTGCGCGGAGTATTGCTCGGCGGCGCCGTCATCTGCTTGGTCGGCATCATCGACGACCTGTACGAGCTCGACGCACTCAGCAAGTTCGCCGGGCAGGTGCTCGCCGCGATCATCGTCGTGACCCAGGGCGTGCAGTTCTTCTACCTGCCGCTCTATGGCAACTACCTCGGCCTCGACCAAATCCAGGCCATGATCTTCACGGTCATCCTGATTGTCGGCACGGCAAATGCGGTTAACTTCGTCGACGGTCTCGACGGTTTGGCCGCCGGCATCGTCGCGATCGGTGCTGTGGCGTTCTTCGCGTACGCGTTCATCCTCGCGGTCGAGAACGGGGAGACCCGCGCGATTGCCGCGGCCCTGCTGACGGCGGCTCTGGCGGGTGCCTGCATCGGCATCCTCCCGCACAACTTCTTCCCAGCCCGAATGTTCATCGGCGACTCGGGGTCGATGCTGATCGGGTTCGTGCTCGCCTGCTCCTCGATCAGTCTGACCGGCCAGTTCCCGGCGACGAGCCTGACCGAGGGTGTTGGTGGCGCGGAGGCGAGTTTCCTGCCGGCTCTGCTCCCGCTGATCCTCCCGTTCACGATCCTGCTGGTGCCGTTCATCGACCTCGGCCTCGCCGTGGTCCGACGTACGCGGGCCGGAAGGTCCCCTTTCAGCCCGGACAAGATGCACATCCATCACCGGCTACTCGAGATCGGCCACTCCCACCGACGTGCAGTGCTGCTGATGTACGCGGGAGCCGGGCTGGTGGCGTTCGGCAGCGTTGTGATCAGCTTGTTCAGCGGATGGCAGTCGATCGTCGGATTCGGAGTCCTCGCCGTGCTCACAGCGGCAGCAGTTTTCGTACTCCCCAAGCTCGACGAGAAGGTCTGGTCTTAGGGGTTACCCAAGTTGGAGCGCCTTTGACGCTCGTGATAACTTTCACGAACAGATTGCGAGCCTTGCTCGTGACCCCGAACCACCGAGGATGGCCGCCGAAAATGACGACCAACGATGAACGATGAAGCACTCGACGGTTCTCCCGACGCGGCCTCACTTGGAGTCTGGCGACTCGTCGGTCTCGGAATGGTTTTCGTTGGCAACATCGTCGGTGGCCTCGTTCTCGGATGGCTCGCTGATCAACACTGGAACACCTCGCCGGTCTTCGTCCTTTCGGGCATCGGACTCGGCATGGTCACCGCTTTCGTCAGCGCTTGGCTGCAGATCAGATCGTTCCTCCGCACATGAGGGACAGATGACAGAGAGGAGCTGGACACGATGACCACGACTCCGTCCATCGTCCGCTCCATCCGCAACCAGAAGCGCGCGCTCATCACTGCCGGCTGCCTGGTTGTTGCCTCCGTCTGGATCAGTGTTCCCCTCGGCGAGTGGCGCGGCGGCATGTTCCTCGCGATCGGCATCGTCCTCGGCGCGATCAACCACCTGCTCACCGAGCACTTCCTACTTCGCCAGGTCGAAGGCGGCGAGTTGCCGACCCGCAAGCAGTACGCCGCTGGTTCGGCCGTACGCCTGCTCGGCATCTCCGGCATCGCCGTAGTGATCGCCCTCGTCTTCTGGCCCCACGGTGCAGCCGTACTGTTCGGACTGGCCATTTTCCACTTGATCGCCCTGGTCTTCACGGGTATCCCGCTTCTCCGAGAGGTGCGCAAGGAATTGAACGAGCCAATCGAGGAGAAGGCATGAGCCTTGTAGCTGCTGGACTCGCAACCGAGACCGAGATCGAAGCCGGTCACCACACGACCTTCGAGTGGCTCGGACTGACGTTCAACTCCGACACCATGCTGTCGACGGCCGTCGCCGGCGTAGTCGTGCTGATCTTCGGTTTCCTGCTTCGCCGCTCGGTGACCGACGGCGTCCCCGGCAAGATTCAGCTGCTCTGGGAGTCACTCGTTGAGTGGGTTCAGGGCCTCACGCTCAGCAGCATCGGACGGCTCAACCCGTTCATCGTCCCGCTCGGCGTAGCGCTGTTCCTCTTCATCCTGATCGGCAACTGGTTCGAAGCCATCCCGACGGGGCACAAGCTCCCGCCGCCGGCCGCCGACACCAACATGACTTACGGCCTCGCGCTCGTCGTCATCATCGCCGTGCACACCTTCGGCATCCGTGAGGTCGGTCTTCGTCACTACCTCAAGCCGTTCCTCTCGCCGCTGCACCTGATCGAAGAGATCGTCAAGCCGTTCAGCCTCGCACTGCGACTCTTCGGCAACATCTTCGCCGGCGGCATCATCCTCAGCCTGATCGGCCTGATCCCCAACTACGGTGCCTGGATCCCCGAAGTCCTCTGGAAGATCTTCGGCATGGCGATCGGCGGCATCCAGGCGTTCATCTTCACCCTGTTGACGATCCTCTACTTCGGATTCGCTGTGAGCCACGGCGGAGACGACGAGCACCACGACGAGCCAAAAGAGAAGAAGAAAAAGAAGGCCAAGAAGGCCGAAGAAAAAGTGGCCGTCGCGGCCTGAGCTTCACCCCATACCTAAATAGCAATAGCAACATCCACGAACATCACGAGCGGGACCACCGCCCGTGAGAGCCAAGGAGAAACATGGCAACGGACGCAGCAAACCTCGACAGCGCAATCAAGACTGCCGGAGCATTCATCGGAGGCGGACTCGCCCTCGGTGGCGGCGCCGTCGGTGCGGCCATCGGTGACGGTCTGGCCGGTAGCGCCACGATCCAGGGCGTCGCTCGTCAGCCGGAGGCCCAGAGCCGCCTCATGACGATCTTCTTCCTGACCGTCGGTCTGGCAGAAGCCGCATACTTCATCAACCTTGCCTTCATGGCGCTGTTCGTATTCGTCCTCGGCAAGTGACGAGTGCAGCACCTCTGAGCAGACGGGAACATCAGTGATGCCCGAAACAACGTCGGCCGAGAGTAACTTCCTCGTCCCGAACGGCACGATCCTCTTTGAGATTCTTGCGTTCGCGATCCTGCTGTTCATCCTGGCCAAGTACGTCATCCCGCCGGTCAACAAGGGACTGACGGACCGCCAGGAGAACATTCGCCAGCAGTTCGCCGATGCCGAAAAGGCAAAGTCGGACGCCGAGGCTGAGAAGGAGTCCTACCGCGCGCAGATTGCTGACGCACGGCAGGAAGCCGCTCGCATCCGTGAGGAAGCCAAGGAGCAGGGCGCGCAGATCATCGCCGAGATGCGTCAGCAGGCACAGTCCGAAGCTGACCGCATCACGACGCACGCTCACGCACAGATCGAAGCCGAGCGCTCGCAGGCTCTGGCTCAGCTCAAGGGTGAGGTCGGCTCCATCGCGACCCAGCTCGCTGGCCGCATCGTCGGAGAGTCACTCGACGACGAAGCACGCCAGAAGCGCACGGTTGAGCGGTTCATCGCCGAGCTCGAGGAGTCTTCGAACTGATGCGCGGCGTATCTGCAGCAACGCTCGAAGAGGTCCTGGCAGCCGTCGAAGGCTCCGGCACTTCTGACATCGGTGACGAGCTCTTCTCCGTCACCGCGTTGCTCGACGCGACGCCGTCACTTCGACGGATCCTCACGGACCCCGCCACCGAGCCCGACGCCCGCGTCGGTCTGCTCAAGCAGGTGCTCGGCGACAAGGTCAGCACGGGAACGTTGGCGATCCTCACGGTCGCTGCCAATGGTCGTTGGGCATCAAGCCGCGACCTGACGGATGGCCTGGAGATCTCCGGCGTTGCGGCTCACGTCGCAGCCGCCGAGAAGGATGGCCAGCTTGAGGCAATGGAGAGCGAGCTGTTCGACGTCGGCAACATCGTCGTCGCTGACAGTGATCTCCGCGCTGCGCTGACGGATCGTACGACTGCTGCTTCGGCCAAGGCCGAGCTCGTCAACTCGATCTTCGAAGGCAAAGTCACCGCACCGACGGTCGCCCTCGTACGCCAGGCAGCCGCGGCACGTACCGCTTCGTTCGAGAAGGTCCTCGCGACCTTCGCTGACGAGGTCGCCGATCGCCGCAACCGCCTGCTCGCCGAGGTCCGCTCGACGTACCCGCTGACTGACGCAGAGCTCGACCGCATCGCGGCCGCACTCGCCAAGCGTTACGACCGCGAATTCCACCTCAACACCGTCATCGATCCCGACCTTGTCGGAGGCATCCGTGTCTCCGTCGGCGGTGACGTGATCGATGGCTCCGTATCCAGCCGACTCGAAGACGCCCGACGGCTCATCGCAGGCTGACCAGCACCACACAAATCAATCTTCAAAAACGTAATCTCCAGAACCCCGCACGACTCCACAAGAAGGTAGGCACCCACATGGCGGAACTCACCATCCGTCCGGACGAGATCCGCGACGCGTTGCAGAAGTTCGTGGCCGACTACACCCCGAGCGCTGCGGCGACCGACGAGATCGGCATCGTGTCCGAGGCCGGCGACGGCATCGCACGCGTCGAAGGTCTCCCGTCGGCCATGGCCAACGAGCTCCTTGAGTTCGAGGACGGCACGCTCGGCCTCGCGCTCAACCTTGACGTCCGCGAAATCGGTGTCGTCATCCTGGGTGAGTTCTCCGGCATCGAAGAAGGCCAGAAGGTACGCCGTACCGGCGAGGTCCTCTCCGTTCCCGTTGGCGACGCCTACCTCGGTCGCGTGTGCGACCCGCTGGGCAACCCGATCGACGGCCTCGGCGAGATCAAGACCGACAAGCGTCGTGCGCTCGAACTGCAGGCCCCCAACGTCATGCAGCGCAAGAGCGTTCACGAGCCGCTGATGACCGGCCTCAAGGCGATCGACTCGCTGACGCCCATCGGCCGCGGTCAGCGTCAGCTGATCATCGGTGACCGTCAGACCGGCAAGACCGCCATCGCGATCGACACGATCATCAACCAGAAGGACTTCTGGGAGTCAGGCGATCCGGACAAGCAGGTTCGCTGCATCTACGTCGGTATCGGTCAGAAGGGCTCGACGATCGCAGCCGTACGCGGCTCGCTCGAAGAGGCCGGCGCGCTGGAGTACACGACGATCGTCGCCGCTCCTGCCTCCGACTCGGCTGGCTTCAAGTACCTCGCCCCGTACACCGGCTCGGCCATCGGCCAGGAGTGGATGTACGCCGGCAAGCACGTTCTGATCATCTTTGACGACCTGTCGAAGCAGGCTGAGGCATACCGCGCCGTTTCGCTGCTGCTCCGCCGCCCGCCGGGCCGCGAGGCATACCCCGGCGACGTGTTCTACCTGCACTCGCGGTTGCTCGAGCGTTGCGCCAAGCTCAGCGATGAGCTCGGTGCTGGCTCGATGACGGGTCTGCCGATCGTCGAGACCAAGGCCAACGACGTGTCGGCCTACATCCCGACCAACGTCATCTCGATCACGGACGGCCAGATCTTCCTGCAGTCCGACCTGTTCAACGCCAACCAGCGCCCCGCCGTCGACGTCGGTATCTCGGTGTCGCGAGTCGGTGGTGCCGCGATGAACAAGTCGATGAAGGCGGTTACCGGTTCGCTCAAGGTTGAGCTCGCGCAGTACCGCGCGATGGAAGCGTTCGCCATGTTCGCTTCTGACCTCGACGCCGCGTCCAAGCAGCAGCTTGCTCGTGGTCAGCGCATCATGGAGCTGTTCAAGCAGGGCCAGTACGCACCGTTCCCGGTTGAGAACCAGGTCGTCTCGATCTGGGCCGCCACGACCGGCAAGATCGACAACGTGCCGGTCAGCGACGTCAGCCGCTTCGAGTCGGAGTTCCTCGACTACCTGTCGCGCTCGCACGGTGACGTGCTCGCCGCGATCCGGGAGTCGGGCAAGTTCGAAGACGAGAACGAGCAGGCGCTTGAGAAGGCGTACGAGTCGTTCCTCGACCAGTTCGAGACCAGCGATGGACACTCGATCAAGGCCGGCCACGAAGAGCACGAAGCCCTTGCCGACGAAGATGTCGAGCAGGAGCAGATCGTCAAGCAGAAGCGGAGCTGACGCATGGCAGCATCAGTGCGCGAACTGCGCGCGAAGATCAAGTCGACGACGTCGATGAAGAAGATCACGCGCGCCATGGAGCTCATTGCTGCGTCCCGGATCATCAAGGCGCAGCAGCACGCGGCAGCAGCAGCTCCGTATGCCCGTGAGCTGACCCGTGCCGTGTCGGCAGTGGCTACCTTCTCGAACGTCGACCACCCGTTGACGACCGAGAAGGAGAACCCGACGAAGGCCGCGGTGCTGGTCATTTCCAGCGACCGTGGACTCGCCGGCGCCTACTCGTCGTCAGTGCTCAAGGAAGCGGAGCGTCTCGTTGAGAAGCTTCACTCCGAGGGCAAGGATGTCGATCTCTACCTCGCAGGACGCAAGGCAGAGGCCTACTACAACTTCCGCCAGCGTGAGTTCATCCAGTCCTGGACCGGATTCTCCGACAAGCCCGAATATGACAACGCACGTGAGATCGGCGCGACCCTGGTCCGTACGTTCCACGTAGACGAGGACGACGAGGACAAGGTCGATGCTGACCGCGTTGTCGACGAGCTTCACATCGTGTTCACCCGGTTCAAGTCGATGCTGGTGCAGGAGCCGGACGTCATTCGCCTGCTCCCGCTCGAGGTTGTCGAGGGCACTGAGGCTCCGCCCGAGGGTGAAGTCCTGCCGCTGTACGAATTCGAGCCGTCCGCCAGCGAGGTGCTCGATGCCCTGCTGCCCAAATACGTTCAGAGTCGCATCTACTACTGCTTGCTGCAGGCTGCAGCGTCCGAACTGGCTGCCCGCCAGAAGGCGATGAAGTCCGCAACTGACAACGCAGACGATCTGATCCAGAAGTACACCCGAATCGCCAACCAGGCCCGACAGGCCGGGATTACCCAGGAGATCAGCGAGATCGTAGGTGGCGCCAACGCGCTTGCCGACGCCACCGCTGGGAGTGAGTGAGAGATATGCCAACCGCCAAGAAGACCGCAGCCAAGAAGGCTCCCGCCAAGAAGACCGACGACGCGGCATCCAACCTGGCCACCGGCCGTGTTGCTCGCGTCATCGGCCCGGTGCTCGACATCGAGTTCCCCAGCGATGCCATCCCCGAGATGTACAACATGCTCAAGGTGGACACTGAGGTCGCCGGCGTCAAGGAGACGCTGACCCTCGAGGTCGCGCTCCACATCGGTGACGGCATGGTGCGAGCCATCAGCCTCCGCCCGACCGACGGCATCGTCCGCGGCGCCACGGTCACCAACACTGGTGGGCCCATCTCGGTCCCCGTTGGCGACCAGACGCTCGGCAAGGTGTTCAACACCACGGGTGACGTCATGAACCTCAAAGAGGGCGAGAAGTGGGAGGTCAAGGAGCGCCGCGGCATCCACGGCAAGGCTCCTGCGTTCGACCAGCTTGAGTCCAAGACTGAGATGTTCCAGACCGGCATCAAGGTCATCGACCTCCTGACGCCGTACGTGCTCGGCGGAAAGATCGGCCTCTTCGGTGGTGCCGGTGTCGGCAAGACCGTTCTGATCCAGGAAATGATCGCCCGAGTCGCTCGCGACCACGGTGGTGTGTCAGTGTTCGCCGGCGTCGGTGAGCGTACGCGTGAGGGCAACGACCTCATCGCCGAAATGGAAGAGGCCGGCGTCCTCGGACAGACCGCACTCGTCTTCGGTCAGATGGATGAGCCGCCGGGAGCGCGTCTTCGTGTCGCACTGTCGGCGCTGACCATGGCGGAGTACTTCCGCGATGTTCAGAACCAGGACGTGCTGCTGTTCATTGACAACATCTTCCGTTTCACCCAGGCAGGTTCGGAGGTGTCCACGCTGCTCGGCCGTATGCCGTCGGCCGTGGGTTACCAGCCGACGCTGGCTGACGAGATGGGCGTGCTCCAGGAGCGCATCACCTCGACGCGTGGTCACTCGATCACGTCGCTCCAGGCGATCTACGTTCCGGCCGATGACTACACCGACCCGGCTCCTGCCACGACGTTCGCGCACCTCGACGCCACCACGGAACTCGACCGAGAGATTGCCTCGATGGGCATCTACCCGGCCGTGAACCCGCTGACGTCGACGTCACGAATCCTCGACCCGCGTTACATCAGCGCTGATCACTACAACACCGCCAACCGCGTCAAGAGCATCCTGCAGCGCAACAAGGAGCTTCAGGACATCATCGCGATCCTCGGTGTTGACGAGCTCAGCGAAGAGGACAAGACCCTCGTGGGTCGCGCCCGTCGTATCCAGCGCTTCCTGTCGCAGAACACGTACGTGGCCAAGCAGTTCACCGGTATCGAAGGCTCGACCGTCTCCATCGACGAGACGATCGACGGCTTCACCAAGATCTGCGACGGCGACTACGACCACGTTGCTGAGCAGGCCTTCTTCATGTGCGGCGGTCTCGAAGACGTCGACAAGAAGTGGGAAGAAATCCAGAAGAGCCTCTGATGGCAGATCCTTTGCAGATCGAGCTGGTCTCGGCCGACCGCGTTGTGTGGTCCGGCCAGGCCAGTGAGGTGTTGGCCCGCACCGTCGAGGGTGACCTCGGCGTGCTGGCTGACCACGCTCCGCTGCTGTCGTTGCTCGTACCCGGCGTTGTCGTGATCACACCACTCGAAGGTGAGGACCCGATCAAGGCTGCCGTGGCCGAGGGATTCATCTCCGTCGCCAACAACCGTGTGTCGATTCTGAGCGAAGACGCGTTCCTCGCTGACGAAATCGACGTTGCGGCTGCGCGCGCAGAGCTCGAAGCGGCGGAAGCCGACGAAGACGCGACCGCTATCCTGCGAGCCGAGGCGAAATTGAGCCTGGTCGACAAGACGTCCTGACGTCAGGAGGGAGCTCGCGATGCCATTTTGGTTGTGGCTCGTCGACTCCCTCGTGCTCGTCGTCCTGCTGTTCCTGGTGCCGCTGGTTGGGTTGATGGTTCGGCGGCGCGTGCTTGCCCGCTCGGGTGGCACGTTCGACATGAGCATCAACCGCAATGTCGCCGGCATTTCCAAGGGTTGGACCCTGGGTCTTGCCGTCTACCGCGAGAACCACCTCGAGTGGTTTCGAACCTTCTCTCTTTCGCTGCGTCCGCGCTATCGGTTTGAGCGCGGTGACGTACAGATCGAGGGACGTCGCGAACCTGACGGCGATGAAGTGCACGCGTTGCACGACGGTCATCTGATCGTCGGAGCGGAGAACACCGCCGGCGTACGACAGTTCGCGATGAGTGCCAACGCCCTGACCGGCCTCCTGTCCTGGCTGGAGTCAGCTCCACCCGGTCAGCGCGTCAACAACGTGGTCTGACGGTTGACGCTGTTGCCTCGCCGTACGAGAATCAAGACTCGGGCATTGCCCGAAGCCCGACGGCCCCTGACGAAGTTGGTGTTCTCGTTGTTCAAGCGCTCTCTTGCCGCTGTATGTGCGTCGGTTCTGCTTGTGGTGGGTGTCGCTCCGGCTGCCTCCGCCGCCAAGCGTCCGCACGCGCCCAAGGTCGTCCAGGTCATCGACTGGGATGCACCGAAGCCCGCTCCGGGTGGCGCGACAAACCGCGCCATCGACTGGGACTGATTAGCCCCGTTCGCCACCCGGAACCCAGAGGACGTCTCCGTCTTCTCGGTTCGCGTAGCGACCCAGGATGAACAGCAGATCGCTGAGGCGGTTGAGGTACTTCGCGGTCAGCACGTTCATGGTGTCGCCATGCTCTTCAAGCGCAGCCCAAGCCGAGCGCTCTGCTCGTCGTACGACGGTGCACGCGACGTGAACGGCTGCCGCTGAGGGAGTACCGCCGCGCAGGATGAACGAACGCAGCTTGGGCAGCTTCTCGTTGTAGTGGTCGCACCAGCCTTCGAGGCGGTCGATGTAGTCGGGCTCGACTCGCAACGGCGGATATTCGGGGTTCTCCACGACAGGGCACGACAAGTCAGCGCCGACATCAAACATGTCGTTCTGTACGTGGGTCAGGACCTTGATGACGTCATCCTCGAGCCCGCCGAGGGCAATCGCCAGACCGATCTGGCTGTTGGCCTCGTCGACATCGGCGTACGCGGCGAGCCTCAGGTCGAGCTTGGACGTTTTGCTCATGTCGCCGAGGTTGGTCGTGCCATCGTCACCCGTACGCGTGTAGATCCGTGTCAGATTGACCATGCATCCGAGTCTAGGCCTGCGGGGAGTGTGAGGCAGAACGCCCCGACGAAGCCGTGACCAGCGTTGATACTGCGCGGTAACCTGAACGTTATGCCTGACAAGCCCTGGGTGATGCGCACCTACGCCGGACACAGCTCGGCGACCGAGTCCAATGCGCTCTACCGACGCAACCTTGCGAAGGGTCAGACCGGACTCTCGGTCGCCTTCGACCTGCCCACGCAGACCGGCTACGACCCGGATCACGAGCTCAGTCGTGGCGAGGTCGGCAAGGTCGGCGTGCCGATCCCGCACCTCGGTGCGATGCGCCAGCTGTTCAAGGACATCCCGCTCGACACGATGAACACGTCGATGACGATCAACGCCACCGCGATGTGGCTCCTGGCGATGTACGAAGTCGCGGCTGAGGAGCAGGGCGTCGACCCTGTGCAGCTCTCAGGCACGACGCAGAACGACATCATCAAGGAATACCTGTCGCGCGGTACGTATGTCTTCGGTCCCGCGCCGTCGCTGCGCCTGACGACCGACATGATCGCCTACACGGTGAGCACGATCCCGAAATGGAATCCGCTCAACATCTGCAGCTACCACTTGCAAGAAGCCGGCGCGACGCCCACGCAGGAACTGGCCTACGCGCTGACCACAGCGATCGCCGTCCTCGACGCCGTACGCGACTCCGGTCAGGTTCCGCCTGAAGAGTTCGAAGCGGTCGTCGGACGCATCTCGTTCTTCGTCAACGCTGGCGTGCGGTTCATCGAAGAGATGTGCAAGATGCGCGCGTTCGGTCGACTGTGGGAGGAGATCACCCGCGAGCGCTACGGCGTGACCGATCCCAAGATGCGCCGCCTTCGCTACGGCGTCCAAGTCAACTCACTCGGCCTCACCGAGGCTCAGCCCGAGAACAACGTCCAGCGCATCGTGCTTGAGATGCTCGGCGTCACGCTGAGCAAGGATGCTCGCGCCCGCGCCGTACAGCTCCCCGCGTGGAACGAGGCCCTCGGTCTGCCGCGTCCGTGGGACCAGCAGTGGTCTCTGCGCCTTCAGCAGGTGCTCGCCTTCGAGTCCGACCTTCTTGAGTACGACGACATCTTCGAAGGCTCGGTCGTGATCGAGGCCAAGGTTGCCGAGCTCATCGAAGGCGCAAAGGCTGAGATCGATCGCGTACAGGCGATGGGCGGCGCTGTTGCTGCTGTCGAGTCCGGCTACATGAAGCAGGCGCTGGTCGGTTCGCATGCCGAGCGTCGTGCTCGCATCGAGTCGGGCGAGATGAAGGTTGTGGGCGTCAACACCTACACCGAGACCGAGCCGTCGCCGCTGACCGAGGACCTCGACGCCGCGATCATGACGTCAGATCCCGAGGCCGAGGCCAACGCCGTCGCCGATGTCATCGCGTGGCGCGCGCAGCGCGACCAGGGTGCTGTCGATGAAGCCCTCGATCGCCTCCGTGCTGAGGCCAAGACCGACACCAATCTGATGGAAGCAACGCTCGCGGCCGTACGCGCTGGAGCGACCGTCGGCGAGTGGGCTGGCGCGCTGCGTGAGGTGTTCGGCGAGTACCGCGCACCCACAGGTGTCAGCGGTGTCGTCGGCGTTGCTGATTCCGGCAAGGAGCTCACCGCCGTACGTGAGAAGGTCAAGAAGACGGGGGAGGAGCTTGGCACGCGCCTGCGCTTCCTCGTCGGCAAGCCAGGTCTCGATGGGCACTCCAACGGTGCCGAGCAGATCGCCGTACGCGCGCGCGATGCCGGCTTCGAGGTCATCTACCAGGGCATTCGCCTCACACCCGCTCAGATTGTCGCTGCGGCCGTCGCAGAGGACGTCCACTGTGTCGGCCTGTCGATCCTGTCGGGCTCGCACATGGAGCTCGTGCCCGAGGTGCAGAAGGCCATGGCCGAAGGCGGCATCGGTGACGTACCGTTGATCGTCGGTGGAATCATCCCCGAGTCAGATGCTCGCAAGATGGAGGCCGCTGGAGTGGCCGCCGTGTTCACGCCGAAGGACTTCGGTATGACGACGATCATGGATCGCATCGTCGACGAGATCCGCAAGGCCAACCACCTCAGCTTCTAGTTGAGGTGGCGGTAGTGCTTCGGGAGTCCACCGCCGGCGTTGACGTCCTTGGCGAGGTCCTGCAGGGCCATCAGTGCGACTGACTGACTGAACGGGCCATAGGACACTCGGGCAACGCCCAGCTCCTGCATACGGGCGAGTGGCACCGATCCGGGCGCACCGATCAGCGTCAGCTTCTGCGGGCCCCAGATGTCGACGATGGCCTTGATGTCGTCCTCCGACACTGCGCCGGGGACGAACACGACCGGAGCGCCAGCTGCGAGATAGGCCGAGCCACGCTCGATGGCATCGGCCAGTACGTCAGCATGTGGGCGGTCGCCAGCGCGCAGGAACGCATCCGTACGGGCGTTGAGTACGAAGTCGACGCCCTCGGACTCGCCTGCAGCCATCACAGCTTCGACGACAGCTACGGCCTCGGCGAGAGGCTTCATCTGGTCCTCGATGTTGGCGCCAACCGCGCCGACACCAATCGCCATGCGCGTGGTCTCGCCGGCATTGCCGTAGCCCGCCTCCAGATCAGCTGTGACCGGGAGGTCCGTGGCAGCCACGATGCGCCCAACGGCGGCGATCATGAGGTCGACGGGGATGTTCTCGCCATCTTCGTACCCATGTGCGACGGCGATCGAATGGCTGGCCGTGGCGAGTGCCTGTGTGCCCTCGACCTCGGCAACGATCTTGGCGCTGATCGCGTCCCAGACGTTGACGACCGTGAGCAGTTTGGGGTCGGAGTGAAGGGCGAGAAGTGCGGTGGCCTGTTCGGCGACGTTGGTCATGCTTGAAGGCTAGCCACACCTTCGTAGAACCCAAGGGCGCGGTGCCCTAGGCTCACACTGCCGTTAAGCGGCGACCTTGACGGGGTGCTTCTTCTTGGCCTTGACGAGCTTCCGCTTCTTGACGGTGTAGCCCTCGGGAAGTGTGCCCTTCTTCATCATCATCAGCGGACAGCGCTTGCACGCAGGCTTGTCGCTGCAGCACTTCTTCTTCGGCTTCGGTGGCACCTTGATATCGTACTACGTGAGGTGAGGCTCGCCTTACTCAGATAGGGAGAATTCACGCATGGCAGCAGCAGCGTTCGTCAAACGGCTCAACGAGCAGCTCGGCAACGAGTTCGGTGCCCACCAGCAGTACATCGCGATCGCGACGTACTTCGATGCCCTGACGATGCCCCAGATGGCCGGCCTGTTCTACCAGCAGGCCATCGAAGAACGCGACCACGCGATGATGATGGTGCGCTACCTCCTGGACGCCGACGAGCCGGTGACGATCCCCGCTCTCGATGCCCCGCGCTCGGACTTCAAGAACGTGATCGAGCCGGTGAAGGCCGCGCTCGAGCAGGAGAAGCGCGTTACCGAGCAGATCAATGATCTGACCCGCATCGCCCGCGAGAACAACGACTACGCCTCCGACCAGTTCATGCAGTGGTTCATCAAGGAGCAGGTTGAGGAAGTCTCCAAGATGAGCGACTTGCTTGCAGTCGTGACGCGCTCCAAGGATGACTACGAGCGCATCGAGGACTGGGTTGCCCGCGAGGACAAGAGCGAAGGCGCTGACCCGACTGCCCCGGCTATCGCCGGTGCGTAACGCACTGCTCGCTGCGACGCTGCTTTTGGCCCTCGGCGCGTGTGATGACAAGGAACATACGGCGACAGCGCTTACGATCACCGTCACTGCCGACGAAGGCGCCGAGCCAGTAGTGATGAAGCTGAGGTGCTTCCCGCCTGGCGGCGATCACCCGCAGGCCAAGCAGGCCTGTGATGCCATCAACGTCGATGGGATCAAGAGCTTTGACCCAGTGCCGGCCGATCAGGCCTGCACCATGATCTACGGCGGCCCTCAGGTCGCGACTGTTGTCGGCACCTACAAGGGCATCGACGTCGACACGACGTTCAGCCGTACGAATGGTTGCGAGATCGACCGCTGGGAGAAGCTCGGCACAACAGTCTTCGACGTCCCGCTGCAGTGAGCTAGAACAGGCGAAGCGACGGGTCGTCGATGCCGCGTAGCGCGTCGTAGTCGACGACGACGCACTCGATGCCGCGGTCCTGTGCCAACGTCCGGGCCTGCGGCTTGATCTCCTGAGCAGCGAAGATGCCACGGACTGGACTGAGGGCCGGATCGCGGTTCATCAGCTCGAGGTAGCGGGTGAGTTGCTCGACACCGTCGATGTCACCGCGGCGCTTGATCTCGACCGCGACGGATGCACCGCCGCCGTCCTTGCAGAGCAGGTCAACTGGTCCGATTGCGGTCATGAACTCGCGTCGTACGAGGCTCATGCCTTCGCCGAGCGCGACGGTGTGCTCGGCGAGGAGCTCTTGGAGGTGCTTCTCGACGCCGTCCTTCTGCAGGCCGGGATCGATGCCGAGCTCGTGGGCCGAGTCATGAAGGATCTCTTCGATCGTGATGCGCAGGGTGTCATCGGTCTTGCCGGCCATGACGGTCCACTCGATGCCACCGTCCTCGCCGGTGCCTTCGCGCAGCGTGCACGGCGGGCTCATCCAGTTGAGCGGCTTGTAGGACCCACCATCAGAGTGGATCAGCACAGAGCCGTCGTTCTTGACCATGATCAGGCGCGTCGCGAGCGGGAGGTGGGCGGCGAGGCGGCCGGCATAGTCGACCTGGCACCGGGCGATAACGAGACGCATGTCAGTTCCTGATCAGTGTGCCGAGCTTGAACGCCAGCGTCACGCCGACGATCGAGCCGGTGGTGGTGTTGCCGTCGTCACCTTTGAGCGACACGGTCTCGCCTTCAACGGAGTAGGTGCCGACGCGGAAATCCTTGATGCCCTGGAAGTCCTCGACAAACGTGCCGTCTTCGTTGAAGTGCACTGTCCACTCCGCTTCCTCGTCTGACCAGGTGCCGACCAGACTGGCTGTGTCGGGCGTTGCCGAGGTCGATGGCGATGCGGATTCGGAGGTGCTGGGGGTGACCCCTGGTTCGGCTTTGTCGTCGGGATCATTGCACCCGGAGAGAGCCAGCAAAGCGGTCACAGCCACGCTTGTGGCAAGTGTCATACGCAGTTTCATCCATCTCCCCTGTGAGTCACGTTAGTCTGTCACGACCCTCTTATTACTCAGGAGTAGCCATGCAGGAGATCGTCGACCAACTGGCCGGAAGCGACCGAGGTGCCGAGATCGCTCGCACGCTGCTGCTGCCGTACCTCAACCACGCCGCCACGATGTACGAGAGTGGTTACGCCACCAGCGACGACATCGATGCGTCGATGCGCTTCGGCTGTGGTTACCCGATCGGCCCGCTGGCCCTGATCGACGCGATTGGTGCGAAGACGGTCACGACTGGACTCGAGGCGCTCTTCGCCGAGACCGGTGACGAAGTCCACCAGCCAACCAGCATCCTGACGACGATGGCCGGGAACGACTCGACCTTCGCGCAGACCTCGGTCGCCGGATCGGTGGCAGCCCCCGATCTGCACCACGACATCAAGGTGGTCGGCGTTGTCGGCACCGGCACGATGGCCTCGGGCATCGTGGAGGTGTTCGCCAAGTCCGGCTACGACGTTGTGTACGTCGGCCGTGGCGAGGACAAGGTCGCTGGCGTACTCACCGCGATCACCAAGAGCCTCGACAAGGCCATCTCGCGCGGCAAGCTCGATGAGGACGGCAAGTCCAACGTGCTCGACCGCCTCACCGGCTCGACTGAGCGTGAGGCGCTCGCCAACGCTGACATCGTCGTCGAAGCCATCGCTGAGGACCTCGACATCAAGCTCGAGCTGTTCCGCGACCTCGACCGCATCTGCAAGCCCGGCGCGATCCTCGCCACGACGACGTCGTCGCTGTCGATCAACGACTGCGCCGCGGCGACGAAGCGCCCCGCCGACGTGATCGGCATGCACTTCTTCAACCCCGCACCTGTGATGAAGCTGGTCGAGGTTGTGTCCGGTGCTGACACCTCAGCCGACGTTGCAGAGACCGTGCGTGCGCTGTGTCTGGCTACAGGCAAGCACCCGGTGTCCTGCACCGACCGCGCTGGATTCATCGTCAACGCGTTGCTGTTCCCGTACCTCAACGACGCCATCAAGCTCCACGAAGCCGATGGTGACTCGCTGGAGTCGATCGACGAAGCCATGAAGGCGACCCAGCTTCCGCTCGGTCCGTTCCAGCTTCTCGACGTGGTCGGTAACGACGTGTCGCTCGCGATCGAGAACTCGCTCGTCGAGACTTTCGGGCACGAGGGATGGAAGCCGGCAGCGCTCCTTGAGAGCGTCGTTGCAGAAGGAAAGCTCGGTCGCAAGACCGGCGCAGGCTTCCACACGTACTAAACGCCCAAAAGTTACGCCGATTGGGCGTGGCGTTTATTTCCTGAAAAACCGGTAACTTCCGGGTCGCCGGCCTCGTTGGCTCTGACGTGAAGGTCAACGCAACAGGAGTGATGACGGTGGGCTCAGCCCACCTCGTTGCTGTGTCCCGGCTCGTCCGGGTCAGCGCGCTCACCGCTGTTGCGATCCTTTTCGTCGCCTACATCGCTGTTCAGGCGTTCGCGAGCCACTACAACGCGGTGCCCTCGACACACAATGTTGTCGCGCAGCCTGCGTCGAATGCCGCGCTGGCGGCAGCGATCACGGAGCAGGTGTCCCGTGGCCTCACGTGCCGCGAAGAACCGGCACTCACCGACACCATCCTGTTCCAGGCTCTGGAGCAGTCTGAGGTCCAGATACTCACCTTCGAGCAGGCCATTGCCGCCTCGAGTGCCCGTGAGGGCTGGATCCGCCGCTACTGCTTCTGATTGGCGCCAAGCCCGGCGACCGTAGACTTGCGACATGCCTCGCCGCCGTGTCGCCCCGCGCCAGCGGCCCGTCGCACGGCCGATGCCCGACCGGGTCGAGACCAAGGCTGACGGCGACTGGCATTTCCGTGCACTGCGTGGCTCATCCAAGACCTATCGCTGCCCCGGATGTGGCCAGCTGATCGCCATCGCAACGCCCCACGTTGTGGCCTGGCCGGTCGAGAAGGCGCTGCTCAGTGAGGCAGCCATCGACGAACGACGACATTGGCACTCTGCGTGCTGGACGAGGAAGCACTGACGTGACTGAACGTATTCGTGGCAATTCTGTGCTCCCGGCCAAACGTGAAGCCATCACGTTGGAAACTGCCGACGGACTGACCTTGGTGGGAGAGTTGGCGACCCCGATCGACCGCCCACCCGTAGCGACGATGATCTGTCTTCACCCGTTGCCGACGCACGGCGGCATGATGGACAGCCATCTCTTCCGGAAGGCGTCGTACCGCCTGCCTGCGCTGGCGGGCATCGCCGTCCTGCGGTTCAACACCCGGGGAACGTCAAGCCTCCAGGGCGCCAGCGAGGGCGAGTTCGACAACGGAGTGGGGGAGCAGTTCGACGTTGCCGCAGCGGTCGAGCATGCGGAGTTCGCCGACTTGCCACACATCTGGATCGTCGGCTGGTCCTTCGGCACTGACCTGGCCCTGATGTACGGGCTCGAGCCATCGGTCGAGGGCATCGTCCTGCTGTCTCCGCCGATTCGATCTGCGGGACCCCAGCACCTCAAAGCATGGGCCGACTCCGGCAAGCCGGTCACGGCATTGATCCCCGAACACGACGACTACCTTCAGCCGCCGGAGGCTCGCGAACGATTCGCCGCGATCCCTCAGGCCGACGTCATCGGTGTCGATGGCGCCAAGCACCTGTGGGTGGGCGACTCTGAGCGGGTTCTCGACGAGATCGTCAGGAAGCTCGCACCGGACGTCCCGGTGCCGTTGCCGAACACCTGGGACGGACCGATGGAACGCGCGGACTCCTCGGCCTACAAAGACCGTACGGTGGCCGCGTTCGAGACTGACTAGTTGTTGTCGTCGTCCTTGACGGCGGCCATGACTTCAGTCTTGGGGGCGTCGTCGTCCTTGGGCTCAGCCTTGGCTGCAGCGGCCTTGGGCTCTTCCTTCGGCTCTGCTGCCTTGGCCTTGGGCTCTGCCTTGGGGGCCGACTCCTTGGGGACGCTCGGAGCGAACGTGGAGACGATGTCGCGGAGCTGGCCCATCTGCGACATGATGCCGTCGCGCTTGCGCTGGAGCTCTTCGACCTCAGCGCGCAGCGTGCGTGTCTGACGCTCGATCTCGGTTGTCGCGGTGACCCGGATCTGCTGGGCCTCCGAGCTGGCGCTCGACATGATGGCCGACGCTTCGGACTTGGCGCCTTCGAGCACTCGTGCTGCTTCCTCGGAGGCGATGTCGCGAGCCTTGGAGGCCTTCGCCATGATCTCGCGAGCGCGCTCGTCGGCGGCGCCGGCGCGTGACTCGGCATCTGCGACGAGCTTGGCGGTCTGCGAGCTGGCCGACTCGTGGTGCTCGGAGGCCTCGCGGGCGAGACGCTCCTTCTCCACAGCGAGCACTCGGCGTGCCTCGGTGACCTCGCGGTCAGCGGCCGCGCGAGCCTGCTCGACCTCGCGAGTCGCGCCAAGACGGAGGTTCTGCGCGTCCTGCTCGGCGGCGAGCTTGACCTGAGCTGCCTCGCGTTCAGCGTGGGCGCGGAGATCCTCGGTGTGCGCGAGAGCATCAGCGTGCATTGCCTCGGCGTCTTCAAGGAGCTGCTTGCGCTTCTCCTCGAGCTCGGTCACGGCCTTGGTGCGCATCTCTTCGGCTTCGTGGTTGGCGGCGGCGCGAACCATGCTCGCCTCTTCTTCAGCCTTCTTGACGAGCTCATCGGCTTCGCGGGTGGCGCGGTTGCGTACGTCCTCGGCCTCCTGCTCAGCGAGGCCCAGCAACTGGGCGGCGTGGTTGCCCAGACCGGTGTAGGTCGGCTTCTCGACAGCCTCGACGCGGTCCTTGAGCTTTTCGATCAGTTCGCGAAGGTTCTCGTTCTCGGCGCCAAGCTTCTTGACGGTGTCGGCGGCACTCTTGAAGTCGGTGGTCTGTGAACGAACCCACGCATCGACTGCATCGCTGTCATATCCACCGCGGCGTGCCAGCGGGAACGATGCGTCGGCAGCCTTCTGCGCGGCGTCAAAGATGGACAATCCGGACTGTTCGGACATGCGATTCCCTCGAGATATGTAGCTGAATTGGTTGTGCCGTACACCATACCTCCCGTTCGTGGCACCGAAACAGTCCGATCAGGAGGCCTCAATCACACACAAACAACCCCCCGACCAAGTCGAGGGGTTGCTTGAGGGTTGGTTCTCAGACGCCGCGGAAGCGGTTAATTGCGTCGATGTGCTTGGCGCGCTTCTCTTCGTCCCGCACTCCGAGGCCTTCTTCGGGTGCCAGGCACAGCACGCCGACCTTGCCCTGGTGAAGGTTGTGGTGCACGTCGAGGGCGGCCTGGCCGGTGTCCTCGAGCTTGTAGACGCGCGAAACGGTCGGGTGGATCAGACCCTTGTCGATCAGCTTGTTGGCTTCCCACGACTCGCGGTAGTTGGCGAAGTGCGAGCTGACGATCCGCTTGAGGTTCATCCAGAGGTAGCGGTTGTCGTACTGGTGCATGTAGCCCGAGGTCGACGCGCAGGTGACGATCGTGCCGCCCTTGCGGGTGACGTAGACACTTGCGCCGAAGGTCTCACGACCAGGGTGCTCGAACACGATGTCCGGATCGTCACCACCGGTGAGCTCGCGGATCTTCTTGCCGAAGCGCTGCCACTCCTTGGGGTCCTGGGTGTTCTCGTCCTTCCAGAACTTGTAGCCCTCAGCGGAGCGATCGATGATGTGCTCGGCACCCATCGATCGAACAATCTCGGCCTTCTCGGGCGAAGAGACGACACATACGGGCGTCGCGCCACCGTTGAGGGCGAACTGCGTCGCGTACGAGCCGAGACCACCCGAGGCGCCCCAGATCAGGACGGTGTCGCCCTGCTTCATGTTGGCGCCGTTGGTCGAGACGAGCTGGCGGTAGGCCGTCGAGTTCACGAGCCCCGGCGATGCGGCCTCTTCCCACGTGAGGTGGTCGGGCTTGGGCATGAGCTGGTTGGCCTTGACGATGGCGAGCTGAGCGAGACCACCGAAGTTGGTCTCGAAGCCCCAGATGCGCTGCTCGGGATCCATCATCGTGTCGTTGTGACCGTCGGGAGCCTCGAGCTCGACTGACAGGCAGTGCGCAACTACCTCACGGCCCGGCTTCCACTTGTTGACGCCGGGCCCCACGCGCAGCACGACGCCGGCCAGGTCGGAGCCGACAATGTGGTAGGGCAGGTCGTGGCGCTTGGTGTACTCCGACAGGCGGCCGTAACGCTCCAGGAAGCTGAACGTGGAGACGGGCTCGAAGATCGAGGTCCACACCGTGTTGTAGTTGATCGCGCTGGCCATAACGGCAACGAGCGCCTCGCCCGGAGCGAGCTCGGGGATCGGGACGTCGTCGAGGTGCAGGCTCTTGCGGGGGTCCTTGTCCCGGCTGGCCATGCCCTCGAACATGTCGACCTCGTCCTTGTGGACCGTGATGGCCTTGTAGGTCTCGGGGAGCTCAAGAGTGGCGAAGTCCTCGGGGGCGGTGTCTCCAGCGAGGATGGCGTCAAGGATGTTCTGCACGGGGCTTCCTTCGGTTTTGGGGTCTCAGCGATGTTACTCGGCGTTAACTTGTCCGGCTATCTCGTCGCGCTGTGATCCTGACCTCAATGAGCTGCGTGGGCCGCCGGCTCGACGAGTTCGACCAGTACGCCTCCGGCGTCCTTCGGGTGGACGAAGTTCACGCGGGAGTCGGACGTGCCGCGCTTGGGCACGTCGTAGAGCAGGCGTACGCCGCGCTCGCGCAGCGTCTCTGACACGGCGTCGATGTCTGACACGCGGTAGGCAAGCTGCTGTATGCCTTGGCCGTTGCGGGCCAGGAACTTGGCGATGGTGGAGTCGTCGCTCAGCGGGGCTAGGAGCTGGATGCAGCTGCCTGAATCGCCAACCGCGAGCATCGCTTCACGGACACCCTGCTCTTCGTTGATCTCCTCGTGGATCGAATGCAGTCCGAATGTGGAGGCATACATCTCAAGGGCGTCATCGAGATCGGGGACGGCAATGCCGACGTGATCGATCGCGAGCAGCAGGTGGCCTGGAACAAGGGGGTCGCTGGGCATGCCTAGAGGGTAGAGCAGATGCGTCGTAGAGTCGGGGGTGATCCCGCGCACACGCTCGTCACACAATGGTTACTCGTGAGTACTGTGCTTATTACAAACGTGGGGACAACAGTCTTCTGAAGGAGCAGTACACATGTCGCAGAACGTGATCGTTGCCGGAGCCCGTACGCCGATTGGCCGTCTGTCCGGTGGTCTCAAGTCCCTGTCAGCAGCCGACCTCGGCGCAATCGCCATCAAGGGTGCCCTTGAGAAGGCCGGCGTCACCGGCGAGCAGGTCGACTACGTCATCATGGGCCAGGTCATCCAGGCGGGTGCAGGTCAGAATCCGGCGCGCATGGCGAGCACGGGTGCTGGAATCCCGATGTCGGTGCCGACGATCACGATCAACAAGGTGTGTCTGTCGGGTCTGAACGCGATCGCGACCGCGGACCAGCTGATCCGCGCAGGTGAGTTCGAGATTATCGTCGCCGGAGGCATGGAGTCGATGACCAATGCACCTCATCTGCTGCCGAAGTCTCGCGAGGGCATCAAGTTTGGTGACGTCGCATTGGTTGACTCGATGGCGTACGACGCGCTGTTCGATCAGTTCACCAAGCAGGCAATGATCAACCTGACGGATGGCTGCAACGCGGCATCCAACAAGTTCACCCGCGAAGAGCAGGACACCTTCTCGGCTGAGTCGCACCAGCGTGCGGCCGCGGCTCAGAAGAACGGCGTGTTCGACGGCGAGATCGTCCCCGTTGAGATTCCTCAGCGCAAGGGCGACCCGATTGTCATTTCCGCAGACGAGGGAGTCCGCGGCGACACGACTGCTGAATCGCTCTCCAATCTGCGCGCCGTGTCGAAGGAAGGCACGATCACTGCTGGATCGGCTTCGCAGATCTCCGACGGTGCAGCCGCGGTAGTCGTGATGAGCAAGGCCAAGGCCGAAGAGTTGGGCCTCTCCTGGATCGCCGAGATCGGCGCTCACGGTCAGACTGCCGGCCCCGACTCGTCGCTCCAGCTTCAGCCCGCTGCCTCGACGGCGAAGGCGCTGGCGAAGGAAGGCCTCACCGCTGCTGATCTCGACCTCGTTGAGTTCAACGAAGCCTTCGCTGCGGTCGGTCTCGCATCCGCAGCTGAACTGGGTATCCCGGCGGACAAGGTCAACGTCAATGGTGGCGCCATTGCGCTCGGTCACCCGGTCGGAATGTCGGGTGCTCGAGTCGTCCTGCACCTTGCGCTCGAGCTCGGTCGCCGCGGTGGCGGCATCGGCGCGGCTGCTCTGTGTGGCGGTGGCGGTCAGGGTGACGCCCTGATCATCCGCGTACCCAAGAAGTAGTCCTCGGACCGTGGCGAGCAAGGCGGTTTCGGTCGCCGATCTCGTCGAGCGCGCTCAGGCCGGTGAGGCTCGGGCGGTCGCTCGTCTGATCTCGCTGGTCGAAGACCAGGCACCTGAGCTGCGTGAGGTCAGTGCTGCACTGTCGCCGCACACCGGTCGAGCCCACATCGTGGGCCTGACCGGTGCGCCCGGCGTCGGTAAGTCGACCTCGACCTCGGCGTTGGTCAAGGCACTGCGTGCCCAAGGGCGACGCGTTGGAGTCCTGGCTGTCGACCCGACGTCCCCGTTCTCTGGCGGTGCGTTGCTGGGCGACCGCATCCGTATGCAGGACCACGCGACTGACGAGGGTGTCTACATACGCTCGATGGCGAGCAGGGGCCACCTCGGTGGGTTGTCAGTCGCGGCGCCGCAGGCGTTGAGAGTTCTCGACGCCGCTGGCTGCGACGTCGTACTGGTCGAGACCGTCGGAGTGGGTCAGTCCGAGGTCGAGATCTCGGGGCTAGCGGACACAACGCTCGTACTTCTGGCACCGGGAATGGGCGACGGTATCCAGGCCGCCAAGGCCGGAATCCTCGAGATCGGCGACATCTTCGTCGTCAACAAAGCCGATCGCGAAGGTGCTGCGTCGACGCGTCGCGAGCTCCGATCCGTCGTAGCGATGTCCGATCGAGGGGGCGACGCATGGACGCCGCCCGTGCTTCTGACAGTTGCGACGACTGGCGAAGGTGTCGACGAGGTCGCCGAACAGATCGCCCTGCATCACGCTCATCTCGCGGACTCGGGTGAGCTGGGCCGTCGCCGACTCGCTCGCACGCGACGCGAGATCGAGGCTCTCGCGCTCAACGCTGTGCGACAAAAACTGGGAGATCTGTCCGGCGATGCTCGGCTCGACACCCTGGCTGCAGACGTGCTCAGCGGCACGACGGACCCGTACGCCGCCGCAGACACGCTGATCGAGAATCTCTAGCTCCGCGGCGCGCCGAACGCGCGCCGAGCCGCCCAATCGTTAAGAATGGGGTTGTGCTGAAGAAGGTCATCACATTGCTCGTCGTTGGTTTCGGGGTCTACTACCTGCTGACGGCGCCTGCTGGCGCGGCCGATGCCGTGAGCAACGCGGCCGGAGCGGTCATCGATGCATTCAGCCAGGTCGGCGTCTTCGTCAACGAGCTCGTCGCCTAGAACCATGATTCGGGCTCTGCTCGACCGATTGCCCGATCAGGAGATCGACAGCCACCTCCTGGTCGATGAGGGTGAGCAGGTCATCGACCTCGTCTATCACCACGACATCGTGTTCTGGCGTCCGATCGCCGAAGCCATCGGCACGGTCGTGTTGTGGACGCTGGCGCTCATCGGTCCCATCCAGCTCGGATGGCTGTTCCTGATCGGCGGCTTCGCTCTCGCGGTGCACGCGCTCTACCTGACTCTTCGTGAGCGTCGGGACGTTTTCGTCGTGACCAACATGAGGGTGTTCCGCGCCAGCGGTGTCTTCACCGTCAAGATCGCGACGATGCCGATCACCCGCATCCTCGACATCACGGTCGAGAAGCCGCTGCTCGGAAGGTTGCTCGGCTATGGGCACTTCACGTTCGAGTCGGCTGCTCAGGCGCAGGGGCTTCGCAACATCCGCTACATCGGCGACCCCGACGAACGGGACCTGACGATCCAGCGTGTGGTCCAGCGATCCGGCCTCCGCGGTCGCACGATCGAGCAGCAGTTGCTCGAAGGTCGCTGAGACTCAACAAGCGGTCGCAAAGCACCAACGTCGTGACCTGTGTCACGATGCCTGCGTGGAACTCGACAACGTCCTCTGGATGCTCACGGCCCTGGCGGCTGTCGTCATCCTCCTCACGAGGATGCGACTGTCCGCGACCAGACGACAATCCGGGCATGCCCAGGTTTCTGGGTCGATCCTCGCCATGCATGCCGTGGTCGGCGTCTCCGCCCTCACGGTGTGGATCTACTACCTGACGTCGCCGAGCGACCTGCTAGGACTTGTCTCTGTCGCCTTGTGGTGGTTGGAGGTCATCCTCGGGATCCTGATCCTGCTGCGCTGGCTCCCCGGAGGGGGCCGCCATGCCGCACCGTCGGTTGACGACAGCTGGGCTCAGGGACCGTCGTTGTCGATCCTTGGACACGTCGGGATGCTCTTGGGCGTCACGTTCATTACGTACTGCGTGCTCACCGGCAAGATCACCTGATCGCCCGACCAACCGCCGACTTCCTACACTGGACACATGAACTTCTCCCGTCCCGGCGCGATTGACCTGTCTGCGCTCAAGCAGCCGGCCCCACGTGCGGCAGCGCCAGGCGGCGGCTCGTACGTCATCGACATCACCGAGCAGAACTTCCAGTCCGCCGCACTTGAGGCATCGTTGCAGCACGTTGTCGTGCTCAGCTTGTGGTCGCCGCGGTCGCCACAGAGCGCCGAATTCAACGATGTGTTGGCGAGGGTCACCAATCAGTTCGACGGCCAGATCCTCCTGGCGCAGGTCGACGTCGACACCAATGCTGCGATCGCCCAGGCACTCGAGGCCAAAGCCGTGCCGCTCGTCGTCGGGCTCGTCAAGGGTCAGCCAGTGCCGTTGTTCCAGGGAACAGTCGATGAAGCAGAGGTCCTGCGCTTCTTCTCCGAACTCGTGACGGTAGCGGCCGAGAATGGCCTGACCGGGCGTGCTCAACCTGCCGGCGCTCCCGGCGAGGAAGCCGAAGTCGAGGCTCCCGCCGACCCACGATTTGCTGCTGCCGACGAGGCATTTGGTGCAGGCGACTTCACGACCGCAGTGGCCGAGTATGAAAAGCTGATCGCTCAGTATCCGGCTGATGTCGAGATCGGTGAGCGACTAGCTGGGGTCAAGCTGCTCGCGCGTACGAGTGGCGCCGATCTCCAGGCGGCACGCAAGGCAGCGGCAGACGCGCCCGACGATCTTGAAGCGCAGATGCTCGTCGCGGACCTCGATGTCAGCGGCGGTCACGTAGACGATGCGTTCGATCGGCTGATCCAGTTGGTCAAGCGCACGACCGAGGACGATCGCGAAAACGTACGCACTCGGCTGGTCGAACTGTTCACCGTTGTCGGTGTCGCGGACCCGCGGGTGGCCGCGGCACGTAGGGCACTCGCGTCGGCATTGTTCTGACCGACTCAGTCTTTCCCGATAAGGTCTAACCCGGCGTCCACACGGAAGAGCCGCAGGGGAGCGTGTTGATGCGTACGAGGTTGAGCTGGGTGCTCACCGGTCTTGGCGCGCTCTTTGGTGTCGTCGGGCTCGCGCTGATCCTCATCCTCGGAACTGACGGCCGATTCTCGACTGGACCGCATGCAGTTGAGACCGACGGCATTGCTGTGGTGACGGCTCCCAAGGTGATCAGCTGGGCCGACCTACAGGTCGACGTACTCGCCGAGGTGCCGGCCCAGAAGCCGGTCTTCGTTGGCATCGGCAACACGGTCGACGTCGAGAACTATGTCGGCGAGACCGCACGCCTTGAGGTCACTGGTTTCCACACGCCATGGAGACCCAAGACACGCCAGGTTGCGGGCAGGCCCGGACTCCCGGGTGCACCGACCGCGCTCGACTGGTGGCGCGCAGCGTCAGCGGGCCGAGGCGGAGCCACCATCTCGACCAACCTTCCCGACGAGACGGTGTCGCTCGCGATCCTGTCCGTCGGTGACAGCAACCTCTCCGGTCTCAAGGTCAGCATTGCGTACGGCGTGAAGGGCGGGTTCTTCAAGGGAATCGGTCTGCTGATGCTTGGCGCCGGCGCCATCCTGTTGAGTCGTCTGCTGCGTCGAGGTGAGGACATCTGGGCACACGACGAAGACGATGAGGAAGACGTTGTGTACGTCTTCATCGATGACGACGGTGTCGAACACGAGATCTCGGCCGAGGAGGCTGAGGACTACGAAGTGGTCGAAGTCGAGGAGGTCGTGGTCGACGACGCCGCGCCGGAAGCCGTCAAGGAGTCCGAACCTCTTGCCGCACCAGCACCGAAGCCCGCTGGCCGATTCGCTTCCAGACTCAATGCGCTCAAGTCCACGGTCGGATCCACCTTTGAACGTCAACCCAAGCCAGAGCCAGACTCGACTGCATCGGACGACGAAGAACTCGTCTACATCTTCGTTGACGAGTACGGCGTCGAACACGAGATCTCAGCCGACGAGGCCGCGAACTACGAGTTCATCGACGAGGTCGTCGTCGAGGTTGATGACAAGGTTGACGACGAGGTTGACGAGAAGGACGACGTGAAAGTCGAGCCGCCAGCACCTGCTCCCAAGGAGCGAGTCATGTACGTCTTCGTGGACGAGGACGGCGTCGAACACGAGGTCAGCGAGGATGAGCTCGCAGACTTCGAGGTCATTGACGAAGAGGAGGACAAGCCGTGAAGCGCCTAGTAGCCGCCGCGTGCTGCCTACTGGTTCTGTCTGCATGCAGCCGTCCCCACGAACGCTCCGACCTGTCGGTGGGCAAGGACGCCGCGCGCACGTCTGAGATCAACCAGGTTTTCGAGCGCTATCGCCTCGTACGCAACGCAGCCATCAAGCTGCTCGACCCGAGGCCGTTGTCGACGGTCGAGAGCGACGCGGTGCTCGACATCGACTCGGGCTCGTTCGAGGTATCCCAGCGACTGGCTCAGAAGCAGAAGCAGGACACCTCGGCCATCGATGTCACCAGGGTCGTGACACCGCACTTCGCGAAGTACCCGCTCTGGTTCCTTGCTGTGGTCCGCGACAAGGCGAAGGGTGTTAATCGCATCCAGATATTCGAGCGCGCGCAGGCAGTCGACCCGTGGCTGCTGGTGGCGAGTCCCGAAACGGTTTCTGAGATTGATCTGCCCGAGCTCCGTTCGACCGGGTCAAAGGTGATGACGGTGGCACCGGACAACGGCAAGGGAATGGCCCTGTCTGCGCAGGCCGCGGCGACGGCGTACGCCGCAACGCTGGGCAACGCTGCTTCGCCCGAAGCCAAGACGGTCGTCAATGACTCATTCATCCGGCAAATGCGCGCCGCTGCCGCTTCCAGCACTGGCCTCTCCGGCGTCAAGTTTGCCCAGCGGTGGACCGCCGAGAATGTCCGCTTCGTACTTCGTACGGCCGATGGTGGCGCACTCGCGTTCGTCACGCTCCTCCGCTACGACACCTACAAGGTCAAGTCAGGTCTGACCGTGAGTTGGCCTGAAGGCACCCCGCAGCAGGCATTCCTGTCGACAGGAATCTCTGGCTCCGGCACCCTGCAGTACAAACACCAGGTGCTGCTCCACCTGCCGGGCGGCAACGGCAAGCCGAGGGCGATCGGTCAGTACGGCGGCGTCGTGGGCGCCGTCAACGAGTAGCTCGACCGATTGCATAGCCAAGCGCCGCTGCGGCGACGCTGAACACCAGCATCGCGACGGCGTTGGCGAATGCTGCGCCGTAGCGCCGCTCGAGAGCGAGATGTGCCGTTTCGACGCTGGCCGTGCTGAACGTGGTGTAGCCGCCGAGGAATCCGACGCCGGCGATGGTGTGCCACGAATCGGACGATCCAGCGCCGACGATCAGACCGAGCAGAAGCGACCCCGAGATGTTGATCAGGTGTGTCGACCAGGGGAGTGATGCGGGAACGCGAGGTCTGACCCATGAGTCGACCAGGAATCGTGCACCGGCTCCGAGCCCGCCGGCGAGGGCAACCCATAGCGCGGTCATGCGCGGGACCTCGATCCGAGCGCGACGCCCGCAAGGGCCGCGGCGAGACCGGCGATGACGCTGCCGACGGCGTACGCAATGCCCAGTACGAGGTGATCGCCGCGGAGCAACGCGTCGGTCTCGACCGCCAGGGCGCTGTACGTGGTGAACCCGCCCAGGAATCCCGTGCCGAGCAGCAGCCGCAACGACTGCGACCGACGGTGCAGCACCGCGGCGAGAAGCACCCCAAGGGCAAATGACCCGATGACGTTGACGATGAATGTTGCCCACGGGAACAGCCCTTCATCGGGCAGCGTCTCGTTGACCCCGAACCGGCTCAGCGTTCCGAGGGAGCCGCCGAGCACAACCAGTGCGAGGGCTCTCATCCGACACCTCGCAGCAGACTTGCGGCGATGGCGAACATCACGACTGCGATCAGCGCATCGAGCACACGCCAGGCTGCGGGCTTGGCGAACAGCGGTCGTAGGGCCCGCGCCCCATACCCGAGCACGGTGAACCACACGATGCTTCCGATCGCAGCACCGAGGCCGAACCACCAGCGATCGTCACCGTGCGATCCCGCGACGGAGCCGAGCAGGATCACGGTGTCGAGGTAGACGTGCGGGTTGAGCCAGGTCAGCGCGAGACACGTAGTGACTGCCGTCCGCAGGCTGGTCGGCTTGCCCGCGGCATCGGCGTCGATCGCGGATGGTCGAAAAGCTCTTCGCGCGGCGAGCAGGCCATAGACGATCAGGAAGGCGGCACCGCCGATCGTCATGGTGTCGAGCAGCCACGGAGCCGCCTGAATCAGGCTGCCGAGACCACCGACGCCGACGGCGATCAGCAGCACATCCGAGAGCGCGCAGACGGCAACGACAGCGAACACATGCTCGCGTCGTAGACCCTGACGCAGTACGAACGCGTTCTGGGCGCCGATTGCGATGATCAGCGAGAGGCCGAAGCCGACGCCAGCGACCAGCGACACCAGCACTACTCAGTCCTTTCGAAGAAGCGCCCCCGGCAGGAATCGAACCTGCGACCTAATCATTAGAAGTGACTTGCTCTATCCAACTGAGCTACGGGGGCCCTGGGCGGGATGCCCGGGACAAGCGTATCCGCGAGAGTTCGCTCGATGACGGACCCTGCGTATGCCCTACGATTCGCAGGTGACAATCACGACGAATCCTGCCTTCGCCGGTGTGGAGCGTCGCGAGCCGTTCCGGCAGCGCGGCCGCACGTTGCTGATGGTGATCTTCGGCATTTTCGGCGGAGTTGGCGTCATCGGCGGAATTGCCCTTGCGATTGTCGGCGCTGGCGATGTGGCTGGTGCGGGGATGTCGTTCCTGTTCGCGCTGATTCCGCTGCCGTTGCTGTGGGTGTCCTTCTGGTGGCTTGATCGGTACGAGCCCGAACCGCGCCGCTACAAGTTCGCCGCGTTCGTCTGGGGCGGCGTCGTCGCCGTCGCGATAGCCCTCGTACTGCAGATCTGGATCCAGAGCGCGTACGACGTCAATGACGACTCGATGGCCTCCTTCGTTGCACCGCTCACCGAGGAGCCCGCCAAGTGCCTGTTCCTCCTGCTCACGTTCGCCCGTGCGCGCCGTGTCATCGACGGATTCCTTGACGGGCTGATCTTCGCGGGCCTGGTCGGTATCGGCTTCGCGTTCGTCGAGAACATCGGCTATTACGCCGCGAGCTATCTCGGCTCTGAGGACATCAAGATTGATGGTCCGGCAGGCGTGACGACCACGTTCATCGTGCGTGGGGTGTTCAGCCCGTTCGCCCACCCGCTCTTTACGTCTGCGTTTGGCATCGCGATCGGCCTGGCAGTCACGCGCAAGTCGAAGTTCGCCAAGGTCGCTCTCGTGCTGCTTGGGCTCGCGCTCAGCATTGGCTTGCACGGCATGTGGAACGCCTCGCTGAGCTTCGGCGGAGGCGCCGGCTTCCTGCTGGTCTACCTGGGACTCGCCGTCGTACTCCTGCTCGTCGCGACCGTCGCGATTGTCGCCCGGTCCAAGCAGATCCGCGTACTGGAGCGCTCACTGTCGTATGTCGCGCAGCGTGGGTGGATCCACCCGGCCGAGATCCCGTACCTGTCACGGTTCACCTATCGCAAGGCGGCGCGTCGCTTTGCCCAGGAGCATCACGGCAAGGACGCTCGCAAGGTCGTGAAGCGTTATCAGCAGATCGCGACCGAGATGGCGTTCCTGCATGACGCCATGATGAGCGGGCGTTCGAAGCCGCATGGCGTTGAGCGGACCTACGCAATGCTGGATCAGATGTACGCACTCCGTCCTGACCTGCGTTTTCCCCCAGCGCTTCAAAACACCGTTCGTCACTTCTGACCCGCGGTTCACATGCAGCCGTGGCGACGGTGTACCCGCGCGTCCACTAATCTGTCTCCATACCCCGTATGTGACTGCGCCAGTCGATGAGAGGAGCTCCCGTGCCCGGCGAACATGCTTCGGCCGAGCTTCTCGGTGCCCTGAGTGGGCTGCTCGGCAACGTCAATGCAGCAGCGCTCGCGCTCGACGTCCCGGGTGTCGTCGACGCCCGACGCGTCCGCGCAGACATTGCCACTCAGTTGTCCGATTACGTCATCCCGCGCCTCGTCCAGCTTGATGGACCGCTGTTGACCGTGGTCGGCGGCTCGACGGGTGCTGGCAAGTCGACGTTGGTCAACTCGCTCTTGGGAGAGCGGATCACCGAATCGGGTGTTCTGCGACCGACGACGCGCTCGCCTGTGCTGATCCACCACCCGGACGACGCGAAATGGTTCGCCCCGGACCGCATCCTGCCTGACCTGCCGCGCACCACCGTGCCGAGCAACGACACATACGCGCTGCGACTCGCGACCTCGACCAAGATCCCGCGCGGTCTTGCAATCCTCGATGCACCCGATGTCGACTCGATCGACAAGGGCAACCGGGAGCTCGCCGCGCAGCTCCTCGCAGCCGCCGATTTGTGGCTGTTTGTGACGTCTGCAGCGCGCTACGCCGACCAGGTGCCGTGGGACTACCTCCGGCTCGCGGCAGAGCGCAGCACCTCGGTTGCCGTGGTGCTCGACCGTACGAGTCCCGATGCCGTCACCGAGGTTCGCGGACACCTTGCTCGCATGATGACGTCTCGCGGGCTGTCCGACTCGCCTCTGTTCACGGTTCCTGAGTCCAATGTCGACGCCGAGGGTCTGCTCCCGGCAGAGTCCGTGGCGCCGATTGTCGGCTGGCTACACGATCTCGCCGGCAACCCGGACGCACGGGGCAAGGTCATCTCACACACTCTTGATGGCTCGATCAGGCACATCGTGCTGCGTTCGCACGACGTTGCTGACGCCATGGACGCTCAGATCGAGATCTCGGAGCTGCTCTACACAGGCGTTGACGAGATTTACCGCCAGGCACTCGAGTCGTTTACGACGCAGAGCACCGACGGCACCCTGCTGCGTGGCGAAGTGCAGGTGCGTTGGCAGGAGTTCGTCGGTACCGGTGACCTGCTGCGATCCGTCGAGGAGAAGGTCGGCCGCATCCGTGACCGCTTCGTCGACGGAGTCACAGGCAAGCGCACCCGGTCGAGCGACATCGTTGCCGCGATCGAAACCGGCGTCTTCAACTTGATCGTCGAGCAGGCCGAGAAGGCCGCCGCTGCTGGAGCGCAGTCGTGGGCCGAAGCGCCAGCTGGCAAGACACTGCTCGCCGGTTCACGAGACCTTGATCGCGCTTCTCGTGACTTCCGCGTCAAGGCCGAACGGACCGTACGCGACTGGCGTCAGGCGGTGCTGGAGCTCGTACGCACTGATGGCGGCGACAAGCGCATGACCGCGAAGTTCCTGGCCTTCGGCGTCAACGGCATCGGCGTTGCGCTGATGGTCGTGATGTTCGCCGACGCGGTCAAAGACAAAGACAGCACTGTCGCCCTGGGGCACAAGCTCCTGTCGGCGATCTTCGGAGACGATGCAGTGAAGGCTCTGGTCACCAAGGCCCACGCCGATCTGGACGCGCGAGTTGCGGCTCTGTTCGATGCCGAAATGAATCGCTTCGTCGAGCTGGTCGGCCGCCCCGACGATCTCAAGGCTCGCCAGGCAGACCTGCGCGAGTCTGCCCGCCTGTCCGAGGGCGCTCGTCACGCTGACTTCATTCGCGGCGGGGAGCACTCAGCATGAGCACCACTGTTGACGGTGTCGCGTTTCCCGCGTTCGTAGGCGAACCCAATGACGTCGCCAAGCGCCTCGATGGATTGACGCAGGCCGTCACGGCCAGCCGAGGGCGCATTGACGCAGAGATCCTTGCGCCGGCCGAGATGCTTGCCGGACGTGCGACGGAGCGTCTTCGCCTGTCGGGCGACCACACGATCGTTGCCCTCGCCGGAGCCACCGGCTCGGGCAAGTCGTCACTGTTCAATGCGCTGACAGACCTCGAGCTTGCGGGCGTTGGCGTACGTCGACCGACAACGTCCTGGGCCCTGGCCTGCGCGTGGGGTCCAGACGGAGCCCAGGGTCTGCTGGAGTGGATGGGCATCCCGCCACGCCATCAGGTGTCGCGACTCAGCATGCTCGACACGTCAGCTGAGGACACCAAGCTCGACGGCCTGATCCTGCTCGACCTGCCCGACCACGACTCAACTGAAGTTTCGCACCACCTCGAGATGGATCGGCTGGTCAAGTACGCCGACCTGCTCGTGTGGGTGCTTGACCCGCAGAAGTACGCCGACGCAGCGCTTCACGACCGCTACATCCGTCCCATGGCGTCCTACAGCGATGTGACGCTCGTCGTGCTCAACCAGATCGATCGCATCCCCTACGAGCAGCGTGCGCGCACGCTCGAAGACGTCAAGCGGATTCTGGCCGCAGAGGGTCTGCCCAACGTCGAGGTCGTCGGAGTGTCAGCCACCCGCGGTGACGGCATCGACGACATGAAGCGCATACTCGCCACTCGTATCCGTGCCAAGGCGTCGGCCAAGGGACGTCTTGGCTCAGACATCACGGCGGCCGCAAAGGTCATGGCTCAGGTCGGCGGTACGAGCCAGGTGCCCGGCATCAGCTCGGTCGACCGCCAGACGCTCGACGACGCTCTTGTGGCTTGCGCAGGCGTGCCCCAGGTTGTCGACGCAATTGCCGCTTCCACGCGGCGCCAGGCAATTCTGCGGACGGGCTGGCCCGTCTTCCGTTGGCTCGGCAAGCTCCGTCGTGACCCGCTCAAGGGTCTTGAGTTGAGCTCCGACATGTCGATGGCGGCCCTGGCCAAGGCCTCCCTCCCTGAAGCCAGTCCGGTGCAGCGCGCCAATGCTGAACTCGCCATCCGCGATCTGGCCGAGAAGGCATCTGTTGGCCTCGAGCACCCCTGGCGGGACGCCGTCCGCAATGCCGCAAGTCCGAAGGGTCATTCGATCGTCGAGGACCTCGACGCGGCGATCGAGGCCACCCACGTCCGTGCTCGTACGGCTTTGTGGTGGCGAGGCGTGTACATCCTCCAGTGGCTTGCGTTCCTCGCTCTACTCGCGGGTCTCGGCTGGCTTGCAACTGAGGCGATCGTCGACAACTTCTTCCCCGACACGAAGTTGCCCGACATCAAGGACATTGAGGGCTACCCGGCTGGCGCGGTGGTCGCCGCTGGCGCAGCCGTGGTCGGCATTGTCCTGGGCTTGGTTTCGCGAGTCTTGGCGAGGATCAGTGGCCGACGTCGCGCCAAGCGTGCCAATCGCGATCTCCGGGCAGCAATCGACGAGGTGACGGTGTCCCAGATTCTCGGTCCCGTGCAGGCGGAGCTCGACGCGTACGGCGCCTACCGCGCCGGCATCACCACAGCCCTCGGCTGACCTGTCGCCAGCGGCTTGACCGCTGGGCTCGCGCCGGGAGCCGCTCGTTAGACTTGGGCCCTATGGCTGACTACGTCTTCACACTCCGCAATGTTCGCAAGAAGCTCGGCGAAAAGGTGGTGCTTGACGACGTCACGCTGTCCTTCCTGCACGGAGCCAAGATCGGCGTTGTCGGTCCCAACGGCACCGGCAAATCGACGCTCTTCAAGATCATGGCGGGGCTCGAGCAGCCCAACAACGGCGATGCGATCAAGGACCCAGAGGCCTCCGTCGGCATCCTGCTCCAGGAACCGCCGCTGACCGAGGGCAAGACGGTCCTGGAGAACGTCGAAGAGGCCGTCAGCGACATCAAGGGGAAGCTCGACCGCTTCAACAAGATCGCCGAAGAGATGGCCGATCCTGATGCCGATTACGACAAGCTCCTCCCCGAGATGGGCGAGCTGCAGACCGACCTCGACCATGCCAATGCATGGGACCTCGACTCCCGTCTCGCCCAGGCCATGGACGCGCTGCGTTGCCCGCCGGCCGACGAGCTGGTCGACCACCTCTCAGGTGGCGAGCGTCGCCGCGTCGCACTCTGCAAGCTTCTGCTCGAGCAGCCCGACCTGCTCCTGCTCGATGAGCCCACCAACCACTTGGACGCCGAGAGCGTGCTGTGGCTCGAGCAGCACTTGGCGTCCTACCCGGGCGCTGTCCTCGCCATCACCCACGACCGCTACTTCCTCGACAACGTCGCCGAGTGGATCCTCGAGCTCGACCGCGGCAAGACTCACCCGTACGAAGGCAACTACTCGACCTACCTCGAGACCAAGCAGGCCCGTCTCGTGGTCGAAGGCAAGAAGGACGCCAAGCGCGCCAAGATCCTCGCCAAGGAACTCGAGTGGGTTCGCTCGAATGCCAAGGCGCGTCAGACCAAGAACCAAGCACGACTCAGCCGCTACGAAGAGCTCGCTGCAGAGGCCGAGCGGGGACGCAAGCTCGACTTCGAGGAGATCAACATCCCGGCCGGTCCGCGCCTCGGCGACGTGGTTCTCAAGGCCAATGAGCTCCACAAGAGCTTCGGTGAGCGAGAGCTGTTCGATGGCCTGACGTTCGACCTGCCGCGCGCTGGCATCGTCGGCGTCGTCGGACCCAACGGTGTCGGCAAGTCGACGCTGTTCCGCATGATCGTGGGGGAGGAGAAGCCCGACAGCGGCTCCCTCGACGTCGGCCAGACCGTCAAGATCTCGTACGTTGACCAGGGTCGTGGCGGCATCGACGACTCGCTCAACGTCTGGCAGCTTGTCTCGGGCGAACTCGACTTCATCAAGGTCGCCAACTTCGAAGTGCCGAGCCGCGCGTACGTCGCGTCATTCGGCTTCAAGGGTCCGGATCAGCAGAAGTTGGTCAAGGTCCTGTCAGGCGGTGAGCGCAACCGCCTCAACCTGGCTCTGACGCTCAAAATGGGCGGCAACTTGCTTCTGCTCGATGAGCCGACCAACGACCTTGACGTCGAGACCCTGCAGTCGCTCGAAGATGCCCTGCTCGACTTCCCCGGCTGTGCCGTCGTCGTCTCGCACGACCGGTGGTTCCTGGACCGCGTCGCGACGCACATCCTCGCGTGGGAAGGTGACGCCGACAATCCAGCCAACTGGTTCTGGTTCGAGGGCAACTTCGCCGACTACGAGATCAACAAGGTGGAGCGTCTGGGCGAGGAAGCGGCACGCCCGCACAGCGTGACGTACCGCAAACTCACCCGCGACTGACTAACTACTGCTGTCCTTCGGCGGCGGACCGTCGAACGGTCGGCCTGCATCGCCTGCGGGACGTTCTGGCCGCACGTTGTTGATGCGGTCGGTGATGTGCTTGGTCAGGTTCTTCTTGCGCTCGGCAGCCTCGGCTTCGGTGAGCCTTCCCGCCTTGACGTCCGCTGCGATGCGCTCTTCGGCCTCGGCGACAAGTGCCTTGACCAGCGTGTCAGTGCTGACACCTTCGTCCTTGGCGACATCGGCCAGGCTCGTCTTGCCGTCCTTGAGCTTCGTACGCAGCTCAGCTTCGGTGAGTCCGAGAGCCTTGGCTGCCGCGGCGAGGTGCTCGCCGCCGGGACCGCCGCGTCCGGGTCCGCCCTTGGGCAGCTTCTCGTTGAGAGTTTCTGCGACCTTGTCGGCCTGGTCCTGAGTCAGCGTGCCGTCCTTCACGAGCCCGCTGAGGGACCCCTTGATAGAGGCGAGTCGACTCTTGACGGGGTTGTCGGAGTCAGCCGCTGAGGCGGGAGTGAGTGCCACAGCGCCACCTCCGACGGCGAGGGTGCTGGCGAGAATGATGCTCGCAGTGCGTTTTTGCATGACGTGCTCCTTGAATCGTTGGTGCGATTCATGGTGCGTCGCTCAAATGGCAGGACCGTATGGCCAACCTGTGCCAACCCTGTGAGTCTCGGGTTGTCAGTCAGCACGTCCCGCCGAGCTGGGTGATCACGCGCTGCATGATCTGACCAAGCACGGCGAATTCTTCGGGGGAGGCGTTGTCGACGAGGTAGGAATGGACGCCGCGTACGTGGGTGTGAGCGGCTTCCTCGAGCAAGGCGAAGCCCTTGTCCGTCATCACGGCGGACACACCGCGGCCGTCCTCGGAGCACTGGCCTCGGAAGACCAGCCCTTCTCGTTCGAGGCGGGCGATCGTGTGCGTGACGCGGCTGCGTGAGTGCGAAACCGCAGCAGCAAGCTCTGCCATACGAATCGAGCGGTCAGGCGCTTCGGACAATCGCACGAGGATTTCGTACTCGGGCATCGAGAGGCCGTGTGCGGTCCGGAGGTCGCGGTCGAGGCGATCATTCAGGACGATTGTTCCGCCCAGGAACGATCGCCAGATCTGCTGCTCTGCGGCGGTGAGCCACGGAGTTTCGGTTGCGGTCTCCATGTGATCCATCATACAAGCCTGCCCACTTGATTGAACGTTGTACTATCTGTAATGTCGTATTTGTTGAACAATCAACTACTGTACCCGGAGGCATCACATGAGCACCACCACAGACATCAACGTCAGCACTGGCACCTGGACGATCGACCCGACTCACACCGAGATCGGTTTCACCGTCCGCCACATCATCAGCAAGGTGCGCGGCAAGTTCGACACCTTCGAAGGCGCGCTCGTCACTGCTGACGACATCACCACTTCGTCGGTCAACGTCTCGTTCGACCTGTCGTCGATCAACACCGGCAACACGCAGCGTGACGATCACCTGCGCTCGGGCGACTTCTTCGACGCCGACAACCAGGACAAGGCGACTTTCGTCTCGACTGGTGTCGTCGCCAAGGGTGGCAACGAGTTCGTCGTGACCGGCGACCTGACCATCAAGGGCGTCTCGAAGGCCGTCGAGCTCGACGTCGACTTCCTCGGCGAGGGCTCGGACCCGTGGGGCGGAACGCGCGTGGGCGTCGAGGCGACTACCGAGATCAGCCGCAAGGAGTTCGGAATCGACTTCAACATCCCGCTCGAGGGCGACAAGGTCGTCATCGGCGACAAGATCTCGATCCACATCGTGGCCGAGGCTGTCCTGCAGGCTGACGCAGCCTAACGAAGCCTGGTCATTCTGACCGCCAGATCGGCGTGCAGGGTGGCCAGCTCGTGGCCGGAGCGAGAACCTCCGGGCTCGAACCAGCGCACGAGATCGACGCCCAACGAGAGCAGCGAGAACGCTGTTCCGGGGACGTCAACAACATCCAGGACGCCCTGGTCGACACCGTCGGCCAGGGCGTCTTGCATCGTCTTCTCAATGTCCCGGCGATAGGTCGCGACTTCTGCGCGATGTTCGTCGGTCAGCGCGTGGTACTCGTACTGCACGATGCGCCCCACGCGGCTGTTGTCGGCGTGCCAGAGGCTGAAGTTGTAGACCATGGCGCGCAGCCGGTTGACGGGATCGGTGCTCGACGCGGCAGCTGACGTGATGACTTCAAGCGCGCGACGGTGACCGTCGAGACTGACGGAGAAGAGCAAGCTCTCCTTGGAGTCGTGGTGCACGTAGACCGCAGCCGGGCTCATGCCGGCGCGGGAGGCAATGTCTCGCGTTGTCGTCCCCGCGAAACCCTTCTCAGCGAAGGCCTCAACGGCAGCATTGATGAGCCGTTCACGCGCTGTGATGGTCGTCATGCTGGCCTCCTAATTGGTTGACAGCATGCCCCAGTGCTTGCATGCTAAGCAAGCGCTTAGTGCGCGTTTCCTGGACCGCAAAGGCAGAGTTTTGCAGCGAACGATCTTCAACGAGGACCACGAGGCATTCCGTGCCTCCTGTGCGGCATTCCTCGCCAAGCATGTCGAGCCCAATCTCGAGAAGTACCTTGAGGAAAAGGCCCTTCCACGTGACTTCTGGCTCGCAGCCGGAGCTGAGGGCTTCCTCGGCCTTGAGATCCCCGAGGAGTTCGGCGGCGCCGAGGCCGACGACTTCCGCTTCAATGCGGTCTTGGATGAAGAGCTGAGCAAGCTCAACGCCGCACTCGCATCGTGCGTCGCGATCCATACCGACATCGCCGTCCCCTATCTCGTGGACCTGTGCACCGACGAGCAGAAGGCTCGCTGGCTCCCGGGTTGTGTGACCGGCGAAATCCTCACCGCTATCGCGATGACAGAGCCCGGTGGTGGCTCTGACCTGGCGGCGCTCAAGACGACGGGCGTCCGTGACGGTGACGAGTGGGTCATCAACGGTTCCAAGACGTTCATCACGAACGGTTTCTCCGCCGATCTCGTGATCACCGCCGTACGCACCTCGCCCGAAAAGGGAGCGAAGGGCATCAGCCTGTTCGCGATCGAAGCGACCGATCCCGGCTTCAGCCGTGGACGCAAGCTCGACAAGGTCGGCCAGAGCGAAGCGGACACGGCAGAGCTGTTCTTCGAGAACGTACGTCTCGGCGACGATCGTCTGATCGGCGAAGTCGACCAAGGCTTCATCTACATGATGCAGCGTCTCCCGCAGGAGCGAATCAGCTGCTCCGTGTCGAACGTCGCGCACGCCAAGCAGATCCTCGGCGAGACGATCCAGTACGCCCACGACCGCCAGGCGTTCAAGCAGCCGATCGGCAGCCTGCAGCACAACAAGTTCCTGCTCGCTGAGCTGGTGACCAAGATTGAGGTCGCCGAGACGTTCGTCGATGCGGCCGTGCTCGCGCACACGCGTGGCGAGGCGACAGCTACCGATGCAGCCAAGGCAAAGTGGTGGTCGTCGGAGATTCAGAACGACGTCCTGGACCACTGTGTCCAACTCCATGGCGGGTACGGATACATGAACGAGTACCGTGTCGCTCGCGCCTGGCGAGATGCCCGGGTCAGCAAGATCTGGGCTGGTTCGAACGAGATCATGAAAGAGCTCATAGGCCGAGACCTCGGTTTCTGAGTCCAACACGCTGTTTGCATAACGGAAGGCACCACTGATGACTGAAGCCGTAATCGTCTCCACCGCTCGCTCGCCGATCGGCCGCGCATTCAAGGGCTCGCTCAAGGACATGCGCCCCGATGACCTCACGGTCCAGATGGTGCAGGCAGCGTTGGCCAAGGTGCCGGGACTCGATCCCAAGGACATCGTCGACCTCCACCTCGGTGTCGGTCAGCCCGCCGGTGAGAGCGGCTACAACCTCGGTCGCATCGTCTCCGTCCAGGCTGGTTTCGACCACGTACCCGGCGTGACGGTCAACCGCTACTGCTCTTCGAGCCTGCAGACCACTCGCATGGCGTTCCACGCGATCAAGGCCGGCGAGGGTGACGTGTTCATCTCGGCCGGTGTCGAGACCGTGAGCCGTTTCGGCAAGGGCAGCTCGGACGGTATGCCTGATACCAAGAACCCGATCTACGACGACGCGATCGCCCGTACGGCCAAGCGCGAGCAGGGTGGAGCCGCCTCGTGGAGCGATCCGCGCGAAGACGGTGATGTTCCGGACGTCTACATCCAGATGGGTCAGACGGCAGAGAACGTCCAGCAGAAGCTCGGCATGAGCCGCGAAGAGCAGGACGAGTTCGGCGTACGTAGCCAGAACCTCGCCGAGAAGGCCATCAACGACGGCTTCTGGGCCAAGGACATCACGCCCGTGACCCTGCCCGACGGCTCGGTCGTCAGCCTGGACGACGGACCTCGTGCCGGCGTCACGCTCGAGGCTGTGTCGCAGCTCAAGCCCGTCTTCCGTCCCGACGGCACCATCACGGCCGGCAACTGCTGTCCCCTCAACGACGGCGCAGCTGCTGTCGTGATCATGAGCGACACCAAGGCCAAGGAACTCGGTCTCACCCCGCTCGCGCGCATCGTGTCGACCGCGGTCACCGGTCTCTCGCCCGAGATCATGGGCCTCGGCCCCGTTGAAGCGATTCCGGCCGCGCTGCGCAACGCAGGCATGAGCCTGGACGACATCGACCTCTACGAGATCAACGAGGCGTTTGCAGTTCAGTCGTGGGGCTCGGCGAAGGTGCTCGGCATCCCGATGGACAAGCTCAACGTCAACGGTGGAGCAATCGCGATTGGTCACCCATTCGGTATGACCGGTGCTCGCATCACCAGCACGCTGATCAACTCGCTGCAGCACCACGACAAGCAGTTCGGCGTCGAGTCGATGTGTGTCGGCGGTGGCCAGGGTATGGCCATGGTCATCGAGCGCCTCACCTGATGACTCGCCGCTTCGACGGCAAGGTCGCGATTGTCACCGGCGCAAGCCGGGGCATCGGCCTTGCCATCGCGGAGCGACTCGTTGCTGATGGTGCGAAGGTGTGCATCACGGCTCGCAAGGCTGATGCGCTGGCGGAGGCGGTCGAGGCTCTCGGAGGTCACGAGAATGCGATCTTCTCAGCCGGCGCGGCCGACGACGAGGCGCATCAGGCAGCCGCTGTAGCGGCGACTCTCGATGCGTTTGGTCGGATCGACTTCCTGGTCAACAACACGGGCATCAACCCGACGTACGGGCGGATGATCGACGTCGATCTGGGCGCGGCTGAGAAGACTTTCCGGGTCAACGTGATCTCGTCGATCGCGTGGGCACAGAAGGTCTATCACGCATGGATGGGCGAAAACGGGGGAGCGATCGTCAACGTCGCGTCCGTCGCAGGCCTCAAGCCTGCGCCCGGGATCGGAGTCTATGGAGCGTCGAAGTCCGGCGTCATCCATGTGACCGAGGAGCTAGCCGTCGAGCTGGGTCCGGACATCCGGGTCAATGCTGTCGCGCCAGCCGTCGTCAAGACGAAGTTCGCCGCTGCTCTCTATGAGGGCAAGGAGGACGAGGTGTCGGCCGCCTACCCGCTCAAGCGTCTCGGCGTTCCGGGCGATGTTGGCTCGGTTGTTGCATTCCTGCTGTCCGAGGACGCTGCGTGGGTCACAGGCCAGACCCTCACGATCGATGGCGGACTGCTGCTCACCGGCGGCGTCTGACCTAGGGCGTCGTCACAGCTCGCCAGCACGCCTCGATCAGCGGATCCACCAAGGATTCGTCGACGCTCCGTTGACTGGCCGTGAGCCGGACGACTGGGCCAACGGCCAGGTCGAAGAGAACTTCAGGCGGCAGATCAACCATCTGCTCGAGCAGGGCGGCGACCACCGGCGAAGACATCAGCGGATCGTCGAGTGCGGCGATCGCCTTTTCGTGAGCGATCTCTGCGTACGGCGAACTGTCTGCCTGCACCAGAAATCGCGCTCGATCAGGATCGGCCTCGAGGTGGTGCTGGACGCCAGTCCAGAGCTGGGCGAACTGGTCCCGAGACGTGGCTTTGGCGTCCACGCTGGCCAGGGCTGCCTCGCCCAAGCCCTGCTTGACCTCGAGGTAGGTGGCGAGCACCAGTTCGTCCTTCGACGCGTAGTGGACGTATGCGGTACCCGTCGCGACCCCGGCCTCTTTGGCGATCGCAGCCATGGAGGTGCCATGGAATCCGTCGCGGGCGACCAGCCGGATCAGAGCGTGACGAACCGCCTCCGCCCGATCGACCGCGACAGGGGAGGTCATTTCGATCGCACAGCCTGTGCCACGTCGAGAGTCACGCCGGTCTCACGCTCGGACACGTCCCAGAGCTCCTGGACGTGCTTGTCGAGTCCGATGCGTCGAAGGATGGGGCGGTTGACGGCGGCCCCGTTCGAAGCGAAGAGAGGACCGTACATCTGACCGCCCTTGGCCTTCGGGTCGGTCGCAGCACGCAGCTGCGGGCGGGCGCCCACATGGGGCTTCATGCCGGTGCGAGCGGCAAGGAACTCCGAGGCACTCCCCAGCCATCCTGCGCCGCCCTCGGCCGAGGTGGTGGTCTGTAGGTCCGTCCGGGAGAGACCTGGATGGGCGAGAAGGCTCTGGGTCGAGACGCCGGCTTCGACGAACTTCTTCTGAAGCCCCAGACCGAAGTGGTAGTTGGCCAACTTGGCCTGCCCGTAGGAGCGCCAGGCGCCGTAGTTGCCCTTCATGTGCGGATTGTCGGGGTCAATCGGCGTGCCCTGGAAGCGGGCGATGCTGGTGACAGTGACGACTCGAGCTCCATCCGTACTGACGATCGCGGGGAGGAGGTGCGCGGTGAAGGCGAAGTGACCAAGGTGGTCCACACCCAGCTGCATCTCGAACCCGTCGACGGTGGTGCGCTCAGGCATGGCCATCACACCGGCGTTGTTGATCAGCAAGTCTATCGATGAGTGCTTTGCCAGGATCTTGTCGGCAGCCGCCGCGGTCGAAGCGAGGTCGCCGAGGTCGAGGGGCACGAGCTCGAGCGAGGCTTTGGGGTGTTTGGCTTGGATGCGTTCGACAGCGTCCTTGGCCTTGTCTTGGTTGCGCACGGCCATCACCACGTGTGCACCGGCACCGGCCAGGGCTTCGGCGGACTCGAGGCCGAGACCTCCATTGGCGCCTGTGACGACCGCCGTACGGCCGGACTGGTCGGGGATGTCGTTCTGGGTCCAACTCATCGGAGCTCCTATGACTGAATGTTCATTCATTCTGCGCTCCTGATCGAGGATCGGTCAACAGGGCGTGATCCACATCTCTTGAAAAACATGAGGAAAACCTCGCATTAAAGTTGAGGTTTCCCTCATGTTTTGCGAGACTGGGGTTACCGCCCGTCGATCCCGAGACGGCAGTACCCGAGGGAACTCACGTGACGACCATCGACACATCGCTTGCCCCGACCCGCACTTCTGAGCGCCGCGGCGCTCTCGTTGACCGCATCGTCGACGGCGCCCCTTACGCAGTGGGCTTTGGCGGACAGGGTGCCTCGTGGCTGGAGCCGCTGGCCGATCTCGTACGTGACTTCGCCCTGGAGGCGGACCTCGAAGCCCTGGTGAGTCAGGCCGAGGCAAAGCTCGTTCCTGTCGCTGGCGAGCTCGCTCGCGCTGGCATCACCTTCACGCCTCTGGCGTGGGTTGACGTTCTTGCTGTGGGGGAGTCGGCCGAAGACGACGACGCTCCTGAGCTGCCCGACACCGACATGCTTGGTACGCCTGGCGTCTCGTTGCCCGGAATCCTTCTGACGCAGCTCGCCGGGATCCGCGCTCTGCACCGTCAGGGCATTGACACCCAGGTCATCAAGCCGTCCGCCGTGATCGGACACTCGCAGGGCCTCATCGCAGCGCAGTCGCTCGCCGGTGTCGACGACGTGGAGCTGCTGGCGATCGCACGTCTCGTTGGCGCAGCAGGACAGTTGGTCGGCCGTCGTCGCGGGCTGCTCGGCAACTCGATGCTGAGCATCTCGAACGTACGCCCCGAGCGCATCGACGAAATCCTCGCTGAGCTGCCGGCATCCCTTCGGGTCGTGGCGCGTATGCGCAACGGTCGTCGGAGTGTCGTCATCAGCGGTCCGGCCAGCAGCCTCCACGTCGTACAGGCCCATCTCGAAGAGGTTGCAGCTGCTGAGAAGGCCGAGCGTGACCGCAAGACAACCGGCGGCACTCCGTTCGCCCCGGTCATCGAGCCGCTGACATCGCAGCTGGCGTTCCACCACCCTGATCTCGCCGAGGCCGCAGACCTCGTCGCGACCTGGGCGACCGCCTGTGGCATCGACGCCGAACGTGCTCGCGATCTCGCGAAGCGCTCGCTCGTCGACCCGGTCGACTGGGTCGAGTCCCTCGAGACAGCCATGAACTCCGGCGCCACCTGGATCCTTGATCTGGGGCCCGGCGACATCGCCGCACGCCTTTCGGCTCGCGAGCTGCGTACGCGCGGCGTTGGCATCATCGCCACGACGACACGTCGTGGTCACCGTGAGCTCGTCGCGGCTGGTGCGGCTCCGCGCCTAGCGACTCCGTGGTCGGCCTATGCGCCCAGCGTCGTCACCCTGCCGGACGGCAGCATCCACGCCGAAACTCGCTTCACTCGTTTGACCGGCAAGTCGCCGATCCTGCTCGCCGGAATGACGCCGACAACGGTTGACGCCAAGATCGTCGCGGCAGCCGCCAACGCGGGTTTCTGGGCCGAGCTCGCCGGTGGCGGACAGGTCACCGAGCCGATCTTCGCCGACCGCGTCGCTGAGCTGAACGAGTTGCTGACTCCTGGCAGCACGTTCCAGTTCAACTCGCTGTTCCTCGACCCGTACCTCTGGAAGCTGCAGCTCGGTCAGAAGCGCCTCGTCCAGCGGGCACGCGCCGCTGGTGCACCCATCGACGCGGTCATCGTCACCGCGGGCATCCCTGAACTTGAAGAAGCCGTCGCACTTGTCTCCGAGCTGCGCGACGCCGACATCACGCATGTCGTCTTCAAGCCCGGCACGGTCAAGCAGATCCGCCAGGTTGTCGCGATCGCCAAGGAAGTCGCTCCGACTCCGATCATCGTCCAGATCGAGGGAGGCAAGGCTGGCGGTCACCACTCGTGGGAAGACCTCGACGACCTGCTCCTCGCCACCTACGGCGAACTGCGCGCTCTCGACAACGTCGTCGTCTGCGTCGGCGGCGGCATCGGTACGCCCGAGGTCGCTGCGGCCTATCTGTCCGGTGAGTGGGCTCGTCGCCACGACTTCCCCCTGATGCCGCTCGACGGCATCCTCGTCGGCACCGCTGCCATGGCAACGCTCGAGGCGACCACGGCTCCTGATGTGAAGCAGCTGCTGGTCGACACCCGTGGCACCGGTTCATGGATCGGCGCTGGCACAGCCAAGGGCGGCATGGCCTCCAGCCTCAGCCAGCTCGGCGCTGACATCCACGAGATCGACAACACCGCCTCGCGTACGGGCCACCTGCTCGACGAGGTCGCCGGTGACGCCGAAGCCGTTGCCGAACGTCGTGACGAGATCATCGACGCGCTCAATCGCACGGCCAAGCCCTACTTCGGCGATGTCGCAACCATGACGTACGCGCAGTGGCTCAGTCGCTTCCTCGAGCTGAGCGGTACCCCGACGTGGCTCGACATCACGATGCAGGAGCGGTTCACCGCAATGCTGCAGCGCGCTGAAGCTCGCCTTCACTCTGCCGATCGCGGCACGATCCCGACATTGTTCGCCAACGAGTCCAGCGTTGCCTTCGGGGCGACCGCGCTCGACGTGCTGCTTCGTGCGTACCCCGAAGCTGCCGAAGTGACTCTGCACCCGGGTGACGTGCTGTTCTTCGTCGACCAGTGCAAGACGCCCGGCAAGCCCGTCAACTTCGTACCCGTCCTCGACCAGGACGTACGTCGCTGGTGGCGCTCCGACTCGCTCTGGCAGGCACACGATGCCCGCTATGGCGCCGATCAGGTCTGCGTCATCCCCGGACCTGTCTCCGTCGGCGGCATCGATCGCGTCGATGAGCCCGTGGCCGAGCTTCTGCGCCGCTTTGAGGACGCCACCATCGATGGCCTGCTTGCTTCCGGTCGTGCACCGCAGCGCGTTGCAGGTCGTCGCCGCGTCGACGGTGCGGGAGACGTGCTGTCACTCGTGCTCGCCGCTCCCGACCTGGTTTGGGCTGGTCGTACGGTTCGCAACCCCGTTCACCGCCTCGGCGCCGACTGGGTCATCGTCGACCCCGAGCGCGCTGAGCACCCGGAGACTGGCGCAACGGTCATCGCGATCGACGCTCGTACCGCTGAGCTCCACGTACCGCTTGCACGCCCGCTCTCCCTGCGCATCGACCTCGGCGACGCCGTGGTCGCTGGTGCCGCTCCGGTCGTGACCACCGAGATCGCCGCAGAAGCGATGGGTGCATTGGTTGCCGGCGCCGCCGGTGGAACCGTGCCCAAGATTGCGGATGGTCATGCCACAGTCTCGGTCGATTGGGATCCGGATCTGATCGCTGACCACGCAGGTGTGACGGGCGCAGACGTGCCGGTGCACCCCGTACCTGACGTGCTCGTCGGACTTGCCTGGCCGTCGGTGTTCGCCGTGCTCGGCGACGTCACGACTGCCGATGGCATCCCTGTTATCGAAGGCATGCTCGACCTGGTTCACCTCGACCACGCCGTCACTCTCGTCGGCGCACTGCCGACGGCCCCGGCGAAGCTCACGATCGGTGCGACGGTCGAGTCGGTGTCTGACACCGACTATGGCCGTGTCGTCACCGTCGACGTGACCGTCACCTCCTCCGGAAATGACATCGCCAACCTCCGAGAACGCTTTGCCATCCGTGGACGTACGGGCGCCGGCGAGCTTGCCGATCCGGCACGCGCTGGCGGTGCGCTGGGCGAAGATGTCCAGGACACCCCGCGCAAGTCGCGTGGCTCCGCGTCCGTGGTCGCGCCGACCGATCTGCGGGCGTTCGCCGCAGTCACCGGCGACCACAACCCGATCCACACCAGCATTGCCGCGGCCCGCCTCGCGGGACTCGGCGATCCGATCGTCCACGGCATGTGGGTGTCGGCCGCCGCGCAGCAAATCGTCTCCGGTCGCCGCATCACCGGCTGGACGACACGCTTCATGGCGCCCGTACGTCCGGGTGCGACTGTCGACGTCCGCGCTGATCGTGTCGGCCTGGATGCTGGCGCTGAGGTCCTCGACATCAGCTGCCGCGTCGAGGGTGAGGTCGTCATGGCCGCCACCGCTCGCCTCGAGGCGCCGCGCACGGCGTACGCCTTCCCGGGTCAGGGCATTCAGCACGCCGGTATGGGTATGGCCGCGTACGCGCGCTCCAAGGCAGCCCGCGAGATCTGGGATCGCGCCGACGCACACACTCGCGAAGCCCTCGGCTTCTCGATCCTGAATGTCGTCCGCGACAACCCGACGGTTCTCGTCGCTCAGGGCGTCACGCACAAGCACCCCGATGGCGTGCTGTTCCTGACCCAGTTCACCCAGGTGGCCATGGCCGTCCTCGGTGCCGCACAGATGGCCGAGCTTCGTGAAGCTGGCGCCTTCGTCGAAGGATCGATCCTCGCGGGTCACTCTGTTGGTGAATACAACGCTCTCGCCGCCGTCTCGGGCGTCATCGCTCTCGAAGGTGTTGTCGAGGTTGTCTTCCAGCGCGGTTCGGTCATGCACACGCTCGTGGAGCGTGACGCTGAGGGACGCAGCGACTACCGCCTCGCGGCGATCCGACCGTCGCAGATCGGACTGGTCGACGACAACGTCAAGGAGTTCGTTGACGGGATCGCCGAGCAGTCGGGCGAGTTCCTCCAGATCGTCAACTACAACCTCCGCGACTCGCAGTACGCGATCGCCGGCACCGTACGTGGCCTCGAGATTCTCGAGACCGCGGTCAACAAACGTCGTGACGAGTTCGGTGGCAAGGGTGCCTTCATCCTGATCCCGGGCATCGATGTGCCGTTCCACTCGACGGTGCTGCGTGGAGGTGTGCCGGACTTCCGTGCGCGACTCGACGAGCTGCTGCCGCCGACGATCGACCCGGCCATCCTTGCGGGTCGGTACGTACCGAACCTCGTGCCCAAGCCGTTCTCGCTGGATCGCGCGTTCATCCAGGAGATCGCCGATCTCGTACCGTCTGAGCCGCTCGACGGAGTCCTCGCAGACTTCGCCGCGTGGTCCAAGAAGCCCGGCGAGCTGTGCCGTGTTGTCCTCATCGAGCTTCTGGCCTGGCAGTTCGCCAGCCCGGTGCGCTGGATCGAGACGCAGGACCTGATGTTCGGTGAGCTCGGTGTCGAGCGATTCATCGAGGTCGGCGTTGGCCAGGCACCTACGGTCGCCAACCTCGCGTCGCAGACGCTGAAGCTTCCGGGCCGTCACGGCGGACCTGTCGAGGTGCTCAACTTCGAGCGCGACAGCGCCGCAGTCTTCAGCACCGATGAGGAGATGGTTGAGTTCGAGGAGGATGAGGCAGTAGTCGAGATGCCCACCTCGGATGCGGCTTCGCCGAGTGTTCAACTGGTCACCTCGATGACGACCAGTGGTCCGCGTCCTGCTGACATCACCTTCGATGCCGCTGACGCGACCACGGTCCTCATCGCTTGGTGGACCAAGATGCGCATCGACCAGATCGGTGCCGCCGACTCGATTGAGTCGCTGTGCGATGGAGCGTCCTCTCGACGCAACCAGCTGCTCGTCGACCTGGGCGGAGAACTCGGCCTCGGTGCCATTGATGGTGCTGCTGACGCTGACCTGCCGACGCTGTCTGGCCAGGTCAAGGGCCTCGCGCGTGGATACAAGGCCTTCGGCCAGGTACTCACTGAAGCACTCGGCGATCACCTCAAGAAGGTGCTCGGACCGACCGGCAAGCGTCAGGCGTACGTCGCCGAGCGCGTTACTGACGTCTGGCAGCTGGAACCGGGTTGGGCGAGTCACGTGCTCGCCGAGCTCGCGATGTCGAGCCGCGAGGGTGCAAGTGTTCGCGGCGGTGACTTCGGTTCGCTCAGTGGCCTCGCCACGGGTGCCGATGTCGACGCTGCGATCGATGCCAGCGTTGCGGCAGTCGCCTCGCGCCACGGTGTGAGCGTCGACCTCCCGTCGACTGGCGGAGGAGAAGCCACGATTGATGCTGCGGCAATGGCTGAGTTCACCTCGCAGATCACCGGACCTGACGGCGTACTCGCCTCTGCTGCCCGCCTCGTACTCGACCAGCTCGGTCTCAACGAGCAGCCGATCGTGGCGGAGCCCAACGCGGATGATGCCGAGATTCTTGCTCGCGTCGAGTCTGAGCTCGGCAGCGACTGGGCCAAGCTCACCGCACCCGCGTTCGATTCTGACAAGGCCGTGCAGCTGGACGACCGTTGGGCCAGCGCACGCGAGGATCTCGCGCGCATCGTCCATGGCGACAACCTGGACGTCAGCTTCGTGGGCGCCGGCAAGGCGCTTGCGGCTCAGGCTCAGTGGCATGCGACGAACGGTGATCCGGCCCGCAAGGACCGCTTCGCCCAGATCGCGACCGACGCTCTTACCGAGCCGAGTGCTCCGTGGGCTGGCGAGACCGCAGTTGTGACCGGCGCAAGCCAGGGCTCGATCGCTGCCGGAATCACCGGCCAGCTTCTTGCTGGTGGCGCCACGGTCGTGGCGACGACGTCGGGTCTTGATCCGAAGCGCCTCGCGTTCTACCGCGAGCTCTACCGCACGCACGCCATCAACGGTGCTGCTCTGTGGGTTGTCCCGGCCAACATGGCATCCTTCGCTGACGTCGACGCGCTCACTGAGTGGATCGGCGCCGAGCAGACGCAGACACGTGCCGGTACGACGACGGTGCTCAAGCCCGCCATGACACCGACCCTGCTTTTCCCGTTCGCAGCGGGCCGCGTGGCCGGCGACATGTCGGACGTAGGAAGCCGCACCGAGATCGACATGCGTGTTCTGCTGTGGTCGGTCGAGCGCCTGATCACCTCGCTGTCGGCGCACGGTCAGGACCACGACATCGACGCAACGCTGCACGTTGTGATTCCCGGATCGCCCAACCGTGGCATGTTCGGTGGCGACGGTGGCTACGGCGAGGCCAAGGCTGCTCTCGATGCCCTCGTCACCCGCTGGAAGGCCGAGCCTGCGTGGGCCAACCGCGTCTCGCTTAGCCACGCCATCATCGGCTGGGTACGCGGCACGGGCCTCATGGGCGGCAATGACCCGCTGGTCGAGGCCGTAGAGGCCGCTGGCGTACGCACGTGGACGCCTGACGAAATGGCCGCAGCGCTGCTCGAGACCTGCACGGCTGAGGCTCGCGCTGCAGCTCACATCGAGCCGCAGACAGTCGACCTCACAGGTGGGCTTGGCGGAGTGAACCTCGACATGCGTGCACTCGCCGAAGGTGTCGAGCGGCCTGCAGTCGAGGCCGAGGACGAGACCGGCATGATCGCCGCCTTGGCCCCGTCGCCGGCACAGCTCGACCGAGTCGACACCCTCGACTGGGCGCCGCTCGAGGCGCGTCCTGAGGACCTCGTCGTCATGGTTGGCGCCGGAGAGCTCGGCCCGTACGGCTCCTCGCGCACACGCTTCGAGGTCGAAGTGACCGACGAGCTGTCGGCCGCCGGAATCCTCGAGCTTGCCTGGACCACAGGGCTCGTCGCCTGGGACACCAACGCTGGTGGCTGGTACGACACGGCCTCGCAAGAGAGTGTCGATGAGGCTGATCTCGCCGATCGTTATGAAGAGGCAGTCCGCGAAGCTTGTGGCATCCGCCGCTACGTCGACGAAGGCAACATGGTCGACAACGCAGCACCGCTGCTGACGTCGGTCTTCCTCGACAAGGACCTGTCGTTCACAGTCTCCAACGAGTCCGAAGCCAAGGCACTCCGCGACGCGGACCCCGAGCGTACGGTCATCGCGGCGACAGCCGACGGCGACTGGACCGTGACCCGCAAGGCCGGCACCGAGATCCGCGTGCCGCGCCGACTAAAGCTGACCCGTACGGTCGGCGGCCAGATCCCGACCGGCTTCGATCCCACGGTGTGGGGAATCCCAGCCGAGATGGTCGAGTCGATCGACCGCGTCGGCCTGTGGAACCTCGTCTGCACCGTTGACGCATTCCTCTCGAGCGGCTTCGAACCGTCGGAGCTCATGCGTTGGGTTCACCCGGCGATGGTGGCCAACACGCAGGGCACCGGCATGGGCGGCATGCAGTCGATGCAGTCGCTCTACCTCGACACGCTGCTGGGTGAGAACAAGGCCAACGACATCCTCCAGGAGGCGTTGCCCAACGTCATCGCAGCGCACGTCGTGCAGTCGTACGTCGGCTCGTACGGCGCGATGGTTCACCCCGTCGCCGCCTGCGCAACGACCGCGGTGTCTGTCGAAGAAGGCGTCGACAAGATCAAGCTCGGCAAGGCGGACTTCGTCGTCGCCGGCGGATTCGATGACCTGAGCGTTGAAGGCATCGTCGGCTTCGCTGACATGTCAGCCACGGCCGACTCGGCAGCCATGAAGGCCAAGGGCATTGAGGACCGCTACTTCAGCCGCGGCAACGACCGCCGCTACGGCGGATTCGTCGAGTCACAGGGCGGCGGAACGATTCTCCTTGCGCGCGGCGATGTCGCTGCCCGCATGGGTCTGCCTGTGCTCGCAGTCGTCGCGTACGCCGGATCGTTCGCTGACGGTGTCCACACCTCGATCCCGGCTCCGGGCATCGGTGCACTGGCAGCAGGCCGCGGCGGACGCGAGTCCGCTCTGGCGAAGTCGCTGGCGCAGGTCGGTCTGACCGCCGACGACATCGGCGTGCTGTCGAAGCACGACACGTCGACGGGCGTCAACGAGCGCAACGAGTCCGAGCTCCATGAGCGTCTTGCGGCGGCAATCGGCCGCAGCGAGGGCAACCCGCTCTACGTCATCTCGCAGAAGACCCTCACAGGTCACGCGAAGGGTGGAGCGGCAGCGTTCCAGCTCATCGGACTCAGCCAGGTGCTCACGGGTGGAGTCGTTCCTCCAAACCGCAGTCTCGACTGCGTCATGGACGACCTCGCCGAGCACGAGCACCTCGTCTGGCTCCGTGAGCCGCTGGCGACCGGTCAGCTGAAGGCGGGCCTCGTGACGAGCCTCGGCTTCGGTCACGTGGCGGGCCTGATCGCGCTGGTCAACCCCCAAGCCTTCCTTGCAACCCTCACGGCGGAGGAGCGAGACTCCTACGCCACCCGCGCGGAAGCGCGGACGATCGGGGGCCGGATGCGTCTGGTTCGGGCAATGTACGGCGGCCCCTCGCTGTACGAACGTCCCGACCGTCGCCTCGGTAGCGAGGGAGTGCGGGCACGGGAGGCTGCGATGCTCCTGGATCCGCAAGCACGACTGGGTGAGGGAGACATCTACCAGTCGGTGTCATGCCAATGACGATCCTTGGGGTTGGTGTCGATCTGGTCCACGTTCCTACGTTCGCGGACCAGCTTGACCAGCCCGGTACGAGGTTCGCCGAGGCATTCTCACCTGGCGAGCGGAGTGATGCGCGGAGTGGTCCCTCCAATCCCGCGCGTCACTTCGCCGCTCGCTGGGCTGCCAAGGAAGCTGTGATCAAGGCCTGGTCGGCGTCGATGTATGGCGAGGCGCCTGTCATGGATGAGGGCATCCATCATCTGATCGAGGTTGTCACCGACGCGTGGGGACGGCCGCGCATTCGACTGCATGGCGAAGTAGCCAAGAGGCTCACTGGGCACACCCTTGAGGTGTCGCTCAGTCACGACGGCGACTACGCCACCGCGTACGTCATCCTGTCCGACTGAGGCGCCCGCTACTCCGAGTGCTCGGCGCTCAGCAGGTACGCCATCACGAGACGCTTGAGCTCGATGACCGCCTCGGTGTGCTCCTGGCCATCGCGGATCGAGAAGTTGAGCATCGAGTAGACGACGTGCACCAGCACCTCGGCCATGATCGTGCGGCGTTCGCGCGGTGTGCCCGGCGTCAGGGGAGCCAGGGCCTTGGCTACCTCGGCGGCAAGCTCACGCTCAGTAACAGCCGCCGTGGCCCTAGTGGCGGGTGTCGACTGAACCGCGAGCCAGACAGCGCGGCGCGAGGGGTCGTCGACCCACATCTTGGCCATGTGGTCGACGAGTCGGTTGAGGAACTTCAGCCAGTCGAGTGACGGGATCGCCTCGGCGAATGACGCCAGTTCCATGCGTACGGCCACAGCGTCGACGCGGTCGAGCTCGCAAACCATGACGTACTTGTTCTGGAAGAACTGGTACAGCGTGCCGATCGGCAGGCCCGCGCGATGTGCGACTTCCTCGCAGGTGAACGACTCGAACCCGACCTCGAGCAGCAGCTCGCGAGCCACCAACAAGAGGTAGTCAAACTTCTTGTGGCTGCGCTCCTGGGTCGGGCGGCGCCTGGGTTCGAGAATCTCGGCCGTCACGCCGTTGACCCTAGCGCGAAGCGGCGCGTCCTGCGGCGATCAATGGCTCAATCATGTCGCCGATTCCATCGAACCCGCCGCCAACCGTCTGGCCCGCCGAGTGCCTGAAATGGATGCCTTCGAGGATCACAGCGAGCTTGAAGAATGCCAGCGACAGGTGGAACGAGATGTTGCTGACGTCCCTGCCGGACTTGGCGGCATAGCGCTCAAGAGTGTCATGACGACTGAGGTAGCCGGGAGCCAGAGGCGCGTCCGTGACCATCGCTGCGCCCATGCTTGAGGGCGGTGCCTCCTCGGCGAGCTGCTGATAGGCCAACAGCACCGCGACGTCCGTCAGCGGATCCCCGAGTGTGCTCATCTCCCAGTCGAGCACAGCCGTGATGTTGTCGGAGTCGTCAACCAGCACGTTGTCGAGCCGGTAGTCGCCGTGCACGATCGTGCCGTCACTCGACGTCGGAATGTTGGCATCCAACTGGGCGATGAGCTCGTCCATGCCGGGGAGCTCACGGCTCGTAGATGCAGCGAGCTGCTTCTTCCAGCGTGAGACCTGCCGCTCGAGGTATCCGTTCGGCCGACCGAATTCGGACAAGCCGACCGCGGCGTAGTCGACGGCGTGCAGAGCGGCCAGCGTGTCGACCAACTGTTCGGTGATCGCTTGGGTGCGGTCGGCACCGAGCGGCTTGAGCTGTTCGGCCCGTCCGTACGGAGTCCCGTCGGCCTTCGCCATGACGTAGAACGGTGCACCGATGACGTCAACGTCCTCGCAGTGGGCCAGTGTCTGCGGCACCGGCACATCTGTGTCGCCCAGGGCGGCCATGACGGTGTACTCGCGACTCATGTCGTGTGCCGTGGCGAGCACATGGCCCAGGGGAGGGCGGCGTACGACGTAGTCCGTCGCTCCATCGCTCACCAGGTAGGTGAGGTTGGACTTGCCGCCCGTGATCAGGCCGGCCGACAGCTCACCCGTGGCGAGTGTCGGCGCATTCGCCGACAGCCAGGTGTGCAGCGCAGCAAGATCGAGCCCCTTCGGATCTTCGGACATCAGCAGAGCGGCCCGCCAGCGACGTAGATGACCTGGCCGGACACGAAGCCGGCGCCTTCGCTGACGAGGTACGAGACAGCGTGGGCGATGTCCTCGGGCTGGCCAACCCGCTGGACGGGAATCTGCTCGGCACTGAACTTGATGAAGTCATCGAACGCGACGCCGAGGCGCTCAGCCGTGGAGGCCGTCATGTCGGTCTGGATGAAGCCGGGTGCGATCGCGTTGGCGGTGACGCCAAACTTGCCGAGCTCGATCGCCAACGTCTTCGTGAAGCCCTGGACGCCAGCCTTGGCGGCCGAGTAGTTGGCCTGGCCGCGGTTGCCGAGAGCCGAGCTGCTGGAGAGGTTGACGATGCGGCCCCACTTGGCCTCAGTCATGTACTTCTGAGCGCTCTTGGTCATCAGGAATGCTCCGCGCAAGTGCACGTTCATGACGGTGTCCCAGTCGTCCGTCGTCATCTTGAAGAGCATGTTGTCGCGGATGACACCGGCATTGTTGATCAGCACGGTCGGAGCGCCGAGGTCTGACTCGATGCGGGCGAAGGCGGCCTTGACCTGCTCCTCGTCGCTGACGTTTGCGCCGACTGCGAGGGCTGATCCACCGGCGGCGGTGATGGCATCGACGGTTCCAGCGCAGGACGCCTCGTCGAGGTCGACGACGGCGACCTTAAACCCGTCGGCCGAAAGTCGCTGGGCCACTCCGGCGCCGATTCCTCGGGCTCCGCCGGTGACGATCGCGGTACGGGCTTCACTCACTGTTTTGCTCCTTCGAAGGTGACCTAAGCGCTTGCTTAGCAAGTTCCTCAGAACCGTATCGCAGACGAACCGCGCACGCGAGAGCCAGATCACTCAAAAACATCGCTCACGGAAAGTGAGGTTTTCCTCATGTTTGTGTATAGTTGAGGAAAACCTCATGTTTTAGGAGTCGTCGTGTCGCAACGTGAAACACCTTCGGTGCTCTCAGCGCCTGACGAGACTGGTCATCGCTCGATGCTTACGCAGCGTCGTGCCGATCGGTTCGCCCACGTCGAGCCCAAGGGCAAGCGGGTCTACACGGCACTTCAGCGTGCCGAGATGCTCGTCGACGAGGGCTCCTTCGTGTCCATGACACCGTTGCGCTCTGCCGGCGCCGGTCAGGGCAGCGGCGTCATTGCCGGATGGGGTACGACCGACGGTCACCCGCTCGTCGTCGTCTCGCACGACGCAGCGGTGGCCTCTGGTGCGATCGGCGCAGTCATGGCCGAGAGCATTCAGAAGGCTCAGCGTTTCGCGATCGACAAGGGCTACCCGATCGTCTACATCAACGACTCGGGTGGAGCTCGCATCCACGACGGCATCTTCGCGCTGCACGGTTGTGGCGGCATCTTCGCGCTCAACATTGAGGCGCAGAAGCGCATCCCGCAGATCTCGCTGATCCTGGGCCCGTGCGCCGGCGCTGCCGCGTACTCACCAGCTCTGACCGACTGGACGATCATGGTCAAGGAGCAGGGACAGATGTTCCTGACCGGCCCGGACATCGTCAAGGCGGCCACCGGCGAGGACGCTTCAGCGGAAGATATCGGTGGATCAGACCTCCACACCCGCGTCAGCGGCGTTGCTCACCTCGAGGTCGACAACGAAGAAGAGGCGTTCCACGCGACACGCCTGCTGCTGTCGTTCCTGCCGACCCACAAGGGTGGTGCGCAGAAGCGCCACAGCCCCGTACCGGCCAACCCCGGCGCCGTTGAGCGCCTGCCTGGCATCGTCCCGGAGAAGTCCAGCATCGTCTTCGACATGAATGCCGTCATGGACGGTGTCCTCGACAACGGTGCGCGCCTCGAGCTCATGCCGACGCATGCGCCGAGCATCCTCACGCTGTTCGCCCGCCTCGACGGTCACGCGGTCGGCGTCATCGCCAACCAGTCCGACGCCCGCGGCGGCATCCTCGACTCCAAGGCAGCCGTCAAGGCCGCGCGGTTCGTGGACTTCTGTGGCCGCTTTGACCTCCCGGTCATCACATTCGTCGACGTTCCCGGCTTCCTGCCCGGCACGGTCGAAGAGGGTCGCGGCATCATCACGCATGGTGCCAAGCTCCTCAAGGCGTACGTCGAGACGACGTCGCCCAAGCTCACGGTCGTCGTGCGCAAGGCGTACGGCGGCGCGTACATCGCAATGGGCGCTGCGTCGCTCGGTGCCGACGTCAACTGGGCCTGGGCTCAGTCCGAGATCGCGGTGATGGGTCCCGGCGGCGCCGTCGCGTTACTTCATCGACGTGCGCTCAAGGAAGCCGAGGAGCCGACCGTGCTTCGCGACGAGCTTGCTGCTGTCTACCGCGAGGAAGTCGCTCGCCCCTATTTGGCCGCTGAGGCCGGTATCGTCGACGATGTGATCCATCCCGAGGAGACACGCGACCGTATGACTGCGGCGCTTCGCATGCTCACCGCCGGCACCGCCTGATGTTTGCTGCACGAGCCGAGATCGTCGCAAACGTCTGGAAGATCGTCGCCCGTGAAGGCGACCAGGTCGGAGCCGGTGACGTGCTCGCGATCCTCGAAACGATGAAGATGGAGATCCCGGTCTACGCCGAGGCCTCCGGCTTCGTGAGCAAGATCCTCGTCGAGGTTGGGCAGATCGTCCAAGAGGGCGACCCGCTGATCGAGATCGACGAGACCGCCAGCGCCTGACCAGGGCGCCCCACCCCGCCGTCTGCCATCATCGGCGGGTGCCTTCCAAAGAAGAGATCGTCCATGAACTGCCCATGCGCTGGGCCGATCTTGATTCCCTCAACCACGTCAACAACGTCGTCTATGTCGACTACGCGTCCGAAGTACGCGACTTGCTGGTCGAGGACGGACTGATCGAGGCCGGCCTCGGTGTCTCGCACATGTCAGTCCGTTACTCCCGGCCGATGCTGCTGAGCCGTCACCCAGTGGTCGTCACTTCTGTGATCGACGGCGACAAGCTGACACAGCAGATCTGCTCAGACCGCGACGGCACGCGTACGGTCTATTCGACCCTCGTCACCACGCTCGGGACGCCGTCCACGGCGAGCCGCTCGGCTGTCACCTCAGACCCACTGCCGTCCAGGATCCGACGCAGCGACATTGACTCGACCGGCGCCGTGAGCCTGATCAAGACCTTCGAGCTCTTCCAGGAAGGGCGAGTGCTGTTCATCTCCAACCATCTGGCGGGACTCAAGTCCGGGCAGTTCGTCGTGGGCACGGTGAGCGTTGACTTCCATTCGCCAATCACCTGGCGGCTGGAACCGTATGAATCGCGCAGCTGGCTCAGCCGTGTTGGTGCTGGTTCGGTGACCATCGAGTCCGAGCTGTCCGACGGCGATGTGCTGTTGGCCAGAGGCACGACATTCCTGGTCGGGTTCGACCTGGCTGCTCAGAAGTCGCGGGCGTTCTCGCCCGAGGAGCGCGCCGTGTTTGACGGGCTGAAGGCTTCCGGCGGTCCCGCTTAACGCGCGGAATTCACCATGACTGCTTCGCTTCGCTCAGAGCGCAGTCCTGACCATGCCGTGTTGAACGTTCATGGCCCAACTCCGCCGTGGCGTTGGCCTTCGAGCTCGCGTCAGCGTGCGGAGTTGACCATGAATTGCGCTGCGTGCTGCACGTAGGCCCAGAACTGTTCGTCCAGCTCGGGTGACAGGGCTGCCTTGTCGAGACCAGCGCGGAAGTGCACGAGCCAGCGGTCGCGTGCTTCGATCGTGACTTCGAACGGGGCATGACGCATGCGCAGACGAGGGTGGCCACGCTGATCGGAGTAGGTCGTCGGTCCGCCCCAGTACTGCTCGAGGAACATCCGGAACCGTTCGTTCGCGGGTCCGAGGTCCGCCTCGGGATAGAGCGGACGTAGAACTTCGTCCGTCTCGACGCCGTCGTAGAACGTGTCAACGATCAGCTTGATCGTGTCGTGTCCGCCGATGGCGTCATAGAAACTCTGATCGCTCATGCGTCCGGTCCTGTCGAGGTCTGGAAGGACGTCGGGATACGGATGCCGGCGGCATCGAAGCGGTGCTTGATGCGCTGGCGCATTGCGCGAGCCACCTGCCACTGCTCGAGGGGTGCGGTCTTGAGTACGACGCGTACGACGGCGCCGTCCTTGTCGAAGCGCTCGACGCCCCATACCTCCGGCGCCTCGATGATGACGTCGTGGAACTGGGGATCCTCGAACATCGCGGTGGCCTCCTCCTGGAGGATCGTCTGCACCTGGTCGAGGTCAGCCTCGTAGCCGACGGTGATGTCGAGAACGGTGCGTGCCCAGTTCTGGCTCTGGTTGCCGACCCGCAGCACCTCGCCATTGCGTACGTACCAAACAGTTCCATTGACATCGCGCAGTCGCGTGACGCGCAGACCCACTGCCTCGACGACTCCAGTTGCCTCGCCGAGGTCCACAACATCGCCGACGCCGTACTGGTCCTCGAGGATCATGAAGATCCCGGCGAGGAAGTCCTTGACGAGGTTCTGTGCACCGAAGCCGAACGCGACGCCGATGATTCCGGCGCTGGCAATGATCGGCGCGATGTTGACGTTGAGCTGTGCCAGCACCATGACGATGACGATCGCCAGGATGAGACCTGACGCAATGCTCTTGAGCAACGAACCCATGGTCTGTGCGCGCTGCTTGCGTCGCTCGCTGTTGCCGGGGCGCAGCTCAGACAGGAAGTCGCCTGCCTTGGTGTTGGCGATGATGCCCGGCAGGTTGCCCTTGCTGGCTCGGGCGACCAGTCGATCGATCGCCCGGTTGACGAACCATCGGAACAGCAGGCCGACGAAAATGATCAGGACGATGGTGCCGGGAGTCGCCCAATGAAGGTCGAGATCCCGGATGTCCCAGTTGACGTCGAGGTGCGGCATTCCTCCAGCCTACGGGTGGCTACGATTGCGTCATGACGACTCCTACCCGTGTCTTCGGTTTGCTGCTCGCCACTGCGACGTACCTCGCAGTTGGCGCCGTGTCTGCTGTGGCGGATACGCCTGACAGTGCGGCCTGGCCGGCTGCCGAGGGCCGCAGCGTTCTCGACACCCTGATCCTGTTTGGCGGCGGCACAGTTGGTCTGTTCATCGTCATCTCGCTGTTCGGTCTGCTGACCGCACGCAACAACTTCGTGCCCGAACCGGGCACTGAGCTCGAGACCAGCGCGCACCACTGATCATGACCAGCGCGGATCTGGCAGCACTGATCCTGCGGGTTGCTCTCGGCATCGTTCTGCTGATGCACGGCCGCAACCATGGCTGGGGGTCCGGCGGTCTTGCCGGTACTGCGAGCTGGTTCGAGAGCATCGGCCTGCGCCCGGCCAAGCTGCACGCGGCGATTAGCGCCTACATGGAGGTTGCCTGCGGCATCCTCCTGCTGCTCGGCTTGTTCGTACCGTTTGCGGCCGCCGCCGGTGTCGCGACCATGACGGTCGCGTTCGTGACTGTGCACCGCAAGAACGGCTTCTTCATCTTCAACCCGGGTGAGGGTTACGAGTACGTCGGCACGGTTGCCTTCGCGCTCACGGCGTTGGCCGTGCTTGGCGCCGGCAAGATCTCGCTCGATCATGCCTTCGACATCGAGCTGCACGGCATCGCCGTTGGACTCGGTGCCGCAGCAGCCGGAGTTCTCGGCGCAGCCTTCCTCCTCGTCACCAGCTGGCGCCCGCCCGCCGCTGGTGGTGAAGACGCCTAGCTAGGCCTTGACTGCCTGAGCGCGGAGCGCACGAGCGAGGTCATCGCGACCCTCTGACACGTAGCGCACCGTCGCCGCTCCGGCCTGGGTCTTCTCCAGCCACGCGTCGACCTTGTCGAGCGTCGCCTGCGAGGGGTTGGCCAGCGGGAAGAGCGGGATCAACGCGACCTGCGCCATCCATACGCCCTTCTCCTCGAGCACGGTCTCGGCCATCGTGAGGTAGCGGTCGACGTACGGTTCGAGCAGCTCGCTCTGTCCGGAGACTTGGAATGAGTAGGCGATCGAACGACGTGTCTCGTTGGGTACGTCTCCGCTGACGACGGCGTCCCAAGCGGCAGCCTTGGACTCGGCGAGCGGCTGGATCGCACGTGCCGAGGCAGCATGCTCCTGGCCAGAGATCGTCTTGTCGCGTTCGAGCTCTGCGACGATCTCGGCTTCGCCGGCTTCGCCCAAGCGGGCGAGCGCGGTCAGCAGAGTCCAGCGGAGATCAGTGTCGACCGCGAGTCCTTCAAGGCCACCGTCGAGGATCTCGCGGAGACGGACGGGGCCGGAAGCCGCGTTGGCGTATGCGCGTACCAGGGCGAGCTGGTGATCGCTCCCTGCTTCAGCTTCGTCGACCAGCGCACGAAGGCCCGATTCCCACTTCTCAGCGAGGTCCGTACGTGCATCGTCTGCGGTGTAGATGTTGACTGCGGTCAGGCCCTGGCGGAGCAGCGACGAGACGGCCGTGAGGTCGGTCTCGGAGCCGACCCCGGCGAGCACGAGAGCCACGAAGTCGGACGCGGGCAGCTCTGCGTCGCGCGTCATGTCCCACGCCGATCCCCAGCACAGTGCGCGGGGGAGTGACTCGTCGAACGAAGCGATACTTTCAATCAAAGTATCGAACGAGCGATCGTCGAGCCGGATCTTGGCGTACGTCAGGTCGTCGTCGTTGATCAGGATCAGGTCGGGCTGTGCGTGGTCCAGCAGCTCTGCGATCGGGGTCGAGGCGCCCCGGATGTCGGTCTCGATGCGCTCGGTGCGTACGAGTTGTCCCTCGACCTGGTTGTAGAGGCCGATGGCGATGCGGTGGCGACGCAACGTGGGGTATGCCTCGATGGCTGTCTGCTCGATGTTGAAGGACGTGAAGATGCCTTCGTCATTTGTCTCGAAGACAGCCTTGAGAGTGTTGACGCCCGAGGTCTGCAGCCACTCCTTCGACCAGTCACCCAGCTCGCGTCCGGAGGCGGTCTCCAGCTCGCTGAGCAGGTCCGAGAGCTCGGTGTTGCCGTAGGCATGTTTGGTGAAATAGGCGCGGAGACCGGCGAAGAAGTCCTTCTCGCCGACCCAGGCCACGAGCTGCTTGAGCGCGGAGGCGCCCTTGGCGTACGTGATGCCGTCGAAGTTGGCCTCGACTGCGTGCAGGTCGTAGTTGTCGGCCGCGATCGGGTGTGTCGACGGCAGCTGGTCCTGGCGGTAGGCCCAGTTCTTGCGGCTGTTGGTGAAGCTGGTCCAGGAGTCGGTGAAGCGGGTTGCGTTGGCCGACGAGTGCGACGCCGCGAACTCCGCGAACGACTCGTTGAGCCACAGGTCGTCCCACCAGTTCATGGTGACCAGATCGCCGAACCACATGTGAGCCATCTCGTGCAGGATCGTGTTGGCGCGCTGCTCGTACGCCGACACAGTCTGGCGGCTGCGGAAGATCATCTCGTCGCGGAACGTCACGGCGCCGGCGTTCTCCATCGCGCCCATGTTGTATTCGGGCACGAACAGCTGGTCGTACTTGCCGAACGGGTAGCCCATCTCGAAGACGTTCTCGAAGAACTCGAAGCCCTGCTTCGTGATGAGGAAGATGTCGTCGGCATCGAGGTGCTCGACGAGAGACTGTCGGCAGAAGACGCCGAGCGGGATCTCGTCGTACGCACCCTTGTAGGTGTCGGTGACCTGGTGGTATTCACCGGCGATCAGCGCGGTGATGTAGGTCGACATGCGCTTGGTCGGCGCGAAATGCCACGTGCTCGTGCCCTCGGCTGCCGGCACGGGCTCGGGCGTGGGGGAGTTGGAGACAACTTCCCAGCTGGACGGCGCGGTGATGTGGAACTCGAACGTTGCCTTGAGGTTCGGCTGCTCGAAGGTCGTGAACACGCGTCGAGCGTCGGGGACCTCGAACTGCGTGTAGAGGTAGAAGCGGCCGTCGACCGGATCGACGAAGCGGTGCAGGCCCTCGCCGGAGCGGGAGTAGGCGCAGGTGGCCTCGACTCGGAGCTCGTTCTTCTCGGCGAGACCGGTTAGGGCGATGCGGCTGTCGGTGTACGCCGAGACATCGACGTCAGCGCCGTTCAGGGTGATTGAGGTGATTTCTCCGTCGACCAGATCGACGAATGTCGACGCTCCGGGAGTTGCCCCGAACGTGATGGTCGTGGTCGATCCAAAGCGGGTTTCGGAGTCGAGGGTGAGGTCGAGTGCGACATCGTAGGTCTCTGTAGAGATGATCGCTGCGCGCTCGCTGGCTTCTTCGCGGGTGAGGTTAGTTCCAGGCATGTCGCCATGCTTTCACGCGCCGGATCACGAGACGAGACGGGCAGTACACCGTTCTCGGGCAGGATGTACGCATGCACATACCGTTCGCCGAGTCCGAGCGGTCGACCATCGGCATCGAGTGGGAGCTCGCCCTGGTCGACACCGATTCCGGCGACCTGCGCCAGGTCGCGCAGACGGTGCTCGACGCAGTGGCGCCGCCCGGCGGTGGTGAGCACCCGCACATCCGCCAGGAGCTGCTCCTCAACACCGTCGAGATTGTGTCCGGTGTGTGCCACACCGTCGCCGAAGCCGGCGCCGATCTCCAGCGCGCGATTGACGAGATCCGAGTCATCACCGATCCGCTGCGAGTCGAGCTGATGTGCGCCGGAACGCACCCGTTCGCGGCCTGGGATCACCAGAAGGTGACCGACAAGGAGCGCTACGCGACACTGATCGACCGTACGCAGTGGTGGGGCCGGCAGATGCTGATCTACGGCGTCCACGTGCACGTCGGCATCGAGGACCGGGACAAGGTGCTGCCAATCAGCCGGGCGATGCTCACGTACTACGGGCATCTGCAGGCACTCAGTGCGTCCTCGCCGTTCTGGGGCGGCAAGGCGACCGGCTACGCGTCCAACCGCGCGCTGATGTTCCAGCAGTTGCCGACGGCCGGCCTGCCGTTCCAGTTCGAGGAGTGGGGACAGCTCGAGGGCTACGTCGCCGACATGATGAAGACCGGCGTCATCGACGTGTTCGACGAGATCCGCTGGGACCTCCGCCCGTCACCCAAGTTCGGCACTCTCGAGGTACGCATCTGCGACGGCATACCGACGATGTCGGAGCTGATGAGCATCTCTGCGCTCACCCACTGCCTGGTCGAGTACTTCTCGAGCGAGTTGGATGCCGGGCGCGAGCTGCCGACGGTCCCTCCGTGGTTCGCCCAGGAGAACAAGTGGCGGTCAGCGCGCTACGGCATGGACGCGATCCTGATCCTCGACAAAAACGCCGAGGAGGAGCTCGTCACGACCGACCTGGCGAAGCTTTTGAAGCGGCTCGAGCCGGTTGCCGAGAAGCTCAAGTGCACGGACGAACTTGCCGGAATCGACGAGATCGTACGTGTGGGAGCGTCGTACCAACGGCAGGTCGCAGTCGGTGGAAACGGCACGGATTTGGATGGGGTCGCGCAGCTACTCGTTGAGGAAATGCGAGCGGGGCGCCCGTTGTCGACGCCTGGCTAGTCCCGTGTGAAGCAGGTCACCTCCACTGACGGAATCCTCGACCTGCCACAAGTTGTTGAAATTTGTATGACATCTTTCGACACCTTGACCATTTCCGCCCCGTCGACCGCGACAGAGACTGTCGACTTCTGGTTCGATCCGCTCTGCCCGTTCGCGTGGATCACCTCCCGCTGGATGCTCGAGGTTGAGAAGGTTCGAAACGTCGAGACGAGGTTCCACGTCATGAGCTTGTCGGTGCTCAACGCCGACAAGGACGTGCCGGAGAAGTACAAGGAAATGATCGAGCGCGGCTGGGGCCCGGTGCGGATCGCCATCGCGATCGAGCAGCAACTCGGCACCGATGCACTTCGCCCGTTCTACACGTCGATCGGAACCAAGCATCACAACGAGGGTCGCGAGTTCGACAAGGCGCTGTACGAAGAGGTGCTCGCCGAAATTGGCTTCCCGCTCGACCTGGCCAACGCGGCAGAAGACACGTCACTCGATGATGCGGTGCGTGCTTCACACAAGGACGGCATCGACCGCGTGGGCGAAGAAGTCGGCACCCCAGTCGTATCCGTTGGCGGCACGGCGTTCTTCGGGCCGGTCCTGATCAAGATTCCTCGCGGCGAGGATGCCGGTGTGATCTTCGATAGCACTCGTCAGCTGGCGGGGTTCGACTACTTCTTCGAGCTGAAGCGCACTCGCACTGGCGACCTCGACTTCAGCTGAGCCGACACGGGTGACGCCTCGCACCTGGGGCTGACACACTTCACCCATGCGCGTTCACATTGCCGCCGACCATGCCGGCTTCGAGCTCAAGACTCATCTGATCGACTGGCTCAATGCCAACGGCCACGACGTCGTCGACCACGGTGCACACGAGTACGACGCCGACGATGACTATCCGCCGTTCTGCGTCGATGCCGCCGCCGCAGCAGTGGCGGATCCCAGCTCGCTGGCCATCGTGATTGGTGGGTCGGGGAATGGCGAGCAGATTGCCGCCAACAAGGTCAAAGGCGCACGCGCAGCACTCGCGTGGAGTGTCGAGACGGCCGCGCTCGCGCGCCAGCACAACAACGCGCAGATCGTGTCGGTTGGTGCCCGTATGCATACGGCTGACGAGGCAACCGCGATTGTTGAGTCGTTCCTGACGACACCGTGGAGCGATGAAGCTCGCCACCAGCGCCGCATCGACCTGCTCCTCACGTACGAGGAGACCGGCCAGTTTGCCTGAGGGGCACACGCTCCACCGGCTTGCTTCCGAGCTGACCGACACGTTCGGCGGTCGCGTCGTCTCGTCATCCAGCCCGCAGGGCCGGTTCGGCGTTGGCGCCTCACGTCTCGATGGTCGTGTTCTCGAACGGGCTGAGGCCTGGGGCAAGCACCTCCTGGTCGACTTCGCAGGACTGCGCGAGCGCGTACACGTGCATCTGGGGATCTACGGGTCGTTCGTCGTTGCCGCCGCGGATCAGCCCGTGGTCGGACAGGTCCGTTGGCGTCTTGCCACAGGGACCGCAACTGCTGACCTGCGCGGACCGACCGTTTGTGAGCTCCTCGAGCCCGATGATGCGGACGCGCTCATCGATCGGATCGGCCCGGACCCGCTGCGAGCAGACGCTGACCCTGATCAGGCGTGGCAGCGCATCAGCTCGTCTCGTGCGCCGATTGCGACTCTGCTCATGGATCAGCGAGTGATGTCTGGCGTCGGCAATGTCTATCGCGCCGAGGTTCTCTTCCGGCACCGAGTCGACCCTGACCTTGCCGGTCATGAGCTCGATCGCGAGACCTTCGCCGCGATGTGGGCCGACCTGATGACGCTGATGCGTACTGGCGTCCAAACCGGACGAATCGACACGGTGGACGCGGAGCATGAGCCTGAGGCGATGGGCCGTGACCCCCGTGTGGACGATCATGGTGGAGAGGTTTATGTCTATCGGCGTGACGGTCAGGCATGCCTCGTGTGCGGCGCCACCGTGTGCACGCGTGTCCATGCCGGCAGAAACCTGTTTTGGTGTCCGTCGTGCCAGCATCGTCGATAGGGTCGACTAGGTGGTTAACAGGTTCCGTCGGGCGACGCCGAACATGGCGAGATATCTCGACGACCGCATAGTTCGCTGGCGTACGGGCTCCAACGAAGGCCAGTTCCTGGTCCTTGCTGCACTGATTGGCGTGGTCGCCGGAATGACGGTGATATCGCTGCTCAACTACGCCGCCGTACCTGCTGGAACATTCGTGGTCCCCGCTCTGCTCGGGATGTTGGCGCTTCGGTTCAAACCACTTCTGACGTTGATCATCTTCGAGGTCCTCTGCCTCGGTGGCACCGTGGCCAAGGAGTCCGCGCAGTCGGGCTTCGTCGCTGGCCGCGTCAGCTCGCTGGCTGCGATCGCCATCATTTTCGGAATCCTGCTCTTCGACTCGAGCCGCCGCCGCAGTGGTCTTCCGGGACCGTTGGGCGAAGCGATGCTGGTTGACCTGCGCGATCGACTTCAGGCCCAAGGTGTCGTACCCCCTCTGCCAACGGGGTGGACCGCCCAGTCGGCGATGTTGACGGCTGGTGGTGTGAAGTTCGCGGGCGATTTCCTGGTCGCCAACCTGTCCGACGATGAGTCGCGGCTCGAAATGGTCTTGGTCGACGTGTGTGGCAAGGGCGTGATGGCTGGTACGCAGTCGCTGCAGTTTGCCGGTGCGTTGGGCGGACTGATCGGCGCGCTGCCCCCACTTGGGCTGTTCAGCGCCGCGAACGACTTCCTGCTCCGTCAGAACTGGAACGAAGGCTTCGCCACGGCAGTGCACGTGCTGATCGATCTCAACTCGGGCGCGTACACAATCATCAACGCCGGTCATCCACCCGCGCTGCGATGGGACGCTGGCCAGCGCGAATGGATCATCGACGGTGCTCGAGGAACAGCACTTGGCATCACGAAGGACGCAGAGTTCCACCAGACGGTCGGCGGGCTCGCTGCCGGTGACGCGCTGATGTTCTACACCGACGGTGTCGTCGAGAGTCGCACCAAGGACTTCACGGCTGGCATCGAGTGGTTGCGCACGATCGCGGCCAAGGTCGTGTCCACTGGATTCGACCAGGCGCCGAAGCGCATCATCGCCCAGGTTGAATCCGGAGACGACGACCGAGCTGTGCTGATCCTTACGCGCGCTTTGTCGCCTTCGGCTGTGGGAACTGACTCTTCATTGCTGCGTCCCAAGCGCGCGCGCCGATAAGGCGTCGGGTCGCGATCGACAGCTTCGCCGACGGCGTGACGGTGTAGCGGATCCTGGGCCGCTTGGCCTTGAGCGACTTCTCGATGACCCTCGCAACCGAATCCGGCGCGCCACCGAGGTGGCGCATGGGCCCTGAGTAGACCTCCTTGGTCGACTTCGCGACGTGCTTGTTGAACTCCGCGTACGGTCCGTCGTCGTTGCCTTCCATCGAGGCAACCGCGGCGTTCTCGAAGTTCGTGGTGATCAGGCCGGGTTCGACGATCACGACCTCCACGCCGAAGCCTGCAACCTCGAAGCGCATGGCGTCGGACAAGGCTTCCACCGCGTACTTCGTCGCGTGATAGATCCCGCCGCCCGGGAAGACGAGCTTGCCGCCCATCGACGAGATGTTCACGATGCGCCCGTAGCCCTGCTCTCGCATGGCGGGGAGGACGAGCTGGCTCATACGGAGGAGCCCGAAGACGTTGGTCTCGAACTGCCGGCGTACGTCATCAAGGTCGAGAGTCTCGGCCGCGCCGGACTGCGAGTAGCCCGCGTTGTTGATCAGGGCGTCGATGCGGCCGGTCTCATCGAGGACTGTCTTGACCGCCTTGGTCATCGACTCCTCATCGGTCACGTCGAGAGCGAGCGTGCGGCATCCCTTGGCCTTGAGCCCCTCGAGTGTCTCGGGTTTGCGGGCGGTCGCGTACACAGTCCACCCGGACTTGGCGAGACGCTCAGCGGTTGCCTCCCCGATACCGGAGGAGCAGCCAGTGATGAGCACAGTGCGATTAGCCATGCGGGCATTCTAGGGACGAGCGGCAGGGCGCACGGCGGTTCAGAGCGGACGACGATCCCTCGCGTGGCGCCTTCGGCGCGTGAGGCAGGGCCCATGAGTGATGCGTCCGCTCAGGGGGACGGCTTCGCCGTGATTGAGAGCGGACGACGATCCCTCGCATGGCGCCTTCGGCGCGTGAGGCGGGGCCCATGAGTGGTTGCGTCCGCTCGAGGGACGCCTACGGCGTGATTGGAGCGGACGACGAGACTCGAACTCGCAACATTCTGCTTGGAAGGCAGAGACTCTAACCAATTGAGTTACGTCCGCGAAGCCTTGCGGCAACGACATCCATCTTGCCATAAGGCAAGCGTCACTCAGTCACCCGTGTCGATGATGCGATCGGCGTGTATGCGGGTCTGCTCAGCCGCGAAATGCCGAATCTCCTGCTCAGCCCAGATCTCCCAGAACGGCGCGTACACATCACCGTCGCGAGCGAGGGCTCGCTTGCGCCGAGCCTCGATTGGCGCCTCGACCCAGAGCAGCAGGCTGAGGAACGGGCGAATCCTCGACGCCCCACTGCCGACGCCGTCGAGGATCAGCAGGGGAGCGGGCGGGACACGCATTATCGCGCCGGGCCGATCAGCCTCCCAATCCCACCGGTGCACCTCCCCGATTTCGTCAGCGGCAATGCGATCGAGCACCTGCCGAACCAACGGGGGAGTCGCTTCGAGGCCATGCCAGCCGGGATAGATGTCCTCGAGGTGCAGTACGTCAGCACCCGTCGCCTCGGCCAGCCCTTGGGCGAGGCTCGTCTTGCCAGCTCCGCTCGGGCCATCGAGCGCAATCACCGTCGTCGTCCCGCAGGCAGGTTGCCGCTGCGCGATCAGCGCGCTGAGCTCGGCGTACCGGTGACGGTTCACCCTGTCAGTGTCCACTACAGTGATCTGGCTACGGGATGTAGCGCAGCTTGGTAGCGCGCGCCGTTTGGGGCGGTGAGGTCGCAGGTTCGAATCCTGTCATCCCGACACTGCTTCGTGTGACCGCGATTCACACGTGCCTCAGGCACACCAGACGTACCGCCAGTGGTCAGGCCACGTTCACCTTCAACATCACGTTGAGACATCTGCATACGCGGCAATGGGGTATGTGCGAAACAGCGCAGTCTCGGGCCCCCTACTCGCAGAGCTCGTGGGGGGACCCCCAGTTCTGAATCGCCGCCAATTCGTTGGCGGCAGTGTTGGCATCGCCGTCGGACTGGGCGTGCTGGGACCAGCGGCGATGTCGTCTCCCGCGCCAGCGAGTGCTCCGTCGCTCTTTGCGCATGGCGTCGCTTCGGGTGACCCGCTGCCAGACGCCATCGTGTTGTGGACGCGTGTCACGCCAACGCCGCGGGCGACTCCCGGATCTGGAGTTGGTCCGGCCGTGTCTGTGCGGTGGGAGATCTCGGAGCTCAACGACTTCAGCCTCGTCGCCGACAGCGGCTCGCTGACGACCGGCCCGTCCCGCGACCACACCATCAAAGTCGACGCGAACGGCCTCAAACCGGCGACCGACTACTACTTCCGATTCTTCGCGGGCACGCACGAGTCACCGGTTGGACGGACTCGTACGGCGCCAGCTCCGGACAGCGATCCCGGAGAGCTTCGGTTCGGCGTCGTGTCATGCGCGAACTGGCAGGCGGGCTACTTCACCTCGTACCGGCACCTGGCCGAGCGCGGCGACCTCGACGCGATCATCCACCTCGGCGACTACCTATACGAATATCAGCCGGGCAAATATTCGATGGGCCACAGCAATCGCGACGTACGTCGCCACGAACCGCCGCGCGAGATCGTCAGCCTCGCCGACTACCGCGAGCGCCACGGACAGTACAAAACCGATCCCGACCTGCAGGCACTCCACGCAGCGGTCCCGTTCATCGTGACGTGGGACGACCACGAGGTCTGTGATGGCAACTGGGCCAATGGCGCATTCGAGCACCAGAAGAACGAGGGTTCGTTTGCGGCCCGACGCGAGGCCGCGCAGCGTGCGTACGACGAATGGATGCCGGTACGCATCTCGGGCACGGCCGTGGTCGGCGACGGAATGCGCATGTATCGCCGCCTGCAGTTCGGCACTCTCGCAGATCTATCGATGCTCGATCTCCGTACGTACCGCAGCGAACGCGTCGAGCCGGAGGACCCGGCAATCGACGATGCTGGCCGCACCATCACAGGAGCCCGCCAGCTCGGCTGGCTCGAAGAAAGCCTCTCGACGACACCAGCGCGCTGGAAGTTCATCGGCAACCCGGTGATGGTCGCTCCGGTTCTGCTGCCGCCGAGGCCCAAAGCCGAGCAGTACGCGCTGAGCCAGACCGTGAGCTTCACTCCACTCGAGCCGTCAGCGCCGAACACCGACGTATGGGATGGCTACACGGCCGACCGCAAGCGATTGCTCAACCACCTCGTGGAGGACCAGATCGAGGATGTCGTGTTCCTCAGCGGCGATGTGCACACGGCGTGGGCCAATGACGTACCGACGGAGGGTGGCACGCCAGTCGCGACCGAGCTGGTGTGCAGCTCGATCACGAGCAACAACGTCGACGACTTTGTCGGTGCCGCGCCACGTACGCTCTCGCTCTCACTTGAAGCCGCAATCCAGACCGAGAACCCGCACGTACGGTTTGTGAACCTCGATGACCATGGCTACTGCGTGCTTCAGGTGACCAAGGCCAAAGTGCAGATGGACTGGTTCGCGATCAGCGATCGGGCTGACAGGAACGCCACCTCGCGGAAGCTGACGTCGTGGACGGTGGCGTCGGGCACTCCGCGAGTACAGCCCACCACTCGCGCGATCCTGGCCTGATCGCCAAGCCTCAATTGGGGCCGAAACGGGACGCATGAGAGACTGGTATTTCGCCGCGCCGCCGACCGAGAGTCGCCCGCTGCGCCCCCAAGCGCCACATCCCTTATACGCAGGAGTCAGCACGTGAAAAGCAGCACCGAGTCCCTGAGCCCGACACGGGTCAAGCTCACCATCGAGGTGCCGTTCGAGGAGTTCGAGCCCAGCCTCCAGTCGGCGTACAAGACGATCGCTTCGCAGATCACGATCCCCGGCTTCCGCAAGGGCAAGATCCCCAACACCATCGTCGACCAGCGCGTGGGTCGCCCCGCCGTCCTCGATGAGGCCATCAACAGCGCTCTGCCCGGTTGGTACAGCCAGGCACTCCAGGACACCAAGACTCAGCCGCTCAGCCAGCCCGACATCGACCTGACGAAGTTCGTAGACGGCGAGCCGATCGAGATCACGGCCGAGCTCGACGTACGCCCCGAGCTCGTCCTCCCCGACGTCTCCAAGATTGCCGTCACAGTTGCCGATGCTGCTGTGACCCCCGACGACGTTGACGAGCAGATCGAAGAGCTCCGCAAGCGTTTCGCCACCTTTGCCGAGGTTGAGCGTGCGGCCGCTGATGGCGACTTCGTGACCATCGACCTCTCCGCCGCGCAGAACGGCAAGCCGATTGAGGCTGCCCAGGCCGAAGGAATGCCCTACACAATCGGCTCGGCCACGATGCTCGACGGCCTCAACGAAGCGATCATTGGCCTCAAGGCTGGCGAGACCAACACCTTCTCCACCCAGCTTGCCGGTGGCGACCTCATTGGTGAAGACGCCGACGTGACCGTCGTCCTCAAGGACGTCAAGGAGCAGCAGCTTCCTGATCTCGACGACGACTTCGCCCAGACCGCGTCGCAGTTCGACACGCTCGATGAGCTCCGCACCGATCTGACCGACCGCGTCACCCGCGGCAAGCGCATGGAGCAGGCCAACGAAGCCCGCGACCTGATCCTCGACGAGATCGTCAGCAAGATCGACGCTCCGCTGCCCGAGAACCTCGTCACCGAGGAGCTCGACTCGCGCCGTCAGCAGATCGAGCAGCAGCTCGAGTACGCCGGCATCCCGTTCGAGACGTTCCTCGCCGACGAAGAGCAGACCAAGGAAGAGTTCGAGGCTGACCTCGAGAAGCGCGTACGCGAAGCGCTCATCGCTCAGTTCGTGCTCGACCAGGTCGTCGCGACCGAAGAGTTCGGCATCGATGACGCCGAGCTCTCGGCGCACATCATGCGTCGTGCTCAGCAGTCGGGCGAAGAGCCCAGCGCGTACATCCAGCACATCATGGAGCACAACCACGTGCCCGAGATGGTCAGCGAAGTGCTGCGCGGCAAGGCTCTCGCATCGCTCGTCGAGTCGGCTCAGGTCAAGGACAAGTCCGGAACGAAGATCGAGCTCTCGCGCCTGCTGGCTGACGGTACGTACAGCGACGACGAGCCCGAAGCTGAGGCCGACTCCGCCGCCAAGCCTGCCAAGAAGGCCGCCAAGAAGGCGCCTGCCAAGAAGGCTGCAGCCAAGTCCTAGTCCGACGCGACCTCGGCTCGGAACGCTCGATGTCGCGCGGGACGTGACCAAGAACGCGCTGCCGGAATTGCCACTTCCCGTGGCAAGACCGGCACACTTGGGTCATGCCCGCCGACACCGCACGCACGACTGACGTCGCTGCACTCGCGCTCGACTACGGCGATCGACTGATCGTCGGGACGATTCGCGACCTGCATCAGGCCGTCACGTCGCGCGCGTTCAGGGCTACCCGAGTCATCGGAAGTCAGGTTCCCGAGTCGCTGCACGATGCCGCTGTGACCAGCGTTTATGGCGCTATCTCTGGTCTACTGCGCCTGTCGAGCGGTTCGATCAGGGCGCTGTCCACCAAGGGTGTTGGCCGTCCGATCGAAAGCTCACGCCGTGGCCGTCTCATCGTGGCCGCGGTCAACGGGCTCATCGGTGACGAGCTGCGCATGCTCGACGACCCGCAGGCCATCACGATGTCGATCCGCGTCGACGGTGAGGACATCCCCGCAACGGGCTGGCCGCTCGCCGAGGCATTCCGCGGCGCCACCAGCCACCCGGTCGTCTTCCTGCACGGTCTGTGCGAGAACGACGAGTCGTGGAGCAATTCCGCTGAGAAGTGGGGCACGACGTACTCCCAGCGAGTCGTTGCCGAGACCGACGGCACGCCGGTCATGCTCCGCTACAACACCGGCCTCCACATCTCCGAGAACGGCAAGCACCTCGACACGTTGCTCCAGCAGCTCGTGGCTTCGTGGCCAGTCGCCGTCACTCGCATCACCCTGGTTGGCCACTCGATGGGCGGCCTGGTCGTTCGCGCGGCCACCAACCACGCCACCGCGTCGGGTCAGACGTGGCAGCACCTCGTACGCGATGTGGTCTGCCTCGGCACACCTCACGCGGGCGCCAACCTCGAAAAGGTTGCGCACATCGGCTCGCGCCTGCTCCGGTTCTGGCCCGAGTCGGCGCCGTTCAGCTCAATCCTTGAGAGCCGCTCGTCCGGGATCGTGGATCTTCGCCACGGCTACATCACTCAGGACGAGTGGGAAGGCCAGGACCTCACCGAACAGTGGGGTCTCGACCGGATTGCAGCAGCGCCGCTCCCGCAGGCCGAATACCACTTCGTCGCCGCCACTCTCGGCGCTTCCCAGGGCCACCCGCTGAGCGCGGTGCTCGGCGATCTGCTCGTGCACTTCTCTTCGGCGACTGGCGTGGGCCGAACTGGTGCGATCGTCGATGGCGCGCGTTTCGAATACCTCCCCAGTGCTCATCATTTTGCTCTCCTCAACCATCCTCAGGTGGGAGACTGGCTCGTCACGTGGCTCAACGCCCGCACGCGCACGATGCGTGCACTCCCGGCGGCACCACGACAGGCCTAGTCCCGACCTGAGGAGCTCCATGTCCATCAAGCAACTGATCGAGGGAAGCGTCGAGATCGCCGCCCCTCCCGAGAAGGTATGGGCCTTGGTGTCCGACCTCAAGCGCATGCCCGAGTGGAGTCCCCAGGTGCGCAAGAAGTTCGTGCTCGGGCGCACCGTTAAAGAGGGCACGCGCACGTTCAACATCAACGGCCAGGGCAAGCTGCGCTGGCCCACGACCGCCAAGGTCATTGCCTTCGAGCCCAACAAGAAGCTCGCGTTCAAGATCATTGAGAACCGCTCGATCTGGACCTATGAGCTCGAGCCCACCGCCACCGGCACGCGCCTGACCGAGTCCCGCACCACCCCGAACGGCACGACCAAGTTCTCCGACTTCAGTGTCGACAAGGGATTGGGCGGAGCCGAGACGTTCGAGGCATCGCTGGGCACCGGCATCAGCACGACGCTGGAGCGCATCAAGGCCGCTGCAGAGGCAGCCTGATGGGCCAGCCACCACTTGAGGCCGAGATTGAGATCGCTGCAACGCCAGATGAGGTGTGGGCGGCGATTTCCAATGTTGCTGCCATGAAGAAGCGCAGTCCTGAGCTGGTCGTGATGCGTACCTTCGGCAAGCCCAAGGTTGGCCGCCGGAGTGTGAACATCAACCGACGCAAGGGCTTTGCCTGGCCGACGACGGCGCGCATCACCCGCTGGAAGCCACCGACCAACGATGGTGGCAATGGGTCGTTTGCGTTCTACGTGTGGCCGACCGACGTGGAGTGGTCCTACGACCTCGAGCCGTCGTCCACCGGCACTCGCGTCGTCGAGCGGCGTACGGCGCTGCCCGATCCGTCGCTGTCCGTACGGCTCACCGCCAAGTGGGCTCTGGGCGGCGCCGACAACCACGACACCGAGCTGTTGGCAGGCATGAACGCCACGCTCGCCGCCCTCAAGGTTGAGGTCGAGCAGCCATGATCGGCAAGTTCTTCCAGACGTTATGGGCCTCCGGCCCTTCGACACCGTTGTCTCGCTACACCGCTGCCAACGGCGTCCTTTACGTCGTGTTCGGGGTTGTGGTCTACGCCTGGCCCGAGGTGACCCAACTCATCGGCGCTGCCGATTTCGAGGCAGGGGAGTCGGGGCTCGTACGCGTCCTGGGCTTCGTGATGGGCGTGATCGGCTGGTTCTACATCATGGGAGCGCGGACCCGTTCCGACTCGTTCGGGCTGGCCACGGTCTTCGACCGGGTGCTGATCGTGCCGGTGTTCCTGCTGGCATTGGTGTTCACCGACACCGTTGATGCAGGACTCGTCGTACCGTTCGCGATCCTGGATCCGGTCCTCGGCCTGGGCGCGCTGGCAGTCTGGCTCCGCACCCGCGACTAGGCGCTGCCCGCTGATCGGACGATCGTCACGCTGTCAGCGAACAGCCGTGTTTTCGCGTGTGTTGCGGGTTCGCGCCGTCTAGGTTTGTGGCGTGACCAACTCACCGAACCTCCTTCCGACGGCCATGGCCGGCGAGGCCGGACCTTCCGATCTCGACGGGCACATCTACCAGCGCTTGCTCAAGGAACGCATCGTGTTCCTCGGTGCTGAGGTCAGGGACACCAACTCCAACGCGATCTGCGCGCAGATGCTCCTCCTCAATGCTGAGGACCCGCAGGCAGACATCTACTTCTACATCAACTCGCCCGGTGGCTCAGTCGACTCAGGCATGGCCATCTACGACACGATGCAGTTCATCTCCAACGATGTCGCCACGTTCGGCATGGGACTCGCTGCCTCGATGGGACAGTTCCTGCTCAACGCAGGCACCCCGGGCAAGCGCTACGCACTGCCGCACGCGCGCATCATGATGCACCAGCCCTCGGGAGGCATCGGTGGTTCCGCCTCGGACATCAAGATCCAGGCGCAGCAGAGCATCCTGCTCAAGAAGCAGCTCAATGAGTTGCAAGCGGTGCACAGTGGCCAGACCGTCGAGCAGATCGAGCTCGACTCCGACCGCGACCGGTGGTTCACGCCGGACGAGGCCAAGGAGTACGGACTCATCGATCACGTCGTGTCGAACGCAGGAGACTTGAAGTCATGAGCTACTACATCCCGCAGTGGGAAGAGCGCACCTCTTACGGTTTTCGTCGCATCGACCCCTACACCAAGCTGTTCGAAGACCGCATCATCATGCTCGGCACTCCGATCAGCGATGATGTCGCCAACGCCGTCATGGCGCAGCTCATGTCGCTTCAGGCCATGGACCCCGACCGTGACATCAGCATCTACATCAACTCGCCCGGTGGCTCGTTCACGGCGCTGACGGCGATCTACGACACGATTCGCTACATCAAGCCCGACGTGCAGACACTGTGCTTGGGCCAGGCCGCTTCGGCTGCCGCGGTCCTGCTGGCTGCTGGCACTCCTGGCAAGCGCCTCGCGCTGCCCAACAGCCGCATCCTGATCCACCAGCCCTACACGGAGGGCACCGGCGGCCAGATCTCCGACCTCGAGATCCAGGCCAACGAGATCTTCCGTATGCGTGAGCTGATGGAAAAGATGCTCTCTGAAGCGACCGGCAAGCCGATCGAAGAGATCAGCAAAGACGTCGACCGCGACAAGATCCTGACGGCGGAGCAGGCAGTCGAATACGGCCTCGTCGACGAAGTGCTCAACACGCTCAAGGTCCCGGCTGTCTGACATCAGACACGTTCAGGACGCGAGCGGATGACCAAGACGGAGCGCCCAATCGCGGCTAGGGTGAATTTGACGCCTTCGACGTCTCGGGCCGAACGCAGCGATCGAGAGGACTCTTCCCGTGGCACGCATTGGTGAAACCGCCGATCTGCTGAAGTGCTCTTTCTGTGGCAAGAGCCAAAAGCAGGTCAAGAAACTCATCGCAGGTCCGGGTGTTTACATCTGCGACGAGTGCATCGACCTCTGCAACGAGATCATCGAGGAAGAGCTCGCCGAAGGTGCTGAGCTCAGCCTCGGCGAGCTGCCCAAGCCTCAGGAGATCTACGACTTCCTCAATGGCTATGTGATCGGTCAGGACGGCGCCAAGAAGTCGCTCGCCGTCGCGGTCTACAACCACTACAAGCGTGTTCAGTCGCAGGCATCCAGCAGCCGTGGCAAGGATGACCAGGTTGAGTTGGCCAAGTCCAACATCCTGCTCGTCGGCCCGACCGGTTGCGGCAAGACCTACCTCGCGCAGACGCTCGCCCGCATGCTCAATGTGCCGTTCGCGATCGCCGATGCCACGGCTTTGACCGAAGCCGGCTATGTCGGCGAAGACGTCGAGAACATCCTGCTCAAGTTGATCCAGGCCGCTGACTACGACGTCAAGAAGGCCGAAACCGGGATCATCTACATCGACGAAGTCGACAAGATCTCGCGCAAGAGCGAGAACCCGTCGATCACCCGCGATGTCTCCGGCGAAGGTGTGCAGCAGGCGCTGCTCAAGATCCTTGAGGGCACGACCGCCTCGGTGCCTCCCCAGGGTGGACGCAAGCACCCGCATCAGGAGTTCATCCAGATCGACACGACCAACGTGCTGTTCATCGTCGGTGGAGCCTTTGCTGGCCTCGACCAGATCATCGAGCAGCGCGGCGGCAAGGTCAGCCTCGGCTTCAACCCCGGCAGCGCTGATGTCTCCAAGCTCAAAGACGAGCCGTCCAAGCTTTACTCCAAGGTCCTCCCAGAGGATCTGCTCAAGTTTGGTCTGATCCCGGAGTTCATCGGCCGCCTTCCCGTCATTGCCGCTGTCGACAACCTCGACAAGGAAGCGCTCGTCGCGATCCTCACGACGCCGCGCAACGCGTTGACCAAGCAATACGTCCGACTCTTCGAGATCGACGGCGTCGAGCTTGAGTTCAGCACCGACGCCTGCGATGCGATGGCCGAGCTGGCACTGACTCGCGGCACAGGTGCTCGTGGCCTCCGTTCCATCATCGAAGCTGTGCTCGAGCCGGTGATGTACGAAATTCCGAGCCGTGATGACGTAGCAAAGGTGATCGTGACGGAACAGACCGTTGCTGGCGCCGAGGGTCCGACGATTCTCACCCACGACGAAGTGGCCAAGAAGGCGTCCTAACCCGGAACGACTGTTTGAAGGGACACGCTTGTGGCAACCGCCGACCTCGCACTTCTGGGGGCGACCGGGTTCACCGGCTCCCTGACCGCTGACTACCTCGGCGAGCACCTCCCGGCGGGCTCCAACTGGGCCATCGCTGGTCGCAACAAGGACAAGCTGAAGGCGATCGCTGAGCGCATTGAGGGCAACGGCGGCATTCGTCCGCACATCCTCGAGGCGGATGTTGCCGATGAGCTCTCGATGGCGGCACTGGCAGCGCAGACGCGGGTGCTCATCACAACCGTCGGCCCCTACATCAAGCACGGCGAGGCCGCGGTCAAGGCATGTGCCGAAGCAGGTATCGCATACGTCGACCTGACCGGTGAGCCAGAGTTCGTCGACAACATGTGGCTCAAGTACAACGACGTTGCCGAGAAGAGCGGCGCCAGGATCATCCACGCCTGCGGGTTCGACTCGATCCCGTACGACCTCGGCGTCCTCTACACAGTCCAGCAGCTCCCCGAGGGTGTTCCGCTTTCGGTCAAGGGCTACATCCGCGCCGGAGGCGGACCGTCGGGCGGCACCTATCACTCGGCGATCGGTGCGTTCTCTCGCGTACGCCAGGCCGGCAAGACGGCGGCTGAGCGCAAGAAGGCCGAAGGTCGACCGCTGGGTCGCCGCATCAAGGGTTCGGGCAAGATCGGTCGCGGCGCGGATGGCAACGGTTGGGCATTGCCACTTCCCACGATCGACCCTCAGATCGTGCTCCGGTCAGCTCGTGCGCTGGAGCGCTACGGTCCTGAATTCACCTACTCGCACTTTGCACAGTTCAAGCGACTTCCGATGATGGTCGGCACTGTGGTGGGCGGCGGAGTGCTGCTGGCCGGCTCGCAGCTGAGCCTCACGCGCAACCTCCTGCTCAAGCTCAAGGATCCGGGAGATGGTCCAGACGAAGCCAAGCGTGCGTCGTCGTGGTTCAAGCTCCGTCTTGTCGGCGAGGGTGGCGGCAAGACCGTCACGACGCAGGTCAGCGGTGGCGACCCGGGATACACCGAGACGTCCAAGATGCTCAGCGAAGCCGCGATGTGCCTGGCGTTCGACACGCTTCCGAATGTGTCGGGTCAGACCACCACGGCAGTTGCCATGGGTGACGTGTTGATCAAGCGGCTGCAGGCCGCAGGCATCACGTTCGAAACGCTCTGAGGCTCACTCAGCGAGGGTGACGTCGACCGCGAGGTGCTCGACTGCCTCGGTGACGAGGGACAGCTCGCCGGTCACCTTGCCGGCAGCGCGTACGTCGTCCAGCGCGTGCGCGAGTGCGTCGAGCTGATCCTGTGGTCCGCGAACCGTGACCAGTGTCGCCTCGGTCTTCTGGCTGACCTTGGCAGTCGACTTGGCGCCACGGATACCCGCGAGAACGGTCGCAGCCGCTGCGAGCAGTGCAGCGTCGTGTGAAGCCGTCGTCAGGTCGGTGTCGTTGACGGGCCAGGTGGAGCGGTGGATCGAGCCTTCCTGCCACCACGACCACACCTCTTCGGTCACGTACGGGAGGAAGGGTGCGAGCAGACGGAGCTGGACCGACAGGGCGAGCACGAAGGCCGCCTTTGCGGACTTGCCTCCTGCGTCGTCGCCGCGCGAGCGCTCCTTGACGAGCTCGAGGTAGTCGTCGCAGAACTCCCAGAAGAACTTCTCGGTGACCTCGAGGGCCGTCGCGTAGTCGAGCTCGTCGAAGCGCGCTGTGGCCTCATCGACGACCAGGCGAAGGCGCTGAAGCATGGCCTGATCGAGGGGCTCGGTGACGAGCGATGCATCGAGGAACGCGGCGTCGGCGCCGAGCCCGTACTGCTCCTCGGGAGCCAACACGAACTTGCTCGCGTTGAGGACCTTCATCGCCAGACGGCGTCCGACCTTCATCTGCGTTTCGTCGAACGGTGAGTCGGTTCCGGGGCGGGCGCCAGCCGCGCGCCAACGTACGGCGTCTGCGCCGTAGTTGCTGATGATCTCGTCGGGTACGACGACATTGCCCTTGGACTTGCTCATCTTCTTGCGGTCAGGGTCGACAACGAATCCGGAGATGGCTGCGTTGCGCCAGGGAGCAACGCCGTGCTCGAGGTGCGAGCGAACCACGGTCGAGAACAGCCACGTACGGATGATGTCGTGAGCCTGAGGGCGCATGTCCATCGGGAAGGTGCGCTCGAACAGGTCGTTGTCGGTCTCCCAGCCACAGGCGATCTGCGGCGACAGTGACGACGTCGCCCAGGTGTCGAGGACGTCGGGATCGGCGATGAATCCACCGGGCTCGCCGCGCTGTGACTCCTCGAAGCCGGGAGGTGCCTGGGCCGCGGGGTCGACAGGAAGCGATGCCTCTTCCGCGAGGATCGGCGCGTCGTACTCGGGTTCGCCGTTGGCGTCGAGTCGGTACCAGACCGGGAAGGCGACGCCGAAGAAGCGCTGACGTGAGACGAGCCAGTCGCCGTTGAGTCCGTCGATCCAGTTGGTCAGGCGCGACTGCATGTACTTGGGGACCCAGTTGATCTCATCGCCGCGGGCCACGAGGGCCTGGCGCAGGTCTGCATCGCGGCCGCCGTTGGTGATGTACCACTGGCGGGTCGAGACGATCTCGAGCGGCTTGTCGCCACGCTCGTAGAAGTTGGCCATGCGCTGCGTGGGCTTGGGCTCGCCGTCCAGGTCCCCGGTCTCGCGGAGTGCAGCGACGGTGAGCTCGCGCGCTGTGAAGGTCGTCTTGCCGACGATCTCCGCGTAACGCTCCTTGCCCTGTACGTCGATGATCCAGTCGCCAGCGTCGGCGAGGATCCGTCCGTCGCGACCGATGATCGTGCGGTTGGGGAGCTGCAGCTCACGCCACCAGATGACGTCGGTGAGGTCACCGAACGTGCAGCACATTGCAATGCCGGCACCCTTGTCCATCTCGGCGGCCGGGTGCGCGACGACGGGGATTTCGACGTCGTACAAGGGGGAGCGGACCGTGGTGCCGAAGAGGGCCTTATAGCGGTCATCTTCAGGGTGTGCGATCAGCGCGACACAAGCTGCGAGCAGCTCAGGCCGGGTCGTCTCGATGTAGACCGGCGCATCTTCGCCGTGGAAGGCGACGCGGTGGTAGGCGCCGGGGTATTCGCGCGCCTCGAGCTCGGCTTGGGCGACCGCTGTCTGGTCGGTGACGTCCCAGAGGGTCGGTGCGTCCTGCTGGTACGCCTCGCCGCGAGCGACGTTGCGCAGGAAAGCGCGCTGCGCGACCGTACGGGACTCGTCGCCGATGGTCGTGTAGGTCTGCTGCCAGTCGACGCTGAGGCCGAGGGTGCGCCAGAGCTGCTCGAAGACCTTCTCGTCCTCGATCACGAGCTTGTTGCAGAGCTCGATGAAGTTCTGTCGGCTGACGGGAACCTGGCGCTTGGGGTCAGGCTCGGCCGGAGGCGTGTAGTCGGGCTCGTAGGGCAGCGATGGATCGCAGCGAACGCCGAAGTAGTTCTGGACACGGCGCTCTGTGGGAAGACCGTTGTCGTCCCAGCCCATGGGGTAGAACACTTCCTTGCCGCGCATGCGCTGGTAGCGCGCGATCAGGTCCGTGTGCGTGTAGGAGAACACGTGGCCGACGTGCAGCGATCCCGAAACAGTCGGCGGGGGAGTGTCGATCGAGAAGACTTCGTCGCGCGTCTTGGTGCGGTCGAACGTGTAGGTGCCCTGCTCGGCCCAGCGAGCCGTCCACGTGGCTTCCAGGCCTTCGAGGACGGGCTTCTCGGGAACGCCCAACGGCGAGGAACTAGTCACAACACCCAAGTCTAAGCGGCGGCGTCGCGGGCCACCTGAGTGACCCGCGACGCCTTGACTGTCTCTAGACCTTGACCTTGTCCTCGATCAGGTCATCGCCAGCTGTTCCCTCGGGCACATCGTCCTTGTGGGCGAGCTTGCTCGGCCACCAGATCTTCTTGCCGATGTCGAGGTTGAGCGCCGTGACCAGCACCGATCGCACGATGATCGTGTCGAGGAGAACACCGATTGCCACGGCGAATCCAAGCTCGGCCAAGAACACGATCGGGAGGGTCGCTAGGGCTGCGAACGTACCGGCCAGCACGAACCCGGCGGACGTGATGACACCGCCCGTTGCGGCGAGGCCGATCAACGCGCCTCGACGGGTGCCGAACTTCAACGCTTCCTCACGGACTCTCGTCATCAGGAAGATGTTGTAGTCGATGCCCAGTGCCACCAGGAACACGAAGATGAACAGTGGCAGCGACGAGTCAGCACCTTCGAAACCGAAGACGTACTTGAACACCAGTCCGCTGATGCCGAGTGCAGCAGCGAACGACACCACGACTGTCAGCAACAGGATCACCGGAGCGGCAATCGAGCGCAGGAGTATCGCAAGCACGAGTAACACGACAATCAGGATGATCGGGATGATCAGCAGGTTGTCCTCGGCAGATGCTTCCTGAACGTCCTTGTTGATCGCGGTGTAACCACCCACGAGGGCATCGGCACCGTCGACCGCGTGCGCTGCATCGCGTGCTCGGTCGATCGTGTCGTAGGCGTCCTTCGAATCGGGAGCCGATTCGAGGGTGGCCTCGATGTAACTCGTACCTCCGGCCGCACCCTTCTCGGCGACCGAGCTGGGGTCGAGACCTTCAACGCCCTGAAGTGCCTTGACGACCGCCGGGGCCTGTGCGGTGTTGGTCACCGCCGCGACCGGGCTACCGGCACCGCCGGGGAAGTGCTCGGCAAGCTTGGCTTCTGCAACAACCGAAGGCTGCTCCTTGGTGAAGCTGTCCTCGTTGCTGAGTCCGTTGGCGCCCAGCTGGGTGATGCCAAAACCGAGACCGATCAGGATCAACGTGGTGGTCACCCACACTGCGCGAGGACGTTTGGCGATGCGCTGGCCGGTCTTGGCCCAGATGCCCTTTTCGGCCTTGATCGGGTCACCGAAACGCGGGACGAACGGCCAGAAGATCCAACGGCCGACGATGACGAGCAGCGCAGGAAGCGTGACCATCATGACGAGCAGGGCACAGGCGATGCCCGCGGCACCAACCGGACCGAGGCCGGCAGTGGAGTTCATCTGCGCAAACATCAGGCACAAGAGGCCGATGATCACGGTCGCACCACTCGCGAGGATGGCCGGAGCTGCGCGGTGCAGAGCGTGGGCCATTGCCTCGTGGCGGTCTTCGTAGTTGTGCAGCTCTTCGCGGTAGCGGGCCACCAGCAGCAAGGCGTAGTCCACTCCCGCACCGAGCACCAGAACGCTCAAGATGCCAGCACTCTGTCCATTGACGGTGAGATCGGCGTACTTGGCCAGCAGGTAGACGAAGCCCTGGGCCACTCCGACCGCGGCAACGCCACAGATCAGGAACAGGATTGCCAGCTGAAGGCTGCGATAGGTGATGAGCAGGATGATGAAGACGATCAGGACTGCAGAGAGCAGCAGGATTCCGTCGATTCCGGAGAACGCTTCGGACTGGTCGGCGCCGAGCGCAGCAGGTCCAGCGAGGCTGACCTTGAGATCGCCGGTGTCCTTCTTGGCGATGGCGCCGATGTCATCCATCAGGTCGGGAAGCTTGTCCCAACCATCATCGCCCAACAGCAGCGTCGGGATGACCTGGAGAGCCTTGCCGTCCTCGGACTCGATCGGACCGATGACGACGTTGGTCACCGACTCGACCGACTTGAATGCTTCGGCATCGGCGGTGGCCTTGGCCTTGTCGGCGGCGGTGATGCCCGCGTCGTTGACGTAAAGGATGACTGCGGGGATTGCGTCGGGATCGGAGAACTCGGCGGACTTGTTGATCACCTTGGTCGACTCGGCGCTACCCGGGAGCCACGAACTGATGTCGTTCTCCTGGACGCTGGTGAGCTTGGAGCCCAGCGAGCCCATGACCATGATCAGGCCTAGTGAGAGGGCCAAAATGACCCATTTGGTCCAATGGTGGGTGACCCACCCGGCGAAATTTCGTTGCATGAAGAAGCTCCTCGTGGCGAGCGAAGTTTGGTCGTGATTTCGGTGGTCTCATCATGCCGGTACTGACCGACAGAAACGCCATCGGTGTCGACCCTGAGACGTCCCCTGAGCGATGCGATACTGGGCGGCAATGACACCCACGTACGCCGAGGTCGAACGGGCACTCCTTGGTCGCTGGCCCGAGACCCGACTTGAACCCTCCCTCGATCGCATCGCAGCACTGTGCAGGCTGTTGGGCGACCCCGAGCACGCCTATCCCGTCATCCACCTGACGGGTACGAACGGCAAGACCTCGACGAGTCGAATGATCGACACGCTGCTGCGCGCGCTCGACCTGCGTACGGGCCGGTTCACCAGCCCTCACCTGCAGTCGATGACGGAGCGGATCGTGCTCGATGGTGAGCCCTTGTCCGAGCAGCTGTTTGTCGACGCGTTCGCCGACGTCGCGGCCTACGCCCAAATAGTCGACGACTCGTCAGAGCACCCGCTGTCGTACTTCGAAATGATGGTCGCGATGGCGTTTGCTGCCTTCGCAGACGCACCAGTCGACGCAGCAGTCATCGAAGTCGGCATGGGCGGCTCGTGGGATGCGACCAACGTTGCCGACGGCCAGGTCGCGGTGATCACACCGATCGGCGTCGATCACGCCAGCTATCTGGGAGATCGTCCCGAGATCATCGCCGTCGAGAAGGCAGGCATCATCAAGGCCGGATCGCACGCCGTGATCGCCCAGCAGGAGCAGGAGGTGCTTGACGTACTGATGCGTCGAGTCCTCGATGTCGGAGCGATCGCGCTGCACGAAGGCAATGACTTCGGCGTCACCGAGCGGACAACTGCTCTCGGCGGTCAGCAGATTTCGCTCCAGGGCATCAGCGCTCAGTACACCGACATCTTCCTGCCGCTGCATGGTGCGCATCAGGCGCACAATGCTGCGTACGCGCTCGCAGCAGTCGAGGCGTTCACGGGCAGCAAGCAGCTGGACGAAGAGCTCGTACGCGATGCGTTCGCGCAGGTCACGTCACCTGGTCGCCTTGAAGTCGTACGCCGGAGCCCAACTGTGCTGCTCGATGCGGCTCACAACCCGCACGGGGCTCGAGCAACCGTCGAGGCAGTGCAGGACGCCTTCTCGTTCAGCCCGCTCATCGGTGTCGTCGGCGTGATGGCTGACAAGGACGTCGAGGAGATGCTGCGCATCTTCGAACCTGTGATGGCCGAGATCATCTGCACTCAGAACAGCACTCCGCGATCGATGTCGGCGATGGATCTGGCCGAGATTGCCGAGGACATCTTTGGCGCCGAGCGAGTCACTGTCGTGGCCCGCCTCGACGACGCCTTGGAGCGCGCGGTGCTGATGGCCGACGCAGCCGAGGGCTATGACGACGCGATCGGCAGCGGTGGCGTACTCATCACCGGCTCGGTGGTCACCGTTGGTGAGGCACGCACGCTGTTCGGCGGAGCTACTTCGTGAGAGGCATGTGCGCGGCAATGTTGTCGCTCGAGGCGATCATCCTTGCCCTCGCAGTGCCCGTCATGATCTCCGTCGAGGGCGTGTCCAAGCCTCTGGCGCTGACCCTTGGTCTGGGTCTGGCGGCACTGTGCCTCCTGACAGCTGGTGCGTTGCGACGTCCGGAGGCATACGCCATCGGACATCTCATCCAGGTCGGGGCGATCTGCCTTGGCTTCCTCGTACCCGTGATGTTCTTTGTCGGCGCGATGTTCGCTGCGCTCTGGTTCACAGCGTTCTTCCTGGGTCGCAAGATCGAGGCCGACAAGGCGCGATGGGCTGCTGAAGCCGAGGGTGGATAGGGTCGCAGCATGGCTCAACGCACTCTTGTCCTGATCAAGCCCGATGCCGTACGTCGCGGTCTGGTGGGTGAAGTCCTGTCTCGCTTCGAGGCCAAGGGGCTCTCCATCGTCGCAATGGAGCACCGCTCGATCGATGCCGCTCAGGCTGACGCTCACTACGCCGAGCACACCGAGCAGCCTTGGTACCCGCCGCTGCGCGAGTTCGCCGTCTCGGGCCCGCTCGTATCCCTTGTCCTCGAGGGTGACGAAGCCATCGCGGTTGTGCGCCTTCTCAACGGCGCCACGGATGGCCGCCAGGCCGCTCCGGGCACGATTCGTGGCGATCTCTCGCTGTCCAACCGCGAGAACCTCGTCCACGCGTCTGACTCCGAGGAGTCGGCGACCCGCGAGATCGCTCTCTGGTTCCCCGAGCTGTCATGACCTCGTTCGGCGTTCTGGGCACCGGTGTCGTCGGACGTACGCTGTCGGCCCGCCTCGCCGAGCTCGGCTCTGACGTGATGGTCGGTGCCCGTACGGCCGACTCGGCCAGCCTCGAACCGTTCGGTGCTTTGGGCGTGAAGACCGGCTCGTTTGCCGACGCGGTTGCTCACGCTGATGTGATCATCAACGCGACCAATGGCAGTCATACGCTCGCTGCTCTCGAGAGCGCGGGGCCTCTTGCTGGCAAGACCCTGATTGATGTCTCCAACGAGCTTGAGCCGGTAGAGGGTGGATTCCCCAAACCGCTGGCATCAGCCGACGACTCGTTGGGTCAGCGCATCCAGGCGGCGTTTCCCGACCTGTATGTCGTGAAGTCCCTCAACACCATGAACTGCACGGTCATGGCGGATCCGTCGAGTGTTCCGGGCGATCACGTCGTTTTCCTCAGCGGCGATGACGCTGACGCGAAGGACCGTACGCGCGAGGTGCTCGCCCTGATGGGTTGGCGTCCCGAGCAGATGATCGACTTGGGTGGCATAGACACTGCGGCGGCAGTCGAAATGACGATGTCGCTCTGGATGCGCGTGACTGTTGCCCGCGGCAACGACGCTCCGCGCTTCAACTGGGCGATCAACGGCTAGCTGTAGTTGGGTTGCCGCAAGTGGTGGCTGACCTCGTGGAACTGGCCACGTACGTCTTCGGGCAGCCAGATGACGTGGTTGGAGACTGACGCCAGATCGACGTCCTCCTCCAACGTGGCGACGTCGATCACCTGGCGTGGGTAGTCGCGTTCGCGCTCCTCGAATTCGAGCAGTGAGATGCGAACTGTGACGCCGAACGGGTTGGGGTTGACCAAGCCAATGCCCCAGAAGTCTGCAGGCTCATCGGTGGCCTTCTGGTCGAGGTCGATCATCACGCTTTTGATGTCGGCCTCGAGCACCGGATGATCGATCTCTTCGACGTCGGCAAGCGTCACGTCGATGACACGTACGTCGCGCGCGCCGGGTCCGTCGAATCGCAGGATGTCGCGCAGTGTGCCGCCCGCAGGCAGCAGCGGACCGCCGCGGTGCGAGCCGTGCACGGTTTGGGTGACGACGTTCGGCAGTTCGCGGCCCCAGATGTCGCGGGTCGTGAACGCCAAGGTCGGCAGCACTGAGACGTCGGTGTGGTTCTCGACGGTGAGCACCTGGTCAGGGCCGCCATCGATCGCAACCGGTACGTACTTGATCGAGAACGGACGCTTGGTGCGAGATCGGCGGGCCACACCGGAAATCCTAGGCGGCGATGCCAGTTACCCTTGTTGACATGTCCGTCGAGTCACTCTTCCCCCGCCTGGAGCCGTTGCTGCCGTCCGTTGGCAAGCCGATCCAGTACGTCGGCGGCGAGCTCAATGCGACCACCAAGCCGTGGGATTCAGCCGAGGTGCGCTGGGCTCTCATGTACCCCGATGCGTACGAAGTCGGCCTGCCCAACCAGGGCGTGCAGATCCTGTACGAAGTCCTCAACGAGCGCGACTGGATCCTTGCCGAGCGGACGTACGCGGTGTTCTCCGACATGGAGAAGGTCATGCGCGACAACGACATCCCGCAGTTCACGGTTGATGCGCACCGACCCGTCAAGGCGTTCGACCTGCTTGGTCTCTCGTTCTCGACCGAGCTTGGCTACACCAACATGCTCACGGCGCTCGATCTTGCCGGCATCCCGCTGCACGCGGTCGATCGCGGCGATGACGACCCGATCGTGATCGCTGGCGGCCACTCGGCGTTCAACCCTGAACCGATTGCCGACTTCCTCGACGCTGCGGTTCTCGGCGATGGCGAGGAGATCGTGCTCGCGATCAGCGAGGTCGTACGTGAGTGGAAGGACGAAGGTCGCCCCGGCGGTCGCGACGAGGTGCTGATGCGCCTCGCCAAGTCCGGCGGCGTCTACGTACCCAAGTTCTACGACGTCACCTACCTGCCCGATGGCCGCATTCAGCGCGTCGTGCCCAATCGCCCCGGTGTCCCGTGGCGCATTGTCAAGCACACGTTGATGGACCTGGACTCGTGGCCCTATCCCAAGAACCCACTGGTCCCGCTCGCCGAGACAGTCCACGAGCGCTTCAGTGTCGAGATCTTCCGCGGCTGCACGCGAGGCTGCCGCTTCTGCCAGGCCGGCATGATCACGCGGCCCGTACGTGAGCGTTCGATCGAGGGCATCGGCGCGATGGTGCAGAACGGACTCGACAAGACCGGTTTCGAAGAGGTTGGCCTGCTCAGCCTGTCGAGCGCCGACCACACTGAGATCGGCGAGGTCGCCAAGCAGCTCGGCGACCGCTATGAGGGCACCAACACCTCGCTTTCCCTGCCGTCGACCCGCGTTGACGCCTTCAACATCACGCTCGCCAACGAGTTCAGCCGCAACGGCCGCCGTTCGGGCCTGACGTTCGCTCCTGAGGGCGGCAGCGAGCGCCTTCGCAAGGTCATCAACAAGATGGTGACTGAGGAAGACCTGATCCGTACGGTTGCCGCCGCCTACTCGCATGGCTGGCGCCAGGTGAAGCTCTACTTCATGTGCGGGCTCCCGACCGAGACCGACGAAGACGTCATGCAGATCGGTGAGCTCGCCAAGCGCGTGATTCAGACCGGCCGCGAGGTTTCGGGCCGCAACGACATCCGCTGCACGGTCTCGATCGGTGGCTTCGTGCCCAAGCCGCACACGCCGTTCCAATGGGCCAGCCAGCTCGATCACGAGACCACCGACGAGCGACTCAAGAAGCTTCGCGACGAGGTGCGCTCCGATCGCAAGTACGGCAAGGCGATTGGTTTCCGCTATCACGATGGCAAGCCCGGAATCATCGAAGGACTGCTGTCTCGCGGCGATCGTCGCGTCGGCAAGATCATCGAAGCCGTATGGCGCGATGGCGGCCGTTTCGACGGCTGGAGCGAGCACTTCTCGTACGACCGCTGGGCTACCCAGACGGCCGAGGTTCTGGCCGATGAGCCGATCGATCTCGACTGGTACACCGTGCGTGAGCGCGAGTACGCCGAAGTGCTCCCATGGGACCACCTCGACGCCGGGCTCGACCGCGACTGGCTGTGGGAAGACTGGCAGGACTCGCTCAACCCCGATGGTGCCCTCGAAGTCGAGGACTGCCGCTGGACTCCCTGCTTTGACTGCGGTGTATGCCCGCAGATGGACACCGAGATTCAGATCGGCCCCACCGGCAAGACGCTCTTGCCGCTCAGCGTCGTCTGAGCGCCTAAGTCGCCTAAGACATGTGCGTCTGAGTGAGGTACCTCAGACGTACTTCTGAGGTAGGACCCAGGCAGAAGTTAGGGCACATGTCCGATGTGTGGGCTCTACCTCAGCGACGAATGTAGGTCATGTCAGCAAGTCCTCCGAAAGGGAAATCGACATGATCACCGAATACATCGCACAGCAGGAAATCCACAACCGTGAGCGTGAGCTCGTCACCAAGGTCGAGCGTCGCCGGGTCGCCGCAGAGCGTGCCGCCGCCAAGAACTTCAATGGCGACCGTCTCGCACTGATGGCACACATCGCCCGTCAGGCACGCGCCACCCGCGCGGTTGCACACCCGGCCGTTTGATGGGGCCAAAGGAACTCCCCTCCAACCACTGAAGTTCACGTGGTGGAGGGGAGTTCTTCTATGTCCGAACGCCTTCCTTTGGCGCCAGCGGTGACGGCTCGACCCGAAGAAGCTTCGCGAGCCAATCCGGCAGCCACCAGTTCCAGCGGCCCAGGACGCTGACGAGTGCCGGCACCAGGAGTGCCCGCACGATCGTGGCGTCGATCAGGATGCCCACTCCGAGCGCCGTACCCAGAACCTTGATGTCGACACCTGGCGAAGAAGCCAGAGCAGCGAACGCAAAGAACAGAATCAGCGCCGCAGACGTCACTAATCTGCCCGTACGCCCAATACCCGTGATGACGGCCGCGTTGGTGTCTCCCGTGGCGTCGTACTCCTCACGCATGCGCGCCAGGATGAACACCTCGTAGTCCATCGACAAGCCAAACAGGAACGCGAAGATCAGCACTGGCAACCAGAACGTGATGGCACCTGTCGGCGACACCGCGAAGATGGCGTCAGATCCGTGGCCTTGCTGCCAGAAGTAGACGACGCCGCCGAACACCGCAGCCAGGGAGACCAGGTTGAGGAGGACCGCCTTGATGGGCAGCAGGATTGATCGGAACGTACGCACCAACAGGATGAACGTGATGAACGCGATCAGCGCCAGGACGTACGGGAACTTCTCGTACACCGCGGTGAAGTAGTCCTGCACGACCGGACCGGCGCCCGTCATACCGACCTCACCGTCCGAGGCGCCCTCGGCCGCGTCGCGCACACCGTCAACGAGAGGGTTGGCCGTGCTGTCGACCGTCTCCTTCTCAGGAATGACGTCGATGACAGCAACGTCGCCGTTGACACCGCCGACGACGGACATGCGGACTCCGTCAATCTCGCGGGTAGCCGCGGCTATCGCGTCAGCATCAGCCGCAGGAGCGATGATCTCCATGGGCGTCAGGACTCCGGTTCCGATGCCTTTGTCACGCAGGGTGTGTGCGGTTTCGAACGGCTGTCCGGCGGAAGCCAGAGAGTCGACATCGGCCTGACCGATCTTGAGGTTGAAGACCGGAAGGATCAGCAGAACCAGCATGACGAGCGCGGCCGCGACGGCGATAGTTCGGTGCTTGACGATCGTGCGTGCCCAGGCCGTCCAGCCCTTCGAGGCGGTGCCTTCCTTGCGGACGCGGGGCCAGTCGATCTTGGGTCCGATGCTCGACAAGAGCGCCGGCACCAAGGTGAGTACGACCGCAGTGCTGACCAACGGGATGAGGATGCCGCCGATGCCCATGCTGCGAACGAGGGGAACAGGTACGACGATCAGCGCGATGAGGCTGATGGCGACTGTGACACCAGACGCGAGCACTGCGTGCCCGGCCGTCTTCATCGCAATGACGACAGCTTCTTCGTTGTCGCGACCGTGCGCGCGTTCCTCCCGCCATCGTGAAACAAGGAGCAACGAGTAGTCGATTGCGATACCGAGTCCGACCAACGCGATCAAGAACTGGACGACGAAGCTCACATCGCTGAAGGTCGAGAGGATCAAGACCAACGTGAACGTCGTCAGGATCGACACCGCAGCGACCATGAGCGGTAGGAAGGCAAGGAAGGACGCGAAGACGAAGACCAGGACGAGCAGGGCGCCGGCCGCTCCAAACAGGGTCTCCAGCAAGACGCTCGGCCCTTCGGACTCGCCGCCGGCCGCCAACATGTTGTACGACGTCAACCCGCTCTCGAATCCCGCTGATTCGGCCGCCTTCTCCAGGGCAGGCTCAATCTGGACTTCGACGCCAGGTCCGAACGATTCAGGGAAGGGAGCCTGGAACAGCGCGTACGTCGTGCGTTTGTCGTCGGAGATGAATCCCAGGTCGCTCGTGCTCGCGAGGTCGACCATCCGTGTTTCGGGGGCGGATTCCTGTGCACTCTTGAATGCCGCGGCGATTTCGCTCTTGTGGCCCTCGACGGTTTGTCCCTCCGGCACGGTCAAGACGCCGACATACGTATCGAACGATCCGGCGCCGAACTCCTTGACGAGCTGCTTTTCGGCGTCGTCGCTCGGTTGACCGGGCAGCGAGAAGTCGATCGTCAGGCGATCGGTCAGCTGTGAGGCGCTGTAGCCGCCGACGAGCAGCATGGCGATCCAGAAGAAGCTCACAATGCGGCGGTGGTGCATGACGAGACGTGCAAGACGTTCCATGACGAGAATCCTGACTGTGGTGGGAGACGCGGCGGGTGTTCAACATCAAGACGTCTGAGGTCAGCGATGTGTGACAGCCGGACTCAAAGTCATCTTGAACGTATCGACGGTGCGAGCGAGCCGTCAATCATCCGTGCGACCTGCGCAGGGTGTCCTCGACGTAGGTCGGACGCGCGACGATCGTTCCGAACACCGCGATGAAGGCCGAGAGCACGATCATCAGCGAGATCGAGGCGTACCAGTCATTGGTGAGATCGTGAAGCAGTCCTGTGCCGAAGGGGCCGATCGCGGAAATGGCATAGCCCGACCCCTGGACGAACGAGGACAGCGCGGCGGTGCCGCCTGGCGTACGAGCCCGACGCCCGATCATCGTCAGCGTCCACGTGAACGCGCCGCCGCCGAGGCCCAGCAAGATCGCCCACAGCCATGGCGCTGCATCGGGCCAAAGCATCAACCCCAGCCAGCCGAGCACCGTGACGGTGGAGAAGGCCCACGGTAGCCATGCGCGGTCGCCGACGCGCTTCATCAGGAACGGCAACGACAGCGTCAGCGGTACTCCAACGGCGCCGAGCAGGCCGAGCATGGCACCGGCGTACGAGTCACTCAGCCCAGCGTCGACGAGGATTGCCGGCATCCAGCCGAACTGTGCGTACGCCTGCGCCGACTGGACACCGAACAGCAGCGCCATCGCCCACGCCAGAGGCGATCTCGCCAGATCGCGCAGCTTGTAGTGCGCATCTGCGAGGGGGTCTACATGAACGGATTCGCGTAGGTGGGGGAGCCAGAGCAGAAGCGCGATCAGAGCAGGAACGGCCCAGGCCGCCGTACCCCAGCGCCAATCACCCAGCGCCGAAGCCAGTGGCACGGTGACGAACGAGGAAATCGCGCCTCCACCCATCAACGCCGCCCCGTACGCGGCGCTGATCCCAGCGATGTGATCGGGGAAGTGCCGTTTGGCGAGGGGTGGGAGCAGGATGTTGCCGATCGCGCATCCAGAGAGCGCCACCACCGAGAAGAACAGAAAGAATTCGGGGGAGTCGACCAGCGAACGAGTCACGACACCGACGATGGCCAGCAAGAGCACCAGCACTGTCGTCACGTGCAGGCCGAGCTTTGCAATCACACTGTGCGCGGCGATGCCCGCTGCGGCGAAGCACAGGACGGGCAGAGTGGTCAGGAGTCCCGCGACCGTGACCGACATGCCGAGATCGCCGCGAAGTGCCTCGAGGACGACGCCGACACTTCCGACGGCAGGGCGCAGGTTGACGGCGAGAAGGACGATCGCGACACCGACCAGCCAGCGACCGGAGCTAGACGAGTGATCCCGAGGGACGTTGCCTGACTCGCGGCACCCCGAATCCCGACCGGCGGCGTTTTCGTCGGTCGACGGACAACCCCGGTCCGCCTCCCTCCTCTGCCTTGCCGGATCGGGCCCGGATGCGCCGCTCGCTTTACCGGCACCCCTCGGGATCATTCGTCTGGGCGTCGGCACTCGCCCATTCTGCGCGTCCGGTCCGCAGGTAGTCTCGTCGGGTGACGACGCTCGAGGGAACTCCCAATCCGGAGGCCCCCAACCCACAGCTTCCGATCGTCCAGAAGCTGCGCATGCGATACGCCAAACGCGGCCGTCTCCGGTTCACGAGTCACCGCGACTTTGCCAGGGCCTTCGAGCGGGCGATCCGACGTTCAGGCATTCCGATCGGTCACTCCTCGGGCTTCACGCCTCACCCGAAGATCTCGTACGCCAACGCTTCTCCGACCGGCGCCGCGAGCGAGGCGGAGTACCTCGAGATCGGTATGACACGTGAATGTGACCCCGACGAGGTCCGTACGCTGCTCGACTCCGCGTTGCCTGACGGCCTCGACATTGTCGACATCGTGGTCGCGAAACCGGGAGCTCTGGCCGACCGGCTGCAGGCGAGCAAGTGGGACATCATGCTGCCGGAAGTTGCCCTGGAGGACGCCGAATCTGCTGTGCGGGCGTTCCTAGCGGAGAGCGACGTACCGATCGAGCGGATGATGAAGCAGGGCCCTCGCATCCTGAACTGCCGGGAACCAGTGGTCGATCTCGTGGCGCGTTCCGATGTGAGCAATGGGGTCCCGTGTGCGATACTGGCCATGGTTGTACTGCACGTAACACCGTCAGTGCGACCAGATGACGTTCTCGCCGGACTTAAGTCCAGCGGTGGCCTCGAGCTCAAGCAGACGCCCATGGCGACTCGTTTGGCCCAGGGTCCTCTGGAGACTGAGACCGGCACGGTAGGCGATCCACTTGCCTTCGACCGCGACGCATCCTGATCGGGTGCTGACCGCGGCGGTGAGTGTGAAAGTTGATGTGACAAGCCGCTGATCGTCGTCAACACCCTGGCGCGTGGCGCTGGGGATGACCGAAGGCTTTAGGCCCGCTTGCGGGCCGCAGACGTGTCCGGCCCGATTTCGATCGGCCCGGGCGAAGGAGAGCACATGCTCGACGACAACGAAACAACTGCAGAAGCAACATCCGAAACCGCTCCCGCCCGACGCCGCGCCGCTGGTCGTCCCGCCGGACCGCCGGCCGCCGTGAGCTTTGCTCCGCCTGAGGCGCCGAAGAAGAAGGCGCCCGCCAAGAAGGCCGAGTCGTCCGACGATGAGCCCGCCGCCGACGCACCGGCCGCCAAGAAGGCTGCCGCCAAAAAGGCGCCGGCGAAGAAGGCCGCCGCCAAGAAGGACGATGCGGAGGAGCCCAAGAAGCCGGCCGCGTCTTCGACTGCCGCGATGTTCAAGGCACCCGAGCCCGGTCTCGCACCGGCTCGCCCCAAGCCAGCTCCCGTCGAGTCGCAGAACGATGACAACGACGGCGAAGACGATGACGATCCCAACGCACCCAAGCGCCGCCGCCGCAGCCGTGGAGGCCGCCGCCGCAGCAAGGGTGCCGGCGACGACAACGCCATCGATGACGACATCAACGACGAAGATGGCGACGACAACGACACCGAAGATGACGGCAACGGCAACACCCGTCGCCGTCGTCGCCGCGCCCGCGCGGGTGAAGGTGTCGACGGATCGCCCGACGATCCCGAGAACACCGTGGTCCGCGTACGTACCGGCCGAAGCCCCGAAGACGAGATCACCGGAGTAGCCGGATCGACTCGACTCGAGGCCAAGAAGCAGCGCCGTCGCGAAGGCCGTGAGGCTGGACGTCGTCGCGCTCCGATCGTTTCGGAGGCCGAGTTCCTGGCCCGCCGCGAGTCGGTCAAGCGCGAGATGGTCGTACGCCAGCGCGACGACTACACGCAGATTGCCGTCATCGAGGACAACGTGCTCGTCGAGCACTACGTGGCCCGCGAGTCGCAGGTCTCGATTATCGGCAACGTCTACCTCGGCAAGGTGCAGAACGTTCTGCCCAGCATGGAAGCTGCCTTCGTCGACATCGGTGCAGGCCGCAACGCCGTGCTGTACGCGGGTGAGGTCGACTGGACCACGCTTGGCAACGGCAAGGCTCGCAAGATCGAAGACGCTCTCAAGCCCGGCCAGACAATCCTCGTGCAGGTCTCCAAGGACCCCATCGGCCAGAAGGGCGCACGGCTCACGAGCCAGATCAGCCTGCCCGGTCGCTTCCTGGTGCTCGTTCCCAACGGTCAGACCAGCGGAATCTCCCGCAAGCTGCCCGAGAACGAGCGCACACGCCTCAAGGCTCTCCTCAAGGAGGTCCTGCCCGAGAACGTCGGCGTCATCGTCCGTACAGCTGCTGAAGGTGCGACCGAGGACCAGCTGACCCGCGACGTCACTGCCCTGACCGCGCGCTGGGAAGACATCGAGCGCAAGGTCACTGCTGGCAAGGCGCCCGACCTGCTCTACTCCGAGCCTGACCTGATGATCAAGGTCGTACGCGATCTCTTCAACGAGGACTTCAACGGTCTCGTCGTTGAAGGCGCAGACGCCTGGGACATGATCAAGGGCTACATCGACCACGTCGCTCCCGATCTCGCCGAGCGCGTCACGCGCTACGACAACGCCGACGTCGATGCGTTCACGTCCTACCGACTCGACGAGCAGATCCACAAGGCGCTCGAGCGCAAGGTGTTCCTGCCGTCAGGCGGATCGCTCGTCATTGACCGCACGGAAGCCATGACGGTCGTCGACGTCAACACCGGCAAGTACACCGGTTCGGGCGGCAACCTCGAAGAGACCGTCACCAAGAACAACCTTGAGGCCGCAGAAGAGGTCGTACGCCAGCTCCGCTTGCGCGACATCGGCGGCATCATCGTCGTCGACTTCATCGACATGGTTCTCGAGAGCAACCGCGAGCTCGTGCTTCGCCGTCTCGTCGAGTGCCTGGGCCGTGACCGTACGCGTCACCAGGTCGCCGAAGTCACCTCGCTTGGTCTCGTCCAGATGACGCGCAAGCGCATCGGTACGGGCCTGCTCGAGTCGTTCAGCCACGAGTGTGAGCACTGCAACGGTCGTGGCGTCGTGATCGCTGATGCGCCGGTCGAGCCCAAGAAGGAAGAGCAGCGTCGCGGCGGCCGTGGTGGTCGTGGCGGCGGAGGCGGCAACGGTGGTGGCGGCAACGGTGGTGGCGGAGGCCGCGGTGGAGCTGCAAATGGCAACACCAACCGTGGTGGAGGTCGCAAGACCGACGATTCCGGCGCCAAAGACGACAGCAAGCCCGCGGACGACGCCAAGGTCGACAGCTCGCCGACAGACGACGTCAAGGCCGATGTAGCACCCAAGAACGACGCGCCGAAGGTCGAAGTAGCACCTGCTGCCGAGCCCGAAGCGCCGAAGAAGACGGCACGCAAGCGTTCGGCATCAAAGCCCGCCGGACCGCCTGCCGGAGCCGTCGGAAGCACTCCAGAAGCACCCGCTTCAAGCGGTGAGTCGAGCCCCGTTTTGACCAGCGAGGGTCAGGCTCCGTAAACTAGTCCCTTGGTGCGCCATGCGCGCCTTTATCCGCGTGTCCTGTCCATCGGCAGGGACGCCCCAGTATCAGAAATGTGAGTGAGTAACCGTGGTGTACGCAATCGTGCGCAGTGGCGGCAACCAGACCAAGGTTGCGGTCGGCGACGTCATCGAGATCGACAAGGTGACGCAGGCCGAAGGTGAGACCCTGTCTTTGACCGCCGTGCTCTTCGTCGATGGCGACACCGTGACGGCTGACGCCGACTCGCTCGCCAAGGTCAAGGTCACCGCCGAGGTTCTCGGTGGCACCAAGGGCCCCAAGATCGTCATCCAGAAGTACAAGAACAAGACCGGTTACAAGAAGCGCCAGGGTCACCGTCAGAAGTACACCCAGGTCAAGATCACCGGAATCAAGAAGTAGGGGACTGACATGGCACACAAAAAGGGCGCAGCCTCTACCAAGAACGGCCGCGATTCAAATGCTCAGCGACTGGGCGTAAAGCGCTTCGGCGGCCAGCTTGTCAACGCCGGCGAGATCATCGTCCGCCAGCGTGGCACGCACTTCCACCCCGGCACCAACGTCGGTCGTGGTGGCGATGACACTCTGTTCGCTCTCTCGGCTGGTGCCGTGGAGTTCGGCCGCCGTCGCGGCCGCAAGGTCATCAACATCGTCCCCGGCACGCCGGCGGACTGACCAGGCGCACACTCACTTCGATGGGGCAGTCCGCAGCAGCGGGCTGCCCCATCTTCTTTGCTTAGACCCGTACTGAAAGGAGCGACACCGTGGCTGTTCCCAGCTTCGTCGACAAGGTGACGCTCCATGTCGCGGGCGGATCCGGTGGCGATGGTGTTGCCTCGGTGCACCGAGAGAAGTTCAAGCCCCTCGGTGGACCTGACGGCGGCAACGGTGGTCATGGCGGTGACGTGATTCTCAAGGTCGACGCCGATGTCACCACCTTGATCGACTATCACCACGAGCCCCACCGCAAGGGCACCAACGGTGCTCCTGGCGCGGGCAACAACCGCAGCGGCTCACAGGGTGAAGATCTCGTCCTCCTCGTTCCCGACGGCACGGTCGTACGCGACGAGTCCGGCGAGGTGCTTGCTGACCTGATCGGCCACTCAACCGAACTCGTCATCGCGGCCGGTGGCCGCGGTGGTCTTGGCAACTCTGCGCTCGCTTCGGCCAAGCGCAAGGCTCCCGGTTTCGCGCTCAAGGGTGAACCGGGCGACGAGCTCACGATCACCCTCGAGCTCAAGGTCGTCGCCGATATCGGTCTCGTGGGTTTCCCGAGTGCCGGCAAGTCGAGCCTCATCGCCTCGATGTCGCGCGCTCGTCCCAAGATTGCCGACTACCCCTTCACGACCCTGATCCCCAACCTGGGTGTCGTCACGGCTGGTTCGACCACATTCACTGTCGCCGACGTGCCCGGACTGATCGAGGGCGCAAGCGAAGGCCGCGGACTCGGACACGAATTCCTGCGCCACGTCGAACGTTGTGCCGCGCTGGTGCACGTCATCGACTGCGCGACGGTCGATCCTGGCCGCGATCCGCTCTCTGATCTCGACGTGATCGAGGCGGAGCTTGCGGCTTATGGCGGCCTCAACGATCGTCCCCGACTGATTGCACTCAACAAGACCGACGTACCAGATGCCAAGGAGATCGCCAGCTTCGTACGCGCTGATCTCGAGGCTCGCGGACTTGAGGTGTTCGACGTGTCGGCCGCGAGCCGGGCCGGACTCAAAGAGCTGTCCTTCGCCATGGCGGAGATCGTCGCATCACGCCGCGCGGCAACGCCGGTGTCCGAGGCCACGCGCATCGTGCTTCGCCCGCCCGCAGAAGCAGGTGTCGGTCGCGAGTTCACAATCACCCGTATCAACGAACAGTGGGTCGTACGCGGCGAGAAGCCCAAGCGTTGGGTTCGCCAGACCGACTTCAGCAACGATGAAGCAGTTGGCTTCCTCGCCGATCGTCTCAACCGTCTGGGTGTCGAGGATGAGCTGCTTAAGCTCGGCGCCAAGGAAGGCGACGACGTCGTCATCGGCGACGAGGACAACGCCGTCGTCTTCGACTTCGATCCGCAGGTCACCGCCGGCGCCGAGGTGCTCGGTCGTCGTGGCGAGGACCTTCGCATCGACCAGTCCGATCGCCGCACCAACGTGCAACGCCGCGAAGAGCTGGCCGCCAAGCGAGCCTTTGAAGCCGGAGCTCGCGAAGCGCGCGCTGAGGGTGCCGCCGGTCCCAACCCTGACTGGACGTTCCCCGAGGACGATCCGCTGGACGAGGACGAAGACTGATGTCTCGCGTCGTCGTCAAGGTCGGTTCCTCGTCCTTGACCACTGCGGAGGGTCACATCGACCCCGTGCGCCTCGACGGCATTGTCGAGGCAATCTGCGATGCCCGCGATCGTGGCGACGAGGTTGTGCTGGTCTCGTCCGGAGCGATTGCCGCTGGACTCGGCCCGCTGGACCTCAAGGCTCGCCCTCGCGACTTGGCGACACAGCAAGCTGCCGCGAGTGTCGGCCAGGGCGCCTTGATCGCCAGCTACAGCGAGCGCTTTGCCGCTCGGGGCCTCGTCGTGGGCCAGGTTCTGCTGACGGTCGATGACGTCACCCGTCGTAGTCACCACCGCAACGCGCACCAGACCTTCGCCAAGCTCAGCGAGCTCGGCGTTGTGCCGATCGTCAACGAGAACGACACCGTTGCCACCACCGAGATCAGGTTCGGTGACAACGACCGCCTGGCCGCACTCGTCGCGCATCTCGTGCACGCAGATCTGCTGGTCCTGCTCTCGGACGTCGACGGACTGTATGACGGTCGCCCGGGCACGCCTGGGGCCAAGCTGATCGAGAAGATCAGCGATCCTGCCGAGATCGATGGGCTCGACATTGCCCACGTCAGCACGTCCAAGGTCGGCACCGGGGGAATGGTCACCAAGGTCGAAGCTGCCCGCATCGCCACGGCCGCGGGCATACCGGTTGTCCTCACCTCAGCTACCAACGCTGGCACAGCGCTCGCGGGCGACAAGGTCGGCACCCGGTTTGAGCCCACCGGACGACGTCGGTCCACCCGTCTGCTGTGGTTGGCGCACGCGAGTGAGACCAAGGGCGGCGTTCATCTGGACGAGGGCGCCGTACGAGCGCTCACCATGCGCAAGGCCTCGCTCCTTCCGGCCGGAATCACGTCGGTCACTGGGGACTTCAAGGCAGGCGACCCCATCGACGTCATCGGCCCTGACGGAGCAGTCATTGCTCGTGGAGTCGTCAATTACGACAGCTCCGAGCTTCCCGACCTCATGGGCCGCTCCACGCGGGAGCTTGCCGCTGAGCTTGGCGAGGAGTACGAACGTGAGGTCATTCACCGCGATGACCTGATGCTGACCTGACAACACGACGTAGTCTGGTCGTCATGAAGTCAACTGAGATCGTGCGCGTCACCTTGCGCGGGCTCAGTCACGACGCAGATGCCGGGCTCGAGGTGCTGCTCGGAGTCCCAGATGACGACGATGCCGCCGCGGCTGCCATATTCCTGCAGATCCTGAGCTGTCGGTTCGATGACGCTCTCGATAGCGCCAACGCGTTGTGTGACTGCGGACGGATGGCCGCCGCTGCTGTCGCGATGGCGCGGGCCGTTGGCACCGGCTTGGCCTGGCAACTGCCCGACACGGTGCCGGAGGCGGGGCCCTTTAACGGACTCACGTCGATGCTTGAGCTGGAGTCAGCCATGTCCAGCGGGCAGATTTCGGCCGCCGATCAGATCGCAACCCGGCTCGGCGCCGACGAGACGCCGACGTCGATCGACCAGATCTGGGCCGGTATTGCGCTGGTAAGAGCCCGTGGATTTGCCGGACGCTTCACGGATGCCGATGAACTGCTCACCCGGATTGAGGCGGCGCCTGCTTTGGACGGCCTGCCACAACTCGTCCTGCTGGCGCGGGGCGCACGGATCTTTGTCGACGGACACCTTGGCCGTGCTGAAGCAGTCCAAGCAGGTCTTGAGTGGCTGTCAGATTCGTACCCGCAGACCGTCAAACCGGACTACGTCTACGCAGGCGCCTACGTGTTGGCGGCATTCGGCGTCAACGCGCTCGGCAACCTGGCAGAAGCGGCAAGCCTCATGCTCCACGGAGGCGGAGGCGACAACCTCCCGCGGCTCCAAGTGGTCGATCGCGTTTATGGCTACGAGATGCTCGTCGAGGCCGCGCTGGCCGAGGACGATGCGGTTCAGGCGCTCACCTGGTCCGAGAAGGCCGCAACCCTGCCCATCAATGGACACAACATGGCCGGCGCAGCGCTCGGCCGTATCAAGGCGCGAGTTGCATCGGCCCTGAGCGACCACGAAGCGGGCATACGGGAGTCGGCCGACGCCGGAATGCTGGCCGCACTTGTCGGCGGAGATCTCGAAGTGGTGCGAGCAGGAATCATCGAGGCGTCGGCCCGGGCCGCTTCTGGCGATCGGGTCCGCGGTATCGACGAACTAGAGGAAGCGGCGCGTCGCGCCGAGGCGACGGGCGCTTCGGCGGTCAAGGCATGGGCTGAGCGTGAGCTGGCTGTCTTCGGTCGGCGGCTGCGCAATGTGCCAGGCGTCGGCTGGGACGCGCTGACCCCGACGCAGAAGATCATTGCTCGACTTGCGGCAGCAGGATTGCGCAACCGGGAGATCGCCACAGCGTTGTACGTCTCGGAGAAGACTGTCGAAACGCATATCGCTGCTGTGCTCGGTGCGCTCGGCACGACCAACCGCGTCGGCATCGGCCGCGAGCTCGAGGGCGAAGAGGTGGATCCGGTGTTCGCCGAGCAGGTGACGCCGCGGCAACGTGATGTGGCGATCCTGGTCGCTCGGGGCCTCTCCAATGCTGCGATCTCGCGTTCACTCGGCATCAGTGAGAAGACCGTCGAAAAGCACGTCGCCGATCTCTTCGATCGGCTGCAGGTGCACAGCCGCTCAGCGTTGGCTGCCCGCGTACGAGGAGTTTCTGTGCCCACTGACGCCTGACATCTAGAATTGTCACCATGACTGACGCGAAGCAGCAGGTGCACGATGCAGCCCGTCGAGCGCGGGTTGCTGCTGCGACCTTGGCGCTGACACCTCGCGCCGCCAAGGATGAAGCGTTGAAGGCGATGGCCGACGCGCTCGTCGCAGCATCGGCGGAAATCATCGCCGCCAATGACAAGGACGTTGTTGCAGCTCGCGAAGCCGGTACGGGTGAGAACGTCATCGATCGCTTGGCCCTCGACGAGGGGCGAATCGCTGCTTTCGCAGATGGCGTGCGCGACATTGCCGCCTTGCCCGATCCGATCGGTGAGGTCGTACGTGGATCGACTCTTCCCAATGGACTTCGGCTCCAGCAGATCCGCGTTCCCATGGGCGTGATCGGCATGATCTACGAGGGCCGCCCCAATGTCACCGCCGATGCGGCCGCAATCTGCCTCAAAGCAGGAAGTGCCGTGCTGTTGCGCGGATCGTCATCGGCTTCTGAATCCAACACGGCGATCATCAAGGTGATGCGCGAAGCGCTAGCGGGGACATCGATCCCGCCCGACTCGATCCAGCAGATTGCCGCAGACGACCGCGCCTCAGCGACGCATCTGATGCAGGCGCGTGGGCTCGTTGACCTCGTCATTCCTCGCGGAGGAGCGGGCTTGATCAATGCGGTCGTCAGCGAGTCGACCGTCCCCGTGATCGAGACGGGCGTGGGCAACTGCCACGTGTACGTCGACGCCGACGCCGACCTCGACATGGCACTCGACATCGTCATCAACGCCAAAACCCAGCGCAACAGCGTCTGCAATGCGGCGGAATCGTTGTTGGTCCACAAGGCCGTCGCCGACACGTTCCTGCCCCGGGTCGTTGCTGCTCTGCAGAAGCAGGGCGTCACGGTTCACGGCGATCCCTCGTTCTGCGCAATCGACGGTGATGTCGTGCCCGCGACGGACGAGGACTACGCGACCGAGTACCTCTCAGCGGACATCTCCGCCAAGGTCGTGGAGTCGCTCGATGACGCCGTCGATCACATACGCACGTTCTCGTCGGGCCACACCGAGGCCATCGTCACGTCGTCGCTCGCGGCTTCTAGGCGATTCACGATGGGCGTCGACTCGGCAGCGGTGATGGTGAACGCCTCTACCCGGTTCACCGATGGCGGAGAGTTCGGCTTCGGCGCGGAGATCGGCATCTCGACCCAGAAGCTGCATGCCCGCGGACCGATGGGTCTGCCCGAGATGACCACGACCACCTATGTCGTGACCGGCTCCGGTCACGTGCGCTGACTTCGAATCGGATAGATTGACAACATGTTGACCACGCTTGCAACGGCCGAAGAGCATCTCCGCGACATCGGCATCGACCCGTACGCCGTCGGCGCCATCGCGCTCAGCATCCTGACGCTGTCGATGCTTGCGCTGCTGCAATTCGGCAAGGGCCGCGAGCACTCCTGAGCCCCATGACTGATCATCGTCCGGATGGTCGCCGCCGGATAGGCGTCATGGGTGGCACGTTCGACCCGATCCACCACGGCCACCTCGTGGCTGCGAGTGAGGTCCAGTCGTGGTTCGACCTCGATGAGGTCATCTTCGCTCCCACCGGCGAGCCCTGGCAGAAGGCCGATCGCGATGTGTCGCCTGCCGAAGATCGGTATTTGATGACCGTCATCGCGACGGCCGCCAACCCGCGTTTCGCCGTCAGCCGAGTCGACATCGACCGCGACGGTCCCACATACACGATCGACACTCTTCGCGATCTGGCTGCGCTGCACCCAGACGCTGACCTCTACTTCATCACCGGCGCTGACGCCATGGCCGCGCTGCTCACCTGGCGTGACCACGAGGAGCTCTTCAAGCTGGCGCACTTCGTCGGTTGTACGCGTCCCGGACACGAGATGGACGAGAGCACGCTCGAAGGTCTGCCGAAGGACCGGATCACGCTCGTCGAGATCCCCGCACTTGCCATCTCTTCGACCGACTGCCGCGACCGCGTCGAGCGTGGCGAGCCCGTTTGGTACCTCGTGCCAGATGGCGTCGTCCAATACATCGGCAAGCACCGCTTGTACGCCAAGCCGGAGTCGACACCCTGAGCGCGACGGAGTGGGCAGTTGAGCTCACGCGTGCTGCGGCGACCGCCGCCGAGGACAAGCTGGCGCAGGACATCATTGCCTTCGACGTCTCCGAGCAGTTGGCGATCACGGACGTGTTCTTGCTGTGCTCCGCGTCAACCTCTCGCCAGGTGCGCGCGGTCCAGGACGCGATCCAGGACAAGATGATCGAGCTCGGCGCCAAAGCCGTACGCCGTGAGGGCATGCGCGAGGGTCGTTGGGTGCTGCTCGACTTTGCCGACATCGTGGTGCATGTGATGCACCAGGAGGATCGCGCGTTCTATGCGCTCGAACGACTCTGGAGTGACTGTCCGGTCGTGAAGCTCTCATGAGCTGGCGTCAGGTCGTTCTGTGGCGTCACGGGCGTACTGAATGGAACGTCGCCGGCCGGGTGCAGGGGCAGAGCGACGTACCGCTTGATGATGTCGGACGTCAGCAGGCACGCGAGGCTGCCGCGCGTCTCGCCGGGCTGAACCCCTATCGGATCGTCAGCTCCGATCTGTCGCGGGCTTCCGAGACCGCGCAGATTCTCGGCGAGGTGGCCTCGAAGGAGGTCGAGTTCGACCCGCGACTTCGTGAGATGGACTTTGGCGCACGCGAAGGGCTGACGTGGGGCGAGGCCTGGGCGCAGTTCCCCGACGGTATGCAGGCGTGGATCGACGGCGACGAGACGCAGATTCCGGGCAGTGAGACGCATCGTCAGGCAGGGGAGCGGTTCGCCGCGGCACTGCACGATCACCTCAAGGACCTCCCGCCCAAGGGAGTCTTGATCGTCGTTGCCCACGGCGCAGTCCTGCGTACGGGTGCCTGCGCGTTCCTCGAAATTCCCGAGGAGCACTGGAGTACCTTCGGCGGGCTCGGCAACTGTTCGTGGTCGGTGCTTGAGGAGTGGAGTCGCGACGACTGGTCGAAGTGGCGCCTGACGGAGTGGAATGCGGGCACATTGCCGGAGCCTGTGCTCTCCGACGACGAGTGACCCGGTTTGGGGTCAGACGGTCCGAACGGCTAACATTGGCGAGGCCTTCACGGGCAACAGCGGGGCATTGGCGCAGTTGGTAGCGCGCTTCCATGGCATGGAAGAGGTCAGGAGTTCGAATCTCCTATGCTCCACAGATTACGAAGGGCCTGGGACACCTTCCCGGGCCCTTTGTCATTGCCTCGTGACTCAGGCGGACGTTGTAGCGTGTGGCCGTGCCCCGGCTGACGCTCAAGACGACCTTTGTCGTCGCCGCCTCGTTGGTGGCTCTGTCCCAGCTCACCGCTGTGACCCTCGCTTCCCTGCCTCCCAACCGCTACTCGAACGCTGCGGCGCCTCACACGACGTACCTGAGCCCGATGTTCACGCAGAACTGGCGCTTGTTCGCGCCCAATCCGATTGCTGAGGACCGCCGGATCCTGTTCCAGGGTTCCTACCGCGCGGCCGATGGCACCCTGAAGCAGACGGAGTGGGTCGACTGGACTGATGTCGAGCTCGACCTGGTTCACCACCGACTAGTCGGTGGCCGCGCGGGCTACGTCACCAACAAGCTGTTCAGCCCACTCGGCGCCCGATACGGGAAGCTGCTCGACGCGCAGCGCCACGTAGCAGTCACAACCGAGGAGAAGGATCCGCCGAGCTGGAGCGAGCTGCGCAAGAGCCTGCTGGCTGCAGGTCCCAGCCGACCGGACTCGGTCGAGGTCTACCTCCGGTACGAACGGGCGACGATCCGGCTCGCCACGGAGGTCCTGGAGTCGCGTTGGCCTGACCGAACCTTTGTCGCGGTTCGTTACTCCCTCAACCGCCAGCGAGTCACGCCGTACGACGCACGTCACGGTTCAAAGCAAGAACGCGAGGCCGCTCGCCCGCGGGAGATCCGGCGTGTGGGCGGCTGGCGCATCCCTGAAGTGGGCTCCAAAGCTGAACAACGTGTCATTGCCGACTTCGATCGGAGACACCGATGATCGGCCAGGCCATCGAGTGGTTGACCGGTGACAAGCGGTCAACGTACGGAGTCGCCGTCACGCGGATGATCCTCGGGTTCATCGTCGCGAGCCAGCTCATCGTCAACTGGCCAGATCGCCACTACACGTGGGGAGACGGTGCGAATTGGTCCGAGCAAGTGCGCAACTCCAAGAGTTGGCCATCGTTCCTCGATCTATTCAAGCGGCTCGACGGGCACATGTTCGACCTGGCGTACATCGTCACAATCATCTTCGGTCTGCTTCTCATGGTCGGGCTCTACACGCGTGCTTCGGCCGTGATGACCTTGTTCTTGTGGTTGTCGCTGTATGTGTCCAACCCGTTTGTTGGCTCTGGCGGCGACGCTGTGCTCCGCATGGTCTTGCTCTACATCTGCTTCACCGACGCCGGCAGGCAGTGGTCGCTTGATGCGAGGCTCCAGGCGCGTCGCGGGGGAGTCAGGCCGTTGATGCCGGGCTGGTTCAGCGCGACACTGCACAATCTCGCCGTCATCCTGATCATTCACCAGGTCGTGATGGTCTACGTCGGATCCGCGTTCTGGAAACTGCAGAGCACGGTGTGGCGGGACGGCACTGCGGTCTATTTCCCATTGCAGACGGATGCGTATTCGCCCTGGAACGACTGGCTGCACCCTGTGTACGCGGCAGCGCCCGTCATTGCCGGTGCGACGTACATGGCGATCGTAGTTCAGCTGTTCTTTCCGGTTCTGCTGCTCTATCGCCCCACGCGCATGGTCGCGCTCCTGCTCGTCACCGGCATGCACCTCGGAATCGGCATCTTCATGGGCATTTTGTACTTCTCGCTCGTCATGATCGCCGTCGACATGATCCTGGTGAGCGACAGATCGTGGGTCCGAGGGCTGGAATGGCTCAGAAATCAACGAAATCGCAGAATTTCCGCGTGATCCCCGTGTGATATGTGACGTTCATGTATCAAAATTGGCGATGGTGTTCTAAACAAACCTGAGAATGTGGTTGACTGTCTCTCAGCGATCTCCCAGTCGCCAATCCCTTTACGTTGTCTGGGCCTCCAAAAGGGTGCCCTGACTTTTAATCGAAACAAGGAGCCTCTCGGATGAGGAACAAGCTCGCCAAGAACTCGATCGCGGTCGGTCTTGTCACGTTGATCGTGACTGCCGGACTGTCGTTCTCAGCCCAGGGCGCACCTGGTGACGTTGCACAGTCCAACTCGAGCGCCATCACGGCCACGGGTCTGACCGGCATCATCAACAGTGACCAGTGCACCGCCGAGTCGGCAGATGGAACACCGACCGACGGTACGGGCACCTGTGGAGTTGGCCTCGGCGCCAGCCAGCCGGCTGTTACCTCGTTCGACCAGACGGCTTCCACCTCGCTCGACGGCAACAAGGGTGTCTCCACTGCCGACGCAGAAGTTGCGGGTACCGGCATCGCTGCCCTTACGACGATCGACCTTTCGCCGGTCGCAGAAGACCTTGAAGGTATAGACACCGGCACTGTTCTCGACCCGATCGTCGGAAACCTCGGCCCGCTGCTCGACACGGCGCTCGACCTTCTCGGCCTTTCGCTCGACGATCTCCTCACAGGGATCCAGGACGCTGTGACTGGTCCGCTCACGACTGCTCTGCAGCAGGCCATCCCAGTTACGGCCCAGATCGGTGCAGTTACCAGCACGTGTGACGCGACTGCGGGTGACGGTGCCACCGGAAACGCGACTGTTTCCGGAATCGACATCACGATCGTGCTGCCGGGTGACAACGACATCATCATCCCGATCGCACTCGAGACGGACCCGAACTCCGCGCTTGTTGGCTCGGTTGCTCCGGCTCAGCTCGTCGCCGGTCTGGTCAACGGCATCGAGGACACGTTGACTGAGAGCCTGAATGGTGCTCTCGGCCCGCTGGCTGACCTGGTCGACAATGTTCAGACTTCGATCATTGACCCCATCCTCGCGCAGGTTGGTCCGGCCATCCTTGATCCGCTGGGCGAGGCACTCATCCCGCTCATCGACGGCACTGTTAACAAGCAGGTTTCCGGCGATGGTGGAGAGTCGATCGAAGTCACTGCCGTGGACCTGAATGTCATCGGTGAAACTGCGACACTCGCTTTGGCCCGCACCTCGTGTGGTCCCAACTCGCTCGTCGCCGCTGATGACGAAGACACGCAGGCCGACGAGGATGTCGACCAGGACGTTGACGTTGATGTCGACACGGACACCGACGTTGACGCTGACGTTGATGTTGACGCCGACGCTGACGCTGCAGCAGATGCTGACAGCCAGGCTGACGCCGACGTGACCACGACGCTCCCGGCAACGGGATCGCCCAACCTGCTTCCGTTCTGGATGCTTGGTCTTGGACTGCTGCTCTTCGGTGCAACCGTCCTGCTGAACGAAAAGCGTCGCCTTCAGATCTGATAGCAACGCCTAACACGGCTGCCGGTGGCCCCTAGGGGTCACCGGCAGTTGTGCGTTCACCACCTAGGATGGAGCCCATGCCCGACGTCCACGAACCCGTGCGTCCGTGGCAACGGCGACTGGTCACAGGGTTGGCACTTCTCGTGGCGATCCACTCGGCGCTGCTGATGCTCTGGCTCGCACCGTCCAGCCCGATCCGCGACCTGGTCGGCTCGCGCAACCTGGCGTCGTACGTCGATCCGTACTTCCAGCAGGACGTCGACACCGTTGATCCCAGTGTTCAATTCGTCGACGAGTCCTTTCAGGTTCGGGCACTCGTCAAGGACGGGACCGCCAAGGCAAAGCCAACCAAGTGGGTGGACCTCACCAAAGAGGATGTGCACGACGCGAGGTTCAACCCCAACCCCGCTCGAGTCCACCTCATCGCACGTCGACTGGCGACGAACCTCAACCGGTCGATGTTCGCTCTCGAGCCGCAACAGAGGAAGATCGTGCGTGAGTCGAAGGCAAGCGACTCGACGACTGCCCGGGCGGCTGCCCTCAACGAGGCGGGCGACAATCCGGCGGTCGTGCAGAACTACATGGCCTACGACCAGATGGCAACGCAGTTCGCATCCCTGTATGCGACCTCGAAATGGGAGGGCACCATCGTTCAGCTGCAATTCAAGGTAGGTCGTCGAAGTGTGCCGGAGTACTCGAAGCGACACGACACCAAGATCGAGGACATCGACTACCTGTGGTTCAGCTTCGGGTGGCGGCCACGTTTCCATGGCTCGCTTGAAGCGCAGTCTCCCTTCGACAAGTACGTGAGGGGCTGACATGGTTCGCGATTTCATGTGGAACCAGATCGACTCGGTGGCTGAGGCGCGCGAGCGCATCGAGCACTGGGTGATGAACGAGAAGCACGCCTTGTACGGCGCTGCAGCGTGCCGCATCGGTACGGGTGTGGCGGTGCTCGGCCTGCTCGCCGCCAACTTCACCACGCGCGACCTCTGGGTTGGTCAGGCGTCCATCTGGGCTGAGCCGGCACGAGCCATCAGCCGCTTCCCGGAGCTCGCGGTACTGAAGGACGTCAGCTCCGACATCTTGACCGTCGCCTATGTCGTGACGATGCTCGCGGCTTTTGCGTTCATTCTCGGCTGGCGTACGAAAGCCGCGAACGTTGTCACGTTCGTCGGTTTCATCGCGATCGTCGGTCAGAACCCGGTGGTCGGTGGCGAGGGTGACAACCTCGTACGTCTGACGTTGCTGTGGTTGTTGCTGATGCGAACGGCAGACCACTGGTCGCTCGATGCCCGACGGCGAGCTCGCCGAGGGCGTACAACGGTGAGCGAAGACGCTTTGCCGCGCTGGCTGGCAACCAGCCTGCACAACCTCGCGTTGGTCGCGCTGGCCGTCCAGACGATCCTCGTCTACTCGGCGGCCGGTCTCGACAAGATCGCGCAGACGTCCTGGCAGCACGGCACAGCGCTCTACTACACGATGCAGTTGCCCGAATACCGGCCGTTCCCATGGCTGTCGGACCTGCTGAGCTCAAGCACGTTCGTGCTCGCTGTGATCACCTACACCGTGCTGTTCGTGCAGCTGTTCTTCGCGCCGTTGCTGCTCAACCCCAGCTCTCGCCGGATCGTGCTCACGCTCGCGATCACGGTCAACGTCATCTTTGCGATTCTGTTCGCCGCCCCGTGGTCGTCAGCCGCGGTGATCGCCGTGACCTGCCTGTTTGCCTCAGACGGAGCCTTTGAGCGGATCGACGAGTGGATGCGCGACCGGTTCGGTCCGATTGGTGACTGGTTTGCGGTGCATTTCGGTGGTGTGACTGACGCCTTCGACGCAGTGTTGCACCGAACGGTTTACCCAATCACCGACTGGATCCGCTTCACCATCTTCCGCCGCTAGACCTGAGCGGCGACTCTGCGGCCGGCGAGCACCAACGCGATGACGGGAACCGTCAGTACAGCCGCCGCGGCGTTGAGCGTTCCGTAGCTGGCCGTGGCCACGACGACGCCGGCGAGCAAACCACCGAACGCTCCGGCGAGATTCATTGATAGATCCGAAAAACCTTGGACCAACGGACGCACGGCAACCTCCAGCGAAGCGCTCAGCATGGCGGCGCCTGCTATGACCGAGGCAGACCAGCCGATTCCCAGGAGGGTGAGCCCGATCATGATCTGGGTGTTCGAGTGCCCGGACGTGCCAGCGACGAAGGCGGCCAAGAGAAGGATCGACTGCCCAAGCAGGATCGTCTGTCCGGCGCCCCAACGGTCGCTCAGCCAGCCCATGAGCGGGGACAGGGCAAACATGCCGGCGATGTGAAGGCTGATCGTCAAACCGATGATCTTGAGCGCCACGCCGTGGTCCTGCATGTGTACGGGGGTCAGCGCCATCACGGCGACCATGACGGCATGCGATGCGGCGATAGCCAGGATCGCTGTGAGAGCACGTCCACGAACGTGGGGGAGGGCGGCACGTATGCCACGTGCCACGGGTTCTGCGCTCACCGCATGCACCAGTGGATCGGGTCGCAGGAGAACGAACGTCATGATGCCGGCGACAGCGAATCCAGCGGCCGAGAACAGCATCGGACCCGCGAGCTCGGGAATGCCGAGCGAGTTGGCAACGGATGCTCCGGGATCGGTGAGGTTGGGACCGATCACGGCCCCGACGGTGGTCGACCACACGACGAGTGACAGCGCACGTCCGATCTGAGTGGGTTCGGCGCGGTCGACTGCCGCGAAGCGTGACTGGAGATTGGCGGCCGTGCTTGCACCGAACAGAATGAGTCCCAGAAGGACTATCAGCAGCGAGTCGGCCTCGGCGCCGACGACGGTGACCGCGGCACCGCTGGCGCCGCAGAGCCAGCCGAGCGTGAGGGCGGGACGACGGCCCGTACGCGCGGCGATCGACGCCATCGGGATCGTGAACGCCGCTGCACCGAGCGTGAGCATGACGACAGCCATGCCGGACCACCCCGAGGAGCCGCTGACCTCCTTGACCAGCAGGGCGCCGACGGCGAGGCCAGCGCCATTGCCGACCCCACCAATGACTTGGACAGCCGAGAGTACGGAGACAATGCGCTTCTGTGCTGGGTCACTCACCTGAGCAACGTAGCGTCACCAGATCGCGACGCGCTCTTCCGGTGCCAGCCAGGCGGCGTCCTCGGCAGTGATGCCAAATGCGTCGTAGAACGCGTCGATATTGCGTACGACCTGATTGCAGCGGAACTCGGGCGGCGAGTGGGGATCGACGGTGAGACGTCGTACGGTCTCCGCTGGGCGAACCTTGGACTGCCAGGCCTGTGCCCACGAGATGAAGAACCGCTGATCCGGGGTCAGCCCGTCAATCGAGTTGTCGGAGCCGTCAGCCTGGGCGAGCTTGAAGGCCTTGTAGGCGATGCCGAGTCCGCCTAGGTCGCCGATGTTCTCGCCGATCGTCAGAGAGCCGTTGACGTTCTTGTCATCGGCACCTTCGGGTGAGAGCGCGTCGTACTGGGCAATCAGGGCCGAGGTGAGCTCCTCGAACGCGCTGCGGTCCTCATCGGTCCACCAGTTGTTGAGTGCGCCCGTGCCGTCGTAGTGCGAACCCTGGTCGTCGAAGCCGTGACCGATCTCGTGGCCGATCACCGCTCCGATCGCTCCATAGTTGACCGCGTCGTCGGCCTCCGCGTGGAAGAACGGCGGCTGCAAGATCGCGGCGGGGAAGACGATCTCGTTCATCGTCGGGTTGTAGTACGCATTGACGGTCTGCGGCGTCATGTACCACTCGTCGCGGTCGATCGGCGATCCGATCTTGGCCAGCTCGCGATCCGTTGCGACGGCAAGCGCACGGCGAGCGTTGCCGAGCAGATCGTCGGGCGCGGTCTCGAGCGCTGTGTAGTCGCGGAAGTTCGCCGGGTGACCGATCTTGGGATCGAATGAGTTGAGCTTGTCGTGCGCCCGCTTCTTGGTCTCGTCGCTCATCCAGGGCAGTGCTGTGATGCTCGAGCGGTAGGCCTCGATGAGGTTGTCGATCAGCTCGGTCATCCGCTCCTTGGAAGCGGGAGGGAACTCCGTACGCACGTAGATGCGACCGACAGCCTCACCCATAGCGCCTTCGACGAAGCCGACGCCGCGCTTCCAGCGGGGGCGCAACTCATCGGTGCCGCTGAGGGTTCGGCCGTAGAACTCGAAGTTGGCGTTGACGAACGCCGACGACAGGTACGGCGATCCGCTGCGGACGACCTGCCAGCGGAGCCAGTCCTTCCACGACTCGAGCTCGCCCTCGACGAGCAATGTCTCGAGGCCCTCGAGGAATGACGGTTGGCCGACAACGACCTCGGCGATCACTGGGGCGGACACCTTCGCACCAGCCGACCAGGAGGCCCAGTCGAACGTCGGCGCCAGCGCCTGCAGTTCGTCTCGACTGACCAGGTTGTAGGTCTTCTGGGCGTCGCGGCAGGCGACCCGGTCCCAGTGGTGGCTCGCAAGCCTGGTTTCGAGGTCCATGATTCGCGCAGCGCGGTCGGCGGCATCGCTCAGGCCGGCGAGCCCCAGCATGGTCGTGACGTGGCTGACGTACGCCGCACGGATGTCGGCCGTGGCGTCCTCGCGGTAGTAGGACTCGTCAGGGAGTCCGGTTCCGCCTTGGTTGAGGTGCGTGATGTAGCGCTCGGGATTGCCGCTGTCGGGTCCGATGTACATGCCGAAGACGCTGGCGACACCCTGGCGATCGAGCACGCCGAGGGTTGCGACGAACCCAGCGATGTCGGTGATGGAGTCGACCTGTGCAAGCTCGGGCTCCAGGGGAGTGGCGCCGAGCTTCTCCGCGCGCGCCTCATCCATGAAGCTCGCGTACAGGTCGCCGATCTTGCGCTGCTCATCGTCCTGAGGGGACTTGCTCGCGGTCTCGATGATCTCGCGCACCTTGGCCTCGGCCTCATCGACCAGCACGACGAACGCGCCAGCGGTGGCCCGGTCAGGCTTGATCTGTTCGGTGCGTAGCCAAGGACCGTTCACGTGGCGGAACAGGTCATCCTGGGCGCGGATCTCGGGGTCGAATTGAGTCGTGTCGATGCCGTGGGTCACGCCAGTAGGCTACACACGTGAGCAAGACCCACCCCGCGCGAATGACCGTCATCCGGACCGAGCAGTTGACCCCCTCGTTGCTCCGTGTGGTCTTCGGTGGAGATGGCTTCGATGACTTCGCGCAACGCGACCTTGCACTCAACGGTGGGGCCTTCACGGACAAGTACTGCAAGCTCGTATTCCTCGCAGACGGCTTCGACTACCCAGAGCCGCTGAACCTCGAAGAGGTACGCGAGACGATGCCGCAGGACGCGTGGCCGGTGCTGCGTACGTACACGGTCAGCTGGGTCGATCACGACGCGCGCGAGCTTGCCGTTGACTTCGTGATTCACGGGGATGAAGGCTTCGCGGGACCATGGGCGAGCTCGGCACAGCCCGGCGACGTGCTGCACCTGCGCGGCCCGAGCGGGGCCTACCTACCTGACCCGACGGCTGACTGGCACCTGTTCGTCGGCGACGAGGCTGCCCTTCCGGCGATCACCTCCGCGCTTGAGACGCTCACGCCTGGCGCTCAGGCTGTCGCGTTCATCGAGGTCGATGGGCCCGACCACGAGCTTGCTCTGAGGACGGCTGCTGACCTCGAGGTGCACTGGCTGCATCGCGGCAGCGCAGGCCCTGGCACGACGACGTTGCTCGATGACGCCGTACGAGCGTGGGAATGGCGTCCCGGCCGCGCACACGTCTTCGTGCACGGGGAATCAGCGCTGCTCAAGAGCGTGCGCCCGTACGTACTCACCGAGCGTGAGGTGCCGCGCGCAGACGCATCGATCTCCGGCTACTGGCGACGCGGTACGACGGAGGAGGGCTTCCGGGTCTGGAAGTCGCAACAGACCGAGGCCGTCATCCGGCCGGGTGCCTGAGCAAGCCTCCTAGCCGGTAACCTCGTGTGGTGACTGAACTGCGAAATGTGGCCGTGATCCTTGCCGGTGGCACCGGTACGCGAGTGGGACTCTCGATCCCCAAACAGCTCATCAAGATCGCTGGCAAGACGATCATCGAGCACACCATCGCAGCATTTGAGGCATCTCCCGTGATCGACGAGATCGTGGTGCTGATGGCTCCTGGCCACCTTGATCCCGTACGCGCGATTGTCGATGCTGGCGGCTACTCGAAGGTCACTCAGATCGTCGAAGGAGGCGTCACCCGTAACGACTCCACCAGCCGCGCCCTTGAGGCGCTTGGCACCGACGAGTGCAACGTTCTCTTCCACGACGCCGTACGCCCACTCGTCTCCCAGACGATCATCAGCGACTGTGTCGAGGCACTTGGCACCCACGAGGCCGTCGACACCGCCATTCCGTCCGCCGACACGATCGTTCAGGTACGTCCCGAGCCCGGCGCCGATGGCCATGACGTCATCGAGGACGTCCTTCAGCGCTCGCTGCTGCGCCGCGGTCAGACTCCGCAGGCATTTCGCCTCTCGGTGATCCGCAAGGCGTACGAACTGGCGTGGAAGGATCCCGACTTCACGGCTACCGACGACTGCACTGTCGTGCTGCGCTACTTGCCGGACGTGCCGATCGCGGTCGTCCTGGGCCACGAGCGCAACATGAAGGTCACGGAGCCGATCGACGTCTACATCGCCGACAAGCTCTTCCAGCTGCACTCAGCCGATGCACCTGACCAGCTCAGCGACGACGAGTACCGCAAGGCACTCGAGGGCAAGACGATGGTCGTATTCGGCGGCTCGTACGGCATCGGCGGCGACATCGCTGAGCTTGCTCGTGGCTTCGGTGCCACCGTGCACTCGTTCTCGCGCTCCACGACCAACACCCACGTCGATCGCCGCGATGACATCGCTGCGGCTGCGCAGACGGTCCTCAAGGAGACCGACACGATCGACTTCGTCGTGAACACCGCCGGCGTTCTGCCGATCGGCGATCTGGCCGACACGACCGAAGAGACGATCTTCGCTGCGACCGAGATCAATTACCTGGCGCCGATCTTCATCGCGCAGGAGTTCTACCCGCACCTGGCTGCTGCAAACGGCTCGCTGCTGCTGTTCACGTCGTCGTCCTATACGCGCGGCCGCAAGGGCTACTCGCTCTACAGCTCCGCCAAGGCCGCCGTCGTCAACCTCACGCAGGCTCTCGCCGACGAGTGGGCGGGCGAGGTGCGGGTCAACTGCATCAACCCCGAACGTACGGGTACGCCGATGCGCACGAAGGCATTCGGGGACGAGCCCGAAGGCACGCTGCTCAGTTCAATGGAGGTCGCTCGCCAGTCGATCGACATCCTGCTCGCACATCAGACCGGGCACATCATCGACATCCGCCGCGAAGACGGACCCGCAGCTATCGGCGGCGGCAGCTAACCCTTACGGTCCCGTTGCGCCGGTGATCTGCTTCTCGGCCCACTCGCGATCACGCAGTTCGATTGCGTTGGTGCAGGCCTCGACGAAGTTCTTGGTCGCCACACCTGGCTTCGGGTTGCCGAGGTAGTACGTGATGAGCTTCTTGCGCAGTGCCTTGGTCGGATCCTTCGTCAGCTGCTCCTCGACCTCGGCGGCAATGTCGTCCTTGGCCGACAGCTGAGGAACGATGATCATCAGCCGGCTCGGGGGATAGGGCACTGAGGGCGTCGTCACCAGCAGGGGCTTGCCAGTCGGCAGCCAGTTGAGCGTGACGGCGGAGACGTCGGTGATTAGCAGGTCGGCGTCTGCGAACGACTTCTCAAGCGGTACGTCAGTGTCGATGCGCTCGGCGAGCAGCCGCACGGCCTTGTCGACTTCGGCGTAGGACGGTCGGATGACACCGTTGAGCGGGTGCGGGCGATAGATCACCCGGTAGTGGCCCAGGAGCTGCTGCATGATCTTCTCGCCGTGAGTCTCGACCGACCCGTACGACACGGACGGCTGCGAGGCCTCCCACGTGGGCGCGTAGAGGACGGTCTGTCGGCCATCGGGCGACGGCTCACCCTCGAACTTCTCAGCGGCGTCGAGTTGCGGCTGGCCGATCAGCACGCTGCGGGCCTCCGCGTCGTACGACATGACCGCCGAGAGCGTACGGTCCAGCGCTGCCTGGCCGGCGAGGAAGCAGAAGTCGTACGCCTTGACCTGGTTGGAGACGGACACGCCCTTGTCGCTGTCGCCGTGACCGAGATAGACGTGCACCATCGAGCTGAAGCGGAGCGATTCGAAGTTGACGGGATCGTGGTTCACGTAGAGCGCGAGCTTGATCTCACTCAGCGACAGGATCTCGTCGAGCTGGCCGTAGCGGGCGAGCGTCACGCAGTCGAAGTCGGTCTCCTTGCGGACGACCTTGGCGGTGCGTGAGTCCTTGAAGACGCAGACGATGGGGTGGACCGCGTCGAGTGCCTTGAGAGCGTGGAACCAGGGGCGTAGCTGGTAGAGGCTGTCCTTGGCCGTCGGGAAGTAGACCATCACCTGCTGGGCGAACGGCTTGCCCAGACGGTCCTCGTCGGTGACCTTGTCGGGCATGCCGACCGGCAGGAAGCGCGAGCGGCGCAGGCGTTTGATCGCCCACAGCTGCAGGCGACGGGTCAGTCCGACGCGGGCCTCAGACGCCATCGTCGACCAGACCAGGTCCGTCGAGGGGCAAGCCATTGGTGAAGTGTGGGGCGAGTTTGTTGTCGTACATGCTGAGCGCCGCTCCGATGGCCATGTGCATGTCGAGGTACTGGTACGTGCCGAGCCTGCCGCCGAACAGCACGTTGGCTTCGTCCTTGGCCAGCTCGCGGTAGGACAGTAGTCGCTCGCGATCCTGAGGCGTGTTGACGGGGTAGTAGGGCTCGTCGGTGTGCTCCGCGAACCGGCTGAACTCCCGCATGATGATCGTCTTGTCATCCGGGTAGTCGCGTTCAGGGTGGAAATGGCGGAACTCATGGATGCGCGTGTAGTCGATCGACTCGTCGGCGTAGTTCATGACCGGCGTGCCCTGGAAGTCGCCGATCGGCAGCACTTCGGATTCGAAGTCGAGCGTGCGCCACGACAGGTCGCCATGCTTGAAGTCGAAGTAGCGGTCGATCGGGCCGGTGAAGACGACCGGGATCTGCCCGACGACGTCGGCCTTGTTCCACGGCTGCGACTCGTCGAAGAAGTCGGTGTCGAGGGTCACGGTGATGTTGGGGTGGTCTGCCATCTTCTCGAGCCATGCGGTGTAGCCGTCGACCGGCAGACCTTCGTACGTGTCCGAGAAGTAGCGGTTGTCGTACGTGTAGCGGACCGGGAGGCGGCTGATGATCTCCGCCGCCAGCTCCCGCGGGTCGGTCTGCCACTGCTTGGCCGTGTAGCCCTTGATGAACGCCTCGTAGAGGGGCTGGCCGATCAGCGAGATCGCCTTCTCCTCGAGGTTGGTCGGCTCACCCTCAAGCATGGCCGCCTGCTCGACGACCCACGCGCGTGCTTCTTCGGGCGTGTACGCAGCCCGTTGGAACTGGTTGATCGTGCCGAGGTTGATCGGCATCGGGAACACTTCGTCCTTGTACGTCGTGTAGACGTGATGCACGTATGGCGTGAAGTCAGTGAACTGGTTGACGTAGTCCCAGACCCGCTTGTTGGACGTGTGGAACAGGTGCGCACCGTAGCGGTGCACCTCGATGCCGGTCTCTGGATCGATCTCGCTGTAGGCGTTGCCGCCGATGTGATCGCGCCGGTCGATGACCTGGACCTTGAGGTCGAGCTCACGGGCGCAACGGTCCGCGATCGTCAGCCCGAAGAATCCCGAGCCGACGATGAGAAGGTCAGCGGTCATTAGTCAATTGTGCCGGTACGTCTGCGGGATCCATCGGACGCCACGTCTTGTCCCGCCACAGCGCCCGGTTGGCGCGGAAGCCACGGACAAGATCGCCGAAACCCTTGAGCGTGTGCTGGACGACGACCAGGCGGAAGATCTCCTTGGCGAAGGTCAGTGCCGTACCGAGGCCGAACCCGAAGCGGTTGAGCTTGCCGTACTCCCTGAAGTACTTGCCGACGTAGGCGCGGTTGCGGATGACGTGGAAGCGGAACAGTGGGCTGCCGTCGTTGAGGTGACGGATGCCGAGGTTGACCTGCTTCTGCTCACGCTTGCGCTTGAGGACGAACGCGTCGACGTAGACAACCTTCGTGTGCTGGGCTGCAAGCCACGCGTACGCGGCGTCGTCCCAGGAGATGAAGAAGCGCGGGTCGGGCAGGCCGATCTCGCGGACGATGTCGGCCTTGATGAGCATGCCCTCGAACGTGCCGGAGTTGGTGACCGCGAAGCCCTCGCGGTTGAACTGCTTGCCGCTGTAGGGGAGTGGCACTCCGAGGAACTCGTTGAACTTGGCCTGCCAGTAGAACGGGGTGCCGTCGAAGTCGTAGCGACGTCCGTGGATGACCTTGAACCGCTCCATCCATGGGGCGAACTGTTCGAGCGCGTCGGGGAGAATCTCGACATCGTCGTCCATCAGCCATACCCAGTCGGCGCCCAGTTCGAGCGCAACCTTGGTCCCTTCGCTAAATCCGCCGGACCCGCCGGTGTTAGTCTTGAGCTGGTGGTTGATAAGCATCCCTGCGGGGAAGCTGGTCGCCGCAGAGGCGAGTACGTCCTGGGTGTCGTCGGTGCTGGCGTTGTCGACGACGACGATCGCATGCGGGTCGGTCTCCATCGCCGCGGCACTGACAAGGAGGTCTTGGAGATATCCCGATCGATTGAACGTCACGATGACGATGGCGATCTTGGGGCGGTTCACCGGGACAGTCTATCGTCGCCGCTCGCGCACCCTTTCCCCGTGTCTGACGTGATCAGACGCCGCGATGCCGTCGCGTTGCACTCACGCACGTCCGGATCACGTACGTGGTGACCTCGCCGGGCCGTCGGCGCCACGTCCCCAAGGACCGTGGCTCGGCAAGCCGCAAAGCTTCGTCTCGTCTGAGTGGATCCCGCCGCCGCAGCGTGCGCCGTTCGAATCGGACACCCCAGATTGCGGGAGGCGTCGTACTCGCGATTGTCCTTCTGTCGTCGATCTGGTGGATTCCCAAGATCCTGGATTCCGGGCCGCCGTCGCCGAACGACGTACGGGTCGTGTCTGAGAGCACGAGCGCCGAGGCGCTGTGGGACCGAGGCTTGGCTGAGGCGTTCCGCGTGCAGTACTCGAAGAAGGTCGACTTCTCGGACGCGAAGACCGAGAAGGTCACGCGCAACCGCCTCTCGCTTCGTGCGCTGATCCCCGGCACCACCTACTTCTTGCGCGTCGTGGCGATCGACGACAAGGGCGACGCGAGCGACCCGAGCCGATTGGTCCGGTTCACCACCGCCTTCCCTTACAAGGCTCCCAAGCTGTCGCTGCCCAATGCGAAGTCGACCAACGTCACAGCGCGCTGGACGTCCGGCGTGAAGAAGGCTCGCTTCGAGGCTCAGATCGACAACAGCGAGAAGTTCAGCAGTCCCGTCGTGGTGCCAACGACCAAGCGCCAGAAGAAGCTGGCCACGCTTGAGCCCAACACGAGCTACGCCGTACGCGTTCGAGTCGTCAGCAAGGATGGCGGCCCGCTCAGCGCATGGTCGAAGACCCTGCAATCGACGACTGCCGCTTACGAGCCCATGGGTGTCGGCACCTACAACGTGCTCAAGTGGCGCAAGGGCAATTGGTCAGCACGACGCGCTGCCGTTGTTGACCTGATCAAGGACAGCCACCTTGACGTCGTAGGCCTCCAGGAGGCCGTGCCGTCCTACACACCGGGCGGTCCGCCGCAGTACCAGGACATCGTCAACCACCTGGGCTCCGATTGGGCAGTGACTCGATCGAACAAGAAGGGACCCACGGGGGAGACCCGCACGGTCTACAACACGACGAAGCTCAAGCAGGTGGCCGAGGGCTATCAGGCCTTGGCTGGCAGCTCACGATTCCGCGGCACGACCCGCTATCTCGCGTGGTCCGTCTTCGAGCAGCGCAGCACGGGCAAGCAGTTCATCTTCGCGAACACTCACCTCACGCCTGGCACGTCCGGCAGTGTCCGGGCGCAACACGCATCCGAGGCGCGCCAGATCGTGGCAGCGCTGAAGGCGGTCAACACCCACCACCTGCCCGTGATCTTGGTCGGCGACTTCAACTCAGGCGGCTCCCGGACCAAGAGCAACAGCATCTACGGCACAATCACCGGCGCCGGCTACATCGACCCACTCGTCCAATCGAAGAAGCTCGGAATGGCGGAGAAGGTTGTCGACGGCAACCTCACAACTTCGAACGGGCTGAACCGGACGGCGCCGCGCCGTTCCAATCCGGCATTCCTCGACCACATCTTTGTATCGAGAATGCGGGTCTCGCAGTTCCAGGTCGTCGCGAAGCTCGACTCGGCAGGCCGCTTCATCGGCACGATTCCCTCGGACCACAACCTGGTTCGGGCGACTGTCTACCTGCCGTAGGCGTTCGCGCTAGGCGAGGTAGCTTCTGCTGACCTCAAGGAAGCGCTCGGTGATCCGCTCAGGCGGAGTGTCGCTGAGGTAGTACGTGCGCAGCCCGTTGCGGGTCGAAGCATGCGAGTCTGGACCCAACATGTCGTCGAGCGCCTCGTCGAGTCCGCCGGCGACCTTCTTGACGACATCGATGACGTACGCGGCGCGTGCCAGCGGGAAACCTTCGAGGAACGCGTCTCCATGGGCCGACACAGCAGTCATCGCGAACGGCTTGCCCGAGATCAGGAAGTCCGAGGCGACACTCGACACGTCCGAGATCATCGCGTCACTGGCGTTGAAACAGTCGACCACTGACATCTCCGTCTCGGCTGCTGGGCCGAACACGTGCGCAGTTCCCGTGTCGCGCGAGTGCTGCTCCAGCAGAGCGATGATCTCGTCGCACGCGCGGGCGTTGCCTTTGTGTCGGCGACCGTACGGGTGCGGTCGGAACACGACGGTGCAGTCACGCGCGAGCAGGGCTTCGACGATCTTCTTGCCTGCAGACAACGAGCTGTAGTCGGAGTCTTCGTAGAAGCCCGACCAGGTGGGGCTGTAGAGAACTGTGGGCTTGTCGATCTCTGCAATCGGCTGGCCAGCCTGGTGCACGTGCTCAAGTTGGGGGCGTCCGACGATCTCGAACTGCTCCGGCAGGGTCGAGACCCCATGCTTGGCAAATCGGTCAATCGCGGCCTGACCTGCGACGAAGTTGCGGTCGTACTGGCGGAAAGTCGGGCTGACGCTGGCGATCTTGTCGCTGTCGCCGTGGTTCAGCTGGATATGCGTCAGATGCGTGAACCGGATCATGTGTGAGTTGCGTACGGCGGTGTTGGCGTAGAACACGGCCTTCATCGACGGGCAGATGACCGGATCGAGATCCTCGAGGCCAACCCGGAGGATCACGGGGGCCTTGGTCATCTTCGAAACCTCATGGAAGTTCGCGATCGTGCGGACGAGCACGAAATACGGGGCACCAATGCGGTCGAGGTACGGCAGCCACATCGTGGCTTGGTAGGCGGTGCCGGCCGGTGCCTGCCAGTGGAAGGCGAACGCCGGAGCGAGTTCGAGCATGATCTTCGGCAGTTCGCGCTCGAACCGGTTGCGACCAATCAGGTACGAGGCGGATTGTTTGCCGACCAACGTCGCCGCGCCGAGGGTGGCCACGGTCGCGACCGTCGCCGGAAGCTGGGACCAGTGGAACGCGGCCGACACCAAGAGCAGCAGTACGGCCGTCGTGGTCAGCGAGAAGTAGGCATTGGCGACAGGAGTCGACGGCAGCGCGACGTCCCGACCCGGGATGTTGGCGGACTGAGGAGTCGCGTTGATGACAGGGCGTCGTACGGCCCCTTCGACGACGATCAGGGCAAGAAGTACCGATGTCACCGCGACAACCCACCAGGAACGGTCGTGCGCGACCGTCAAAGCCAGCGCGGCCAAAGCGGTGGCGGCACGAGGAAGGGGCACTTTGCCCATCAACAAGGCTGGAGCCTCGCCAGAGCGTCTTGACTGAACTTCCTCGAGCACGACGTGTCCGATGATCAATACAGCCATGACAAGCACCGCTATGCGGGCGGTGGTCGAGGCGGGATAGCTGATCGCGATGGCGGCGGTGAGAACGCTCAGAAGATTGAGGACGGTCGTGAGGCCACCGAGGGCCCGCCCCATGTACCGGATTGATGAGAATCCAGAACGAAGTGAAGGCGGCATGGTGCCCTTTCTGCGGGGTATGGCGGGGAGATTGACAGCGTACTTGAGGAGATTCTTCCGTTGGCTCAGCGGCAGAACTTGGCAGATTTGGTCTGAATGGCGTCCATCGAGGCGTTGAGAGTCTCGAGGTTCACCGCGAGGGCTTTGAGGAGCTCGGGATCGTTGGAGTCGGCCGCCTTCTTGCCTTCACGGAGGAAGCCCAGGGCCTTGGCGTAGTCGTCCCTCAGACTCAGCGGAGCCACCCGTTCCGCCTTGCTGTAGCGAGAGAGGAGCTGGTCGAACAGCTTGGACAGCTCGGACGTATCCACGCCCTCCTCTTCCTTGTCGCCGGAGTCCGCCAAGCCACCCTTCTGCATCTGGCGGAACGCAGGACAGTACTTGTCCTTGTCAGGCGGGAGGCTGGACGGCGAGGCCTCGGCGGACGGTGCAGCAGAGGAGGAGCCAGCAGAGGGTGACTCAGCACTCGGCTTGCCGCCACCGTTGGAGTCGGCCGGAAGGACGAACAGTGCGGTCACCACGGCCGCTACAGCCACGAGGCTGGCACCCGCAATGGCGAGATCCCTCGGGGAGTCGAGCAGTCGACTCAACCACGCGGGCATATTCACCTCATTCGTACGTACGTCGCCGGGCCGATTGCCCGCCGACGCTCTCGCAAGCCTAGACTCCGCTGAAAGACGGAGCCAGTCGAGGTGCGCGCGGCTCGGGCGATGTGTGGCCCACGCTGTCCGAATGAGAGAATCATCGGCGTGCCCAGCGACAGTGAGGGAACCAGGGTGGACGACAACATCAAGCGTGAACAGATCCTGGTCCGTTCGTGCCAGTCGCCGACAGCCAATCTCGACCCACTGAAGTCGATCGGCTTCATCGGAAGCAACCAGGGCAATCTGCTCTACCAATTTTCAACGCACCGCGCCCTCGTGCGCGACGACGTCGACGTGCGGACCATCTCGTACGGCAAGTTCGGCAAGGGGCCGGTCGAAGAGCGTGCCGAGTGGATCAACTCCGAGTGTGACCGCCTGGTTCTGCCACTGTCGAGCTCATTTCGCCTTCAGAACCTCAAGAACCTCGACGCGTGGGCTGACCTGGTGGAACGTCTGACGGTCCCCGTGACGGTCGTGGGCATCGGCGCCCAGCTGCGTCTGCAGGACGTGCGCGACGGAACCTTCGTGCCGAGCCGGGTCACCGGTATCGCTGCCTCTGCGGCCGAGATTGCTGAGCACGAGGCGGCAGCTCGCCGGTTCGTGGCTGCAGTTCTCGACCGATCAGAGTCGATCGGCGTCCGAGGTGAGGTCAGCAAGAAGTACCTCGAATACCTCGGCTTTCCGGCCGACCGGATCGACATCATCGGATGCCCGTCCCTGTTCATGTGGGGCCCTGACTTCCGCATGCCGGAGAAGCCTGTACGCCTGGGCAAGCGTTCCAAAATGTCACTGTCGTTCGACCACCGCATCGCGTCGACGGCAGGGCTTCTCGACCGCACCATCACCGAGTACCCGAAGTCGAGCGTCTACATGCAGGAGACGATTGGCGCCAGGATGGTCATCACGGGCGAAGAGACTCGTGCGACGTGGCCCGGTGACCCGCGGTTCCCGGTGAAGACAGCCCATCGCGCCTACCGCGAACACCGTCTGGAGTACTTCCCGACTGCTTGGTCGTGGATCCGGCACATGGAGAGCTATGACTTCGCCTTCGGCCCGCGCCTGCACGGCACGGTGGCGGCGACACTGGCCGGAACCTCGGCACATCTGATGGTTCACGACTCGCGCACCCTCGAGGTAGCCCAGCATCACCACCTGCCGCACACCCTGATCGAAGACATGGGCCCCACCGCTTCGGCAGCTGAGGTCGCGTCGCGGCAGGACTACACGGCGTTCAACGAGGCTTATCGCGGCAATTTCGACCGTTTCACGGCCTTCCTGGCGCGCAACTCGCTCAAATCGGCCTACGAGGCGCCTGGTGAGGCGCTCGCCGCCTTCGACGCCTCGCTGGAGCAGCCAGCGCGTGCTCTGGGCGTAGTGAGCGACAAGACTCCGTCCGTGCCAGTACGCCGTCGGCTCAGCCTTGCAGCCAAGGCATTGCGCGGCCAGATCCGCTGATCGCGTGAGTGCCTCGTCACTCGCGACGTACGAAGGCCAGAAAGGTATGTATCCTGTTCGGGACGCTTTCGTCGATCAGGGGAAGTCATTTTCATGCCACGTAGGTTCTCGGTTTTCTGTGCCCTGGCACTTCTAGCGACGCTCCTGGTCCCGGCGGGCTTTCCCGCATCGGCCGATACGCAGCCGCGCGAGAACAATCGCTACGTCAATCTTGACGATCCCAACTCGTTCGATGCCATTCGTCCGGCCCCCAATGACGTGTCGTACCCGAACGGCCGTCGCGTGGAGATCTACGGCTCAGTCGGCGACAACGAGACCGGTATGGACTGGCGCACTGTCAACGCGTTTGCGTCACTCGTCAACTCGGTGCCGGCGGGCTATCACTCCTACACGACCCTGTTCAACAGTCTGTACGACGACAGGTCGGTCAGCAAGGCCGACCTTCCCGACGACACTGGCAACTACAAGTGGACCGTCACTCATCGTGACGAAGTGTTCTCCCCGACTGCGGCGTACATCAACCTAGCCAACAAGTACGACACCTACTCCGAGCGCAAGCAATACATCCACGTCCTTGGCGCCAAGGAGAGCATGAACGAGGCCTACGCGGCCAACAGCTCGCTGGCCCGCTTGGTTGAGAACGGTGCAGTCGACTACCGGGAGTGCGCAGGCGACGGAGGCTGCCTCTCTGGCCCCAACCACCTCATGCACTCCAAGTACGGCGCCTTCGAGAAGGCCAAAGACTCCGCAGGCAACATGCACGACAACGTCATCTGGATGACATCGTCGAACCTCAACGGCTCGAGCGGCTCCAAGAAGGCCAACATCAGCATCGCGATCTACGACGATGAAGAAGCGTTCAAGGCCATCCGAGATGGCATCTACGCTCCGTCGATCCAGGTCGCCAACGGAATGTCTCCCTCCGCCGCGATCAACGGCAACCCGCGCTACAAGGCTGCGATCACCGTTGACCCGGCAACGGGCGTTATTGCGGGTATGCCGACCGACTCGGGCATCACGCTGCTCCCGTCGCCCAGGCGTGTCACCAACGCTTCGGAGCACACCGACCAGACCGATGTTGAGGCAGCGTTCCTCAACAAGCAGGCGGACGACAACCTCGCCAAGCCAGGCTGCAAGGTCTATGCAGTGCATTCGCTGTTCAACAGCACGCGAGCGGGAGTCCTCGACGGACTCCTCCGGCTCAAGAACCAGAGCTGCGACATCAAGATCGTGCTCGGCGACAACGCGATCTCCGACATCGTCGACGGCTACTTCAACATGAGCGAAGACCTTCGCGAATTGATCGGCAAGGTCGAATTCGCCAACGTGCACGACAAGACTCTGAGCTACAAGTACGGCGGCAACGCCACTGCATTCGGCGGCGCTTCGAACTTCACCGGCACCAGCCTGGAGTACGACGAGCTGGCCTGGCGGGCCAACGACACCGGCATCACTGACTCGGTCCAAGAGCACTCGGAGCGGATCTACCAGCTTGCCCGCGGTCAGGTGACCTGGACAGCGCCTACCTCGGTCGCCATCAGCCCTTCCAGCACTCTGAAGGTCCAGACCGGCGATCACATTCGACTCGGCGCCAACCCGTCCCCGAACAACGCGCTGATCACCAACACGTCGTGGGTCTCGGACAATCCCTCGATCGCTTCGGTGAACCCAACCACTGGCGTCCTCACGGGTGTTGCGGATGGCGTTACCACGATCCATGCGACTGTGACGTCGCCACCGTCGACCACGTCGGGGCCCATCCAGAAGTCCAAGACAGCCACCGTCACGGTCGGGGCTGGCCTCGCGTCGTCCTCAGGCGGCGGCACTCGTGCCAACGTTCCGCCGACGCTCACCATGGACAACAAGCAGGCCTACGGCGACAAGACCGACATTGTCGTCACCTGGGGCTACGGCAAGCAGAACTACAGCGGCATCGTGAAGCTGCAGTACTACTCGGGCGGCTGGAAGTCGTACGACAAGGACATCACTGTCAGCAACGGCAAGGGCCACCTCTCAGCTGCGATGTCGAGCAGCAAGACTTGGCGCGCCTACGGCGCCCGACTCGACAAGATCGACGGCGTCGATGTACCCAACCTGACGTCCAAGGCGATGTCGAACTGGAGCATCAACACGGTCCGTCAGCATCCCTACAGCTCCACACCGCGCCTGTACGCGACCACGATGGTCAAGAGCGGTAGCAAGATCCCGTTCCTGATCTCCTGGGACCGTGGCGGAGGGGTCTTCCGTCTGCAGCAGCGTGGATCGTCGGGACCGTGGAAGACGCACGCGGTCTATTCGATACCAAGCGGCAAGAACGAAGAGTTCATCATCGTTCCGGTTCTCAACACGAAGTACTGGCGGATCGCCACCAGCACGGGCACTACCAAGGTCTCCAACACCGTCAAGGTCGCGGCGAAGTAGCCTTTGACGCGCGGCGTCTTTGACCCGGTAGGTCACCGCAGCGCCCGCTAGCGGGCTCTCCGATTCAACTGAGAAGAAGTTCAAGTGAAGCGAATTCTGGTGCGATCCCCGAAGGATCCGTTCCACGTCATCAGTCCTGAGCAGGCGCTCGCCCTTTATCCGAAGGGTGTCTTCGGCCGCAACGTGGGCAACATGATCTTCACTGAATCGATGCACCGGCTGATCACGGTTCCGGACGCGGACGTCGTCTCAGACTCGTTCCTCAGCGAGCGACTGGCCGATTCTCGTTCGCATGCCAAGCGCATCAACGAAGAGTTCGACCAGTTCGTGATTCCGCTGGCCAACGCTTTCCGACCGTCGTTCTATCGCAATCTGAAGCAGATGACGCAGCTCATCGAGCGACTGAAGATCCCTGTTGTGGTCGCGGGAGTGGGCGTTGCAGGCGGAACAGGAAGCCTCGACAACCCGTTCCCCAACAACCCGCCCGAGGTCACCGCGAACATCGAGCGGTTCCTGAAGGCAGTGCTCGACCGGTCTTCCACGATCGGCGTACGCGGGGAGACCACTCGCGAATATCTGGCAAGTCTTGGCTTCGGAGACGAGCACGTTGAGGTCGTCGGTTGCCCCTCGCTCTTCCGTCGCGGTGCAGACCTGCGTGTCGACAAGAAGGTCGACCACCTCACCGAAGACAGCCACTTCACGATGAATCTGTCGCCGTACGTCCCGATCATGGACGAGTTGTCGATACGTCACGCGGCGAAGTACCCCCACATGACGTACATCCCGCAGGGCCACGACTCGCTCGAGATGCTGCTCTGGGGCGTCGATCGCCGTCCGAACAAGCGCCCGGACCTGCCGGCACACACGACTCACCCGCTCTACCGCGCCAACCGCATGCGCTTCTTCGTCGACCCGTCGACGTGGAACGACTACCTCGCCGAGCGGGAGTTCTCCTTCGGAACCCGCATTCACGGCAACATTGCCGCGATCCTGGCCGGAACGCCTGCACACGTCCTCGCCCACGACGCGCGCACTCTTGAGCTCGCCCGCTATCACGAGATCCCGCACACGCTCGTGCCGAACCTTCCTGAGAAGCCGGACGCCGCCGATCTGTACGACCAGACCGACTACACCGCGTTCAATGACGGACATCTCGCCCGTTGGGAGAAGTTCGCTCGGTTCCTCGAGAAGAACGGCGTCGAGCATGTCTACGAGGCCGGCAAAGCCAACCCGGAGTACGACAAGCAGATTGCCAAGGCTGATTTCCCAGGACCGGTCGAGACGCTGTTCGCAGAGTCTGAATCGGCCCACGACGCGATGATCAAGCGCGTTGCCGAGGTCTACAAGGCAGCGGGCGAGGCGACTCTCCAGCGCCGGCACAAGCCGAAGTACCCGTTTGCTCCCAAGAAGCAGTTGCTCCGGGAGTCGAAGGCACTACGCCCGCTCGTACCGATCGCCAAGAAGATCCTGCGTCGTTCTTGACTCCTGCTACGGCAGGTGGATCGTCATCTGCATCATGTTGTGGTCCGAGGGGATCGTGCCCACAAAGGACCCAGTGGTGTCGAGGTTGAGTACCTGACGCCATACTGCGACTCGAATGCTCGGAGACGTGTACATGTAGTCGATGTGGGTGCCGTTGGGGAAGGACGACAGCAGCGCCTTCCTCTCCAACTTGTTGGCGCTGCTGTACTGCGCGTTGACGATGTGCTCGGCTGTCGCATTCTCGCCTGAGAACCAGTTGGCGACCGAGTTGTCGATTGGGTCGATGTAGCCGGCGCCGGTGAACGTCTTGTACTGGCCGTTGTTGGGCTCTGCCGTGCGGCTTGTGTTCATGTCGCCGACGATGATCGTCGGCCGCCCGTTGGCGTTGTCCTCGACCAGGTCGAGGATGTCCTGGGCCTGGTGGATGCGCACGGCGTTGAGCTCGGGGGTAGTGGTGCCGGGCTCGAGGTGCGTGGAGACGACAAAGAATGACTTGTCGCTGATCTTGTCCTTCAAGATCGCCCAGACGGCGTAACGCTCGGCGGCACCGTCTTCAAACAGCATCTTGATGCCGGACTTCACCTTGGTGAGGCGCTCGGTGTTGTACGCGAGTTGAGTACCGCTGGATCCGGAGCCGCTCGTGACATATGCGTACGGGTCGCCCATCAGGTCCATGAGGTCGGCGTACTGCTTCTTGCCATTGACGCCGTACGTGGTGGGAATGGCTTCCTGGATGCCGATGACGTCGGGAGCCGTGGTGAGGATGTTGGTCGCGACCGCCTTGCGGCGAGCGGTCCAGTCAGCGTCGGAGTACTTCTTGCGGATGTTGTAGGTGGCGACTGATAGCCCAGGGGAGGGCGTGCTCTCGAGCGTCGCCTCTGAAGGGCCGAGCTCGCCGTACGGGCTCGCGCCCTTGCCGAGGGAGTCGATGACGCGCGGCCGGAAGTAGTAGGTCTTGCCCGGTGTCAGTCCCTTGAGGGTGACGGCAGGCCTATCGGTCTTGACCGATGACCATTTCGTGACCGACTTGTCGGGATTGGGTGTGAAGCGCAGGAGGTAGGAATAGCCCGGCCCGCGATCACTCCACGACACGTGCAGCGAGGTGCTGCCACCGGCTGTTGCCTTGACCTTGACGGGCTTGAGTTCGGGCAGCGCTGTCGTGGGGAGGGTGACAGCAAGGGTGCTGCTGTAGTTGCTGAGGGAGTCGCGGTCGCTGCTGTCTGCTGCTCGCTTGATGGCCTTAACCTGGAAGTAGTAGGTCTTGCCCGGTGTCAGACGTGGTGCGCGCGCCGACGGGCTGGCGTCGGTGCGGGTCCACTCGTAATAGTTGTCCAGGACGTCCCAGGCCTCAGGGGAGCTCATCGATGAGCTCGTCGACATGCGTACGCGGTAAGCGCCTTGGCCGGTGTTGCTCCATTTGAGGGCAACGCCCTTGGACGCAACGTCGACTGCCTTCAGGCCGGTTGGGGCGTCGATCGCCTGTGCAGCTCCACCGGTGACGACGGCACCGCTCATCAACAGCGCAACAGAGCCGACGAACACGCCGACGCGTGCTCGCAGTCGTGACGAAGTCGAAGGTGAACGTGTCATGTCAGATGACTCCCTAGGCGCGGACCGAGTTCCGTGCGTCCACGTGCAAAATCGATCTACGAACGCGGCAGACATAAAAAGTTACCATCTGTCCCGCTGATCCCGTAAGTCCCACGCGCCACTCTTGTCACAGTAAATTTTGGGGTAGCGTCGTGCCGTGCTCCGCACCATGAGGCTGAAGATGCCGGCTTCGATCTCCCACCCCGTACGTCTGCTGCCGCTGACATTCTTCGCCTTGATCGTCCTGGGCACCCTGCTTCTGCTGCTGCCGGTCGCCCGGGAGGGCGCGGGGTCTCCGAGTTTCATGGCGGCGTTCTTCACGTCAGCGTCGGCAGTGACCGTCACCGGCCTGGCGACGGTCGACACGTCGTCATACTGGTCGCCCACGGGGCAGGGCATCATCCTGGTTCTGGTCGAGATCGGTGGTCTCGGCATCATCGCGCTCGCCACGATCCTCGGTTTGTTCATCGGTGGACGACTCGGCCTGCGTACGCGACTCGTCGCCCAGGCGGACATGCACGTCGTCAATATCGGCGAAGTGCGACCGCTCTTCAAACGTGTCGCGTTCACGATGCTGTTCTTCCAGACCGTCACTGCCATCGTGCTCACGTTGCGCTATCGCGGTGCGTACTTCAGCGATCTGCCGACTGCAATCTGGCACGGGGTGTTCGACGCCGTCATGGCGTTCAACAACGCGGGCTTCTCGCTCAACCGCGACAGTCTGGTGGGCTATGCCGGCGACGGCCTCATCATCATCCCGATCTCGATCGCAGTGTTCGTCGGCGCGATCGGCTTCCCGGTGCTCGCCGAGCTGTTCCAGGAATGGCGTAGACCCGCTCAGTGGACGATTCATACCCGGCTCACGGTCTGGGGCTCGTTCGGACTGCTCTTCGTCGGTGCCGCAGCCTTCCTCCTATTGGAGTGGAACAACCCCAACACCCTCGGCGGCGGCGGATTCGGGCACAAACTGGTGACCGGTATCGAGGGCGGGATCATGCCCCGTTCGGGTGGACTCAACAGCTTCGACTGGGGAGAGGTACGTCCCGAGACGCTCAACATCGGAGTCATCCTGATGTTCATCGGCGGCGGCAGCGCCAGTACGGCCGGTGGAATCAAGATCACCACCTTCCTGCTGCTCGCCTACGTCATCTGGGCGGAGTTGCGCGGTGATCCCGAAATCAGGATCGGCTCACGCTCGATTGGTCCTCGCGTCGTACGTACGGCGATCACGATCGCCCTGCTTGCCGTGATGCTGGTGACGGTCACGACGTTCCTCGTCATGCTGATGACCGATTTCGACTTCGACGAAGTTCTGTTCGAGTGCACGTCCGCGTTTGCGACTGTGGGACTGAGCACGGGCATCACACCTGATCTGCCCGCAAACGCACAGATCGTCATCATCGTGCTGATGTTCCTCGGTCGTGTCGGTACGATCGCTGCGGCTGGAGCGCTCGTGCTCCGGCGTAGGATTCCGCGGTATCACCTTCCCGAGGAGCAACCGATCATTGGCTAGGAAGAGCAGTCCTGCGGCGGTTCCGGTACTGGTGATCGGTCTCGGACGGTTCGGCATGTCCGTTGCCGAGTCGCTCGTGCGCCTGGGCCACGAAGTGCTCGCGGTCGACGAGAATCCCGAGATTGTGCAGCGCCTCGCGGGGGAGTTCACCCACATCGTCGCGGCCGATTCGACCGACACCGAGGCACTAAAGCAGATCGATGCCGGGTCGTTCGGCCTGGCGGTCGTTGGCATTGGTACCGATATCGAGGCGAGTGTCCTGACGGTGATGAGCCTGGTGGATCTTGGCATCTCCGATGTGTGGGCGAAGGCGATCAACGACAAACATGCGCGCCTGCTCGAGCGCGTCGGCGCAACTCACGTCGTACGTCCCGAATCGGCCATGGGAGAACGCGTAGCCCACCTCGCGACGGGCGCCACTCCTCCCGATTTGTGACAGGTAACATTCGGGCAGTGAGCACGCCCGAACCCAAGCCGTCCGCCTATCGCTACTCGAGCGACCTCGCAGGCGACATTGAGCGCCGCTGGCAGGACCGCTGGGAGACCGAGGGCACGTTCGAAGCCCCGAACCCGACAGGCGATCTCGCCGGTGAGGTCACGGGCGAGAAGTTCTTCATCATGGACATGTTCCCGTACCCCTCCGGGGCGGGACTCCACGTTGGCCACCCGCTCGGCTACATCGCGACTGACGTCATCGGCCGCTACCGCCGAATGCAGGGCGACAACGTGCTGCACGCCCTCGGCTACGACGCCTTCGGTCTGCCGGCCGAGATCCACGCCGTACAGACTGGCGAGCACCCGCGCGGCAACACGATCTCCAACATGGCCAACATGCGGCGCCAGCTGCGACGCCTGGGCCTCGCACACGATCCCCGCCGTTCATTCGCGACGATCGACTCCGAATTCATGCGCTGGACCCAGTGGATCTTCATCCAGATCTTCGAGTCCTGGTACGACACCGATGCCAATCGCGCCCGCCCGATCAGCGAGCTGATTGAGAAGCTCGGCACCAACGATCCCCAGGTCATCGATCAGCATCGCCTCGCGTACATCGATGAATCACCCGTCAACTGGTGTCCGGCGCTCGGAACCGTCCTCTCCAACGAGGAGGTGACGCCGGAAGGTCGCAGCGAACGCGGCAACTTCCCGGTGTTCCCGCGCAACCTGCGCCAGTGGAAGATGCGCATCACGGCGTACGCCGACCGCCTCATCGACGATCTCGACCGCATGGACTGGCCCGAATCGGTCAAGCACATGCAGCGCAACTGGATCGGTCGGTCACACGGCGCCGAGGTCAGCTTCGCGGTCGACGGCGCCGAGACCAAGATCGACGTGTTCACCACGCGTCCCGACACGCTTTTCGGTGCGACGTACGTCGTGCTGGCCCCCGAGCACGAGCTCGTCGGCGAGCTGACCGCAGCCGCCTGGCCCGATGGTGTTGACGCTGCATGGACCGGGGGAGCGGCAACGCCCGCCGAAGCGATCGCGGACTATCGCGCGGCGGCCGGTGCCAAGAGCGACGTCGAGCGCCAGGAGAACCGCGACAAGACCGGCGTTTTCACCGGCTCCTACGCGATCAACCCAGTCAACGGCACGTCGCTCCCGGTGTTCATCGCCGACTACGTGCTCACGGGCTATGGCACCGGCGCGATTATGGCCGTGCCTGGTCAGGACTCCCGCGACTGGGAGTTCGCCGAGAAGTTCGGCCTGCCAATCATCCGTACGGTCCAGCCGTCGGAGGGGTTCGAAGACGGACCGTTCCTCGGCGAGGGACCAGCGATCAACTCAGCGAATGACGACATTGACCTCAACGGTCTCCCCATCGCTGAGGCCAAGTCGACGATCATCGCGTGGCTCGCTCAGCAGGGTTCGGGCCGCGGCACCACGACATACAGGCTCCGCGACTGGCTGTTCAGCCGCCAGCGCTATTGGGGCGAGCCGTTCCCGATCGTCTTCGACGAGAACGGATCGCCGATTGCGGTGCCCGACTCGATGTTGCCGGTTGAGCTGCCCGAAGTGCCTGACTACCTGCCCAAGACGTTCGAGCCCGACGACGTCACCAGCGAGCCCGAGCCGCCACTGGCGCGCGTGCCCGACTGGGTCAACGTCGAGCTCGACCTCGGCGACGGTCTGAAGAAGTACCGCCGCGAGACCAACACGATGCCCAACTGGGCCGGCTCGTCCTGGTACGAGCTGCGCTACGCCGACCCGCACAACGACAAGACTCTGGTCGATCCGGAGAACGAGGCCTACTGGCTCGGCCCGCGCAAGGCCGGCGACACTGGTGGCGTCGACCTCTACATCGGTGGAGTCGAGCACGCCGTACTGCACCTGCTCTATGCGCGGTTCTGGCACAAGGTGCTGTTCGATCTCGGCCATCTGTCGAGCGAAGAGCCCTTCCAGAAGCTGTTCAACCAGGGCTACATCCAGGCCTACGCCTACACAGATGCTCGCGGCGTCTATGTGCCTGCCGAAGACGTCGTCGAGCACGTCGATGGCGCCGAGACGACCTACACGTACGACGGCAAGCCCGTGAATCGCGAGTACGGAAAAATGGGCAAGAGCCTCAAGAACATCGTCACGCCTGACGAGATGTACGACGCGTACGGCGCGGACACGTTCCGCGTCTACGAGATGTCGATGGGCCCGCTCGACGTGTCCCGCCCGTGGGAGACCCGCGCCGTTGTGGGTGCTCAGCGATTCCTCCAGCGCGTCTGGCGCCTGGTGGTCGACGAGGACTCCGGTGAATCGGTCGCAACGGACGACGCGCTCGATGCCGAGACGCTTCATGCGCTGCACAAGACGATCGAGGGCGTCCGCGTCGACATGGATGAGATGCGGTTCAACACCGCCATCGCCAAGCTGATCGAGCTGACGAACCACCTGACCAAGGCCAACGTTCGCAGCCGCGCTGCGCTGGAGCCCTTGGTCCTGATGACGGCTCCGCTCGCGCCGCACGTCGCGGAAGAGCTGTGGGCCAAGCTGGGCCACGCTGACTCGCTGGCACGCGCGCCCTACCCGGTGGCAGACGCAGCCCATCTCGTCGAGCAGTCCGTCACGTGCGTCGTGCAGGTGCTCGGCAAGGTACGCGGCAAGCTCGAGGTCAGCCCCGACATCAGCGACGAGGACCTCCAGGCTCTGGCGCTTGCCGAGCCGAATGTCGTGCGATCGATCGACGGTCGCGAGGTGCGCAAAGTCATCGTCCGCGCGCCAAAGCTCGTGTCGATCGTCGTTTGAGCCTTGGCTCGATAGTCTTCGCGCATGGCCAAGGTAGCGATCGTCACGGACTCGACGGCGTCGTTGGCTCCAGCCGACGCCGCCAAGGAGAACATCGCTGTCGTGCCGCTGCAGGTCATCATTGGCGCTGCGGTTCACACCGAAGGTGTTGACGTCACGGCCGACATGATCGCCGAAGCGCTCGCCTCGTTCGTACCGGTCAGCACCTCGCGTCCGACGCCCGACGACTTCTTGCGGGTCTATCGGGATCTGGCTGATGAGGGAGCCGAGGCGATCGTCTCGGTGCACTTGAGCTCGAAGATGTCGGGCACGTACGACTCTGCACTGCTCGCCGCCAAGGATTCACCCGTCCCTGTGACAGTCGTCGACTCGGCCCAGGTAGGCATCGCGACCGGCTTCGCCGCGGGTCGTGCCGCTGAGGCACGCGACGCTGGCAAGGATGCGGCTGAGGTCGCTGCAGCAGCGCGTGGAGCAGGGGAGTCGTCGACGATCCTGCTGTACGTGGACACACTCGAATACCTCAAGCGTGGAGGCCGTGTAGGTCCTGCTGCCGCGCTGATCGGTTCGGCGCTCGCCGTGAAGCCGATTCTGACGATCAAGGATGGCGTAGTCGTCCCGCTCGAACGCGTACGTACGGCCGCGAAGGCGCTTGCGCGGGTCGAGGCGCTCGCCGTCGAAAGCGCTCAGTCGTGCGACAAGGGCTTCCAGATTGGCGTGCAGCATCTCGCCAACCCTTCGATCGCGAACGCTGTGGCGGGCCGCCTGGCCGTGGCACTCGGGGTCGACTCGATCCCGGTGGACGAGGTGGGCGCATCGATCGGTGCCCACGTCGGGCCCGGCATGATCTCGGTGACGGTCACTCCGCGCTGCTGAGCGTTTTCCACGATCCGGACTTGAGTCCTGCGAGTCCACAGCCACGCCGCTAGTCCACGCGTCGTACGACTGCCGCTGCCTAGCGTCACGGTGTGAGGGTCGAACGAGAAGAGACACGGGCCGAGATCGCCCGACGTCGGCTCGCTCAGCTCGCCGCATCGTTCGATGCCGAGCTGCCACCGCCCGACGATGAGCCGGCCATCGAGCGTCAGCGGCGACGTCTAGAGGTCCCGCACGTCAGGGTCCTGGCGACCCTTTCCACTGCGGCATCGGTGTTGCTCGTCTGGTGGCTGCTGTCCTCGCGCCCGGAAACCAGCGAACCGCAGGCGCCGTTGGCCTTTGCGACAACAGAGGCCGCCTCGCACCAGAAGCCGATCGACGACTTGGTGATCGATGTCGTCGGCAAGGTTCGCAAGCCCGGGATCGTCACGGTCCCCACGGGTTCGCGCGTCTACGAGGCAATCGAGGCTGCCGGTGGACTCAAAGGAAGAGTCGACACGAGTGCGCTCAACATGGCGCGCGTGCTCAGCGACGGCGAACAACTCCTGGTGGGTCAGGATCCGGCTGAGGTTCCCGCTGCTGCCGCGGCACCGGGCGGTCTCACAACGACCAAGGTCAATCTGAACACCGCCACGGCCGAGCAACTCGACACTTTGCCTGGGGTCGGGCCGGTCACAGCGCAGTCGATCCTGAGCTGGCGTACGGAAAACGGCCGCTTCGGCTCGGTTGAGGACCTCCTGGAGGTCAAGGGCATCGGCGACGCCACCTTGGCTGAGTTGCGAGATCTCGTCACGGTCTGATGCACGACCTGCGCATGGCCGCGCCTGCGCTCCTGTGCTGGGCGGTTGCGGCCACGCTCGTGACCTCAGGCGCCAACGCGGCACTGGTGGTCGCCTTGGTGTGTGTGCTGGCCGCTGGGATCGCTGCCAGACGTCCATCGGTGGCCGTTCTCGCGATCACGGTCGCCGCCATAGCCGCATCCTGCGCATGGCGACTCAACGCGATCGAGCACTCACCTGTGACGCAGCTGGCCGCCGAGCACCGCATTGCGACGCTGGACGTGGAGGTCAGGCGCGATGCGACGACCTTCCAACAGCACGGCCAGGAGTCGATCGTCGTCGAACTGCTCGTTCGTCGAGTCGTCTCGCGCGACATGGACGTACGCACCCGCGATCGTGTCACTGCGTTCATCGACGGATCGGCTGACGACCTGGTCGTCGGGCGCCGGCTGACGATCATCGGCCGACTCGCACCGTCTGACGCAACCGATGAGGCGGCCGTGATCGATGTCGTACGTCGAGGACCCACCGATCGAGCGAGCTGGTGGTGGGAGGTGTCCGAGACGGTGCGCGAGGGGGTGCGCACGTCAGTCGAGCGAACTGCGGATGAACCGCGAGCACTCGTGCCAGCCCTGGTCGATGGTGACGACAGTCGGGTCAGTGACGAGGTCAAGGAGGACTTCCGGCGTGCGGGACTGACGCACCTGATGGCCGTCTCGGGGACGAACCTGACGATCGTGCTCGCCGTCTTGCTCGTCGTAGGACGTGCAGTCGGCGTACGTCGGCGTGGGCTCTGGGTTCTCGGAGCGGTGTCGATCGTCGGGTTCGTGATCCTCGCGCGCCCCGATCCCAGCGTCGTCCGGGCGGCAGCCATGGGTGCGGTCGGCGTCGCGGCGCTCGGCTACGGGCATCGCGGTGGCGTACGCGCTCTCGCCTGGGCGATCATCGCGTTGCTGTTCATCGACCCGTGGTTGTCACGCTCGGCGGGCTTCGTCCTGTCGGTGTGCGCCACGGCTGGGATCCTGCTTCTTGCACCGGTGATGGTTCGCCCGCTGCTGCGGTGGATGCCTCGCTGGTGCGCTTTGGCGATCGCGGTGCCACTGGCAGCCCAACTCGCCTGTACTCCGGCCATTGCCGCGATCTCTGGACAGGTTTCGCTGGTCGCAGTGGTCGCGAACCTACTGGCCGCACCGGCAGTCGCTCCCGCGACGGTGGCTGGCCTGCTCGGCGGGCTGGTCGCCCTGGTATCGCCTCCACTCGCCCATGTCGTCGGCTTCGTGGCCGGTGCGGCTGCGAGCTGGATCCTGGAGGTCGGCCATCGGGCTGCCTCGCTTGAGGCCGCTTCGTTGGCATGGCGCGCGCCGTGGCAGCTCCTGCTCGTCGTAGTCCCAACTGTGGCCTGGGCGATCGTTCGGATCTCGGCTCGTCCAGTGCTGTTCGGCGGGATAGCGCTGGGCTTGCTCGTTGCGATCTGGCGGCCGCCTCACCCCGGCTGGCCTCCAGAATCGTGGTTAATGGTCGCTTGTGATGTCGGCCAAGGCGACGCGACCGTGCTCAACGTTGGAGATGGCACCGCGGTCGTTGTCGATGCAGGTCCCGAACCGGCGGCAATCGACCGGTGTCTCGACCGACTCGACGTGCACCACATTCGACTGATGGTTTTCACTCACGGTCATGCCGACCACGTCGACGGATGGCGTGGAGTCGTGCGTGGTCGACAGGTCGATCAGGTTGCCGTTGGTCCGACTGGTGGGCCGGGCGCCAGGCCTCACGTCGCCGTACCCGGGGAGACGTTCACGGTCGGGGCGATCGCGGCTGAGGTGCTGTGGCCGCCACGGTCAGAGCCGCTGCCCGTGACCGACGGATCGAGTGCCAACAACGTCAGCGTCGTCCTCGCCGTACGCGTGCATGGCGTACGAATCCTGCTGACGGGTGACATCGAGCCCGAAGCCCAGGCGAGGCTCATGCTGCAACATCCCGAGCTATCTGCCGAGGTCATGAAGATGCCGCACCACGGCAGCGCCAGGCAGTCAGAGGCATTCCTAGACGCGGTCGGTGCCAGCATCGTGACGGTTAGCGCGGGCGTCGACAACGACTACGGTCACCCTGCCGCGAAGGCACTGGCCATGCTGCGGGAGCGCGGCGCTGAGTGGTGGCGTACCGACACAGATGGCGACATTGCCGTGGTCCTGCGTGACGGGCGCCTTCTTGTGGCCACGACCCAATAGTCTGTCCACGTGGCTTCGGCATTCGGCAAGATTCTCCTCATCTCAGGCAATGCCGAGTTCCTCGCTGAGCGCACGCGCGCACGCGCGATTGCCGCCGTGACCGCGGAGCACGCGGACTGCGAAGTGTCCGAGGCGAGTGCGAGCGGCCTCCAGGCTGGCGAGCTCGCTGGCCTGACCAGCGCTTCGCTGTTCAGCGATAACACCGCGCTCGTCATCACCGACCTTCAGGACACCGGAGATGCCGCCCAGGCCGAACTCCTCGCATACTGCGAAAGCCCGTCGCCCGAGATCGCCCTCGTACTGGTGCACGGCGGGGGAGCCAAGGGCAAGGGACTGCTCGACAAGCTCCGCAAGCTGCCTGCCGTCAGCGAGGTCAAGCTCGAAGCGCCCAAATACGAACGCGACTACGCGCAGTGGGTGCACACCGAGTTCCGTGATCTCGGCACCCGCATCGACCAAGAAGCCGCGACGCTTCTCGTTGCATCAGTCGGCCAGGACCTGCGATCACTCGCCGGTGCGGCTGACCAACTCGTCTCCACTGTCGAACGTGGAACCGAGATCAGCGCAAGCATTGTGCGGCGCTATTTCGGTGGTCGTGCCGACGTACGCGGCTACGAAATTGCTGATGCCGCGATAGATGGACGGATCAACGTCGCACTTGAGCAGGCTCGATGGGCCGAGGCAGCCAAGGTCGCGCCGGTGCTGATCACGAGTGCTTTCGCCAGTGGTCTGCGATCGCTCGCCAAACTGTCATCGGCCCCGTCCGGTATGCGTGACAACGATCTGGCCGCACAGGTCGGCGCGCCCCCGTTCAAGATCCGCGCCATGCGACAGCAGCTACGCGCATGGGAGCCCGACGGACTCGCCAAGGCACTCGACGCCGTCGCGCAAGCCGATCTCGACGTGAAGGGCGGCGCTGCCGACCCCGCCTATGCAATCGAGCGGATGGTGCTCAAGGTCGCAGCCCAGCGGCGACGCTGATGCCACGCCCCGGCAGCCGTATCGAGGCAGTAGACCTCGCGCGTGGGCTCGCCCTGATCGGGATGATGTTTACCCACATCGGTCCCCATTGGATGAACAAGAATCCACCAGTTGGCGATGTGATCGCGGGTGGTCGAGCGGCCCCGTTGTTTGCCTTGTTGGCCGGAGTTGCACTGACGATTGTTCATCAACGTGATCCGCGCGGCGCCGGATCAACGCGCGCGACCTGGATCAGGGCGGTCCTCCTCATCGCGCTGGGACTCGCGCTTGGCTCGCTGGAACACGTGCCGATGTTCATCATCTTGGCCTATTACGGCGTGATGATCGTCCTGGTTCTGCCGTTCCGACGGCTGTCGACCACGTGGCTATTTGTGCTGGGAACCGTGTGGGCGCTCGTCGCTCCGGTCGTTCTGCTCTGGGCGCAGCGAGAGAAGCAGGTCTACACCCAGCAGACCGAGTGGGCAGATCTCCAGCACCCCGGCGAGCTGTTCATGGAGATCGTCGTGTGGGGGATCTACCCGGTCGGCGTCTGGATCGCATACGTGCTGATCGGTATGGCGATTGGGCGGCTCGACCTGCGCAGCGTGAAGGTCGCGTGGCGGCTTGTCGCAACGGGTGTCGCGCTCGTCGTGTCGACTTTGGCGGCCGGGATGGTGGCGATCAAGGCGGGAGTGTTCGACGACCTGCTCGACGGCACGTGGCGCGGACTGTTCGTGGGTCCCGTCTATCCCTATGAGCGACCGACCTGGGATGAGTTGTTGCTCGTCGGTCAACACACGTCGCGACCGCTGGGCATGCTGAGCGCGATTGGCTCGGCGATCCTGGTCGTTGGCTTGTGTGCCCTACTGGTCAAGGTTCCTTGGGCGCGACTGGTTCTGACGCCGGTTCGTGCGGCGGGCGCTATGACTCTCACGCTCTACACAGTTCACGTGCTGTGGTCGTGGCGCCTCAGGGTCGATTTCCTGCACGACCATCCCGGCGGAGTCCACGAGGGCACCTACGAGATCTGGCTGCTGCAGGTCGTGGTGTTGGCGGCTGCGGCAACCATCTGGAGCCTGTCGTTCGGCAAGGGCCCACTCGAGTGGCTCGTACGACGGCTGTCCGTGTGGGGAAAAGAAAAAAGCGCCCCGAAGGGCGCTTGATTCACGAGGCGTACGTCAGAGAGACGCGGCCTTCTTGGCAATAGCCGACTTGCGGTTGGCTGCCTGGTTCTTGTGGATGACCTTCTTGGAAGCTGCCTTGTCGAGCTTCTTGGTGGCTTCACCAGCGAGCTTCTTGGCTTCGTCCTTGTTGCCAGCCTCGACAGCCTCGGTGAAACGACGGATCGAGGTCTTGAGAGCGGAGCGCACGGACTTGTTGCGCTCGCGAGCCAGCTCGTTCTGCCGGTTGCGCTTGATCTGCGACTTGATATTCGCCACGGGGCAAACCTGTTTCTCTTGAAGGATGGTGATGCGAAAGTTGATGTGACGCGCCGAAGCACGCGACCACCAACTCTATCAGCGCAGGCGCACGCCGCCAAAATTGGCGAGGCTGAGCGAGCTCTGCGAGCGAACGCCGAGGCAGGTTGAGCGAATCGCGCCGAAGGCGCCAGGAAGGTCGAAACCTGGTGAGGTGACTCCCAACCGTGACGTGGCTCTATTCTGCTGTCATGCAGACGCTCTATGACGTTCTCGTCTGGGTCCATGTGGCGAGCTGGGCAGTGGTGTTGCTCGGATACCTCAAGGACATCCGCGGTCCGAAGGTCAACCTCTGGATGGCCCACGGCCTCTCGGCGGCACTTGTTCTGGGTCTGACGCTCGTCGCTATTGCCTCGATGAGTGACGACGTGGCCGACCCCAACAACGCGAAGGTTGGCGTCAAACTCGTCATCGCCTTCGTCGCCGTGGGGCTGGCTCACTCGACCCGCAAGAGGCCCGCGCCCAACCCGATCGCGCACGTGGTCGCGGCGCTCGTGGTCGTCAACGTGGCACTCGCATACCTCTGGTGATCTGAGGCCGTCCCAGATGGGACAATGGAGTCACCATGAGTTCCAGCCCCGTACCCCAGCCCGGGGCCACCGACCCGCAGATCCTGCGCAACTTCTGCATCATCGCGCACATCGATCACGGCAAGTCGACGTTGGCCGACCGCATGCTGCAGCACACCGGTGTCGTCGACGGCCGCGACATGAAGGCTCAGTACCTCGACCGGATGGACATCGAGCGCGAGCGCGGCATCACGATCAAGAGCCAGGCCGTACGCATGCCGTTCACCAAGTCGAGTGGTGACGACGCGGGCAAGGTCTACATCCTCAACATGATCGACACTCCCGGCCACGTCGACTTCACGTACGAAGTCAGCCGCAGCCTGGAAGCGTGCGAAGGCGCAATCCTGCTCGTCGACGCTGCACAGGGCATCGAGGCGCAGACGCTCGCCAACCTCTATCTCGCGATCGACGCGGACCTCGACATCATCCCGGTGCTCAACAAGATCGACCTGCCGGGTGCGCAGCCCGAGAAGTACGCCGCGGAGATCGCCGGCATCATCGGCGGCAACCCCGACGACGTACTCCGTGTTTCGGCCAAGACGGGTCAGGGTGTTGAGGAGCTCCTCAACCTGATCGTCGACGAGATTCCGCCGCCAAAGGGCGACCCGGATGCTCCGCCGCGCGCGCTGATCTTCGACTCGGTCTACGACACCTACCGCGGCGTCGTCACGTATGTCCGTGTGTTCGACGGCAAGCTCTCGCACCGCGACAAGATCAAGATGATGTCGACGGGCGCCGTGCACGAAATGCTCGAAGTCGGTGTCATCTCACCCGAGCCAGTGAAGGCCAGCGATCTCGGCGTGGGCGAGGTTGGCTACTTGATCACCGGTGTGAAGGAAGTGCGTCAGTCGCGAGTCGGCGACACCGTGACCTCCAACATTCGCGGTGCAACGGAACCGCTCGGTGGCTACAAGAGCCCCGTACCGATGGTGTTTGCCGGTCTCTACCCGCTCGACGGCGACGACTACCCGACACTGCGAGACGCGCTCGAGAAGCTCCAGCTCAACGACGCGGCCCTGGTTTACGAGCCCGAGTCGTCCGGTGCACTTGGATTTGGCTTCCGCATCGGCTTCCTCGGCCTGCTGCACCTCGAGATCGTGCGCGAGCGCCTGGAGCGTGAGTTCAACCTCGAGCTCATCTCGACCGCGCCAAACGTCGTCTACCGAGTCGAGATGGAGGACGGCAAGGAAATCGTCGTCACCAACCCGTCGGAGTACCCCGAGGGCAAGATCGACAAGGTCTTCGAGCCGGTCGTACGCGCCACCGTGCTCAGCCCCACCGACTACATCGGCACGATCATGGAGCTCTGCCAGGCACGTCGTGGCCAGCTCATCGGCATGGACTATCTCTCCGAGGATCGTGTCGAGATCAAGTACACGCTGCCGATGGGCGAGATCATGTTCGACTTCTTCGACGCGCTCAAGAGCCGTACGAAGGGCTATGCCTCGCTCGACTACGAACCCACGGGTGAGCAGGCTTCGGATCTCGTGAAGGTCGACGTCCTTCTCCAGGGCGAGGTTGTCGACGCGTTCAGCGCGATCGTCCACCGCGACAACTCGTACGCCTATGGCGTCTCGCTCGCCTCGAAGCTCAAGGAACTCATCCCGCGCCAGCAGTTCGAGGTGCCCATCCAGGCCGCCATCGGTGCGCGCGTCATCGCCCGCGAGAACATCCGCGCGATCCGCAAGGACGTCCTCGCCAAGTGCTACGGCGGCGACATCAGCCGCAAGCGCAAGCTCCTCGAGAAGCAAAAAGAGGGCAAGAAGCGCATGAAGATGGTGGGTCGCGTCGAGGTGCCGCAAGAGGCCTTCATCGCAGCTCTCTCGACCGGCGACGCCGACAAGAAGTAGCCACGTGGCGTTCGTCGAGTCGGTCAATGTCGGTACGGCGGTCGACGTGCCGTGGGGGCAGCTCAAGCGCACCGCGATCGACAAACGGCCTGTCATCGGCCCCGTACGTGTTCACACGCTGGGCGTCGGCGATGACGAGATCGCGGATCTGGTGAACCACGGTCGCGAGATGCAGGCTGTGTACGCCTACTCCCGCGAGGATCTCGACACGTGGGCCGACATCCTCGGCCGAACGCTGAGCGCTGGCCAGTTCGGTGAGAACCTCACGACCCAGGGCATCGACCTGAACGCAGTGCACGCGGGGGACCGGTGGCGCATTGGCGGCGCACTCCTCGAAGTGTCGGGCGTACGTATCCCCTGCTCGGTGTTCCAGGGCTTCCTCGACGAGCCGCACTGGGTGAAGCGATTCACCCAAGGAGGGTTGCCCGGCCCATACCTTCGAGTGATCGAAGAGGGCGACATTTCGGCCGGCGACGAGATCGAAATCGTGGAGGAACGCAGCCACGAGATCACGATCGACTTCCTGTTCCGCGCGCTCACAACCGAGCGTGATTTGATCCCGGCTTTGGGGGCCGAGCCGAGGCTCGAACCCTTCGTCCGCAGACGCCTCGGTGAGCGTGCGGACACGCCTCACAAGTGACCCAGCGGTAGGTTAGGGTGATCCGCACCACATCCCCCCAGTACGCGCGTATGAAGGAATGTCATGAGTACTTCAGTTGCCACCCCCGAACAGCTTGAGATCGTCAAGAACCGCGCAAAGAGCGTCAGCGCGATGTTCTACAACCGCGTCAAGGAATCGGGCGGCCACGAGGCATACCGCTACCCGGACGAGAACGAAAAGTGGCACTCGCTGACCTGGGCTGAGACCGGCGTGCGAGTGACGCATCTTGCTGCTGGCCTGGTGTCACTTGGTATCGAAGCCGAGCAGCGTGTCGCGATTGCGTCCGGCACCCGCCTCGAATGGATCCTCGCTGACCTCGCGGTCAACGCCGCAGGCGCCGCAACCACCACGGTCTACCCGAGCACCATGTCGGACGACGTCGCATACATCCTGGCCGACTCGGACAGCCGCATCGTGTTCGCCGAGGACGACGATCAGGTCGCCAAGCTCCGCGAGAAGCACTCCGAACTGCCGTCGATCACCAAGGTCGTCGTATTCGAAGGCACCACTGACGGTGACTGGGTCATCGGTCTCGATGACCTCGAGAAGCTCGGCGAGGCCTACCTGAACGAGCACCCGAAGGTCATCGAAGAGCGCGTCGCCGCGACGACAGGCGACTCACTCGCCACCCTGATTTACACCTCCGGCACCACGGGCCGCCCCAAGGGCGTACGCCTCAGCCATGACGGCTGGACGTACGAAGGCTCCGTCATGGTTGCCGGCGACTTCCTGAGCATCGACGATCTGCAGTTCCTGTGGCTGCCGATGGCTCACTCGTTCGGCAAGGTGCTGCTGACGACCCAGCTGGCCGTGGGCTTCGCCACCGCGATCGATGGCCGCGTGCCCAAGATCGTCGACAACCTGGCGATCATCAAGCCGACGTTCATGGGTGCGGCTCCTCGCATCTTCGAAAAGGCCTACGGCCGAATCGTCGGTATGACCGAAGCCGAGGGTGGCGCCAAGCTCAAGATCTTCCGTTGGGCCGAGAAGGTCGGGCTCGAGCACTCGCGCGCTGTGCGCTCGGGCAAGTCGATCTCGCCGATCCTCAAGCTTCAGCACGGTATTGCCGACAAGCTGGTGTTCTCCAAGGTGCGCGAGCGCTTTGGTGGTCGGGTCCGCTTCTTCATCTCCGGCGCTGCAGCGCTGTCGCCCGATATCGCCGAGTGGTTCCACGCGGCGGGCGTGCTGATTCTCGAGGGCTACGGCCTCACCGAGACGTCGGCTGGCGCCTTCGTCAACCAGCCCGACAACTTCAAGCTCGGCTCGGTCGGTACGCCGTTCCCCGGCAGCGAAGCCAAGATCGCGGCTGATGGTGAAGTCCTGATCAAGGGCCCGCACATCATGCGCGGCTACCACAACCTCGAGGGCGAGAGCGCCTCGTCGCTGGAGGATGGCTGGCTGCACACCGGTGACGAGGGTCGCATCGATGAGGACGGCTTCCTCTACATCACCGGCCGCAAGAAGGAACTCTTCAAGACGTCGGGCGGCAAGTACGTCGCGCCGCCGCACATCGAGGGCATGTTCAAGGGCATCAGCTCGTTGACCAGCCAGATCCTCGTACACGGCAACGAGCGCAACTTCTGCTCAGCGCTGATCACCCTCGATCCCGACGGTGTCGCCGAGTGGGCTGCCAACAACGGCATGGCGGGCAAGTCATACGCGGAGGTCGTCAGCTCCAAGGAAATCCACGATCTCATCGAAGGCCAGATCGAGGAGCTCAACTCCAAGGTCAACCGCTGGGAGACGATCAAGAAGTTCGCGATCCTCGACCACGATCTCTCGATCGAGAACGGCGAGATCACACCGAGCATGAAGGTCAAGCGCAATGTCGTCGAAGCCAACAACAAGGCAATCCTCGACGGCTTCTACGCTAAGTAGATGACCACGACAGGGCCGCTCACCTCCCGAGGTGAGCGGCCCTTCGGCGTCTATGTCCATGTGCCGTTCTGCTCGGTGCGCTGCGGCTACTGCGACTTCAACACCTATACGGCAGACGAGCTCGGTGAAGGCGCGACGCGAGCGTCGTACGCGGACACCGCAATCAGCGAGATCGAGCTCGCGGCACGCACGTACAGCCAAGAGATCGAGACGGTCTTCTTCGGCGGCGGCACTCCTACCCAACTGCCGTCGGCTGATCTCGTACGTCTCCTTGACGCCCTGCGTGACAACTTCGGGTTGGCCGCTGATGTCGAGGTCACCACAGAGGCCAACCCCGACAGCGTGACGCCGGAGTCGCTCGCGATCCTGCGCGAAGGCGGCTTCAACCGGATCTCATTCGGCGTGCAGTCCGCGGTGCCTCACGTGCTGGCGACCTTGGATCGCACCCACAACCCCGACAACGTGCCACAGGCCGTGAAGTGGGCGCGGGAGGCCGGCTTCGACCAGCTCAGCGTCGACCTGATCTACGGCACGCCGGGGGAGTCGATGGCCGATTGGCGCACCAGCGTCGAGCAGGCGATCGCGCTGGAGCCGAACCACGTCAGTGCGTACGCGCTGATTGTCGAGCAGGGCACCGCCTTCGCCCGCAAGGTCAATCGCCACGAGGTCGTCATGCCCGACGACGATGAGACCGCCGACAAGTACCTCCTGGCCGACGAACTGTTCTCGGCCGCGGGGCTCGGTTGGTATGAGCTCTCCAACTGGGCACGCGACGAAGCAGCGCAGTGTCGCCACAACGTTCTGTACTGGCACAGCGACAACTGGCTCGGCATCGGACCCGGCGCGCACTCACACGTCAACGGAGAGCGCTGGTGGAACGTCAAGCACCCCGCTGCGTACGCGCAGCGGCTCGCGGCTGGTGAAGCGCCTCGCCACGACGGCGAGACGATCGATGCGGACACGGCGAGGGTTGAGCGGATCATGCTCGAGACCCGCCTCCGCTCAGGCCTTGGGCTGGACGCACTCAGCACAGGCGCGACGGCGGCCGTACCGGGCCTGGTGTCCCGTGGGCTCGCCGATGTCGCAGACGAGCGTCTGGTGCTGACGCTCCCGGGACGGCTGCTCGCCGACGCGGTCGTGCGCGAACTCGTCGACTAGGGAACGGTGACGAAGTCGATGAGTTCTTCTACCCGACCAAGGAACGACGGCTCGAGGTCGGCGTACGAGTCCACCCGACTCAGCAAGTGCTTCCACGCACGAGCGATGTCCGCCTGATCCGTGTGCGGCCAGCCAAGTGCTTCGCAGATGCCGTGCTTCCAGTCAGTGCCGCGCGGGATGACGGGCCAGGCCTCCAGACCGAGTCGATCAGGTTTGATCGACTGCCAGACGTCGACATACGGGTGGCCGACAACCAGCACGTGCTCGCGGCCGGACACCTGCTCGGCGAGGCGGGTCTCCTTGGAGCCCGGTACGAGGTGATCGACCAGTACGCCGAGGCGTCGCCCGGCTCCGGGATCGAATTCGTCGACGACGCCGACGAGATCATCGATGCCGCCGAGGTACTCAACTGCCACGCCTTCGACGCGCAGATCAGCTCCCCAGACCTTCTCGACCAGCTCGGCATCATGTCGACCCTCGACGTAGATGCGGCTCGGCAGAGCGACGCGCGCCCGGGTGTCTTCGACCGTGCGGGAGCCTGAGGCCGTACGCGCGCTCGTCTTGGGTGCTCTCGCGGCTTGCGGGCGCAGAACGACAGGTGCCCCATCGAGCAGGAAGCCCGGGCCGAACGGGAACGAGCGCCGAGTGTTGCGGCGATCTTCGAGCACCATCATGCCGAGATCCTTCTCGACCACCATGATCTCGCCGACGAATCCGGTCGTCGCATCTTCGACGACCATGCCGCGTTCGGCCACCACTTCCACTGAGCGCCCACGCGGTGGCTTGCGCCAGTCGCCTGAGAGCACGTCAGTGCCATATCTGTCAGCCATGCAGAACCCCGAGAAGTTGTTGATGAAATGCCTCGAGCTCATCCCGGGTGACCGGACCTGAGCTCGAGAGGATCTTGGTGGAGAGAGTAGTGAGTCCGAGGGTCAGGTCGACTGCCTCAGCCCACGTCGGCGTGGCGCCAGCAGGGCTGGCGGCATACAGATCGCCGATCACGACGACATTGCGGTCCGGTAGGACGAGGACAAGCTCACCACCGGATGGGCCGTGTCCGAGATGGACCACCTCGACGTATTGCTCACCGAGGTCGCCTGCCCACGCTGACACGAGGGTGCCGCCGAGGGACTCGTGGACGATCTCGGTGCCGTCGTCGATCGTGATGCGCCGCGGCGAATAGGTCAGCGTGCGCTCAGTGCCGCCGACCTCGTACGGAGATTCGGCATTGTCACTCACATCGCTAGACTGGCACTTGCCCTGGGGGAGTGCCAACGCGACGCGCGGAACGGAGAAGTATGTCTGACGATCGACGTCTTGACGTTCTCCGCGCAATCGTCGAGGACTATGTCTCCACGCAGGAACCGGTGGGATCACGCGCTCTCGTAGAGCGTCACCACTTGGGTGTCTCGCCTGCAACGATCCGCAATGACATGGTCGCGCTCGAGGACGAGGGCTACATCACCCAGCCCCACACCAGCGCCGGTCGCATCCCGACCGACAAGGGCTACCGGATGTTCGTCGACCGATTGGCCACGGTCAAGGCGCTTTCGCAGGCGGAACGCCGGGCGATTGAGACGTTCCTGACCGGTGCGGTCGATGTCGACGATGTGGTGCAGCGCAGCGTACGAGTGCTGGCGCAGCTCACCAACCAGGTCGCCATCGTTCAATACCCCTCCCTGACCCGTTCGACCGTGCGTCACATCGAAGTCGTGGCGCTCGAGGGCTCGCGCGTCCTGCTGGTCGTCATCACCAGCAGCGGACGCGTCGAGCAGCGGATCATCGAGCTCGTTGAGACACCGACTGAGCAGCTGTTGTCGGATCTGCGTTCGCGAATTTCACACGCTTCACTCGGTCAGCGACTCCCCGAAGCATCGCTGCGACTGGCGGACATGATCGAGACCTTCGACCCCAATGATCGCCCGATCGTTTCGTCGATCGTCACGACGTTGTCCCAGACCTTCACCAACGAGCGCTCGGACGAGCGCATCGCCGTCGGAGGAACCGCCAACCTCGCTCGTTTCGGCAGTGACTTCGATTCGGCGATCAAGCCGGTGCTCGAGGCCATCGAGGAGCAGGTCGTACTCCTCAAGCTGCTCGGCGAAGCCACCTCGGGCTTGACCGTACGCATCGGTGCTGAGACCGGCAACGACAACCTGCTCGGTACGGCTGTCATCTCAACCTCGTACGGCGCCGATGAGCAAGCACTAGCAACGCTCGGCACCGTCGGACCAACCCGTATGGACTACCCCGCAACCATGGCCGCTGTGAGCGCCGTTGCCCGCTATGTCGGGCGATCGCTGGCGGACACCTAAACCTCAACAAGAACTGGACCAATGGCACAGGATTACTACGCAACACTCGGCGTCGGACGCGACGCGAGCGCGGAAGAGCTCAAGAAGGCCTACCGCAAGCTCGCGCGTCAGCTGCACCCTGACGTCAACGATGCGCCTGACGCCTCCGAGCGTTTCAAGGACATCACCATCGCGTACGAGGTGCTCTCGGATCCTCAAAAGCGCGCGACATTTGATCGCGGTGGCGACCCGCTGCGCGGTTCCGGTGGATCGGGCTTCGGGCAGGGCTTCTCGTTCGACGACATCATGGATGCGTTCTTCGGCCAGAACACCGGTCGCGGACCCCGTCCCCGCACCCAGCGCGGCCAGGATGCGCTGCTTCGCCTGACGATCGATCTGGCCGAAGCCGCCTTCGGCGTCAGCCAGGAGATCAAGGTCGACACGGCTGTCACCTGCACGACCTGCAGCGGCAGTGGCGCAGCGGCAGGTTCGGAGCCCGTCACCTGCCGTACGTGCCACGGCCACGGCGACGTCCAGCACGTTCAGCGCTCGCTGCTCGGTGACATCCGTACGTCGCGCCCGTGCCCCGCGTGCCACGGCTACGGCACCGTGATCCCCGAGCCGTGCGCCGAGTGCGCTGGCGAAGGCCGCGTACGTTCGCGTCGCTCGATCTCGGTCACGATCCCGGCCGGCGTCGATCACGGAACTCGTATCCAGCTCTCCGGTGAGGGCGAGGTCGGACCCGGCGGCGGACCTGCCGGCGATCTCTACCTGGAGATCAACGTGCGACGTCACCCAATGTTCAGCCGCAAGGGTGATCAGCTCTTCTGCCAGGTCACTCTGCCGATGACTGCCGCCGCACTTGGCGCGCACATCGACCTGCCGACGCTCGAAGCCGACGTACCCGACACGGATGAAGACACCAAGACCGTGCCCCTCGACGTCGTTGCCGGCACCCAGTCCGGCGACACCATCACGATCAAGGGTTGGGGCGTACCTCGTCTGCGCGGATCAGGACGCGGCGACCTCAACGTGCAGGTCATCGTCGAAACCCCCGCACGTATGGACGAGGAACAGCGTGCGCTGCTCGCTCAGCTCGCCAAGCTCCGTGACGAGGAGCGACCCGAAGCGCTGATGGGCGTCAACCACAAGGGCGTCTTCGGCAAGATCAAGGATGCGTTCAAATGAGCCAGCCCGATCCAGACTGCCTGTTCTGCAAGATCGTCGCGGGTGACATTCCGGCCGAGGTCGTCAGCGAGACCGAGCACACTTTCGCGTTCAAGGACATCAACCCCGAGGCGCCGACTCACGTCCTCGTCATCCCGCGCCGGCACGAGCCCGATATCGGCAGCCTCGCGGCCGCTGACCCCGACGCGGCGATTGCCCTGCTCAACGAAGCCAAGTCGATTGCCGATCAAGCAGGCAACGGGTCATACCGCTTGGTGTTCAACACCGGTGCCGACGCCAATCAGACGGTGTTCCACTGCCATGGCCATGTGCTGGCGGGCCGCTCAATGAGTTGGCCTCCGGGCTGAGCCTGCCCGTACGATGGATACAGATGACTGAAGACACTGCACCGGCACATACGTTCACGATTCCGTCGAGCGTTCCGGCGGTTTCCCTGCTCGGGCCTGCCGACGAATTTCTCCGCCTCATTGAAGATTCCTTCGAGGCGCGCATTCACGTGCGCGGAAACACCATTACGGTCACCGGATCGCCTGCTGAAGCGGCCATGGTTGAGCGCCTGCTCGATGAGCTCGTGACGATCGTGCGTACTGGACAGCACCTGACTCCCGAGACGGTCGAGCGCAGCATCACGATGCTGCAGACCGAGACCGAGGAGAAGCCCGCCGAGGTCCTCAGCCTCAACATTCTGTCCAACCGTGGCCGGACGATCCGCCCCAAGACGGTCAACCAGAAGAAGTACGTCGACGCGATCGACAAGCACACGATCGTCTTCGGCATCGGCCCTGCCGGTACGGGCAAGACCTACCTCGCGATGGCCAAGGCCGTCCAGGCGCTGCAGGCCAAGGAAGTCACCCGCATCATCCTGACTCGTCCTGCCGTCGAGGCTGGCGAGCACCTCGGCTTCCTGCCCGGCACGCTCGGCGAGAAGATCGACCCTTATCTCCGCCCGCTGTATGACGCGTTGCACGACATGATCGACCCCGAGACGATCCCCAAGCTCCTGGCTTCAGGCGTCATCGAGGTCGCGCCGCTGGCCTACATGCGCGGCCGCACGCTCAACGACGCGTTCATCATTCTCGACGAGGCACAGAACACGACGCAGGAGCAGATGAAGATGTTCCTGACTCGCTTGGGATTCGGCTCGCGGATGGTCGTGACGGGTGACGTCACGCAGGTCGACTTGCCGACCGCGTCGAAGAGCGGACTCCGGGTAGTCCAGGACGTGCTCGAGGACGTACGCGACATCCACTTCTCGATGCTCACGGCATCTGACGTCGTACGCCACAAGCTCGTGGGCCGCATCGTCGCTGCATATGGCGAATACGAAGCGGATGGGCAGGCAACGCATGAACGTCGACGTTCTCAATGAGTCCGGCGCAGACGTTGATGTCGTCGCGCTGACTCGACTCTGCCGCTTCGCGATGCGCCGTATGCGCCTGCACCCCGCCACCGAGCTGACGCTCCGCCTGGTCGATCCGGCGACGATCGCCGTGCTCAACAAGCAGTGGATGGGCAAGGAAGGACCAACCGATGTCCTGTCGTTCCCGATGGACGAGCTGACCCCGGGCCGTGACGGCGAGGAATCCCCTGAGGGCTATCTCGGCGACATCGCGCTGTGCCCGCAGGTCGCTGAGCAGCAGGCACCTGCTGCCGGTCACACCACGCAGGATGAGGTCAACCTCCTCACCGTGCACGGCATCCTTCACCTGCTCGGCTACGACCACGCCGAGCCCGCTGAGCACAAAGAAATGTTCGGCGTCCAGGGTCGACTGCTGCTCGAGTGGCAGCAGGCCGCCGACGGCGTGGACCCCGAGTCGTCGTGATGCTCCTACCGATAGTTGTCTCAGCGGTCCTGGCCGTCGTGGCCGGATTACTGGTCAGCGTCGACGCCGCACTCTCGGCGTTCTCCAAGGCCCGCGCCGAGGAGCTCGAGGACGAGGGACGCGCCGGCGCGGCTCGGCTCGCCGAGATCCTCGAAGACCCTGCGCCGTACCTCAACTCCGTATTGCTGCTGCGGGTGCTCGCCGAGACATCGAGCATTGTGCTCGTCGCGCTCGTGGTCGCCGACGAGCTCGATGGTCTCTGGACCCGGTTCGCCGTAGCCGTAGGCATCATGGTCGTCGTCAGCTTCGTGCTGATCGGGGTCGGCCCTCGTACGCTCGGCCGCCAGCACGCCGAATCGATCGCCCTCAGGTCGACGGTCCCGGTCGTGGTGCTGACCCGACTACTGGGCCCGCTGCCCAAGCTGCTGATCCTGCTCGGCAACGCCGTGACGCCCGGCAAGGGTTTCAGCGATGGGCCGTTCGCTTCAGAGGCTGAGGTTCGAGAACTCGTCGACCTCGCCGCTGCGAGCTCGGTCATCGAGTCCGAAGAGGGCAAAATGATCCAGTCGGTGTTCGAGCTCGGCGACACGATCGTTCGCGAAGTCATGGTGCCGCGTACGGATCTCGTCTTCGTGGAGCAGAACAAGACGCTTCGTCAGGCGATGTCGCTGGCGCTCCGCAGCGGATTCAGTCGTATGCCGGTGATTGACGAGAACCTCGACGACATCGTTGGAATGGCCTACCTCAAGGACATCACCAAGCGGGTGTTCGACAACCACGAGGCAGAGACAACCGAGCGCATCGAGTCGCTCGCCCGACCGGTCCTCTACATCCCGGACACCAAGCCGATCGATGACCTCCTCAAGGAGATGCAGGCGCAGCGCACCCACGTCGCGATCGTGGTCGACGAGTTTGGTGGAACGTCGGGCATGGTCACGATCGAGGACATCGTCGAAGAGATCGTCGGCGAGATCACCGACGAGTACGACTCTGAGCCCGAGGAAAACGAAAAGCTCGCCGACGGCTCCTGGCGTCTCAGCTCTCGCTTCGAGGTCGACGACCTTGAAGACCTGTTCGACATACCGATCGAGGACGAAGACGTCGACTCCGTGGGCGGTCTCATGGCCAAGCACCTCGGGAAGGTGCCGATCCGAGGCAGCGTTGTCGAGGTCGAGGGCTTACGGTTTGAGGCCGAAGGTCCCACAGGTCGACGCAATCGCATCGGCCACGTGCTGGTCAGCCGGCTAACGGAAGGAAGTGACGATGGAGCTCAGTCCTGAAGACGCCAAGCTGATCACGCTGGCACGCGCCTCGCGCGCCCGTACGAGCGCACAACATGGTGCAGCCGTACGCGATCAGGACGGCCGTACCTACACGGCAGCCACCGTCGTGCTCCCGTCGCTGCGCTTCGACGCACTCGATCTCGCTGTCGCGATGGCTGTCTCCTCGGGAGCCAAGGGCATTGAGGCGGCGGCGCTTGTCGCCGACCGCCACCCTGAGCCGATCGTCGATGGCACCGCCGTGCGTGATGTGTCGGGCCACGGCATCAATGTCTACATCGCAGATCTCGAAGGCAATGTCATTCGAGTAGGCGTCACGTGAGCACCTTCCGCTCCGGATTCGCCTGCTTCGTCGGCCGTCCCAACGCAGGCAAGTCGACGCTGACCAATGCGCTGGTCGGCGGCAAGATCGCGATCACGTCCTCGAAGCCGCAGACAACGCGTCACGCGATCCGTGGGCTGGTTCACCGCGAGGACGGTCAGCTGGTGCTGATCGACACACCTGGCCTGCACAAGCCGCACACGCTGCTTGGTCAGCGCCTCAACGCTCTCGTACGTACGACGTGGTCTGAGGTCGACACGATCGGTATGTGCCTGCCCGCCAACGAGTCGGTCGGTGAGGGTGACAAGTTCCTGATCCGCGAGCTGGCTCAGATCAGCCGCAAGCCGGTGTTCGCCATCGCCACCAAGACTGACCTCGTCAAGGGTGACAAGCTGCGCGACCATCTGCTGTCGATCCAGCGGGCTGGCGCCGACGCCGGGTTGCAGTGGAAAGAGATCATCCCGGTCTCGGCAGTCTCCGGTGAGCAGGTCGAACTGTTGGCCGAGCTGCTCGTGGCGACGCTGCCCGAGGGCCCGGCGCTCTATCCCGAGGGTCAGCTGACGGACGAGCCCGAAGAAACGTTGATCGCCGAGATCATCCGCGAGGCCGCGCTCGAGGGCGTACGCGATGAGCTCCCGCACTCGATCGCCGTCGTCGTCGACGAAATGGTGCCCCGGGCCGATCGTCCCAAGGACAAGCCGATGATCGACGTACGCGTCAACGTCTACGTCGAGCGCGACAGCCAGAAGGGCATCATCATCGGCAAGCAGGGAGCGCGGCTGAAGGAGATCGGCTCGAACTCCCGCGCCCAGATCGAGGCAATTCTCGGCACGCCGGTCTATCTCGACCTCCACGTCAAGGTCGCCAAGGAGTGGCAGCGGGACCCCAAGCAGCTGCGCAAGCTCGGGTTCTAGCTCCCCGCGAGTCGATCGAGGAGCTTGTCCGGCGCCACGGCGGCCAGCGGTCGCCCGATGGTGCGTATGGCGAGTTCTGTGACGACTCCCCACCCGGCCATCACCAGGAAGAACCAGGGCACCGGCGCGAACGCGAAGATGAAGAGCGCACCGCCCGATCCATAGGGTTCGCCGAACCCTGAGGTGCTTGTGCCCACCTCGCCGATGGCCGTCAGCAGAGCCCCGGCCGCGGCGAATGTCGCCACGAGCCAGAATGCATCGAGGGAAGTCCTCGGACGGCCTGCTGAGCGCCGTGCCAGAACAGCAACTGCGACGGCAAGCGCCACGACCGAGAGTGGAATCAACACGAAGAAGACTCCTTCCGAGCTGTTGGTGAACAGCCAGAAGAAGTTCGGCCCCGACTCGTCATCGCGAAGCCCCAAGATGGGTGAATCGATGCCTGCGAACTGGCCGAGAGTGATCCCGTAGACCGCGAGGTTGAGGATCGCGAGGGGAAGCGCCAAGATCGCCTCCGCCTCACCATTGGCGACCGCGTAGATGGCTACCGCCGGCACCAGCAATACGACGAACACCGCGAGGTAGACCACGACGCCGCGGACTGCCGAAACCAGCTGAGGCGGGACCTTGTTCAGCGAATTGCGCCGCGCGATGGGGCGTCGGGCCAATAGGCCGACGACGGTCCCGAGCGCAGAGCCGTAGAACAGAATCGACAAGCTGCCGGCATGTCCGAAGTCGCCAATGACGTCGACCCGCGCTGCGAATGCCACAGCCCAGGTCAGCACGGCGAAGGTTGCTCCTGTTACGACTGCGGCCGCGAGCACAGCCTTGCGCGACGGAGTCGGGCGGAGTCGCTCGGCACGGCGGCTGGCAATCCACAATGCGCCGATCATGAGTCCGAGGATCGTCAGCGGGATCACGTTCATCTGTGAGCTCGACGTGAACCCGCCCATCTCGTCGTCTCCGCCAATGAACGTTTCGCCATCCATGTCTTCTTCGAACTCTTCGACGTTGAGCTCGTCGGAGCAGCATTCCTCATCAGTGCAGCACTCGTCCTCCTCAGGGAAGGTGAGTCCGCCCTCGTCCTCGGGGAACGGAATCTCTTCCCCATCGAATTCGCTGAAGTCTTCGTCGAACTCTTCGTCCTCGAACTCGCTGAAGTCTTCGCTGTAGTCCTCGTCCTCGAACTCAGCGAACTCCTCGTCGAAGTCCACCGTTGTCGTCTGGTCGAACGTTCCGTTGGACGACATCGCGACGATCTGGCCGGGCGCGGTCAGGTACAAGGACCACGGGACGTTGTCCTCCGCCTCAATGGCCAATAGCGCTAGGCCGCCGATCAGAAAGGTCACCACCCACACCGCTGCGTACGAGATGACGCCCGTCCGAATTGCGTCGAACAGCGAGGATCGAGTGTGATCGATCGACTCAAGAAGCGTCGCCGAGCGGGGCGTCGGATCCGGGGCGTCGGGCGTCGTCATGTGAATCCTTCCTCAGGGTCCCCGAATGATGTCACGGAGTAGGGCATTCCGGTTTGAGGCAGGATTGCCGCATGGATGCGGCTGAAGTGCTCAACGAGATCGGGTTCTGGCTAGAGCGCCAACTCGCCGTGAGCTACAAGGTCGAGGCGTTCCGCAAGGCAGCTGTGATCATCGAGGATTTGTCGCAGGAAGAGCTCGCGAAGCGGCTCGAGAGCGGTGCGCTCAAACGTACGAAGGGCATCGGCGACCGTACGCTTACGGTGATCAAGCAGGCCATCGAGGGCGAGGTGCCCGACTACCTCGCGGACCTCCGTACGGACGAGCCGCTGGCCAAGGGTGGCGCCGAGTTGCGAGCCAAACTGCGCGGCGATCTGCACAGTCACTCCAACTGGTCCGATGGCGGATCGCCCATCGAAGAGATGGCACGCGCCGCGCGCTGGCGAGGTCGTGAGTATCAAGTGCTGACTGACCATTCGCCGCGACTCACCGTGGCCAACGGACTCACCGCTGAGCGTTTGACTGAGCAGCTCAAGATCGTCGCGAGGGTCAACGACTCGTACGACGACTTCCAGTTCCTGAGCGGAATTGAGGTCGACATCCTCGATGACGGCAAGCTCGACCAGACCGATCGGATGCTCAACAAGCTCGACGTCGTGGTCGCCAGCGTGCATTCGAAGCTCAAGATGGACTCGATCGGCATGACCCACCGCATGGTCAAAGCCATCAACGATCCGCATACGAATGTTCTCGGCCACTGCACCGGCCGGCTCGTCCAGGGATCGCGTGGCAAGCGCGACCAGTCGAAATTCGACGCCAAGAAGGTGTTCGCGGCGTGTGCTGCGAACGACGTGGCCGTCGAGATCAACTCTCGACCCGAGCGTCAGGACCCGCCCAACAATCTGATCGCCATGGCGCTCGACGCCGGCTGCCTGTTCGCGATCAACACTGACGCCCACGCGCCTGGGCAGTTGGACTTCCTCGACTACGGCGCGGAACGTGCTGACGCAAATGGCGTTCCAGAAGACCGCATCGTCACGACGTGGCCTGTCGACAAGCTGCTCGAGTGGTCACACGCCAAGCGCTGAACGGCTGGCACGATGAGCGAATGATCCAGAGTCTCAAGGTGGTTATATCGCTCGTCGCGATATGCATCGCCCTTGTCTGGGGATTCAAGATCCTGACGGCAGACCTGAATGTTGATCTCGCGGAGCCCGGAGCGTACGAATTCTGCGGGACTGTTTACGACGTTGCTCTGCATGGCGAGGCGCGGCGGGGTGGAGAGTTCCCCTACGAACAGCTTGACGCGTTGTGTCCATCTGCCGCCCGAACGGAAGTGCTGCGGGCACTCATGTTAGGAGCGTTGGGTGTACTTGCGATCGCCTACCTGGTCCAGAGCGGGCGCAGAGCGATCAGAGAGGATAGCTAGCTGAGGCTGTCGGCTAGCTCGCGTACTTGGTCGACAGTGACTTCGCGCGCGATGCGTCCAGTGACCTCGTCGTACACGTCGATCAGACCGTTCAAGTCCTTGACCATGCGTCGGGCTCGAGCCGGGCCGTTGCCGCAATCAGCGCGGCACTCGCCGGAGGCTGCAATGCGGTGAGCGATGACAATCGCCGTGAGCGCGTACGCCTCGGCAGCCTCGAGCTCGGGGGACAGGGCGAACGGGAACATGCGCGACGCGATGTGGTGGAACTCGACGTGCTCGGGATCGAGGTCACCGGAGGCGAATGGGAACGCCATCGCCTCGGCGAATGCTTGCCGTACGTCCTCGTCATCGCTGGCGCGGCCGATCCACGACTCGGCTCGTGCGACTGCGGCCAAGGCGTGAGCGCGCGACTCGGGCTCCAGAAGGGCGATGACCTGGCGCGCCTGGGCGATGCGCAGTCTGGCGCGGAGTTCGGGGGAGTCCTCGGTTGTGCCGAACAGTCGCCCGATCAGCGGTACCAGCCTCGTACGATCGCTCTCGCGCAGCAGATCGTTGGTCGTACGTGCCTCGTGCGCCAGCAATGGGTGCGTGCACTCGGGGCGATCGCTCCACTCCTCGCCGGCAAGCAGCGAGACGTACTCCATGACGCACGCTTCGCCGTGCTCGGCGTCGTGGGATCCAGCCGAGAGCGTCGGCAGAAAGTCGGGAATTGCCATGCAGCAATTGTCGCTTGCAACTCCACACCTGAACCTGACAATTGGCTATGCGTTTTCGACGGCTGCCGGTCGGCCCGAACGATATGCTCTGATCTTCATGCGCAGCTCATCTCGGTCAGATAGTCGGCCCAGTGTGCACGGTCAAGCATCCCTGACCGCCGGCGGAACCCTGAACCTGTGCGCGCCCGTCGCGGCGAAGGTGAAGCGAGCGACGTTCGTCCTTTCAAGCCCTGACGGCCAGCGGGTTGAGATGAAGACGTCGATCGGCCACACCATGGAGGGCGAGCGCTGGGCTGAGTCGGTGGCCCATCTGGGTGATGTCGGTCCAGGTACATGGGAGATCTCGTTGACCACGAGATCAGGCCTGCGGTCGTCGACATCGCGATTCGTGGCGGCGAGCCAAGGTCCGGCCAGCTTGCTAGGTGCATCGTCGATGCAGCCTCGGGCCCTGAGTCTGTCGACTCAGGATGACGGCCTTGCCGTGGTCGTCGACCTGTTGCCTCGCCAGGCCCAGTTGAGCGGTCTCGAGGTCGGTTTCACACAAGTTGTCCTGACCGGAACGCTTCTCGGCGCATGGCCGAAAGTGTGGAGGGTGATCGCCCGCTGTCGATCCGACAAGCGTGAGCTCGACATGGAATGGGTCGTCGATGGAAGCTCATTCAGCGCCGCGGCGCCGGTCGCGTCCATGGCGCAGGGCGACGACGTGTGGGAGTTCTATCTCGTCAACGAGAGCGGGCAGCGGATGCCGGTAAGACACGGGCTTCCTGACGGGCGTGACCGCCGCTACGACCTCTCGACCCCAGTACAGATCGTCGCTTTCGAGGGCGGAACCGCCCGTGTGCGTGGGTATTGCGCTCCTGATGGACGGGTGCGGCTGTCAGTCGTTCCGGTGGGGCGGGCAGCGTGAAGATCACCTACCTGCTGATGACCGCCGACGACTTGGGCGGCACGGAGAACGCGGTCGTCACACAGGCCAGCCACCTGTCGTCGAAGCATGACGTCAGGGTGATCAGCGTCTACCGATCGCGTCCCGATCCGTTCTTCGTCAATGAGTCGGTGCCGGTGACGCACCTGATCGACGTATCCTCCGGGAGCCCGCGCCCTTTGCGAGATGCGGGGCTGACGGACGGTGAGTGCATCCGGCTCACGGAGCTCAGCAGCACATATGTCGACCCGACCTGGGATCCGGCGTTCAACCGACTGACCGACATTGAGCTCGAGCTGTGCCTGCCGTCGCTAGACACTGATGTGCTCGTGGTGACGACGCCCCCACTGACCGCCGCTGCTGCCCAGCTGGCGCCGCCCGACGTGGTGATGATCCAGCAGGAGCATCACCCGTCGCCGTTCCGTCACGCGAGTGGCGAGCCACTGATGGCTTTTGCGCCTCACACTGACGCGATTGTGGCGCTGACGGAGAGCACCACCGCGTGGCTGTCGGAGTCTCTGGGTCCCAACGCACCTCGGTTGGTGACGATCCCGAACGCATTGCCCGATGGCTATCGTCCGAGGTCAAGCGGCAGCGAGCCCGTGATCGTCATGGCGGGACGGATCATCCCGGAGAAGGGATTCGCGCACGCCATCGAGGCGTTCGATGCGGTCGCCGACGACCACCCGGAGTGGATCCTCAAGATATTCGGCGATGGGTCCGAAAAGGCTCGTCTCAAGCGACTGGTCGATGCGTTAGGTCGGCACGATCGAATCTTCCTCCCTGGCAGTTCCAAGCAGATGGAATTGGAGTGGGCGCAGGCGAGCATCGCCGTCCTCCCGTCGCTGGGCACCGAAGCGTTCGGTCTGGTTCAGATCGAGGCGATGGCCGCGGGAATTCCTGTTGTCTCGTACGACAGCCCACCCGGACCGGTCGAGATCATTCGTCATGGGATCGATGGCCTACTTGTCCCGACCGGCGACATCGAACGCTTGGGTGACGCCCTCGGCCAACTGATGGGCGACGCGAAGCTGAGGAAGTCGCTCGCCGAAGGCGCGCTTGAGCGTGCCAAGGCCTTTTCACCTGCTCGCGTCGTTCCGCTGTGGGAAGACCTGATGCTGTCGCTCGTCGCTGAGATCGGGTCGCCCGAACGAGCCACCCGACGAGCGGACCGGATCGGTCGACGCGCGGCGCTTGGCGGATCGCGATTCCATCCAACGACCCCAGCCAACACCAGCGATGGTTGGCGTACGGACCAGGACGCTCACGAGCGGGCGCTCGTGGCATCGCGTCCCGAACTGGTGCGGTCGGGCGGTCGTCTGGCTGAAGTCAGCGATGCAGCTTTGCCCGCAGATCTTCGATCCGCGAACTTCCTGCGCGTGACGGAAGCGCTCGCAGCCGCGGGCGTGCCATTCATCGTCATACCGACAGTCGGCCAGAAGACCAGGATCGCGGTGGAGAGTGAGCTTCGATCGGCAGCCGTAAGTGCGCTTTCAGCCGCTACCAACGGGCTGCCCGTGTATGCCGAACTTCTGTCGCCTCGGTCCCGGCAACCCGGCACGGTTCTGGCGAGCACGCTTCCGTCCGACATTGAGGTCAAGGGCCTTCGCGTCTTCTCGCCAGTGGTCACGACGTCGCGCACCCTGCGGCATGGTCCCGGGGTGGGTTGTGACCTCGAGTTCTGGCCACTGGACGGCGACGGCGAAATCCGTACCGCGCCGCTCTTGCCGACCGTACGTGGCAATTCACTGGAGTCGCTCGAACCGACGGCATCGATCTCAGTCGCCGGCAAAGACCACCCAACGCGGACCGAGCTGATCCTGCGAGACACGACTTTGGTGGACGACGGCATCGACGCCGTGTGGATCTGGTCGGGACAGGGCGAGCTTCGGTACGCGCTTCGCTCGGTTGCGATGTACGCACCGTGGATTCGGCACGTCTACATCGTGGCTGAGAGCCCGGTGCCCGATTGGCTCGACGCTGATCAATCGCGTGTCACGGTTGTTTCCCCGGATTCCATCGTGGAAGCGGGCTCAGGAGTCGCGGCGATCGAGGGCCGACTGCACCACATCGCCGGGTTGTCGGAGCAGTTCTTGTACTTCAAGCACGACGTGTTCCTCGGCCGATCGCTTGGGGCGTCCAGGTTCTTCCGTGCAAATGGGACTGCCGTCTGCTTCCCGTCTAAGGAGCAGATTCCACTTGGCCCAGCTCTGCCTGACGACGACTACTACGTCGCGGGCTGCAAGAACGCCCGCGCACTGGTGGCGCAGGCTTTTGGTCGAACTCTCACCCACGACTACGTGCGCGCACCGTATTCAGCGTTGCGCAGCGTTCTCGAGGACCTCGAAGGGCAATTCGGTGGTCAGTGGCGAGACACTGCGAGCGGCGGCGCCGACCATGTCACGATCTACGGCTCGCTGCTGCAGGAGTACGGCTTCATGCAGCGCCACTTCGTCCGAGGGAAGCTCAGCGCATCAACCTTCGACATTGCGAGACGCGAAGATCACGCGGCGATGACTCGCTTGCTGACGATGCGCAATCTCGACTCCTTCTGTCTCAGCACCTCGAGCAATGGGACGGTCCCGGCAAGCGAGCAGTCACTGGTCGTAGAAGCCCTGTTGTCGGCGTATTTCCCGGTCGCAGGACCTTTCGAGAAGTCCTCCTAGAGCGCCCCTGCGGACTTTATAGTTGGTAGTGGGAGGAAGACCGTGACTAGAACACGTGTGTGGATCGCTGCTGCGCTCGGGGGCATGCTTGCCTCGGTTCTCCTTGCTGCGCCTGCAGAAGCGCTTGTTTCCGCGCCCAAATGGCTCGTGGTTGAGGGGCAGACGGCAACGACGGTGAGTCTCGATTGGCGGTATGTCTCTCGCGCGGGACAGTACCGAGTGCAGTACTCGACCAAGAAGGACATGTCGAACCCAACGTCGGTCAGGTTCACCGCGAGCAAGGGAACGGTCGCAGGACTTCACCCGGACACGTCGTACTGGTTCCGGGTTCGCGCACTCAGGAAGTCCGGGTCCAACTACAGCTACTACACGAAGTCGCCATTTCCGACCACAAGGACTCTTGCCCTCGCAGCCCCGACGGGCTTCGCTGTCACCAGTCTCGTGTCCACTGCGGCCGGTCTGGAATGGTCCAAACCCGAAGGCGCTGCCAAGTACGAGCTGGATCGATCCAGCAACGAGGAATTCACCGGTGCTGTCACGACTGAGACTGTGGCCAACGACGTCACGGTGAAACCACTGACAGCCGTCACCGACTACTGGTTCCGGGTCAGGGCCGTGACATCGCAAAACGTGAAGAGCGCGTACACCGACGCGCTTCACGTCACGACGCCACGGACTGGCGAGCCCGATCCCGACGCCAGAGACGCTGAGGTGCGCGTCGCCAACTTCAACATCTTCGGCATCGATGCCGACTCCAAAGCGAGTGGCAACCAAAAGGTCTGGGCTACCCGAAAGCCCGAGGTCGCGAGGGACATTGTCGACGACGGGGCCGATGTGGTCGGGCTTCAGGAAGCCAACCAGTCGACCAGCTACTACCCGGCGAACTCGGGATTGACGCAGTACTTCGACTTGCTCAACGCCGTCAACGCTCGCGGAGTGAACTACGCCCTCGCGAACGACAAGAACTACAACTGTGTGCGGTGGGTCAGTTCGGCGGACTGCGTCAAGAAGGACCAGGGTGCGTCGAGAGGCGTCAGGATCCTCTACAACACCGCCACGCTTGCGCTGCAGCAGCAGGGCTCGTTCAGGTACGACCACCAGACGGGCACTGTCGAGCGCTATCTCGCCTGGGCGACCTTCCGGGTGAAGGAGAACGGCCGAGTCTTCCTGTTTGTCACCACCCACCTGCAGCCATTCGAAAGCTCCACTCAGCGGGCGACGAGAATCGCGCAGTGGGATGAGCTGATCAGCTGGGTCAAGGCCAAGCGAGACTCTCTCGACGGGGCAGCTCTTGCAGTGACCGGTGATTTCAACACCACTCGCAACACGGATTACGCCGAACGACTCGTGCCAGCCATGAAGACTGCCGGTTTTGGGGACGTACTCAATCAGCAGTTCCACGAAAATCCGATTGCAGAGCCGCGCGCCAAGAACGCGGTCAACGGGTGGATCAACACCCGCAACGGTTGGAGCAAGAACCTCAAGGGCCTCACAGACGACGGCAACACGTGGACCTTCTGGGACGAGCAACAGAAGACCGGCAACAACATTGACTGGATCTTTGCCTCGAATGAACTCGCCGTCGAGGAGTGGAAGGTCGTCATCAGATACGACAGCGAGTTCAAGGTGACACGCACGGTGCCGTCTGATCACAACATGGTGAGCGCGACCCTGGTGCTGCCGCCACCGCGGTGATGGCCCGCTCAACATCACGAATTGCAGGGCAATCGGCTGATAACATCAGCACGTTGACAGATGACGAACTCTAGGGGATTTGATGTCGAACAATCCTGAGTCGTCAACCCCGGTTCGGGTCTATCGCGCGCTACTGCCGGAGCGTATGCGGCGCTGGATTGATCACTCCGTTTCCATGGCCGCGCGCCAACGCGTGAAGCGAGCCGTCGCGTTCGTTTCTGTCGGGCGAGCGTCGGGTTGGGTGCGCGGCAGTCTCCATCGTGTGAGTCACCGAGCGTTCTACGCGGGGCCATCACGCGTGACCATCGCTGACGGCAACAGGACCCGCGTCGGGCACGTTCACCGCGGGCTCACGACGCTCAATGCTCGCCAAGCCAACCTCGACCTGGTCGTCGAAGCGCTCAACGAGGCCGGAGTCGACTACTTCGTTCTTCCGGAGCCGATGACGACAGGATCCGCCGTCGGCATCGAAGACGTGGACGCCAAGCGCGCGAGTGCCGCCCTGTCGACCCTCGCGCGCGAAACCGGTGGCTACTGGCGATGGGTTGGCGGTGGCAGCAGCAAGCTTCGGGCCGGTACGTCGTCGTTCCGATGGTCCGCCGGCAAGCGTCTCGAGGCGGTTCGCCTGCTGTGGTTCAGAACCGATCCCAGCAAGAGGATCGTGCTGGGTGCGGGCTTCGCGTGCGAGGTGCAATTTTGGAGCCGTGAGGACGGCCTGCTTGTCACGGGTCGGCGCAACCGGGTCACGCAGGAGATCCCCGTCGACGATCCCGTCGTAGAAGCGCCCGGCGAGATCTTCACCCGGCTCGCTCCGCCCGTTCGCGGAGAGCTGCCGACGATGCGTACGCGCTGGTCGTTCACAGCCAAGCGCCCCGACGCCGTCAGATTCCCGATCGACGTGGTCTACACCTGGGTCGACGGCTCGGACGAGAAGTGGCAGTCCAAGCGCGCGACCTACTTGCCGGACGCGTATCACGAGGATGCCGCGCACGAGTCGCGCTACAGCGACCGCAACGAGCTGCTCTATTCACTGAGATCGCTGGCGATGTACGCCCCATGGGTGCGCCACGTCTATCTCGTCACCGACGACCAGGTGCCGGCGTGGCTCGACACGACATCTCCCAAACTGACGGTCGTCGACCACACCGAGATCTTCACGGACAAGAACGTCTTGCCGACGTTCAACTCCCATTCCATCGAGAGCCAGTTGCACCACATTGAGGGCCTCTCGGAGCACTTCATCTACTTCAACGACGACATGTTCCTAGGTGCGCCGGTCTCGCCTGAGGACTTCTTCCACTCGAACGGCATCGCCAAGCACTTCCCGAGCCGAGCCCACGTCCCGTCCGGGGAGCCGAGCGAGGACGACGTACCGGTGTCAGTCGCAGCCAAGAACAACCGGACGCTGATCCGCGACCGCTTTGACCTGGATATCACCCAGAAGATGAAGCACGCGCCGTACGTTCTTCGCAAGAGCGTGCTTGAGGAGATCGAGAAGGAGTTCGAGGACGAGCATCGCGCCACGGCGTCGCACCGGATCCGGGATCGTGGCGACCTGTCGGTCGTCTCCTCGCTCCACCACTACTACGCGCTGTTGACGGGTCGCAGCGTGCCGGGACACATCCGTTACACGTACGTGGACCTCGGTATGCACGACGCTTCCCTGCGCCTTGACCGCATGCTGGTGACGCGGAACTGGCAGGCCATGTGCCTCAACTCCACCAACGAATCGCCGTTCGAGCTCGGCGATGCCGAGCTGGTGGCCTTCTTCGATGACTACTTCCCGGTGGCCAGCCCGTTCGAGCTTGATCGCGGAGTCGTATGACGAAGACGGACGCGTACGCCGAATCCTCGGGCTTGGTTCGGATCTATCGCAGCCTGCTCAGCGCCAATACCCGCGCTCGAATCGATCGGCGAGTTCCGCTGCGCCTGAGGTTCGCGGTGAAGCGGATCGCGGGACTCGGTCGCGTTGTGCCAACTCCCGCAAGAGTGGCGTTCGCTGTGGCCTCCAGGGCCCACCGATCCTTCTACCGAGGAGAGGGTCGAGCTCTCGCTCTCGACGGGGTGCGCCACGTCGCGGCCCTGGCGGACACGGCTCAGTCCCCGCTCGAGAGCCGACGCAAGAATCTCCTCACCGTGCTGGGTGCTCTCGAAGCAGCCGGGATCGACCACTTCTGCGTGCGCGGTCTCAAGGACACCACGAGCACGGTCGCAGTGGCTTCCGATGACTGGGCTGCCGTGACGTCGCTGCTGAGCCAACTGGCTTCGGATACGACGGGCTACCTGGCTCTGGTGTACGGCGATGCCGAACCGGTAGAGGTACGCGGCCGGCCCGGCTATCGCCGATTGATCGCGCGTCGAGCCCACGCTGCGGCCGCCGTCCGCGTGGCCTGGTTCAGAACAGACTCAACCGGTCGCGCTGTCTACGGAGAGCGCTACTCGTGCGAGATCCAGCGATGGGAACGATCCGACGGCGGTCGACTGACTGCACCGCTTCGCAATGCTGTCGCCCCGTTCGTGTCAGACCAGCACGAGGCAGTCCTGGCGAGCGATTCGCTGTTCACGCGTCTCGCGCCGGCCGATCGCAATCCGCTGCCCGATGTGCGGACCCGTATCGAGTTCACGGATGGACGCCCCGACGACGTACTTTTCCCGATCGATGTGGTCTTCACCTGGGTCGACGGTGCCGACGCAGAATGGCAGCGCAAGCGGGCCGAACACTCCCCGGATTCGTATCACGAGGAATCAGCCAACGAGACGCGCTATCGCAGTCGCGATGAGCTGAAGTACGCGCTGCGATCGATCGAGATGAACGCACCGTGGGTACGCAACATCTACGTCGTCACCGATGATCAGCGGCCGTCATGGCTGGACGAGTCAGTCCCTGGCCTGACTCTCGTCGATCACCGGGACATCTTTTCGGACACCTCAGTCTTGCCGACCTTCAACTCGCACGCCATCGAGACTCAGCTCCATCACATCGAAGGACTGAGCGAGCACTTCATCTACTTCAACGACGACATGATGCTCGGCGCCGAAGTCATCCCGCAGCACTTCTTCCACGCCAACGGCATCACGAAGTTCTTTCTCAGTCCGGTCAACGAGCCACAGGGCGACCCGACCGCGGATGACGTGCCCGTGACGATCGCAGCCAAGAACAACCGGCGGCTCCTGAAGCAACATTTCGGGACGTCGCTGACTCAGAAGATGAAGCACGTGCCGTACGCGCTCCGAAAGAGCGTGCTCGAAGAGATCGAGGCGAAGTTCTCCGACGAGATCCGGGTGACGATGGGCAACAAGGCCCGAAGCCGCGACGACATCTCCCTGCTCTCGTCGTTCTACCAGCACTATGCGTTCTCGACGGGCCGCGCGGTGCCCGGTCGGATCCGGTACTCGTACCTCGATCTCCGCAAGGGCGATGCGCGCCGGACCATGGGTCTGCTCCTGGCGATGCGCGACCAGCAAGCCTTCTGTGCCAACGCCACGAGTGTGGGCGAGCAGGAAGTCACCGCCGAGGAACTCAGGGAGTTCCTCGAGTCGTACTTCCCGGTGCCCAGCCGCTTCGAGAGGTAGAGGTGTTGGGCGCGCGTTTGGTGCGTGTTTGACCCAGTGTGACTACCATCACGTATGGAGTTTGAGACAGCCGCTCGAGCCATCCTCGCCAACATCGAGAAGGTCATCGACGGCAAACCAGAAGCGGCTGAAGCCGCACTTGTTGTGTTCCTGGCCGAAGGCCACCTGCTGATCGAAGACGTTCCGGGCGTCGGCAAAACCGTGCTCGCCAAGGCGCTCGCTCGCTCAGTCAGCTGCTCGGTTCGCCGCATCCAGTTCACTCCGGATCTGCTGCCTTCCGACATCACTGGCGTCTCGGTCTACAACCAGGCTGACCGTGAGTTTGAGTTCAAGCCCGGAGCAGTGTTCGCCAACATCGTCATCGGCGACGAGATCAACCGTGCCTCGCCCAAGACCCAGTCCGCGCTGCTCGAGGCCATGGAAGAACGCCAGGTCACGGTCGACGGCACCACGTACGAGCTGGGCAGCCCCTTCACGGTCGTCGCCACGCAGAACCCCTTCGAGATGGAGGGCACGTACGCGTTGCCCGAGGCTCAGCGCGACCGCTTCATGGCACGCATCTCGATGGGCTACCCGTCGCCGGCCGCCGAACTCGAGATGGTGCAGGGCCGCGACACCAGCAACCCGTTCGACCAGCTCGACGCGGTCGCATCGATCGAGGACGTGCAGAGCATGATCGCCGCCGCCCGCGCGATCTACGTGTCGCCCGCGGTCGAGCAGTACGCCGTCGACATCGCTCAAGCCACCCGCGATGACGCTGAGCTCCGGCTCGGGGCCAGCCCGCGAGCCACCCTCCAGTTGGTGCGCGCGGCCAAGGCCAGGGCCGCAGTGCAGGGTCGCGACTTCGTACTTCCAGACGACATTGATGTGCTGATCCCTGTGGTGCTCCCGCACCGACTCATCCCGATGCGCGGTGTTGCGGATACCGCGGACGTCATGGAGCGCATTGTGGCGGAGACGCCAGTGCCCGCCGGAGCCGTCCAGCCGTCGTGAGGCCGGCGCGCTCTGTCGTTCTCACCCCGCGGGGCATCGGCTTCCTGATCGCCGCGTTGGTCTGCTTTGTCGCCGCACCGGTCCTGTCGCTGCCTGCGCTGCTGTACGTCACGGTTCTGCTGGCCGGTCTCGTCCTGTTCTCGACGATCTTCGTGTTCGGCGGCCACTCGAACGTACGTATTGAGCGATCGTTCTCACCGCAGGTCGTGGCGCCTGGCAACACGGCCAAGGCGACCGTACGAGTCACGAATCTGTCGATGATCCCGTGCCTGGAAGCCGAATGGCAGGACGAACTGCCCGCGGGGATCTCCGGCGACTCGGCGGGGGTTCTCCCGGCGCTGGGAGGAAGCCGTCAGGAGGACTCGCGGGTCTCGTTTTCGTACGGATTACAGGGCCTGCGACGCGGCCGCCACTCGATCGGCCCTCTGCGCGTGCAGGTGCTCGATCCGTTCGGCCTGGTGTTTCGGCGGCATTCGTTCGGATCGCCCGAACCCTTGATTGTTCTCCCGCGGCGGATTGATCTGCAGCCGTTGGCTCCACGCGGTGAGAGTGATGCCGGAGCGACTCGTCCCGCTCCGCAACATGTCGGCGTCGGCGACGACGACATCATCGCCCGCGCCTACCTGCCGGGTGACGCCATGAAGCGTCTGCACTGGAAGGCGACCGCCCATCGGGGTGAGTTGATGGTGCGGCAGGAGGAGCAGCAGATCAACCCGCGAGCAGGGGTGTTCCTCGACTGCGACCCGCGTTCGCAGGGCACGGCTCGGGACGGCAAGGGCCTGTGGGAGCACTCGCCGACGTTCGAGTGGGGGATCGTCGCCGCTGCGTCGATCGTTCATCACCTTGCGCGTACGGGCTACGTGGTGGCGTTCCAGACCAGCAGCCCCGCGATCGAATACGAGATCGCCGACGGCCAGGACTCCGTCGAGGACGCGATGGTCGATCTCGCCGTACTCGAGCCGGACGAGAACGATCACGATCGCCACATGAAGCCCGAGCGTGCTGCCTTCGCGATTCTTGGCCGCATCGACATACCGCGCGCCGAGCACTGGGTGCACGCCGTCGGGGGAGCGCGCGACGTGCACGCCTTCGTCGCCGCCGGTACGTCCGCCGCGGCGCTCGATGTGCTCGATGACGCGCGCTGGAAGGTCGTCACCTATCGGCCCAACGACGACCTGAACCAGATGTGGTCGCTGTTCGACGGGGTCATCCGTGCTTAGACCGGCCGCTCGCCAGACGACGCGGCGCAGCGCACGCGCCGTGTGGTCCGATCACGCTCTGCTCGCCGCCGCCTTGGCGGCGCTTCTCTCCGGCTTCACCACCGTCATCGATGGACGCTCCTGGTACGTGTCGGCGATCCTCGTGGCGATCTTGACCGGTGTCACCTGCGCCGTGCTGCGATCGGTGGGAGTACGAAGGGTCTGGCCAATCGCCATGGTCGTCGAGCTATTGGTGCTCGCCTGGATCTTCGTGCCGGAGACGATGCTGGGCATCATCCCGACGCCCAGCAGCCTCGCCGAGCTGGGCCGCATGCTCGGTCGTGCGCAGGACATCATGGTCGAGGAGGCCGCACCCGTCGCCGCGGCCAAGCCGATCGTCTTGGTGATCGCGGGAGCATTCGGTCTCCTCGCGATCTTGGGCGACTGGCTACTGGAGCGCGCACGAGCCGCACAGTTCGTCGGCGTGATGCTGGTGGCGGTCTTTGTCGCACCAGCCATCACTGCCGGTGATACGCCCGCGGTGTGGATCTTCATCGTTGTGGCCACCCTGTGGCTGTTCCTGCTCAGGTCGCGCACCCGCGAACGTACGGATCGAGGGTGGCGTGGGCGCTCACCGGCCCTGATCGTCGCGATCCTGGCCCTGATGGTGAGCGCGCTGATTCCGCCGCTGTTGCCCGACATTCGAGCAGTCGCCACCTCGTGGGGCAAAGCTCCAACTCCGGTGTTCGGGCGCGGTATCAACCCCATGCTCGAGTTGGGTCAGAACCTTCGCCGCAACAGCACGACGCTCGCACTGACCTATACGACAAACGCCAAGTCAGCGCCCTACCTGAAGGTCTCGACGCTGCGAGACTTCTCGGGCAAGACCTGGCACCCGGGGGAGTCGGTCGCTGGTGACCGGTTCGAGGGCCAGATCGGGCTCGATCCCGACATCAAGACGACCGACACGCTGACGACCATCTCGATCAAGAACCTCCGCAGCTCGTTGGTGCCGGCGCCCTATCCGGCTCTGGGCATCTCGGGACTCAAGGGCCCCTGGCAATTCGAACGTATGGGACTGACGATCCGATCGACCCGCAGCGACACCCGCGGTCAGACCTACACCGTCAACAGCATCAAGATCGCCCCAACTGCTGACCAGATGCGCGCGCTGGCGTCGAGGTCCAGGCCTTCGCTCGAGCCGTACCTCACGTTGCCGTCCAACATGCCCACGATCATTGGTGCGACAGCGCGCGAGGTCACCGCGGATGCGGGGAACGACTACGACCGGGCCTTGGCGTTGCAGCGCTACCTGCGCAACGGCAGCTTCCGCTACTCCGAGTCGGCACCGGTCGCTGACGGGTACGACGGCAATGGCGTGGACGTGATCGCCCAGTTCCTCGACAAGAAGACCGGCTACTGCGTTCATT